>CP070672.1:0-15559 GCA_020351895.1 Thermoplasmata archaeon
CAAGATCATAAAAATTACTCGTAATCATTATAAAGGATACAAGGGAATTTAAATGTCATACTACCTTCTATCTTTGTAGGACTTGTATCCAACGGATTTAGAAAATCGACATTGTCCACCATTCTCTCTATCCTGGACAGATCGGTGGTTCCCCAGTAGTTGACCTGAGCATCGATACTGTCTTCCGAGGAAATTGCCAAAAATGCATTGCCTAATATGCTGTTGTTGGATATCTTGTTGTCAGTTGAGGAATATTGATAAATGCCTTTCCAATTGTTTGTAATGGTGTTTTTGCTAATTATATTGTTCGATGAATCATCAAGATAGATACCATAATTATTGTCTGATAATGTATTATTTGAAATAATATTATTCGAGGAACTATATGAATCGATTCCCTCTAACTTATTAGAGCAGATAGTATTATTGGTGATGGTAGCATTCGATGAGCTTCGTAGGACGATACCATCATCATTCAATGAGATAGTATTGCCTAAGATGATGTTATTGTCGGAAAATAATCGTAGAAGGAGGCCATTTTGATTGTTCGAGACTGTATTATTAGAAATAGTAGTGTTCAACGATTCCCATGTCTCAATGCCATGCATATTATTTGAGTAAATAGAATTATTTGCGATTATTGTTCTTGATGCAGAATTTAATTCGATGCCATATTCATTATACGAAATATTGTTATGAGTGATATTATTTTCCAAAGAGGTTTTAATATAAAACCCAAAAACATTATTTAGGGAAAACATATTAAAAGATATATCATTTGTATTGGAATCTTGAAGATATATTCCATCGCTATTATTCACGACATTATTTCTTTTAATGTGGTTAACATTGGAAGAATAAAGGTAAATACCTTTTTCATCGCTGAATGATATATTATTTCGGGTTATATTTTGATATGAAGATCTGTAAACATTAATACCATGTCTTTTACCCGATGAGATATTGTTACTGATTATTGTGTTGTAATAAGAAACACCTGAAATAAAGATGCCGTCAATTCTACTCCCAAAAATAATGTTGGAAGTCACTGTGTTATTTTCTGAATCCGAGGAAATTTGGATGCCGTTCGAATTATTTAAGATTTCGTTTCCTACAATGAGATTATTGGAGGAATCATGAAGAATGATTCCGTGATCACTGTTGAAATAGAGAATGTTGTCGGTTATGTTATTGTATGATGACCCGAAAAGATTTATGCCATATCGACCGTTAAATGATCTATTATTTCGCGATATAGTGTTATTGTATGGATTATACTGTAGATTTATACCTATCATATCATTTGAAAAAATGTTGTTCTCTAGAATTATGTTGTTATTTGATGAATCCTCAATACGGATTCCATACCAATGATTGGAAGATATATTGTTGTTTGATATGATATTGTTGTTTGATGACGGAAAAACATTGATTCCAGCGGAGTTAGCCGTTATATTATTGTTGGAGACTGTGCAGTTCTCAACATCATTTAGCTCCACCCCCAAATCTCCCCAATTCGAACCACCTCCTGTAAGAGTAAATCCTGTTAAATTCACCCAATCCGCTGAAATATGGACAGCATCAGCTACCCCATTTGCATCAATTATCGTATTAGTTGTATCCTCACCGGTCAGATTTATCGTCTTATTCACAACCACATTTTCATAATAGATCCCATTGTAGACAAAAACCGTATCTCCTTCAGTGGCGTTATCGATGGCTTCTTGAATACTTGTGTAGGCACCGTTCGAACCCGTGGTGTTCACATACAAAGTCTCCCCCTCAACAACTTCCACTAATCCAAATTTGAAATCGAGAAGGATAAATGAGGATAAGACAAGAATTAAACAGAATGCAATTGAAGTAATTTTCCTCTTCATAATGGGACCTCCCATACGCACTCTATTTTTGCGTGAATATAATATCCTCTTCCAAATTTAAAATTATCTGATTTGCCCATTTCAATCCATTTTTGAGAGGAAGAATCATATGTCCAAATGGCATCCACTTGATTCTCAAAGGTAAGGTTGTTTAATCCCTTTGTTCTATTTTGGCACGTTTGAGATGGGTAGCCAATAAGGTTCCACCCAAGATGAATGTTTATAGTTTGATTCTCAGTAGATTTTGTACCAGGATATTGAAATAGAACTCCACCTGGTTCCGTAATATGAATCCAAAAGCCCATTGTGTGGTCGATTTTATCCAAATCATTCAAATGAGAGGGCTTTTTCGTACTGTTGTGTTTCCAATGATCTGTAAAATCGGTTGCATTATACGATTGTAAGGCATCATATGAGCCTTCAATAGATTTAAAAACCGAACTTATGAATGTATCAGGCTGAATAAATGGGATTGAGATTAGATTCCAACCCTGATATAAATAGATATAATCTCCATATGGAGCCATGAGGGGGTAGAGAACCATGGAATTAATTGCAAACTCATATGGGGAATCTCCAATGCCGTCACTTCCATTGATGTCCTGATTTGGGCCGTTAAATTTATCACTGCCTGTATAATCTGACCAGAAGTTTCCTCCATCCGGGTATCCATTATCCCAATGGTTACGAAAAGGTAAAGGGTAATCATCATATGCTTGATATAAATTGCTAATGAAGTTGTTGTGATATATCCAATTGTCCAATGAACTTAATTCATAAGTGTATTTGATACCATACCATTTACTATGGGAGATGGTATTGCCTATGATTTTGTTCCATCCACAATAATAAAGCCTTATGCCAATAAAGTTTTTGAATATTTTATTACCTGTATTATTGTTATAATCTGAGTATGCGACCATGATACAAAATTGTCCATTTTCGGTGAGGTAATTACCAACGATTTCGTTATCATTTGAATAATAGAGATTGATTCCTTGGTAATTATTCATGGAAGTGTTGTTTGTTATATTATTTTTGTCGGATTCTATAAGATAAATGCCATCTTGATTATTCGATACAAAGTTAGATGAGATGTTGTTTGAAGTAGAAAAGTAAGTCATAATACCCCAAACATT
This sequence comes from Thermoplasmata archaeon, assembly GCA_020351895.1. Next base: position 3,020 of record CP070672.1, read on the forward strand.
GTTCGAGACATTATTCCTCGTGATATTGTTTCTATCAGAATGCCAAAGATAGATCCCCTCAAAGTTGTTTAACACGAAGTTGTTAGAGATGTTATTACATGAAGAAAAACCCAGTGAAATACCAAAAGATCCATTCATGAGAGTCTGGTTCTCGATATTAATATTTGTGCAATTGGCAAGAATCACCTGTCCTGCTCCTGATGGTATTTTTCCAGCAGTTTGATTTTTCCAGTAGTACAAAGGCTTGCCGTTGAGGGTATTGGAAACATCAATATTATGTGTATTCCAGTTAGCAAGTAGGTCTCCAGAAATATAAATCCCTTCTCCAATCATCATATTGTCAGAAACATAGGTTTCGTTTGAATGATAGAGATTAATACTATATCTTCGATATAAAACACTCCCCATTTTCGAAAAGAAATTATTATTAATATTATTCCTGATGGAATAGGAGACACGAATTCCAGATTGGTTGTTGGCGAAAAAGAAGTTATTATCTATATTGTTACAATGGGAAGAAGAGAGATAAATCCCATAGGAGGTGTTAGTTAAATGGTTACTATAGATCCTACATTCTTGAACTTCGGTAAGTTCTATTCCTGCATACCCTGAGCCCTTACCACTCTGCATGACCGTGAATCCTGTAATATTTACCCAATCAACAGTTATCCTAATAACATCCTCATTTCCACCACCATCTATTACTGTATTTTCCTTATTTTCACCAACCAAACTTATAGTCTTATTAACCAGCACATTCTCATAATAGGTCCCATTGTAAACAAAAACCGTATCCCCCTCACTGCTTACATTTACCGCATCCTGAATGCTGGTGTAAGCCCCTCCGGATCCCGTTATGTTCACATAAAGGATATCTCCTGATGCTATTTCGATAATATCGAATGAAAAATCAAGAACTCCGAACATGGCTAAACATAAAAGTAGAGTTAGAAACACGGCCCTCAATTTCTTACCCATATCTATCCAAATATAGTATATAAATATTAATAATAGGTGTGTTGGTTTACATGTAAATCTTAGAAAATGACCAGTTAGAACGGAACTGCCCAGGTCTTTTCAACCTTTGAATGAACCCAGTAACCTTTCCCGACCTCAAGGTAATCCGAGTCTCCAACATCAACCCATTCTTGGTCCACAGCATCAAAGCTTTGGATAAGATCGACTTCTGTACCGAAAATGATGTTGTTCAATCCCTCTATTCTTAATTTATCTGATAGGGAAGGAAAGCCCACAAGATTCCAGCCAGAATATAGAGTGATTCGCCTCTCCATGTAAGGCATTTTACCTGTATAACGGAAGGTGGTTCCCCCAGGCGTTATAACATGAATCCAAAAGCCCACTCTGGGATTTATCTCGTATAGGTCGTTTAATTGGGAAGGCTTTGAGACCTCGAAATGTTTCCAAGGATCGACCGCGTCGTTTGCGTCGTACCATTGAACTGCATCGTAATCTCCCTTTATTGTCTCCAGTACAGAATCCAAGGATGTATCAATAGGTGTCAGATCAAGAGAAACAAGGTTCCACCCTTCTTCCAAATCCATTGAACTCGTGTAATGGAGGAATGACAAAGCCATCATGGCTTCAGGCGTTACTCGTGTGTAATTTTGTTGTTCATCCCAGCCCCCGGAAGTCTGATGCTGTGCAGCGCACAACCATCTCACTCCTTCTTTTACATAGGGGCTCTCCAAGTCGAACACATAACCTGCCCTTGAAAGTGCGCGTAGGGTATGGGCTGTGGAAATGATATTGACATTGTGACCCCAGGCTGAATAGGGATATGAGCCGTCTTCTTCCTGTCTTCCCTTTAGGAACTCCACCGCGTCATCAACTGTCTGTCCAGTTGAACCATTCATAACCAAAGCTATGACAGGTACCGCAGTGTTTTGGATAAAGTCATCTGCCCAATTACCCACCTGGTATTCAGGATACACATTCCATCCATTACCCCAATTTCCATCCATGGCCCAGGGAAGCCAGCTTCCATCCACACTTTGATTGTTAAAAAGCCACTGCACTCCATTTCCAATGGCCTCTCGCTCAAAGGGACCATCAACATTCGATTGAATAAGGCCTATTATTCCCCAGGCAGTGTAACCGGCAATGGAAGGCATTCCCTTTTGTTTACCCCAGCCTTTGTCAAAATCAATTTCCTCAGACATGGTGCAGTTCCATTTATCACCGTCACCTCCATCATGGTAATCATCTATCCTCAACCATTGCCAACTGGGCTCATTATTGTAATATGGAGGCTTTAAGAAGGCCATATTGAACCACGATGACGAGGTTTTCATTGTAATGTTCAACTTAGCTGTTCCTGGATACATGGTGAAGTTCATCCAAATAGGTTCTACCTCAGTACTAAAGAAACCGTTTCTCTCCTCCCAATACAGTAGATCTCCGTTTTCATCATACTCTGATATATTGTAGAACCATGTGGTGTTGACAGCGGAATAGAAGTACAAACCCCAGGTCTCAGGCTCATAGATCCAGTTCTGCATCTTACGAATAACCGAGCCTGCATCCACGACCTTTTGTGAAGTGCCACGACCGCATTCAGCAAGAGCCCAGACATTTTGAGCAAACTCATCAATCTCACCGGGAAAGCTCAGATCAAGATTGTCTTCCACGAAATCTGCGGCATCCTGTATTTCAGGCTCGGCAGGATCCACTCCTGACCATATTAAAGCCTGCATAGCCCATGATGTGTCGTTGCGGTTCGTGCCTGGTGGCCACGGGAAATCCCTCTCCTCCCATCCACCATCAGGCTGCTGTCTCGGTAAAAGCCATTTCTCACCAAGATCCAAAATCTCGCGGATCACGACAACCCTCATATCGTCTGCTTTTGTCTCAAGGCTCCTTGCGAATCCCGAGATCTCAAGATCCACACCGTAAGTTCTATTAGGAAGGAATTCGGGAACGCTCCACGTGAAGTTCAGCCACGAAGTTCCATTGACAATATTGTAAGGATTGTACAGCTGATTACTCTGGTCCTCCACAATCAGAGAGGCTGAGACTGGGAAATCAGAGTATGCGAGATATCGGTAACCAACAGTGGCGGTATCCTCTCTGAAATACAAGGGATGGTTGAATTCAACATCTAAAATTCGGATGCCCCTCACACCTGTTTCATCACCCACAGTAGAATCCATTAGGGCCCAATCGATATGAAGACCAGCTGTAACATTATACGTCCCTGGTTCGAATATTGGTATGTCAACATCAATTGTTAAATCCAATGCAGTGGGTATTGAAACGACTGTAAATCCATAATAGTCAAAGGGTGTTTGATAGGGCTCATAATCCCGCCCCTGCAAATGAACCCAAACCTTTGCCTGGGGTATGGGTTCTATGAAATTATCGATATGAATTCGGTAGGTCACTGTATCTCCCTCGATAACCTCGGAATTCAGCTGCTCTATCCAAAGTATGGAAGCACGATAGTCCACAAAGAAATAGGTGGGGCTTTCGTACACGAACTCCCAGTTTTGACTTGTGTTAAATATGCGCATTGAGAAGTTGTAGATTCCCCCAACTGCACCTGAGGGTACGGTCCAGTTCAGGAACATGGTTTCATGGATATCGTCGGGATCGTCGATATAGACCTCATCGAGATAATAGGTCCCCCCAAAATCATTATTAACCGAAAGATTAAGGTTCACTCCCCTTGGAAGAGCAGTGGATGGAAATTGAATTACCAGATTAAACGTAACCTGATCATCTTGATCGAATCCTATCTGGGGAACGAAATTTCCTGATTCAAATATACCTGGTTCGACCTGGATCTTGGGAGGTACAATAGTAAGACCAACCTGGGGATCTCCCATGAGATTGTAGATCCTTACAAGATTCCCATTCAATCCACGTAGATGGCATATGCCTTGGGTTGGCTCATCCCCTGAAAGAAGCATCTCGTTGTAAGCAGAAAAGAACCTACGATATAGACCCCTGGTACTGGAATAGTAGGCTATCTCAGCAGCGCCGATATAACCAATTCCACCACCGTCTCTGGCAACCACCCACATCTCGCCAATGCTAACAGTTCCTCCCACGAATCCTGCACTGGAGCATGTACTGGACCACACGAAACCGCGCTTATCTGAGTTTGTCATTGAGTCTCTCACATCGTTTCTGTTGAAGAAATTCGAAGTACCATTGTTCTTGTACCAACCGTATTTCGAGCCATGACCAGTTATCACGCTTGCACCCATACCTTGATTATAGGTGTTGATGGTCCGTGAGCGGGATATATTACCTTCAACCTCGTAATCTTCATAGAATACCAAACCGTGACCCTGCATGTAGTAGTCCTTTATGTGCTCCATGTCCCTCTTACCGTCACCTGTGCTGAAAACGTTGGTTCCAATGAGGTACATGTTCTTCTTCCAGGATCTAAGGTCTCGCTGATGAACTAAGATGTCATTCACCATTCCCTCCATATCGCCCTCATCATCTGTTGGCAAACGGCCTATTGCAATATCAGGATGGCGAAAGCCCACAACATCAGAATAGTAAGTATCATAAATCGAGTCGGAGGTATTGGTTGGTATCACGGTTTCATCCCCGCCCAATAGGATGTACTCGATGCTGTAATTCTCGAACATGGATTTTGTGAAATCATGGGTGCGTTCCATTAGATCTTTACCCTCCCAATTTGAATTTATCCACTCTGTGTCATAAACCTGGGTATCTATTTTCAACCTGTGGGTCTTCCACTCTGAAAGCGGTCTCAGCTCATTGGCCATCTCTAGATTTGTTATTATCAGATAATCGGAATCTCCAGTTAGTTCCTCTCTGTACACGAATTCAATCCATATATAGTCGAATGGGATATCCTTTGAGCCTGCACCGACTCCGTTTTCTGTGAACTCGATGTCTAGGTCAAGAAGATCGCTCACCGTACTTGGACTTCCGACATGGCCTAATAGATCATAGCTCTCGTCTGCACTTTCATTGTCATCTAGGTCCTGAGGCTGGATGCTCGTGTTCTTCAAAGTCCCCCCTTCAAGAGTCCATCGTATCTTGGAGTTGCCATCATACCCGTTTGGACCCTTGTACTGAACATGCAGCATGGCGTGAACAAGAGTTGCGGAAGAAGATGCTGAGCTTATATCGAAGCCGTCCATGTACAATGTCTTGCCTGACTCGGCATTATAGTACCGGTCATCGTTTTCTTGCAGAAGGGCCACACCATCAGCATTACCCATGGTTGTATCATTTGTGGGATGTATAGCATCTGCAAGGCCGCGAAATCCAAGAGCGTGTTCAATGGTGGATGGGGCCCTTGTTCCGTGCTCTGTAAATGATTTATAAAGGGGTGAAAAAACCACATCCTCAGGGTTTGCAACAGATTTTAAAATAACCCGATCTATAGTATCCTCAGCCGAAACAGAGGGAGAAAGCATCTTTTTTCCTTCCTTTGCTCCTAGGCAAATTGTGATACGAAGAAGGTCAAGGACCTCCACCACTCCAAGTAAAGGTCGCATCCTGAAAGGATAGAGCACAACCTCAATTGCATTGAGGTGCCGGAGCTTATCGGGCCCATTAATTTCATAGACAGAATATGGGAAAGGATCAGGGCTTGAATATATCATAGGATCTGGCTCTACATCCTCCCAAATACCATCTAAGGTTCTTGGAACATAATGAGCAAGATGATGTTGACCCAAAAGCTCATGACTTTTTTGCTCAATAATCTCTATATTCTTCATTTTGGAACCTGAAGGCACTGCCGCAAAGAACCGAAACTCAGGAACCATAGGTTTCCCTGGCTCAAGCAGAAGGTCACTACCCTCCAGATATATTACCTCCCCATCCACGGTTTTTTCAAGGGTCATTTCAGGCAGCCTGAATTCTATGGCAAGGATTTGCTTTTCAGCAAAAAGCTTCACAGAGGGATTTTGATTTTCGGGAAGAAGTTTCCAGTCAATGTCCCCCTCTTTTATGATATTCTCTTCATTTGAATTATATATCTGATCCTCGCCAAGCTCTTCTAGATGAACATCTTCATTATTCAAAGAAAGAGAATCAGGAGAGTTCACAGTTTCTTCTTCATTCCTCAATAAAAATATACCCATAAAACTCGAAAATATCAATGCAAATACTATCAATAACGAGAGTACGGCTTTATTCATGTTTAACCCTCTATTATCGGTATTAATCGGGATAATCCCTGTTTTTTCATCTTAACCCACTCCACTCCTATAAGGTCGAAACCTCGCTCCTAGAGGTCTGGACATATAATCATGTACAATATATTTATATCTTTTAGAACAATATTTGAATATTTATGGCCATTTACATTATTTTCTATGGAAATTTACTAAAGCCCACTGCCTGTTGCACCGCAATTCGGGCATTTTATATTCGATAGACGAATCCCCTTTTCAACCTCGAACAATTCCCTGCAATTGGGACATCTGAGTCTTTGCATCAACTTAACATGCTCTTTCAATAGGGAGCTAGGTTTGGCACCCTCAAATTCTTTTATAGGAGAGCTTGGTTTGGCATCTTTTGATACTTTTAATTTGGTGCGTGGTTTAGCGGCCTTATAAGCTCCATGCATGGATTTCGTAATCCTTCCTTTTGCACCACATCCAGGACATTTTGCAAATAAAAACTTCCCTGAGCCTTTAATCCTGAACCTTGTTTGACAATTTGGGCATGTAAGTCTTTGATACACATTCACAGGTCCTTTTTCCAGAGGGATGGATACATGTGCCATTGGTTTGACTTCCACAACCGACGGCTCCTTTCTCTGTGCTTCGCCCAGTGGCCATCTATCAGATTGATAAAACAACCAGAATAACACAAGAAATACGATAACAATGAGAATGATAATCCAATATGGGAATACAGGCTCAGAGGATGGGGATGAAGATTCGGAGGGTTGGGTTGGAACCTCTGTCTTAAAGAGCAACTGGAAGCTGGAGAGCATACGATTGCCATTTATATCGGTTATTTGATCATCCACTGTGACCTCGTACGTTATTTCTTTGTCAGATTCCGGTGTTGTAAAATATATGGATAGAATCATCCCTTCTCTATCCCACTGGCATTCAAAATCTTGGGAAGGCGAAAAAGTCACATGGTCCTTTATGTTTGTCTGAACTATAGGTTCGTTGAATATTATGATTATGGTGTTATCAATCCCCTCATCTGATGGTTGGTCCAACAAGGTGGTTGAAACAACATATGGAAAGATGGCATCCACTGTAATTTCAAACCAAGAATTCACCTCATTATTCGCGGCATCTAAGACCTTCAAGTTGACTATATGAATTCCGTCCTTCCATCCAATTGTGCTTAAGGTGTAAGGTGGTAAAAGTGTGGAATATTCACCTCCATCCAGGGAATATAAAACCTCCTTTAAATGAATGTCAGAGACATTCAATTGAATCGTTGTTCCAACAGGGACTGTGGAGTGATTTATCGAGCTGTCATACCATAGATAGGGTAGTGTTGAATCAATGGTAAAGAAGAACCAAGAAGAATTTGAATTTCCAGCCTCATCAGTTGCGTTGATTAAAATGGTATAATCATCTTCAGGCCACCCAGATGTCGATATGATGAAAGGCGGGATCAATGTTATGCTTGATTTCCCGTTGATCGAATATGTGACCTGGGCAAGATTAGAATCCAGGATGCTGAAATCAAGAGGTGTGCCACCGGGAATGAGGGTGTTATTCTCAGGCTTCTGTAAAATAATTTCAGGCTTCGTGGAGTCGATTGAAAAGAAGAACAGGGAGGAATTGTAATTACCTACCAAATCCACGGCCCTCACCAAAATCACATAATCACCATCTTTCCATCCCTCCGTAGAAATATCGAAGGGGTCTGCGATCACGATATTTGAGGTCAAATTTGTGGAATAATCCACGTGCATCAGGTTCGGTTCCACAACAGAAAAGTTCAAAAAAATCCCACTTGGAAAGACGATATTGTTTTCGGGGGAATTCAAAACGATCATTGGCTTTGTGGAATCGATTACAAAGAAGAACCAAGAGGAATCTGAATTTCCTGCGAAATCCAAGGAATTGATCCTTATAACGTAATCACCGTCATCCCACCCAATCAAAGAGATGTTGAAGGGCTCGGAAATTGTGATGTTCCTGCTTCCTTTGACGGAATAATTAACTTGCATGAGATTCCCTTCATCAAAATGGAAGATAAAATATTCTCCATGGGTTAGAATCGTGTTGTTCTTTGGAGTATCCAGGATGACCTTGGGAGATTTAGTATCTATGACTATCAAAAACCAGGGTGAATTCGTATTCCCAGCCAAATCCAATGTATCGAATTGCACGATATAATCCCCATCATCCCAACCAGCGGATATGATATCGTAAGGCTCTGTTAACAGAATATCGTTTCCACCGTTGATGGAATAATAGACATGTACCAGATTCTCATCTTCCGCCGAAAAATCCAAAACCGGAATCTCGGTGAGAACCGAGTTGTTTGAAGGAGAGTTTAAGATGATTTTTACGGGAGTTGAATCGACTGTAAAGAAGAACCAAGATGAATCTGCATTTCCTGCCCAATCCATTGCATTGATTTGAAGGATGTTAACACCCTCGCTCCATCCATTTGTAATGATGTCAAAGGGTGAAGATAGGGGGACATTTAATCCTCCATTAAGGGAATAGTTCACATGCTGCAAATTGTCATCTATTATAGAAAAATCCAAAGTGGTTCCCGCGGGAATATACGAATTATTGGCTGGAGTGTCCAATTGAATAACGGGTTTTTCAGAGTCTATAATGATTAAGAAAATGGATGAATTAACAAAACCAACCAAATCCACTGTGTCGATTTGAATTTGATAGGGACCATCCGCCCAGTAATCTGTGGAGATTTCGTAAGGAGGTGTGAATGGATTTACAGGACCTTCATTAATGAAATATTCAGCCGATACCAAGTTGGGATCGATGATATCGAAAACAAGAGCTGTTCCATTAATCACCACAGAATTATTATTGAATGACTTTGGAATTACAATGGGTTTCGTGGAATCGATTTTAAAGAAAAACATGGAGGAATTTGCATTACCCGCCAAATCCAATGCATAGATTTCAATGAAATAATCACCGTCTTCCAATCCAACAGAAGGGATGTCAAATGGGGAAGTAAGGGGAATACTTGTTCCACCATTGATGATATAATCAGCTTGGGATAGATGCGAATCCGTAATCTCAAGGTCCAAAATCCTTCCGCTGGGAAATATTGAATTATTTTCCGGTGTATTTAGGGTAATAATCGGCTTTGTTGAATCTATTGCAAAGAAAAACCAAGATGAATTCACATTTTGGGCAAAATCAATGCAATTGATCTTTATTGTATAATCATCATCTGCCCACGAGCCTGTGGGTATATCATATGATATTGAGAATGGAATATCAGGGCCCCCATTGATGGAATAGTTGGAATAATAGAGGTTATCATCATAAATATCAAAATCAAGGATCGTACCGGCCTTAACCACGGAGTTGTTCAAGGGTGCAATCAATCGAATTCTTGGAGCGGCAAGATCAGGATAGGGTATCGTCAATGGGAAGTAGTCAATTGAATCCGCATCGACTAGGTAGTTTGTATCACCAATTCCATCACTTCCTGGGATATTTTGATTTGGACCGTAATTGTTATCGACTCCACTGTAGTCTGACCAGAAGTTTCCCCCAGAAGGATAGGAATCGTTCCAGAAGTTCGAATTCATGTTGTCGAAGCCCTGATCCGCATTATCCACAATATTATTATGATATACCCAATTATTTGAGGAATCAAAAAGATAGAAGCCGTAAGCTGTGTTTATGGAGACATAATTCGAAGTCATTTTATTCGTACAAGAATCATTGACATGAATGCCGACACTGTTGTTTTGGACAAGGTTGTTAATGATGTTTTGATTGCATGAAGAATAGACATATATCCCAATCCCATTGTTCGAGATGTTGTTGTTGGAAATGATGGTAAGACTGGATTTTTGGGTATATATACCGTTTTGGTCGTTTAGGAAGACCTTGTTTCTCGTAACCTCATTTCGGATTGAGGAAGCGAGAGAGATTCCACTTTTAGTGTTCCAGAATATCGTGTTATTGAATACAATATCATCATTCGAAGAATCCAGGTAGATTCCGTGACGGTTTGTGGTGGCAGTATTATCGCAGATCATGTTGTAATCCGAGGAATTGAGATAGATACCATATCCGAAGTTGCTTGTGATGATATTGCCTGTGATATTATTATCAGTGGAATTTTTGAGAAAGATGCCATCTTCGTTATTTAGGGCCGTATTGCCTGAAATTTTGCAATTCGCAACATCAATTAATTTAATTCCCGCATCCCCAGGAAACCACCCACTCCCAGTGACTTTAAATCCCGTGAAGTTGACCCAATGAACCGTAATACTGACAACATCACCACTACCGCCACCATCTATTATAGTAAATTCCATGTCCTCTCCAAAAAGGCTTATGGTTTTATTCACCACTAGGTTCTCATAATATGTTCCCAAATAAACGAATACAGTATCACCATCCTCTGCCGCATCTATGGCATCCTGTATGCTTGTAAATGCCCCGTCAGAACCTGTGGTGTTCACATAAATTATGGTTCCTTGGGCATTTTCAAGCATAAAAATCGATATATTGAAAGAAAATAGAATACTAAGACTGAATATGATGAGTACCCCGATATATGAATTTCTCCCCCACATTGGTATCGTATAACCATCGTTCTTATCGTTTATAATGCTATCGATATTATTCACATGGTTTAAAATGCGCCTATTCTCCCTCAATTTCGTATCTCAGATGCGAGATAATGCTTCCTTCCCAATCCATTATCTTGCCTGGATTCATGATGTTATTGGGGTCTAAGGCCCTCTTTATGGCCTTCATGGCGACCAAGGCAGTAGGCCTTTCCTTCTGCATGTAAGGGGCCTTGGATATGGCAACACCGTGCTCTCCTGTAACAGTGCCCCCAAGTGCCATTACTGCATCAAAAATCTCCCCCACCGCCTTTTCACCATTCTTCCAGGATTGTTTTGATTGTGGGTCCAAAAGCATCTTTGTATGCAGATTTCCATCGGCAGCATGACCATAGGTCCCTACAATAACATGATTTCTCTCGGCAATCTCCTGGAAGGCAGATACAGCCTCTGGGATCTTGGACATGGGGACAGACATATCGTCTGCAAGGGAGACCGAAACGAATTTCTCTCCATACCTTGAAAGGGAAGGTAAAACGGCTTTTCTCCCAGAAATCCACTTGTTCATGGTCTTGGGATCTGTGGAGAACTCAACCGAGGTTGCCCCGCTTTCCTCGCATATTTCGGACACCATCTTGATCTCTTCCTCAACAACACTTGGATGACCGTCTACCTCAACCAGAAGCATTGCCTCAACTTCAGGAAAACCCACCTTCATGGCGTTGTTAACGGCCTTTATACATACTTTATCAATAATTTCGATTCCGGATGGAATAAGTGGTTTTGCTATGAGGTTTGAGACGCACTGTCCTGCATTAACCAGTTCATCAAAGGCCACCATGGCGATTGCCCGGGCCTTGGGAAGAGGGGACACCCTCAAATTGATCTCGGTAATTATTCCCAGCATGCCCTCACTGCCTACAAAGAGCCGCTCAAGCTGAAAACCTGAGGAGTTCTTCAAGGTCCGGGTTCCGCAGCGCATGACCTCCCCTGTGGGAAGCACAACCTCGAGTCCTAGGACGTAGTCCCTTGTTGCCCCATACTTAATTGCCCTCATCCCAGATGCATTCACGGCAACCATGCCGCCTATGGTACATACATCCCCGCTCCCTGGTGTGGGGGGAAAGAAGAACTTCTTCTTGGCCAGTTCCTTGTTGAGCTGGGCATAAACAACACCTGGCTGGATCACACAGTAGAGATCCTCAACATGAACCTCCAGGATTTTGTTCATCTTACACATATCCATAACAATGCCCTTTTGCAGGGGCACAGCATGACCACACAGCCCTGTCCCCGCACCGCGGGCAGTTACAGGGATCTTTCTCTCATTGGCCAGTTTGACTATTTCTGATACTTGCTGGGTGTTTTCGGGCCTGGTCACGATATCGGGGTTCTCATGGTGAATTGAAGCATCAAATCCGTATGCATACAAATCCGCAGTTCTTGTAGAGCAGTTATTCTCACCAACAATTTGACACAACTGTGATATTACCTCAGCCTCCATTTTTTCATCCCCTGGGAAGCGGGCGTTGATGGGATTATAGATATATAAAACTGGTGAGTAGTTCAAGAGACCGGATTCGGGAACCCAAAGCTTTTTGGGGCTAGCTTGCGCCGTGACCCTTTGAAAAAGGATTAACCGAAACCTGGGGCGTAAAGCTCCTTTTTCTTTCAGAAGTTAGAGAATTTGGAAAGAAAATATTTGATTTTATGTTTGTCCTCAATTATTTTAATCTTTCGAGATATTTAGGTCGATAATAATAAATAAGATTTATAGATTGTTTATCTCAGGTCGTGTATCTACTCAAATCATC
>CP070672.1:15659-22463 GCA_020351895.1 Thermoplasmata archaeon
ACAAATTTGAAAAAGGTGAGTTATCAGATTCTTGTATTTTGTTATCTATAATATTATTGTGATAGATTACATTATTTAATGAAGATTCCAGACGAATGCCCCAACTATCGAATAGAGGACTGTATCCATTTTTATAAATAGTATTTTCAATTATCGTGCTGTTGTGTGAATGTGAAAAATGAATTCCCATTTCATTGTTTGATGATATGTTATTCCCCCTGAACGTATTATTTGAAGAATAATAGCTATAGATACCATCAACTTCGCTGAAAGATATATTATTATCAAGAATGATGTTGTGATCTGAATCGGATAAATAAATCCCATCTATGTTACTTAACGATATATTGTTATTTGCAATAATATTTTTTGAGGATAAATAGATATCAAAACCTATTGTTGGATGAAAGATTTCATTATATGTGATACTGTTGCACATCGAAGATGTTAACGTTACCGAGACTCCAGAATTTAGAATGATATTTTTTGTTACTGTATTGTAATTTGAGGAATGTTGAAGACCAATTCCGCCAGTGGAAAAGGTATTTCTTTCGATACTGTTATTCGATGAGTATCTTAAGCCGATACCACATTTATTTAAATCATTATCATTTATCTTATTAAAATTTGAAGAGATTAAATAAATGCTTGAATGAAATTCATTACTTTCTATTAAATTATAATTTGAATCATGACAATAAATTGAATATTTTTTGTTTGAATAAGAACTGCATGAGATGATATTGTTATTGCCGGAATTTTTTAAGAAAATCCCATAATTATTATTTGAGATATTATTATTCATAAACAGATTATCATTTTATTTATAGAAGTTAAATCAATAATAGTTACCCGATGCATTATTATTTATAATATCGTTGTTTAGGGAGAAACCCAGCTCAATTCCTACAGAACTATTTGAAAGTTCTTGATTTTTTACAATAACATTTTGGCAGTTAGCTAGGATGATCTGCCCCGCACCCATTGGGATAATACCACCAGTTCGATTCTTCCAATAATAAATAGGTTTTGTGGAAATCATATTTGATGTATCAATTATATGTGTATTCCAATGTTGAATAAGGTTTCCAGAGATAAAAATCCCATTTTCAACCAATATATTTTGTGTGATATTATTCCCGACAGAATATTGGATATATATCCCATACTGGTCGACATTCAAGATTTTACTATTTGAAATATTGTTGTTATCAATATAATTATTGTCACTTGATGGACCCAGAAATATGCCATATTTGTTGCCGAATAGTTCGTTTTCTGCAATATTATTATTATCCGATATATTTACCAAAATTCCGCATCTTGCTTTTGAGAAGTTATTGGAAATTATGGTGTTTTCTCTAGAATTATAGATATGGATACCATAAGAAGAACCATAATAGGGATAATAAACATTATGCGCTATCATACAATTCTCAGCATTATCAAGCTTTATTCCAGCTTTATATTTATACGGCCTGGCCAATGTAAATCCAGTAATATTTACCCAATTTGCTTGGATGGTCATTACATCACCGGTTTTGTTAGCATCTATAGTTGTGTTCATCGAGCTATTGCCGATAATTGTTAATGATTTATCCACAACAACATTTTCATTGTAGGTACCATTCCAGACATAGATAATACTCCCAGCAGTGGCGTTGTCTATTGCATCCTGTATTCTTATATAGTCCTTTCCACCGTCATCATCCACATAGAAAGTTTCACATTTACCTGTTTGGATGAATTTATAATTCAAATGGAAAGTTGTAAATATCGCAATAATAAGTATAAAACAAAGACCTAAAGATGAAACTTTCCTCCTCAAAGCGGCACCTCCCATATACAATCTGTTTTCGCGTGAACCCAGTAACCCTTCCCCACCTCGAGATAATCGTTCTCCCCAATTTCTTCCCATTTTTGTGTTTCTGAATTGTAGGTTTGTATCAAATCAACATCGGCTCTATTTGTTAGGTTTCTTAAAGCCTCGTTTCTTAATCTATTTGTTTTATCGGAATAACCGACGAGGTTCCATCCTGAATAAAGGTTTATAAATCGGGAAGTGGTAGGTCTATCCCCCTCTAAGTAGAGTGTGGTTCCTCCTTCCTTTGTTATATGAATCCAGATGCCCATTTGATAATTTATCTCAGACAAGTCGTTTAAGTGTGAGGGTTTGGATACATGGTAATGCTTCCATGGGTCACAGCTATCTGACGCGTCATACCATTGGAGGACATCGTATTCACCTTCGATGGATTTTAAGATCAACTCAAGATCCGACCCGGTTTGGTTCAGGGGTATTGAGATTAAATTCCATCCTTCTTCTAAAAACGTTTGGAATGAAGGAGCAATAACTATTATTTTACAGGTATCCGTGTCGCTGTTACCTTGTTTATCTGTGACCGTAAGCGTAACATTATAGACACCAGGCGCCGAATAAATATGAGTGGGATTTTCCTCGGTGCTATTTGGTGACCCATCATTAAAATCCCATTCATAAGTGATAACCCCTATCTTGGTCGCATATCTAAGTTCATCTGAACCGGCTCGATAGCTAATGTGCGGAACTATCATACTATCTATATCAATAGAATTCGATAAATCAAAGTAACCATTGTCAAATTTATCTACACTATCGATTTTCCAGTTGCCATCGATTAAATTTGCATATTTTATTCTTTTATGGTATACATCTTCTTCATAATAACTTATGTGCGGATTGTTATTTTTATCAAGAACCATTGAGCTTATTACAGATTTAACATCATGATCAACGATTTCAGAATGCCATTGGTTACCATCCCATTTCATGTACTTGAGTTCAAAAGTCCAATAATTGTGCTCTTGATTGTGATATCGTTGGAAATAGGCTAAATGAGGATGATCAGAGCTGTCTAAATCAAATCCACCATAATAGATATATTGATATCCATGCAAATCGGTTTCTATAACCTCCTTATCCCAATTGCTTCCATTCCTTTTTGCATAGTAAATTATATTATCATCTTTATAGGAAATATGAGGATTATCGAAACTATCAAGAGAAAGCGTACCTGTTGAAAATCCAACATAAGGATCAACAATCTCATTGTTCCAATTGCTTCCATTCCACCATATATATTTAATATGACCACCACAACCAATTCGTCTTATTTTAATGATATGTGGAAAATCATTACTATCAAGACAAATGCTGGTTGAGGAAAGATAATCTTCAGAATCCACGGTTTCTATATCCCAGCTAATTCCATTCCATCTAGCATACTTGACAAGGGCATTTGTTTCATCGTAATAGCAAATATGTGGATAATCATTGCTATCGATTGCCAAGGAAGTGTGCAGTCCAATATTTTCACTTTGATTATCAACAATCTGTATTTCCCATGACTCTCCAATTCTTGATGCATACTTCAGTGGATCGCCACAAGGTGGATCGGGTGGAAGAGGGGGTGGAACAAAGTGATAATAGCTTATGTGGGGATTATCGCCGCTATCAACGGCTATAGAATTATAATTACCAATTTCATTGTCATGCTCCACAGTTTCTATTACCCATCCTTTTTCCTTATCATCACGGCTACCGTTTCCATTAAACTGCACCTGCTCCCCAAGATAAACCTTTTGATCAGATCCAGCGTCAGCGTAAACAGATTTTATAACTGTTACTAGGCAAATATCCATATCTATATTTCCATCACTATCAGTAACAATTAAAGTAACAATGTATTTTCCAGTATTTTTAAAAATATGAGCGGTATTAATGCCTGTGCAATTGGATGAGTTATCTCCAAAATTCCATTTGTATGATATTATATTTCCCATGGGATCGTAAGAATTTGAACCATCGAAATTCACGATTTCATTGATAAAAACGGTTTTATCCGCACCTGCGCAGGCTATAGGTTGATAAGATGTTGGTATAACAGATTTATTGATCATACCTGTATAGGGTTCCATTAGAGGGTAATGATCAATTGAGTTGTAATCAATCTCATAATGGGTATCCCCTATATCATCACTGCCATTAATATTTTGGTCAGGCCCATGATAGTTATCTTGACCTGTATAATCAGACCAGTAATTTCCACCTATTGGGTAACCAATATCCCAATAATTTAAGCCTGTCATATCGTAAGCTTGTTTTCCATTAGAAATGAAATTGTTTAGGTAAAGGATGTTATCATGTTTTCTAAAATCGTTTAATGGCGAATTAAAATATACCCCATAATTATTATTTGAAATGTTATTCCCAATGAATTTATTATAATCCGAATATCCAAAAAGATGTATGCCAACCCAATGGTTTAAGACATTGTTATGGTTGATTTGATTGTATTTTGAGTATGCGAGTTCAATCCCTCTTGTATATGAAATATTGTTATATGGTATATTATTCAATGAATTGTTACTAATAGTAGTATAACAAGTATGAATGATGAATAGATTATAAGACAAGCTCATGTAGACCTTATTCTTATCGATTATATTATTGTTCGAATGCACCGATGCCACTCCTTGTGTGTTAAAGGAGAAAACATTTCCTGCAACTTTGTTTTCATCCGAATGGTTTAAGAAAATGCCTGCTTTGTTGTTTATTATGAGATTGTTATATATACTACAATTATTCACGTGATTGAGTTCTATTCCCGCATCATACCACCAAATAGGGTTTCTATTGCCCGTAATTTCACCGCTATTTTTAAAGGTGAAATTGGAAATTATCGAAAAATCAGAACAAACATTTATCACATCTTCAGAGAATCCTCCATTGATCACTGTATCATTCTTATCTTCACCTATTATAGTTAAAGTCTTATAGACCACTAGATTTTCGAAATATACACCGCTTTTAACATAAATAGTATCTCCATCACTTGCTGCATCTATTGCATCCTGAATGCATGTATAATCAGCTCCACCATCATCATTAACATAAATCGTTGCTCCATGTGCATTCTCCACAACCTCAAGCCCCATATCCACCGAGATAAGAGTCCCTAAAACAAGCAGCAAACAAATCGATACTGAATTCAATTTCCTTCTCAATTCAGTACCTCCCAAACACAGTCTGTTTTCGCATGAACCCAGTATCCCTTTCCGATTTCTAGACAATCGTTCTCTCTAATCTCTTCCCAATTTTGTGTTTCTGAATTGTAGGTTTGTATCAAATCCACATCTGTACCGAACATCAGGTTGTTCAAGGCATTGTTTCTTAGCCTATTGGTTGTGGAGGGGTAACCCACGAGGTTCCATCCCGAATAAAGGTTTATAAATTGGGGAGTGGTGGATTTATCACCCTCTAAGTATAGTGTGGTCCCTTCTTCCTTTACTATATGAATCCAGATACCCATTTCATGATTTATCTCTGACAGGTCGTTTAAGTGGGAGGGTTTGGATACATGGTAATGCTTCCATGGATCACGGCTATCTGACGCGTCATATAATTGGAGGACATCGTATTCCCATTCGATGGATTGTAATACTGTTTGAATACCCGTATTATTTTGGATAGTTGGGAGGGAGATGAGATTCCAACCCTGATTCAATTGAAAATTAGGTAAGGACGGAGAAGCAGAAGGAGGAAAATTAATAGTGATAACGCAAATGTCGGTATCGGATTTTCCTTCGCTATTAGTAACGGTTAAGGTGACGTTATAAATCCCTGTTGAATCGTAAACATGTATAGGGCAAATCCCGAATCCGTGGGGTGACCCATCTCCGAAATCCCATTCATAGGATGTAATACCACCTATCCTATTTGCGTACTTCAGGGCGGCATCGCCAATATAACTTATTCTCGGATTGTCATCTTCATCAACTGCAAGCGAAGAATAACTGCCTGCGTGTCCCTCGGAATCAACGGTTTCTATGTTCCAATAGGCCCCAGTCCAAACAGCATATCTAAGATCCCGTTGTTGACTTTGGAAATAAGATATATGTGGATAATCATAAGAATCAAGAGCCAAAGAGGTTACATGTCCAACTAAATTGGTATAACCTAATGAGGTAACTGTTTCAATGTGCCAAGCACTTCCATTATAAAATGCATATTTTAGTAGATGATTTCCTAAATCTAAATAACTTATATGCGGATTACTGAGTCTATCTAAAGCTAGAGAATTGTATACACCTACATTACTTTCAGAATCCACGATTTTAATGTTCCAACTATCTCCAATCCACTTTGCATACTTAAGATCACCATTGGTCCAATCATAATAACTTATATGAGGCATATCAGATGTGTCTAGAGATATAGAAGAATAGTGGCCGACATAATCTGTGGAATCAACTGTTTGAATAATCCATCCCGTATGTGAACTCTTCGCATATTTTAAGTCTGCATCTTGAGATTCATAATAACTTATATGTGATTTGCCCGATGAATCGAGAGCCAAAGACGTGGGATTACTCCTATCTCCAGAAGAGTCCACGATTTCAATCCTCCAATTACTTCCAGTCCATTTTGCATACTTGAGGGCTTCATCACTTCTGCCCTTATTGTAGCTAATATGGGGTTTATCATTTCCATCTAGGGCAATAGAAGAATGCCATCCATTTGATCCCTCTGAATCCAGAGTTTCAATGTCCCACGAATCACCCCTTTTTCTAGCATATTTGAGACTTGTATTATGGCAGTCCTGATAGCTAATGTGAGGATCACCATTCGTATCAAGCGCAAGAGAATTTTGCCTACCAACACCACCTTCCCCCCAATCCACAATTTCATTTTCCCAATGTACATCTGGATCAAAGCTTCCACTTCCATTAAAATGCACAGTTTCTCCGATATATGCGGTTTGG
>CP070672.1:22563-25135 GCA_020351895.1 Thermoplasmata archaeon
GGCCTGTTCCCCGATGTGCCCCTGGAGAAGTACGACTTCATAGGCAACGGCTCTCTTGGCGGGGCCAGGCTGGCCCTCCTCTCCAAGGATATGCGGGAGGAGGCCGAGAGGATATACAAGATGATGACCTACATCGAGCTTTCAGTGAACAACATGTTCTACAACGAGTTCACGTCCGCGCTCTTCCTTCCCCATACCGACCTCACTCTATTCCCCACTGTAAAGGAGGCCCTGGAGAAAGTCTAGGAGTGAAGGGAATTCATTACGGGATGCCTTATTATTTTCTAATTCGATGGACATTAACCCTATCTAAGATTGAATTTTAAGAAAGCTCAATGTTACGAAAAGAATATTAACAATAAACAAATTATATATCTTAACCAGGAGGACGGTTTCAGTTGAAGTAGCTGTGGTTACTATGTCTGATTGGATAATAGATTTAATTATTCTGGTAATTTTTATGGTAATTGGATCTGGTGTATTTTATTACTTTATTGACCGTTCCTGGAATAAACCAGATCAATTATTAGTCGATATTAAGACAAATAAATTGATTCTTGTGAATAAGGGATTCAAGTTTTTGTTTTATATTTGGGCTGCATTTAATATATTATATGTGATACCCTTGATATTTTCAACAGCGACCCCAGATAAACCCCATCTTTTAATTCTTTTGTTGTATATTTATTGATATTTACCTTTATAACCATAATTTTCTTTTACTATGCCTGGGGTCATAGAATTGTCTATAACGGAAGGGAAATAACAGAAATATGCTGGTGGTCGGGAAGTTTCACCGAGAAAAATGAGAATATCTCGAAAATAATCACACGCAATAGAGCTACCATTATCAAATTCAAAGACGGAAGAATAATAAAAATACCCCATCGTTATACCAGTGTTTCCTATCTTTTGAGAGATCTATGGACTAAGATTCCGCATTCAAAATATGTTCGGTATTAATATTTTCCAATGAAATATGGAATCTACCGTAAAACCTAAATGGCCATCTTTGTCCTAGTCCTTTAAGTTTTAATTATGGCCTTCGCCTTGAAATTCTGTGTCTTTCTCTGTGCACCTGAGGGGGGCACTATCCCAGCTCTTAGGGGAATTCTCGAACACGGGGGAAAACATTTATCATAGATTACCATATCCAGATTACTTCATATCACAGGAGATAGGCCAGGGAGCACTAACGATGGACGAAGAGGACAAGGAAAAGGACAAGCACGTTACCACGGTTTTCAGAAAGGTCCGCAAGACCCTGCCCATTCCTGACAAGAAGGAAGAGGAGCCTGTGGAGGCCGAGGTGGTGGAGGCCGTGCCCGTTGTGGAGGCGGAACCGGTGGAACCTGTGCAGGCCGAGTCTGTGGAGGTGGTGCCCCCTCCCGGCCCGGGGGAGGAGAAGAAGGGATTTTTCAGCCAGTTCCCCAAGATTTATTGGGTTGCAGATGCTCTGGAGCTGTTCGAGAGGGGCGCGTACTACGGCATGCTGGCCGTCATGTCCGTGCATATGGCGAACAACCTGGGCATCAATTCGGTCACCATCGGCCTTCTGTTCTCCATGCTGTTATTCTTTTCGTACTTTTGGCCCCTGTTCGCATCCGCACTTGCCGAGAAATTCGGATACAGACAGGTGATAATGGTCTCGTTTGGGTTACTGATTTCCGGGTATTTCATGACCTCGACCCTGAGAGCAGGAAACCTGGGACTCTTTATAATTGCACTGCTTTTGATGGGATTCGGTGCAGGAACTTTCAAGCCGCTGATTTCGGCCACCATCGCCCACGTAACAAAATCGGAGCAGCGCAATCTTGCATATTCCCTATATTACTGGTTCATCAATTTCGGTGCCTTCATTTTCCCGCTCATACTCGGATTTGCATTCCCGGCCGAGGAAAGCTATTACTGGATATTCGTTGTTTCGGGCGTTTTGATTGGAGTAAATGTCGTCATCACGCTCGTTTGGTATTCAAATCCCATGGAGCCGCAGCGTGATTTGAGTGTCCCCCAGGCCTTTAAAAGAATCATGCCTGCACTGCAGGACAAGAAGTTCAGGACTTTGCTCATCATATATTCAGGTTTCTGGTTCATGTACGCAGTGAACCACAGCTTCCTTCCCATCTATATGAAGGACTTCCACAGAATGCCGGATTGGTTTACAGTTCAATGGCTGGCAATAATCAATCCGGGAACGATTATAATCGTTGGGCCCGGTCTGGGCAAATTCATGGAGAAGTACAAATCGCTGAACGTGATGATGGTGGGAATAGTAATATATTGTATCGGGGTTCTTCTTACCTTCGGTACTAACTCGGAAGCCCTGTTCGTTATCGGAATAATAATTTATTCCATTGGCGAGTTCATAGTCCACCCGGGATTCATCGCGTACGTTTCCAAGATCGCGCCAACGGACAAGGTGGCAATCTACATGGGTGCAATCTTTATCTCAACAGGTGTTGGGATTGTTGCGGGGCCGGCAATCATGGGTGTATGGTACACCACTTTTGTCGAGCAGGCACATATGCCGAAATTATTTGGCACATTGATTGTGGCTGTTGGCTTCTTGACC
>CP070672.1:25235-28932 GCA_020351895.1 Thermoplasmata archaeon
ACCACAACGGCCACTCACTTGTACCTTGATAACGGAGTATATGACGCTGATTTCCGTGTAACCGATGATGATGGAAACACTGTCATAGATTCTTTACAGGTAACTGTTGTTAATGTTGCTCCATCTGTAAGCCTGGGAGAAGATATCGCTGTAACAGAGGGTGAGATCTTTACTTTAGACGTAGTGGTATACGACCCCGGCGCAGATACCTACGCCATTGAGTGGGATTACGGTGAAGCTCAACTGGTCTCCATTGGAGATAACCAGATAGGTCTCGTATATGGAGATAACGGAGTATATACTGTTACAGCGACTGTTACAGATGACGACGGCGGTGAGAGTTATCGTGAGCTTCAAATGAATATCCAAAATACAAACGACGCCCCGATGATAACCTCCTCACCAGAAACCATGGCGGTCGAGAATTTAACATATTACTACAATGTATCGGCTTCGGATGCTGATTCTGATACCCTAAATTACAGCCTTGATTTAAAACCTGATGGAATGATTATGGATTCCGAAGGGAGAATTACCTGGACTCCCACCTATCAGCAGGCCTCTTTACCTTTTATGGTCATGGTTAACGTCTCAGATGGAATTGATTTTGATATACAATCATATACCATAACAGTTATAAATGTAAACGATAAACCCTCCATCATATCAATCCCAATTTCCAGTGTCACCGAGGATATTTATTATTCATACGATGTTGAGGCTGTGGATGTGGATATCGGAGATTGGCTATCATATGGCCTGGATGCGGCACCTGAGGGAATGAGTATTGACAGCTCATCCGGGCTTCTAACCTGGGTCCCAACCAACAATCAAGTCGGAGAGAATATTGTAGTTGTGAATGTGACAGATCCTTATGGTGCTTTCGATATTCAAGAGTTTACCATCATCGTGATGAATAGCAATGATGCACCGGTTTTGGAGGATATCGGACCTTTGATAGCTACAGAAGGTGAGGCTTTTTCCTATGCAGTATCGGCTCTTGATGTCGATTATGGTGATACCCTAATATTCTCGGACAACAGCCATATGCTTGACATCAACTCGAGTAATGGTATCATCACATTCACTCCATCAAATGAGGATGTTGGAATTCATATAATCAACATAACAGTTACTGATTCTGAGGGTGCCATTGATTTTCAAAACGTGTTATTTACAGTGAACAATGTAAATGATGCTCCCCTTCTTGCGTCTATTGATCCTCAAACTCTAGTAGAGGATGTGCCTTATACCCTGGTAATTATGACCATGGATATAGACCTCGGGGAAACATTGGTCTTTTCGGACAATACAACCATGTTTGATATCGATTCTTACAGTGGGATCATATCATTCACCCCGACAAACTATGATGTGGGGACTTATCTGGTCAATATTAGTGTGAAGGATAAAAGTGGAAGTTTTGCATATCAAACCGTTTCCTTCACAGTTAACAACGTAAATGATCCACCCATTATCGAGCCAATAGGAGGATTAACTGCCACTATGGGCAAGGATTTCAGTTACACAGTGACTGCAACTGAATTAGATCATGGGGACATATTGACTTTCTCAGATGATAGCGAGATATTTGATATCTATCAAAACACAGGTGAAATTTCATTCACACCCACTAGCAAAGATATAGGAGTTCATTATGTGACACTTACGGTAACAGATTTGGAGGGGGAATCCGATCAAATCACTTTCACGTTTAATATCCTCGGGGAAAAGGAAGAGGAGCCCTTTGATTTCACCTTGATTCTCCTACTAATAATTGTTGGCTTGGCTGCTTTCTTTTTGGGTTACATGATGAACAGGAGCATGAAAAAGGGACCTCCTGAGGAAAAGGAGGAAGAACAGGAGGGGGATCAAGAACAAGAGGAAATCGAAATGGAATTATTGGAAGAGAAACCGGATAAAGAGTATGAAGGGGAAGAAATAGAAAAAGAATTTCCACCACCTCCTCCACCACCACAAGAAGAAGGAGAGAATTTGGAAGAGGAAATTGTGGAACAATCCTCCGAAGATGAGGAGATGTTCGAGTTCGAAACCTTAGAAGGGGAAGGCGAAGGGGATTTACATAAATCAGAAGATTTATTGAAGGAACCCCCGGAAAAAAATAAAAATGTAGAACCTAAAGCAGAGGGAGAGGATTTAAAAGAGGAATACACATCAGAGGATAAAAATAGTGGAGAATCTGAGGAGTAGTCATGAGAAATTCCATTGTATCTATCTTGATTGTTTGGATATTCGTGTGTTCATCCTTAATTGCCATATTCACTTTCATACCAGAAGATATAATGGTATCTGCAATCACCATAACAGTGGATGACGATGGCCCTGCAAATTATTCAAAGATTCAGGATGCTATCAACGCAAGTAATGATGGTGATACGGTTTATGTCTACAATGGTACATACTATGAAAATGTGATTGTCAACAAAACCATAAACCTAATCGGGGAGGACAAAAATAACACCATGATAAACGGCTCGGGAATAGAGACAACAGTAAAAATAACTTCGAATTGGGTGAATATCACTGGATTTGTTGTAACATATAGTGGTACAACAGGGATGCCAAATTATAATGCAGGTATAGGCCTTCATGGGGTTCAAAACTGCTCTGTTTTTAACAATAGCGTAAGGAATAATTTGAATGCAGGGATCTTACTTAATTTCTCAAACGGGAACAATATCACCAACAACTTCGTATCAAATAATCCCCTCGGTATCCGTCTCGATTCTTCAAACGGCAATAACATTTCAAGCAATAATGTTTCTCAAAATTGGGCTGGAATTGATATTCGTCGTTCCAATAATAACAATGTCACATTCAACAATCCTAGTGACAACAATAAAGGTATCTATCACTTGGACTCTATTGGAACCACTATTAATCAAAATATACTTAATTTTAATATTGAATATGGCCTGCGTCTCTATAACTCTAGTGGAAACATCGTTGCTAAAAACAACGCCTCAAGCAATTGGGCGGGTATATCTCTCGATTCGTCAAATGGAAACAATGTAACAGATAACAATGCTTTCTCCAACACTAGAGACGGCTTATGGATCCAACATTCTAGGTATAATTATATCAAAGACAACAAAGTATTAAACAACGTAAATGGTATCAACATTTTCGGCCCTGGCTGGAACAACATTACTAACAACATTGCCACAAACAACGATATCGGTATATTTTCAGATATGACATGGAATAATAGCATCACAAATAACAATGCTTCGTATAACAATGATTATGGAATACAACTTCGCATATCATATAATAGCATAATAACAGGTAACAATTTTTCATCAAACAGTGGAACCGGTATCGATATTATTCTTTCTCAAAGAAACAACATTACCGGTAATAACGCCTCTTTCAACGGCCTTGGTGGTGTTCAACTGCGAAGGTCGGATAATAACACAATTACCAGCAATATCTTGTCTTCAAACAGCGGGCCTGGAATACGAATATATGATGATTCTAAATATAATTATATCATAACCAACATCGTTTTAACTAACGATTATGGAATACGAGTCTTTAATTTATCTGATGGCAACAATATCCTTGGCAACACCTTATTATTCAACAGTGGAAATGGAATTGACGTATGGTCCTCCTCAAATAATACTATTTCTGAAAACAATGCTTCCAATAATGACGGAGGAATCAAACTCAC
>CP070672.1:29032-32256 GCA_020351895.1 Thermoplasmata archaeon
ATCGAAATAATGTCCAAAAACGCAATGCTAGATCACTGTCATCCTAGGAATCCAAGACCATGTACTGAAGCCAGTATGATGTCAATATTCAAATCTGCTTTATGATGCCTGCTGGATAGTTAGAAATCATTCTATTTAATAGGGCAAGTGCGCGCGCGTAATTCTATTTATGTCGCCGAAAGAATAACTAATTGCATTTGAATTTTGTTTTTATCCATTCATCTAGGTAAAATATTTGTGACATTTTGGCGATCAATGTACCGATGAGTTCTCCGCTGCAACGATGATATCTATCTTCGATACCCAACACATGAGTTTTCACCTTACAATCTGGATCTATTTTCAATATATGTTCCATGTGTTTGTTTTGCATTACTATAATTTTATCTGCCCATTTTATCAATTCAGATGTTATAGTGTTAATTGCATAAGGGTCTGTACCCGCTGATTTTACACTCCAATCTTTAACATCTGAAAAGATTTTCTCAGCTGTTGGACTCCTATCCAGATTCGCGGTACAAATGAAAAGCACATTGATCATTTTATATTCAATCACATTCTGCACATGAATATAATTCCATTGATGAAAAAGCGCGCAATGACTATTGGGGAGGTCGACCAAGGAATACATTGGCGCCAAGGATTGGATTACCGTTCAATCTTCTCCAAGATGCAAGCTGACCCACATGAGTCAATGCATCGCACAAAGGACCATTGATAATGTTCCAAATGGGGAAATCCCGCTTGTAATAAGTGCTGTGGTAGATACAATCATTTAACTGCTCAGATGTCATTGTCACAAGCTCCTCACGAATTTCCATTATCTTGTTCAGAGTTAGGCTCCTAACCTCATTCAAAGAATAAGACTTTGCTATGGTTGATTCTTCACCACTCAAACATCGATGAATCAAACATGTCAAGCGATAAACGTGTTTCAGAAGCCTCTCCATGGTCATACTATCCGAACTGGGTTGGAACTCATAATCAACAGCTCTAAGACCCTCTGTGGCCCATCGATATCTGAATCCCAGCCCATCGACGATCCTCAAGAACACTGACGTTGCAGATGTTTTGTTTGGTGCCTCGGGTATTTTATAATAGGGTAAAATAGACAATTTAATCACCTAGTATTGATCTATTTTCACAACAACTTTTTTTATCTTATGCACGCGTAAATATGAGTGCTTTATAAATTAGATGCATATCGCTTGCGCTTTCAACTTAAATAAATGATGAATAAATCAAATTAGCTTTAGATTCTGTCAGGGGAAAAACGTGTAATACCTTTTTTATTATTGCTGGGGAATTAACTGATGAGTTATGTGATTGAGGATTGTACTGATAATAGATTGCCTCAAATAATTGAAACACATTGGTTTCAGTTTGGTGCACAGTGGGGATTCTCACCTTATGTAGAGGTGTACGATGGTAGATATTTCAAGAGATTGGATTCCAGGATTCCTAATCCTATGTGGAATGTTGTATGTTTAGCACAACTTACTTGCGATAATATAGAGATGAAAATTGAGGAAAATATTGAGTATTTCAAGAGAAGTCGTCTACCTTGGATTTGGTGGATTGGACCCAGCTCAAAACCGAAGGATCTTGGGAAGCATCTAGTAGATTACGGGTTTATTCATAGATATGATATGCCAGGAATGGTGATTGAATTACAAACGAACAGTGTTTCTGTTTCCACTCCTGAAAAATTTAACATAATTCGGGTCAAAGATATAGATACGTTAAAGATATGGGTGAAAATAGCTTCAATTTGTTTCCCTATGGTGATAGGGAAATTTAAAGATGATTTTTTCAAATTTGAATCCAGCATAGGCTTTCGTAACGATAGAATAAGTTATGTCGGTTATCTGGAAGGTGAACCTGTAGCTTCGTCCACTGTTTTTTTGTGTTCTGGGGTAGCAGGCATTTATAATGTAGGTACTGTGCCAGAGGCAAGGAGGAAAGGAATAGGCACCGCGATGACTTGGATCCCTCTAAAACACGCCGTATCATCGGGTTATAAAGTGGGGATATTGCATTCCTCTCGGATGGGATATCGTCTTTATCGTAAAATGGGATTCAACAGATGCTGTATGATTGGTAACTACATGTGGCAACCTGAAGTATTGTAGGTGGATCATTCTTTTCTGGAAATTTATACGCTCAGAGCGTGCGTAGTTATAAAAGGAACTCTCCAATATTTAGTTTGGTTAAATTGAATAAGGATATCGAGTTCATTAAAAAGATTAAAACTGAACTTTTTTCCGCTGTAATCGGAGATGTGATGGACACAATAGGGTTGACAAAGCAATTCCTCCCTCCACAGATTAAACCATTGGATGACGATATGGTGGTCGTTGGACGTGCATTAACAGTCCAGGAAACAGATATCTCAGAGCCGAGTGATCAACCTTTCGGGCTTATGTTTGATGCTCTGGACGACCTGAAACCCAATGAGGTATACCTAGCGACGGGGATGTCTCCTACTTATGCCATATGGGGGGGTCTCATGAGTACAAGAGCCATTAAACTAGGGGCCGCAGGAGCGATTCTCAATGGGTATCACCGAGACACACCAGAGATCCGTAGCCTTAATTTCCCAATGTTTTCTTGGGGTGGTTATGCTCAGGATCAAGGAGGCAGGGGAGAGGTAACCGACTATCGCTGTCCTTTGCCCTTTGAGAATGGAGTTACAGTTCATCCTGGTGATATAGTTTTCGGGGACATAGACGGGGTCGTAGTCGTTCCACAAGAGCGTGAGTCAGAAGTAATTGAGCTTGCGATTGAGAAGATCCACGGTGAGAATAAAGTACGTGACGCCATCGAATCTGGCATGTCTGCTAAAGATGCATTCAATAAATTTGGTATCTTTTAGATTAACATATTCGTACCCTGATATGCAGCAGTTAGAAATTGTTATAAAATGTTGTTGATCATTTATTTATCAAAAAGGCAGAGTGAGTCTAATGCCAAAACTCAAGTTTATTTCCCTTATATGTCATAGACCTGACGACGCAAGCAGAACCGACGATCGTTCATTAGACATGACTGTCGAAGATGAAGCATACCTGATCGCCGATAACAAAAGGGTTTGGGGTGTGAAACGCATGAGCGCCAATGATGTGGCAGATCTCAGTGAGGTTCCTCCTATTGATTTCAGTAAAAGGATTAGAGTTGAATTATGGGATAAAGATCCAAGTTTCTTTGGGCGGCAAGATGATCAA
>CP070672.1:32356-35147 GCA_020351895.1 Thermoplasmata archaeon
GAGGCCGAAGCGGGACGGGCCATGAGCTGGATGAAGGTGCAGGTGGAGATCGAGGGAGACTTCCCAACCACATCTGCCCCTGATCATCTTCTGCAAGTGATAAATAATCGTAACGAGAGCCAATCGCATCGTTAGAATGTGATGTCCATTTGCCATCAGCATAAACGCTAATTCCCTCATGTGTAACAACCCAAACTTTTCCTTGTTCATCAACAACAATCTCCGAAATGCGATTGCTTCCAAGATCAGAATTCTCAGCCGTATAGTTTGTCCAAACAGCACCATCGAAAACACTTATCCCCCTTCCCCATGTCGCCAACCAAGCATCTCCCTCGTCATCAACAACAATTGCTCGTATATCATCGTCAAGAAGACCAGAGTTATCAACTGTATAACTCGTCCAGGTAACGCCGTCAAAAACGCTTAGCCCTCCGTATCTTGTACCAATCCAGGCAGTGCCTTGCTCATCAAATGCGATAGAACTTACCCAGTCGTTTACTAAACCAGAATTCGCAGTTGTATAAATAGTCCAACCAGATAAGTTCATGTTGAGAATATCCTCATCCGGGGGAAGATATGCTGTAAATATTGTTTCATCTGCCTCACCTTTTTCTATGATGATTGGCATGGTAACATTATTTTGAGAAAAAAATAAGAAAACCTCTGGTTCACCTAGAATGAGATATTTACCAGTGAGCGTCCACCCTCTTTGAGACATCTCATCCATGTAGAATGCAGCCGTGGATAAGATGCCCAACTCCGTCTCGAAAACTTGGATGCGATCGTAGGGAGTAGCTCTCCAATTTGGCGAATAATATTCCATCAACCCATATCTTAAATCAGAGAGAATACCCAAATATTCTTTGGTGAATACCGATAGCAAGTCTTCCTCACTCTCTTCCGTTGAATTAATATCTTCCACCGACTCATAAGCCATCGCACCAATAGGAAGGGGAAGTTCACTCAAGGATGTTTGCACTTGAGCAGTTGGTTTTTCGCCATCTGCAGAGAAACCAATTTTTATTTCATCAGTCGAAGGAATGTCTATATCGATAGATTCGTCATCATCTAACAACTCAACCCAAAGGGTAAATTCATAGGGAGAATCGTGTTCAATCCTCCCAACATCCTCAAACGAATCGGCAATGTGATCACCGGTTATTACTAGCCGGACCATCTTGGTATCATCTCCAGAGGTCCAAAGATGGGCTTCAACATTCTCAAGCAGGGAAAATAATTCCCATCCTCCACTGGGATAATGGACAATATATCCAAAATCCTCTCTCCAACACCGATGGACCACCTGTTTTCCATCGATGGTCTCTGTTTGAGTCATCACAGGTGTATCTGATCTCAAACCATCCGCAAGGGTCCCAAACTGAACAAATAGGAAAGGCGCTAATTCAAATCCAAATTGATCATTCAGATTCACCATATCTGCCGGTGTCCAAGCAGCTAGGAATGCCCATCCTGACTCATCCGGGTGCTTCACCCATACGCCATCTTCTGCGCTGATGACCTCTGTCACGGAATCCGTATGCAGGTCTCTGATCATCGTGTGGGATTGTTCATAATACTGTGTTGTTAATGCTACAGGATAATAATATAATTGAGAATCCGATAGATTCAGAAGCCCACTGTGAGTGCCATAGATTTCCAAAGCCAATTCTTCTTCAGGGTAAGTATCACCTAATTGGTAACTGTACACAGAACGGTAACGATAGCTTTCCATTTCAAACAGAGTGGTTGTAACCGACTCAATGGCATCATGGAACGAATACTCTGCTTGTGGTTCACTCGAGATACACTCAGGAATGGGGGAATCTTCAGTAAACACCTTATAGGGTTTTGGGGAAGGTATATCCGTAGCTTTCTTGGTTGCAGGGGATATACTAGCATCACCACTACACCCTGCAATCATCAAGCTGACAAAAATCAGCACACAAAGCACAAAAAAGAACTTGGTTTTCATTATGAGTCTCCTCTGGTCCATTTCATACTCTCATATTATTTGAGTAATACTGCCAATACAAGGCAATAAACTGCCAAAATATGCCAATCCAGAAAAAAGACCGCTAGGCAAACTATCTGTCAGCGGTCTCTATAATTTCAAGAATGTCAGCAGATCTATTGACCTGCTTTACCACCTTCAACGTAATTCCATTGATTTAGTTGTGACAAATGGAGTTTATATCTAGATTATAACAAAATATGTAAACCAATGACGAGAATAGGTCATATTTATATCCTTTACCGAATAAACGTACAAATATTTGATTACTTAGATTATTAGAAGTGATGCATCTAGCACAGCACGTCCCGCCCCACAAAACCTCCCCACCAAGACCTGACAGGTTGAAAATAAACCTGTCAGGTCTTTACACAACAAAAAAAATCACGGCCCGCGCCGTGATTCCGAACTACTTGTGTAGAGACAGGGTTTCCCTGTCCAGCCCAAATCAAGCCGCCGTCTTCACCATTGTGCGAATACAGCGGGTGCACATCACCTTCTGCACCTTGCGTCCCCCCTCATACACCGATACCTTCTGCAAGTTCGGCTTGAACTTGCGGTTGGTCGCCTTCCTCGACCAGGGGCGATTGAGCCCAAAAGTCGTTTTCTTTCCACATACAGAACACTTAGCCACGATAAAATCCTTCCATAAAAAAGGGTATAATTTCTATTCGATAACCGACAAATACTACCACATATCGTATCCTTTTTCAACCTGTTTGGTTAATTCTTTAGAGGAATCAAAATGAGCGAAGACGTAAACCCCCTGGGCAGCATCCA
>CP070672.1:35247-45783 GCA_020351895.1 Thermoplasmata archaeon
AGATCATGCAGGATCTTATTAGCAGAGTTCTTAGGTTAAGCTTTGTCCTCGGATCCACCCTAACAATTGTGTCACCATAAACCCCACCAGGAACCTTTTTTGGATATTCAATGAGTCTTGGTTTCTTCATCTTCAGTGGCTTTGAATCCACCTCTTCCGCCTCTATGGGTTCAACTTCCACAACCTCAGCTTCAACTACAAGAGGCTCAGCCTCCACCACAGCAGCCTTCATGGCAGGTTGTTCAGGTTGTGTTGATGTGATGGCAACACCAGAAGTGGCTTGGGGTGTTGTATCTTGTGCCGCAGGTGTAATACCTGCTGATGTGAATGATGCTTCCGGGGTAGGTGCTGTTGCTGGGTAGGCTCCAACCAGAAGGGCGATAATTAAGATTATCATTACAAAGGAGGCGATATAAACCCACCACTGTTTGCTGATTTCCATTCCATATTCGTCATAGAAGTCCTTATTTGTGAACAATAACATTAGCCATAACATGAATATCATGGCAAGTACCAAGATAATAACAGGAGAAATCAGTCTCTTTTGCCTCTGTTCAGCCTGACCTGCTTCAGCTTCTGCCATTTGCTCACCATTTTGTTAAGAAATCAACGCCATATCATCATTTTATGCGGTATTTCGTCCTATCATATTGGAGATATATCTGTCTATATATAATGTTTTTGATTTTTTACATTTGGATATTCCTCAATAACAACCTTATTTAAAAGGTTTTTTCGGGTATTTGCCAACTCAAACCTTTATTTATGAAGCTCCTTTCCCACCTTCTCTTCAACGCTTTTTATCTTCCTGTTCAGGGCATTTGTGACACCCTTTCTGTCATCGATTTTAATGTTGGTTACCACCCTTTCTGTATCCTCCAAGATGGCATGGTGGCACTGTCCAATGACCTTTATTATCTCATCCCATTCTCCTTCCAACACGGTCCCCATGGGATTGATGCGATAGGAAAGACCGCTTTCTTCGATGATGCTAAGGCTTCTTGCCACATACTTACTCAAACTGACACCCGATCCAACGGGAAAGCTTGAAAATTCAGCCAACATGTTGATCAACCTCAGATGACAATAACATTTTTGGGATAAAAAATTTGGTACTAAGGATTGTAAAATACAGGATTTTATGCAATTGGTAATTGAAGTCTCATGGACCTATAATTTAAAATAAAAGACAACAATACAGAGCATCGGTCTATGAGAGGTAAAGGCATGGTAAACAGAATAATCCAATGCGGTAAATATTCATTGGAATTCGGAAAAAGGACCCTTGTAATGGGTATAGTGAATGTAACCCCTGATTCTTTTTCAGATGGGGGTCATTTCTTTGATTGCGAGAAGGCCGTAGCTCATGCAGAATATTTGGCTTCCCAGGGTGCTGACATCATCGATGTTGGAGGGGAGTCCACTCGCCCGGGTTCTGAGGCAATAAGTTTGGAGGAGGAGATCGGGAGGGTTGTACCAGTGATTGAAAGAACAGCAAAAAAGGTAAAAGTACCCATATCCATCGACACCTGCAAATCAGAGGTAGCGAAGGCCGCGTTGGACAGTGGAGCATCCATAATCAACGATATCTCGGCCCTGCGCTTTGATCCGAAAGTTGGGGATGTTGCCGTGAAATATAACGCTCCATTGATTCTGATGCATATGAAAGGCACCCCAAGGGACATGCAAAAGAATCCTACCTATACTTCGGCTATGGATGAGATCAAAGAATTCCTGAAAAAAAGGGTAGAGTTTACAGTTTCGAAGGGTTATAAAAGGAATAATATAATAATTGATCCTGGTATCGGCTTTGGAAAGTCAACAGGGCATAACTACGAGATAATAAGAAAACTGGGGGAATTAAAGGAACTGGATCTTCCAATCCTAATAGGAACCTCAAGAAAATCCTTCATAGGAAACACTTTGGATTTGGATGTGGATGAGAGGCTGGAAGGAACATTAGCAACTGTAACAATGTGTGCAATGAACGGCGCCGATATCGTGAGGGTCCACGATGTGAAGGAAACTGTAAGGGTAGTGCGAATGACGGATGCGATATATAGGTGAATGCGAGGTTGAAAATTTGTCTGGACATTTGATTGATGATTTCGTCATGGTTGAGGACGAGAAAGAGGCGAGCCAGATCTACAATAAGGGATACTTTGGAAATCCCCAATCAGGAGGAGCGTTGAAGCTCAATCTCATAGAAGCTCTCTTTCTTTTAGAAGGGGGAAAATTGGAAATTAAAAAGAATAACAGGAGGATGAATTTTGTTATATTGTTTCGATATGCAAACAATCTATACCCTGACTTTGAAATAAAATACATCGTGTACAGAGACCTGAAAATGAGAGGATACATCGTGAAACCCGATGTTAAGCCCGCTCATTTTAGGGTATTTCCCAGGGGCGGAAAACCGTCCAAAAGCCCCTCAAAATTCTGGGTATATGCGGCCAGTGAGCGAGGGATATTCGATTTGGAGGGTGTGGTTTCACAGATAAGAGGGGTGCTTAGGGCAAGAAAAAAACTTCTAATCGGAATTGTAGATGAGGAGGGAGACCTCACCTATTATCAATCTAGACTGGTTCGGCCAAAAGGTCGCGTTAAACCTGGTACATTCGGTATTCAGGCCGATGCTCTCTTTTTTGGTGACAGAGTCATGGTTTTGGATTCCGAGGAGGCAGATACACTTCATGATACAGAGTTTTTCGGAAAGTTCATAGGTGGGGGTCTACAACTATCGTTACTTGAGACCGCCTATCTTCTTGAGATGGAGACGTTGATGGTGAGAGACGCAAAAACCGGAAGGAAGATAAATCCGGGCCAATTCAAGAGAAAAGCCGAACGAATCCAGCCAGATTTCGATACGAGGTTGAGGGTCTATAAGGATTTGAAGAGCAAGGGTATGATAGTCAAGACAGGATTTAAATACGGTACTCATTTTCGAGTCTATAAAGGTGATCCAGAGAAAGAGCATGCTCTTTATTTGGTACATGCTGTTTCCTCAACTTATCACAGCACATGGCCTGAGATTTCCAGGGCAGTTCGATTGGCTCATGGAGTAAAAAAGGAGCTGCTAATAGGGAGGGTAATGGAGAAAAAAGCGGAATATGTTCGATTGAAACGGGTAAGACCTTAAAAAAAGATTCCCCTCTAAGATATTTTACAATTAATTGGGGTAAAACCCATCCATCTACACCCTAGGAGACTATTCTGTTGTCTTGCTTTTTTTTACTGCCGAAGACTTCTTCAACTTTCCTTCTTTAAGCTTTTTCGATCTTTCCTTTGCGCCCTTATCTCCACCCTTTTTCTTGGATTCGCCTTTCTTTGCCAATAACCGAACATTCTCATCATACACTGTTCTTCTTCTATGATCGATTCTAACTCCAATTTTTTTTGCCTTCCTTATGTCGATATTCGCCTTCTTCAACTCAGATAGGCTAAAACCTCTTGCTTGCCTAATTTTTCCGCTTGAAAAAACCTTTGGTTCCATTGAAATCACCTTTTAGCCCTTTAAAAGCCGGATAAGCCATTCCAACTGCAAATAAAGGTAGTATTATAAAACTGGTGCTGGAGCAGGGGCTTTCTTCACCCTCACGGACTGAAACCCGAACCGTGTCCCGCTCGACAAAAGTGGGTACGAAACCAGTTTCCGAGCCATTCCAGTAGACCTCATATTGGATATTGTAATTTCCATCGGGTGTATTGTTATTCGCAACCATTGGAAACTCGAAGAACAATTCATCTGTATCCCGGCCTTCATATGTTACTGAGGCGTTGATTCCCGAAATCACCATATCGCTGTCATTTTCAGCAAACTGGAATCTTGAATGGAGCGTGACAGTCACGGTGTAGTTCGCCACATCGGCATGGCAGATAACAAGTACCTCCACCTCAAATTCCTCCCCTGGCTCTATATGGAAGACGTCATATGATTCCACAGTGGGGACGCCTGCACTGGCAAATCCTGAGAAATAAAATAAAGCGATTACGAGCATGAGTATTGCCAGGCTCTTTTTCATCACATCACCAACTCTTTAATCGTTTCCGTGCCTAAAAAATGTTGTGGTAACCTACATTAAGAGGCCAAAGGTATTTAAGTATACATTACAATGAACTTTTTGCTAAGATAGTGCGGGGGTAGCTCTTTGTCAAGATATTGTACATCCTGTGGGCCTTGGTATCAGGAAAAAATTAATTTGTATGAACGTAGGGTGAGGATCAAGAGGTATCTCTCAACACACAGAATGCTCCTATCCATGATTTTAATTTTCTTCATCCTATTGATTCCAAGCCTATCATGCTCAGCCCAAGATGAAAACTCTCGAATTTTGAACGAAATCGACGCAGATTGGTCAACAAATATGATTCTAATTTATGTAGAAACACCGAATAAGTTCGATCGAACATATGGTACCAACATTACAGATAAGGCTGTTTTAGATGAAATCAGTTCCATTGAGGAGGCTTTGGATCCACAGAAGGACGATTATGGAGATGATGACGAGATATCATTCATTTTAAGCATCTCCACCCTGATAAAGGAAATAAACCTTTCTCCGAAAAACATATACGATGCAACAATAGATGAGCTCGACATACCTCCGGGTCCTATTGGTGTGGAGGGGGAGTATGTAATTCCTGATAATCAAGATGATATTGATCGCATAGTTGATCAGATTCCAGAGGAAACAAAGAAACTACTGGTGATTGACACTAACAATGACGAGATATGGGATAGTGCAGTGATATTAATAGGTGTTATAGAACATAATACGAACATTTTAAAATACATTAATGAGTTGATTGATCCTTATTTTTTTGATCCTGATGCGTCGAGGAGTGATTATAATAGCCGTAATAGTTGGTGGAGTCGTGTCGAATCCAGTGATATTCACTGTGCCATGACAAACATCGGGTATGTCGATTCCTCAGAAATTTACCGCTCCTCGGACATGATAGACCTGTGGCTCCCACTTATTGTGATCATTATTTTGGTGGTTTTGTTACTTTTATTGGTATTTAGTATCAAATCCAAACTAGCCAAGGCAGACAACGAGATAAAGAAGAAGAGAAAAATCTTGACAATTGTAGTTGTTTTTTTGATTTTAATTGGAATTTGCCTCCCTTTTTTCTTGATTAGAACCTCTACTTCTGAATCCGAAAAATTGAGCCAGTATTCTGATGAATTAAGAGGTGGACAAGTTGGTTTGGTATTGGTGAGAGGGAATCCTGCCCCAGCAGCAAAAAACGAGCCTACCAAGGGCGGAGGCTCTATGAAAGACATCGAGGTTCTGGACAATATAAGCCTCATGGAAGAACGCCTTAAAATAATAGAGGGAATAAATCCTCCCCTTAGTATCGTGGACATAATGAAGATGATAAAGATCAGCGAAGGCAGTGTTGAGCTGATGAAAAATCTGACACCGGTTGCTGAAGGGAATATGATTAATGCTATGTTAAACAACAGCTTCTGGGATGCAATACATCTTACAGGTCAGAACGAAAGTCTAACTTGGTATCTTGTATATGGAAAATCTTTTCAGGACACCCTTATAAACATATTCTATAACAGCATCACAATTGAAATGAGAAGCACTTTCGTTAATATTGATTTTTCCAAATCGCTGATTTATCTTCAAATCCCGATTATGGATGAGGAGGAAACCGAGAAAATGCTAAACTCGATAAATAAAATTATTGAGGATTACCCTGCAGGCAAATCCACCGCAAATGCAGCCCTTTTAGAATCGGGAAAAGCTGACTTTCAAAATATAAGCAGGATATTAAAGGCCATGTACCTGTTGTTTATTCTGTTAATTGGAATCATTGCCTTTATTTTATTTAATCTAGAAATTCGTCGTGAGAAGAACGGAGGTAAAAAAGAATCCCAAGCATATTGGCCTGAAGGGAGGTATCCTCCACAAAGATAGATTTAAGGTTTCGACCTCCTTTTTCATAAAATCCGAAAGATATATATACATTCTACCCATGATAACTATCTCCCATGATAAAGAAAATCAAATCGATGTTTATTTGTCTTTTACTGATAATCTCCATTTTAACGATTATAGATATTTCTGTTAACATTACTCCAAGGGTAAAGGGAGATGTCCTTTATGTTGGTGGAGGAGGCCCTTCAAATTATACAGTTATCCAATGGGCCATCGAGAATGCCAGTGATGGTGATACTGTTTTTGTATATAGTGGAACCTATTTCGAGAATGTGATAATCGATAGAACCATAACTCTAATGGGGGAAGACATGAATACAACGATTATAGATGGTGGGAATGTTGGAATTGGTGTTCAAATATCATCCTTAACCTATGTGAACGTATCAGGATTTACAATTCAAAACAGTGCGACTTCTGGGATATATATTACCTCATCATCTTACTGTAGAATAACAAACAATAAAATCTCCAACAACAATGGTGATGGCATATTTCTCTTTTGGTTTTCGGATTACAACACAATTGAGGATAACATCATAAAAAATAATCCAAATGATGCCATTGAGCTGAATCAAAATTGCGATTCTAATAGTATAGTGAACAATATTATTGAAGAGCAGGGTTATTATGGTGTGCTTTTAAGTAACACAAACAGCTATAACAACATCAAGAATAATGAAATAAATGATTGTGAAGTCGGTATTTATTTATTTTGGGCCAACTCCAACAATAACATCACTGGGAATACCGTCTTTAATTCTAGCTCTTATGGGATATTCCTCATATCCACAAATTCACAGAACAGAATTTTCCATAACAATTTTGTAGAAAATGCAAATCAGGCCTATGACGATGACTTAAACTTCTGGAACGATGCCTATCCTATGGGAGGGAATTTCTGGGGTGATTATTCTGGAGGGGACAATCGCAGTGGTCCGGGGCAGAATGTGCCTGGAAACGATGGTTTAGGTGATGTGTCTTACAGCATTTCAGGTGGTTCTAACATCGATAACTATCCCCTATGGCCTAATTGGGATGCACTTGATCTCTTTAAACCGTATCCAGGTCCAAAGGAAATTTGTGAGTATGCCTTGGGCAGTGTGACAGTAGCAGTTATATTTACAGAAAGCAACGGTTCCATCGATTTTGAAACAGAGGATTGGTCGCCATCAAGAAAGAACCAAGTACTCTCAGAGATTCAAGATGCGCTAACCTGGTGGGAAGGTCAAGAGGCCGATTCCAATCTATCACTTTCCCTGGAAAATATGGGAAGTAAAAACACGAGCTATGAACCAATCACCAGACCGCATGATGATGAAGATCGTTGGATAGGGGAGATAATGGATAATTTAGGTTTTTCTTCAGGTACATATCTAGATAAGGTGCAGAGCTATAATCACAGGCTCCGGGAGCAATATAATACCGATTGGGCCTATACGATATTTGTTGTTGAAAGTTATAACGACTCTGATGGTTGTTTTTCTGATTTCCCTTGGTGTGCTTGGGCATATCCGAGTAATGGGACTGTGGTAATGACCTTTGATAATGATGGATGGTTAATTGGCAGGATGAACAACGTTACTTCACACGAAACCGGACATATGTTCTATGCAACAGATGAATATCATACTCCCGGGGAACGCCTAGGGTACTTAAATGCTCTGGAGGTTGATGACTCGGGTGCTTTAATGGACACGAACAATTTAGTGCTTTCTAGTGGAACCAGAAAGCAGGTAGGTTGGAGGGATACAGATGGTGATGGCACAATGGATATATTAGATACCGAACCAAATACTTATTTGATACCATATTTGCCAGATCCCACCATGAATAACACTATAACATATACTGGTTATGCGGTTGTTGTTCCTTATCCAAATAATAATCCATTGGGTTCTGGTAAAGATGTTACAATAAATACAATCGCGGATGTTGAATATAGGATGGATTATGGTTCATGGAAAAAAGCCTTACCAGCCGATGGAAACTTTGATGAACCAATTGAGACCTTTGAGTTCACAATCCCTCTATTGTCTTTTGGAACTTATTTTATTGAAGCACGTGCCATCAACTCGGTTAAAAACAGCGACTCTACCCTAGCAAATGACACCATAACCGTAATTCCTGATATGGTTCCACCTGAAATAGAAGAAACAACAATGGACACCCCAGTTTCAGGTGATTTTTATAATGTCACTGCATATGTAACAGACAATTCAAAGGTGAATTCTGTTTGTTTGGATTATACAATTACATCTTCCGAAGGCTATTCTGAGACCTTTAATATCTCCATGAGTCTATTGATTGAGCCCACATATTGGATTGAGGTAGATATTTGGAACAATGCCACATGGTTTAACTATACCATTTGGGCCAATGATACAAATGACAATTGGAATGGAACTTTCGAAAAAACCCTCCTCTTTAGGGTCCATAATCTTGATACAAATCAAGGTTTTATCACCATCCAGGCCGCAATAGATTATACAGATACATTGGATGGACATACGATTTTTGTGGATAATGGAATTTATTATGAGAATGTGGCGATAGACAAGACACTGACACTCATCGGTGATGGTAGGGATATGACAATAATTGACGGCGGAGGTTTGGGAGATGTTGTGAATATCACAGCCAATTGGGTGAACATAACAGAATTTTCATTGCGGGGAGGAGGCCCAATTCATCGAGATGCGGGATTAGATTTTTACCACGTCCAATATGGTAGGGCTTTTAACAATAATTTATCATTAAACAATCGTACGGGTTTACATATCGAACGTTCAAATAATATAGAGATAACAGAAAACATTGTAATTTACAATACAATAAGTGGGATATTTATAGAATATTCCAATTACACTCTTATAGATGGAAACGAAGTTTCATGGTCAGATTTCGGCGGCCTTCGAATAGATTACTCCAATGATAGTATAATCATGAATAACACCATAACAAATGTACAAGAAGGTATAGATTTAGATGAGTCGCATAGGAATACTCTCATAGGTAATACAGTGCAATACAATTTGTTTGGATTTTATGTCGAGGAATCGGATGGAAATACGATAACTGGTAACTATGCTTCATTCATAAATTGGTACGGTATCTATTTGAGATATTCCGATAGTAATAATATTTCTAACAATATTTGCATCGATAATCAAGATGGCATTTTTATGAGAAATTCAAATAGTAACAATATAACCAACAACAACGCTTCTTTTAACACCCAAAGGGGATTTGCTTTTTGGCAATGTGTAGGAAATAATATTAGCGATAATCACGTATCATGGAATGCAGAAAAGGGTATCTTTCTCGATGAATTTTCGGATGGAAACAAACTCACACGCAATACCGTGGTTTCAAATACCGAAGTCGGAATATATCTTGAGTCTTCCAGTAACAATAATATTACGCAGAATAATGTATCTTTAAATGGCTATGGTTTTCAACTCGTGAGCAATTCATACAACAACAGCATTTATCACAATCACATCATCAACAACACGAATCAATCAATGGATGACACGAATGATGGAAATAGATGGGACAACGGCTATCCATCAGGTGGAAACTTCTGGAGCGATTATGCAGGCCTCGATCAATACAGCGGTCCTAACCAAGACATACTTGGAAATGATGGGATTGGAGACACAAATTACACGATTGACAGTGATTCACGGGATAATTATCCCCTTACCGATCCAATGGGTAATTTCATTTTCCTATACGAAGGTTGGAACCTTATTTCAATCCCATTTATCCAGCCGGATATCGATTTGGATACGGTTCTAAGCTCCATAAAAGGATTCTACGACGCAGTGCAACATTACAATACTAGCGATACTAATGATCCATGGAAACACAATAATACGGCAAAACCTCCTCATTTGAATGATTTTGACAGGATTGACAATACAATGGGATTTTGGATTCATGTGATAGACCCTAATGGGATTTTATTTGAATATCCAGGAATCAAACCTATCCAAAACCAGACTATCGAACTCCACATAGGTTGGAACCTGGTAGGTTTTCCCTCCCTTACAAAATACAATAGAACTGAGGGGTTGAACAATATTTCTTTCGGTCAAGATGTAGAAATCATACAATGGTTCAATCCCACAACGAAAACCTGGCATGACATTGAAGAAGGCGGTAAATTCATGATTGGAAAGGGATATTGGGTACTTTCGAAGGTAGAAAAAACCTGGGAAATTCCCCTCTAATCTACGCCCAATTCTTTACATCAACGACACCTTTTTACTGAACCCAGGTAATCTTGTATTTACTAAGTCTTGGGTAATCCTAAAATTGTCCATAAAATATAAGGTATTCCACATTCATTTAGAATAATGATGAGGAGAAAAACCCGGTCAGTGTTTCTATGTATTATATTTTCGATTTCCATTTTTAGTGCATTTGAAATCACAACCAATTTCATCCCAAAGGCAAAAGGAGAAGTTCTTTATGTAGGAGGCTCAGGAGGAGGAAATTATTCTAAAATTGAAGATGCCATTGAAGCTGCAAATCCTGGGGATACTGTTTTCGT
The DNA here is from genome assembly GCA_020351895.1 of Thermoplasmata archaeon. Next base: position 45,763 of record CP070672.1, read on the forward strand.
CTTTAGCGGGACATATTATGA
>CP070672.1:45883-59087 GCA_020351895.1 Thermoplasmata archaeon
CATCAGTGGTGCGGTAGTGCCGTCCATGGTGTCCTCCATGATAGATGCCATACATTATTTTATCTCCTCCGAAGTTCGTGTGTCGGTTTCCCGATATCGGGTATGCGGTAACTTCTATATAAACATATCGGTTTTCCGATAAACTATTAAGGGAACCAAAACTTTTATTATCGCTTATCCGATACAATGAAATGATGATGCACTGTCAAATGAAAGGATTCCTATCCTTCCTTATACTGTGGCTTGTGAGCAAGAAAAGCATGACCGGGGCGGAGATAGCACTGGAACTTGAAAAGAGAAAAGGTCACAAACCAAGCCCGGGCACCATTTACCCGGTTTTAAAGGATCTTAAAGATAAAGGGTTATTATCAGTTGATCAAAACAAACGATACTCATTGACAAAAAGAGGAAAAAAAGAGTTGGAGGTCCACATTAAAACATTCTTCGAGACTTTCTGTGACATTGACGAAATGAGATCCCGTTGTAAAAAAAGGTAGTTTAGGTCTTATTTGTTTAAGAAGAATAATTTGAGGGCAAGTTGGAAGGCATTCTAATAAGAGAGCCTTCCAAGCAATGGTATGCCCTCTATACTAAGTTGGCGAATATGGCGTAATTGGCCGCGATATGGCCTGTCTTTAAAGGTTTTAAGGTTTTATTTCCTGGCCATCTTCGCTTCTGCGACGTAGCCGGCCTTGTCGAGGTAGTACATGAACCCTTTTCTTTTCTTGATTTTCTCGGTTCCTACCTTCTTCTTTCTACCGCGCTTGTTCGTTTTCATTGGGGCGCGCCAGACGTATCCGTCCTTTCCGACGTAGTACAAATAGCCAGACTCGCGCTTGACTTTTTGTTTACCTATTCTTTTTCCCATTTAAAGCCTCCTTGACTCTTATTCGATATTTCGAGGGGGATATAATCCTTTCCCCGATATTATCTTCAGGAATATTGTCATTTTTCCGAGTTTTTCCCCCGAAAAGTGACTGGGTTTGGCTTTTTTAAGATTTTTTAAGAAAAAGAGCCCTATCCCCTACCCTCTACCTTCCAGGATATTTCCTGCAATGGCATTCTGGCCCATTGATATTCCTCCGTCTCCATTTGGAACCTGGTTGTGCATAATGAGGTTTAAACCTCTTTCCTCAACTGCATCCTTGACCATCCTCACTATGGGTAAATTATACGAAACTCCCCCTGTAATGCCGATTTTGCCTATTTTTCTATCAATGGCCTCCTGGCAAGCCACCTCAACCATAGGCTCCAAAGCCGCCGAGACCATAGAATACGCGAGATCGAATTTTTCCTGATCTTTTAGGGTTTTTCCATAAGAGAGGCTGTACAGCTCTTCGAATAGGGGAAGGGTCTCGATAACCTTAACCTCAGACTTCGTAATTTTACCCTCGAAACTGTGGCTTTTCTTCCCTCTGTTAAGGTATCTTTCCAGTTTTATTGCAGGCTCCCCGTCATAGGTCTTTTTGCAGCAGACACCCAAGTAACAGGATATTGCATCTAAAAACCTGCCAAAACTGCAGCTTTCTGGGGAATTCTTCAGGGCTTTTCTGAGAACCGATGCCGCCTCATCATCAAAATAATCTGTTTCGATTTCAAGCTTCTCAAATATCCCGAACACGACCCGCATCGGGTTCTCAACTGCCCGATCCCCTCCAATCAGAGGAATGTATTCCAATCTTGCCAACCTCTCGAATCCAGTATACGTAGCAAGTAAAACCTCTCCACCCCATATCTTGCCGTCGCTGCCATATCCTGCACCATCAAGGGTAAGACATACAATTTCCTCTGAAAGATCCAAATCCACTAAAAGCGACGCTGCATGGGCCCAATGATGCTGTATCTCAGTAGCTCTGCATCGTATTTCTCACTCAGCTCGCTGGCAAATCTCTTGGAGGTATATAGAGGATGAAGATCGGCTCCTACAGCCTCAACTTCTTTGATGCCAAATAAGTCCAATAGATGGAATGTTGCCGATTTTAGGAATTCATAAACATTGTAATCCCTCACATCACCAATATACTGGGTCGCGTAGAGTTTACCACCCACAGATATACTGGACGTCAAGTTTTCCTCTGCACCCACGCCTATTACCCTCAGATTATGATGGGGATTCAAGCCCATAGGGACAAAACCCCTGGATTTTCTGATAAAGAACTTACGATCTTCGAATGGAACGATAACCGAATCATCCCCTCTGTTAATGATATCCCTGTTGTGAAGAAGATAAACATCTGCACCTAGCTTGAAAACACCTTGGTTTTCCGTTATTATGGGCTCACCCGGAGGATTGGCAGAAGTCATGATTATTGAGTCTTTTTTCAGATAATGGAACATTAGATGTTGAATAGCAGAATAAGGAAGATAAATACCTATGTTATCCAGTTTCGGGGACACGAGCTCCAAGAGGGGATCATCCCTTCTCTCCTCCCTTTTTTGAAGAATTACAATGGGTCGTTGGAGGGAGGAAAGGAGTTCTTCCTCAAAGGGAGATACCAGGGCCATATCCCGAGCAGCCTGGATATTCCTTGCCATAACTGCAAAGGGTTTTTCGGGTCGGGAATACCATTTTCTGAATCTATCCAGTACTTCAAGATTGCAGATGAGGTGCATGCCTCCCCAGCTCTTTAACACCCCAATCGCCCCTTCATCTATATGATTTGTAAATTGCTGAATCACATTATCGGTTTCAATCTTACTTTTGTCCTTCCCATACATCGTGAAGTGTGGACCGTCATCTGGACAGGATATGGTTTGAGCATAAAAACGTCTTTCCATGGGAAGGTCATATTCGGCATTACATTTGTCACATAAGGGGAATTCCTTCATTGATGTGTTCTCCCTGTCGTAGGGAACCCTGGCTATTGCGGAAAAACGGGCACCACAATCAGTGCAATTTATAAAAGGGTAAAGATACCTCCTATCATTCTCAAAAAGAAGCTCTTTTAGACATTCATCACAAATGGCGGTATCGGCAGGAATAACAGAGCTTCTCTCCCCATCCTCACTGAGCACTATGCTGAAATCTTCGAACTCTTTATCCTGGTGTACCTCATCGTATTCGATTTTCGATATTCTGGCCAATGGAGGTAGTTCATAATTCAATTTCTCTAAAAATTCTTTTTGATTTTTATCAATTACCACTTCCACATTCGAACCATTGTTCCTGATATAACCCCGAAGGCCCAAGGATTTCGCTACTCTGTAAACTGCGGGTCGAAATCCCACACCCTGAACCAATCCATAAAATACGAGTCTCATAGCCTCAAGCCTGGATGTCCAATGCCGATATCAATTCCTCAATCCCATCATTATGCTTTGCATCTGTTAGACATATCGTACAGTGTGGATTGACGCTCTTAGCATCGCTTTTAATTCTCTCGATGTCTACCTCCATGATATCAGCCAAATCGATCTTGTTGATAACCACGATATCTGCCAAACCGAATATCGCAGGATGCTTTCTCACCATGTCATCCCCTTCAGTCACCGAGATAACAACTACCCTCTTGTCTGTTCCTAAGGGAAAGTCCATGGGGCATACAAGATTTCCGATATTCTCAATAAAAAGAACATCGATTTTCCCCAAATCCATATCCTCCAATGAATGGGAAATCAGATGGGCATCCAGGTGGCACTCTTTTCCTGTGTTTAGGCTAACGGCCTGAACGCCATGTTCAATGATACGCTTGTAATCGTCGTCACCTGCGACATCGCCTGCTATTGCCGCTCCTTTTATTCCCTTTTCATTTAAGACATCCAGGATTTTTTCGATGAGAAGAGTCTTTCCCGAGCCAATGGAACCAAGAAAATCTATGGAGAAAATATTATTTCCCTTCAGCAATTCAGCGTTCTTTGCGGCGATTTCGTTGTTCGCCTCGAACAGGTTCTGTTCCACCGAGACATCCACGGTCTTATGCATTTTCTCGTTCCCGAACCCCTAATATTCTCGGGGTATAAGTACGTTATCCAAATTCCAGTCATTAAATAATCCTTATTGCTAACGATAAAATCCTATTATCCTTATTTATCACGAAGTTATCATGAAGCAGGCTTCAGCAGGTCCTCGATTTTTGCGAACTTTATCCCACATCTGGGACACTTTTTGTCCTGTTCTCCTAGCCTTTCGCCACAAATTGGACATTCGTATTCCACTATTTCCTCGATATCCTCCGATTCATTAACATCCCTAAATTCGCTTACCTCCCCATCTTCAGCTAATGCCTCCTTAAATCCCCCTACATACTCATCAAGATTTTCTTCCTGTACTTCACCTGTTTCACCGTAACTTATTAGATTACCTTCAATTTCCACACTTTGTTCCTCCAAATGGATTTGAACGGGTAAAGTCTCTGATATAGGATGTCTACCTCCTTTTTTAGGGAATAGACTCAGTATCATTTCCCTTATACCCTTTAATTCACTCATGTCTCCATTCCAGTCCTTTAGCTCCTCGCCATATCTCACTATGATGTCCGATAGAAGTTTCTTTACGCGAACTCGAAGCCTGTCGCCATTGCCTTCGAATATCACCGCAAGATAAAGGTTCTGTGATCTTTCAATCAGTATCTTGTTCTCACCGAACTTCATCTCGTCAAGCTCCCAACCATCATCAGATGTTTTTTCTGAGAAAGCATCGCTGATAAAGTCTTGAACCGCGGTAAACATCCCACTGACCACCACATCCTCCAGCTCTGATGTCTCACCTCTTGATGCATGGGCAATGGGCAAGCCCTTTTCATGGATTAAAAATGCCTCATAAACCCAGAAACGGCCCTTTCTCCTGGAAAATATTAATATCTCACCAAGTACAGCAAGAAGCGTGAAGAATATCCATGGCCAAGGAATAGTATCCCAGAAACTAGGTGCAACTGGTTCTGATGCCTGGATACTCACAATAAAACTCCTTGTGGTCTCAAGCTCACCATCGCTTACAGTAATTATAATGATATCCTCACGCACATCCTCTGGATATTGGAATATCAGGATATTCCCAACCAAACTTACATAACCCTGGCCCACCTCACTCACCATGGACGTTGTAAGATCTGATGCAACATTATCAACATCACCGATGTAATACGATAGATCTAAAATCCATTGCTCACCTTCTCTTTTCTCCTGTTTTGGTATGGTATCCAGGGTGGGTGCGTCATTCACAGGTACAACCACAACCATTATCCTGTCCTCTGCCATAGCACCAGTCGGATCGGTTGCCCTGAAGATAACAACCTCGTAACCAAACCAATTCTCAGGCGCTGTGAAATCCACTGTGAGATCTTCATTGATTGTAACGTTTAAATATTCTGTTCGGTTTGTATAATAAAGGGCATCTCCATCGATATCAAGGAAATAATCGCTCAGTTTGAATGCATTCTCCAAAGAGGTATCCTCATCAAAGGACACATCGGGTAATTTTTTTACGAGCTCAGGGGGAAAATCACTTGTAACAGAAATCTGAATCTCCTGAGATGAAAATCCTTCACCATCAGACACATAGAGAGTTACAGATCGTGTCAAGCCATTCATAGATTTGGGATAGTTTACTATCAATCCGAGATTGTTGTATTGCTGTATTCTGACGTAATCTGTGGATTCTGAGGTCCATAGTGTCAGCTCGGAAGAGAGGTTATCATGATCTATGATATAGGATGAGAGATCGAATTCATAGGAATAATCGTAGTGCACAACAAGATCTGGCACACCAGAAATTATCGGAGGATCATTCACTGGGATCACAGTAACTTTTATTGTATCTTCAACGAAAGCTCCCACTGGATCTCTTGCCCTAAACGTTACATATTCAGTTCCTATCCAATGGCCCAAAGCCGTCATGTCCACGGTGTGATTCTCATTGATTTTAACATCTACATTGAAGTGACCGGATGTGTAAAATAGTATGTCATGATCTTTATCTGTGAAATACTCGTCTAAATCAAAGACATTATATAAGGTCGAATTCTCATTAAGGACAATATCAGGCAGCTCTTTCACCTTTTCTGGAATCCAGTCAGAGGTGACATCGACAACAATCATAGTTTGGGCGATATCGGTTCCATCTGATAATGTAAGAACCACCAATACACTCTTTCCAACTCTGCTTTGGGGGTAGTGGTAGGTTGCTTTCAAACCATCCGTCTTTACATAGCCATTTCCAGAATCAACGGTTGGCTCGGAGGTGGTAATAGTCAAGCCTTCAACTGGAGTCTCAATATCATGAACATAATAGGTATAATCCCATGGTGCAGGATCATCGTCATCAATATTCGGATCATCGTAATGAACCATGATATTGGGGGGTGAGGGGTAAAAGAACGGCAGATCATTTACAGGTGTTATATTGATCCATAAAATCTGAGAAGCAGTAGCATTATTACTATCCGCTAGCCATAATATTACCTCATCGTTCCCATAAGCATCAGGTTCTGGGATGAATGTGAGGATATCATCATCACTGTACATTCCTGTTACAGAATATAAAGAGGTGTCTACCCCGGTTAGATACCATTTAAGATCAGATCCATAATCTTCAATATCGGCCTCAAAAGGTGTGAGATTGAGTGTCCAAGGTAAACTATCCTCGGGCTTTTCTTGATTTGGTACTGGCCATAATATTGTCGGTGCGTTATTGCTCGTATTCTGAACCATCAATGTCCCTTTTATTTCATTTACTGAGTAATTACCTGAGCCGATATATTTGGTCCAGATATCGTAATTTTCAGGGATTAAATCCACTATATAGATTATTGATGCCACACCTGTTGGTGAGGTTATACTGACACCTATTATCTCACTTGGATCGGGGTTATGATTCTTATTCTTATCAAGATAAAATTCTACTAGCTCCTCTTCAATGGGATTTCCAGCGATATCCAGAAGCAGTGCAGTTAAAAATGTTGTTTCTCCCTGCTCTATAACATCGCTAATACTCGTTAATGTGGCTTCCTTTGGATCAATGATAATAAGTCCCTCATCATCATCCACCTTGTAATCTCCTGAACCGTTATATTTACATATAAAATCATATTGACCAGTAGCCAGATAATTGGAGTATATCACGGATATAGTTCCATCTACTAAGGCTGCTCCTTCACCGGCAAATTCCCATTCCTCATAAATTCCGTTATCATTCAAATCAATATAGAAGGATACGTTTTCATCCAAAATGGGATCGTTGTGGTCATCGAAAAATGTGGCATTGAGGTATATCACCTCACTATACTTCTTAGTGATATCTATTACATTTAAAACACCGTTTTTCAGTGTAACAAGAGGGGCATTGGTCTCATTGGTGTCCTGTGCCCACCATCCCACTGAATCATTGGCTGCAAAATGGTAGGTATATAGGCCGTTTGGTAATGTCGTATTGTAATAATATTCCTTGCCATCTGTATAATCGGTATCAGAAGGATCGACCTCATAAAGAACGATTATGCCGAAATATGTAATATTCAGTGTTATGACATCAGGAGCATGATTATCAAAATCTGTATATGTAACTGTGAAGTTGAACCAGTTGTCAATATTTCCTGATGTTGGATCTACACTATCCTGGGAGAGGGTGGGAACCCTATTAATTACATCGAACCATAAGTTATTAGTAATGGTCCAGTAACCAATTATATCACTAGCTGCAAAATGGAAGATATATTGTCCCACAACTAAACCCGTTATATTGACATAATATTCCTTGCCGTCTGTATAATCATTATCTGTGAGTTCGGATTCAATTAAATCATATACACCCACACCTGTTATATTCACTGTGATTATATCTGGTTCATGGTTGTCCACATCAGTGTAATTAACTGTGAAGTTGAACCAGGTATCTGTATAACCCGAAGTTGGTTCTACTTTATAATCTGAAAGTATGGGGACTCTGTTTGCCACTTCGAACCATAAAACACCGCCTTCATTCCAATCTCCAAGAGTATCGTTTGTAGAGAAATGGAAGGAATACTGCCCCACTGCAAAGCCTGATAGATTGTAATAATATTCTTTACCATCCGTATAATCATTATCCAGTGAATTGGCCTCTATCAAATCATAGTCTCCCACACCTGAAATGTTCACTGTGATTGTGTCCGGTTCATGGTTATCCAAATCTGTATAGGTCACAGTGAAGTTGAACCAAGTATCGGTATATCCAGACGATGGATCAACGTTGTCAAATGAAAGTAATGGGGCTCTATTAATTACATCGAATATCAAAGGAAGACTTTCTGTCCAGGTTCCAAGGGTGTCGTTTGCAGCGAAATGGTATATGTATTGCCTAACTGCAAATCCTGACATGTTCAGGTAATAGTCTTTACCATCCATATAATCGTTATCAAGGGAATTAACCTCACTTAAGTCGTAAATTCCCACACCCGTTATATTCAATGTAATGATTTCAGGAGCATGGTTATCCAAGTCTGTATAAGCCACAGTGAAATTGAACCAGGTATCAATGAAACCTGTTGTTGGATCGATCTTATCCTGTGTCAGCAGAGGATTTCTATTAACCACTGCAAATATCGAGGGAGTGCTTTCGGTCCATGATCCAAGTGAATCGTTGGCTGCGAAATGGAAGGAATACTGTCCCACACCAAAACCTGATAGATTGTAATAATATTCTTTGCCGTCCGTATAATCCATATCGAGAGAATTTGCCTCTATCAAATCATATTCACCCACGCCTGTTATGTTCACGGTTATTGTGCCTGGGTATTGGTTATCTAAATCTGTATAAGTAACAGTAAAGTTGAACCATGTATCTGTGAATCCCGAGATTGGATCGACATCGTCCAAAGAAAGCATTGGAATCCTATTTAGCACATCGAAAACCAAGGGAAGGCTTTCAACCCAATTTCCCATGGTATCGTTGGCTGAGAAATGAAAGGTATGCTGCCCCACTGCAAATCCAGATAGATTGTAATAATATTCTTTGCCGTCTGAATAATCTATATCCAGTGAATTAACCTCCTTCATATCATAATCGCCCCCACCTGTGATATTGACGGTGATTATGTCCGGTGTTTGGTTATCCAAATCGGTATAAGTCACAGTGAAGTTGAACCATGTATCAATGAAACCCGAGATTGGATCGACTTCATCTAATGAAAGCATTGGGACTCTGTTAAGTACATCGAATACTGAAGGTAGACTTTCAACCCAGTTCCCGATTGTGTCGTTTGCTGCGAAATGGAATGTGTACTGCCCAACTCCAAATCCTGATTGATTGTAATAATAATCCTTACCATCTGTATAATCTACATCCAGTGGATTAACCTCCATAAGACCGTGAACACCTTCACCCGTAACATTTACGGTAATGGTGTCTGGTTCATGGTTATCCAAATCTGTATAGGTCACTGTGAAGTTAAACCAAGTATCAGTAAATCCAGAGGTCGGTATAACTTCACCTAATGAAAGTACTGGAGCCCTATTAAATACCTCGAAAATTAAAGGAAGACTTTCAGTCCAGTTTCCTATGGTGTCATTGGCTGCGAAATGGAAGGTGTACTGTCCCACTCCAAACCCTGATATGTTGAGATAATAATCTTTTCCGTCCGTATAATTCATATCTAATAAGTCGATCTCCATCAAATCGTATTCGCCCACACCTGTTATGTTCACGGTAATTGTATCTGGATCATGGTTATTCAAGTCGGTATAGTTTACAGTGAAGTTGAAATATGTATCAGTTAATCCTGAGGTCGGATCGACCTCATCCTGTGATAGTATCGGAGCTCTATTAAGTACATCGAATCCCGAAGGAGCGCTTTCACTCCAGTTTCCATTGGTATCATTTGCTGCAAAATGGAAGATATAGTTACCCACATCCAGACCAGACAAGTTGTAGTAAAACAGTTTTCCATCTATATAATTCGTATCTGAGGAGTCGACCTCTATAAGATAATAAGTTCCACCTGAAGGTCCTGTGAGATTCAATGTTATGTTATCAACAATATTATTCAATGGGTGAGAATAATTTACTGTGAAATTGAACCAGGTATCCACATATCCTGAGATTGGCCACACACCTTGATCCGAAAGAATTGGATTGGAGATACCAACTATTGGGAGATCAATATCTGAGGTTTCGTCCCAATAACCTAAGGAATCGTTAGCTGCGAAATGGAAGGAATATGAGCCAGCGGATAATGTCAGATTGTAATAGTATTCCTTGCCATCGGTGTAGTCAGAATCAGCGATGTTGACCTCGAAGAGATTGTAAATTCCACCTGAGGGACCTGTTAGATTCAATGTGATATCATCAGAGGGGTGATTATCCAAATCTGTATAAGTTACTGTGAAGTTGAACCAAGTAGCTGCAGAACCTGAAACAGGGAAGACCTTATCCATTGTAAGTATCGGGGGTCTATTTACCACCTCGAACACGAAGATTCCGCTCTTTACCCAGTTGTTATTTATATCCTCGGTCCAGATATGGAATAGGTAAATGCCAACCGTAGTATAGTTGTCATTGTGGTACCACTGATTACCCGTACCTTGCATCATAGAGGTGTTTGTGTATCCACCACCCGGTAATGTGATATTGACCCATACGCCATTTATGCCGCTTGAAGCCATCACATTGCAGGTAATATTAACATAATCCCCGATATTCTGAATACTGGGATTGGCTATAACATCTGTAATCATCAATGGAGACGATATAGTTAATAAATATACTTTACCTGCATCGACACCCCCATCATCGTTATTTGGGGCTCCAACGATTATTTCAATCAAATCATCACCGTTCACATCACCGGCATAAGAAACGGACCAGCCAAAATGATCGAAAGCATTTTCACCATTATGGATCCAATCGAATGTATTATCCATAGAGGTGCCACCTTCGAATACATATATCCGTCCAGCATCTGTTGTGCCACCATCATCGTAATAAGGTGCACTTACGATAACATCAGATGTTCCATCGCCGTTGATATCGTCAGCAGTATTTACTGAGAAGCCGAACTTATCTCCGTTGTTTTCGCCTTCAAGAATCACATCAGCTGTGGAATCCATAAAGGAGCCACCATTGTATATATAAGCACGACCTGGACAATGTGGCGAAAGTTTTTGAGCGTATATATATGTGGATGCATCTGAACGATTATCAGACCAAGCAATGTATATGTTCCCAATTTGATCCACTGCAACAGCTGGATAATTTTGACGCTTATCATCAGGATTCTGGTTTATTTTCTTATCTGAAACGCCCCACTGTGCATCTCCCGTGAAATTAAGTTGTTGGGCGTATATTTCGTAATAAGTTGTCCAATAGTCCCGGGAATCATACCATGCAACAACGGCGTCACCGTCAGAATTTACAGCCACATCTGGTGAAGATTGACTTTGACTCGAATTCTGGTTGACCTTCTTGTCACTTAAGCCCCACTGTGGATTTCCATTCAAATCGAGTTTTTGGGCATAGACATCAGTATCACCATCGCGATTATCCTCCCAGACGATAATTACATTTCCGCTTGAATCTATTGCCACATCAGGTTCGGTCTTAATCCCCGTATCATTTTGATTTACCTTCTTATCAGTGGCACCCCATTGTGCAAATCCTGTGGAGTTTAATTTTTGGGCATAAACGTTGGTATCACTAAAGCGATCATCCTCCCAGGTTACGATGGCATTGTCGCTTGGGTCCACAACCACTTTTGGAAGGGTCTGGTAGTCATCTGGCTCCTGATTAACCTGAACATCGGAGGTACTCCACACCGCTGCTCCACTGGGATCGAGTTTTTGGGCGTAAATTTCACTATCAGGGCCGCGATAATCCCTCCAGACAATAATAGCGTTGCCATTGGAGTCAACAGCCACATCAGGATCATATTGGTTCTGATTGGGGAAATCCTGGTGGACCATTACATCCGAGGGCCATAAAACGGTTCCACTAGGATCAAGTTTTTGAGCATAGATATCGCGGTTGGCTCTCCTGTTATCCTGCCAGACAACGAAAATATTGCCATCTGAATCAATATCAACAGCAGGATAATTTCGAACATTAGTCGAATTTTGGTTGACCTTAACATCGGATGGACCCCACAGTGAATTTCCATCAGAATCAAGCTTCATTGCATATATGTTAATGTCACCGCCATCATTCCCAACCCAAACGAAAACAGGATTTCCACTGGGATCGATAACAACATCCGAGTATTGCGCAGAGGTATCATTCTTTTGAACTAACGTGTCTGAAGAACCCCATTCATAACTGTAGGTCCCATTGAAATCTGCATATCCAGGTGCACCCACAATGACATCATTATAGCCATCATCATTAACATCACGGGCAGTGGAAACAGAATAACCGAATTCATCACCTCCACTATCGCCTGTCATGATTACATTGGCTTCTACGGCATCCAAAGGAGATGACATGGACTCATTGACATAGAAAATATAAGCAGCGCCAGTATCGCTGTTGTTCCCGGGTGCACCTACGATCATATCAACGAATCCATCGTTGTTCACGTCCCCAGCTCTTGAAACATCCCATCCGAATCTATCATCCGGGGCACTTCCGGTTATCGTTGTGTTGGCACTTGCTGCAAGAAGTTCCCCATCAAACCCTGGCCCTCCATGAAATATGTATGCCCATCCTCTATTGTTGTCATATCCATAGGCGCCAACAATAACATCGTCAAAATCATTGGTCAGCTCTTCGCTTCCCAGAGTGTAAAATGTACTGCTATCGTTCTGATTGTTGTACTGAGTAGTGATCCAGTCAATGGGACGGACAACATTTGAGATGCGGACTTCATCTATTGTGCCATTGAAATAAACACCACCTATCCCCATTTCTATTCCATTAGAATTTGAATATATTGTAGTTGAGCCTATATCTTCAGTGTCTTCTAACTCACCGTTAACATATATATTCAAGTATCTTCCATCGAACGTACCTAGAACATGCACCCATTCACCAGCTGTTATGTAAACATCTGCTGCATGAGTTCCTCCTGTCCAGTTCCCAGTTTCGTTATATATACCAAAGCACCAAGCATCATCCCAACCATTCCATCCAAAAAGCCAGGAACCAAGTTTTTGATTTCCACCGTACCATTGATCTGGTTCCTTGGCATGATCTTCATTACATTTGAACCAGCCCTCAACTGTAATTGCTTCAGTATTATCTAAACTCGAAGAATACGCGACATCAACATGATCATCAATACCATCAAACTCATCAGCACCG
>CP070672.1:59187-73299 GCA_020351895.1 Thermoplasmata archaeon
GGGGGCGGAAACATGAATTTAAGATTCATCACCAGCCTCGTCCTAAGTTTTCTTCTCTGTTCAAGCCTAGCGTCTGCACAAGAGGGGACGCAGAAGTGGGCTTTTCTTACGGGCGATCGTGTCGTGTCCTCACCTGCAATTGGCTCAGATGGCACGATTTATGTAGGTTCTCATGATCGAAACCTATATGCAATCAACCCTGACGGGACTGTAAAATGGAGTTTCACAACTAGTGGCTCAGTGAGATCATCGCCCGCAATTGGCTCCGATGGTACGATTTACGTAGGCTCTAATAATTTTAAACTATTTGCAATCAACCAGGATGGAACTGAGAAATGGAATTTCACAACTGGTAGGTTTGTGCAATCATCTCCAGCAATCGGCTCGGATGGTACGATATATGTCGGCTCTTGGGATCATAAACTATATGCTATTGGAACATCTAATATCCCTCCTGTTGCAGATACAGATCCTGAACAAACAGCGAATGAAGGAGATGAGATAGACTTTAACGGCTTAGCTTCATACGATGCAGATGGTACAATAGAAACATACGAATGGGATTTTAATGTAAACGATGGCCTATGGTGGGAAACAAGTGCATTACCTGATGCAACAGGCTCAACAACAACCCATACCTATGGCGATGATGGTGTTTACATAGTCACTCTGAGGGTGACAGACAACGATAATCTATCAGCTACAGATACCTGTAATGTAACTGTTGAAAATGTAAACCCGACAGTAACCATCGAACCTGTGTCAATGAATACCGAGATCGGATTACGGGTTGCTGGTAGAAAATTCAACAATGTCAGCATGTCGTTATATGAAGATGGTATCATCCTTAGTTATGTCTCCATCGAACGCATGCCTGTCTCTCCAGACGAGCAAATGGCCTGGATTCCTATCAGTATTAACTTTTCAAAATCCTATAATGCAACTGTGACCTATACTCCTAAGGATCCACCTAATGTTGGAGGTAATCCAATTTGGATATATATAAAATCCCAGAACGGGAGTGTTAAAAAGATACAACATACCTTTAATGTCCAACAGTCTAAGAAAAGAGACAGCGAGCATTGGAATCATGTCGAGCCCTGGGAGGTGGAGCTGAATAATCATTTTATTGGCCTTCCTTTCGAAATAATCTCGCATATCACAGATTCGGGAAGCGACGATGAAACCCTGACCTTCACATATGGTTCTCAGGTAAAGACTGTTACATATCTGAACAATCCACCCAATCCAGACCTGTATCCTTCTCCAGAAGTCAATCCAGTGGATATTACGGACACGACAATTTTGGTTCATGAAGGGCCAGGGACTGTGATATTGGTTGTAAAGGATGATGATAATGTAAGGTTGGGGATTGGGGAAGGGACCGATATAAAAAGAATCGGGTAAAGGACATAAGCCTCCTTATTTCTTCAAGAAGTAGCAGAATATCAGAGAAAATATCCTTCATTTTTTTTATATTTGTGATTGTTGAGGTTTTCCACAGCCCCGCGCAAATTTATTCTAACCCATTTTCTTTAAATATGGCATTAACACTGGATTCTGTCCGAAAATCGGAAAAAATCATGTGGTGAGTTTCGAAACTTTTATATCCAACCACTCTGTTTAAGTTATATTAGGGAGTTATTTCAATGAAGGTCAAGGGCTCACTAGTTATTCTCATATCGCTCCTCTTAATATTGAACATAATTATCAGCACGGCTATTGCAGGTGACGAAGTCAATCCAGAGGTGGATGATGAAACAGGTGAAGCCAGTGAGCCGGGGAGGGAGTTCTGGGATATTGCAGCAGCATGGATTGGAGATGAGACCAATGGGACAGTAAGTATATTTCTCAAATTGGCGGGTCCTCCACCCAGTCTTTGGGATTTTTCCAACGAACCCGACACAACTACATATGATTATGAGGTTTATTTTGATGTTGAAGGGACAAATTATGCGGTATCATGTAGTGTGCAGTATGCATTCGTAGCAGGTACGATTTACACATTCGACGAAGTTTGGAATTGGCAACTTCGCAGCGTAACCTATGCTGCTCACACAGATATCATTCAATCAGAGGAGAACCTTGTTGCAATCAGCGATAATGATTACGATCCTCAACTTGTGGCCATGGTTTGGACAGTGGACAAAGAAGACATAGGTGTGGGTGTTGACATGGCGGGCAGGGGAGTTTTATTGACCAACACATGGGCAGCCATTTGGAACACCAATGACCTTCCCTCCGATTCACAACGTGATCCCATGGCAGGAACCGAGGGTGGTGTTGCCGATTATGCCCATACCCATTTTTCGAACCCGGGCAAAAATTATAGAATCACGGGTGCAGGCGGTGTTGACTACAATATCGAGCTATCAGTTGATGTGGATGAAAAAACCACATATGGCGGAACACCTGTGGAATTTCTTGTTCATGCTCATAACAATGGATCAGATGCCTTCCAGATCACCTTCTTTCCCGGTGAACATGATGAAACATGGTCCATTCTACTTTCTCCGAATAGTACCACAATAACGGTGGGAGCAACCCGGACAATAACAGTAACCGTAACTCCCCCTAAGAAGGTGGCGAATGGCACCGTGCTGGTTGTCATAATCGAGGGCAATATCCAAAGGTTGGATGGTAACGGTACGGTTCCGGTTCAGCCACATTTAACCCTGAGAATAGTGGCCTTGGAATCACAGGATGAGGATGAAGAGGGTGCGTGGTGGGAGAATATCCTTGACACACTCAGAGAGAATCTGGCAATAATCGCTGGTGTTATCGCAATCATAGTGATAGCAATAATTGTATTAGCTGTCCTTATAAGGAGATAATTTTTTTAAAATCGAGCCCCACTGACAAATCCTTTTATACTTGGGCTTTAATACACGAGCTATTTACAATAGGAGGATGAAAATTGAGAATAGATCCCTGGTCGTCTGCACAATATGAGGACTATGCAAGATTGAGAGATGAGTTCGGGATACAACCTTTCGATCCCACGGGCCTGCCCAATCCCTGTAAGCTTTTAAGAAGAGGTGCGATTTTTGGCCACAGAGGCTTTGAACTGATAAAGGAAGCAATATTGAATAGAAAAAGATGGGTGATACTTACAGGCCTCATGCCCTCTGGAAACATGCATTTGGGCAATAAGATGGTGATTGACCAGGTCATATATTACCAATCAGTAGGTGCTGAGATTTTTGTAGCCGTGGCAGATATTGAGGCTTATGCCACCAGAAATGTCAGTTTCGAAGAAGCTAAAAGAATTGCCATAGAAAGCTATATCCTAAATTACATAGCCCTAGGCCTTAAGTCTGATAATTGTGAGATATATTTTCAATCAAAAAGAGAGGCTGTAAAAGATTTAGGATACACTTTGAGCAAGAAGGTCAATTGGTCTGAGATGAAGGCCATATACGGCTTCGAGGACTCCACCAACATGGCCCATGTCTATTCTCCCCTGGTTCAGGTTGGAGACATACTTCATGTCCAGCTGGAAAGGTATGGCGGGCCAAGGCCGACACTGGTTCCAGTTGGAGTGGATCAAGATCCCCATATGAGGCTAACAAGAAATCTTGCTGCAGCTCACAGACTTTACAGTGTGAAGGATGCAAATGATACAGATGTGGGAGTTTTCGTAAAAGGTGAGGATGATGTCAGGGAGCTTCTGGATGCTGCAAAGACCGAACTATCAAATAAAGGTTATAAAGATTTTGAAATGAACTATGCCTATAAAGCTCTTTACGTTAAAGATGCCGGTAGAGAAGATATAAATAGCATTGATGCAGCACTTATACCCATCGAATTGAAATTCAAAGGCTATGGATTTTATCCTCCTTCATCGGCCTACAACATGTTCATGTCAGGGCTCACTGGTGGGAAGATGTCCTCCTCCATACCTGAAAGTGTCATCATGCTCAATGACGACCCAAAGGCAGGTGCGAAAAAGGTGAAGAATGCAAAGACCGGTGGGGCAATATCCCTGGAGGAGCAGAAGAAGAATGGGGGAAAACCTGAAGAATGTACAGTCTACGAACTGCTTTTATATCATCTGGTTGAAGATGATGAAGAACTCAAAGGGATCTACGAAAAATGTAAAAGCGGGGAGAGAATGTGCGGTGAATGCAAGAACTATGCCGCACAATTGATGGTGACTTTCCTTTCGGACTTGGCCGATAAGAGGAAGGTGGCAAAAAGAAGGATAGACGAGTATCTCGTATGGGAGTAGTAGAGGTACCATTATGGCGATTTTTGAATGGGACGAAAGTCTTTCGGTGGGCATTGAAAAAATCGATAACCAGCATAAGGAAATGATAAAAAAGCTGAATGAACTCGCAGAATGCATCCTCTAAAAAACAGGTAAAAATAAAATCGGCACGATCCTGAGATTCATGGAAGATTATGGTAGAATGCATTTTTCCACTGAAGAAGAATACATGGCCAAATATGATTATCCAGGTTTAGAGCAGCAGATAATGCAGCATGAAAAATTCAATAATACAACTGCTAAGCTGATAAAACAGCTGGAATCTGAGAAGGACATGGAATCTTTTGCTTCCTCGGTCCAGAGATTCCTCATCGACTGGTTGATTCTGCATATAAAAACCTCGGATAGAAAGTTCGGGGAATATTTAAAAGGAAATATTTAAAACACCGAATTGTTTTAGGGACCAAGAAGTGATTTGGGTGAGCGAGAAGGTAATAGAAGAGCTCAGCAATGCGGAGAAGAAATTCCTACTTACCTTAAAAGATCTCAAAGAAGCTAGCCCCGAGGAAATTTTGAAGGCTGGAAAATTCTCTCAGATGGTTGAGGTTATGAACGCCGCGTCGTGGCTTCAGTCTAAGAAGTTGGTGGTCATAACCGAGAAGGTCAAAAATTACTATTCACTTGCAAGAAAACAGGTAGCTACAAAGGATCTACCAGAGCGAAGAGCCCTAAGAATACTGAAAAAGAACCGTGGAGTAATAGATGTGGATACCCTAAGAAAAAGCAGCAAGCTGAAACCCAATGAGGTTCAACTGGCAATTGGATGGATGAAGCGAAAGGGCTGGGCCACCATCTCCAAAACCGGTGGGAAGACCACCCTTGAGATGACAGATAAGGGAAAGAGTGATTCAGATAAAAAAGGCCAGGATGAGAAGTTAATCGAACTTCTTGCAAAAGGCGAGCTCTCCGAGGACGATGTGGAAAACGAGGTCATCAAAGATCTCATGTCCAGAAAGGATATAGTAAAAGAAAGAACCGCGGTTCTAAGATCCATTAAACTCACTGATTTAGGAACCAAAATATCTGCTATGCCACTGAAACTTCGAGAACAAGTATCCCAGATTACCCCGGAATTGTTGCAGACCGGAAAATGGAAGGAAGTTGAGCTGAGGAAGTACGATGTTGAAACTTTCGCACCCAAGATATTCGGTGGTGCCGAGCATCCCATGCAACGATTGATTCAAGAGATAAGAGGGATTTTCCTTCAGATGGGCTTTACAGAGATTGAAACGAACTTCATCCACTCATGTTTTTGGAACATGGACGCACTTTTCATACCACAAGACCACCCTGCAAGAGACGCCCAGGATACATTTTATATGAAAAAACCGAGTCGAATAAAAATAGATGAAACAACGGCTCAGAAGATAAGAGAAATGCATGAGCATGGAGGAGACCTACCTTCCACTGGATGGAGATACAGGTGGGATGTGAAGGAGGCTGAAAAGGCAATTTTAAGGACCCACACTACTGTCAATACCATAATAAACCTGTCAGAACATCCGAATCCACCAGTTAAGGTTTTTTCAATAGGAAGGGTTTTCAGAAGGGAGGCCTTGGATTCTACTCATCTTCCAGAGTTCCATCAAATCGAGGGTATAGTCATGGAGGAGAAGGCCAATCTCAGGATGCTCATCGGAATACTTACAGAGTTTTATAAGCGAATAGGATTTGAAAAGATCAGGATTCGCCCCGGGTATTTTCCCTATACCGAGCCAAGCTTGGAGGTTGAGATACAGTTAGAGGGGAAATGGCTGGAATATGGAGGGGCAGGGATCTTCAGACCTGAGGTAACGATTCCATTTGGAGTAAAACATCCAGTTTTGGCCTGGGGCCTGGGCCTTGAGAGGCTTGTCATGTTGAGGTACAAAATAAAAGACATCCGCAGATTATACTTCAATGACATAGATTGGCTCAGGACCGCTCCCATTATTTAGAACCTTCTCTCAAAATCTTCCCCTTTTTTTCCTTTACAATCAAGGCAAACTCCAGAAACGGCATCATAGCAGGCCCTACAAACGATCCTGCCGCATAATGGACAGGAGAGTATGGCCAACGCCCCACAGCGATGACAGAGTCCTATTGATTTCATATTCCATCCTCCAACAACCACATCTAATATTAAGTAACTTTTTTGGTGCCATATCATGAGCAATTTCTTAATCAATATATTATACATATCTTTACTTTAATAGTTTTCCTTCAGAAAATCTTTTGAGGGACTACGACATTACATTCACGAATAAGAGGTATATATATGCAGACACTAGACATAAAAAGAGGACACTTCAAGAATCTGGAGAGAGAAGGGCTGAAGAATCTCATGTCAGAGGTTTTTGGTGAGGTGGAAATGGAGGGTGATAAGTACAAGGCTAACTATGGTGCAATGAAACCCATTACCGTGTGGTTGAAGAACAAAAAAGAGCTATGTGTGGATATCGTTACCGAGAAGGAGGCCAGCGATGATACGGTCATGAAGACCATCAGGGCAAAGAACGAGTTCCTGCTTAAGGCCACAGGCTTTTCATCGAAAGAACGCTCAAAGAGGCTCCAGAAAAAGGCCAAGGAAGGAAAACTCTAATTCCTATAAAGAAGACATAAGAGAGCAAGTAAGATTGTGGCTTTTTGGCTCAGAGTTCAACCGAAATAGGTCAAATCATCCCTTTTCTCCTCTTCTAAAGAATCTTCGAGATCCTTTAATTTTGAGGTCATGTAATCGATCTCTTTGGCCTTCTGTTCCAGTGGTTTGAAATCGACCTTCACACCTATGATTTTGGTCAAAACCTCCAAAACAGCCTGCGCAGCCTTTGGATCGGCAAAGTAACCTGACGTCTCCCCCATGAGGCAGACGCTCTTAATTCCAGTTAACTTTCCCAGGCCAAGTAGAAGACCACTTGCGCCAACGATCCCACTCCCGGGCTCTCCTTTGGGGAAGGTGATACCATATTCTTTCATTTCATCCACCAGATTTATATCAGTAGTTGCTCCGAGAACCCTTGGATCCTCAACCACCCTTCCCATACCGTATCCCCCAAGAGTGAATATCTTTTTGACTCCAAACTCCCCTGCCAGATCCAATATCTTGCTCACCAGTTCGTATTGGCCTTCAGGGGTCATGCCTTGATAGTCACCCACTAGGATGATGAGGTCATTGCCGTTTGTGTCAGGTGATTTTACGAAGTGAAATTCATTGTTTACCAGTTTCACAACCCCATCATCACCTACCAGCACCTGGGGGGGGAAATGTTTTGAAAAGAGATCTGCGAATTTTTCGGCATGCAATTCATCGATGAGGTGCTCAGCCGCTAGTTTACCGACATTACCCACACCGGGCAGTCCTTCTATGAGAATCGGATTTGAAATGTCTGGTTTTTGCAGGTAGCTTATGATGACTTCTTCCATGATATCATTCTCCATTATAATTTTCATTCCTTGACATTGCTTTCTTTTTTATTTATATCCTTTAATCTTCTTCTATATTCACCATATCTGTCTTGCGGAGAGAATCGCGGTGGAATGGGCACACTTGTTTCATTCCCGCACAAACAGAGGTCTTTTAAGGAATATCTTCCACATACTTTGCATTTTCTTAATAATGAACGCATTATTCTTTTATCTCCCTATAATATTTTCCAGAGCCGTTATGTGCCTTTATATAAGCAACAGCCCTCTCTCCCGCCTTTTTCAGCTCTTCTTCTGCGGTTTTATAATCGGGTGCATTGACCTTGATTCTGTATTTTGGAGCACCAACGTACTGAACAACAAGATCCGATTTTTCGCTACGTTCTGCTTCAATAAGTGCATTTCTTATCTGAACGATACCATCGGGAGTTGGACAGGTAATATCCAGATACCCACTCACCTTCACAAAAGGAGGGGCGATGTTGTCCACTGCCACGTTTGTGATGATTTCCACCCATTCACCGGAAAATCCCTCTTCTTTAAGGACATTGGGATTTATTGCGCATTCCTCTAGAGCGCGATACAAACTACCAAACTTTTCCACCAGGTTAAGACCAAATTCCTCATAACAGGAAGCTATACTCTTACCCATTTTCTCGGCTGCGATCTCCAGCAGCTTCCTGGCCTTCTGCTCATTTTTCCAATCCTGGATTTTCTCCCTTCTTTGATGCTCGTTAACCTGTTTTAATGATAGGTCAACATGTCCTTTGCTTCTATCCACTCTAAGGACCTTGCAGACCACCTTTTGCCTTTCTCTAATGTAGTCTCTAATGTACTTGATCCATCCAGTTGCCACTTCTGTAATATGTATGAATCCCTCTTTATTTTCGTACTCATCTAAAATAACGAATGCGCCATAATTTTTTACTGTCTGAACCGTACCTATAATAAGCTCCCCTTCCTCTGGGAATTCATCGGCTCTCAGCATTATTCTAACACTCCCAGGATTTCTCCTCTGACCTTCCCTCTGCCGCCTTTGGGTTTAATGAGTGTGGCACCACAAACATTGCATGTCACAGTGGTTGATGGATGGCTGAATATTATTTGGCCGTGTTCCTCACCACCGCAATCTTGACATTTGACCCTTAGGAATACGCTTTTAGGTGCTTTCGTTTCTTCAACCACCAATTCACCCCGTCAATTCGAACTTCTTGGCCCTTATTCCCGGTCTCTGCGATGCTTTTTTACATACCTTGCATCTATATCTTAGAAATACCCGCGTAGTGGGCTTCTCCCTTCCTTCGGGTTTTGACCTGGGAAAACCACCGTATCCTGCGGTCACGCGTCTGAATCTCCTCTGACCCCACTTCCGCTCGTTGGCCTTCTTTTTCTTTACCCTTTCGATCTCATGGATGGTATGTCTTCCGCATGATTTGCAGTAGGTTTTGATGTTTCTGGGCCTTTTCATGGATACTCTCCTTTAAACAGTATCGAGTGTTATTGCACAACCCCTATAAAAAGTTGTGGGAATTATTGATTTCCTTTAAATAAACAACCACAACATTAATAACCTCCAATGCTCAATATAAGAATGCTCCGGCACGAAGACTGTGTTGATCAATGATACACAGAGCAAGGCTGGAGAGTGATATCGTAAAGGGTCCCTGCATGATCTGATGATGTGTCATCAAAACATGATTGTAGGACAACCCCGATATCCAACATCCCCCCGATATGGGTCAGGACTTGGAGAGTGCGACTCGCAATCTATGATCAGGGCTGTTAATATCGGGGGACACACATTCTTTTGGTTGACAATCTCTCAAAAAACTCCCAGAACATCATCCACAGCCTTTTTTAATCCTCCATCATGATTGAAGACGATTTTAATTGATGCACCAGTTAACATGGAATAGGCTATAGCGGCATATCTGTTGATCATTTGATGCTCCGCTATTCCCTCTACTCCCTCATCATCCCGCATTCTGCTCTCATCCTTGGTTCTCCTTTTCGCTATCTCCATTTCAGTGGCTTCCACAAGAATTATTCTATCTGGTTTAAGCCTTCTTAAGACCCATTCCGGAAGACCTGGATAGTATCCTCCTGAGGTTTTGATAGTGCAGTGGGTGTCCACTATTACATCTCCCATCTCATAGATTCTCTGTGCAGCCTTTTCTTGCACATCCCTTTGAGTTTCCACGGATAGCTTCCTTATCTGATCCCTATGCTCAACCAAGTGCTCAGCCTTTGCTACATCGAACATCACTGTGCCGTAATTCACTATGGTAAGGCCCTTTTCTTTGGCAACACCTTCCATGACAGAGGTTTTTCCCACACCAGGAACGCCTGTCACCACCATTCTCATCTTCTCAAACCCATGCCAACATGATTTTTTTACTTTATTAAGCTATGCCCATTGGCTTTCCGCATCATGAAGTTCCGTCTTGATCCTTTCTTTTCCTTTCACTGGGCCGATTTTCCGTCCTTTACATGTAAATCATTGGCTCCTGGCTTTAACAACCATAGATGATTTACATAAAAGGATTATCGATATCGAGCAAACACCCGGATAGATGAGCCTTGTCATGTAAATCATTGCCTCCTGGCTTTAGCAATCATAGATGATTTACATAAGAGGATTATCGTTATCGACCAATCACCCAGATAGATGAGCCTTGTCATGCAAAGAAACGGTCTTGGTGAAAGGAAATATTACTTTAATCTGCTTGAAGATTCACATAGAGAATTATTCCTAAAAAATTAAAAAATAATTTATATTTTTATCATCTGGCTAATCTCGGTAGTTATCAATGCTGAGAATCAAAAGCGAACTTTTTTCGACTAATATTTATAAAGATTGAACTTAAATGTAAATGATAGATTTAGAGGACATCTATGGAAATTCAATGGTGAAGAGAACCTTTGGGGAGAATGAGATGAAAAAAGAGGAAATGAGGAAGTTGCTCTTTGTTTTGGGGAAAGAGCATTGTTTGGATGTGATGATAAGTGTATATAAAAATGGCTGGCAAACCGCAAGCCAAGTTGCTAGGGATTTGAATATCCATATCGCAACCGCAGTGAAGTACCTATCAGAACTGTATGAGTTGGGTCTGGTGGACAGGCGTGTAAAAAAAGGGAAAACAAGAGAAGCATATGAATACCAATTGAAAAACCCGAAGGTTAAAATAGAATTCGATGTCGGTTCGCTGATCAGCAAGAAAGTTGAAACAGGCAATAAACCTCTTGTGCTCTTCTCGATTCTTTTTACGATGCTTTTAAAATCGAGGAAGGTAGTTGGGCGTAGCGTGGACACGTATGTAGATGGAAGATTCGAGAACCTTAAAAACAGCGAAAAACAGGTTGTTATGGACTCCCTTATGTTCGATGGTGATTTGGAGGATGCTAAAAATTTCTTCCAAAAGAACCTAAACGGTGTAACAATTTCAGAAGAACGATGCAATGAGGTCATAATTGTCCTAACAGATCTGATTATTGGGGTAATAGAGCACTACGAATCCCGATTGGGACCACATTCAACCGAATCTTTAGTGGATGTTACAATGAAGAAGATAATCACCACTTTTGGTGGAGAGATCATCGAAGGTGGCAATATTCTCAGCACATTGCCTTATGATTATTTTGGAAAATGGAGAAGATAGCCGGGTGGGGTAAAAGATGAGATTACCCACGGGAATAACGGGTTTGGATGACCTGATAAATGGAGGTTTTCCTGAGAATACCGTGAACCTGGTGGTTGGTCCCACAGGCTCTGCAAAGAGTTTGTTTGGTGCACAATTCATATATAATGGTGCCAAATATTTCGATGAGAAGGGAATTTTTCTAGCCCTCGAGGAAAGCAGGGATAATGTACTCAGAGCCGTAAAGAGTTTCGATATGGATTTTGATGGCTTTGAAAGTGAGGGAAAGATAAACCTCATAGATTTTGGAGAGATTCGGAAATCATGCGATACCGAGGAAGAGCTCAAGGGTCAGATTGCAAGCCTTGCAACCATCCAAAATTTCCTGAGTAATTACATCGAATCCCAAGGAGCCAAAAGGGTTGTAGTGGACTCTCTTTCTGCAACAGGATTGTATTATCCAAAAGTGGAGAATTTGAGAAGAGAGCTCTTCAGATTCACAAGGTTTCTCAAGGATATGGGCGTAACCTCTGTTTTGATATCGGAAGGAGACACAAATAATGGTTCAAATTGTAGTGTTGAGCAGTTCGTTTCTGACTCGGTGATAATGCTTGGTTATGAGAATGTGAACAACGAATTCAGACGTACCATAACAGTCTATAAAATGCGTTTCACAAAGCATGATCCCTACAAACATCCTTTCCTGATAAATGAAGAGGGAATCGAGGTATGGGGAAACGAGCAGATATTTTAATGCCTTTTATATCACGATTTTTAAGGTGGTTAAGTTAATAAATGATCTTATCTTAGGTCCATCTTAGAGATATGTAAGTAAAAACAGAAAGCTATATATGGACTTAAGTAATTCTTAGGTTCCATATAATATATTGTACTTATTATTCCCTCTTCTTTGCGACATTTTGCCGTGAAGTGAATGGTGGGAACAAAAACTGCAAGTGGCATAGGAGCTTGTTCAAATGGAAATGCGCTGTCCTTCATGTGACGCCTTAGTTGACAAAAGGGAGAAAGAATGCCCGTACTGCGGTTTCAATTTTAAAGGAGTAGATAAAGATTTTCAATGTCCCGAATGCGGTGCCCTTTTAAGCTCCGATATGACAGAGTGTCCTGACTGCGATTTGGAGTTTGAGGTGGAGGAGGAGGAGGAATATTTTGAAGAGGGCTATGAATGTCCTGAATGCGGCAAGATATTCAGGGAACCTGTTGCTGTATGCACTGATTGCGGTACCGAGTTCGAGGGAATTGAGGAAGAGGCCACCTTTGCGGAGGAAGTCGAATGCCCGGATTGTGGATACATATTGGATCCAAGTGAGTCCATATGCCCAAGCTGTGGATGGGAGATGATTGAAGAGGAGGAGATTGCGGAAATTGAGGAGGAAGGAGGAAAGGAAGTGGAACCTGAGTTAATAGAGGTGGAGATCAAGGATTTACCCGAAGAGCCACCGGCACCTGAAGAAGAGGAGATTGAAGAGGAGTTAGAGCCTCTTCCTTCAGAAAAAATAAGCCTAACTCGACCCAGGATAGAGGCTGAAAGACCAGTTGAAGAAGGTCTAACAATAGGTGTTACAAATGGCCTCAGAAGGATGGAATTGAGTTTTATCAATGGTCTTACCAATGGCCTTACCAATGGTTTGACAAATGGCCTTCGCGTAGTGAGGGGAGGAATCACAAACGGTCTCACAAACGGAGACGGTATCACCAACGGCTTGGGCGGAAGAAAGAGATTGTTTGAGAGTAAGCAGAGTAAGTTGGGCTTAATTGTGGTTCCAATTATAATATTCATACTTATTTTATCACCCTATATCGCCGTGGACATGTCCAAGCCCCCGAAGGAAATAAGTATAGATGGCAATTTCAATGATTGGTCCGATGTAATCACAACCCAAGATGTAGATGAAAATCCACCATTGAATATAAATATCGATATAGTTGACTTTCGTGTGGACGGTAGATTATCCGAGCTTTCTTTCTATTTGAGGGTATTGGGGAATATGCTTGCAGGTGAGCCAGAAGCAACTGGTAGACACATGGACACCGCCATGATCTTCATTGATACCGATAAAACATACGATACCGGTTATAGGATCAATGGAATTGGTGCAGATTTCATGGTTAAATTGGAGGGCTGGCAGCAGAGGATATACCATCAAAGCCTTTACAGCTTTACATCAGACACACAGGATTGGAATCAATGGAAGTGGACGAGCACAGTAAATGCCCAGGTAACTGGATCAGAGCTTGAGGCACAGGTGAGCCATCTTATTTTGAACCTGAAAAATGGTGATACTGTCGATGTTTTATTCTACATGCAGGATTATGATGAATCAGAGGATTTTTCAGACATTATAATAAGCAACCAAGAAGGTGTGTTGATTGTGACCCAGCAGGGTATTGGCCAGCGTTTTATTAATGAAGCAGCGAAAGAGCTTTTGAGGTTGGATTTGAAATGTGAAAATGCAGATATCACAGTTACAGAGATAGAGCTTACCCGTACTGGTATAGGGAGCGATAATGATGTGAGTGTTGTGAGGCTGTTTGATGGACAGGGTGACATTGCCACGGAAACTCTAAGAAGTGGTATTGCAGAACTTCAAGCCAACATACCAATGATAGATGGGGAAAGCCTCACCCTATATGTTGAGGTGGAAGTTCAAGGTGGCCCCACAGCAGAGAACAGCATAGGTTTTAGAATATCTGAACCTAGGGATGTGACCACAAATATGGGTGCGGTAACCCTGAGAAGAAACTCTCCAGAGCTGAACAGGTACGATGTGAGCTACATTA
>CP070672.1:73399-81353 GCA_020351895.1 Thermoplasmata archaeon
GCCGATGCAGGGATAAATCCAAGAAAGGATGTGGACAGTTTCATAACATGTGCAGAGGACTATTACGAAGGCTTCAGTATTTTCGATGAATTCGTACCCGATCAAATCGGTGCGGTTCTAAGACCTTGCTGCACAGTATGTGGCGATGGAATTCACGGACTTGGAAACGCATTTATGCAGATTATGACGGGACAGCTGGATATTGTTGCAATTGAGTCGCACAGTAAGATATCTGATCTTTTAACCCTGGGGGACATAGTGCTTATGGCCTATGATCCGATATTCGAGAGACCCATTTCAGGGCCAGTAGAAAGACCAAATTTTGCAGGATCACCATCGTACACAAAGAAAGCTCCAAAGCCTCTTATAGGGAGTTCTGATGAAAAAGAGAGGGTACATCCGTACTTTCTTGCAGGATTGGAGATGCAGCACTACCTCAAAAAAACGGGGACAACGGAAGAGCAGTGTGCACAGGTTGTGGTAAAGAACAAGAAAAACGCATTCGCAAACCCGTACGCAGATTACGAAGCCAGAATAACTGTAGATGATGTGATGCAATCCGAGTACCTGTTCAAACCGGTGAAGAAATTGGATATCGCCCCCAATGTGGATGGAGCCATTTGCTTTGTTTTGGCAAGCGAAGAAAAGGCTAAGGAGTTGGGTGCAGAACCAATTTATCTTTCGGGATTTGGCTACTGCTCGGAAACTCCCTGGCTTTCCACAAGAGGCATGGACGCAGGATATGCGAAAATAGCAGCGAACATGGCCTACAAAATGGCTGGAATAAAAAAGCCGAGAAAGGAGATAGATGTGGCAGAGGTTGACGACAAATTCTCGTACAAGGAGCTTCAGCATCTAGAGGCACTTGGACTTGCAAGATCAGGTGAGGCAGCCGAGCTTTTGGAAGAGGGCGAGCTGGATGTAAATGGCTCCCTTCCCACGAATACTTCCGGTGGCTTGCTTGGAATAGGCAATTGCTTAGAAGCAACTGGATTGCAAAAGTCACTGGAAATCGTAACACAGCTTCGCGGGCATGCAGGAAAAAGACAGGTTCCTGATGCAGAAGTTGGCATTGCCCAATCATGGCGTGGGATCCCCACAGGAACCGGAGCAGTTGCGATATTCTCAAAAGGAGGGAGGTGAGAAAATGAGAGAAGTTGCAGTAATTGGTGGAGGAATGACATTATTCCGCAGGCGCCTTTTGGAAACAGGAAAGGAACTCTCCTATCTTGCCACGAAAATGGCCATGGAGGAGGCAGGGATTACGAAGAAGGACATCGACATGGTAGTCATGGGAAGTGCACCTGATGCGTTTGACGGCATTCACATAAAGGGTGACAATCTGGTGGATGGCTGTGCCGCAGCCAGAAAACCATATGTCAGGGTTTTTAACGGCGGAGGAACCGGAGTTTTTGTCCCAATTGCAGGCTGGTGGCATGTGGCCTCAGGGATTGCCGATGTGGTTCTGGTTGTCTGCGAAGAGAAAATGGGTTCCTGCTATCCACATCCTCAGACCGCATTTCGGCATATCTGGGATCCGTTTTTAGACAGACCTCTGAATCCAAATCTTGTTTGGCTCTTTGCAATGGAGATGAACAGGTACATGACAGCCCACAACATAAAAAAAGAAGACATCGCCTTGGTTGCCGTAAAGAACAAAAGAAATGCTGTGGGTCATCCATGCGCCCAGCTTGCTGATCCGAACATAACAGTCGAAGATGTTCTGAATTCTGAGATGATGGCCTGGCCAGTTCAGAGGCTGGATATAAGTCCCCCAAGTGATGGAGCATCGGCTTTGATTTACTGTTCAAAGGAAAAGGCTAGACAATTTACAGATGAGCCCGTCTGGGTCGCAGGAACAGGGTGGACCATTGACAGCACCATGTGGACCAACCGAGATCTGTATTTCCCTCAGTATGTCGCAAATGCCGCAAAGATGGCCTACAAGATGGCTGGAATATCCAATCCTTTTAAAGAAATTGATATTGCAGAACCCTACGATCCCTTCGATTACAAGGAGCTTCATCATATGGAAGGACTTTTGCTCTGCAAGAAAGGCGAGGCACCGATTCTCACACGGGAAGGTGTGACCCAAAGAGACGGAGATTTACCTGTTTGTCCCTCAGGTGGATTGCTTGGAGTGGGCAATCCAATTGCAGCCACCATGGGTCAGAAAGTCTGTGAGCTGTACTGGCAGCTCACGGGAAAGGCAGGAAAAAGGCAGGTGCCAGGTGACCCGAGAGTGGGTGTAGGACAGGCCTGGGGAGATATCATGCAGATGGGTACTGTCATTGTTCTGAGGAAGTGATAAAATGGCGAAAAAGCAAGCTATGCCAAAATATGCCCCTGGAACCCATGTGAGCACGAAGGACATAGTGAACAAAAATATAGCATATACATGGTGGGAGCCAGAGGTTCAGTACAGCTGGGCCCTAGGCCCTGCAATGAGCAGGTTTTTACAGGAACTGAAGAACGGAAAAATCGTTGGCAGAAAATGCAATAAATGCAGGAGGGTCATCGTTCCTCCAAGGATGTTCTGTGAGCATTGCTATGGACCCACAGATGAATGGGTCTATTTAAAAGACACAGGATCCGTGGAAACGTTCTCCATTTCCTATCTCGACGCCGATGCCAGAAGGATCAAGGAGCCCATTCTCATTGGTGTGATATCAATCGATGGGGCCTCACCAAAACACGGATTCATGCATTATTTCGGTGGTATGAAGCCTGAAAAACTCCACATAGGAATGAAAGTCAAGGCAGTCTGGAAACCTGAAAAGGAGAGGGAAGGTGCCATCACCGACATCAAGTATTTTGGCCCGGTAAAAAAAGGAGGTGGAAGGAAATGACATTCTTGGAGAAGCAGACCGATCCGACTTCTTTTATGCACTGGCGAGGAGACATGCAGGCAGATTACCTTTACACAAATGGGGTGGCAGGAAACAGGTTCTTTAAGCATCTAAAGAAAAAGGATACATTCCTTGCAAGTCGTTGCCCTCAGTGTAAGAAGGTCTTCTTGCCGCCTAGAATGTTTTGTGAGGATTGCTTTTGCGACATTCCTGATAAGAGCTGGCTGGAGGTACCAACGAGGGGGACAGTGAGATTGTGGACAGTGGCCACGATCAATGCCCATGGTGAGAAACTAGCAGAGCCTCAGATCATTGCATTAATCGATATAGACAAGACCGACAGTGCAATGTTGGGAATCGTGAAAACCAAGAATTTAAACAAGGACATCTGTGGTCAAAAAGTCAAGGCAGTTTTAAGACCAAAGAGTAAAAGAGAGGGCACATTGAAGGATATCCTGTACTTTAAATAGACTTCGAAAACCCTCTTTATCTTTTATTTCAAAGACATTTACATGCCCATTTTGAAGAACAAATGATTTCTTTATAACTTAGGTTAAGTAATTGAAAAAAATAATAAAAAAAAATTGGGAATGGAGCGGCTTTATTCACTCCATTTTACCCAGAAGTCTTCCTTTCCTTCCTCATAGGTTCTGAGTGAGTAATGGACATTGTACCCTTTCATTATCTCGTGCCATGTGTTAATGAACTCTAAGAATTCTTGGATGTTATGGTCTTTGTTTCCCCAGTTCTGATCCCATTTATATGCGTAGTCGTACCTACCATATACCGGTTTCCATCCGTGTTCTTTGAGTTTATTGGTGAGCTCCCATGGTGTTGCTCCTTCTGAGTACATACTCACTTCCATATATGTTATCCATCCTGGCAATATTTCACCTCCGTTTGTTTTCTATTGCTGCAAGTTCAGTCATATTTGCAACGAATACTTTGTTATGCAACCGACTTTGTTTTAATAAAACTATGTTCATTATTATCATATTTGATAATGTTTCCAGAGAGTAGAACTGAAAAAAAGGAACACTTTTAAAAGCACTTAATACATTTACCATTACCCGATAATCTTGATTGAGTGGGTGATAACATGCAGGACGAAATGTTGAACAGGATCTATTTGAGAATCGAAAATTACGAGGATGAAATGATAAAGGCTTAGGAGATATGATAAAGATTCCGGCCATAAGTCCGAAGTCGGGGGGTGAAGGTGAGCTTAAGAAAGCCAACTTCATCTTAGACCTATTGTCAAAAATAGGTTTCGTTGAAATCGAGAAAATAGATGTGCCAGACGAGTCCTCACCAGATAAGATAAGACGGAACATAATTGTAAGGATGAGTGGTAAGGAAGATTCCAAGCAAAACATTTGGGTAGTTGTTCATATGGATGTAGTGCCCGAAGGTGATTTGAAACTTTGGGAAACAGATCCTTTTCAACCAGTAATCAAAGAAGGCAAGATTTACGGCAGAGGTGTTGAGGACAATGGTCAGGAATTGGTAGCCGCTTTATTTGCTATGAAGGCTTTGAAAGATGAAGGCTTCATGCCAAAAAACAATATCAATTTGGCCATAGTGGCGGATGAGGAGACAGGAAGTGACTTCGGAATAAGGCCTCTCATCGATAAAGGATTGTTCGCAAAGGACGACTTAATCATCGTTCCTGATGGAGGCAATGAAGACGGCACCTTAATAGAAGTCTCAGAGAAGACCATCATGTGGCTCAAGATTAGTACCATCGGTAAGCAATGTCATGGAAGCATGCCAGAGAGGGGAATAAATGCTTTTTCGGCGGCTATGAAATTCGGTGTTAACGTTAAGGAAGAACTTTACCCCAGATACGACAAGAAGGACGAGCTCTTTGATCCACCTATCTCCACTTTTGAGCCTACTAAGAAGGAGGCTAATGTTCCTAATATAAACACGATTCCTGGCGAGGACATTTTTTATATGGATTGCAGGATTCTACCTGATTACGATCCATAAGAGGTGTTAGAGGTAGTAAAAACCATTGCGAAATCCGTTGTCCAGGAAACAGGTGCTAAATTCGAGTTTGAAAGACCGAAGTACGATCCCGCTGCACCCCCAACATCTCCTGAAAGCCCTGCGGTATTAGCCCTAAAAGAGGCAGTTGAAAGGGTATACGATATAAAACCCTACGCTGGTGGTATAGGAGGGGGAACATGCGCCGCAATTTTCAGAAGGGCGGGGTATCCCGCTGTTGTCTGGGCAAAGCTCGACGATACATACCATGCACCTAATGAATACGCGAAAATAGAGAATATAGTGAATGATGCAAAGGTTTATGCTACTATCTTCTGCAAGGATTCCCCTTCCTAAATTTTAAATCTCAACAATGCAATACCCCGCATGAGGGATTAAGGATGTACGTCAATCAATTGAAGCCAAAAAGTAATATAGAAAAGATCGAGCTAACCATCGTTGAGAAGGAGGAGGCAAGGGGTTATATCAGTAAATTTGGGGTAAAGGGAAAGGTCTGCAGTGCAGTGGCCAAAGATGAGAAAGGAGCGAGAGTCGGCCTCACTTTATGGAACGATGAAATCGATAAGGTTGAAATTAACGATAAGATACGCATTCTAAACGGATGGGTAAAGGAATGGAACGGTAATCTTGAGATCAGTGCCGGTAGATTCGGTAAGATGGAGGTTTTGAAATAACTAGGTCATGGTAAAAGAAAAATTATATTGAATGCCCCATCAACATTGAATTGTACTTTAAACCATGAATGCATAATAAAAGCCAGCTAAAACTGCAAATCCGGCAATTATCAAGAAGATACCGGATGCAATCTTGATTTTATGGGTTGACATTTTTAATTTATTAATAATGGTATCCTTGGATGTTGCGACAAGTAAGGTAACTGCGAACATGAAAAGCGCCATCCCAAGCCCGAATATAAAGAATATGAGCAAGCCGGATAGAAATCCTCCGGTTGATAAAGCTCCGGTGATGATAAGTAAGAATATGGGTAAAGTGCATCCTGCTGCTGCTAAGCCATATCCCATGCCGTAGGCGAAGACCCCACCCACTTCATTTTCGTTCACGCTGTCTGCCAATGATCTGTTTCTGAATTTAATTTTTGAGATAACATACTGGACATAAGAGTTGAATCGATTTGTTATTGAGTAATACTGGATATTGGTGAGCATCAGCACACCCATCACAATTATTAAGATAGCTACAAAAGGTGCCAGTAGTGGAATATAAGGCAATATCGGGCTCCCTATAATCATTATGAGAGTGCCAATGAATAGAAAGACAAACAGAATACCCAAGGCCGCTGCCATACCTGTAGGTAACGCCTTTTTAATGACTTCTTTTTTGGATCCTTGCCGTGGTTGACTGTCTATTCCCAAGTAATATCCCACATATCCTGGAAGCATGGGAAATGCGCATGGGGATAAAAATAAAGCAATGCCGGCTGCGAAAGCTAAGAGCTCAATTGGTATGGAATAACTGGCAATTGGATCGGCTGCCCCCATTCTTGTTGCCTCTATCTTATTTATTATATCTTTCGACGGTTGAGAGAGAACGAATTCGAAGGTCAAATGCCCATTTTTATCAATGATAAGTGATTTTGGGATCTCGCTGATGCTGAAGGTGGTGTGGACACTGTTGAAATCCTTGGGGAAGGCGAATATCCATTTTGCATCGTTTTTATCTGCATAGTTCCTTAACATATCAGGGCTTTCCTTCTTGTCTATATCCAAGGATATCATTACAACATTATCACCGAAATGGGAATAAACGTCCTTCATTTCTTTTGTCAATTTCTGACAATCAGAGCACCATGTTGCCATGAACTCCAAAAACACGACTTTTCCTCGGAAATCAGAAAGTGAGAAATCGTTTCCATCAACATCGGTCATGCTGATATCGGGAACCTTTTCACTTCCAGATGGTAAAACGGAGGCAACTGCTCCCACCGATATCAGGACTATTCCCAAAATGATTGCGCCCAGCATCACGGATTTCGAGGGTCTTTTTTGCATGGGGCTTTGAGCTGTTACATCGAGGGAATCTGCACTAGGTTCTTGTTCAACCTCCAAACCCTCGCTTTTCTTCCTATCCTTAAGAAAATAAAATAGACTACCCACCAAAACCAAAAAGCCGATAACTATAAGAACCGCAGCAATGGGTATGGATCCACTCCATGTCATGGGGGTACCACCCTCAGCCGTAAATGTGGCCATGCCTATTTTTCCCTCAGTTGCATTACCATCATATATAAGGAGCTGATAGTACAGGGTTTCTCCTGCGTTCATGGGAATTGAGGCAATACCTTGGCTGTCCAAATAAGCATAACATGCACCTGATTCATCACAAAGCTCCTCACCTGATATCTCCATTTCCATGTATTCCCAATTCGTGGCGTTGGGTGCTTCCGTATTGTAAATGACATAAGCCATAGAGATGCCATTCTCATCCTCGAATTCGGCCGATATCTGGGCTTCTCCATCATAGGTAATCTTAATATCTTCTAAAACCGGAAGATCGTTTTCAAGATCATATGCAGTGGATTTAGGAGTTGCAGATTGAATTGCTCTTGGAACATTTACATTGTTTCCTTGATTCTCATGCTGTGAATCAGTGTCATCTAGATCATACGCCACCGCAACTGCTGTAAGGTCTCCTGGCTTAATGGGGACAGTGGCCTCGGGAATCTCCCAAGAGACCGTGGTTTCATACCACTCATCCTGCCCAAGACCAAACTGCTCGTCTTCTATTGCATATCCCCTGAAAACATTACGATTTACAACATTCTCTTCCATGACAGTGCTGTAAGCCGTTACATTATCCTCTATCATGAATACATAGAGACTTCCTGAAAGAGGATCAGAATAGAATAAAGTATCCATTCCCAAATAATGAACCTTAACAGAGACTGCATATCCGTCTCCTGTGAACACCTGGGTTACAAAAAGCTCAACGAATTTAAATTCGTTTCTCAGACTCTGCCTTAGATTCCAAGGGTCGATTTGCCTCTCATAACGGGATTGGCAGTCAGAGACTGCTTGCGCGGCATTGGTATAAGTCACTCCATCGCTTGTATCGATACCTCCCAGTCTGATATACCC
>CP070672.1:81453-101540 GCA_020351895.1 Thermoplasmata archaeon
GACATAGAATTCAACCCCTCTGAAGATGATGTTGGAACCCATGTTGTCACCATCACAGTCACTGACGATGAAGGAAGAAGCGATCAAACCACAATGGCATTTTTGATACTTGGAGCAGAGGAAGAGGAGCCAACTGATTACACCTGGATTCTGCTTCTAGTACTGGTTGGTATAATAGCGTTTCTTTTGGGTTATTTGATCAAGGGAAGGGGGAAAGCGGGATTGTCGGATGAACAAGAGGGAAATCAAGTTCCAGAAGAAATTGGCAAGGGTCCTGAGCAGGACATCCCATTGGAAGAAGATGAAGGGAAATTGGAAAAGGAGCTACCACCGCCCCCGCCCCCACCTTCCGAGGAAACATTGAACTTCGAGACAGAATAGCCTCATGGGAAGTAAAAACTGCCCCCTTCGAGTTCGCTCAATTTGATCTTGACTTTATCCCCTTCAATTGTCCGTTTCATATAACCTGGCCAGCAGCCCCCACCTTGATTTGCTGTGCCTATCTGGTTCGTTGTGTACCTGTTTCCGCAGTTTCTGCACACCATGTCGCCTCCATCCTGATAGTAGCCCTTCTTTGCCTCAAAACAGACTTCGCAGGCGTCGAATGCGGTGTGGACATCCCCATCGGATCCTCTCACCGCAAAGAACTTTATATCATTGGTGCCTGTGTTGTAGCTGTAGTATTTCGCTGAATCCGTGACATCTGATAAAGGTATCACAAACTCATCACCGATTATCTCGTAGGGTGAGTCATAATTCGTTGTGTTCTCAGGGCCGTTGCCAGCACCTAGTAGAACCAATGCAATAAGGATAACAATTATGAAAAGCACAAAACCTACTTTCATTACGTTCATCATGTTCTCCTTTCTGTGCATGGCCTCGATCTCCTCCTTGGATTTTTTCCTGTTCATTCGGCCTTTCCTTTTGTTATTTCCACTGCTTTTTTTGCTGGAATCAGTTTTTTTTGCCATATTTTCACCTCTTCAATTATCATATTCAACTGAATTTTGTTTATCCTGAGATATCTTACCATCGATCAATTGAATGATTCTCTCACCCATTCTCCCGATGTTTATATCGTGGGTGACCATGAGAATCGTATGTCCTTCAGAGTGAAGGGATTTTAAGAGTTCGAGAATAACGTTCCCAGTTTTGGAATCGAGATTACCAGTGGGTTCGTCGGCAAGTAGAATCGCAGGCTCGCAGACCAAAGCCCTGGCAATGGAGACCCTCTGCTGCTCTCCACCTGACATATGGGAAGGAATATGATCCATCCTGTGCTCAAGCCCAACACGCTCTAAAGCCGTTATCGCATCCTCCTCCTTTATCTTCCTTCCGTGGAGGAAGTACTGGGAGAGCATGACATTCTCCAATGCAGTTAGATAAGGCACAAGATGAAACTGCTGGAATATGAATCCGAAATTCTCCCTCCTAAACCGTGTGAGTTGCTTCTGGTTCAGGGCAGTAACTTCCGTTTCCTCAACAATCACGTTTCCGCTGGTTGGCTTTTCCAAACAGCCTATGATGTTAAGGAGTGTGGTCTTCCCAGAGCCCGAGGGACCCATGATTGTGGCCCATTCACCTTTCTCTATTTCCAGGGTAATACCATCCAGGGCCCTTGTTGTGGGATTGTAATCCATTTCAATATCCTTTATCTGAATTATTTCGTTCATATCACTCACCCCTCAACACCTTTGCAGGCTCAATGGAAATGGCCCTGCGAACCGGAATTGCACTTGCCAATGTCGCTATACCAATAGAAATTCCCAGAACCAGGGGAAGCACCTCGATTTTCGGTGAGATTGCTGAGTTGAACACACTCATTCCAATGAACTGTGCCACGCCAAGGCCAACCACATAACCTGCCACGCCCCCAATCAAACCTATTATAAGGGCCTCCAAAAGGAACAGGGAGGCTATCTTGTTGTTCTCGGCTCCTATGGCCTTCATCATGCCGATTTCCTTTGTCCTCTCAACAACTGAAGTGGTCATTGTTGTCATGACTCCAAGTGCAGAGGCCAAAAGGGCCACAACCGCAACAAGTAGCATGAGCTCCTCTATTTTTCCAAGAATCTCCATTTCTGCCCTCACCATCTGCTTGACTGACTTGGCCTGAACATAGGGGATCTTTTCCTCGATTTCTGCGGCAATTGTTTCCACTGGGCACCCGATACAAAGGGCGCTTACTTGAACTGTACTCACCTTGCCAATAAGGCCTGTGAGACTCTGGGCCAGTGCCAGGGAAACAAATATTTGATTGTCCTCCGAACTTCCTGTTTCCACTATCCCAACTATTTCAACTGAATCAGATGTTAAGTTAACAGTGTCATTATGGGTCAATGTCAGTTCATCACCTATTCCCACATTTAGGATATCTGCAACACGGATTCCCACGATTGCACATTCAGTATCGTTTCTATCTTCGATCCAGCTTCCCCTCACATCCCACCAGGGGCTGATCTTCATTATCTCGTCGAACCAAACCCCTGATAATACCGTCTTTTGATCCGCAACAGAGACAACAGAGTACAGATAAGGTGCATATCCCATGATGTTCTTTGCCCAGTTGATCTCCTTTATCTTTGGTAGGTCTGATTCTTCAACAAACCTCTGCTCTGTGACTGCCCCGTAATCCACATCCCCTATGGAAACCGGGATGCTCTCTGTCTTTGGGACCAGCAAGATATTTGCACCGTACTGTCGAAACTCCAAGCCCACCTTTTCCTGGATATTCATTGAAGTTGTAACAAGGGCACCTGCAATTGATGCACCCATGATGACTGCAACAACTGCGATGGCGACCCTTGCCTTGCGCCGCGAGATGGATTTTCCAAGGATTCTTAGAAGCATGTTTACACCTAATGTAAAGCAGATAATGTGCAGAAGCCATATATTATATTTGTTCGAAAATTATTTATACAAAGAGCGTACGTTTACATTTGACGTAAACAAATTAAAAAATGAAGTTTGTAGTTGATGTAAATGGTAAAATTCACAAGGATCAACATAGAGAATGAGGGTCTTACAAAATTCTTCAGCCCAAATGAGGTCAGGATTCTTCAAATCCTGTGGGAAAAGGAAAGCATGACCTCAAGTGACATAAATGGATGCATAAATGACCTTTCTTTGGCATGCATAGCCGGGACGCTGGACAGATTGGTAAAGTCAGGCTTTGTAAAAAGAGAGCTTGTGGACTCAGAAAAAAAAGTTAAGTACATGTATCGACCAGCCTATTCCAAGGACGAGATAGGAAGCCAAATATCGGAAAGAATCATTGAAAGCCTAATCGATACCTTTGGTGATACTGTAACAGATACCCTGGGTAAATACAAGAAGGAGTGAAATCATTGTTCGAGGCCATAAACTGCTACTTCAGTTGCATTGTAAAATCCAGTACAAACTACATCATATTTTCCCTTTTTATAGGGGCTTTTGCACTGGGGATGCTCTTTCTTTATACAAAGAAACCTCATCCCATGTTCCTTTCCCAGATCGTATCCGGCCTTGCTATTGTCGAGGGTTTCAGGCTCATGACCTGCCCCATGTCTGGACTTATTTGGATTTATCTTGGACTGATTTTGGGAGCCATGATAATACTGGGTATGATTCAAGTTGGATTTGACAGGTATGTGCGGAATCGGGAGATCAAAGAAGCAAGCTTTTTAAAAAGCCTCTCACGGGAACTCGGATGTGAGATATTCCTGTTGGATACCCAGAAGATAAGGGCCTTTACCCACAAAAGACAGGTTTACCTTTCTGTTGGTCTTGTTGAACTTCTTGATCCGGAGGAGATAAAGGCTGTGGCAGCCCATGAGCTTTATCATGTGATGCATACCCCCAGCAGGTTCATTGCCAATATCCTTGCAGTTTCTTCATTGTGGCTGAGAAGCTATAGGGACGATTTTCGTGCCGATAACTTTGCAGCAGAGCTTGTTGGAAAGAAAGAATTTATCTCTGCACTAAAAAAATTGAGAGTTAAGGATTTTAAAAGACGAGCAAGAAGACTGGTAGCATGATTTACAAATGATTTTTAAGAGCCTCCAATTCCAACATCCAAAACCACGTGACTAACCCCAGGTGCATAGGATTTCACGATTTTTTTGTTCAGTAATATAATGTCAAGTTTTCTCTTCTCTGCTTCCTTTTTTATCCTTTTTATGGGTCTTTTATCCAGAAGCTCGTTGGGACATTTTTCATGGTAATGGATCACTCCCCCCTTCTCCTTTAGGATGCTTAAAGCCTTAGGTAGATACCGATGAGTATCATCAAGAAATCCCATTACGATCCTGTCCGCAATTTTCTCACCTTCGAAATCTCGATTATCTCCAAGAAATGGCGAAACTATGTTATTTACGTCATTTAATTGAATATTTTCGCAAAGGTATTGATGGGCCACTGGATTCACTTCTATGGCATAGACTTTCTTAGGTCTGGAGTGAACTGCCATGGGTATAGAGAAGAAACCTATTCCCGCGAACATGTCAACCACGATCTCATCTTCGGAGGCAACAGAAGCCATCCTGATTCTCTCGTCAATGTTGCCTGATGAGAACATGAGCTTTGCGCAGTCGAGCTTGAACTTCACACCATTTTCCTTATGAACCGTCTCTGTTTCGGATCCCCATAGAAGCTCAACCTCAGGCTCCCTGAAATCGCCCTGGATACCCTTATCCTTTAAAACGGTTTTTGCCTGAAGTTCTTGTGCATAGGCCCCTGCTATCTTCTCTTTTATAGCCTCCAGTTCGTCTGGAAGCTTCAACAGCAAAACATCTCCAAGAAGCTCCCATTTCTTTGGTAAAATTGCCTTTAAATGATCCGGTATAATCAAAGATTCCAAGATATTTTCAAATGGAATTATGGGGTCTATTGAGGATTTATTGTTATCTTTCATCAAAATTGACAATCAATTACCACTATAAAAACCTTCCAGGGATTTATTTTAAATGGAAAGAAAAGCGATAATTAAGTGCTAAATATTATTTACCCGAAGGCATTACCTCAACTTCGTGGGTATAGTTCATGAACATGATTTTGGCAAGTGATAGAAATAAGATACTTGCCCTGGGAAACGAGGCAATAGTCAGAGGAGCCTTGGAGTCGGGATTGGATGTGGCATCCACGTATCCTGGAACACCTTCTTCGGAAATCGGAGATGTGCTTTATCGGATAGCAGACGAGCTTGGGATCTACTTCGAATACTCTGTTAACGAGAAGGTTGCCCTGGAACTTGGAATCGCAGCCTCCATCTCAGGCTTGAATGTTTTGACTATCTTCAAGCATGTGGGCCTAAATGTTGCATCTGATGCCTTCATGAGCCTCGCATATGTCGGAGTAAGAGGTGGCCATGTCATAGTTTCTGCCGATGATCCTGGATGCCACTCAAGCCAAAGCGAACAGGACAATCGTTGGTACAGTAAGCTTGCGAATATACCAATGCTCGAGCCTTCCTCACCGCAGGAAGCAAAGGACATGGTGCAGGAGGCATTTTCTATCTCCCACGAATTGGAGCTTCCCGTGCTTCTGAGAACCACAACAAGGGTGAGCCACACAAGGGCACCCATCACATTGGGAGAAGTCAAACATGGAAGGGGGAAAACCAAATTCCAAAAAGAGCCCGAGCGCTTCATGCTCGACCCCCGCTATGCACTTGAGAATCACAAACTCCTTTTGGAAAGAATGAAAAAGGCAAAGAAAATAAGTGAGACTACAAAACTGAACCTTATTGTTAATGAAGATAGTAAAACGAGAATAGGAATAATCACCTCAGGAGTTTCCTTTGGTTATTGTGTCGATATACTGAAAAAATTGAGTTTGGATGCAAAAATGTTGAAAATCGGAATGACAAATCCAATTTCAAAGAAAAAATGTTCAGATTTTATGGAACACCTTGATGCCGTGATTATTTTAGAGGAATTGGATCCCTATCTTGAAAACGAAATAAAGTCAATTGCAGGCGAATATGGTCTATCATTGAAAACCTATGGAAAAGAAACAGGGCATTTTCCCATGCATGGTGAGTTCAATCCTGATATTGTAAGAGGGGGATTAATGGAGATTCTCAAAGAGGATTTTCCTAATATTAGGATAGAGCATCATTATGAAAGACCAGTTGATATCAAACCCCTGTCCCTCCCTTCCCGTCCTCCAGTTCTTTGTCCCGGCTGCCCCCACAGGGCCACTGCCTATGCCGCGAAAGAGGCCTCCTCTGAAAACACGATATTTCCCATGGACATAGGCTGTTACACGTTGGTTCTTCAGAAACCTCTTAGGACCGCAGATATTGTGCTTTGCATGGGATCCAGTGTGGGCACGGCCTGCGGATTTGCCGAAGTGACAGACCAGGATGTTATCGCTTTTATAGGTGATTCCACTTTCTTTCATGCAGGAATTCCAGGTCTTGTCAATGCAGTGCATTCTGGTCATAAATTCGTGTTGAGTATTCTGGATAACAGTACAACTGCAATGACTGGATTTCAACCCCATCCGGGTGTGGATGTGGGGAGGCAGGGAAGGAATGCAAAGGGACTGGACATAAACGATGTTGTTTTAGGCTGCGGTGTGGAATATTCAAAGGTTGTGGATCCGTACGATCTGAAAAAAACCATTGATATTCTTAAAGAAGCACTGGAAAGTCCCACCATCTCTGTTGTTATCGCAAGACATCCATGCGCATTGATGGAATATCGGGTAAAAAAGAGAATGGGAGAGAGAATTGATGTCTATGATGTAGACACTGAAACTTGCATCCAATGCTATACATGTACCTCCAAATTTGGCTGTCCTGCATCAAGTGTTGGGGAGGACGAATTTCCGCAAATAAGCCCGCATCTTTGTGTTGGTTGCGGAGTATGCGCAGATGTCTGTCCCTCAGGTGCGATTCAAAAAATCGAGGGAGGTGAGGATCATGGATGAAGAAAGTTGTACAAACCTGGTTGTTGTGGGTGTAGGGGGCCAAGGTATTATTCTGGTATCGAGAATAATAGGCGAAGCTGCATTAAAATCGGGTTTGAACGTCATGGTAAGCGAAATACACGGCATGGCCCAAAGGGGTGGCATGGTTGTCTCTACAATTCGAATCGGTGATGTTCATAGTCCCATGATAGGAAAGGGAGATGCCCACATGATTTTGGGATTCGAGCCAGTGGAAACGTACCGTCATCTTAAAATGGCTTCAAAGAAGACAACAATAATAACAAGTGTGAATCCGATTTATCCTCCTGCAGTTTCCTCAGAAGATGATACCTATCCTGATTTGGATTTACTGTTAAAGAACCTTGATGTGGGAAAAAGACTCGTCAAACTCGATGCAGAGAACCTGGCAATTTCAGCGAAACTTCCAGTAATAGTCACGAACATAATCCTTTTGGGCGCGCTTTCTGGAGCCTGTAAAGAGCTTCCTGTGAGTGCCGATAAATTAAAGGAGACAATTAGTAAAAATGTACCCAAGAGATTCATTGATGAAAACATTGGGGCCTTTGATTTGGGATTTAAAGAGGCCAGACGCAACAGTTCATGAAATCCTAGCTTTATTACCCCATTTTATTGCGCAGTTTGGGCAGGCATATACATATTCTCCTGTCTCTGGTTCCATTCTAACGGCTTTACTGAGTTTGATAACTGACCCACAGAATGCACAATCCACTTCCTTTACATCGAACATTTGAATCCCTTCCAATTAGTTTTAGGCATTCAACCAACTTTTAAGTATGGAAATCTTTAATTCAATACTTTACCGCAGTAAGGACAGGCCTTCCAGCTTCGAATCAACAATGCACCGCATCCCTGGCATGGGACAGTGTCCTGGGGTTGAGGTGGTGGTGGGGGCGCTGGGGCCTGGGCAAAGGCTCCCCTTTTATTTGTGATCTGATCAACAAAAGCCCAGAAGCTTCCCATGAGATTTCTGGCGTCATCCTCGTACTCCTTATAGGATACTGCTCCTCCGACAAGGGCAACAGGCCAAAATATTATTGTTGCAGCAGCCCCGCCGATCAATCCTTCGTCGGTGATTTTAGCCTGAAACGAAAGGTCTATAAAGGTATTTCCCTGGCGGTCGTCCATGTTTAGAAAGAATTCCCTTCTCAGTCCTATCTTCTGATGGTAGCTCTGTCCCTGGATGTGATATGGCGACATCTGGGCCACATAAAAGCCCTGTCTTGCCCAGAAATCACATATCTGTGGGTATATATGCTCTTTCTTCACTCCTTCATACATCCTGTATTCTCTTTTTTCGAACATAAAAAATCACCCAAGTAATTTTTTTGTGAGTCTCGCCAATCTCCTTCCGTATCTCACACACTCGTTTTTGGTTCTTGGATCTGGTGCATCCACTGAAACTGGACCGTAATGGCTTCCCTTAGGATCCCCTTTTATCACCATTCCGTGTATCATAAGCATCTGGAGAATATTGAGGATCGTGGTCTCGTTTCCCCCAGCCAGATTTCCGCTGGATGTGAAGGCACCTCCCACCTTTCCCTCGAGCTTGCCGTGATGCTTCACAGATTCATCTATGAGCTCCTTAATTGGGGCGGCGCAAGCTCCGTAATAGGTAGGAGAGCCGAATATCAAGCCGTCGTATTTCACAAGTTCATCACATTTCACATCCTCTACATCCTTTAGATCCACTTCGGCGCCTTCGGCTTTTGCTCCCTCTGCAACAAACTCGGCCATTGCTTTTGTGTTTCCACCCCTTGAATAGTAGCATACGAGAATCTTTACCACTTTCAATCACCTCATTTACCCTTGAACTCGGGTTTTCTTCTGTCAGTAAAGGCCTTCATGCCTTCCTTGCTGTCCTTTGTGGAAAAGGCCATGGATACGGATTCCACTTCATACGCCAAACCCGTATCCAAATCCATCTCGCATCCCTTGTTCACCGCAGATTTTGCCAGCCTTATTGCAATGGGCGCCTGCCTTGCGATTTTGTTTGCCAATTTCTTTGCCTCATCAAGGAGGTGCTCATGATCAACAACCCTGTTTACAAGGCCTATTTTTTCTGCCTCTTTTGCTCCTAAAATGTCGGCAGTGAATATCAGCTCCTTGGCCCTTGCTTTTCCAATGAGTCTCGGAAGCCGCTGGGTTCCTCCAAATCCGGGATGAATTCCCAATCCCACCTCTGGAAAACCCAGCCTAGCCTTCTCAGAGGCAAGTATCATATCGCAGGCCAATGCCAGCTCGCAGCCACCCCCCAGGGCAACGCCGTTTACTGCGGCGATAACGGGCCTGTTCAAGTTTTCAAGTTCCTTCAGCACGTTCTGTCCAAGGTAGGTGAACTCTCTTGCCTCTATTGGATTCTTCGTTATCATCTCCTTAATATCGGCTCCGGCAACGAAGGCCGTGCCCTCCCCTGTTATGATCACCGCATAGATATCATCATCATTTTTAACCTGTTGAATAACCTCCCAAAGATCGGTTAAAACCTTTGAATTCAGGGCGTTTAGGGCCTCGGGCCTGTCCATTGTGATAATGGCTATATTATCCTCTTTGGTAAGACGTACGATTTTCAGATC
Source organism: Thermoplasmata archaeon (assembly GCA_020351895.1). Next base: position 90,960 of record CP070672.1, read on the forward strand.
CCAAGGCTTTTTGGATTCGGCCTGTTTTTTCAGTATCTCAGGGACTTTGAATGTATCCATGGATTTAATTGCAAGGTTATTCACCACGGAATAGGTCTTCCCTATTCCAACCTCGTTCATCATGCAAAAAGGCCCTGCAGCCCATCTCAAACCTATTGTGGCTCCCCTGTCTATATCCCCTTTTGAAGCCACATTTTCCTCTACAAGTTGACAAGCGACCCCAAAAACCACTCCATAGAATCTATCTCTTAAGGTATTTATTAGGCCATCATCTACTACCCCCTCCATGTCCCATGGTTCTTTTGACTCGAACTGGGCTTTCAGTTTCTCGCTGGGTTTGTAGAATTCCCCAAGGCCCTTATGCAGGGATTCCTGGGAATGATACGCAATCGGTATGCCTGTTGCATTCATTAGCTCAAAGGGTCCCATGCCAATACCGAACGCCTCCTTTGCAGCCTTGTCTATCGTCGGTATATTGGTAGTCCCATCTTCAAGGATCCTGCATGCCTCGTTCAACCATGGGACAAAGAATCTGTTCACTGCAAATCCAGGTGCATCCATCACTAAAATCGGTGTTTTTCCGAGACCCCGTGATATCTTCATTAGAGCATCTGTTGTTTCTTTTGATGTGTTTTCTCCTGCTATCACTTCCACGAGCCTGTTAATTGCCGATGGATAGAAGAAATGTAAACCAGCGAATTTGTCCTCTCTTTTCGTTGACTTGGCCAGCTCTGTTATACTGAGGGATGATGTGTTTGAGGCGAAGATGACTTTCTCTTCACACAATCCATCCAGTTTGATGAAAAGATCTTTTTTTACCTGCATATCCTCGAATACAGCCTCTATTACCAAATCTGTATTCCTTACAGCCTCTTCCAGGTTCGTTGTTCCTTGAATGTTCCCCAATATACGCTTGGATTGCTCCAACGTGACCTTACCCAGCTCTATTCCTTTTTTAAGGGTTTTTTTAATACTGGTAAACCCCTTCATCAGAAACTCGTCCTCCACATCCATGACACAGACTGCAAAACCGGATTGTGATGCACGCTGGGCAATTCCCGCACCCATGGTGCCTGCGCCTATGACAGTTATCTTTGCTTTCTTCATCTTACACTCCCCCAGTTTTTTTCGTCAGAAAATGCTATTTTTTGTGGGGTTTGTGAATACAGTTTGAATTTAATAAATGTTTTCCAAGGATATCTTTAAATGTTTTACTAACTCATTTGAGTTGTCTTTATAGGATACATGGAAAAGGCAATGGAGAAAATAGTTGATGATATGGATTTTGTAAACGATTGGGCCTGTAAGAGCTTGATTTAATACATTAATTAGCTCCGTTATAAATCGGGAGACTTTTCTATTATCCCACATTAAATATATTTAAATAGGTTGAAAACAATCACATTCCATATTCAGGGGGGTTTTTCAGTGAACCTAAGATTCAAACGGGAGGATGATTATCTTTATGTTAAATTAAATGGTAATTATGTCAAAGGTGAAGTCGAATCCAATTTAAACAGGATATTTAACGAATGTAGAGATTGTGATTATTCTAAACTGCTCCTTGACACTCGTGAGATTGACTATGAATCCGTAAATATTTTTGATCGGTTTCATATCGGAGTAAAAATTGCAGAACTCTCTTCAAAACCGCCCCTTATAACGGTAGGATGCATGGTTAGAAAGGAATCTTTCGGTGGAATCACTGAAACAGCTGTAAAAAACAGAGGTGGCCAGTTTCAGATATTTCAAGATGAGAATAAAGCTCTCAGTTGGTTATCAGAATAGAACCATACCCACCATAAGAACAGTTACACCTATCTGCAGCACTATCCAGAGCATGGCGATTATGTTGCCAATGGTTCTCGTGGCGGCCTTTCCCTTGTGTTTGCTCTCCAATTGAAGGGCTTTCACTTCTACTAATATGGATAGTAAAATCAGCAGGATTCCAACAACGGGCTGAATCACGAAACCGATAATTCCCACCATGAACATGAATACTCCAAGATAAAACATTGCGTCGTAGCGGCTGGGTATGAGCCCTTCAATCTCCATTTCACCCTTGGTTTTTACCCGAAGATACCAGATTATGGGAGCCCATTGTTTCCAGCTCTCCTCCCTTATCTGTGCATAGGGCGTAACTTGAGCCTTATCGGCCATGCTTTTAACATCTTTCCATGGCATGGGCCCAATGATCCTGCCCATATCCGCTACATACCACTTTCCCTCCTCGATTCTGGGAGTTTTTGTTCCTGCCCCTTTTACTTGTACACCCGTTCTGGCCATCTTATCCCCCCTTGCTCTGAAACCCGTTCCATCTCAAATTAAACTTTATTGGTTGGGTATACTTAAGTTTATTGGAGATGAGCAATAGCGAAATTTTATTTCAGATATTCTTATAACTTTGCGAGGCCTTTCCTTTTTTGGTATATGTGATGTCATGAGAGGTAACTCTTTCAAATTAAACAAAAAGGCGGTAAGGGAATTAAAGGTCCTTTATCATCCCGTGGAAAAAAAGATAGGTGCCAGGCTGAAGAAGTTCAAAGGGATTTGGAAAAAGGGAAGCGAGGAAGATATTTTTGCAGAGTTAGTATTCTGCATCTTAACTCCACAGTCCAAGGCAAGATCCTGCGATGATGCCGTTGGATGTCTTCTCAAAAAAGATCTCATGCTTGAAGGAAGAAAAAGTCAGATTGCTAGGGAACTTAGAGGGAAGGTGAGGTTCCATAACAACAAGGCGCAGCACATAATAGAAGCGAGAAAAACCTTCACCAAGAAGGGGAGAATTTCCATAAAACCTCTGATTAAAGGATTCAAAGATACAAAGGAGGCCAGGGAGTGGCTGGTGGAGAATATCAAAGGCATTGGTTACAAAGAGGCCGGTCATTTTCTAAGAAATATCGGTTGTGGAGAGAACCTTGCCATACTCGATCGACACATATTAAAGAATTTAAAGTCGCTCGGAGTTATCAATGAGACTCCCACTTCCCTTTCCAAACAAAAATATCTTGGGATTGAGAAGAAAATGGAGGAATTCGCAGGGATAATAATGATTCCAATGGCCCATTTGGACCTGCTTCTGTGGTATAAAGAAACAGGTGAAATCTTCAAGTGAATGTGAATTCGCAACCGCATCATATATAAGTCCTCAATGTTTTATACCCAATATGGGGAGTGGTTCACATGGAAACAAAATTAGTTTCGGTAGACATGCCTTCAGATTCCAACGTGATCATTGGCCAGACCCATTTCATAAAGACGACTGAGGATATCTACGAGGCCATGGTGAACTCTGCACCTGGTATCAAGTTCGGAATTGCATTCTGCGAGGCCTCAATGGAATGTTTGGTAAGGGTAGAGGGAAACGACGATGAACTTAAATCCCAGGCAGCGAAAAACGCCTTGAACATAGGATGCGGACATACCTTCGTGATTCTCATGAAGGAAGGATACCCGATAAACGTCCTAGGTGCCCTGAAGAACGTACCTGAAGTATGCAATATATTCTGTGCCACAGCCAATGATGTTGATGTGGTTGTTGCAGAGAACGAGAGGGGCAGAGGCATAATAGGGGTAATTGACGGCGAGAAACCGAAAGGAATCGAGAAAGAGGAAAACCGAAAGACAAGAAAGGAATTCTTAAGGAAAATCGGATATAAACTCTAAAATCCAAAAGAGCGAGGGGTACAATGGCGGTACTATCAGACAAGGATATTAAAGATTGCATGAAAGAGGGGAAGCTGTACATAGAGCCGTTTTTAGATGACAACCTCACTCCAAACGGGTACGATCTTACTGTGGATGAGATCTTTATCCCGGAACTGAAGGAGAAGGTCTGTGAAGGGGAATGCAACATATCTGGTTTGAGATGGTTTTTAATAAGTACAAAGGAGTACATAAAACTGGGTGGAGAGGTAACAGGGCAGCTTTGGATAAGAACCACCTATGCAAGAAAGGGGATTCTAAGCTCCTTTGGTAAGGTGGATGCAGGATTCGAAGGCAACCTAACGCTTTCAGCCTTCAATGCCTCGGATCATGAGGTGGGTATTAAAATCGGGGAAACGTTTGCACAGATCGTATTCGAGAAGATGCAAACAAGCTCTGAGGAGCTTTACGAGAAGAGGTCCGGTAACTACATGGGACAAAAGGGAGTCACAATGGATAAAAAATAGGGTGGTCAAAGGACCTCATCAAGGGATGTAGCCAAGATACCATAATGCGGCTCCAACCACGATGATGAGCAATATTCCGAGAATGATAAGGAATTTTATCAATTTTATAATACCGATAATTATTATGATTGCGAAGATAGCGATTAAGGGAAGGCATATCCAAAGCCATGAAAGATCCATGCAAAACCCATTACAATCATGGTACTTAATATTTGCTTTGTGTATATTTATATCTCGGGCTCCATTTTATTCATGATGTAACCGATCCATTTGCCGAGCCTGTTGCATTTTTCCTCGATTGTCAGCTCGTCCCATCCCCTCATTGTTGCAGAATCGCTTGCCTGATCGATTAAGTGGATATTGCCTTCTATTTTCCCTGTGGCAGCCCCTCCTTCCTTGATTATTTCAACTGATAGATCCTCATCAGGCGGCGGGGTCATCATTCTTTTTTTCCAATTCATAACTTCACCGAATTGGATGAAAATATTCTCTATATTTAGTCTTTTCTTACCATTAAGATCGGATTTTAAGGTCATAAATTTGAAAATAAGTACATATTAATCCAATTATTAGAGCCCCTTATCAAACTCCGAATAGCGCATAGAAGGCCCGATTAGCACGATTTTAGTTGTATATCGTCGAAATATGCCTTCAAATAGATTTTTGAGGTAAACCTGCAGGAAGTTTATCTACAATATTCATTATTCTACTAAGATTGTCCTCTATACGCGCCAGTCTACAGTTTACGCAGTTGCAATCCTTCCACATACTATCAGGAGTTTCAGTCATTGGGAAATCAACTGATACTTCTTATTTAAAACCATGTTTTAAAACATTCGGTACTGATAATAAAGAGAAATACCCCCGAATTCTGGGCTAAACAGCAAAATAGTTATAAAGGGGGACGTAATTAAGGCGAACTACTGAATCTAATTTACGGTGATAATTTGTCAAGAAAACCTGCACGGATGTACAGGCAGATCAGGGGTCAAGCGTACACCAGAAGGGAGTACATGGGCGGTGTTCCTGCCAACAGAATAACCCAGTTCGACCTAGGGAATCCAAAGGGCAATTTTCCCCTCTTAATCACGCTAAAATGTCAGGAATCATGTCAGATACGGCATAATGCACTGGAAGCTGCCCGTATTGCAGCGGTTCGGCACCTAAATAAGAGGGCTGGCACTGTGAACTATCACCTGAAGATAAGGATTTACCCATACAACGTTTTAAGAGAGAACAAACAGGCAACTGGTGCAGGGGCCGATAGGGTCTCGGACGGCATGCGGCACGCATTTGGAAAGGCCGTGGGACCGGCGGCCAGGGTTGCCGTTGGACAGAGTCTGATCTCAGTTGCAACGTCAAAAGCTCATTTTATTACCGCAAAAGAAGCACTTAGAAGGGCCAGCATGAAGTTACCTACACCATGCAGGATCGTTGTGGAGAGAGGGACAGAACTGGTTTCATAGGTGTTTTTAGACTCTTTTTTACATTTCTTTTTGAATATCTTCATGACTTCTTGGGAAAAACATTAAAATCCAATTAGACATTCTCAGGCAAGTTGTTGCATAACTTCCGTGATAAAATGAAAATTTTACAGCTATGCATTCGTTTTCCCCCTGCACCTGGAGGGGCCGAGAACCATGTTTATCATATCTCGCGGGAACTGATAAAAAGGGGGCATGATTTACGGGTGTTCACATCTGATCTTTACACTGAGGTGCCTTTTGTGAGACTGAAAAATCCCGGGCAAATGTACAAAGGGATTCCAGTTAGAAGGTTCAAATCATACTCTTTCGGCGGTGAAATGCACTATATCTTCATACCTTCTATTTTGAGGGCACTGCTTAAGGAGAAGCCTGATATCATTCATACACATTCTTACGGTTACTATCAAACTACAGCGACTGCCTTGGCAAAGAAACTGAAAACAAAAGATATACCCCTGGTAGTGACTCCGCATTTTCACCCACCCTGGAGTATGTGGGGAGGGATGAAAAGAAAACAGCTCAGGAAAATCTACGACAGATTCTTTGGAAGACCGGTAATGCATGCAAATGATGTCGTTATCTGCCATTCAGAAAATGAGAAAGAACTGCTTTCAAACTTTTCCATAGCTTCTGAGAGGATAAAGATAATCCCTGCCGGCATCGATTTTAAAAGATTCGAGCCCATTCCTGATCCAGATATTTTTCGAGAATTCTATGATATCAAGGGGCCCACGGTTCTATATGTTGGAAGGCTTGCCTCGAACAAAGGGCTTGAGTATTTGATTTCTGCAGTACCTGCGGTGTTATCCCAATTTACGGATACCACATTTGTATTGATAGGTGAGGATGAGGGCCAAAGAAAATTATTAGAGGATAAGGCAAAGAACCTTGGGGTAAAGGATAACGTGGTTTTTACCGGTCATATAACGGATGAAAAGCTGTTTGAGAGTGCATATTCTGCCTGTGATGTTTTTGTTCTTCCATCAGAATACGAGGCCTTTGGTTTGGTGCTTTTGGAGGCCATGGCCTGTAAAAAACCATGTGTTGCAACGAAAGTGGGGGGAGTACCTGAGGTTGTGGATCATGGTAAAACTGGGATTCTAATTGAATACGGAAAACCAGAATTATTGTCCAATGCGATAATAGAGCTTTTGGATGATGAGGACAGGAGAAAGAACATGGGCAGGCAAGGAAGAGAAAGGGTGAAGGAGAAATTCACATGGCCAAAAATCGTGAACCAGTTGGAAGATCTTTATGAGGATTTATTGACAAGGGATATTGTCTAATGTTTTTTTCTCCGTCTTTGCCAAATAACAGCAATGAAAATCGTGCAAAATACGGGGATAACGATATCTTGGAATTCTGGAATGCGCTCGAAAAGAACATCATTGTTGTTTGAGACAGTCTGGGTCCATTGCCAACCGCTCAGAAATGAATTTGGGGCGTAATAAACAGACGTTAGATGACTTTTTGCCAATGTATGGGGGGTGATACCAAACATTATCGGGGACCATATGGAACCAAGATCCGTGGAGTAGTTTCCTTGTATCTGATAGCTACCGGGTAATAAAGTATTGATCCAATACGCATATAGATCATCTGATCCAACCAATGATATGGTAGGATAGGTCGCAATGGTATCGCGAATGGTTTTTGGGGCGTCCGGAAGATTGGTGGATTCGTCATATCTTATGTAATCCACCTTTCCCAAAGAGTTTATATTTACTATGTGTACGTCTCTATTGGCTGAATCCACAACTGCTGAGGGACCCCAAATACTTCCATCGATAGCATCTGTGCCGGTTGTATCGAGATTTAAAATGGGCCCCCAGGTGGAACTAAGATCAATGTACCTTCTACCTTGAATAAGACCTGTGGAATTGTACCACACTGCATACATATCTCCGGTGCCAAATCCTGAAGTTCCGATGGAAAGAATTATTGGGTAAACGTCAATGGGAATTAAATCATTATCGGCACCAGAGGTTACAACACTACCAACATCCCAGGAAGAAACATCATCTTGGTTTATTGACCTGTTAGCCCTGAGCCCGAAATCATTGAATCCTTCCATTGTGCTTGAAATCACCCATAGATATCCATTTGCATCCCTGCAGATGAATGCGTTTTTATTTCCAACATTAAAGGGCGATACAATTACATCAGTTTCTGGGCCATCCCAGTTGATATTATTGTCTGAGATGGTCCCGCTACGAACCGTAACATTATTATCAGAGGTACTATTGTCTGCAACAACATATATCCTCTGATTTGTTGCATCGTACCAAACCGAAATATTCATCATGTTTTGATGGGCACTGGTGAAGACATATTGCCAAGGATTCGGCCACGGGTCCTCATTCCCTGTTAGGCTCCATTCCCAGGTTAGATTCTGTGCAGTATTATTATAATAGAAACTGAAGTAATAATCAGTGGGTTGGCCCGTTGTTCTTATGACGGATCTTTGATTTGAAGTGGAGGTTGCCTCGTTTGCAGCTGCATTGAAATCCTCAATTACAACGATGGCCCTGGTTCCCCTACCAATGGATTTTGTCGAATAATCACTTTCGCCATGGGTCCAGTCCGTGGTTGAAAAGTACACTTGAAATTGGTCTGTTATTTCCAAGTCGGCCATGGGTATCTGCGTTTCTAATCGCATTGTATCGGTCTTTGCATCGACACTGCTGTGATCAAGCCAGCTCCATTCATATCCCGATGATCCAAAAAAGCTCAGATGCCTGTTGTAGATCACCTCGCCGTATCTGCCCTTGATTTCAATTAGATGGTCTGCACCTATATCCCCGATATAGTAACCAGTGGTTGATACATTATCGCTATCTATGTAGATATAGGCTATATCCTCCCCTGTTCTTGGTGTTGGCGGTGGGCCAGGTTCTGAGGGTTCTGGTTCTCCTGGTTCCCCAGGAGTTGGGGGTAAAGGTGCACTGGCTTTATTCCTGTATGGGATCTCCTCCCCCCAGCCCATGTGTCCATCCACTTTTAAATAAAAGGAAACCATTTGCGTCGTGTTTGATACGCTGTACTCCCTTATATCTAAATTTTCATTATGAACATCATTTTCTGCATCATTGGCCATTTCCTTATTTTCCCAGTCTGCAAAGGCACCATCGATCTTGACTTCCTGTGGAATGGAGTTTATATAGCTGATATCGTAGAGACCGAAATCTGGTTGAAAGCGGCTCAATGTGATGGTTCCTTTTTTCGTGGTAATATCATGGGGTTGTGCGATCTTGAACCCTATGCTGTTCTCTTCCTTCGCGCCTGAGGCAACATCAACCACCACAAAGAGGGTCTTGCTTTCTCCATTTTCAAAAGATAAACTGTTTGGGAATTGGAAATTGACAACGTTGTTGTTAATGATTCCATCGACGATGATGAATGGGCCTTCCAACCAAACATATTCAATATCTGTATTGTTACCCGATCCGATCCGAGTAAGCTTAATTTCTGTGACTTCCATAGGAGCGTTTTTCGCCGTAAAATTCAGGGCTAATATCTGATTTGCGCTACCATTTATGTATCTTTCTCCCATACCCTTTTGGTTCACCATTAAAACACCTTTTTCATTGGAAATCACGGAATCTGAGAAATCTTCGGAGCCCTCATATAGCTGCATATAGAATAATACATCCACAGCGTCGTTATTTTTCAGACCCAAAATTTCATACCCAGCCTGCACTTCGATTTCTGAACTCGATATCGCCGCCGATACCCTTCCTGCCCAGCTCCATTGATTCCAGTCCTGGACATCCGAGGTATAGCTGTAAAGGTTTTGATAGAATATCTCGCCCCTCCAACCCTCTAATTCGGCCATGAAATCTGCACCCATACCCTTAATTTTGTAGCCTGTCTCATAAAATTGATCCACATCCATGAAGATGAAGATGGTGTCCATGCCTCTTCCACTTGCCTCCGGCTCCCCGGCCAGCATATTCCCCTCTACCTTAACATAGAAAGAAAGTTCAGAAAGCCTGCCATCAACACCGTAGTCAATGATATCGACATTGGGATTGAGGGGTGGAGATTCAGTGGCATCAGAGCCTTTTACTATTTTGCTCCAATCACCAAAATTCCCGTCTATATCTATTCCTTTAGGAGGTTCGGTAATATCCACCATGATATAGGGAGCTAAAATAAGTGCAAATATTATGATTGGAAATATGATCAAGCCCAGCTTGCTCTGCTTGCTCTCAAACAATCTCCTTCTTCCGCTCAGACCATTTGTGATTCCATTGCCGTTTGTGATTCCGTTCGTGATGCCGGTCTTAATACTCCTCAATCCGTTTGTAAGGCCGTTTGTCAGGCCGTTAGTGAGGCCATATTTAACACCTCTTAGGCCATTTGTAAGGCCGTTTGTCAGGCCATTTGTCAAACCCCTTTCCTTCAATCCATTGGTAACACCGATGGTAAGACCGGTGTCAGCAGGAATTTCGGCCTCGATGCCGGGCCGAGTAAGACTTATCTCTTCCTCCTCGAATTCTAGACCGCATTCAGAACATCTCGTATCCTGAGTTGTGACAATATTGCCGCAATCTGGGCATTCGAATTCCTCTGGCTCCTCTTCAGCACCTTCAAATACGGCTCCGCAGTACGTGCAAACTGGAACCGGTTTTTCAAAGACCACACCGCATTCTGGGCACAGGTACCCGTCCTCTAAAATCACGCCTTCCTCCATCTCCTCGAATATATATCCACATTCGGAACATTCGGTCACATCAGCTGCATGGAGGGCCCCGCACTCAGGACACTCGCGCCACATCTCTGTCTCTTCGAATATGTAATTGCAGTCGGGACATTCGTTTACACCTGGTTCTAATTTGGCACCGCATTCAGGAGATTCCACCCTCTCTTTTGCATCAAGAATTCTTGTGGTCAAAATGGCCTTTGTACCGTAAGTGGGA
>CP070672.1:101640-105195 GCA_020351895.1 Thermoplasmata archaeon
AATTATTACGAAGTAAGCATTCATGATGGAAATAGTTATGTTTATTATGATTGGCGAATGGAATATGGTGATGATCTTTATCATATTGGACCAGTAAAATACATAATGATTGGCACCATCTATGATGATGGTGCTCCCCCGAGCCCTATCTTTGGTAGTTACTTAATTTCTTGGGATATGCCGTGGGAGGAGAGTGACGATATCATGGAAGAGGACCACGGTCAGTATATTTATTACTCAGGTCCTATCGAGCCATTAATCGTGACGATGAATGGTCCACCGGAACCAGAAGATTTATATTCTTTTTCTATCCATGATGGATTCTCCATTGTCGTGGATCATTATGTGTTAGAATATGATGAGGAGTTTACCTACACTGGACCAGTAAAATGGATAAAAATTAATTGGATTATAGATAACTTACCTGAGAGCACAATCTTCGGCAGTTATATAATCGAATGGGATCCAAAAGGTGCTCCTCTTCCCATTATCGATTCTATTACCCCAAATCCTGCTAATAGGCATGAAACAATTACCTTCTCAGGACATGGCATAGATAACGAATTAGTTACAGCATGTAGATGGCGCTCGAGCATAGACGGTGACCTTGGCGATTCCTTCTCATTTGCAGAAACCTCCACCCTTACCCCAGGGCTGCACACGATATACTTTAAAGTAAAAGACAATGATATGATTTGGTCAAGCGAAACATCAAAGACATTAAGAGTTAAAAATTATGCACCAAAGGCTATCATAGATCATCCTTTGGAAGGAGCAACTCATTTATCAGGCATTCTTATTGAATTTGATGCTTCATCCAGTAGTGATCCAGATGGTGATAGTTTAACTTACCAATGGGACTTTGATGATGGATGGGCAGGCACAGGAGAGGTTACTCAACACCCATATACCAGCAGAGGAAACTATATTGTAAGTTTAACAGCTAACGACGGAATCGATACTGATCAAACTAAAATGTATCTCAAAATAGAAAATGAAAAGAAAATCCGGTTAGGTTCGGGTGCTTTTTACACAGAAGGTTATTGGTCCGATACGTACTCCATATATACTGCTTATCCATATAGTCCCCATATTGATATAGGTGATGATGGGGTAATAGATTGGAGTTACTCTGGTTTTTTATATGATCCTACTACAGCCTCAGGTTTCCACAGTCCATTTAACATTTATATTGGGAACCAGCTGGCCGGTGATGTTCCCGTTATTTTCTACTCCGCGGCACCAGGAGAGATCGTTGTAACAAGTTTAACAGTTGATTACACCATTCTTACAACGGACCCAAATGATCCTGATTCTGAAAGCTTTTATGGATTTGATGATGATGGTCTTTGGGATGGGTGGTATGATGTTAATGACGATGGAATATTTAATCCCGATCCCAATCTAAATCCAGATGAAGTAAAGGGTGAAAAACAATATGGAACAGACCCAACAGATCCTGACACAGATAATGATGGGCTTTATGATGGAGATGAAATCATACACAATGCGATTCCTACAGATCCAGATACGGATGATGATGGTATTAATGATGGTGATGAGGTTAATTTTTATTTGACAGAACCTGATAATGATGATACAGATGGAGATCTTGCACCTGATGGTTGGGAAATATCATGGGGTTTAGATCCCCGTGTTCACGACTCTGGTCAAGATACTGACGGTGAGATTCCAGGTACAGGGGATGGATTAACGAATCTAGAAGAATACCAAAGAGGAACTGATCCTACATGGTGGGATACAGATGGAGACATATTATCCGATGGTGATGAAGTATATCCACCTTATGATTCTGCCCTATTTGATGATTATTATCACATTACTAAATTTTCAGACGGTGATGAAGAGGAATCATATCCCTTTAATTCAGAAGGTTCCCATATTGATTATATCGATTTACCTAAGGAAGATGGCGTTACAAGATATGCTACCTACGCAAGATTGAAGGTGACAGGCATGAAATATCCTGAGGATATTGGAAGTTATGTGGAATATCAGCGATATATAGAAGGTGTTTTTGTCTCGGGTGACTATGCTTATTTACCTACTTGTGATTACCTAGATATCGTTGATATTTCTGACCCTTACTCACCGACCCGTGTAGGTAGATATTTGGGCATTACGCATGGTTCCGGAGTTTATGTTTCAGGTAACTTCGCATATGTAGCGGATGCTGATGGTTTCGACATCATCGATGTCCAAGATCCGACTGACCCTCAATACGTTGCAGGATATCATCCAGGTCCATGGAATGGTCCACGCTCTGGGGTCGGGTACAGGGGTGGTATTTTTGTCTCAGGAAGATACGCCTACTTGGCATTTGGAGATACAGGCCTTTATATCATAGATGTTTACGATCCCTATAATCCTACACCCATGGGGAGTAAAGATACACCAGGATTTGCAAATGGGGTTTATGTATCTGGGCAGTATGCTTATGTAGCGGATGATAATAATGGTCTTTATATCTTAGATGTGACCGATCCAAATGACCCCCTATATGAAGGTGGATATGTTACTAACTGTGCATATGGAGTATATGTTGTGGGCGATTATGCTTATATCGCTGATGGCTCAGATGGATTATATATTATAGATGTGAGCAATCCCGCCTCACCTCAGCTTGAAGGAAGCTGTTCCTCGCTTGGGGAGGCATCAGATGTTCATGTTTCCGGAAACTTGGCTTATTTGGCTGATGGTGATGAGGGGCTGAGCGTTTTTGATATTTCAGATAAATCATCACCCACATATTATGGAAATTGCAACCCACCAAGTTATGCTGAGGAAGTTTATATTACAGGAGGTTATATTTATTTAACAATACAACATCACCATTCCCCCGGGCAGGCAGCCCTTTATGTCATTGAGATGGTATATCCAACAGGTCCAAAAATAGATGTAGGTTTTGATATCGACCAGAGTCAAACGCTCTTTCCTGAGTTCTGGTTACAAGAAGGGCAAACATGGGAATGGCAGCAGTTTACACCGAGTCGAGATAATTTAACACGTGTGGATTTATATTTAAAAAATAGTTACGGATATATCGATGTAAAGATTATTGAAGGAGAATATGGAACAGGAACTGTCATAGCATCTCAATCAAATATTCCGGTTCCGCAGTCTAGTTATTCATGGATTAGCATTGATTTTACATCAGTTTCCCTTACAAAAGATGATATATATACAATAGCCTTGTTCAACCCAGCTCCAGCGGAAGATGAAGATAATATCTGGGGATATGATCCAAATGATCCATATCCTGACGGCATTTCAAGTCAATCTGGAGATTTTGCTTTTAAGACCTATTATGGTTTCCGCGATTGGATCTACAGTGGGGAGTTTGATACTATAAGGAGCGTTGATATTATAGCTCCATTGAATAAATATTTAAACGACCCATCACATGAATCCGATGGTGGTTATGTAAGGATTCCCATTTGGATTTTCAGTGGTTCAACTGGGATGTTGCATATATCGGACATAAATATTGAGGTAAGATTAAGAACAACTTATCCAACCAATCCCGACAGCGAT
>CP070672.1:105295-108764 GCA_020351895.1 Thermoplasmata archaeon
AATCGTGAACAGAAAAACTGGAAGGAATCTGAAGATTACTTCATGGAGAGTATCGAGATATTTGATAAAATACCGATGCTACATGAACTTGCTGAATCGCATTTTGAGTTCGGCCTTATGTGGAAAGCAAAAGGTGAATATCATAAAGCAAAAGAGCAAATGGCTAAATCCATAGAATTATATGAAAAACTGAGACGAAATAAGAAAAAGCGGATAGTAGAGGAGGAGCTTGAAAACCTTAAACCCTAGAAAATAAAAAAAAGGTGATACAGATGTCAAATCTAGATTACCAGCCCAAGATGGTTGGTCGCGAGGATGAATTAAACCAATTACAATCAAATTTGGATAAAACCTCTGAAGGACAAGGAAGTATGGTTTTTATCTCGGGAGAAGCCGGTATCGGAAAAACTCGACTGGTAAACGAGTTGAAAGAGATTGCTCAATCCAAAGGCTTCCAAATTCTATCAGGAAACTGCATGTACGAATCCTTGACACCTTTTATGCCCTTAATGGAAGCCTTAAGATCCGGAGGTCTTGAATCCCTTTTTGCAGAGGAGGCACCCAAGGTTGAGGCTGTCTATTTGGTAACACAAAGCGGACTTCTGATTAAGGATGTGGTGCGACAGGAAACAAAGCTCGATCCCGATTTATTCTCCTCTGTACTTACAACACTTAGTGAGTTCGCCTCCCAATCTTTATCGGCTCTATTGGGAGAAGAACAGGAAGGCACATTGAATAGTTTGGGATATGAGAATTACAGGATTCTCATCGAGAGCAGAAAGGACTTGAACCTCGTTGTAATCATTTCAGGGAAGGAGAATGAATTTTTGATCAATGATATGAGGGATATTTTTTCAAAGGTGAACAAGAGTTATAAAAACGTCCTAAAGGATTGGGACGGTGACGAGGACAATGTAAAGGGAATAGAGGAATTTCTCGAGCCTCTAATCACCTCGGGAAAGTATGACGGCATTTATTATGGAAAGGAAGATCCGAAGGCAAGAAGGAATCTACTTTTCGAAAATGTGTCAATGGGACTTGCCAGATCTTCTCAGACATCACCCACTCTTTTATGCATCGAGGACTTACAATGGGTTGACCCATCTTCATTGGCTATGATGCATTACCTTGCGAGGAACACAAAAGATTCGGGACTATTTATTCTTGGAACATATCGACCAGAGGATGTTGCTGCAGAAGATGGAAAGGGTCATCCTCTTTTAAAAACCATGCAATTGATGGACCGCGAGGATTTGTACGAGGAGATGGATCTTGAGAGATTACCCCAGGAGAGTATAAATGATTTTTTATTTGCTCTTCTTGGGAAGAGCCAATTAGGTGAGGATTTTAAAAATAAAATCTACAAGGAGACCGAAGGAAATCCATTGTTCGTGATAGAGTTAGTTAAATTCCTTGTTGATGAAGAAATAATCAAGAACTTTAACGGAACATGGAAGTTGGCCAAAGAGCTCGAAGAGGGAACAATCCCCTCAAAGGTATTCAATGTGATTTCAAGAAGGTTGAATCGTGTGGAAATTAATGATAGAAAGGTATTAGATTATGCCTCAATAATTGGAGAGGCATTCGATTCGAATCTGCTTGCTGCTATTCTTAATATAAATAGGGTACATCTTTTAGAGCGATTAAGATATTTGGAACAGACCCATAGATTAATCCACCCCCAAAATGGGAATTTCAAGTTCGACCATGCAAAGATAAAGGAAGTTTTATATAGTGAAATACCGAAAGAATTAGGGAGGGAGTATCACTTAAAAATAGCAGATACCTTGGAAACTCTGAACAAGGACAACCTGGATGAAGTTGTCGGGGATTTAGCGTTTCACTACTATCGATGTCAAACCAAAGAAAAAGCCCTTTTATATCTTATCAAAGCTGCAGACAAAGCGAAGAAGGATTATTCAAATGAAGAGGCAATTAAATTTTATAATTTTGCTCTGGAACTTGAACAGGATCCACAAAAGAGAATGGGAATTCTGGAAGACTTGGGAGCAATTTACGATTTAATAGGGAATTATGAGATGGGCATAGATTCATATAAAAAAGCAAGAGAACTAACCAAAGATCCAAAGAAAAAGGCTGAGTTCACCGCGAATATCGGGGGCCTTCTTGAAAAGAATGGGAAATTCGAAGAAGCCATGAATTTGAACAATGAAGCGTTGGATATGGTAAAGGATGAAGATTGTATAGGAAAAGCGCTTGCCCTTCACAACCTCGGTCACCTTGTCTTTATGATGGGTGATTATAACAAAGCTATCGAAAATTTAGAACAGAGTCTTGAAATTTATGAAAAAATCGATAATCCAATTGGCATTGCAACAACCTGCACAAGTCTTGGGGATGTACACGATTGGAGAGGGGAATTTGATATAGCTTCTGAATACCTAAAAAAGAGTCTCAATATAATCGAAAAAAGCAGTAATCTACAAGGCATTTCTGCTGCCATTTTATCCACAGGTATTATCTACGAGAAAATGGGTGATTTTAAGGCTTCTCTAAATCAATTAGAAAGGGCTCATAAAATATATGAGAAGATTGGTGATCAACATGGCTGTATATCCTGTCTTTCCACCAAAGCAGATTTACATTTTTGGAAAGGATATCTTTCCAAGGCTTTTGATTATTTGAACCAGTGTATGGAGTTATCTGAAAAAATTGGAGATATCGATTATATATCAATTCGCTTTACTTCAGCTGCAGGTGGATATATCTTTTTAGGTGAGTACGAAAAATCTATAGAACACTACAAAAAAAGTCTGGAAACTGCTCAGAAGATTGGCAGCCCTTTGCCTTTAGCTGCAGCCCTTACTCAAATTGGTAATTGCACATTATATAAAGGAGATCTGGACTCTGCAATAGATTACTTAAAAAAGAGCCTTGAAATAGCACAAAAGATAGGTGTCCCTTGGGGTATTGGAGCATCAAATGGTTGGCTAGGTTGGGCATATATTGAATTGGGGGATTATGATAAATCCATTGCACATCAAAAAATAGCTCTTGAAACCGTTGAAAAGATGGGAGCTAAATGGGCAATATGTTTTGCCAATTGTGCTTTGGCAATGGCCCATTTTAGGAGAGGAGATACCGAGAAAGCATGGGATTATGCAAATCGAGCTTATAAGCTATCAGCTAAAATTGAAACGAGATGGCACTTTGGAGAGGCAGGAATGATACTTGGGATGCTTCATCGAGAGCAGAAAAACTGGAAGGAATCAGAAGATTACTTCATGGAGAGTATCGATTTATTTGATAAAATACCGATGTTACATGAACTTGCACAATCGCATTTTGAATTTGGACTTATGTGGAAGGCAAAAGGTGAATATGATAAGGCAAAAGATCACATGAACAAATCCATTGAGTTATATGAAAAACTGAGACGATATAAGAAAAAGCAGGAAGTAGAGGAGGAGCTTGTAGCTCTTTAACCCTAGATAAAAAGAAGTGATAT
>CP070672.1:108864-118213 GCA_020351895.1 Thermoplasmata archaeon
AATCGTGAACAGAAAAACTGGAAGGAATCTGAAGATTACTTCATGGAGAGTATCGAGATATTTGATAAAATACCGATGCTACATGAACTTGCTGAATCGCATTTTGAGTTCGGCCTTATGTGGAAAGCAAAAGGTGAATATGATAAAGCAAGAGAGCAAATGACCAAAGCCATTGAACTATATGAAAAACTGAGACGAAATAAGAAGAGGGAGAAGGTGGAAACAGAACTTAAATCCTTAAAGCCATAGGAAAAGGGTGATACATATGCAAAAACCAGATTTCCAACCTAAGATGGTTGGCAGGGATGAAGAACTCAAAGACCTTGTGGGATTTTTGGAAAAGACATCTGAGGGGAAAGGAAACACAATATTCATCTCAGGAGAAGCTGGCATCGGAAAGACAGGATTAGTAAACGAGCTGAAACAGGTTGCCCAATCCAAAGGTTTCCAAATCCTGTCCGGAAACTGCATGCATGAATCCCTTACACCTTTCATGCCCATAATGGAAGCCCTGAGGTCAGGAGATATGGAATCCCTTTTTGCAGAGGAAGCACCAAGGGTAGAGGCAGTTTATTTGGTCACGAATGCAGGTATATTGATAAGAGATGTTGTGAGAGAAGAAACTAAGCTAGATTCGGATGTTTTTGCATCCATGTTCAATACAGTAACTGACTTTGTTAATGAATCTCTTTCAAAGCTTACAGGGGATGAGGAAAAAGGAACTTTAAATTCATTAGGATATCAAAATTATCGCATATTAATCGAGAGCCTTGGGGAAACAAATCTTGTCGTAATAGTCTCAGGAAGAGAAAATGAATTCCTGCTCAACGATATGAGGGAGATTCTATCAAAGATTACAAAAACATTTAAAAAGACCCTCAAAGAATGGGGAGGTGACGAAAAAAAGGTTGCTGGGATTGAAGAGCTCCTTAAACCCATTATTACCTCAGGAAAATATGACGGAATCTATTATGGAAAAGAGGACCCGAAAGCCAGAAGAAATTTGTTATTTAAAAACGTATCCATGGGATTAACTAGGTCTGCACAGACATCACCAACTCTCTTATGTATCGAGGACTTACAATGGGCTGATCCATCTTCATTGGCTTTGATGCATCATATAGCAAGAAATACTAAAACGTCTGAACTGTTCATTCTGAGCACCTATCGACCGGAAGATGTTGCTGCAGAAGATGGAAAGGGTCATCCACTTGTGGGAACCATGCAATTGATGAACCGTGAGGATCTGTACGAGAAGATGGATCTTGAGAGATTACCTGAAGGGAGCCTAACCGAGTTTTTATCTGCTTTGCTTGGAGATTTTGATTTCAGCGATAAATTTACAAATCGAATTTATAATGAAACAGAAGGGAATCCATTATTTGTTATAGAGCTCGTGAAATACCTTGTTGATGAAGAGGTCATCAAAAAAATCAATGGTACATGGAAGTTAGCCAAGCCACTGGAAGAGGGGACAATTCCCTCCAAGGTATACAATGTGATTTCAAGAAGATTGAATCGAGTGGAGATGAATGATAGAAAGGTATTGGATTATGCCTCTATTATTGGAGAGGCGTTTGACCCGACTCTACTTGCCTTTACCCTTGATATAAAGCGGGTGCAACTGTTGGAGCGATTGAGATATTTGGAGCAGACCCACCGATTGATCCACCCCCACAATGGTAACTTCAAGTTCGACCATGCAAAGATAAAGGAAGTACTATACAGTGAAATACCGGAGGAGTTGGGAAAGGAGTATCATTTTACAATAGCAGATACTTTGGAAACTCTGAACAAGGACAATCTTGATGAAGTTGTGGGGGATTTGGCATTTCACTACTATCGATGTAAAAACAAAGAAAAAGCCCTTTTCTATCTCATAAAAGCAGCAAACAGAGCAAAGAAGGATTTTTCAAATGAAGAAGCTATTAAATTTTATAACTATGCTCTTGAGCTTGAAGAAGAAGTAAGAAGCAGAACAGAAATCCTGGAAAATTTAGGGGATACCCTCGGTGTAATCGGTGATTATGAGAAGACAATCGAGATATATCAGAGTGCAATGGACTCATTAACCGAGAGCCGAAAAAAGGCGCTTATTGCAGTGAAAGCTGCAGATGCATACGTCAGAATGGGAAATTATAATGAAGGAATAAATCATTGCTCAAGAGCAATAGATCTGGTAAAAGGTGAAGGGTGCAAAGAGGAGGCTCTCGCAATAGACCTAATCGGTCGAATACATCATGAAAGAGGAGAACATGATGAGGCACTTAAACACCACAAAAAAAGCCTGGAAATATGGGAGAAAATCAATGATCCTGGAGGCACTGCAACCACCTTGAGTCACCTGGGAATCGACTATTATCTTAGAGGAGAATTTGACAAAGCTTTGGATTATCACAATAAAAGTCTTATCCTCAGGAAAGAAATTGGTGATTTGCGTGGACTTGCACAGATTCTCGACTATATCGGAGTTATTCACAATTGGAGTGGACAATACCAAAACGCGCTCGAATATTACAGACAGAGTTTAGCAATAGCAGAAAAAATAGACGACCCTTATAGCCTGGCAGAATCATACATAAACATCGGCACAGTGCATCTTCGAAGGGAGGAGTTCGAAGAAGCCAAAGATTATCTGGGAAAAACACATGAAATGGTAAAAAAGGTCGATATACCCTGGTGTACTTCGGTCCTTTACTGGCTCTTAGGAGATCTTTCGCGGAAACAGGGTGAACCTAAAAAAGCCTTGGAATATTATAAGGGCGCTGAAGAGCTGAGCCATAAACTTGGGTTTCATATGTGGCTAACATACATATATTGCAGCCTTGCAGAGATGTATTATGAGCAGAATGAATTAAAGAATGCAATTAATAAATGTCAGCAAGCATTGGACATATCCAACCAAATCCAGTTCAAGGAAAGCATTGCAAAATCAAAAAAGATCTTTGGGATGATTTTCAGGGAGCAAAAGGCATGGGAGGATTCAATTTCGAATTTTCAAGAAAGTGTTAAGCTATTTGAAATGATAGGAATGAATCATGAGCTGGCAAAATCTCACTATGAGTTTGGACGGATGTGGAAAGCGAAAGGAGAGTCTGATAAAGCTGTGGAGCATCTGAATAAAGCTAATAACATCTTCGAGGAGCTGAATTTGGAAAATGAATCGAAGAAGGTGAAGGTGGAGCTTGAAACCCTATAGAACAGGATAGCATGATATCATACATGGAATGGTGACCACTTGGCAGTAAAAAAGAAAATCGTCCTCCTCGGCGACAGTGCAGTTGGCAAAACCAGCCTCATTAGAAGATTCGTGTTCGACCAGTTCGAGGATTCCTACACATCCACAATCGGAAGCAAGGTCACAATGAAGGAATTCACCCTCAAAAGAACGAACGAGAACGTGGACGTCAAGTTCATGATATGGGACATCATTGGAAGAGAAGGTTATCACGCTCTTCATTCCAGGACCTTTGTCGGGGTTGAGGGGGCGATTTTGGTTGCGGACATTACACGAAAGGAGACTATCGAGAACCTGGAGCGTTACTGGATTCCCCTTCTATTCAAGATTGTAGAGAACGTTCCTTTGGTGTTTGCATGTAATAAATCTGATCTGAAGGATGAATACGAGTTTGGATTCGAGGAAATGGAGAAATTGGCAGAGAAATATATTGGTGAATCCCTAAGAAGAACATTTCCTGGACTTAAATCCAGCTACGGAACCAGTGCAAAGGATGGGAGCAATGTAGAGAATGTATTTGAATGCATGGGACATCTTTTGCTGGCCGATTACAAACCAGATAATACGGTTGAGATCCTTCTTGAGACATTATTTGCCACAGACGAACAGAAGAACATTGACACAGGCACCCCCATTGGTGCAATGGATGCAATTATGGTGGATTTCTGTAAAGATTTCAAAGACTCGAGAATCGCCATGCTGATCCTGCGCCAGGAACTAGCTCGGGCTGGAATCAAAATTAGCGATCCGAAAAAGGATAAAATCCTTACAGCAGTTGAGTATCTGGCCGAAGCAGAGAGTGAGTTCAAGGATCGAGAGATCGTAATTGCCAACCTGAAAAGAAGAAGAGAGTGGGCTGAAGAAATTATAGAAGGTTAATTGTTTATTACCTTGATTAGGTGACCAAATGGATAAGGAAAGTAAGTATTCAAAGGTCCTTACAATAAGAATGGACCCGGCGCTCTTTGAAGAGATAAAAAAGGAAGCAGAGTCTAAAGACATGGACATATCTGATTTTGTCAGAGATTGTTTACGAACTGGAATGTATCTTAATGAGATGAATACTGCCCTGAGATCCAGGAGAGGGGGCTGACATCGAGCGAATGATGGGAACGGGTTTGTATTAGTTCTACTTTTTGGAAGATTATTTTTGTATACACATGTATCAACAAAGATATATCTTTTTATATCCAATTTAGGATTTTTAACAATGTAGATATTGGAGGAAATAAAGGTAATCGATACAGTGAATATCGTCCCTCCATTAGTATGGATATGTGGCAATAGAATGAATAAGCCTATGAAGAGACATTAATCCATATCATCTTGGAAACAACCGAGATTAATGAATTACTCGGTGTTGAAATGGCAACGAAAGGCAGGTATTCAAGGGTTCTCACATTAAGAATAGATCCGGCACTCTTTGAAGAAGCAAGACAGGAAGCAGAGTCCCTGGACATGGACATATCCGATTTTATCAGAGATTGTTTACGAACAGGAATGTACCTAAACGAGATGAATGCGGCTTTAAAATCCAGGAGAGGGGATCTTTACTGAGTGATTGACTTAAGCAGATTTGGATCGATTATATTAGTTGTATATTTTTCCTTGTATACACATGTATCAACAAAGTTTTATTTTAGTTAACCCCTATGAAGTGGACCACAATCCAATTGAAAGTTTGGGTTAGAATCATGGTGGAGGTAAAAATATGAGGAAAATCGGAAAATTATCGAGCTTAATTTTGTGTCTATTGTTGGTGACTATGGTGTTTGCTGTGGTAGCACCAGCGAATATAGGCGGGGAAGAACCTGGGGGAGATCCGGGTTTTCCTGAAGAACCTGATTATGAAGGAGATCCATTGGAGCCCCCTGAATTACCTGAGGAACCAGAATATCCTTTTGAGGAGGAAGAGGAGGGGTGGTTTGTAGAAGGTACTGGCACCTACTTTGAGATTACAAACAGTGAGTATCTGAATATAATTCTGACAAGCAGTGAAATCGTCTATATTTATTTGGAATCAGTACCGAGGATGGTAAGTTTCAATATTGAAGCGGATTGTGAGGCCACCTCCACAGATATTACATTATCCGGATTCGAAGGGAATATGATCTATTACAGGTATCAAGATGGCGATTTACAGGAAGAGTTCACAACCGATGAAACAGGTTCACATTCCTATACCCAAGACATATCAACATATCATCATGTTTTCATTCAGGAGGATACATCGACATACACCATAAGGGATGATGCAACTGGGGGTGATAGTACTTTAATCGGGACCTGGGATCCGATCACCAAGACATGCACACTTACAATGGATGTTAATGAGCCGATAGTCATAGAAGATGATGGAATCACATTGGATGGTGCTGGATATATTCTCCAGGGATCTGGAAGCGGTAATGGAGTATATATTAATGGCTTATCCTATGTGAAAGTACTGAACCTAAATATCAAGGACTTTACTTACGGAGTCCATCTATATTCTTCGAGTTATAACAATATAGTCGATAATGTGCTAATAAACAATTTTTACGGCCTTAATATATATCAGCATTCTCATAATAATGTAATTATTAATAATGCAATTTCCAATTGTAGGTACGCTATACAATTATACCGTAGCAATGGCAATGAAATAAACAATAATCCAATTTCCTGGGCTAGCAGTTCCTCAGTCTGGCCATATGGTATCTCTCTTTCAACCTTATGTTCCGGCAATAAAATAGAATATAACACTGTCACAAATAGTGTAACAGCAAAAGGACATGGTATAACATTAAATAACGTAGGTAGTAACACTCTAAAAGGTAACACCATATCTAATTTTCAATATGGTATCTACTCCTATGCATACGGCTTGACTCTCACAGGCAATGTGATGTCTGGTTGCGGGATTTATATTCATAGCTATGGGATTGGGCATTGGGATACCCACACAATCGACACAACGAACACGGTCAATGGTAAACCTGTCTACTACTTCAAGAATGTCATAGGTGGGACATTAGACACTGCTGCGGGGCAAGTGATCCTTGCTAGCAGTCAGGATATTACAATAGAGTACCAGGATCTCAGTGACAGCTCTGTGGGTCTCCAGATGGGATATTCGTCGGGGAACACGATTCGCGGGAACCTCATGTCAAACAATTTTTTCGGTATAGAGCTTGATCACTCCAACGACAATATAATCCAAGACAACAGGGTGGAGAATCTGCGTCGGATCTCCGGTATGGAGATCCACTCCTCCTCACGGAACCTAATCGAAAATAATGTCCTTACACAGGGGATGATCGCCCTTCGCTATGACTCGGATTACAACAGGCTCGAGTACAATACGATTACACAGCACTATAGTATGTGGGGTACTGGCATCTACGATCTTGGCTCTGTAGGTACGTCGTACTTGGGGAATACAATCACAGTGCAGAAGATTGCCATCTCCCTCAACTATGTTAACGACGTGACCGTCAATGACAACACATTGGTGACCGGTCCTGTCAGTTTCTTTCCGCATGGTCCAGATATCCATGGAATCCGACACCTAGAGGGTATAAATACGGTCATCACGGGTAACACGATGATCCGAGGGGGTGTTTACATACAGGGCTATCTGCTCGAGCACTGGAACACCCACACCATCGATGATGCTAACATGATAAATGATAAACCCCTCATCTACTGGAAGGACCGCGTGGGTGGAACGGTTCCCTCTGAAGCAGGCGAAGTGATACTGGCGAACTGCCAGGGTGTCTTAGTTGAGAACATGTATGTGACGGCAGGGACCATTGGCGTAGAGCTCGGATTCTCATCGGGAAACACGATACGCAATAACTACATATGGTGGGTCAGCCACACCGGTATCTTGCTCTACAATTCCCAGCAAAACGAGATCGTCGACAACCAAGCATGGGGTCGTTGGAGTGGTATATATGCCCTATCGTCGTCTACGGGTAGTGTGATTACCGGGAATAAGGTCATGGGTTGGAGATCTGGTATCGAACTCGGTGGATCCGGTGATGCGATCATAAGCGGGAACGATGCATTCGGATCGGCAGTGGGTATGTACGTCGCGAGTTCGGGCAATACTGATATCCTTGGCAACACGATTAATGGCTGGGGGGCTCTGCATGTATACTTATCAGACGCTGTCGAAATCTCTGGAAACTCGATCTGGAGCGGGCACATGGGAATATGCATCAGGAGTTCCAATGGAGCAGCAGTAATGAACAATGATGTTTATGGCTCCAACTACGCTCTTTACCTCCAATACTTAAATGATGGTTATGTCTTCGGGAACACTTTCGAGGCGAGTCCAGGGTCTAGCAACTATGGTTATGGGATTTATGCTGAGTACTCCACCGCTAACACTTTTGAGCGCAACACCATCATGAACAGCAAGACAGGCGCCGGCTTTATCTCCTCATACGGAAACACCATATTTCACAACAACATTTTAGATAATCAAGTTCAGGCATCTGATACCAATCCCATGGATAATAATTGGCATAATCCGGAGCTTCTGGAAGGAAACTACTGGTCTGATTATCTTGGAGTTGACGACGGAAGTGGCGTGGGAAAACATGCAATCGCAGGCGACAGAATCGGTGACACCGATATTGCTCACCCAGAAACTGGCTACGATTTTTATCCATTTACTGAACCTGATGCCTGGCTTAATGAACCACCTGTTGCACACCCAGGTGGACCGTATACTGGTTATGAGGGTTCCGAAATACCATTTGACGCTTCAGGCTCCTCAGATCCAGATGGAGATCCATTACTGTATCGGTGGGATTTCGATACCGATGGAACATGGGATACAGGATGGAGCGAAAGTCCTTATGCAGGAAATACTTGGTTGGACGATCATTCTGGGTTGGTGACAGTGGAGGTCTCTGATGGTTCTCTCACAGACACTGCTTTCGAATCTGTGAATGTTCTCAATGCAGACCCGCAAATCGTAGAAATCATATCTCCAATAGATCCAAAATCGGTTGGCACCCCCATAGATATCTCTGCACCCTTTACAGATCAGGGTATTTTGGATGATCATACCGCAGAAATCAATTGGGGAGATGGAACAATAACAAATGGTCTTATAGACGAAGCTGACGGAAGCGGAACAGTAACAGGTTCTCACCCCTACACAATTCCTGGTGTGTATCTAATAACTCTTACGCTTTGGGATAAAGACGGCGGTGAAGATACGATTACCACAGAATATCTCGTCATATATGATCCATGCGGTGCCTTCGTTACCGGAGGCGGAATAATCGATTCACCCGAGGGAGCATACGGTCCTGATCCGAGCATCACGGGGAAAGCCGGTTTTGGATTCGTCTCCAAGTATAAGAAAGGTGCGAATGAACCGGATGGAAACACGCAGTTTAGATTCCATGCAGCCGACTTCAGATTCCAATCAACACATTATGAATGGATGGTTGTATCCGGTCCAAAGGCCATGTTCAAGGGCTCGGGTGAAATAAATGGTGAGGGTGACTATGGATTCATCCTATCGGCAATAGACGGTGAGCAACCTGGAGGTGGCGGAAAGGATAAGTTCAGAATAAAAATCTGGGAAAAGGATACCAACTACGTAATCTACGATAACAACAGGGATATGGATGAATATGGGGATCCCACAACTGTACTGACCCATGGCAGTATAAAGATCCACAAAGGATGATTATGGATATAAATAAAAAAGGAGGAAAAGAAAATGAAAGCAAAAAAGCTGTTAATCAGCATAGTAATTGTGTCTCTGATTGTGAGCATGGCCATACCATTGGCCGCGGCACCCAAACCGGATAAACCACCGAAACCACCACCTGGGGGGGATGATCCACCTGCAGATCCGGCCATCGCTTATCGTGTCCAGAAGGGAAGAGCGTTCAATCTGATGGTTATGAACGCAGATGGTTCGAACCAAGCTGTAGTGTACACCGCTGATTATATTGGTAACCCGACTTGGGCGCCGGACGGAAGTGCTATAGCATTCCTGATGCAACAAGAAGACTACACGTATGACCTGTGGCGAATTGATGTCTCAGTGGTCAATGGTGAGCCCCAAGGCAGTAACCCAACGGAATTGACGCAGGATGT
>CP070672.1:118313-122585 GCA_020351895.1 Thermoplasmata archaeon
AAGAAGCATCACGCCCCCCAGAACCGAGGCCAGCAGACTTGGTTTGGGGAACAATTGGAAGTGAAAGACGTCGATCGGGATCAGCGCAACCCAGGCAAAAATCATGGTAAAAAGAATCGACGAGACCACGCGATCCGCCACAGGCTGTTTTTTGGTGAGTGGCGCTTTGAATCGTACTTCCAAACTGGCCGGTGCGACTCGGGCAAGCCAGATGATTGATACCTCTACCAGAATGCCATATCCTGCAAGAAACCAAATCGCGCGAGGCCAATACCAAGTTCCGCCCCCGATTCTTGCTGGGACGAGAAGAAAAACGACAAAAAACGCAATTTGGAATAATCCACCAATAAGTCCTTTTGCCATTAACACAAGCTGCCTTACTCTCTTGTTGTCAGCGATTGTGTCGCCGAACTTTGAAATCGTCTGCCTAATTGCACTATTTATTTTACTGCATTATGACATGCGAAATCGGATTAGATTGCGAACTTGTAATCTATTCCGCCCTATGAGGGTATTATACTGAAAATCCTCAGTCTAATTCTCTTTGTTTTATTATGACATAGATCGACAGAGTGCAACCAGTTTTTCCTCTTTTATCTGCCATAGCTTTGAATTACGCTTGCTTGCCATATACATTGATTTTTTGCATATACCTTGCCATCGGACCAACTATCTTAAACCACATCATAATTGCATGTATGTTCTGCCTATCTCAGATTTTTTAAGGACCTGATATTTGCCTAAGATAGCAGTTATCTGTAACGCTGAACTAAAGAGCAGGCGGTGCATATCGATATAAGGTTTTTTAACACACAAAACGCCGGAGAACTCAGGATGATGATTCGGCTATTTAATAGCCTGTCTAGTTCAGTGATACGTTATGAGTTTTTCTTTTTTCTCGCCTTCATTGATGCTTTTGCTGCTTGTTCATAAATAGATATTTCCCACGATTTAGGGAGTTTAATTCCGAATTCATTTAAGGCTTTAAATATTTTGGGCTTTAAATGTGTATCAAACATAATGTGGCAGGTAGGGCAGAGCATCAGTAAATTAACTCCAGACTTTTTCCCTTCAGCAAGGATATGTGCCTTTTGCCTGATACCTACATGATGCCCGCACATTTCACAAATATCTAATTTGTCTGTCTTCATTTTAATATCATGAACTCATAACGTGAGTTTAACAGGCATGCGGCGTTTTTATCGCGTGTCCTTGTTTAAACCTTTGTTGGGCATTTATAATGCGTTCTTCTTGAGAGTTAAACCAACTATCTTCTATCTGTTTTATTAGGGCTCTTTTATTCCCCTCATCTTCAATTACACTTATCATAAAGGCCTTATTACCAGCATCTTTAATTGAACAACCAATATGCCAGCATTTAATATCATCAATTACCACAAAACGATCATGGAACTCTCTTGATTTACGAAGTTCAATCGTAAAATTAGAATGTTGGGACAAAAACTTTTGTGCTTCATGAATGAAATCGCTAGGATATTTGAATGTCAATAATCGTGCCCTGATAGGTGAATGTGGTATGGTTAGCAAGGATTTAAAAATTGAGCTGTCGATATATGGATCAACAATATAAATAGATTTTGATGTTTCATGAAATATTTTTCTTATCTCAACATAAGCATCATGCTCTGTGCCTTTAGGAAAAAACAGTTCCTTTACTTCTGCATCAATAGGGATCAAGCTATCATTTTCTATAGTCCAGCCAATTCTTTTAAGGGCAATATTTAAATCATCTGTTCTTGGGTATAGAGATAGCTCAGCAGCTATTATATGCGATACCCTTAGTCGATCGTCTGGAGGTAAAGAATTATATGCAGCAATAACCCTCGGCCTGTATGCTTTTCTTCTATAGTTATTGCTATAATCTTGCTTTTCCGTTAAAGACCAGTCAACCACCATACCTGTTTTATCGATAATTCCAGGTATAATATCGCTATCAAATTCCATAAGATGGCTTAAAAGAACTCGCCATGGATCAAGACCTGATTTCGATTCACTCATGTTATAGCCTTCACAAAATATAAAATATTGCCCAACGCCGCTAATCAGCCGCGCGGTTTTTGCGTCGGCTGGGGCGCCTTGTTAGAGCCGTTAAAGCCAATGTATACACATACTCTCATTTTATTCATCATCAGGCTTCTCTTTCTTTTTTAATTTCGCATCTCGCTTAGCGCGAGATAATTGAACTTTCTTTGGCATGATAAACATATACACAATGAACTTTTCTATAAACTCATAGACCTCAGCCACATCATCTTCGTCAACATCCTTTAAATTATCTTTGTCAGGATGTGCACCTCAATTCCCAAAAATTCGTATTTGATGTGCCCAGTCTTTAATGTCCGCAGGTAAATTATCTAGGGATTCAATTTGTTTAATTAAATCAAGTTTATGATCTGCGCCTAGAACAACCAGTGAGTTTTGAAGGGCTCTGCGAAACATTGCACAACTAGCTCGATTTGCCCCAAAGGAACGGCACTTCAAAGCCTCTTGGTAATCTTTAAACACTTCATCTGGAATATGTTCTTTTTCTTCATCGCTAAGTTCATCACCTAGAGATAATGGAAATTTCTCCTTCCATCCTTCAAAACTCAGATTTTGATCGCTTGAGTACCTATTTTGTTCAAATAGGCATGTTTTTATCATTAACTTTCTACAGGGCTTGCAACGAAACGCAAGATAAAACTCTACATTACCATTTCTAAATTGGTGATGATCATTCCATAACTGTTCGATGTGGACTTTTGCGCCACAATGCGGGCATACATCTATAAGGTCAACTATCTTCTCGTTAACAGCTTCTTTTGCCTCGTTTATTTTCATTCTTACCTCAATTCCTTGATGTTCATCCTTGTGGGCTCTAACGAGCCGCTTCAGCCTCGCCCCCGGACGTAGGCTGCAAGCGGAGGTTAGGCTTCCTCAACTAGTACGAAATCGTCTCCTACCACCTCAGAGTTGATTTTGCGGATTTCTTCTTCGACTGAATGAACAAGTTGAGATAGCGCTTGAGTGTCTTGCTCATCCTGGCAGATAAATTCCAAAAATGCCTCTATGGCATCAAGAACAACGAGCGGAACAAATACATACTGATTTATGTGTGTTGGGCAGTCATGATCTCTCGGTTGAAGAACACCATCTTGCTCCTTCAAGTAATGCAGACTAAGGCTAGGCCATGTTCCGTGAATGTGATGAGACCCCATCTTTTGACCAACTAAATAGAACAATCGATCATGGCCAATGTTGTCAACCATCGAAGCTAGATCTGGTAACTTTTTTGCAGATTGGATGTCCGGCTCGGATAGGCCGGAGGAGGAGATATAGTTGCCGATCGAGGATAGCATTCTGGCTTCAATGGCCATTGACTTGCCGCCTCGATTCAAAATGTTTTCCTGAATCTTTGTCTTAAATTCAAGCTCTGTCTTTAATCCGTCAGCGATGAATCTGGTAAAACTATCTTCTTCCCCGACCGTGCAAAGCCACACTGCCTTAACGGCGGATTCGAAGATGCATCTGTCGAGTATCGCTGTTGTTTCGCCAAAAAGACCTTTGTGTGACAAGGCGACATTAGCTAACATCAGTCTCGCACATCTGTTAAGCAATCCGACAAGAACGTTATAATGGAGAGTGGGCAAGGGACGCAAAGCTGGTGAGTCGGGACGAATGGAAGCATAAAAATTGGAGAGCAATCCAACATATTTGTACCACTCGAACAAGACTGGCGAGTATTCACTGTTCTCTCGACATTTTGCCATCTGCTCATCGGTTATTTTTGGCGGTTTCGGGATTTCTATGTCTTGAAACATTTTAAATGAAAGGGAAATCTCAAGTAATTATACAGATCTGGATATCATCACTTTTGTCATGTTATCTGTCTTTCAATGGAATTTGTCATTGTATTAGAAAAAAAAATATCGCTGAAGTTCAGATATATTGAGTATGCATAAAATGAGAAAACCTGTGATATCCAATGGAATCAACCCGAAATTT
This sequence comes from Thermoplasmata archaeon, assembly GCA_020351895.1. Next base: position 122,319 of record CP070672.1, read on the forward strand.
GACGGATTCACAACCTGACATATCTTGCCAAACAACCAACTATCTGAAAACAAGAAGAAATTGTGGATACGTTCTACCTATCTCAGGATTTCAAGATCACGATATTTCAGGAATAGCAGACTCCCAACAGAACAAAGTCCCGTCAGGAGCAAGGCTGGCAGTATTTGAGGCGTGTCTCCATGTGGGGGCCTCCTGGTTGGAGGTTAGATGATTGGAAGGTAATTTTCCGAATGTGTTTGTATGCCAAAGACGGTTAGAAGTAAACCC
>CP070672.1:122685-125513 GCA_020351895.1 Thermoplasmata archaeon
AGCGTGCCGAAGATATAGCCGCGGACTCTTCAGGAAATATCTATGTAACCGGATATAGTTGGAAGCATCCAGACTCTGATTATACTACCATTGCGTATGACAGTTTGGGTAATCAGCTTTGGTTGGCGAGTTACAATGGGCCTGGAAATGACATGGATTTGGTAACGGACATGGCTTTGGATGTGCATGGGAACGTGTATGTAACAGGGCAAAGTTCAGGTGGATCGGGTTGGGAATATAAATGGGAATCAATGGACTGGGCTACGATAAAATATTCACATCCATGGGTAAGACCCAAGGCTTCAATTGATATCGACCCCGATACATTAAATCTCAAATCAAAAGGAAGATGGATAACGTGTTATATTGACCTGCCTTTTGGCTACGATGTTAATGATATCGACATCGAAACAATAATTCTCGAGGAAGCAATCCCTGCAGAATGGGGCGATGTACAAAATACTACCCTTATGGTCAAGTTCGACAGAAGCGAAGTGGAGGATTTGCTTTCACCAGGAACTTATAATCTAAAGGTTACTGGAGAGTTTACAGATGGAATGGTGTTTGAGGGATACAGTGATGAAATACGGGTGATCGAGCCGCCATAATCATACAGAACTTAAACTCCCTCCTCCCCGAAAGCCCTTTCCTGCTTTTTCCGCCATTTCCCCACTAAAATCCCCCTAAAAAACCAAAAGAGAAAGCTTATATGCTATAAGTTAATTAAACATCGAACCCCAAAAGGAGGGACATATTTGAAGGCCGTAATCCTTGCAGCAGGAGAAGGCACAAGGCTGAGACCTTTCACTGTGTCAAGACCAAAGGTGATGATACCCATTGCCAACCGCCCCATTGTGGAGTATGCCGTGGAGGCGCTCTCCCAAAATGGAATCAAAGACATCGTAATCGTTGTAGGCTACAAAAAGGAGAGCATAATGAGCCATTTTGAAGACGGGAAGAAGTTCGGCGTGGAAATAAAGTACATAACCCAACCAAAACCCCTGGGAACTGCACACGCACTGCTTCAGGCACAGGAGGAAATAGACTCGGATTTCTTGGTTTTGCCGGGAGATAACCTCTTCGATCCAAAGGAGATCTCGAATCTCCTGGAAAGCAAGGCCGAAAACTCCCTGCTTATTGCTGAAAGCGATATTCCCTCGAAATACGGCGTCGTGTTTCTGGAAAAAAGAACCATCACCAAGATAGTGGAGAAACCCCAAGAAAAGATCAGCAACCTGATAAGTACAGGGATCTACCGCTTCACACCCGAGGTTTTCGATGCAATCAATGCAGTTGGCGAGGAAGCCAAACATGACCTAACCGCCGTGGTTGAGTGGATGATCGAAAACGGTAAGCAAATATGCGGAATACACGGAATAGGAAAGTGGATCGATGCTGTGTACCCTTGGGACATAATTCATGTCAACTCCTCCGCCATTACAGAGGCAAAAATCGGCAAGGCAGGAAATATAGAGGAGGGAGCAATCATAAAGGGCCAGGTGTTCATAGGGGAGGGAAGCTCGGTTAGGTCGGGCTCATATCTAGAAGGACCCGTGGTCATAGGCAAAGGCTGTAACATAGGGCCAAACGTTTGCATATTTCCCTCCACGAGTATAGGAGATAATGTCTCGATTCAGCCTTTTACACTGGTGAGACACAGCGTTCTTATGAACGACGTTCAAATCGGGAGCTCGTCCACCATCTCCAACTCAGTGGTCGGTGACGGGGTTAGAATAGGCTCGCACTTCTCAACTAACAACGATAAGGCCCTGGTAAAGACGGAATCAGGATATCATACAGTAAACGATATCGGGGCCCTTATAGGAGAGGACTCGGAGATAGGGGATCAGGTAATTGCAGAACCTGGTGTGCTTGTAGGTGCCAGATGTAAGATATCTTCCTTAAAAAGGCTTGAGGGCTCCTTTCCAAATAGAAGTATAGTAATGTAATGCCTTTGATGATGTTAATTTGGATGTGTCGCGGATGTGTGGAATTGTTGGATATATAGGAGATAACAAGGCAGCACCCATCCTTCTAAGGGCGTTAAAACGTCTGGAATACCGTGGTTACGACTCGGCAGGTTTGGCAATCATAGGCAACGGACTCACAAGTTTCAAAGACAAGGGAACAATAGACAACCTGATCAAAACTCTGCCTGATATCCCAGGAAATATGGGTCTTGGCCATACGAGATGGGCCACACATGGGGTGCCTTCCAAAAAGAACGCACATCCATTTCTTGATTGCAATAAAAAGATAGCCGTCATACACAACGGCATAATCGAGAATCATCTAACCCTTAAAACCCAGCTAATCGATGAGGGGCATAAGTTCACTTCAGAGACAGACACCGAGATTCTTGTTCATCTGATAGAAAAGCATTATAAGGGTAATTTGGAGGATGCAGTTAGAGAGAGCCTTAAGCTGGTTCACGGTTCGTACGCAATTGCAGTTATTCATGCCGATGAAAAAGACAAGATAATTGCAGCAAGAAACGAGAGCCCCCTAGTTGTGGGTGTAGGAGGGGGAGAGAACTTCATTGCATCGGACGTTGCTGCTTTATTGGATTATACTAACGATGTGGCCTATGTGATGGACAACGAGATAGTGACATTGACAAAGCAGGGATTTGAGATAACCACGATACAGGGCGAATCTGTTTCCAGGAATATCGAGACCGTGAATTGGACCGTGGAGGATGCGGAAAAGGGAGGATACGAGCACTACATGCTAAAGGAGATATTTGAGCAGCCAACAGCCATTCATAATTCTCTTTTAGGAAGGATACCAGACCTCACGTTAAACGGATTTTTGGACGGACGGTTCAA
>CP070672.1:125613-129718 GCA_020351895.1 Thermoplasmata archaeon
GAATCGGAAAGTTGCATTAAAAAAACGTATTCCCAAGACCTATAGGCTTGAGAAGATCGATAAAAGGCTAAGGGAAGCCAGGACCAAACTCGAGGCTAAGCTCATATCCGAGGCTAGAACCCTTGGAGTTGCCACACCATTGATATTCGATGTAGACACTAAAAAAAGCCAAATCATGATGGAATTTATCCAAGGAGAGCGAATAAAGGAAACTCTTTACCAGGCAGATTTCGAAGAACAAAAGAGCCTATGCATAAAAATCGGAAAATCTGTAGGAAAACTCCACAAGAATCATCTGATACATGGTGATCTCACAACTTCCAACATGATCCTGATGGATGGTAGGATATACTTCATAGATTTCAGCCTCGGAGGAAAAAGCAAGGAAATCGAGGCCAAAGGAGTTGATTTACATTTGCTTTCAGAGGCCTTCGAAAGCACGCATTCCGAGATTCTAGAATTGTTTGATTATGTACTTGAAGGTTACAAAAGTGAATACAGTGATGCTGATAAGGTGATCAAAAAGGTAACGGAGATCGAAAAAAGGGGAAGATACACATGAAGAAAATTCTCTTTGCAACCTCCAATGGTGGTAAATTACTGGAAGCAGAGAAATTTCTTTCGCCACTTGGCTATGAAATCGAACATTTAAATATATCCTATCCTGAAATACAGAGTTCGAAATTGGAAGAGGTTGCTGCCTTTGGCATAGAATGGATTCTTAAAGAAGAGAAAGTAAAAGGCTCGGTAATGATAGAAGATGCAGGGCTTTTCGTGCATGCGTTGAATGACTTTCCCGGGGTGTTCTCGGCCGACACATTCAAGACCATCGGTTTGGATGGGATTTTGAGATTGATGGAAGGTGAGGAGGATAGAGCCGCCCATTTCGAGTCCTGCATTGCTTACTGTGAGAAGGAATCAGAGCCAATGTTTTTTAAGGGGAGGGTTGATGGTAAAATCGCCCTCGAACCAAAAGGCGAGCACGGTTTCGGATACGATCCAATTTTCATTCCTAAAGGCGAGGAAAAAACGTTCGGGGAGATGGAAGCTGAGGAAAAGAACAGACATTCTCATAGAGGAAAATCTCTTAAGAAAATGGTTGAACATTTAGCCAAGAGATAGGTGGAAAAGCGAGGGATAAACCAGTATAAGATAACCCATCATTCCTCTCGGTAATATGGTGTAAATATGGTACTTACCAACTAATGTTTATATACCTTGCTCAACAATAAAATGATTAGGGCAAGGGACGCCTCGGGCATCTAAGCCCTCGAGAAAATGGCTGTGGGAGCGTCAACGGAAAAAAAGGAAGAATCTCCAAATCTTCCGGTAGCTTATTTTTCCCTCCTAACCCCTACCCAAACGTTGAATAGCTCCTATGGCCATTAAGCTTTATTATGTTTATCGAGCATCCAATTATTAGAAAAAGAACCATCGAGAAAAGGATGTATCAGGTGAATATCGCGGACTCAGCTGCAAAACAATCCACCCTCGTGGTTCTACCCACAGGCATGGGAAAAACCATCATAGCTTTACTTTTGATTGCGGAAGTTATGAAAAAGAAGAAAGGCAAGATTCTTTTTCTTGCCCCAACAAAACCACTTGTCGAGCAACATGCCTCTTTTTTACGAGATTTCCTGGTTGATGTAGAGCCCATGGTTTTTACTGGTGAAGTGGGTCCAAAGAAGAGGAATGAGCTTTGGAAGGATGCCAACGTCATAGTTTCTACTCCCCAGGTTGTGGTAAACGATCTGATTTCAGCAAGGACAAAACTCGATGATTTCAGCTTGATAATATTCGATGAGGCACATCGAGCAACAGGTGATTATGCCTATGTTTTCATTGCAGAGAAATATCAGAGATTAAACGGACTGGTCTTGGGCATGACGGCATCCCCTGGAAGTGAAGTGAAGCGTATATTGGATGTATGCAAAAATCTCGGAATCGAACAGGTTGAGATTCGCTCTGAGTTCGATCCTGATGTTGTGCCCTATGTCCATGAGATCAAGGTCAGGTGGATAAGGGTTCCCGTTCCGGCAAAATTTATGGAGGTAATTGAGCTTCTTGAGACCGTCAAAAAAGGCTATGTAAAGGAGCTGAAGAAATACGGATTTTTCAGGTCCAACAAACCGGTATCCATGAAGGACCTTTTGAAAGTGCAAAGGGAGATTCGGGCGAGGCTGCAGGAAGGAAGCGGAAGAAAATCCGCCTATTACCACGCAGCCAGTGTTCAATCGGCTGCTGTCAAGGTGAATCACGCACTTGAGCTTGTGGAGACTCAGGGCATCTCGGCCCTCAAGAATTATATGGAAAGACTAGGCAAGGAGGCAACATCCCGTGGAGGCAGCAAGGCCTCAAAAACAGTGATGAACAATCCAAACGTCAAAAAAGCCATCAGGCTGGCTGTCCAAATCGATATCGAGCATCCTAAGATTGGATTCGTTGTTCAAGAGGTAAGAAAGCAGGTGAAGCAAAAAAGGGATTCCAGGATCATTGTATTCACACATTATCGCGACACCTCGATTTTGGTAACAGAGGAATTGAGCAAGCAAAAGAGAATTAGCCCTATTAGATTCGTTGGCCAGGCAAGTAGAGGGGATGATAAGGGACTCTCCCAGAAGAAGCAGGTGGAATGTATCCAGCGTTTTAAGGACGGGGAATATAATGTCCTTGTTGCAACAAGTGTTGCCGAAGAGGGCCTTGACATTCCATCAACTGATTTGGTTGTATTCTATGAACCGGTTCCATCCGAGATTCGAACCATACAAAGGAGGGGTAGAACCGGAAGAAAGAAGGCTGGCAAGGTGATAGTACTTATTGCCAAAAAGACAAGAGATGAGGCCTATTATTGGTCAAGTATCAGTAAGGAGAAGAAGATGAAGAGGGAGCTTCACATTTTGAGGATGCAGCTGAGCAAAGGGATAAAGGTTGGGGAGCCAAGGATACCACCTGAAACTGAATTAGAGACCGTAAAAGAAGAAGACGTTGAAGAGCTCGAAATTCCCCCTGAAGAAGAAATCATGGTTGAAAGTCCCCAGGAAATTCTTAGCAATCCAGAGGAAAAAGAAAAATCAGAGGAAATGGAAAGTTATCCAGAGACGATAGGAGAATTAAAGAAGAAGGATGGCCAGTTAAGATTATTTGATTTCGATAAGAAAGAGAAAAAAACCATTATTATCGCTGATACAAGGGAATTCAATTCAGAGGTCGTGAGAGAACTTTCAAGAATAGGTGTGGTTGTGGAATCTCAGCAGCTTGATGTTGGTGATTACATACTTTCAGACAGGCTTGCTGTTGAGAGAAAGGAGGTTGGAGATTTTCTGAGTTCACTTGTGGGAGGGAGACTCTTTTCCCAGCTTAAAATGCTAAAGAGCGCCTATGTGAATCCCCTCTTGGTTTTGGAGGGAGAGGGCCTTCTGGAAAGAAGGGGTGTGAGCGACCAGGCAATAATAGGTGCCCTTGCATCCATAGTATCGGATTTCAACATACCCATCATATCTACAAGCAATGCCAAGGAAACCGCGAATTTACTGGCCATCATGGTAAAAAGGGAGATGTCGGAGGGAAGGCCAGTTGGAATTCGGGGGGAGAAGGTCTCAATGTCTCTACAAGAAAGGCAGCAGTTCATAATAGAGGGGTTGCCTGGAGTATCCGCCACTTTGGCCCAGAGATTACTGGCACATTTCGGTAGTGTTAAGGCCATCATGGAAGCAGATGAAGAACAGCTTTGTGAGGTTAAGGGCATAGGTGACACGATAGCCAAGGGCATAGTCGAAGCAATAATAAGCGGTTATTTGAGGAAATGAAACCTCAAAAAGTCGACGATTGCCGATTTACCATTTGAATTCTTTATCTGGCTTTAGAGTATCTTCATGGATAACGTTATAATAATATTTTTAAACGATAATTTCAATTACGGTGCGGGGAGGAAAGAAGTTCGACAATGAACGAAATCACGCACCCAGATAGAATTCTTTCCCTCCTTAAATAACCCAATGAAAGGCCGAAAGATTGGTGGTTGAAAAACCAAGGAAGGAAAAGGTGATAGATTGACACAAAAGGTGTGTGTAATAGGAGTAGGACATACTGATTTTAATTCCATGAC
>CP070672.1:129818-165973 GCA_020351895.1 Thermoplasmata archaeon
ACCCTCTTTATACCGTGCATAGCCCAGGTTATGATGATGTACAAGGAGCGAGGGAAAAAAGTAACTCTTGCAATTATCGCCTTCATCTTCCCATTCGCATTTTTTATAGGATTTCTTCTAAACCTTTTATTCTCTACGTTGGGGGTGTTAGGCTGAGTGAAAAGATGCAGGTATGCCAGTTCTGCGGATTCGAGTTTACGTTGCAGGAGGGAAGAAGCGCCTGTGCATCATGTCCCATATCGTCCTGTGATAAGCTCCGCTGCCCGAATTGTGGCTTTGAATATCTGCCGGAGCCTAAGCTCGTTGGATTCATTCGTAATTGGAGAAAAAGGAGGAAGAAGGAGGTGAGTCAATGAACATATCAGAAGATGCGGAAGAAGCATTGGAGAAATTGTGGATTTCCCTTGTCGAGAAAGATGAAAAACGTGTCAAGGAAAAAAGCATTCGTGACGCAAAAGTGCTTAAAGAGTTAAAAGACAATAAACTCATAGCAATAGACGAGAAGGGCCTCAGGTTCACTGGGAAGGGGAAGGAGATCGCAGAAGAGGTTATCCGCAGGCACAGGCTCTCGGAAAGGCTCTTTCATGATGTCATAGCCATGAGCAAAAAGGACATGGAATCACCTGCTTGCCGATTCGAGCATCTGCTCATCTCAGGGGAAGTGGAGGAGGGGGTATGCACGCTTTTGGGTCATCCAAGAGAGTGCCCGCACGGTCGAAGGATTCCCAGGGGAAGGTGCTGCCATGAGCACAGAAAAATGGCAGGTCGTGTCATCCACCCATTAACAGAGATCAAACCCGGTCAGAAGGGCATGGTGGTATACATACAGGCCGAGGACCACAACATGCTAAAGAAGCTCATGGCCATGGGTATACTTCCTGGAAGGAGCATAACCCTTATCCAGAAATCGCCGTCCTATGTATTTTCCATTGGAAGGACCCAGGTGGCTGTGGACAATGAAATAGCATCCAGTATCTATGTGAGAACCGAGCCGAGGTGAGAAAATGAAAGAGAGAACAAAGACATACAAGGATTGGAGGGAGTAATTCATGCAAACTAAAACCATAGAGGAATATATCGAAGCAATCCATGCATTGCAAAAAGACCATGGTCATGTACATACAAATGACCTCGCCTCGTCACTTGAAGTCGCTCCTCCAAGTGCAACAGAGATGCTGCAGAAGTTGGCCCAAAAGAAACTCGTGAATTATGTACCATACCATGGTGTGACTCTCACTGAATCCGGAGAAAAAATGGCAAGGGAGCTGATTGCGAAGCACAAAACACTTGCTGAGTTTCTCGAGATCATTGGTGTGGATAAAAAGGATGCTGAAATCGACGCCTGCCAAATCGAGCATCATGTCTCCTCCCAAACCATAAAGCAGCTTCATATGTTCGTGGAATTCGTACGGGAGTCTCCCCAGGATCCCAGATGGCTGGAGAACTTCATGCAATATTGCAAGACAGGAAAAAGATTAAAATGTGGGAAGAAATGACCATGGAAATAATGAATCCGAGGTGATCTAAGATGGATACAGGCAGAACTTTGGACAGAGATGAATTGATGGACATGCCCAAAGAAAGATTGCTAGATCTATTGTTTTTGCAGATGAGGAACATGTGGACCGTGGATGGCCTATATTACCTGAGCATCGAGGAAAGATTCGGGACAGAAGTGGCCACAGAGATAGACAAAAACATATGGGCGGTAATGGGAAAGATCGAAGCCAGAAGGCTGAAAGATTCCCTGGGAATAAAAGATGATGGCATCCCTTCACTCATCAAAGCCTTGAGGTTCACATCCTGGTCTTTGGATCTGGAGGACAAGGAGATCGTAGTCGAGGAAAACAAGGCCATTTTAAGAAATACAGATTGCCGGGTTCAGAAAACCAGGATCCAAAAGGGACTGGGGGAGTTTCCATGCAAAAATGTGCGCTGGGGATATCTTAAAAACTTCGTCAAGGAATTCAATGAGAATATGGTGGTTGATTGTAAGGTGTGCCCCCCTGATGAGCATCCCAATAAAAAATGGTGTGAATGGGAATTCAGGATAATGGAATGAGTGATTGATCATGGAAAAATGGCTGGATATTTTCAGGGAGATAGGGGAGGAAGCCTCGAAGGTGACAATGGATATTTATGGTAAGGATGAGGCAAAGAAAAAGATTAAAAGAGGTGCTGCCGGAGATATAACCAGGGGAATCGACCAGGTTGTGGAGGATATCATCCTAAAAAAGCTAAAGGAAATAGGAAATGTGAAACTCATTTCAGAAGAGATAGGAACCATAGAGTTGGGTGAACCTGAGGGTATCGTGATTGCGGACCCCCTGGATGGCTCCGGCAATGCCAAAGACGGCATACCTCTTTTTTCCACATCCTTGGCTTTCACAGAAAACGAATCCAAGATGGGAAAAATCGAGATTGGCTATGTCAGAAATTTGATTACTGGTGACGAATATCATGCAATTAAGGGAAAAGGCAGTTATCTGAATAAAAGGAAAATTACCACCTCGAAAGACAAGGTTTTGAGTGCCGTGGGTTTCGAGCTCTATCCACATACTACCTTCAACCTGCAAAAGGCCATGAGGGTCATGGATAAAGTAAAGAGGGTGAGATGCTTCGGCTCTGTGGCATTGGACATATGCTTTGTTGCACAGGGGGCACTTTCCGGGTACTGTGATTTTAGGGATGTATGCAGGCTTTTGGATGTCTCAGCCGCGGCTTTGATTTTAAAAGAGGCCGGTGGAGTCATCACAGATGATAAGGGTAAAAGTATAGACGATAAAGTGATAGGCCTAAGAAGTCATTCAAATTTGATTGCTGCTCAAAATAGCGATCTACACACTCGACTTTTAGAAATATTAGATTGAGGATAAGTTAGGATATCAATGCTCCTCCTGTATTCCCCCACAAACCACCCTGTATTTTTGGTATTTAGAAAGGATAGATTTCTAAAAACTTTTTAATTCATCGCCGTCGATATTTATCAATTTCATAATATTAAACGTCATTGTCTCAATATTTCAAACAATCGTTATATTTCTGAGTTTCTTAATAGGGTACAGCCCACCATTTTAAACAGTCCCTCACTCAAATCATTTATTTATAAAGCAGTAAATGTCAAAAGTCTTATATGTTCTTAATTTCATTGATTCCTTTAGGAAAATGGTTAACCTCTAGGAAAAACCAGAAATCAAATAAAAAATCAAGAGGTTTTTCCAGATTGGAAAGACTCTCTAAATTTGAAAGGGGAAGAATAAAAAATGCAAGATAAGGTATTTAGTATAGCCCTATGCGCTCTAATGTTTACTGTTACCTTAATAATAGAAGCGCCAATGGGTGTAAGCACCCAAGTGACTGAGGAATGGGTGGCAAGATACAACAGCCCAGAAAATCTTCATGATTCCGCCAGGGCCATAGCCATCGACTCATCCGGAAACATCTTTGTGACTGGATATAGTCGCAACATCGCGACATGGCAAGATTATCTCACAATAGCCTATGATTCATCAGGTAATGAACTCTGGGTTGCCAGGTATAATGGTCCTGAGAATCGTCATGATAGAGCCAGGGATATAGCCGTTAATTCATCTGGAATTGTATATGTAACCGGAGATAGCGATGGGAACTTTGGCACCATAGCTTATGACTCGGCAGGTAACGAGCTCTGGGTTGCAAGATACGATGGGGGTAATGCAGTTGCCATAGTCATTGGCTCATCTGGAAACGTCTATGTAACTGGTAGAAGCTGTGGTAATGGGACAGGCTATGACTACGCAACTGTGGTCTATGACTCATCAGGCAGCGAGCTATGGGTGGCGAGGTACAATGGTCCAGGAAACGGTGATGATGTTCCCAGTGACATGGCAATCGATTCATCAGAGAATATATATGTGGCAGGAGCTGTCCACATTGCTGGAACAAATTATGACTATGCCACTGTAGGCTACGACTCATCAGGCAACGAGCTCTGGGTTGCAAGATACAATAGCCTGGGAAATGGCCGAGATAATACCCGGGCCATAACCACTGATTTGTCCGGTAATGTCTATGTTACTGGGACGAGTGATGGTGACTATGCTACGGTAGCTTATGATTCCTCAGGTAACGAGCTCTGGGTTGCAAGATACAACGGTCTAGGAAATGGTTATGATGTGCCTTGGGCCATAGTCACTGACTCGTCTGGGAATGTCTATGTGACCGGAGATAGTTATGGCAATGGCACGCATGACGACTATGCCACTGTAGCATACGACTCGTCAGGGAACGAGCTCTGGGTGGCGAGGTACAATGGCCCTGGAAATCACGATGACCATCCTAGTAGTATGGCTGTGGACCCATTTGGAAATGTCTATGTGACTGGAAAGAGCTATGGTGGTGCGTCAGATATGGATTATGCAACTGTAGCATATGACTCGTTAGGGAATGAGCTCTGGGTGAAAAGATACAATAGTGTTGATAATAGGACTGATCGAGCCCGTGATATAGCCGTTGACTCATCCGGAAATGTCTATGTGACGGGATACACCATTAGTATTGGGACATCAGCTGATTGTATAACGATTAAGTATTCCCAAGAACCATTTAGTAATGAGGTAATCATAGACATAGACCCGAACACATTGAATCTCAAATCCAAAGGCAAATGGATTACCTGCTACATCGAACTACCGAAAGGCTACGATGTGAGAAACATCGATGCAACCACAATTCTTCTTGAGGATTCCCTTCCACCTATTCTAAACCCCAAATATGGTTTTGTTAAATCCGAGAATTCCTATATAATGGATCATGATAATGATAGTATTCTTGAGAGAATGGTTAAGTTCGATAGAAGCGAGGTTGAGGATATGCTTTCGCCAGGGATATACAATCTTAAGATCACTGGGGAACTAGTGGATGGGACAGAATTTGAGGGGTACAGCGATGAGGTAAAGGTTATTGAGCCGCCTTAGTATATTCAGGTTTTACCTTTTGACTTACGAATTTATAGAAATCTGTATTTAGCCTATAAAAAATAAATCATTTATCATAATTATCAATTTTGATAAAAATATGGCTATGAAAATTTCCCTTCTTTTACAGTGGTATATGTGAGTCCCTCCCGGCTGAGCGCACTTTCAGCATTGGAACCACCGAGATATGTGGAACAAACTAGAACATCCCCTATACCCCTGCAATATCCTTATATAGCCATATTGAATGATAGTTTTTGAAAAATGGATAATTTGATATGTGTGAGGGATTACACATGGCTCATGGGGAAGGAACCGAAGTAAAAAAGGATTCTTCTAAGCCCAAGGTAAGGGTAATAGCACCCATAGAGGGTCCTGAGAAAAGGGCTCAGATGGCTCCCATTAAAGTAACTGAATCCATATCACGCATGTGTACCTATCATCCCAACATACCTGCCATTTATATCTGCACCAAATGCTCAAAGTCCATGTGCATAAGTTGTGCCTTGCCATACGGTCATCTTTTCCTATGTCCACAATGCTACACACCACCAAAGCCAATGGAGGTCGAGAAGAAAAAGACAGAGCCAAAAAAGCCGCCTTTGGAATCCATAATGGGCCTTTTTGGGGCCCTTCTCATAATTGTGGGATTCTTTTTACCATGGGCCACATCGGACTACCAGTCACCAGATTTTGAGGAACATTTCGATTCAGTGATCTCGGGTTTCACAATAGCAGGTGATTACCCAGACGTGTCTTTGGTTTTCATAATGGCGATTCTGATTGTGATTATCGAATTTCTTCTATTGATCCTTTCCACTTCTCCTATGTTTACTGGAAAACCCCCAATTGGCATCAGGCTTCTGCCCATGTTTCTTTGCTTTATCGTTTTAATTGTTCTGATTGAGATCCTGTTCAGAGCGGAGAGCCTCATGTCCAATATTCATGTGGGCTGGTTTGTATGTTTATTTGGAGCAGCCATCATTCTGTTTGGAACCGTAATGGAGATATGGAAGCACTACAAGGGCATCGAGGAGTGATTCTATGATTTCGAAGGATTTAAATAACTATAAACTGATGTTAATTCTATATATAATCAGGAATTGATGGGTATGGTCGAGGAAAATAGGGCAATTGGGGCCAAGAAGGGGCAATCAAAGGTTGCACATTCAAAAACAAGCGGTAACAAGACCAAACCCCCACCTCCAGGATCAGGTGGGAGGCCTGGCATAAAGACGAAGCCGGGAATAAGATTAAAGGGAGGCATCCCTGACCCTGGCATGTGCGCATATCACAAGGAATTGCCAGCTGGCTTCATCTGCAATAAATGTGGGAAGTCCATATGCCAAAGCTGCTCAATAAGATACGGTCAAGTAGTTTTCTGTCCTCAATGCTCTCCTTTCCCTGGTGGATATCAGCCTTATGCCTATCCCTATCCTTCCTATTACCCATACTACCCGTATTATTATCCACAGTATTACAGGCAGCAGACTAATGTAGCCTCGGTTGGAGGCCTGCTCGTCATATTTGCCGGTATCCTGGGCTTTCTCTACATCGCAACAATAGTGATGCTTCCTTCAGGTTTCGGATTCATTGATCCTTTCACGTTCGGGTCCGCAGAAGCACTGTTCTGTTTGAGCTTCCCCTTGATATCATCAACCATAGCCGTTGTTGGGGGGCTTCACGGTTACCATAAAACGAACTTTTCAATTGCAGTGGTGGGAGGCATATTCAGCCTATTTGTTGTTGGCTTCTTCATTGGATCGCTTCTTGGTTTCATTGGCCTTCTTCTTATAGGAACTGGAAGGTATGAATTCGAGGATGTGAAGTCACAGATGCCACAGCAACCGAGTCAACCTGGGCAACCTGGCTATTGATTTTTTATATAATAAACTGAGCATTAGTTGTCTAAAGGTGCCGTTCTTAAGAAAAATGTATGAGGCAAGCCTTATGGATCCATTAAACAGGTCCTCGCTCATCCTTTGTGGTTCCTTCCCCTAGTCTTCCCCCAATGGAATCTGAGATCCGTGATTCATCCACTATTTTTTGTTGTCGAGTGAATAAATAGTAAATAACAACCAAAATCACCCCAAAAATGATCATTGCGTAAAATACCAAATCAATAGAAATGGTGTGGTCGATGTTGGAGATATTGGGTAGATTGTTGTTGTACTCTCTTATTACTTCATTGTGTGTTCTCTCGTCCTCATCCACATGCAGCGTTATAGAAACTGTGTCACCGACATGATAGTCCCGCTCGAGGTCAGCATCGAAAATAAGAGTAAAGTCATTATCATCTTTTCCTGTACTATCGAACCACAGTCGAGTAATAGGGCCATATGATGGATCCCGTTCAATGGATCTTCTGACTATTTTATCTCGAATTACGATTACATCACCGGGTCTGTAATCCTTGAAATTATAACTCCCTGTTTCGGGGCCCGGGCCGTCAGGGTCCTTTTGATATTCCTCCATGAGGCTTTCGAACTCTGCGGCGCTCATGGAAGTCAAAGGCCAGTAAATCAAAACAAATATCAAGCCGATTATTATGAGGATAACACCTATTGAAAACAGGGCCTTATACCACCCAATATCTCTTTTGGTTTCCTGTGGTGGGGGAGGTGGTGGTATCTGGGTCTCAAAGGGAGCGCACTGGGGACAGAAGAATACCTCTCCAAGATTCTTTGCGCAGGTTACGCACACGCTTTTACCGCAGGAGGTGCAGATATAGGAAGCAGGCTTTGCAGGATGATAGTAACATTTGCCCTGCCTCACCACTTTTACGGCTTGGGGACTCGGTTTGAAGGGTTTTATTACCTTGACCTTCATTTCTGAGGGCTCATCTGGTAAAAGGGATGATTCTTCCCCGCCGATTTTGTCTCCTGGGTCCCCTTCTTCCATGGCTCTCACCATCCTATTATATACATTCGATATTTAAGTATTTTTACTTTTCTTCATTTTCCAGGGAAACGGTTTTTAAAGAGTCCTTTCCACAGACAAAACAGCCCATATTTCTACTGAGTGGCATTATTGAATAATTGCTCTTCAGAAAGTCCATCAAAAGAACTCCCTTTAAAGTGGGCAAGCCTGCTATGATCTTCATTGCCTCGTTGGCCTGCACCCCTGCAACAATGGAGCCTACAGTGGAAAAGGAGGCAATGGCTCCGAACTCGAGGCCCTCGCATGGATTTGAAAGCTCCATTATCTCGGCATACCTATCCATTGGGATATTGCATGCTAGACACGGTCCATTAGGTATGTATGTCTGAATTCTGCCTTGAAACTCCTTAACACCTCCATCGATTAGAGGAATGGCATTCTTGACACAGAAAGAGACCAGCCAAATCCTGGTTGGCATGTTGTCCAAGGCACTTAGAATCACGTCACATTTTAATTGCTCAGAATCGCATTCCTCCACTCTGGCAGATAGTGCTTCTATCTCTGCATAGGGGCTGTTTGTTCCGATCTTTTCCGCCAGAACCTCTGCCTTGTTCCTGCCGATGTCCTCCTTTTCAAATAGGCCCCTGCTCACATTGGAGAACTCCACATCATCATAATCAACTATCAACACCTTGCCAAAACCCAGCCACACAAGGTTTTTTACGATCTCATTTCCCAAAGCCCCGGCTCCCACAACCAGGGCTTTTGCCTCTCTCAACAGCCTTTGTTTATCTTTGAGTGCTATCATCTGCCTTGCCCAGATGTAGTCAACAATCACGATTTTTAAGGGTTTTTCAAGTTCCTCCCTCTCATCCTTATAATCCTCTAGCTCCTCGGCGGAAATTGGAATCAGGTCCTCATCCACATCCACGAATATCAGGTTGGTAAATTCGGGTTCGATTCCCAGCTTTTTGCAGATCTTGTCCTTTAGATCCTCCTCGCTCTCATAGTTTACCTTAAAAGAAGCTACAGAGGGCATCACTGCCTTGATCCTCTTATTATTTTGTTGGTTTTCAGTCATTCTTTTTTCTCCTGTTCCCACTCCACAATGGGCTCAAGAAAGACCCTTTTTGGAAATCCATAGGCCTTGCAAACCTTTGCTGCAGAAATGCATTTTTGATTGGGATATGTGTTGTCTGGGTTCGGATCCGAGAGAAGAAAATAGAGGGCATTAACCACTGCAGGCAATGTGGTTTTCGGGGTCCATTCTTTGCCTAAGATGCTTATGCACACCATACCCTTTTTTTGGGGTATGATATTGGGATGGGGGATATCGGTAATCCAGGTGACTGCAGGAGGTTTGAAGGGATGAAGTGAATGAAGCTCCATTTTGAACTTGTGCCATTTCACATACTCTGTGAAGGGCCAAATGCCCTGTTTGGCCAGGGTTTTCACATGGCCCCTCTTGCAACGCACCATACCCGAAAACAGCGCATCTCCCATCCTTGATACCAAGGGAAACTGCTGCTTTAGATATTCATATTCGTCGTCTATCTTTTTTATGTTCAAAGCCATCCCCAGAAGGATGAGATCATTAATACCTATTCTTACTTTCCACCTACAATGTCCAGGGGCATTATGGCAAGTTGGCTATTTTCCGCGATTCCCAGCTCTGCAATGGTTCTGTTTTCATCCAATACTTCTCCACCATACATCAGGGCCACACCGGAACCATCTATACCGAATGCCCTGCAGACCTCTCTCTTCAGATCCTTTATCCTATGATTGGGAAGTACATCTATCTCTGCCAGCCCTGCCTCTTCCCCTATGGGTGCCTGTACCATTACTTTCATGTCTTTCATCCCCCTAATTCTCTTTCTAAACTATTTTCTATCGATTATGGAGTATGTTAACCGTTATCATCTCCTCATCCATATATAGATTCCTATCCTCAGCCTCGACTTTGATTGTATATGTGCCGTTTCGGAATTGGTTGGTGTCCCAGTTGGTTACATAAACAAGCTCCCCTACATACCTGGTTTCACCTATTTTACTCCAATTTATAGTCGAGTTCTCATAATAAAATCCGACACTGTATATATTGTTCTCATTATCTTTCACCTCTGCATAAATAGTGATGTTTCCATCAATTGTCTGTCTATTTCTAGGGTCTAAAAACCTCACAGATGGCGGGTCTGGGGTGTTGTCAATAATAAAAGGCTCTGAATCCTTTTCCCAGGTATGATCCAGGGAATCTGAGAAGTTCACCTTGATCTGATGAATTCCTTCGGAATATCTATTGGTACTGAATATAAGGGTGTATGTATCATTGACAGGTGCTGAATCGTTTCCCAGAAACACCCAGCCTCCACCTCTTAGGCTCAAATAGAAACTTAATCCTTCCCCTGTGATTTTTCCTTCCACAACTGTTACATTGGCATGAATTTCTATCAAATTATCAAATATGGAAACATTCTGCTGGTTCTTTTCTCTTTCACCTACAAGCGAGACATTGTCAACACTGGAGAACTTAGGCTCTTCTTGGATGTACCTCCACAAAATAAAACTCCCAATGGCCACACATACTATGGCAACAGCGAGTCCCACTGCTATCAATTTCGTACTCGAGCTTGTGGGTTCAAATGGAGGGGGCATCACTACCTTTGTTCTCCTTGCTTTTTTTTTGGCCTTTTTGGGAATTTCAGGGGGAGATGAGAATCTCTCTGGTATCATCTCTTCCTCCTCATCATAAACATGTACCTGATTTTTCTCCAGCTGGATCGTACCCTCTGGATCAAGAATTGTAAAGAAACCGAAATCCTCATCGTCAGGATCCACGATCAATGCAGTGACTTTGGAGGAAAACTGCTGAAGGGTATTTTGGGTGTTGACGTCTGTTTGGGACATGAATATGCCGAAGCCTGGATGGGAGTGATACCAGCCAACGATGGTTCCCGATATCTCGCCTTTCAGTATCTTGTCTGTCACCTCTGCAATGGTTTTTGGAGGTAAGGAGGCTCTCGTATTATCTGATTCATGCTCACCCGAAACAGCGTCTTCAATCAGTATGGTATGTTCCTCGATATTGCCCACAAGAATTCCGATGATCTCCTTATCCGTTGATTTCGCCCTATCCATTACCTTGTTTAGAACGCTCCTGGAGATGCTGACATAAAACATGCAAACACATCTTTGCGACTACGAATCATGCTAAGGTTTTATCCCGTTAAATACTTTTTTACTTTTATCCTCTGTGGACATACTTTACCGATTCTTAGGCCCCAATTTGGAGGAAGTTATGGTTTTTATTTCCTCCCGGCTTTCTTTTTTTTTACTCTTTTTCTTTTTCATATATTTCATTGAAGCCGAGATAACTACAACTGGTATTAATATGATGCATATGACCAGAGGTATCTCTAGATGGTCAGGGATGCCATTTCCATTATAATCTTTATCCTCATTATCGCCTATTCCGTCCCTATCGGTATCTCTCCACTCTTTTGGATTAATTGGGAACCAGTCATTTCTATCAGAGTGGCCATCATTGTCATCATCCGAATCTGAATAATCGCTTAAACCATCACAGTCAGTGTCCAAGTCAAAAGGAATCTGGATGTAGGAATTAAAAGGGCTGCAATCTATTACATAGTTTACGGTGAGGTTGTCTGTTCTGGAAACACCTAACTCTATTGTTCCATTAATCAAGTCAATAGGTTCTCCTGTGGTGGATGTAGATTCTAGATTCCAAAACTCCAGGTCCTCAGTATAATCCGCTATATATTCATAGTTATTATCGCCATCGCTATCAACTCTCAATTGGTATGTAATATTAAAATCAGGGATTGAATAATCCCATGGATCTATCCAAGTATTCAAAGAAAAGTCCCATTCTATATCAGGATTATAAAATCTTTCCATAATCCTGGTAATTGAAAAAGTGATATTTTCGTTCGGCCCTATTTCTACTGAGCTATCCCAATAAGTCTCCTGTCCAAAAATATCTTCATTATAAGCGTAAATATCCAGGTCATAATAGTAAGAATCATAGTCATCATAGTAAAAATAATCCGGATTATGTCCAAAATATAACATAAGTTCGCCCGAAGTTTGGTTGATACCAGGATACAACCATATAGAACCATGGAAGTAATGACCACTAGGTTGATAGTAATAGGGGCGGACATCTTTTGATACCACATTCGGAGTTGAAGCCAATAATAAAATCAATACGATGCACACAATAGGTAATTTCACCCTCATGGTTTTATACCCCTTAAAACATGGAAGGTGTAATATATCCTAGTGGTTTAGATTCTGATCATGCCTATATCGTACTCGACTTCCCCATTTTCAGGTATGTACACTTCTCCATGGTGGTCCTGATAACCATCCGACTTGCAAAACACTCGGTAATTTCCCGCAGGAATGCCGATGATCCTGTAGTTACCTCCCATGTCGGTCCAAGTGGAAATTGCGAAGTTCTCGTTTGATATCTCAATGTAAGGATCAAAGCCCTGCCTGGTTGTGGCATCTCTTACCACACCATACATGACGCCTCCCTCGACCTCGGCATTCTCTTTATAGATTGTAATCGTCACCATATCGGAGGCTGTTTTACCGAAATTGTCCTCCACAACAAGCTCAACTTCATGGACTCCCACAGGCAAAAGATAGCTTAAAACAGATCTTGCGCTGCCTATCCATTCTGTGCCCAGATACCAGGAATACTTAACAATTGTGCCATCTGGATCGTATGAGCCTGAGCCATCAAGGTACACTGGATTCTTCTCGAAAGCCATCTGGTCGCATCCAGCATCTGCTATTGGAGCTTCATTGGGAGTTCCATGGATTACGGTGACGTATAGTGGCTCAGTTGGGCCATCGTATAGAATTTCCTGTGTGGAAGGTAAGAATCCAGAAGCTGTGGCACCGCTATTTAATACATAATCACCTGCCTTTGAAAATACACCTTCGATGATACCAATCCTAAGTAATAGAGTGGCTTGTGCCTTTGACTCAAGAATACCCACATCCCATGTCAGTGAGGTACCACTATTATCCCCGATCTCAATTCTAACATCTCCCTGGGATGGTGTAAACTCGGTTAGCTCGAATTCACTGGGTATGGTATCCTTCACAACCACATCCATGATTGTTGATTTGGAGATCGTTTGAGTTGTTTCATAATCAATCCCTTCACTTCTGGTTGCATAAAAAACTATAGGTTCTTCAACATCTGGCTCCACAACCTCAACATCTTCATCGAGATTGTTGGTAACAGTGATTTCAAGTTCCCAAAGAGCCTGATCCCCTAAAACAACCACAACTGGACCTGAGATTCTATCCTTCTGAACCTCAAGAGGTTTAACGTCATTGCAGCAATCCTCGTTGGAGGGAACCATAGCTACAACTGTAAAAGCAGCGCCCAGGAAAATTACCATTATTAACAAGGACTTCAACGTCTCGCTTCCTTCCCCATTGATTGTATCACAACCTTTTATTTTTCGAATATATATGATTTTTAAGACTTAAATAATTATTGGTATGGTTAGGTAAGGGTTTTATGAAAGGTTGGAGGGGATATATCATCAACTTTACCCGCCATCCATATCCCCCTCCACCCCCCTAAAAATACAAATTATGGATGAAGATTTGTTCCTCTTTCCCCTCCAATTACATCCTTCTCCTCCACTTTGATTTTTGCTCTCACTAATTATCTTCTACTCGCGAAGAGAAACAGTAACAAAAAAAGCTAGTTCGCGAAGAAAATATATACAACCTCCACATATATCGAACATATGAACGGTCTTGGCGTTGGGGCCATAATATCACTGGTAATTTTCTTGCTGTTCGTGGGAATACTGCTTATATTCAGTGTAAGGCAGCCCTCCATCATTAGAATCGCCATAAGGAACCTAAGAGGCCTCACCAAGATGAACCTGGCCCTGTTGAGCGCAACCTGTGTGAGCACCATCGTTATTACAGGTTCACTCATTGCTGGTGATTCACTGCGAGAAAGTATCACAAATGCTGCATACGATAATCTCAGCGAAGTGGATGAGATTGTGACATCGTACCGACTCTTCAATGCCTCTGTTTTGGATGGGCTTTCCGAAAATGAGAATCTGATGGATGAAGTGGATCATCTTTCGCCTCTTATTCATATGAGAGGCATAGTCGAGAATCCCAAAACCGGATCCAGAACGAACACTGCATATGTCATCGGATTCAACCATGCTTTTTTGGATTTTGGTGATATGATATCAGTTGATGGAACAAAGCTTGATTATTCACTTGGAGCAAACGAGGTTTACCTAAATAAGAATCTAGCCGATGAGGTCGGGCTAGACAAGGGAGATAGGGTCAATATTTCCTTTTCGAAAATCGATCAACTATTCGAGGCCATTTTCCTTGGAAATCAAGAGAAGACCAATTTAAAGGTGCAGTTCGTAGTAAAGGATGTTTTAAAATCGGAATCACTGGGAAGGTTTCAATTGAATGCAAATAGAAATCCCCCTCAGAACATCTATGTCCCCCTTGATAGCCTGCAGAAGGTGCTGGGAACGCAAGATTCTGTGAACATGATATTAGTATCGAATGAAGGGGACGAGAAAGAAGGAGTAGGAAGCTGCGATGTGGTTTCTAAGAATCTAGAAAATGCCCTAGATGATATTGTTGGTTACAAGGATGCGGGATTCAGCATAATACAAAATCCTGAGAAAGGATACATAAAATTGGAGGCAAGCGATGTATTTTTCCCCTATGATTACTATGAACATTTGAGCTCTTCATCGGAAATACAGGATTTGGATTCGGCTTCTCCTATTGTAACATATTTTTGGAACTTTCTAACACTCAATAACCGCTCTGTACCTTACTCCACGGTCACGGCATTTGATTCGGATTTAGATGAAAAATTCGGATTATTTAAAGTCAACGGAACTTCAGAAGAGATCAAAGGTGAATTGGAGAAAAATGAGATAATACTAAACAGCTGGACTGCCGATCGGCTTGAAGCAAATATCAATGATGTCGTGTCATTGAACTACTCATTAATGGATGAATTCTACAATATCAGGTACATAACCGAGGAATTCACTATCAAGTACATCGTCGATATGGAAGGAAAGGCAAACGACAGTATGCTCATGCCAGAATTTCCAGGTATTGAAGGTAAAAGCACAGTATTGGATTGGGATCCGCCTTTTTCAGTGGACCTAACCCGAATCACAGATGATGACGAGCAATACTGGGAGGATTTTAAAGGAACACCAAAGGCCTTTATCAGCCTCAAGGCCGCAGCCGAGCTCTGGAACACCGATATCGGCAACATAACACAGGTCAGATTACAGCCTACGGACTCGAATCTGAGTGCCTTGACGTTTCAGGTGGAGGATGTTCTAAATGATTATGTGGGAATGAGCGAGGCAGCCCTTCAAATAAGAAGGGTAAAGCTCGATGCCATCAATTCGGCTGAGGGAACAGATATTTTCACTGGTATGTTCCTTGCATTTAGCGCAGCTTGCATCATTGCAGCGGCGGTTCTTATCGTACTTTTAATAACATTGAGAATCGAATCCAGAAGAGCCGAGATAGGAATCTTAAGGGCTATTGGCTTTAAAATAGGTGCCATAAACCATATATTCCTGATCGAAGGCACCATTCTCTCGATAATAGGAGGATTTGCGGGGATCATAATAGGATTTCTTTTCGGTATATTTCTTATAGGGGGAATGAACACATTCTGGTCATCTATTGTGGAAGGCTCACCTGTAATATTCTATTTCACACCTGACAGCCTTGTGGTTGGCTTCACGTCAGGAATAATTGTTGCCATAATAACCTTGATTGTAGCCCTCAGATTTGAGGGGAAGAAAACGGTCATAGGATCCATAAGACAGATACCAATAAGAAAGGAGATGAAAATGGAGATTCTTCTACCCGCGTTATCATTGGTTCTAGGCCTTGCAATTTTATTATCCATGCCTTTCTTAGACATGGAGATAGAAAGCCAATTAGGCCTTTTTGCCTTGGGCTTTGGACCACTTCTTATTATTTACGCAATAAGCCAACTTATCCTTGTGAGGCTAAATCGGGATATTAACAATTGGGCAGGGCTTGCCATAGTCTTATACACGGTGTTTTTGATGTTCTATTTCATTGAGATTGCGTCTCTTTTGGAGCTGTTCTTTCTTTCAGGCTTCATGCTTTTATGCGGTTTTCTGCTCATGTTCTATTACTCCTTGATGAAAGTCGAAATGATTGCCACCCACGAAAAGGAGAAGGTAAGTCTCCCAAGCGGTAAAAGATGGCTTTTTAAGCTTGCCAGAAAAAATGTGGCCAGAAGACCCACAAGAACCATGTTCATGATGATTCTTTTCTCCCTGACGTTGTTCGTTTTGGTAAGTCTTACCATAAATCTTCAGGGTGCCTTAATCGATGTGGAGAGGGCAGTTGAGGAAAGCGGCGGTAGCTACGACATTATGGGTGATAGCGCCACACCGATATTTGCCAATCTTGCAGATGAAAGCTCCAGGACAAGCAGTAATATCCAATCGCAGGTATTCGAAGAGCTCGAAGTAGAACAGTTTAAAACCAAAGGCGATGTAGGTGGTACATGCTCGAACCTAAACCGTATCGCAAGCCCCCGTATAATCGGGGCCAACGAATCCTTTTTTGTTGACAACACCTTCATCTTTATTTCCAATGAGGATTCGAACAATGAGGATAATCCCTGGCTTTTACTAGAAGAACCCCGTGAAGATAATGAGGTCCCGGCAATAGGTGATTATAACACCATCGTATGGATCCTGGGATGGGATGTGGGTTCAACAATATCTGTTTTTGATGAGAACGGGGATTCCGTGAATTTAAAAATTGTCGGCATCATTGGCAACTCGATCTTCCAAGGAAGCCTGATCATATGGGATGAATATTTCGATGAGCTATACCCAACAAACAATGGATACCAATTGTTCCTGTTCAACTCCCAACTTGAGGATTTAAAACCGCAAATTACGGAATTAGAAAGTGCGCTGACAAGATATGGTTTTGATGCGTACACTGTGGAGTCGGTGGTGGTTGAGAACATCCTCATAGAAAACACGTATATTTCGATATTCCAGGTTATTCTCATGTTCGGATTGATCATAGGCACTCTAGGTTTCGGTATTGTGGCTTCAAGGAACATGCTAGAGCGTAGAACAGAGATCGGTATCCTCAGGGCAATAGGTTTTTCAAAGGAAATGATATTGAAGGTATTGATACTTGAGAATTCTTACGTAATTCTCTGTGCAATGATCATTGGGACCTTATCGGGCATCATAGCTTCCAGTGTTTATCTAATAAAAATGCAACTTGCCATAACTTCATGGCCATGGCTTTATGTTTTTGCTATACTAATAATTTCATTCGTAATAGCCATGACCTCAGCATTGATACCAATTTTTAAGACATCAAAGATGTCGGTAACAGACTCCATTCGGGCATACGAATGATAATTTGTGTATAAAAGACATGGGAAAGGATTTTATAAGTGTAAGTCCTATTCATATTTCCAATGAAAAGCAGAATCCAGCATGGGGGAGTATATCTTTCTATCTTCGCTTTAGTATTTCTCGTAGCAAGCAGTCTTTTTAGTGTTAACTCTTCAGCAGATTGGCCTGGATTCCTGTACGATGCCCAACATACGGGTTTCACAACATCCTCGGCACCGGAGGATGTAGAGGTGCTCTGGACATATGAGACAGGTGGGGCAGTGCTGTCCTCTCCTGCAGTTACCGATGGTATAGTGTATGTTGGTAGTGATGATGAATATCTCTATGCCCTCGATGCGGAAACCGGTGAATTACAATGGCAATTCAAGACCCTGGGCCTTATTGAGTCCTCTCCCTTAGTGGATGGAAATGTGGTGTATGTTGGCTCTAACGATCGAAACCTATACGCTGTTAATACTGAAACTGGCAAAAGAATCTGGCAATATCCTACCTTGGGTGAAATTAAAACCTCACCAACGCTATGGAAGGGATATGTTTTCATAGGTTCGGATGACACCAGGCTGTATGCAATTAATGCAAATACCGGGCTTAAAGAATGGGATTACACCACTGGTAATATAGTACAGAATTCTGCTGCGGCCTGGGGAGATATGGTTATCATAGGTGGTTGTGACGGTATACTGACAAGCCTCAACGTATACTCGGGGGAGGAGGTTTGGACATACGATACAGGGGGAAATTACATAACAACCTCCCCCACAATTTACGATGGCAAGATATTCTTTGGAAACATTGAGCCTAAGATGTTCTGCGTGGACCTATTTAATGGTGAAGAGATATGGACATACCAACTTCAGGATGTGGCGGCATCCTCACCTGTGATCGGGTACGATATGATATTCTTTGGTAGCAAAGACGGCTATGTCAGGGCCTTAGATACCGACACAGGAGATCTTATTTGGGAGTTCGAAACAAATGGAGGTGTCGATGCTTCCCCTTCCATAGCCGATGAGAAGGTTTTAATAGGTTCCAGCGATGGAACTTTTTATGCCCTTAATACCAGCGATGGTGGATTGTTGTGGTCGTATCCCATAGGAGGGGAAATAAAATCCTCAGCAGCCATATCTGATGATTGTGTATTTGTGGGTTCCAAGTCCAATGAAATATATGCTTTTGAACCAAAAGAACAAACACAAAATGGCAACGGTCAAAATGGAGATGGAAACGGAGGAACCACAAACGGCGATTCCGGATCTGACAAAGGAATATTTGGGGAAGCAACCCCGCTTATTTTAGGCGGCGTTGCGGTTGCAATCTTGGTAGTCATTATATTGATTGTTGTCATACTATCTAAAAAACGAAAACAAAACACTTAAGTGAAAGTAAAAGTGTGTTACTTTTGAGAGGCCGAGTATTATAAATAGGACTTAATAATGTACAACTTGTTAATCGGAGAAAATTTCCTTGGCATCTGAACCTTTTATGGAACTCGCTCAATCCCATCCGTGTTATGATGCTAATGCACACAACAGGATAGGCAGAATTCATCTTCCAGTGGCGCCCAAATGCAATATCGCCTGCAGGTTTTGTGATAGGAAAATCTCGCCCTATTATCATACCTCACGTCCGGGTTTGGCTCATTCTCTTTTACAACCTGAAGACGCCATTTTCGTGGTTGAAAATGCCATTGAAAAAAATCCACAGATAGAGGTTGTGGGAATATCCGGCCCCGGGGAGCCTCTATACAATGATGAAACTTACAAAACTCTAAAAATAGTCTCAGAGAATTTTCCCTTCTTGAAGTTGTGCATTTGCACAAATGGTTTGCTATTACCCGAAAAAACCAAAATACTGAGGGAACTGGGTGTGAAATCACTCACTATAACCATCAATGCAGTTGATCCTAAAATAGCCTCGAAACTATCATCCTTTTCCATTGTTGAGGGAAAAAAAGTAAGAGGCCTAGAAGGAGCCAGATTACTTGTTAATAGACAGTTAAAAGGTCTTGAAATCGCAGCAGAATTGGGTTTCTTAATAAAGATCAACACAGTTCTCATTCCAGAATTAAACCTCACTCATATCAAGGACATCGCATATGAAGTTCAAAAACGCGGGGCATACCTGTTGAATATCATGCCCTTGATACCGTTGGGGAAGTTTGACAATTTAAAGGCCCCGACATGTGAGGAGCTAAGATGAGCAAGAGAAACTAGCGAGGCTGTAATCCCCATATTTAGAGCATGCAAGCAATGCAGGGCAGATTCCATTGGAATCCCTGGGAAAGAAGATAAATATTAGATACCATTTACCCCCTCCAATTCATTCAAAAACACCTGTTACATGGAGGTTGAGGTGCTTTCTTTGAGTGTACAAGACAACAATATGTCCAAAAAGGTACAAGGGAACAATGAAAGAAGAAAGAGGATTTTTCTTCATAATCTTCCAGAATATGTAATGTATGTTCTCGGCTCCATAATCATGGCATTTCTTGGAATATTGTACTTAATCGCCTATATCGTCTACGGTCTTGTAAGCACCCTCTGGTATATGAGGTTCGTGTGCACCTATTGTCCGCATTATGATAAGATCAAATGTCCAAGTGGTTACGCAACAATAGCTGGAAAACTTTTCAAAAAAAGGGATGCTCGCAAATTTGAAATCATGTTCAAGAGACATATGGGTTCCGTCTTTTTATCTTGGTTCGCTCCAGTGATTGCAGGGATATACTTATTGGCGAACGAAATCACTTTAACTATGATCATCCTGCTTGTGGTTTTTGTAGTTGACGCCTTCATCATCCTTCCATGGGCATCGAGAAGATACGGATGTAATTACTGCGATCTAAGCGATAGATGCCCCTGGATGGGTCGCTATGGTAAGTGATTTTTTCATCATTCCTATTTGCCCCTCCTTTCACCCCTCTTAAAATAATTCTTAAGAACCGCTATTGAATTTCTCATGAAATTTCATTACTATATGTTAAAGAGGAACATTTTGGATCCCCTTAGAATTTTTCATGAAATTTGAACACTATATGTTAAAGAGGTACATTCCAGACGATATCAACATCTCTCATTGAATGTATCCAATAACCCATTCCAACTTCAAAATAATCCGAGGGTCCTATCTCTTCCCAACTCTGTGTCGCAGCATCATAAGTCCAAATTGAATCTACATCGGTATCGAAAAAGAGGTTGCCCAATGCATCATCCCGGAGCTTATCGGTTTTCGAAGGATAACCAACCAGATTCCATCCAGGCCTTATGGTGATAGATTGCCCCATGCCTATTTCGTTACCATTAACAGTTAATACAGTTCCTCCTGGTTGGATAACATAGATCCAGATTCCCATGGTATGATTCACATCTGTTAAATCAATCATTTCCGAGGGTTTTTGAGTATGATAGTGCTTCCAAGGATCGTTTGCATAACTTGAATCATAACACTGGACAGCATTGTACTGTCCATCTATTGTTGAAAAGACTGAATCAACATTGGTTTCTGATTGTATTAGCGGTAGGGAGATGAGATTCCATCCCTCTGAAAGATCAATTTTATAAAATATCTGAGTTTGGGTTATGTAGACTTCGACACCATTTGCAGATGTTATGGCAATATCCAAAACACCATCGTTATTCACATCACCAAAGTCAACTCCCCAGTAGTTTCCTGCGGAGGGTAAATCGGGTAGTAATGCATCGGTCCATACCATGGAGCCTCCTTCGCCACCATTACCCATAGTCAGACTTATGCCATTATTTGTTCCCGAGGTACTTCCTGATAGAAGGTCAAGGTCACCATCATTATTAATGTCACCCAATTCAACACCTGCAAAAACACCTGATGTTGGGAGGCCACTTGATTCTTCGGTCCAATTCACATCTCCGTCTTTTCCCCCATCACTCGTATAAACACGGATGCCAAAATTTCCGGTGACCCATGCACCTATGGCGATATCCAGGTTCCCATCATGGTTGACATCACCAAAGCATGCACCTAGTCCTCCCCCACCAGTATCAGGAATGCCGCTTTCGGGAGGTTGTAGATTCCATCCACCGTTGCCATCACCTAGCCAAAACCTGAATCCCATCATGTGCCCTGTGGCAAACAGATCTGCTTTCCCATCATGATTCACATCCCCAAGGGCAACATCGTCATAACCTAGGTCTTGGGGAGGACCAGTATCACTGCCCCATCCCCCATCACCTGTTCCGTTCCAAATGTAGACTTTGTCTCTGGAACCCCCGCTCGGTTGATAATAACTGGAAGCAATATCTAAGTTGCCATCATTATTGATATCTCCGACATCCACCCCAGCGAGAGGTGTAGAGCTAACAGGACCCGTATCAGGCCCGAAACGACCAGTCCCATTGCCTAACCATACTCTGCCGAGATTCCCAGTGTTGTTTGCCGCAATCAAATCCAAATTGCCATCATGATTAATATCTGTCAATCTCACACCATTGTAGTTCTCACTTGATGGGATATCAGGATCAGATATAGTTTTCCAGACACCGTTTCCATTTCCCAACCATACCCCCACACCCAGGCCTGAGCTGCTTGCAGCTGCAATATCCAATTTCCCATCGTGATTTATATCACCAAAATCCACATCATACCATCCTGATCCCATTGGTAGGCCTGTTGAGGAATTACTCCACCCTGTTATTGCCAAATCTGGCAAATTGCCTGCCCATATTTGAACACCTTGTGTAAATGTTGTGACTCCGATATCCAATCGCCCATCATTGTTGACATCGCCAAGACATACATCTATAGCCTGGGTACCATCCGGTAAACCATCCCTTGCCGAAATCCAATCCAATGCTCCTCCCACACCCCCGTCTCCGAGCCATACCTCTAAATTTCCACCAGAATAATTCCCTGCCACCAGATCTAATTTCCCATCGTTGTTCACATCACCAAAAGAAATACCCATATGGCGATCTTGCGTCGTAAGACCATTTGATTCCTCAACCCAGGAAAATCCGCCATCGCCACCGTTACCTTTGAAGAATCTAGCACCACCAGGATCCTTTACAAAAGCTATGTCCAGATTCCCATCATTGTTTGCATCTCCAAAACGAACTTGAGCATAGTTATCAGATATGGGTAAATCGGTCCCAGAATAAGCATCTGTCCAGAACGCCAAAGATCCAGATTCTCCATTTCCAGTCCACACCTTCACACCTTCTCCGCTATGACTGGCAGCCAACACATCTAGATTCCCGTCATTATTAACATCACCAAAATCAACACCCCAATATTGAAGTGAAGAAGGCAGGCCATTTGAGGCGGGAGTCCATACAAAGCTTCCACCCAATCCTCCGTTGCTGGTCCAGACCCTGACACCGCCATCGGTACCTGCCACGATATCTATTGTTCCATTATTATCCACATCACCCAGTGCAACGCCATACCAATTAATAGCTGGGAGAGGACCTATTTGTGGAGTCCAGATCATCGTACCACCTTGTCCACCGTTGCCAGTCCAAACACCTCTGTTACATATGATATCTAGATTTCCGTCCTTATTAAGATCATCCACCTCCAAATCGGGGTAATAGTTCGTGGTTGGAAGCCCTGTGGAATTCTCTGTCCATCCCCCATTTCCGTCACCCAAATAGCAATGAACACCATCCCGTGGTGTTTGACCAGAAGCAAATATCACATCCAATTTTCCATCGTTGTTCACATCCCCAAAATCAATACTGTGATAATCATTTGTGCTCGGTAGCGATCCCGATAAAGAAGACCAGGAAGGAGTTGAGGATCTAACACCGTGCATTTTGGGTGGTAAAAGGTTTTCTTGAGGATTATCTACTTGGTTCAAATCCTCTTCTTTAAGCTCAACATAAGTCGATAAAGAGAATATATCCATGATGGAGGCGATTATGAGAATTGAAAACAAAATCACGATTCTCCTGCCAACAAGTCTTTTATTGCCCACTCCAGATTTCATGTTTTGCCTCCAATATTATATGAATGCAGGTTCCATAATATAAATCATTCGACTGCTGTTTAAAATCACCCTTTAGGTTCACAAGTTACTTGATCAAATTCCTTTGTATCAAGAGGAAACCTGGATAATATGGATTCACGCTGCCAGACCTTGTCAAGGACATTCTTTTCTCAATGGGCAGTTTTTACAGTACGTGAGCATTGGGATAAAGGGAACTAGGACGAACCCAAAAATGGAAAATAGAATGAGTAAGCCCAGGAGAAATGTGGAAAAGTTCTGCATGAGTAGATAAATCCCTGCAATAAATGGAATGAACCACAGAAGTGATAAGAGAGGCATAAACGTCTTGAACTTTTTTGGGAATAAGGTCTCATCCCTTTTTTGGAACAATTTTGCGGCAATATCTCCGAATCTTGTTGTGCAAGAAGTGGTCCCATACAATGGACAGTATACGCAAAGCAAACCTGCAAAGCCCAGGACATATAGACCACAGGATAAAACATATAATATCATGATTAATAGGCCAAAATTATACATTATTATAGCGCCTAAGAACCAGGTAATCATGGCAGGTGTATCGTTTAATAGCGCTCTTTTAATTGAATATGTAGGACACTTGCTGCAGAATTTTCTACCTTCGATACGACCGAGATGTTCGTCTACTTTCGTCATTTCTTTCCACTACGCATTTTGGTGAGAGGCGGTTATAGATTGCATTTATAATAAATCTTATTCAACCGAAACTAGGCAAATCCATCCTGCAATAAAGATGATATCGTTATTCATGCGAAGGAATCCGCAATCAACTTTTAGTTGTTAACATTCACGAGACTGTGGTTCCTCCTTTGGAATCTCATAAGCTAATGGAGGCTCTTCTTCATCGTCAGGAGGGGGTAATTTATCCTCAGGTATTTTTTCATCGCAAGGAAGAGGTAGCTCCTCCCCTTCTAGCTATGATGATTCCCCCTCTTTTGTGGGAGATTCAGATGATGGGGTCAACCTGGATTTTCGCTTCTTAAAGAGGATAAATATTAACAGTAGCCCCACTAAAATGGCCAATATCAGTAATATCCAGTTCAAAATCGGTGAGGCTTCCTCTTCTTGAGGTTTGGGGACTTTTATACTTGCCACATTTGAGTCTAAAGATTCGTTGTTGTTGTCATCAATTGCCCTTAAACGATATTCGTAAGTTTTGCCAGCCTCCACACCTTCATCGATATATGTGGTTGTTGAGGCATTCACAGTTACTATCAACTCCCAATCTCCACCCTGTTCTCTTCGATATAAGCGATAGCCTGCAAGATCGGATTCAGAGTTGGCTGACCATGATATCTCTATATTCTTTCCAATGATATTAACGGTGGGCTCATTCGGTTGTGCCGGTGGCGTTGTATCAGGGTTCACAGTTATTGTCCCAGTAGAATTAATTATGCCTGTTAGATTGACCGTTATATTGCCAGTTCCAACATCTGTAACCGTGAAATTCGTTGAGATTCCGGAAACTGGGTTTAGGGTGCCTATGCCACCATTAACACTCCACTCAGCAGACCTATCCCCTATGTATCCTGCTGTGTGATTGTAGGCTGCGCAATAGTACATACCTGCCATCACACCACCTATCATGAAATCCACAGTTGTGGTTACATTACCCTCCCCACCAGGTTCATCTCTTATTTGGATATAATCAACCCTCGGCTCTAAAACTGTTATCTGGGTTGAATTCATATACACTTCACCATCATTAAAGGTTATATTGACGGTGCCGTAATTAGTGATACTGCATATTACGGAGGTGAAACTACCAAAGGTTGTGACATTAACTATTGTATCGTCATCGCTTGACCAAAAAACAGGAATATCTATAATAAAGTTGGAGTTGTTATAAGCGGCTGCATAGTATGTCGCAGTATATCCCACAGGATAGATTTGATAGTTGGCAGGATCGCAAAGATTGCGGCCTCCTCCATTTGGTGCATCTCTGATCAGGATGTAAACTGGTTTTTGCCCAATGATTGTAACCTTTGTTTGATTTGTATGACCCTTGCCATCATCCAATACAATCCAGACCCAGCCACTGTTTGTGCTGCTGCAGATTATGGTGGTGGAATTACCCACTAAGGGTGCCACCGTGACCAAGGCGGTATCGTTGCTTTCCCAGGTTGATGTTACCGGAACATCAAATATATAACCGTCGCCAGGAGCAGATTTGTTGTACGCTGCACCGTAAAATGTGGTGGAGTAACCCACAGGATAACTCGGATAGTTAGCAGGATCGCAGAGATTTTTCCCTTCCCCACCGGGAGCATCTCTGATAAGGATATGATCTATTGTTGGTGGTGGATTCCCAAAACAGTAGACTGTACCTTGATTCACAAATACTCTGCCATTTGCCACAGCAGGTGACGAATAACCCTCTCCACCAGTTGCTATCTTCCAAATCTCCGCGCCATTGCTGTTGTTTAGGCAGAAAGTAAATCCCTCGCCATTCACGATTAATTTACCGTCGGAAGTCAACGCAGGTGTCGAACATGCAAACCCTGTAATTCCTAAAGATTTATTCCATCTTTCCGTGCCGTTATATTCATAAAAACAACGTATGATCCCATCATTATTCACATAAACTTTACTATTGGAAAGGGCTGGTGATGAATAACCATTACCTCCATTGGGTTTGCTCCATATCTCGGAACCATTGTTCTCATACAGACATTTAATTTGGTCGGGATTATAAAAGACCTTGCCATTTACTATCACCTGTGAATTGGATCCTCCACCTGTTTTACTCCAGACTTCAGTCCCGTTATTTGCATAAAAACAGTACAATTTATCGCCTATTACAAATACTTTACCATTAGCAATAGCAGGTGTTGAATAACCAAAACCGCTTATGGATTTACTCCAGATTTCAGTTCCGTTGTTTGCATAAAAACAATAAAGAGTCTGTGTGTTTACAAACACTTTACCATCATCTACTTTAGGCGAAGAGACCCCGGTCCCTCCACCAGATATGGTTTTATTCCACACAAAGGTACCGTTGTTTTCATAGAGGCAGTACAATTTATCTCCTATGACAAATACTTTCCCGTTGGCCACAGTAGGTGTTGAACATGCCATTCCAGCGATTCCTATGGATGTATTCCATATGTCGGTCCCATTAATTTCATATAGACAATGTAACGTTCCTCCATTGCTTTCTCTAATAAATACCCTGCCATTGGCAACAACTGGCGATGACCAGCCATTCCCGCCGATAATCGATCTGGTCCATAGAGTAATATTGGTATTCGGTGCAGTTGAGGTTGTGTTTCCCGTGTTCTGAGGATCATGAAAGAGCATGGGCCAAGAGCCCGAACTTGCCATTTGATATGAAGAAAAGAGTAGGAGAAAAGTAAATATTATAGTTAGCTTTCCATTTACCTTACTTTTATTATCCATTCTAAATTTCATGTGCTTCGCCTTGGTCATTAACTGCAATTTTTATATCATTTTTGAAAACGCATCTCTCTTTCACCAATCAACTGTCCAAGTGCAATCGTTTGTGATATGAATCCAGAGACCATAGCCAGGTTTTACCTCAAGGAGGTCATCTGGAGAATAAGAGCCCGGGTCCCACTCTTTCCATGGATCTAAGACATCGCTTGCATTATAATACTGTACCAGGTCAAATGAGCCTGAGATAGATTCGAACGCTTCACCTGCACCTGTTCCTGAACTTCTTGAGGTCAGTGAAGGATACCCCACAAAATTCCATCCTATTTTCAATTCAATATCTGTGGTAGGAGGTACCGGTTCAAACCCAATAACTGTTAATGTATCATCCACTCTCATAAGAATCCATATGCCCATTTTATTGTCAATGTTAGAAAGGTCGTTTTTCCCTGCTTTATCAACATGATAATGTTTCCATGGGTCCTGAAGATCACTCATATTGTACCATTGGACACCTATGTAATTACCATCGATGTCTGAGAGTATATCTTCAAGCTGGGTATTAGTCGTATTAAGAGGAATTGATATCATGTTCCATCCTTCTTTCAGGGGTATAGAAAAGAGTGGCCCAATGATCTCTATAATGAAATCATCGCTTAGTCCCATGGTTTCATTTTCACCTGTGATGGTTGTAATTCCACTGACCAAACCTGCAGTGTACAAGGAAGATGCCCCTGTTTCTGGGCTGAACACTCCAAGGACTGGGCTACCGCTCCAGTTAACTTCCACATATCCCATGAAAAGGGAAGTGGTGCTGTTATAACCGGCTGCAAATATTGTTATGGAATCCTCAAGATACAGGGTGACTGTGGTAAGTTCGTTTTGAGCACCATCCTCGATTACGATTTTATCGATTGTTGGTGGTGGCCCTCCAACTCCAAAGCAATAGACTGTACCTTGATTCAAAAATACTTTACCGTTTGCTATGGCTGGTGATGAGTAACTAGGTCCTCCTATTATATCGCTCCATATTTCATTACCATTATTCTCATTGAAGCAATATATACGACCCATACCATTAACAAACACCTTACCATCATTGGAAATAGCAGGTGTCGAATATCCTTCTCCTGTATCTGGTGTGTTCCAAACCTCTGCACCGTCGTTTTCATAGTAACAATATATTTCTCCCCCAAAGTTCACGAAGACTTTGCCATTTGCTACCGCAGGGGATGAGTAGCCATCGCCTCCATTAGGTTTATTCCAAATCTCGGTGCCATTATTTTCATATAGGCAATAAAGTGTCCCTGGGTTATAAAATACCCTACCGTTGGCTATTACTGGAGAATTAGAGCTCCATGCACCAGTTGTGTTCCAAATCTCGGTTCCGTCGTTCGTATCGAAGCAATATAACCTGTCTCCATTGATAACCACTTTTCCGTTAGCCGCTGCAGGAGTGGATTCACCTGAACCACCAACTGCCTTATTCCAGATATCGGCACCGTTATTTGCATAAAAACAATAGAGAGTTTGTGTGTTTACAAAGACTTTACCTTCCGCTATTGTTGGGGAGGAAGTTCCGGCTCCCATACCTGATATTGATTTATCCCAGACATCGGTTCCATTGTTTTCATAAAAACAGTATAATCTGTCGCCCACCACGTATACTTTACCGTTGGCCACTGTAGGTGTTGAACAATCCATCCCTGCATATCCTATGGATTTGTCCCATATATCTGTGCCGTTATTCTCAAAGATACTGTATAATATTCCCCCGCGATTCACAAATACCCTACCATTGGCTACAACTGGCGACGACCAGCCGTCCCCACCTATTAACGGTCTGGTCCATAGTGTATCATTCGTGTTTGGAGCATTTGAGGTTGAACTTCCTGTATGCTGAGGATCATTTAGAAACATTGGCCAGGCATCCGAGCTTGTTAATGGGTATGTAGGAAATATTAAAAGTACCAAAAATAGAATTGTTAGCCACCTACTAACATTGCCTTTATCGCCCACTCCGAATTTCATACTCAGCCCCCAATATACATTGTAAGGAGATTTGAGCAATATAAATTATTCGGTATATTCATTGAATTTCATAATGGTGATGCGGAAAGTCATAGATTCTTTTGAATTATTTCTAATCTTCAGAGGATGGAGGTTCTTCATCATCATGTGGAGGTAAATCATCTTTAAGGATTTATTCGTCATCCGGAGGAGGTAATTCATACTCGAGAAATTCTTCATCCTCATGAGAAGGTAAATCATCCTCAAGAGTTTATTCATCATCAGGAGGAGGTAACTCATCCTCTGATATTTCTTCATCATCTGGAGGAGGTAATTCTTCTTCAGGTATATCATCCTCTGAGGCTTCTTCTCCTCCCTCCTCAGAAGGTACTGTTTGCTTATCTTCGGGGGCAATTTCTTTCTCCTTTTTACGCATGCTAGGCGGCGGAGGAGGCAGTTCTCTTCTTTCGGATGCAATGGGTGGAGGTCCCTCA
Source organism: Thermoplasmata archaeon (assembly GCA_020351895.1). Next base: position 159,046 of record CP070672.1, read on the forward strand.
TCTTTTTTGCGTCTCTTTGAGAGGAGGATCACCAAAATCGGTATTAGGATGATCACGATTATTGGAACCAAAAGAAGGATCAGTGGTATACCTTTATCTTCCTCTTTCTCTTTCACCCATTTATTTTCGTTTCGTGGATAATAATCATCTTTATCATTTACTTCGTCTCCATCCGAATCCCAGTTCAATGGATCTGTTCCGATATCTGCCTCTTCTGTATCCGAAAGACCATCGTTGTCGTCATCATCGTCTTCATAATTGAGCAATCCATCGGAATCGGTATCTATATCTGGAACGCCGCTTGCTTTCTCTGAAGGATCTGAAAGTTTATTGGAAGAATCCACAGCCACGACATAATAATAATACCTGATACCGTTGACTAAAGACTCATCTATGTAATATTCTGATGTTATCAGATCCGTATTTATCATCCTAAACTCGGAATCTGGAAGCAGGGAGCGATAGATGTTGTAACCTGCAAGGCTTTCCTCGGGATTTCGATTCCATGAGATGTTCAACGCCTTCCCTTGAGGTAACGGTGTCACAACCAAGCCGGTTGGTGCAGATATTCTTGGGTTAATGGTGATCTGTGTTGAATTCGATATTGCAGAATCAAAGGTTGCCATAAGAATTGTGGAGCCATTGATCGTTGCAGTGAGATTCGTGTAATAATCCTGTTCTGGTATGATTGTGGCGAGCTCGTTTCCAAGGGACCATGATACAATGACATTACCAAGAGGTCCAACGGTGTGGTTATAACCCACAGTATAGTAATGCACCCATTCCTCCAAGTCGAGAGTTATTGCCGTTATTACTTCATGATTTTCACCCAGTATCTGAATGAAGTCAATGGATGGAGGAATCACGGTAAGTTCTTCCGTTGAATTGGATATCAAATCGGAATATTGGGCGGTAACAATGCATGTGCTTACCTCGTCAACCAATTGAGCCGTGAAGTTCGTCCAGATACCAGGATAAGTAACTTGCCCTACATGGCTGTCATTAACCGACCAGTTGACTTCAACATCAAACAGATAATCAACAAAATTACTGTAGGCTGCAGCATAGAACTTGTCCACTTCGTATACAATATATGATCCTGTAGTGACAATATTTCCTAATCCATTTGCCGCATCTCTAATTTGTATATAATCAACAGTGATGAGCAAGACAGTCAGCAAACCCGTTGAGGCGCTTATCTGTGGGCTGAAAATTGCTGTTATAGAACATGTGCCACTTCCCTCCACCTGCTGTGCTGTGAAATTCGTCCAGATACCGACAGGGGTGACCTGAGCCACGGAGGTGTTATCGCTTGTCCATGTGACCCCCACATCATATAGGTAGTCGGATGTCAGATTGTATGCAGCAGCGTAAAAGAAATCTGCATCTAAATCATAATATGTGTTGGTTGTGACCACATTTCCCCCACCGCCTGGAACATTCCTGATAAGTATGTAATCCACTGTTGGCTCGTTAATTACGATGGTAAAATCATCTGTCAAACCAAATGTGGTGTAGTTGGCTGTTATGGTGATATTTCCTCCAACCATCCCAGCAGTAAACGTGGTTGAGCTGCCTGTAAATGGATCGAATTGACCCAATGATGATGTTTGAGTCCAATCGACACCCACCACCCCCAGAAATGTAGGTCCTGAGGAATTGTAGCTTGAGGCGTATAATGTGATGCTCTTTCCTACATCCAAATAAACGGTAGTAAGCTCCACACCGTCAGAAGCATTTGTAATCAATATGTAATCAATTCCCGCAGTCAGAACAGTTAGCGTACCTGTAACATCTTGAATCAAAGGACTGTATATGGCAGTGACGTTGCATTCGCCACCAACAAACTGAGCCGCAAATAGTGTCGATATTCCAGGAGTCGTGACATTGGCGACAGTGATATTACTTGAAGACCAGACAACACTTACATCTCCGATATATTGGCCAGGAGCCGAGGTATTATAGGCAGCAGCATAGAATTCTGTTGTTTCTCCCACACCAAATATCCTGTCCCCCACCTCGGCACCGTCACCTCCTGGTGAGTCCCTGATTATGATGTAATCCACTGTATATCCCGTGATGGTTATTACACCTGTGCTATTGGAAAATATGTCATAGGTGGCTGTTATCGTGCATGTTCCATTGTCTATGGCATCGAAGTTTGTGGAGGCGGATGGACCTGATGTAACATTACCAATTAAGGGAGCATCGCTGCTCCAATTGGCGGGAACATCCTCAACCCAACCAGCTGTGATGTTGTAACCCGCTGCATAAAACGTATCGTTTTCACTGAACACGTATGTGGTATCTCCTATCCAGGTTCCGATTCCTCCAGGCGCGCTGCTTATAATGATATAGTCTGTTTCTGGTTCCAACACATCAACCTGGGTAGTGTTCTGGTGACCGCTACCATCATTCAATGTTATGGTAACTGCACCCCAATTTACATTGCTACATGTTGCATTTGTCATGCCGCCTGGGCTCGTGACCGATACAATAGAGGGATCGCTTGAAACCCAAGTTGATAATCCGGGAACATCCCCGATATAGCCTGCAGTGCTGTTGTACTCAGCCCCGTAATATTGTGCGAAACCTCCCACAGGGTAACTCCTGTAATTTGAAGGATCGCAAAGATTGTTACCAAGTCCTCCTGAAGCATCTCTAATCAGGACATAATCAACAGTTGGTTCTGAGACTGTAACCTGTGTGGTGTTCTGATTCTCAGACAGATCATCCAATGTGATGGTAACAGTTCCCCAAGCTGTGTCGCTGCAAGTTATGGTTGAGGAGATACCCGGTGATGACACGCTCACAATGGCAGGGATGTTGCAGTCCCATGTGGATGTGCTGGGGACATCTCCTATGTAGCCTGCTGTGTTGTTATATTCTGCACTGTAGAAGGTGGTTGTATGTCCAACAGGATAACTTGGATAGTTCAATGGATCGCATAGATTATTTCCACCTCCACCGGGTGCATCTCTGATCTGTATGTAATCCACTGTAGGTTCTATGACCGTTACCTGTGTTGAATTCTGATGCCCTTGGCCATCATTTAAAATAATTGTTACAACACCCCAACTCGTATCGCTGCACGTTATTATTGAGGAAGCTCCTGGAGAAGTCACATCTACAACACTAGGTATTAAGCTGGCCCAAGTGGATGTTATCCGGACACTCCCAAGGTAACCAATAGAGCTGTTGTATTCAGCCCCATAAAAGGTGGTTGTATGACCAACAGGATAACCGGGAAAGTTGGATGGATCTCCCAGATCATTTCCTCCCCCACTGGGCGCATCCCTGATTTGGATATAATCGGTGGTGGGCGGTACTGTATCGTTACCAAAACAGTATAGTCTACCCCCGCTGACCTGTGAGGCAACATAGGCCTTACCATCAACGATTGCAGGTGAGGAATCAACATCATCCCCAGTATTGTATATCCAATAATAATCTTCAGAACCAGGTGTTTGGGATAGGTTAAAGCAGTAGAAAAGACCACCCCTTGCACCTATGTACAGCCTATCTTTGGTAATTGCCGGAGAGGACCATGTTTGCCCCATGGTGTACTGCCAATGGGTCCAGGTCGAACCTCCACTTCCAGTGGCATTGAGACAGTAGAGGTTGCCATCAATAGATCCAATATATATCTTATCATCTAGGTAACCTGCCGAGGAAAAGAAGCTTGTTTGAATGCCTGGGTAGAACTGCCAAATCAAGGATAGATCCACTTCACTTAGGCAATATACCCTGTTTCCGGTTGTGGTGAAGGAATAATAACCATTTCCAAAATAAACCCTGCCGTTCACAACCACTGGAGCGGAATAAATGGACATTCCCGAATTAAATGAATAATCTGCCGAGGCGATGCTGGTCGGTTGGTTTTCATTTATCTTGTAAACGTAACCATCGCATGCAGCCAATATGACATATCCGTTGGAAATTGCAGGGGGAGCGTATAAGCCATAATTTGTCGAGGGACTGGATAATGTCTGAAAAGTCCAATCAACATTTCCTGTGTCCTGATTTATGGCGTAGAGTTTCCTGTCACTTCCCCCGCAGTATACCCTCCCATTTACCACGGTTGGAGTACCGTCTCCCCAGTTTTGAGTAGGTGTGTCAACGAACCATTTAACTGTTCCGTTGTTCTCCCAAAGGCAGTAAATACCGTCTCCGCCAAAATAAATAAAACCATTGGAATACGCGGGTGAGGAGGATACACCGAGTCCTCCAGGAACATTATTATAAGTCTTGGTTCTCCATGCTAATGTGCCATTATTGGCATAAAAGGCGTTCATATAATCCTCATTTAAAGAGTTATCCTTGCTACCAACAAAAGCCTTGTCGTTTACAACAGCAGGAGAACCATAGGTCGTTCCGCCAGTCCCGCTGTACCACAGATAATTATCTGTGATGGGTCCATCATCAGTGGTGTAGCTTGTATGAAGGGGATTGTTGAGGTGCATGGGCCAGGGTGTGCCTGCCCTTGTTGGTCTGCTCAATGGTGAATTGGGAGGAAAATATGTCCTTTCATCCACAGGTTCCTTTTCGTCGGATTTCAAATCCCGAGGAAACATTACAAGAAAACCAGTTACAATTAAAATTGTCATAACAATCAGAGCAAATATCCTAAGACTATTATCTTTCATATCGATCTCCCACTCCGTATCCTTCTTGTTTCCTATAAATTGGAATAATTTGGATAGTATAAATAATTTGTTAAAAAATTATTTTGTCTGTAATGGAGTAGCTTAGATTTGGATTAAAGGATGAGGACACAATCCTCGGTTGCATGTATCCAATATCCCAAACCCGGTTGTATAAGATCATCTGGCTCTAATCTAACCTCTTTATGTATAACAGTATCGTAATACTCTACTTTATTGTACTTCCCTGCAATGGAGGAAAGTGCTACATCCCTTGTTTTTTCAATCAGGCATGGATAGCCCACTAGATTCCACCCCGCTTTCAGAGGTATCTGCGTGTTGGTTGGAACCACTCCCACAACAACGATGTAGTCTGGGATTACACTGTCTATGTAATATCCATTATTATGTTTGATATCTATAGCATCATTAAATTTGTTGGGTTTGTCCCTGTGCCAGTGCAGCCAAGGTCTAGACTTGCCTGCATGGTATCCCTGTAATACCACAAAATTACCTTTTATGGTCTGAAGAGCATTTCCCATTGATGTGTCTACTTGAATTAATGGTACAGAGAATACATTCCACCCCTCTACAAGATAATTAACGAATTTGCCTACCTTATTCAGATTCTGCTCCTCAATGTTTGAAGTGTCATTTGCTCTAACCAGATAGAAATAATTATTCCAATCTCCATCCCCGGCCCCCACGTCGGTCCAATTATATTTTGCAGAACTACTTTCAGGTATCCAAGATGCAAATTCGTAGCTTCCGTTCACTCCTGTAATAGATTTGTAAACTGTATAACCTGCCACATCGTCCTCACCGCCTCCATCGTCGGAAGAAGCGTTCCAGGTGAGTGTAACATTGTTATTGCTCCCTGTCAATTCAGCCTGCAATCCTGTAGGTGGCGGAGGAGTTGGCATAGGTGGTTGACCATGGTTAAAGACCCACCCTGCTGCGATTGAGCTTGCATCATCATACCCATCCCTGGTTCCATTTCCATCCGGTACCCGGCTCATGGTTTTCCCCTGTTCATGTTGTGAACTCCAGCCTACCATATCCAGAAGTCTGCCATTGTTATCATATAAATAAACATTATCTCCTGTGGAGGAGATACCATTTGGCTCGTTAAAGAATGATGGATCCATAGCGTAAAGAAGATAGAAAAAGCGGTTATCGAAATCCAGGATGGTTCCGCCTGGGATGACATAATCTCTATCACAGACGATCCTGTATCCAGATATATCCACTGGTGTTGCACCCATGTTATAGACCTCGACAAAATAGTCTGCTGGGGCAACTGGATAGAACATAATCTCATTTAATAACAAAGCTGAATTGAAATTAGCTGGTGGCACATCATTTTGAGCTCCAAAATTTGGGCCAGTTGTATAGTTCCTTTCCCAAACATCTGTATACAATGTTCCATCCCAATATCTTTGTACGCTTTCCCCTGCTAAAGGATCTGGAACAGTTCCTTTTAGGCCATATGAAATCTCTTCCACGAAGACGTTGTTTTGGTTTAACCTAATGATATCTCCTTCAGTATCCAAGGGAGTACCTGCATTCACATCGAAGACTGCATATTCTCCACTGTCCGCGGTTAGGATTGACCAAGTACCTGACAATAATCCTGATGAGCTAGATAGAGTGAACCCAGCATTAATGAAATCGATCATTGGATACCAGGGATTGTAGACCTCGATCTGCGAAGGTGAGGTTCCACTGTCAGACACTTCAGTAATAAGCACTTGTAACGGGGAATTGAAAACCCAGCCTGCGGCCTCTGATGTGGGATCATTATAGCCTTGATAGGTACCGTTTCCATCAGGAACTCTTCTCACACACATTCCCGGAATATGTGATGTATTCCAACCAACCATATCAAGAAGATGCCCAGCAGAATCATAAAGATATACATTATCTCCTGATGGTGTCATCCCCGTAAAGAAAGGATCAGAAGCAGGAGAATCGTCTGCGAATCTGATTATCAGGTTCCAATTGGGAAAGAGTATCCCATCAAATCCTCCGGGAACCAAAGGATAAGAAGGTAATTGATAAACATCATCGCAGACTAAGTAGAAATTTGAAATATTGACAGTCCAAAATGGATCTTTATTCATGATAACAATGTATTTTCCTTCGGGGTCATTGATTGGATTGAACATGACCTCGTTCAATATGACAAAAGAAGTTTTATTAATTGGTGGAACATCGTTTTGGGCCCCGAAAGTTGGAGTATCTTCTCTAGTCCAGTCGTCATTGTATCCCGGTATCGAATCCTC
>CP070672.1:166073-171006 GCA_020351895.1 Thermoplasmata archaeon
AGAGATGCTTCAAACCCATATTTCATATATCTTTATCACGGACGATTACGTATACAAGGTCAAAAAACCCGTGAATTTCGGTTTCTTGGATTTCTCAACACTGGATAAAAGATTGTACTATTGTCAAAAGGAGGTAGAACTCAATAAACGGCTTTCTCCTGATGTCTATCTTGATGTTGTCCCCATAACGGATGAGGGGGATTCATTGGCTGTGGGCGGAGAAGGTGATATCATAGACCATGCAGTCAAGATGAGAAAAATCCCAATGGACATGCTCATGGAAAAGCTTCTTGAGGAGGGGAAACTGACCACAAAGATGATAGAGAGTGTGGCAAAGAAAATCTCTGAGTTTCACGATCAAGCTGCAACGTCACCAGAAATCGAAAAGTTCGGATCCATAACCGTGATAAATACCAATCCAGACGAGAACTTCCAGCAGACAGAAAATTACATAGGAAAGTCCATTACAAAAACCCAGTACGAGGCAATCAAAAAGTATACCAGTGAATTCTACAAAACAAAAAAGCAGGTGATCAAATATAGATGCGCACAGCACAAGATCAAAGACTGCCACGGTGATCTTCATATGCAGCATGTCTGCTTAACAGATCCCCTAATCATCTTCGACTGCATAGAGTTCAATGACAGATTCAGATACTCTGACACGACAGCGGATATAGCCTTTTTGGCAATGGATCTGGATTTCCACGGAAGGTCGGATTTCTCCAAAGTTTTAATAGACGCATATGTAAAACATTCAAAGGATGAAGGCATCAATGATATACTCAACTTCTACAAGATATACCGGGCATACGTCAGGGGTAAGGTAATCGGCTTTCAGATGGATGATCCCAATATCCCCTCCGATGGAAAGAAGAAGGCATTGGATACCGCCAAAAAATACTTCGCACTTGCACATGATTATGTTAAGGAGGAACACTCAAAATGAATTCATCACAACCTCATATGATCATGGCCTGCGGGCTCACAGGCACGGGAAAGAGCACGATATTAAATGAGATCGCTAAACAAAAGGGAATCACAATTCTAACCTCCGATAAAATGAGAAAGGAGCTTGCGGGAATCTCCCCTGATGAGCACAGATATGTTGCCTTCGATTCAGATATCTATTCAAAGGAGTTCACAGAAAAGACATACCTTCATTTAATTGATGAGGGAAAGAAGGTTCTTCTTTCGGGACAATCAGTAATACTAGATGCATGTTTTCCCAAAAAATGGCAGAGGGATTCAGCCAAATCCGCTGCCGAGGATGTCAATGCAAAGTTCCTGTGTGTTGAGTTCACATGTCCCGAGGATGTTGTGAAAGTGCGCCTTGCAGAAAGATACGATTCAAAAGAAGGCGTCTCGGATGGCAGATGGGAGATATATATTGGACAAAAAGAGGGCTTCGAGAAGGTGGATGAATTTGATCCTGAATACCATATGGTTGTGGATACCTCAGAGCCCAAAGAAAAAATAATAAAAATAATAATAGAGAGGCTGGATGCCTAGGTTCCAGCCTTCCAACTTCTCAGATATTCTTCCTGCTCAGGAGTTAGGGTGTCTATCTGTATGCTCATTGACTCCAATTTGAGCCGAGCCACTTCTTTGTCTATGTGCTCTGGCACTTGATGGACCTTGTTTTCCAGGTTCTTTCCATCTGTTTTTATGAATTCTGCTGTGAGAGCCTGATTTGCAAAGCTCATGTCCATAACAGCCGCAGGATGTCCTTCAGCACAGGCCAGGTTCACGAGCCTACCCTCTCCTAGAAGGTAGATACGCCGTCCATTCTTCAATGTGTATTCATCAATATAGTCCCTCAGCTTGCGCTTTTGAGTGGCTTGGGATTCCAGTGAGGGAATATCCAGCTCGACATTGAAATGCCCTGTGTTGGCAACTATTGCACCGTCCTTCATTGCTTCGAAATGCTCGCCTCTTATGACATTCTTGTTTCCGGTTGCTGTGATGAAGATGTCTCCTATCTTCGCGGCCTCTGCAATTGGCATGACCCGATAACCGTCCATGACAGCCTCCAAGGCCCTCAATGGATCCACCTCTATTATGATGACATTGGCTCCCATGCCCTTGGCCCTCATGGCTGTGCCCCTTCCACACCATCCATAACCACCTATCACAAAATTCTTGCCTGCAATCAAAACGTTCGTAGCCCTCATGAAACCGTCAATACTGCTTTGACCTGTGCCGTATCTGTTGTCGAAAAAATGCTTTGTGTCGGCATCGTTCACCGCAATAATCGGATATTTCAGGACACCGTCTCTCTCCATGCTCTTGAACCTGATCACACCTGTCGTGGTTTCCTCTGTACCTGCAATAACACCATCCAGAAGCTCTGTCCTGTCCGAATGCAATGTGGAGACCAGATCACCTCCGTCGTCCATTGTTGCATTGGGTTTAAAATCCAGGACCTTGTGTACATGCTCATAGTACGTTTTGTTGTCCTCTCCTGTGACAGCAAACACCGGGATTTCATAGTCTTTGACAAGAGAGGCTGCGACGTTGTCCTGGGTGGAGAGGGGATTTGAGGCACAAAGTGCAACTTCGGCTCCTCCATCCTTTAGGGTCCTTACCAGGTTCGCAGTCTCAGAAGTTACATGAAGACAAGCACCTATTTTCAGGCCCGAAAGAGGTTTTTTTCCCCCGAATCTGCCCTTTATGAGGGAGAGAACAGGCATTTGCCTTTCCGCCCATTCTATCTTCAATTTTCCTGATTCAGAGAGATTTATGTCTGCTATATCGTAATTCATATTTTCACCATTTTAATCTAATGAATCGTAAGTTTATATATTTTTTCTTTAATTATTTGTACATAATTAAATATTTCTTTAGAAATTACGAACATTGTCCAAAAAGTTAATAAATATCCTGTACAATTATCCCATATGGCCGAAAGTTCACTTGAGAAAAAGGATATAAAGATAATAAATGTGCTAAAAGATAATGCCCGGGCCAGTATCAGGGAAATCTCGAAAAAAACAAATATAAGGCCAAGCACAGTGCATCAGCGGATCAAGAAGTTGGTTGAAAACCGAGTGATAGAGAGATTCACAGTCAAGTTAAATGATGATAAGATCGGGGAAGGATTTGTCGTGTTCATGCTCATATCAGGCTCAACAGAGCGATATCTCGACAGTAAATTCCTCGATAACCAACAAGTGAAGGGTATATATGGAATAACGGGAGAGTACGACCTTCTTTTAAAATTGAAATTTAATGATATGAACGCATTCAACAAGTTTGTTTTAGAACTCAGGGAGAAGTACAGCAAACAAATCTCTAAAACATTGACCATGGTACAAACCGTGAATTTAAAGGACGAATGATCCTCACAAGGATTGATATGGTATGCATGTCTCAGTGTATAGTAGGGGCATGTACAGATCGAAACCTTCTTCCCTGGTTTCCCTTACGACCATGGTTGAAGGTATCTGAGGCTCAACATTGTAGAGTTTTACATACACCACTCTCACCTGGAACATATCATGATCCATACTTTCTAAGCCATCTTTTCCGACCCTTTTTGAATTCTTTGGGAGTGAGAATTACACTTGCATAATTCTTCGTGGATTTTACCTCCACAAGGAGAACATTTTTTCTTTTATCGCGCATCGTTTCACCTGATTGAAGTTTAAACTCCTAAGAAGATTATAAAATTCTCCATTCAAATATCAATACCGATAATTTCAAGGGGGAAAATCATCAAAATTATCCATTAATATTTTCTAGGAAATTGAAAAAAATATGTCCTCATCAAATTGATTCAGTAGCACTTATTACTACACATGCAAATATTGTTTCCATGTTTGGAGAGGGCCTTCCCACCCCAATAACCGAATGCGTAAAGGATTGTGTCGTATGACTCTTGATTTGATAACGATATGTCCAGTTCGCTGAGTAAATTGTTTTTGTACAACATCCTTGCGACCCTTGTAACTATCTCTTTTGTTTCCCTTGTCTCTGGGTACCCTTCTCTCAACACTCTATATGGACAGTTGGATTCATTTGAGGTTCTTATCATATTGACGATATGCGGTTCTACAGCAATCTGGGCACTTTTTATCTTTCGGATGGCATCCGCACCAATCGCAACCATGTCAATCAAATTCCAATATGTGAATATCACCTTATAATATTTACGGAGCCTATAGTTTATTGACCAAATAGAATCTCAATTTTCCCGATCGAATCCTACAATGATACGCATTCTCTCAAGCCAAATATCGTACAATTTTCATGGAATATTCTCGCCTTAAAAAATCCAAATCCAATATAAAACAAATGTAATTCACAGCTATAAAGATGTAACTTTGATACACAGAGCATATATATTAAAACGCGTATAGTGTCAATTGGTGAGGTGAAATTCAGAGGAGGGCGATAAGTTGAGAAGGAAGCTGCTATCGATAACAGTTTGTATGCTGCTTGTATTAGGGGCGCTTATCTCGGTGGATATTGGGCTTGAGGTCATTATCATAAGTCAGGCTAACTCTCCACCAGTGGCTGATGCCGGTCCTGATCAAACCGTGAATGTGTGGGAAACCGTGCAATTTGATGGCTCAAATTCTTACGATCCCGAATCCAACATTACTTTCGAGTGGGATTTCGGTGATGGTTCACCCTTTAACATCGATATGAATCCTACCCATATCTATCAAGCCATTGGTACTTATAATGTAACTCTGGTTGTCACGGATTGGGATGATAACACAGATTCCGATTTCTGCATTATAACAATAATAGACCAAGGAAATCCCATTGCCGATGCAGGCCCCGACCAAACCGCATATATCGGAGAAACTGTGCATTTTAATGGAAGTGGAAGCTTTGATCCAGATGTACATTGGGAAAATGAAATTGTGGATTGGGGGGAAGGTGGTGTTGGTAGGCAAAATTCTCTTGCGCTTGATACGAATGG
>CP070672.1:171106-174900 GCA_020351895.1 Thermoplasmata archaeon
AGAAGAACTACTTAAAGGAATCGATACTGGTTTATTAATTTCGTTCTCCCTGGCGACTCAAATACTGGAGTCGCATAATGTGTCTTCATCTCAAAATGGTGGTGAGACCACAAAGGGTGCAATAGAGAATATTGGACAAATGGCCATTGTAATTGGAATTGTTGCCATAATAATGGCAGTATTGTTGTATGTGCTCTGGAGGAGGTTACGATAACGAGTTTATCAGATTGTCATCACCCGCTTCATCTCCCACAGACTGTGCCTCCCTCCTTTGGTGCCACCACACATATACGTTCCATTGTATTTGCAGAGCGTTCTAGCACTAGGTTTTATTAATATAATTCTATGATTCAATAAGGTATGTCAAAATATTTATATTTGTAAAAACTTTCTGATTGTACAATTGAAACCCTAAGGGGGGGTAATACATGTGGAAAATCATATCGAATAGGAGTATAGTTTGTGCGCTAGTCATGGGAATGTTTTTGAGCCTTTTTTCTGGCCTGGCTTTCATCTCAGAACCTGCGAAAGGCGATGTAGTTGAAACAGGCGCTCCCTGGTATATAATAGAAGATGGATGCAGTGATGTAGCTCTTGAGGACGTTAACCTAGATGATTACCCTGATCTCATCAGTACAGATAGTGACGAGAGCATGTTCTATGTGAGATTGAATGACGGATTTGGAAATTTCCTCGATAACACAACCTATGACGTCAAATATGCACAATATTCTCTACAGGTCGGTGACGTGGACGGAGATAACGACCCTGATATTGCCTTTTGCAGTTCAGAATTCATAGGCAAGGTAACTATAATGTATAATGATGGATTGGGTAATTTTGGGAATGAAGCAAATGTTGCAGTGGGAATGTACCCCAAAACATTGTTTCTTGCTGATTTTGATTTGGATAATGACCTTGATATCGTCACGGCAAATTATGGCTTTCATGACTTCATTTCATTGCCGGCTAACGTTGTGTCCGTTCTTGAGAATGACGGGAGTGGCAACTTTCAAAACCTTACGAATTTTACAGTCGATGATTATCCTTTTTCGGTTGGGGCAGGTGATGTGAACGGGGACAACTATCCTGATATCGTTACCACCCACCCCCTTAATCTCAGTATATCGATTTTACTAAATGATAAAAATGGAGGATTCAGCAATCATACTGTCTTGTCTATGGAAAGTGACCCAGGCTACCTGCATTTGGACGATATCGATTCTGACAGTGATCTTGACATTGTTTTTACATACCGTTATGATAAAAGAATGGTTGTAATGAAGAACGACGGATTAGGCAATTTCAACTATGAAAACGAATACGCCATAGGTGAAGGGCTTTACCCTCGGGTTAAGCTTGCAGATATCGATGGTGATGATGATTTAGATGCAGCTGTTCCAAACTCTATCGATAACACCATCACTATTCTAATTAATAACGGCAATGGCGGATTCGGGGTTAGTTACACATACCCCACAGGTAAACGTCCTCGATCCCTTGCCTTTGGGGACATTGATCAGGACGGATACATAGACATTGCCGTAGGAGAAGATTATTACTATACACGGCCAAAACCAACGGGAAGGGTATCGCTCTATTATAATGAAGGAAACGGCTGGTTCAATCTGCATACCCAATACCGAACAGGTGATGCTCCAAGGTCCCTTACATTGGGAGATATAAATGGAGACGGCACCCTCGATGTGGTCTCAGCTGATTATAGCTCGGATACATCAACCACCTATTTCAACGGAGGAACCGGGGGCCTTGGATTTAGAGTAAATTATTCTACATACAACGAGCCAGAGACTGTGAAACTTGGAGATATTGACAACGACGGTGATCTGGATATGGTAATCTCAGCAGGGTACCTCGACCCCACTGGATATGTGTGGGTAAGGATGAACAACGGTGATGGTACATTTACCCCTAAGGATTCCTATGACATGGGACGAGGACCGCAGTTGTTCCTTTCCGATGTGAATAATGATGGCTTTCTGGACATGGTCACGGTAAATAGATTTAGTAATGATATTTCTATTCGTGAAAATGATGGCTCAGGAAACTTCCCCTCAAAGGATGATTTAACCTGCGGCGATCTTGAATATCCAAGCGGCATATCAATGGGTGATATCTGGGGTAATGGATTTGATGAAATAGTTGTTACAAATCCGAAGGGTACAGTTATGATATTCTGGAATTTGTGGGGATCTTTTAATGAACTTTCTTATTCAACACTTACAGTAGGAGATATTCCAACCGCAGTTACTCTTGCTGATTTCGATAACGATGATGATTTGGATATTGCAACAACAAATAACCATGGGAATTCTGTAACTGTACTTCTCATCGATATAACAGGAGTTTTAATTAATGGAAGTTTTAATTACACAGTGGGGGAGCGTCCCAATTCCTTGGACACAGGCGATGTGGATGGTGATGGGGATATCGATATTGTCGTGGGAAACGAATGGGATAAAACAATAACTGTTCTCAAAAACAATGGTTACGGAGATTTCAGATTCAAGAAGGATTATTCTGTTTCATACAGCCCATATTCTGTGACATTGGGGGATATCGACGGTGACGATGACCTCGATATCGCTTATGCTTCAGACAATAATATTTCATTTATGTATAATCGGGATGGCATAGATTTTAACTTGGACAGTGATGGGGATGGATACCCTGATTATAAAGATACTTTTCCTGAGAACCCTACAGAATGGGTGGACAGCGACGGGGATGGATATGGGGACAACATAGACGACATCTCCTGGAACCCCTTCGAGGTCGTTGACGCCGACGGAGACAGACACGGGGATCAGTTCGATGATGACTTTCCCCACGATCCCACAGAATGGAGGGACCTCGATAACGACGGCTGGGGAGATAACAGTGACCAATTCCCTAAAGACAGGACCGAATGGCAGGATTCTGATAATGACAGCATCGGGGATAACGCCGATGATGACGATGATAATGACGGTTTTTCCGATCATCTGGAGCGCAGTTATGGAACAGACATCCACGATGCCAATGACCATCCTCCCGATTTTGATGGGGATAATATCCCTGATGACATGGACGATGATGACGATAATGACGGCTGGTCAAATTATATCGAAGAGGCTGCGGGATCCGATCCCAGGGATAACACAAGTGTGCCCTTGGATACAGATATGGATGGGATAGCCAATAATGCGGATTTTGATGATGATAACGATGGAGTTCCTGATTATGATGATTACGCACCATTGGATCCAAAGGTTCAAAAAGACCCGAACCTGATAAGGTTCTGGGGTGTGGAATTCGAGATAGGTGAACTGGTCATGGGTATATTAATGGGTATTGGTGCAGTGATCTTAGGTTCCATGGTCGTTACTCGAAAAAAACGGCTGTACCGCAAGTACAAACGCCGCATTGATGAAAGTACATCTGTTTCGGAATTGATCGATATAGATACCGATATCAAAGTGGATACTGAAAAGGAACGGTTGACCTACATTCAATTAACACTTCTCGAAGAGAAGTATAAGGATAGACTTAGGGAACTGAAGACTATATAGTTAATAAACATCTGAATAAAGATTCAGAATCTGTACAATAACTAACAGAAATAGTATATACAACCGAGCAGATTAGAGAATTGCCTTTTCGGAAAGTGGGGATTCCGGGAAGGAAAAAAGAAGGGGGAAGTAAATGGAGAAGAATAAGGATTCTAAAACAAAGGTCGAGAAACCTAAAGACATCACTGAGCAAAAGAAGGTGGAGGAGGCGCTGAAAAGAAG
>CP070672.1:175000-178940 GCA_020351895.1 Thermoplasmata archaeon
CGATCGGTGTCCCTGTGGCCTCAATGCCCAAGGCAATGAAGTTGTGCAAGGATTTGCGCCAAGTTCCTTTGCCAAGCAAAGAAACGCACATAAGAGCCGATCGCTCTACCTAGCTGAGCTACAGGCCCTAAGCGATTTATTGCAAATGGAGCTCAGCTATGTAGTGGAGGAGCATAAGCGACTCCACGAACATGCTGAGCTACAGGCCCTCAGCGTGTGTGAGCCCTGTAGCGAAGCTACAAAGTGGTGGAAGCAATGCGAACACCACGAGTGTACTGAGCTACAGGCCCCCCATAGTTTAATAGAATGAAGTTAAATAAAGGTATCGCATTAAAATTTATGGTGTCCCTGTTTTCTCTCCAAAAAACTCAACAACCTTGCATGAAACTAAGCCTAGCAACACCAAAAACTTTATTACAAGGCAGACTCTATACAATAATGGACAGTTGATATTCTGTTAAATCCTCTAAGGGGATTGAGATTGATGAATAAGAGCACCATTACATTGTTGTTTGTGATTATATTAACGATCCCGATATTCACAAGTGCGGGTGAGATCTTCGGGAAGAGCGCAAATTTAGAAGTGATAGATTTAAATCTAATCGATAGGCTGAATAACGCCGATACAAATGAACGACTCGAGGTTATAATCCAGTTCAAAGACGAAATCAAAGATAAGGACCTAAATCTCCTCAATGCGTTGGATTTCGAGATTGGAAGAATTTTTCATGTCATCCCTGCAATTTATGCAATAGGAAGTAAAAGCTCGATAATGAGGCTGAGCCATTACAGCAGAACCTTTCATATAGAGTACAATGAGAAACTGTACTATTTAATGGATGAATCGACAACCACCATAAACGCCACAATGGTTTGGGCATCCCAGATCATCGATTCTAGAAACAGAACCAAAATAGACTATGACAACAAACCTTTGCATATTGATGGCACTGGCATAACGGTTGTTGTGGTGGATTCAGGCATAGATGCTGGACATCCGGATTTGGATTACAGAGAAAAAACCATAATGAACCTCAAATCCGATACTGACGGCACATACACAGAGGCTGAGAATACAGATACTAGCAGCGGACACGGCACACACTGCTCAGGTACAATAGCAGGCAACGGCGATGCCTCAGGTGGTGCGAGAAAAGGTGTTGCTCCAGGTGCGAATTTGATAGGAATAAGTACCGGGGAGGCTGTAGCCATCTTAAATGCGTTAGGCGCGCTAGAATGGGTTTATGACCACTCTCGCCCCAATGCCAATCCATACAACATCAAGGCTGTGAGCAACAGTTGGGGCTCCAGTGGAGATTATGATCCAGGTAACTCGATAAACGTGGTTACTAGGAGGATAGTCCACGATAACAATGTGGCTGTGGTATTTGCAGCAGGAAATGAAGGCGAGGAAAATCATGATGGAAATACGGTTACCACAAATCCATATTCCTTAGAACCTGGTGTAATTAGTGTGGCTGCAATGGAAAGGGATGGCAGTGGTGTTGCTGGTTTCAGCTCCAGGGGCTGGACAGAGGACAATTTCACATGGCCTGATATTGGTGCTCCTGGTGTTCATATTTGGGCTACAGAGGCCAGAAAGACCCTGATTACGGCCATGAGAAAGCAGGACCCAACCGATGCCATGGACGGTTACTACATGAGCATCTCTGGCACCTCAATGGCCACACCTCATGTTGCTGGACTAACTGCCTTGCTCTTTCAGGCTGCACCAAGTCTAAAGGTCAGCGAAGTTCATGATGACTATGAGGATTTAGAAAGCGATTATTGGGAAAATCCTGAGACCAGAATTCATGAAATCGAGTTGATTATGAAGTTAACTGCAACTTACATTCCCCGAGGTGCAGAGGATAATGGGGTGCCATCTGATAACGACACAGGTATAAACTTCCAACCATACGATTTCGCACAGGGTTATGGTATGATTCACGCTGAGAAAGCTGTTGCACTGGCATTGACATTGGAGGAAATGCGAAGATCTGAACCTGATACCACTATCATGGATGCATATTACAGATATTTCAACATCACAACCAAAGGTAC
This sequence comes from Thermoplasmata archaeon, assembly GCA_020351895.1. The sequence continues at coordinate 177,065 of CP070672.1, forward strand.
AACTATTAAGAAAACAAACGTTCTGGCCACGAGCTGGACAGGGGATTGGAGCCAGTTCACCGATCCAGAAAATCTAGCGAGTTACTTTACTACTCAACATCCGAGAAGTATTTTCGTGCATAACAGGACGGCAAGGATAATTGTGGACTTGTCATATGAACCAATTAGCACGAGCGAACTCTACACTGGAACGCTTTGGGTGGTGATAGACTATAACGGTGATGGAAGCATCGATTGGAGGGGCGATTCAAGCTTCTCCACAAATGGGTTGAAGCACGATGAAATAGATATTGGCGGTGGTGGAGGGGAAACAGGCCAATTATGGGAGTTCAATGTGGAAGGTAGAGCCCTTTGGACACCAAAGCCTAAGAGTCCCGGGATAGGAGAGAACGAGTTCAACGAGGCACTAATTGAGTATACTGTCAGCCTACAGATGGTATTCGATATCCCTGAGGGTGAAACCATATCCTATGACACAAACGATTTGCACGCCAAAATCGCGCAACCTGAGTTTGGAGAGCCCACACCAGAATATCAAGGAAACGGTAGCATAGGGATCCAAACCTACTTTTTTGATCTCACCAAGGTCTATCAAGAGGAGAGCCCAATGCCCGAAAAGGCAGCCGGAGGAGGATTTCCATGGTGGGCTGTTCTCATCGTAATTATACTTGCAGGATTGCTTGGTTTCTATTATTGGCGATTTAGAAGGACGCCTAAGGAATCTGCAACTTCATCTACTCCTATCTTCCAAAGCACTCAATCATTTTCCCAACCTCAAACAACAGGGGAGATAGTGGAGGTCGAGGAAATCTCAGAAACGAGCCCCACAGAGTCATAAGTCATGGCAGCGCAATGCACCTAATCCCTTTAATAGTCAGGGGAACGTTATACCATGAAATTCACAAAGTTGTTTACATTCTCTATTTTGATCCTCCTTTTCGTTGCTATATCTCAAGGGTGTATAGGCACCTCAGCTGATATAAACAGAGATGCGATCACACCATCACTCGTGGAAAAACTTCGCGGCGCAGAATCTAACGAGGTTTTCAATCTGATAGTGCAGTTCAAGGATGTTGTAAAAGATGAGGATTTAAGGGCATTAGAGCTGCTGGACTTCAAAGTTATACAAGCATTCCATATCATACCAGCAGTACATGTCTTTGGCGGGAAAGAGGCTATCATCGCCCTGAGCAATTATGATAGAACATATTGGATAGAAACAAATGACAAATTAAAATACAACCTGGATGTCTCAACTGCAGCTATAAACGCAACCAACACTTGGAATAGGATAATAACCGATTTGGGAGGATCATATGGCCATATAGATGGTTCCGGTGTGACCGTCGTGGTGGCAGATACAGGCATAGATGCAACCCACCCGGATTTAGATTACCAAGAAAAGGTTGTTCTGAATCTAAAAAAGGATCTTGATCATCCAGGGTCATGGAAGGAGATGGAAAACACGGATACCTTTTTTGGTCATGGCACGCATTGTGCCGGTATTATAGGTGGTTCAGGCGAGGCTTCTGCAGGAGCCAATAGGGGCGTTGCACCCGGAGTGAGCTTGATCGGCCTGAGCATAGGCGATCCTTGGGAAACGAATGAGGTTGGTGGCCTGGAATGGGTGTATGATAATTCCCGCCCCAATGCCAATCCATATAACATCAGGGTTATAAGTAACAGCTGGGGATACGAAGATTTTGATGAGAATTTCAAGGATGCTGTGATGCAGGCCACCATGAAGCTTTCTTACGAGAACAACGTTGTGGTGGTTTTTGCCGCAAGTAATGAAGGAGGAGATGGTTCAGAATCCACAACGAACTTATACGGTAACGTTCCAGTTGCCATCTCAGTTGCAGCAAGCCAGAGAGAC
>CP070672.1:179040-183010 GCA_020351895.1 Thermoplasmata archaeon
CAGGAGCGCACACACTTGCTCCTGCTGGAATTAGCTCTACAGCCTGTCTCTGCGCATCGATATACGCCTTCGCAATATACTCTTCGGGTCTAAACCAATAAGGCAAACATGATATCGAGGTAAATAAACCTAGCACCGATATTGCGATCACACATCTTTTATATTTAATCATGTTCCCAATTTTCCGAAGGGAATCTGCATAAGCAATAAACAGAAATCCGACCACAATCATAAAATGCCATGTCCTTATTGAGGGATTTCTCTCAAGCAATACTTTTATTAAGAACCAAGGCAACACAAAGATAAATTCCACAGACATTAGAGGAATAAAGAAGAGAACAGGTTGGAAAAAAGCATATATCTGCGACAACCATCTCCTACTTATGAGGTTCGCAACGTGATACGGATCTTCTATCACTCTTAACAACCGCTCCATATATACTACATGCTGGAAATACAATCTCTTTGCATTGCTAAAATATGGCAGCAAGACCTTTAGACTTAAAACCACCCAGGAACAGCTGATAACTGCTGGGACCACAATCCATGTTTTACTTCTTCCCATAATCAAGGCATACACACCAAACATAAAAAGTACAACTCCCACGTTTTCCTTAATGCTTAAACTGCCCAGGAAAAAAATTAAAAACAACAAAAAGTTTCCCTTTTTGAAAAAATAATATGTAAATAGCAAGAAAAAAGGTGCAAATATCACTTCATGAAAATCAAACACATTAGCCCCAGCAATGTGATGAAATAACAAATAGGAAAGTAAGACACAGATAACCACAATCGAATTGTGATCTTTTCTTATGATCAAATAAAGGGGAACTCCCGAAAGCCCAATCATAGTCACCTTCAATAATAAGATCGTATTTACACTCGGCCATAGCAAATACGGAACTAAGAACATGTACATAATAAAAGAAAGATGGACGCCTAACAAGCTCTCGCCCGCGACCGTTTCACCCAGATAATCACCACGTTTAGCATTGTAAAAGAATTGGATAAAATGAGCGTCATCTGTCATAAATCCACCGAAGTTAACATATTTAAGTTTAGCTAAACCGAAAAAAAACAGAATATAACCACAAAGTATAAGTGTCAGCATGACTATTACGTTCTTGTCTACCCACTCGACTACTTTTTGCATATTCTTTTCGGAAATACTCAGCACCGCTTTTAGACAAATACAACAGACTACCCAAATACCTATGAAGAATGGTTTAGAGTAACCACTTAAAGCTGAGTGATCAGGATAAAAAGCAACTAAAGGCATAATTAATATAATAATAATTGATGCAAAATAACTCATACAATCTTGGCAAAATGCTTCTTTTAAATTAATTCTCTTAATTCTTACGAGCAATACCGAACTTATTCCTGACATAAGTGTGACTAAAAACGTCGAAGAAATGAAAGAAAGTAAGAATATTATTAGTGAATCAAAATCGGCGAATAAATTCTTAAATGAAAAATATCCGAAGAAGGATAAGGTGAGTACCGTTGATGTAAATACAAGGTGAGGCAAATGAGCCTTTTTCAAAGAAATGCTGCTTATACACTCACTATTTCTCATAATAGAAATAGACTTTGCGCTCATAAAGTGTTGTCGCTGTCACATTTATTACAAATCTGGATTTTTTCAAACTCCCTATCTCGATGTATTTCTCTCATTCTTCTGAGTTTTGATCCAAGCCATAACTCATATAGGGAATTATATTTAACATTCCCAATTTTCAGGTCTCCATCATAATCGATACAACAAACTGTGACGCTTCCATCCCAAAGTACTTGCAATTTCAACCACAGTTCCCTACAAGGCACCTTCCTCTTCAAGGGACTTTTTCTAACTCTTCTATCCTTTAAAGTCCCATACCCCGTATTCATGTCATGTATGGTTATGCTGTCTACAATGGGCCGCCATTTCTTTACGAATTGTTTCATCTCGGATTCCGTCTCCTCCATTCTGACCATACAAGCCCTAATCCGAGGCTTAGCATTCCCCTTTCTCATATCAATCAGATCAATTACGTTAGCTAATATCGAGTCATAATCGGACCCTATAGCAATTCTCTCATGGCTCTCCTTTGTACAACCCTCAAGGGAGAATGTTATTTCATCTATTCCGGTCCCAATCAAATTTCTCGCATAATCCTTTGTCAATAGCATCCCGTTGGTATTAACCTTGACTATTGTCTCCCTCGATCGGGACTTGATGTATTCAACCATGTCAATCAGCCTCGGATGAAGCAGGGCTTCCCCATAATTGAAGGGAACGATCATCTTTACGCCCATTTCAATCCCCTGGTGAGCGCACTCCTTGAAAAGCTCGAAATCCATAAAACCAACTTTCCTGGTCATCACTTGACGATGGCACATTATACACTTGAGGTTACATGCGTTGGTCACCTCGATTCCAAGGCTCATGGGGGCCCCGTCAACTGGAAAAAACCAGGGCCATCTCAGCTTCGATTTGGCATACCAATTCCTCGCCCCCCCCAGGTGAACCACCTTCGACAAAGGGCTTGTGGCGTAGTTAAAAAACCACCTCATCGTTATCGAATTCGATCCTAAAGATCCCCTCCGTTTAGCTTCTCCAACGCTCTCTTCATCATCTCCAGCCTGTGATCCCACGTATTAGCAAGAGCGGTTTCAATTCTCTCTTTCTTACTCCCTTCATCCGTTGCCTTGAGGGCTTCCTCGATTTTTTCCACGAACTCACCTGGATTTCTGGCTATATAAACGATGTCTGAGAATTGCCTCACCTCTGGCAGATCTGTTGTAACAACGGGTTTCCCAAGGATCAAATATTCATGCAATTTTACCGGATACATAAACATCGTATTCTCATATAAACGGTACGGTATCAAGGCAACGTCAAATTGGTTGATAAAATCTGGGATTTCCTCGTACTCCCTTTTCCCCAGTAAAAGAAACCTATCTTCATTTTCGAATTTCCAGGAATTATCAACTAGTGGTCCCACAAAAACCAGGGAAGCCTTAGGCTTTCCAATCAAAATCGCATCTATCAACTCTCGATCCATTCTGACGTCTAGGGTACCCACGAACCCCAAGATTGGACGCTTTATCTTCTTAAGCTCATCCGGAACTCGGTAATGGGTTTTCCTGAAATTCTTGACATCGACTCCGTTTGGTACATAATGGCAGTTATGCGAATATTTCTGCCCCTCCTTAAAATATAATTGCGAGGTGAAAAAGGAAACACTGCTATCTCTAGTTATTCTATGCCTTAACACATCGTGATAAGCTTGTTCCTGAGGATCACGAAAGATAATAGCATCGGTACAATCATACACGGATATTTTTGGCTTAATGAATTTTATCATCGGGTAATGAATTGGATCATTTATCCATAGCAAGAGGTTTTTCTTCTCGCTAAAATCTTTTATCAAAATCTTAATCAAAAACAGAATAAAAAATTGATTGATGCAATTTACAATGTGACTCCTACTTCCGAAAGGAAGGATAGGGGGTGATTGAAATACGAAAAGGTTTCCATTGATTTTTCTTTTTAACTTAAAAGTGCATACCAATTTTTTCCACAGTTTACTTGGTCTTTCTAAGAAATATTTGATTGAATGAGCAGGCTCAAAATAGATAACTTTGTTATGCTTCGAAAAAAAAGTGGCGAAATGTTGATAGCGTTGCCATGGAGCGTCCCAATCGACCAATGGGAAAAAGATAATTAAATGATCTTTTATCACGGATTGTATTGGTGATTACTAAGCTATAGCGGGAAATCGCAGTGAGGTTTATTTAAATTGAAACTCAGCAGGGTAGCTTTTCACTAGCTCCAATAGCCTTCTTACGTGGCCTTCCCAGGTGAACTTTCGCTCGCAGACTTTCCTACCTGCTTCTCCCATCCTTTTGCGAATACGTGGATTTTCAATGAGATAAATTAGTTTTTGCCTGAATTCATCTCCATTATAGGGATTTGCACAATACC
>CP070672.1:183110-186334 GCA_020351895.1 Thermoplasmata archaeon
GTGACGGCAACAATATCTTAGACAACCTTATCTCATCGAATACTAATGCTTCTATCGAGCTTATTCAATCAAACAGCAGCATGATTTCTGGTAACGATATTTCGAACGGTAATTATGGCATCTACTTATGGTCTTCCAGCAATAGCAACACGATATCTAGCAATAACATCACATCGAACAATCAACGTGGCATTTTGTTTAAAAATTCCTCCAACAGCAACACGATTTCCGACAACGAAATAACATTGAATGATCATTACGGTATTGAGCAGGAATCTTCCAGTGGCAACACGATCTCTGATAACAATATCACATCGAACATTCACGATGGTATAAGATTCGTAAATTCCAGCGACAACACGATTTCTGGTAATATTCTTTCGGATAGCAATTATGGAATTGCTTTTCATTCTTCCAGCAATAACAACACTATCTTAAATAATGAAATTTTCAACAACAATTATGGAATTACGTTCTGGGTTTCCAATGATAATAAGATCTCTGGTTGCAACATAACATCGAATAACGAATATGGCATAAAGTTTCAAAGTTCCATTGATAATACGATCTCAGGCAACGACATTTCGATGAATGGAGTGTTCGGGGTCTACTTTGTTTTGGATAGTGACACTAACACAATCTCTGATAATTATATAATTTCGAATAATAATGATGGTATTTACCTTGATTCCTCCGATTCAAATAATATCCAGTATAATACGATATCTGGCGAGACTGTAATCGATGAGAAGGGGTTAGTGGGTTTCTGGAAGATGGATGAGCCGACCTGGAGCGGTGTTACAAATGAGGTTGTTGATTTCACGAGATATGGAAATCACGGTACAGCCAATGGTAATGCAAACACTGCAAATGGTAGATTTGATAGAGCAGGAGATTTCGATGGAGATCTTGATTATGTAGGGATCCCATCCTCAAATAGCCTCGAAATAAGTGAAGATATAACCATTGAAGGTTGGATAAATGTCAATGGTCCCCAAAATGATCGCACTGGTATAATCCACAAATTCCACTCCGATGCCGGTAATTATTATGGATATCGAATAAGAATGAACAGTCCGTCCCAACTTATTTTTGAATATGGGGATGGAACACCCGTTATATCGGGTTTATATTCCTTGGGTCAAGTAGAACAATATAATTGGCATCATTTTGCTGCAACAAAAGAAGGCACTCAAATGAAAATATTTATAGATGGTATGGAGGTTTCTACAGGAACCGGCCGACCTAAAATAGGAACAGGTCCAACTTGGCTGGATATAGGCCACAGTTTTTACAATAATCAATCCTTCAATGGCAAGATCGACGAGGTCAAAATCTACAACCGTGCGCTTTCAAACCAAGAAATCCTCGAAAGATACCATATATCAAAGAATGGCATAATGATCGTCAGCTCTACAAGAAATACCATTGGTAACAATACTATTTGTAAGAATGGTGAAATTGGAATTTACCTAAAAGATTCCAGCAACACAAAAATCTCTGACAACAATATCACATCGAACGGTTATATTGCAGTCAACCTTGAAACTTCCGACGGAAACACGGTTACATACAATAATATCACATCGAATATGTATTATGGATTCCGCCTTACTGACTCCAATAATAACGAGATATATCTCAACGACATAATCAACAACACCATCCAGGCCGTGGATGATGGAGGGAGCAATTCTTGGGATAACGGAACTGATAAAGGCAACTACTGGAGCGATTGGACCTCACCTGATACGAATCCTGGGGATGGTATTGTCGACATTCCAAGATCGATTGATGGTTCCGGTTCCGTTGATAATTATCCCATCGCAGATCCCCAGGTATGGACAGGTTGGGGACCGGTATATAATTTGGATAAGAATACATATCACAAGACAATTTCTGATGGTGTAGGCCTAGCATCAGAATCCAACAGGATCTGGGTAAGTGCTGGCATTTATTACGAGTATGTTGAGATGGACCAGAAACTTACATTAATGGGGCAGGATAGGGAAAGGACAACAATAGATGGAGAGGGCATTGACGCAATCCAAATTAGAGCAGACGGTATTGTTGTTAGAGGATTTACAATAAAAGACAGCTCAGGTATGGACATGGCCGGGATAAAAATTGATTCTAATATAGATAGCAGCTCGATAATAGATGTATATTGTAGTAACAATAAATATGGCATTTATCTAGATAGTAATTCATTTAATATCAACATAAAAGACAGCGTATTCACCCAAAACGAAGAGGGTATTCATTTAGAGTCATCTAATAGTAATGAAATAACTGGTAATTACATCTCTTCCAACATTTATGGAGGTGTGAATTTACACTCTTCAACGGACAATTTTATCATGGATAATGTAATAAACTCTAATAATAGGGGAATAGATTTCTATGGTTCGTCTTCTGGCAATCAGATAATTAAGAACAGAATATCCAATAATATTGGTGAAGGCCTTTATCTTAGGACAACCACTTCATATAATCTAATATATCACAATAACATCATTGGGAACAATCCACAGACATTTGATGACGGCAATAAAAATCTATGGAACGTAAGCTATCCAACGGGAGGGAACTACTGGAGCGACTATTCAGGTTGGGATAATTATTCGGGCCCTGCTCAAGATATGCCAGGATCCGATGGGTTCGGAGACACAAACTACACAATAGATGCCGATTCCTCTGATCAGTATCCGCTTATGATACCCATGCCGTATTATCCTTACAAACCACAGAACCTGAAATCTACCCCAGGAGACTACAATGTGCACCTCTCATGGGATCCACCGGGTTACGATGGAGGTTTGGAAATTACAAGCTACACCATTTATCGCTATATATTGGCCGGGGAGGAAACACTTATTGCTACTCTTGGTAATGTTCATTCATTCAACGATACAACAGTTTTGGGTGGAGAAGTTCATTACTATGTCAGGGCAGTAAATGCTATGGGTGAAGGTGATTCATCGGATACGGTTAGCGCAATCCCGAACTACATTTCGCCCATGTTTCAGGGGAATGCAAGACACACAGGCTTGAGCCTCTACAATACAAGCGATATCGATGGCGCCCTTAAATGGAGCTATGATGCAGGTTCTTCTGTATATTCCTCCCCAGCCATTGGAAACGACGGTACAATTTATATTGGGACATATGGTGGAGATCTTATTGCCCTCAATCCTGATGGCTCTGAAAAATGGAGCTATAAC
>CP070672.1:186434-193469 GCA_020351895.1 Thermoplasmata archaeon
AAAGTCCGTTACACTCAATTCTGATGACGACCTTCCATTGGATGTTTTCTTAATACGCAAGAAAGACTTTGACAACGAGAATTATGATAGGAGGTTGAACCTGGATGAAAGTGAGAGCTTAAATTTAATTTATTTTGAATATGAGCGGGATAGTTTTCTACCCTTTGATACCTATGTTTTGTATGTGGATTCAAAAGGCGAAACAGCGGCGGTAACATACACAATCGAAAGAAGTGTGTCACCGGCCCTTGTTCTGTATCTGACCGTATTCCCATTAATTTTTGCTATAATAAACGTGATATGGATAATCTACCTCTGGCCAATTAAAAAGAGATACGAGAAGACCTCGATATATGAATAGGTTTTTTTGAGGCGTTTACCATATTCTAGACTTTTTTCTTTTAGGCCAAGCTAAAACTATTAATGCTAAAAGGCAATTACCATCCTCCTAAATGAAGTTGGACATGTAAAAGGACAAGGTGATGAGCAATGAAAGTTTTCAGGGTCAAGGGAACGTTCTTAATGGGCAATAGATGGCAGGATTTCACAAAAGAGGTGGTTGGTGATGATGAGAACGTTGCCAAAGAGCAGATATATTCCCGTCTCGGAAGCAAGCACAGGGTTAAGAGAAAGAAGATACAGATAGAAGAAGTAAAGGAGATTTCAATTGAGGAGGTTTCTGATCCCATCGCATCATATCTGATAAAACGTGATAATGATAATAAAATTAAAAAGACAAAAAAAGGTGAGATAAATGGATGAAAAAGAGCTTGCACAGTCTCTCAGGACATTGGAACTATATAAAGCACAATTGGAGAACTTTGACCAACAATATGAGTTTTTGGCAATGACCATTAAGGAACATAACCGAGCAAAAGAAACCATACAGGGATACAAAGAACTCAAGGAGGGTTCTGAGACTTTGATACCCATAGGTGCGGGCTCCTTTTTATATGCCAAGGTCTCTGATTCAAAGAGGGCTATGGTGGGCATCGGCGCGGATATTGTGGTTGATACGGATATGGACGAAGCCTTATCTAAATTAGAAGAAAGGATAAAAGAGATTGAGGAGGCCGCAAAAAGTCTCAGTGAGAGATACCAAGAGATTGCGAATAAGGCCGCAGAGCTTTCAACAAAGATTCAAAATGCTTATGCAAGGGAGTAATTCTTAGGTGTAAAGTCATGTTTCGGAAATTGAAGGAAAAGCTAAAGACATTCACAGATCGTGCAAGCAAGGAATTGGGGGAGCTGGAGGAAGAAATCGAGGAGGAGAAGAAACCCGCAAAGAAGCCTATAAAGGAAAAAAGAAAAGAGGCGAAAAGAAAAGAAAAGAAGAAACCGTCGAAATCCAAGAAACCAACAAAAGCCGAAAGAAAGGTGGCCCAACATGATAAGGAACTATTTGCCGAGGGTAGAATCGGTAAAAAATTGAGGGAAGGCAAATTGGAGGACCTGCTTTGGGATTTGGAGATGGCGCTTTTGGAATCCGATGTGGCTTTACCTGTTGTCGAGAAGATCAAAACCAATGTGAAGGAAGACCTGCTTGGGAGGAAGGTGAAGCGGGGCTTGGAAATCGAGGATGCAGTGGAGATGGCCCTTAAAAATGCCATAACAAATGTTCTCGCCCAAAATCCAGTTAATTTCGATGCATTTATCAAATCACATAAAAAACCTGTTGTTCTTATGTTCGTTGGCGTCAACGGAACTGGAAAGACCACTGTAATCGCAAAAATAGTTCACAGGCTGCAAAAACAAAAACTTTCCTGCGTTATCGCCGCGGCAGACACATTTCGAGCCGGAGCCATAGAGCAGCTGGAAAAACACTCAGAAAGATTGGGTGTAAAATTGGTCAAGCATCAGGCCGGTGCCGATCCTGCGGCCGTGGCCTATGATGCAATAGAGCATGCAAAGGCAAGGCATAAGGAAGTGGTTCTCATAGACACAGCCGGGAGAATGCATTCCAACATCAATCTTATGGATGAGATGAAGAAGATAAAGAGGGTGGCACCACCTCATATGATCATCTTTGTGGGCGATGCTTTATCAGGAAATGATACAATAATCCAGGCAAGAAAGTTCGATGAAACCGTGGGCATAGACTGTGCCGTACTCACGAAAATAGATGCAGATGCCAAGGGAGGGGCAGCGTTATCCATCGCCCATGCAGTTGGAAAGCCCATTGCATTTGTGGGTGTCGGTCAGGAATATGATGATCTCATCACCTTCAACCCGAAATGGATGGTCAGCAGATTGTTTGGGGAGGATACCTAAAGACAAGTTATCTATTCAAAATCCTCCAAAAGACCCGCAGCTTTAAGGCCCGAATCGAAGCACCCAATTGCGGCCAGGGCCCCGATTTTTCCCCGGCTACCCGTGATCTCTATCATCCTGATTCCATTCTCCTCTGCGATTTTTTCGGTCTCATCCAGGGTGATGATCCTGCTCTTGGCTTGGATACCGTAGCTTTCAATATCATCTGGAATCTTTAAACCCTCGAATACTGCAATGGCGGTGTGTTTGGACTTGGAGTGCTCCTTTACAAAATCCACTGCAAAGTCCACTGCCTTGTTTAGATTTTCCTCCTCTACGGCAAATGAGCCGCCAATTGACACACAGCTCGTGGTCTTTTCGGGCACAGCAGGATTAAGCTGTATGATCTTGTGCAGAAGCGGCTTCGCATGGGGTATTGAATTCATGAGTTCCAGCATCAAAACCCATGATGCCCCTTCCTCTCTTGAATCGGTATCATCGAGGCCAAAGACAAGTCGCCTTGTTTTTTTCGTGACTATTGTGATCTCAACCTCTTTTGCCCCTCCCACACCCTTAAGATCAGGATAAATGGCTTTTAGTACACCAGGAGCCTGGGGGAGACAGGCCCCGACTCCGACACTGGCCCCTGCCAAGCCAAGCCAGGTCGTGTGAACTTCGTCACCCACCACCTTAAGTGATTTCAGTGCCTGACCACCCAAATCCTTTGATGCAGGGCCGAATTTTACATCCCCTTCTCCTATCTTCGTGTTCATGATTATCGTATTTCCATCCACAAAAACCTCTTTTACCACACCGCCAGCCCTCATCCTGTTCAGGGCATCCCATTCTACAGGACCCTTTGCACTGCAGTGCTCTATAACCTGAGCCATATCGTTTTTCTCATCCACGAGTGTGAAAAATCCACGGGAGAACTTACTTCCAAATCGTTTTTTCACATCTTCTGGTGTTAGGATATCTGTCATGGCTAAGCTACACCTCTTGCGTTTTGCCTGGCTCGCATATCAATACCTCAGAATCACAAAGTGACTCCACAAGGCTCTTGAATTCCTTTGGATCCTGCTCAACAGGAGGAAATGTGTTGTAATGCATGGGTATCGCAATCTCGGGCCTGATCCATGCCGCCGCCTTGGCAGCTGTTTCGGGATTCATTGTGAACCTGTCTCCGATGGGGAGCAATGCGATCTGGGGCCTGTAAAGCTCGGCAATCAGCTTCATATCTGAAAACAGACAGGTGTCCCCGGCATGATATACGGTTTTTTCATCATTGATTATGAAGCCAGCGGGATCTCCGCCTGAGAACCCAAAATTCGAAGCGTCGATACCAGAGGAATGCCAGGCCTGGACCATGATGATTTTAATTCCTTTTAGTTCCACACCACCCCCCATATTTAGGCCTATTCCTTCAACCCCATTTTTATCGGCATATCTGGCTATCTCATGAATGGCAACTATGGGGGCCTGATTCCTCTTTGCTATTGAGATGGCGTCACCGAGATGATCGCCGTGACCGTGTGTTACGCATACGATATCGCATTCTATCTCCTCAGCCTTGCAGGGGGCCATTGGGTTTCCTGTTATGAATGGATCCACAAGCAATCGGCTCTTTCCTTCGAGAAGGAATGCCGCATGTCCCAGCCAGGTTAATCTCATGCGTCTCACCCGTATATGAGAATGGAATAAAAGCTTATTAGAATTATCCTTGACATGGATTGTATAAACCCAGCCACACAGTAATAACATGAAAAATTAAATACCCTATTAACACTTTGGGCCTTCAGAGGGATTCCATGACGAAAAAGGTACTTTCTTCAGGTTTCTGCCTCCTATTCGTGTTAAGCACACTTTTTACTTCCATGTTCATGGTGATTTTAATAGAAAACGCCAAGGCAGAGGTGCATAACGTATCCCCTGGAGAAAGCATTCAAATGGCCATAGAAAATGCCACGACAGGCGATACAGTTTATATTAAAAGTGGGACCTATTACGAAAATATTACCATCTCCGAGGCGATCTCCCTTGTTGGAGAGAACAGATCTTCCACAGTAATCGATGGGGGAGGTGAAGTCACTGTTATCCAGATTTTAGACACAAATTCGGCAATTGTGGAGTCCTTAACCGTAAAAAACGCCGAGATCGGGATCAACATATTTGGATCCGATAATGTGCAAATAGGAGAAATCAACGTCTCTGACTGCCATGGGGAAGGAGTGTATGTGGATAATTCTAATAACTTTATGATTACAGACAGTTTCCTGGCAGGTTCGGGATCTGGGAACGGTATTACAGCCCTTAATGCCAATGATTTAGAGATCCATGGAAATATGGTTAAAAATTTCCTATATGGTATCGACTCCCAGTATTCATCCGATTCATTGATAGTCAATAATAATATCATGTACAACGTGGACGGTATCAGAATCAGGTTCGGAAGTGGGGTAAACATCCAACATAACACCCTGTATAATAATTCCAACTCTGGCCTTTCATTGTTACAGCAATCCTCCGCAACCGTGGAATCCACCAAAATAGACCTCTCAGGTTACGGTATCTACATAGATTCTGTCTCTTCAGGCACAGTCTATAATTCCTCATTATCACTCTCTTATTTTGCGGATCTTTATGTTGGAATGGAGCAGCTTACATTGGTGAACACTAGCTTTGATCCAGAGGGTGTCATCATATCTCAGCAGGATGCTGTTTTGACGGTTAAGAACTTCCTCGACGTTCATGTTGAGGATTCAGATGGCAATCCTGTTTTAAACGCGGATGTTATTGTCAAGGATGACGGGAATATTGTTTACGATTCCACCACTGGAGATAGCAAGACGGATGGAAATGGTTTGGTGAGGTTTATAGAGGCCGTTTTTAAGGAATATGTGTACGATCCGGGATTGGATTACGAGATAATGGAAAGCACAACTAGTGTTGAGGCGATTTACAAATCAAATAGTTTATCTTTTTTAGGTGAAGACCAAGAAAATGTAAACATGTCCACATCCCATATGGAGACCTTCCAGCTGGATACGATACCCCCAACACTCCTTGATATAAGCAGTCATGGAAACATATCTTTAATTTCAAATAATCTAGATAGAGATCAAGACGATTCATTGGCTTTCGTATTCAGAGCCAGCGAACCGGGCAGTTATGTAATAATAATAAATACAAGTGGAGACAATGAATTCAACACTACAAATGATACTGTGCTTGCCGGAACCGCAACAGGAGATCTTCAAACCGTCTTTTGGAACGGTACCAATGAAACCGTAATATTCCCTGATGGTAATTATTTTGTCGAGATCACACTCATAGACGAATTCGATAACCCGATATCAGAGCCTTACACCGCTATGATAATAAGAATCATCAACACCGACTTGGACGGCGACGGTCACATAGACACCGACGATGATTTTCCCAACGATGCAACTCAGTGGAGCGACAATGACAATGACGGTTTTGGTGATAATCCTTCAGGTAACAATGCAGATGCCTTTCCAAGTGACCCAACACAGTGGCTCGATTCAGATGGAGACGGCCATGGGGATAATCCCAATGGTAACAGTCCTGATGCTTTTGTGGATGATGTGACCCAGTGGCTTGACAGTGACGGGGACAGCTATGGAGATAATGAATCAGGGAACGATCCCGATGCATTTCCAGATGATCCATCACAATGGATGGATTTGGATGGTGACGGTTATGGCGACAACGAAACTGGCAACAAATCCGATGCATTTCCAAATGACCCCTCGGAGTGGTTGGACAGTGATGGTGACGGCCATGGTGACAACGGCGATAAATTCCCTGATGATCCAAAAGAATGGGAGGATTCCGATGGAGACGGCATAGGGGATAACAGTGATTTCATTCCGATAAATAACTGGCTTTTTATTTTAATCATTATTGCTGTAGTCATCATTATTATTTTTGTAATCATGGTTTCAAGGCAAAGAGCCAGGGCAGCCTTACCTTTTGATCCTGGGGCTAAGACTCAAGTGGGTGCGGTAACACCCTCGAGAACTCAACCTGTTGTGCAACCGAGAAGAAAACCTTTGCCTCCACCGCCCAAACGAATTGCTGCGCAAAAAAGGCCACCTGCAGCCAAATCCAAACCCTCTCCTAAACCCCCAAAGCCATTAGCCGAGCCTGAGGTACCACCTGTACCTCCACCACCTCCTGATGCTCCTCCTGAGGTTCCACCTCCTGAGAAGCCTGAAGAAGCACCACCTCCACCTCCGAAGAAAGAAGTGAAGAAGGAAGAGACAAGCGAGGAATAGGTGCCCTCCATCCATAACCCCCTCCGCCCTCCCAAGAAAAGGGGTAAAGGGTGATTCTTTAGATTCTAATAATTACTATAATCTCAACTCTTTTATATTTAGAGGTTAATACACTTTCCTCTCAGTTAAATGAAGTACATGGGCTTATGGTCTAGTCAGCGAGGAGTCGCTTACGCTCCTCCTCTAGCGCCCAAATTTACAAAAAGGTAAATTTGTGCACTGCGTGGACTCGCATTCGCTCGTCCACTAGCTCGTGTATTTCCAAAAAAAGAAATATACTCGTGGTTATACGCTCATATAGACAATGGTGGGCTTATGGTCTAGTTGGTTACACACATGGACCCAAACTCCATTGTGCCAAAAATGACGTCGCTCTCACACAGCGGAGGTCGCCGGTTCGAATCCGGCTAAGCCCATCAGCTTATTTTTTTATTTCATCCTGGGCTTAGCCTATACCTTGTTTCCAGTTCGACTGCGAGGAAAG
>CP070672.1:193569-197195 GCA_020351895.1 Thermoplasmata archaeon
CATCAAGACGGATAAAGGATGGCTCCTCATCTATCATGCCGTTGGCAGGATTGAGATGAACGTTTGTAGAGCCTATGGGCTGTCCAAACAAATAGAAAGGGGCTATTCCATCTGCGCTGCCTTTTTGGATTTAAATGACCCCCGGAAGGTCATTTGCAGGACCCAAAGCCCCATCTACATCCCCTCAGCCCCTTATGAATTGTATGGTACAAAGGAGTATCCGATAGATGTGCCTGCCGTCGTCTTCCCCGTGGGTGCTGTCGAAGTAGCGAACAGGTTGCTGGTCTATGCTGGAGCCGCTGATAAATACACTATTCTCTTAGGTTGTCGATTGGATAAACTCATAGAGTATTTGTTTGAATATTGCAGGTTATGAGATATTTCATCAGTAGAGACTGTGGCACCGCCTTCTTCGATGGCTTTCTTCGATTTCTCATCTTGATCATGCATTCCTAGACAAACTGCCATCACAACATCGGCTTCTGAGTCCTTCGTGATTTCATGAGGAGTCTAAAATGAAGAACTTAGAGTTCCGATATTCATGAAAGCCAGAACCACTAGTTCTGCTTTTTAGATGGTCAGTGAAAGTAATTAGCTTCGTTTATCTGTTCGTATGGGTGTGGGATAGCCTCTAAATGTGGGAACTACAGATTCCGAAAGTTTTCCTCGAGAAATCTAGAAAATAAAAAATATCAGAAACTTAATCATTGGCTTGATCTTTGCTGGGTTATCCTTAATTTTCGGGAAAATGCATAATTGCTAAAAGGGGGTGATGGGAGTGAAAATCGCCATGATGTCGGCATGGAATGAGGATTCAGGGGTTTCGATTCATGCCGAGTTGATCGGTCGGGAATGGGTGAAGATGGGTCATGACCTAAAGGTCTTCTCCTTTTTCACCCACGACTTTCACGGAACGGCAATCGTCGGGAAGGATGAGGATTACGTGGTGAGGTGTTTTACGACTTCCGGGGCCGATTCTCCGTATCTTGACCCTCGCCCCATTCTGCGGGCCGATTTCGAAATCTTCGTCACGCAAGACCTGGGCATGCTGCCAAAGGATTGCCTGGGAAAGATATTTCATCATATTCAGAGAAAGGCGAACACGGTTACGGTGATCCATGACAACAGGCCTTCAGATGATCCTTCCTTTTACCAGTTTGAATGGGATCGCATCGTGTGCTTCGACCGGCGTTACGAGGAATTCTTAAAGAAATACCACCCTGAAGAGAAGATCTGCCTGATCCCCTTTCCTTGCATGCCGCTACAAAGAGGTGATAAGGAGGCCTCAAGGGCAAGACTGGGCCTTCCTCAAGATAAGAAAATCATCCTGGTCTTTGGGCAGAGACTGAAAGAGCATCTTCCGGTTTTAGCTCACATTCGGGATGTCAGCCGCCAAATTCCATGCCTGCTCCTGGTGGTCTCTCAAAAGGACTTGGAGGTATTACAAGGTATGGGAATAGGGGACATAGAGATTCGGCGGGAATCCCCCTCAATAGGCAGGCTCTATGATTATCTTTATGCCTCTGATGTTTTGATCATTCACCGCTCCCCATGCAATGGGGTGGTAGTATCGAGTACGGCCTATCAGTGTCTGGGATCGGGATGTCCGATCATTGCTTCGAATACCAACTTCTTTGAAACCATGAGGGATGTCGTGGTTACATATTCGGACTTCCAGGAATTTGAGCTCAACCTCAAGGACCTGCTAACTGAGGGGGCGAAATACCGGACATCACAAAGGGCTTTGGGGTCTTTTTTAGAATTAAACTCAGCTGAAGCCGTGGCAAGGCGATACATTGACCTGTTTGAAATCATGCTGCAAGAAAAGGGAGTGGAAATTTCGCCGCAATTCGTTGGGCTTGCTCCCTCTCTGAAAGGCAGGGATCAAATACATTCTCAGCTTGTCGCTAGGTCTCAGGCTATGAATCTTGAATCTTCGGTTGCAGAGGGCATGTCGAAGCTGCAAAATGTACAGGGGATTGAATCGCGACACAGGACCGTGCGTCAGTAGGAGGGGTGTCCGCTAACCACCTATTGTATGTGAAGTGGGGAGAGGGGATATGCACATTGCAATGATGACAGCCTGGAACACGGACTCCGGAGTAGCAGTGCATGCGGAGCCATTGGCAAAAGCCTGGAGGGAAATGGGATGTGAAGTGACCGTATTCACCCATACAAAAGACGATTTTCATGGAGGGGGGTTTACCAGGGAGGAGGATGAGGATTACGTCATAAGATGTTTTGGCACACAAAAGACGAATTTTTTGGACCCTCGGCCTGTTCTTACGACTGACTTCGATGTGCTCGTCGTCCAGGATCTGAGGATGCTTCCGGTGGAGAGCCTTTCAAAGATATACCCGCTGATCAGACATCGTGCCAGGACAGTGCACGTAGTCCATGAAAATAAACTCCCCCAAGAACCGTGGTTTTACCAGTTTGATTGGGATGGAGTGGTGTACTTTGATGAAAGGCAGGAATTCCTGAATGATGTATACCCACATGCCAAGCTTATCGCCTTTCCCTGTTTTCCAACTAGGAGTCGTGATAAGAGGGAGGCTAGAAAGAAGCTCAACCTGCCGGTCAATAAGCATATCGTCTACATCTTCTGTCATAGAGGGTATGAGCCCTTTCTTCGAGATCTTACAAAGGAGCTAAAAAAGGAGACGGTCTTGCTTTACGTGGTCCCTGTTGGGTATCAAATGGTTGAAAAGGATGACCCTCCGCCATGGATGCTTATCCGAGAGGAGGAGGTGCTCTCAGAAGAGCGCTTTGATGAGTACCTTTTCGCATCTGACTGCCTCATCTTACATAAATTTCAGAGCCTCTATCTAGGGGTTGTTTCATCCACTGCCTTTCAGGCCTTGGGTGCAGGATGCCCAATCCTGGTACCTGAGGGATCGGACTACTTCAGGCCTTTGCAGAGCGAGCTGTTGCATTATAACGATGTTTCAGAGCTCAACAGAATGTTGATCAAATTATTTCGGGATGAAGAGATGCGCAAAAATCTCCTTGATGCAGCCAATGGATTTGTTACGATGAACTCTCCTCAAATCATAGCAAAGCTCTTTATTGATTTCTTCGTCGAACTTGGGAGGCCAGGATAATTATGCATGAAAGTCGGCGGTTTTCCCCTCGGCCCATTTGAAGACTATCCAGGCAACCCTATCTTGGCCCCCTCAAAAGGGTTCCAGTCAAAAGGTGTATTCAATCCCACTGTGATCAAGGAGGAGGCTCGTTTCTGGATGCTTTACCGTGCTGAGACTGAGGATGGCCTAACGGGAAGGATTGGAATTGCTGAAAGCAGTGATGGGTTTCATTTCACCCCTCATGATGACCCTGTGTTGAGTCCTGACGAAGATTTTGACAGAGGAGGCTGTGAAGACCCGAGGGTAGCCAAGGCCGGAGACACCTACTTTCTCATCTATGTGGGTAACAGCCGGAGGTACCATGTCTCCAATATCTGTCTGGCCACCTCAAATGATCTCCTCCACTGGAGAAAACACGGTCCAATTCTGGAGGCAAGAGAGGGTAGGTGGGACAGCGGTCAACTGAAGGCGGGGGTTATTGTACCACAGAAAATAGAGGGAAGATATATCATGTACGTCATGGGCGAAGCCAAGCCGTGG
>CP070672.1:197295-201242 GCA_020351895.1 Thermoplasmata archaeon
TTCAGGTGGAGGTTCCATTCCCTTGCATCTGGAATTATACCGACTCCAATGGGGAGTCGCTCTTTAAGCTGGCAACCCAGGAGATGCCCAATGGTAACAAAAATTTCACTTTCAAGATAATAAGCAAGGTGGGGAGTACTGAATCTGGTAAAATAGAATTGGAGCATGGTCAAGACTACACCTTTGACTTCTATTTAGAGGGCTCGGCCCCAAATCCAGAACTTACGACTTCTGAACAACCAAATCCAAATCCTCCCGACCCAAAGTACAGGTTAGGAGTGAGTTATCAGGTGAAAGCCGCAACTCAGAATCCAAGAAATCTATTGACAGGCAACTACCACCCAGAAGAGATACCACCTGAAAAACTGCCTGAACCTTATTCTGGGAATTACAACGGCAACCATGTGGATTCTTTTGTTACAGATGGGCAGGGATTTTTTGATTATATGAAAGGCTATTACTTTGATTCCTATGAATATGCGCAGAACTCGAACTCAGATGCCTTTGATCTCGAGCTAACCGACGATGACGATTGGTATTTTGTGATTTCAAATCGGGATTCCATTGAGACAATAAAGATTGTGGAATTAACTATAGAACTGTATCATAAAGCTCCCACAAATAGCGTGAGAATCAACAATCCAATAAACGATTCCAAATTGAACATCGGAGGAATCGTAACCATATCTGGCATCCTATTCGATGAAAACGATTTACTATCATTAAAATTGAGCATGGATGGAGGGAGCACCTGGAAATTCCTTGGTACGATCGACAATCACTGGGATTATAATTGGGACACAAGCTCATTGGATGTTGGTATTTACACTATTGACGTTATAGCAGAATTCACATCAGGCCAGGATTCTGATGCCGTGGAAATCCACCTGAGCGACTTGGAGCGTCCGAAAATAGAAATTCTAAATCCAACTGAATATTACATAAATAATATCGGCTCGACAATAACAATTGAAGGTACAGCAACAGATAATAAAGACATTAATTCACTTCTTATAAGCATTGATGATGGAAATAGCTGGATAGATATTTTTTCGAGTCTGCAAAATGGAAATTGGCGGTATGATTGGGAAACAACCGGATATGAACTCGATTTATACACGATTCAGGTTAAAGCTTCAGATGGGAGCAATCAAAAACTGATCTCCAGTTGGGATCGCATCGAGATATCAGATATGCAGCCACCCACAGTTACAATTACCGAACCCATAGAAGGAGAAAAAATCAACATTGGAGCCCTTGTTACGATCAATGGAACTGCAGGGGATAATTTAGAGGTGACCGCTCTTCAGATAAGCACAGACTCAGGAAAGACTTGGCGCGATATTCTCTTAAATCTGAACGAAACTGGATGGTACTACAATTGGGATACCACTGGATTACCCCTGGGATATTACACGATTATTGTTAACGTCTCGGATGACAGATACTATTCAAATTATTCTGTAGACATCGAGTTGGAGGATACAGAGGGACCCCTTGTTTTAATAACGAAACCTGAAAAAGATTCTAAAATAAACATCGGCTCGCAGGTCACCATATTCGGAGATGCGAAGGATAATCTAATGCTTCAAACCTTAAAATTGAGCACCGATGGAGGAAAAATATGGGTGGATATTCTTTCAAGCGTAACCGATGGTAAATGGTCATACGAGTGGGATACTCAGGGATGTTCTCCTGGTATGTGCATGATAAAAATAAAGGCTTCTGATGGCGAACATCAGGTGTCTGATTATGTCCAAGTAGAGCTAATGGACTCCACACCTCCAAATGTCACTATAACCTCCCCTTCACAAGACGAAAATATCGAATGCGGAGAAATGGTTACAATCACTGGCACAGCATCTGATAATATCGGTATAACAGAACTAAAACTCACAACTGATTTTGGAAGTTCATGGTTTAACATACTTCCAAGCCTGAATAATGGAAATTGGCACTATGATTGGGACACAAAGGGATTGATCGGAGGAAAATATACCATCAGCATATCGGCCTCAGATGGTGTGAATCCCCAAGTTACTGCATCGGTAAAAATCGATCTCATAGACATGGAAAAACCAGAACTTGAGATAACCACCCCGATATGGGAATTCCAGTACGACGTTGGTGATTTAATTCTCATGGAAGGAAAGGCTACTGACAATGTAAAGATATCTGACCTGGAAATCAGCCTAGACAACGGTGTTTCGTGGATAGATATCCTTCCAAATATGGACAGCCGCGGCCGCTGGTCTTACCTGTGGGATACAAGTAACTTCGACTCGGGAACCTATGATGTCCGTATTAGAGCCTCGGACGGCACAAACGAAATTGAAGATTCACTGACAATCATACTCATTGATAAAGAGACAAAGGATGAGGATGGGATTATTTCTTTCCCAATGATATGGTGGCTTATTACTATAGGCATAGTCCTGTTTTTAGCTGTGATTGTAAGTGCCTTTGTTTTTAAAAAGCATCAAAAAAAGAAGCAGGTAGTAGTAGTTGAGGAAATGAAATATTAAAAGCAAATAAGTGAACCTCTGTTAAGGTGGATCCATCACTTGCCCTCCACACCCTTTAAGTATAAAAGAAGTGAGGCCTCCTGGCGGCTGAAGCCCTTGATTCTTTTCAGACTGTTTACATCACCTCGTTTGATAAGCTCGATTGTCAGAGGGTTTCCCCTGGTCATAAGATGTATCTTTTTCAGGGCGTCCTCTTCTATGTTCGGGGCTTCAAGCAGTTCCTTGCACCCTTCCATATCCATCCCTTTTATCGTCAGCTCAGCGATTTTTTTCCCTTGGATTTCACTTTTATCATAGAATCTGCAGTAAAACGGTGTGGTGTCCAATGCATTTATGATTATCTTCCAGGACTCGTTCTTTGCAGCTATTTTTGAGAAGCCAGAAAAAAGATCTGCCACATCCTCACTTACCTTGAAGTAGTTGTCAAATGCCAAGATCGCATCGGCATCTCTCAAATCCTTTTCAAGTATCCTCAGGGTTTCTTCGAGATTTAAAGTGTCATGTTCATCCAAATGCGTTTTGAGATTAGTTTTTCGAAGGGAAGAAAGAAACTCGGATAATTGGGTAAAAATATCCAATTGGGTGTCGTTTTCCGACATCTCGTACCAAAAGATATGTTTCTTATCCTTGTTTGCCTTGAGAAACTCGATCATCAGGGCTGTCTTTCCGATGCCCACACTGCCGTAAATTACAATTGTCTTATGTTTATTGTCATCCATCCAATTCTGTAGGGTTTCAAGCTCTGATCTTCTGTTTATGAATTTCTTTGGCCACGAAATCTCCCCTTTAGCAAAGAATGTTTTAGACTCTTTTTGTGGGACTTCCTCTTCGACTCCAGAGATGAGCTCTTTCTCTTCGATTATGCCCTCCTCAGAAAGGCTTTTATAGAGGGTGAGAGGAGGGAACTTTGTTTTGAGTTCAGGATTCACCTTAGAAAGCCTCATCTTGGTAATCTGTCCATCCAATCTTTTAAGATAGACCTCCCAGCCCAAGATCTTCTCCCTCAGATTCTTTGCATGCAGCATTCCGCCATCTGTGAGGTAATATGTCTTCTGCCTCCTTGTTTTACCGGCTATATGGGATGTTCTTTCAAATACGTACTCCATCTTCATGAGTTGGGCCATGGCTCGAGGAACATGGTTCCATCTTATATTCACACCCTCTGCTATCCCCTTCTGTGTGATTGTAAAAGGAGCTTCTCTTCTGTCCTTTGACCTGTAATTATCAAGAAGGTGTAACAGGATCTTCTCATTGATTGTCAGGCGATATTTTGTTTTACATTTTCCATCTTCAATGGACACCATAACGGTTACCACCTATCCCCCGGTCTAATATCACTTGGAGTTATTTAATTGTTGTTGCTAAAATCTTAGATTGGAAAACTTAGTGATTTTTTTATCTCCAATGAACAAAATGGTGAAA
>CP070672.1:201342-205784 GCA_020351895.1 Thermoplasmata archaeon
GTTTATGAAGATGGCTCTCTATTTAGAATTATCAGAAATAAACATATAAATAAGAACCAATATAGGGTCGGAAAGTTGCTTGTACGATTAGGGGGATGAATTCACCTCGAAATCTGGGTAATTTAATATGTTATAAAAAAATGATGTACTGGTTAGATGAAAATATCATGTAAATGGATAAGATGATCATGGAACTGAAAAAAGAACTTGGCCTCCTGGAAGTCTTTTGTATCTCATCCGGTGCCATGATAAGCTCCGGCCTTTTTGTTTTGCCTGCCTTGGCATTCTCGAAGGTGGGTCCCTACATGATTTTCGCCTATATGATCGCAGGCATCCTGGTCATACCCACTATCCTATCGAAAGCAGAGCTTGTTACCGCCATGCCCAAGACAGGAGGTATCTTCTTCTTTACCGATAGAAGCATGGGTCCAGCAATGGGAACTCTAGGGGGCCTTGCAGCATGGTTCTCCCTTGCCTTCAAATCTGCCTTCGCCCTCCTGGGAATAGGTATATTTGCCCTTATATTAAATCCCGGTCTTTCGATTTTTCAGATCAAGATCATTGCTGTGGGTTGTGTTTTATTCTTCATGACGGTCAATCTGTTGGGTGTGAAACTGGCGGGAAGGGTGCAGAGTTATCTTGTCATTGTCCTTCTCGCCCTGCTCGTGCTGTATGTCGTGGTGGGCGTATTTTTCATCGATAACTCGAGGTTCAAACCATTACCGGATCAAGAGACAGTGACTATAGGCTCTATTTTTGCCACGGCAGGCCTCGTTTTTATCTCCTTTGCAGGGACAACCAAGATAACTGAACTGGCCGGGGAGGTTAAGAACCCTGGGCGAAATCTACCACTTGGAATGTTCTTCTCCTGGGGCGTTGTAACCCTGCTGTACATCATTGTTATATTTGTGACGGTGGGTGTACTGGATCCTGCCCAGCTACAGGCCACAGCCGATATGCCAGAAAAGCTGTCACCCATCACCTCTGGTGGGGAAGCCACCATGGGTCTTTTCGGGTTGATTGTCATGAGTTTCGCTGCCCTACTGGCATATGTGTCCACGGCAAACGCAGGCATACTGGCAGCATCACGGGATCCCATGGCCATGGGAAAGGACGAGCTTTTACCCAATATTTTAGCAAAGGTATCGAAACAAAACACGCCATGGGTGGCAATCTTATTAACATCAGCATTCATGATAATTGTCATATTGTTTCTGGATTTAGAGGATTTTGTTAAAACAGCCTCCACCCTGAAGCTTGTGCTCTTTATATTGGCGAACCTAGCCCTGATATTTATGAGAGAAGCCAATATTCGACATTATAGACCCAGGTACAAGGCTCCGCTCTATCCTTATGTTCAGATATTCGGAATAGCAGGATACGGGTTTCTCATATTCCAGATGGGATTTCTTCCACTCATGATTGCGGGGATATTCCTTCTCTGTGGGCTGGGCTGGTATTATTTATACGCACATGGAAAGATCAAGCGCGAATACGCACTCCTTCATGTTGTGGAAAGGGTAATGGGCATTAAATCCACTGATCATCTATTGGACGAGGAATTGAGGGAGGTGTTGATTGAGAGGGACAATATCATTGAAGAAAGATTTGAGGAAAATATTAAAAAATGTACGGTCTTAGACCTGAAATATTTTGTAGCACCAGATGAATTCGCAGAAAAGGTAGCGGAGCCTTTGGCAAAACGATTGGATATGAGCGAAGAGGAGCTTTATAAGAGGCTCATTAACAGGGAAAAAAATTCAAATATCATAGTCAGACCTGGATTTGCTGTGATCTCTTTTCATATCAGGGGACGAAACAAATTCGATATTGAATTGGTAAGGACGAAAAGAGGAGCCCGGTTTTCAGATGATTTTCCCCCGGTTCGTGCGGCATTCATTGTGGTTTCCTCATCCGATGAGGAGAATTTCTATCTCCACTCCCTGATGTGGATGGTTCAAATAGCAGAGAGAGTGGACTTTGAAGAGGAATGGATCAATGCCAAGGACAGCAAGGAGTTAAGAAATATCATCTTGGAATCATGGAGAAAGCGAAGCATCAAGCTATTGGATATTGAAGAAATTGAAAAAGGCAGTCAAATAGTAGAAGGAAAAATGAAAGACGATGCAGCCGAAGGAGATAAGAATGAAAAAAACACGTAGTATAACAAAGGATGAATTGATATACAAGGCCCACAAGGATAAGGACAAGCATGTTGTTGATCGTAAACTGAAGGAAAGGGGAATGTGGGTTCATTATGTTTTTCAGAGTCTTCTTGCCACCATATCAATATTCGTTGTACTGCTCATTCTTCGACTTGCAACACCTGTGATTGTTGCAGCCTTGGGTGCCACAGCCTTTGTCGTCTTTGCCATGCCAAAGAACATTACGGCACAGCCCAGAAATGTCATAGGAGGTCATTTAGTGGGTGTGATATCGGGTGGAGGATGTGCTATTATCTTCCTATTGTTCGGTGATAATTTGGATTTCATTCATATAATTATAGCAAGTGCCTCGGTTGGCCTCACGATTTTCATAATGGTGGTTACAGATTCAGAGCATCCTCCTGGGTGCAGCACAGCCCTTGGTTTGGTAGTTCATGCGGCAGAGCCACTTGACGTGGCACTGTATGGTGGATTCATAATGATAAGCGCCTCAATCATAGCTTTAGTAAAACACGCCCTTGACCCGAGATTAAAGGATCTGGTATGATGCCTAAGTCACAAAATAAAATCACGATAATGGGCGGCAGAGGCAGGATTGATTCAGCTGATATGTTCATCAAAAAAGCAAGAGAATATATCAAAGAAGGCGATGTATTGCTCCAATTCTTGGATGCTGATAAGGTTCTTGGCAAGGAACATATTTACTCGGCATTTGAGCATGCAGATAGGGCATTTGAAAGAGGGGACAATATCAGCACCACAAAAGCTATGGAAATTCTCATCTATGCCGCTGGAGAACCCCAGATAAGCAATGCCCTGGAAAAAATCGGATTGAAGGATGGGTGCGAGAGAATTGCAATTATAGCCCAGGATGATCTGGATATCGATGGGCTTTTGACTCATTTGGATTTGAAAATGGACGATGAAGTCTTGGAGTTTTCTGAACAAAAACTAAAGGCATTTGGAATCAGTGAAAAAGAGATTTCTGCGGTAGAGAAAACGAAAATCAGCGATCTGATTCTAGAGCGGGTTGCCATGGTTGATGCGAAGAAGTGAATATTTTCTACCTAATAATGGCTCGAGGATGGGATTCATCTGGTTATTGTGTGTTTAACAACCCATATAGTAAAATACGGGGGGATTTTGGTTTGAGAAGATTCAGAGCGGCACTTCCCAAGTTTTTTATTCCTTCGAGTAAAGCCAGTATCCTCTACCCCTTTCAAAGGAATCGGACTCGCTATGCTTTTTCCAATTTTGAGTCGAGGCATTGAGAGTCCAGATTGAATCAACGTCATCGCCGAAAGTGAGGTTGTTCAAGGCTGTACTTACACTATTATTACTCAACGAAGGATAACCCACAAGATTCCAACCAGAATACAGGGTTACACTTTGGTTTTCAGTGGGTTCTATACCAGAAAATTGGAATAGAATCCCATCCTTCACCCCTTTTCCGCTTCTGCGCCGTGCTCGAAGCGATTGTTGTTAAAATGTCCCTGTTATTAAATCTTACAACTTTCAATTAATTCCTTTGTGATTTCAAAACAATCATCTACAGCCATCAAAAGTTCATCATGTATCGCACTTCGGGAGTAATAAAGTTGAACTAATACACCTGCATCTTTTGCAGCTTCTATTGCAGGGACAAAGTCACTATCACCTGTCACCATTATTGCCTTTCCGATCTGTCTCCCCCAACTCATTCTCACCAGATCAACGGCCATTAATATATCAACACGTTTTTGTACAAACTCTCCTCCAATTCTCCCTAATTTCCCTAATCTTACCTCAAATCTTGGGAGTTTTCGCAATGTATAAATAAATCTATCCATCGCAGAGAACCTTCGTCTTTCTTCGTCGGTCGGAGGATCGTGCTGATAAGGCATACAATTATAATAATATGTTCTTAATCTATCAGATCCTTTACATAGCTCTTCAGATAATTTTAAAAAGTCAACCTTTGCACGATTAAAATCGCTATCTAGAACCTTCGCTAAATAACCACCATCTATTAGAACAACTGCCCTATCCAAAAAATCACCTTATTATATTTGACTGTCATCCCCGAAGGAACGACAGCGGTTATATACATTAATAATAATCATTTAACTTGTATATAAGGCCTTCGGTTTCTTTTTGTTATTTAAGGAATACCACTTCTATCCGAGTGCTCAGAAAAGGCTTGGATATAATCATTGTTTTTACACCGAGTTACCTTCCGATGACTACGTACGCTACAAGTATCTCAAAGATGTAATCGTCGTTCCAGATTGACCATTA
>CP070672.1:205884-212755 GCA_020351895.1 Thermoplasmata archaeon
AATGGAAGTAATTCCGTGCATCATCCATTGCCGCTAACATGTTTGGAAACGAATCATTTGCAGCGATTACCAAGGAGAAGACTTTGAATGAGCCTGCAGGAATAGTAAAGTCATTCCATCCAACAGTGGCTGTTATGTTTCCAGGTCCACCTGCCGTTGCGTTTGCTGCATGCAACCGATTGTACAACCAAGTATCGTTTGCATAGAAATTTACATGATAGGATGGATTCGGATCATAATTGCCAGGGGTATCGCTGGGATTTTGGTATTCTGCATGATAATCTTCTGCGTAATAGTGTGTGATTGGTACTGAGACAACTGCGGAAGCAAATCCTATGGTGGTACCAGTTCCTGAGCCAGTGGTGTCTTGAGCCCAGTAAACAGCATTTGCTGGATCGAAACCATCGATATCATCTCCACCATCGCTGCTTGCACCGCCAAGACCAAATTGTGTTCCTAACTGGGAGAGGGGTACTTCCAGACCAATGCAAGTACCTGTTATATCAGAGGCCTTCAAGTTGTTCAATTTCCACTGAAGTATGGCCCAATCTTTATTGACAACCGTCCAAACCGTCTGTTCTACAAAAATGTCATTGGGATCCCCTGTTCCTGGGCCAACATTTTGGAAATAACCTATACTTTTTTGTGTTATTCCATCATCCACCACCATGTTAATACCAGACATAGCAAAGTCATCCTGACTGAGGTATGGAGGAGGAGAAAGATAAGGATCTGCTATATCCACAGTCCCGGGAGTATGATTGTAGTTATCCTGGTCTATAACAAGACCAACGAATCCCAGTCCAGATAAAGGGTCGCTAACAGTTTGAGGTTTGGACCAAGAAATAGGTGTACAGAGCCTCCCATAATCCGTTAAAAATAGGAGATCAACATTGCCCACATTATGGTTTACAGAACCAGCGCTTGCATTTGGTGTTTGAATGGTGATTACCACCAACAGAGAGCTAAAAACCAATGCAACACAAACACCAAATGAAAAAAATCTCTTCTTCATTGACACAATTTGACTTTCGGCCATTTATATACCTCCTCTTTTATCTATTCTCCACCTTTAACATAGGTCTTCTAATCCTTTTTTATCCGGTCTTAATTTGTGGTATAACCGTCGATTTTTATGCTTTTATAAAAGGGAAGCCTATAATTCCTATGTTCATTATATTACTGCACATACCGTTATATTCGTCATAGTATATAGAGTTTTGCAATATGTGAACCTAAGTACTGCTGTTGCTCGTTTTCTTCCAAATTCAAATCCCTTATCCCCAACCTTGGAGATTGTATCGTCAAGTGTCTATTATCCCTCTGATTTTACCTTTAAGACTGTTTACTCCCCTTTTTTGGTCTACTGTAGTACTACTCCCAAATAAATGTATAAGTATATAAATGTTATAGAATTATTCCATTGATAATATTATATCTGGCTTTTATCATCATAAATCCCTTGTTTATTATCACAATAAATCTTCAATGTTTATTTGATTTTAAAGGGATTATATGTATTAAACATCGGGCGAGAAATATAGGTTGGGCAAGGGATTGTGCAGTAGGTAGAAACGCCATGTGTTCGACAAAATTTCATTGTGGCTACTTCGATGAAATTCTCGCATTTATTGTGCTCTCTTTTCTAAACCTACGGATGAGAGCTCCTATTATTATGAAAGCCAATACGATGTCCATAATGACTGCCAGTAGCCAAACATCGTTATCAACATCTACAGGTATTATTTCCTCGATAAAAAAGGCTCTGCTGAGGTTGTATTCGTAAGTGTTCATCTCTATAATACCTTCTTCGTATTCAGCTGTTGGCTTACCATAATAAAGCTGGGCAACAATAGGTCTGAAATCCTGATAATCCACGAATATCGTATTTGATGAAGAAAGATCCAGGACCTGTTGGACAGAATTTGAATACTCGATGGTGGGTGCCTTAAACTCCCTTATGAAAGGTATTGGCCGCTCAACTATATTATTAAGTGGTCCAACTGTTCCCACTGCGTAGCCATAAATACTAAAGGCCCAAAAATTCCCCCTCATAGAAGCGAACTCTCCCTGCGAGATATCGATTTCAAAATGCCTTTGTCCGTTTAGAGCGCTTGAATCGGTGAGGGATCCCGACCAATCTGTGGCACCATCATCATTGGAATCCATGGTCATGGTCAATGTCCCAACAGTGAATTCATCGAGGTTTATGGGTGTAAAGGACAGATCGAGGATCAATTTATTTGACTCGGTGGCAACAAAAACATATCGTGTCAGGCTGGTGTTGAAGTTCGTA
This sequence comes from Thermoplasmata archaeon, assembly GCA_020351895.1. Next base: position 208,181 of record CP070672.1, read on the forward strand.
ATCTCGTTCTGACCGTGATGCAGGGAGTACTCGCCATTCCATTCTGCAGCCAGCACATCCGTTTTCTCAGAGGCAATGGTATCGTTGAGAACGTTAAGATAACTTCTTAAAGCATCATGGACAGTTATATCGCGATCTTCATCTCTAAGTTTTTCAAGGGTGAGTGCAAGCCCTACTGCCCTCTCGACATTCACAAGTCCGTATCCCTGGGCAAAATCATGTGGTCTTTCTTCAAGACCAATGCTGAAATTCCCAGGAACACCGTTACCTTCTTCGGAGGGAAGGAAATCGGCAGTGACTTCTAGGATGTACTCTGCCTCATGAATCACTGTTTCTGGGTCATTTAAGAATCTTTCATCAGGCGTGGAGGTATCATCGTGCACTTGGCTCATTTTCAAGCTGGGTGCCGCCTGAAAGAGCAATGCCACAACACCTGCAATGTGAGGTGTGGCCATGGAGGTGCCGCTTGCCGGTATGTAGTATGGGTTTTCTGTGTCCGAGATCCCCATGAAGCCTGATGAGCTCCTTGCAGACCATATTCTGACGCCAGGGGCCATGATATCGGGCCAGGTTTCTTTTAGAGTCTTGTCTCCTCTGGAGCTGAAATCTGCCAGGCCATCGCCCTCCCTTTGGCTTGCAGCAACTGAAATGGCACAGGGGACATTACCGTATGGGTTGGTTGTGGACATATGGCCGTCGTGATCCTCCTCACCATCGTTTCCCGCTGCAAAAACCACCACGATATTGTTGTCGTAAGAAAGCTTTTTTGTGACCTCCATGACGGCATCTTTGTTTTCGGCATCTATCTGCTCTTCATATCCCCAACTGTTTGTAACAACCCTGATATTATATGGATTGGCATTTGGCTTGGAATTCTCATAGACCCATTCTAAGCCTCCCACCTCATTGGTCTCCCAGGGATCGCCTATGGAAAGGCCTATTAGGCTCACTCCCGGTGCAACTCCCCTTCTTGCCCCTGCCGAGGCTTCACCTGTTCCACCGACTATTCCTGCACAGTGGGTTCCATGACCAAATGTGGTGTCGGTATTCTCCATCTCCTTCCAGCCGCCAGGATGGTCCACATCCTTTTTAAGGTTTAGAATCACCTTCTCCTCATAATCCAAATCAGGATGTTTGGCATCGATGCCTGTATCGTCCACAACAACCGTGACACCGCGGCCGTTTATGTTGTTCTTTATGGCCCCAAAATCCTTTACGATTCTGTTCCATGTGTTTGTGGCGTTTATTACAGAGGTTGAAACATCGAGGTTGTATTTGATTCTGTCATTTGTCTCTATCCAATATATCCTGTGGTAGTTGCTTAAAGAGATGATCCCTTCCTTTTTTGCGAAAGCATGCACACCAGGAATCACTTTGAAAGTCTCCACTACTTCGAAGTCGAGCATCTTTAAAACCCTTAAATCCTCATTTGTGACCTCATCTTCGAACTGCACAATCAGATTAAATACCTCGTTTTGCCCTGCTTTCTTCATTTTCATGGAAAGAGATGAAGAAAGCACATCATAATTCATCCCATTTGAAGAAGCATATCCCAAACCCCCTGATATGGAAATGAAAAGGAGACAAATTATTAAGAAGGCAAATAACTTCGTAAATTTCATGGTATCATCTTTTCCCCGCATTAAAGGAAGTTAGGGTGGTTGGTGGACTGCTTTATGGATTTGTTGAACCTGGGGCTGGGCTTTGCTCGGAGATTGCCTCTACCTCCACGATCTCACCAGAAGTTTGAAGTTGGGTTGGTTGAGTAGTTTGGGTAGTTGGAGTTTCCTGAGGGGAAAGGGGTTTCATTTCACTGGTAGTCTTTTTCAACCGCCAGAAGTAGAAACCGAGCAAGCCTGCTACAACAATTGCGATAAGAATAATCCACCAGGGAAATCCCTGCTCAGCTGGTTTTTTAGGTGGTGGTGCCTCTTCTAGATAGACCTTCGTTAGGTCATAGAAGTATGTTTTCATCTCTATACTACCGTTTCCTGAGTATTCTGGTGTGGGTTCCCCGAACTCAGGCTGTGCGATTTTAGCGTGCAGATCGCCAGTATCGTACAAGATGGTTTCACCCTCAGCAATATCAAAGACCATCTGAATGCTTAGGGCATACTCTATTAACGCCTCGTTGTACTCATTCTCTCCAATTCCAAAACCTTCTGGCTTAACGGTCCATAGAGCATAACCCTCAACATTGATTTCCCATAATTGGCCTGTCTCTCCTCCCCCACCACCCACGTCGATCTCATCATGCTTCAATCCATCTGTGGAAAAGCTCGAATCACCCCTCCAATCGATGTTTCCGTCACCATTATAATCTATCACTACCCATAGAGTTCCAGTGTATAGATCGCTTGTGCTCACAGGCTCATACTGAAGATCCACTATTATCCTGGCAGTCCTGTTGTGCACGAACATACTCCTTGGATGTTGGGTTGTGAAGGAGCTTGTGGGATTTTCAGGATCAGTGAACATGCTCCAATCTCCAGTCCAACTCGTGGCAAGAACATTCGTCTTCTCGATTGTGGTACCCTCTGTGGTTATATTGAAATACTTTCGATATGCATCCATTACCGTAACATCACGATCGGATCTTCGCATTTCCTCCAAAGTTAAGGCCAATGCCACTGCTTTTTCAGCATGAACAAGTCCATATCCCTGGGCAAAATCGAAGGGTTGGGAGTTCAAACCTATGCTGAAATTCGAAGGCACTCCATTGTCCTCTGCTCCAGGTAGAACGTATGAGGCAGTCAATTTGAGGATCAGCTCCACCTCATGGATTCTGGTGTATGTATCATTCCAGTAATCCTTATCATTTGAATCTGGATAGTCATCATGAAATTCGCTGGATCTGAGGCTAGTTGCCGCCTGGAACAGCAATGCAGCCAAGCCCGAAACATGAGGTGTTGCCATGGATGTACCGCTTATGCTCATGTAGTAGCCGTCCATGGCATCATCTGGATCCTGCTTCCTCATTGCCGTAATAAGAGTTTTTCTCGCCTCGGTTGCCCAGATATGCACACCAGGGGCCCCAATATCTGGCCATGTGAAGATATCGTCTGCCGAGCCCCTGGAGCTGAAACTCGCAACTCCGCTTCCGTCCCTCTCCATTGCTGCAACACTTAAAACTCCAGGTTCGAGAGAATAGGGATTTGTGGTGACCTCATGCCCGTCATGGTTATCTCCACCCTCGTTTCCTGCGGCAAAGACAACTGCCACATTGTTGTCGTGGGTGATTCTCCTGGTAATTTGGTTTATAGCATTATCGGGATTGTAGGCCCCGGATGAACCCCAGCTATTGCTTACCGCCTTTATGTTGTATGGATTTGCATTGGGGCGAGAATGATCGTAAACCCATTCAAGGGCTCCAACGGCGTTTAATATGGCCACGGCCTCACCAGTGCTTATTCCAATCAAATTCGCACCAGGTGCCACACCACGTCTTGCCCCTCCCGAGGCATCGCCATTGCCTGCAATTGTGCCGGAGCAATGGGTTCCGTGTCCACTGCTGGTATCAGTGTTTTCGGCCTCTGTATAGCTACCGTCCAGATCCGATTTCAGGTTCATTATGGTCTTTTCCCTGTAATCCAAATCAGGATGTCCTGCATCTATTCCGGAATCAACAACTACAACTGTTATACCTTCCCCATCGATGTGCAGGGGTGTATTGTCAGAATCTATCTTTGTCCTGTTCCTTGAATCGAGAATCTGGGAGGCCCAGACCTTTGTGGCATTTATGGTGGTGGTGGATTCATCCATTAAGTACTGTAATTTCATATTGTACTCTATATGGAAGGTCCTTGAATAATGGCTCAGCCTCAAAATAGAGTCCTTGCTTCCTATGGCATAGACCGCTGGAATCACATGAAAGGTCCTTTTGATTTTGAAGTTGAGTGCGTTTAGGAGGTTTAAATCCTTATCCTCGATTTCATCCTTGAACTGGATTATGACCTCGAGCTCATCATTCGAATCTGCCGAATCCAGTCGTAAAATCAGTGCCCCATCCAAAACCTCGTAATCGGTTCTCTTTTCGAAAACATCACCTGCACCTGTGAAGATGGGGATCATAAACATAAGCACGAACGCAAGAGAAATGGCACTTTTATTCATTGGCCTCATGCCCCTTTTGGGAATTTTACAGAATCTGTCTGTCCATCATTGTATAGAGTCTGCCTTTTTATAAAGTTTTTGGTGTATCTAGCTTGAGTTTCATATGTATTTTTTAGTATAATTCAAGATAAATAAAGAATAATAGAATATGAGTGCGATACCTTTATTTAATTCCATTCTATTAAACCCGAGGGGCCTGTAGCTCAGCATTCGTGGAGTCGCTTTCGCTCCTCCACTATATAACTGACCTCCATTCGCAACACATCACTTTGGGCCTGTAGCTCAGCTAGGTCCGTGGTGCTCGTTTCACTCACACCACTACATAGCTTCGCTACATGCTTTGACATCAATGGGCCTGTAGCTCAGCTATCTCTGTGGAGTCGCTTGCGCTCCTCCACTACATAGCCTCGCTACAGAATAATATCATCTGGGGCCTGTAGCTCAGCTATATCCGTGGAGTCG
>CP070672.1:212855-217465 GCA_020351895.1 Thermoplasmata archaeon
CAAACTTCAAATATGGGATATACTAGGACAAAAAGGATACAAGAATCTATACAATTCATCCTTTAGGGGTTCAAAAGGTGTTATCTTTGTTGCAGATATAACAAGAAAAGATACATTGAAGAGCTTGGAGGATTATTGGATCCCAACCATAAAAAAACTGATTGGGGATATCCCCTTTATCGTTTTGGCCAACAAATCAGACATTGGGAAAGGAGTAAAATTTGATGAAAAGCTACTGAAGGAATTTGCAGAGAAATATAAGGTTCCATATTTTATTACAAGCGCCAAAACAGGCGAGAATGTCGAATTAGCCTTCTATAATATCGGAGAATTAATGATTAACTCCAAGATAACAACGGTTTTGCCGGAATCTGATATAGATATACCTGAAAACGATGATATTAGGACGGCCGAAATCATTGATAAAATCATTGACGACTTTTGCAGGGAATATAACAGGCCTTTAGATGCCATGCCTATCTTAAGAAAACAGATCGAACTTGCTGGATTGGACATAAAAAGGCCCACAAAAAGGGACTTAACGGCGTTAATCAACAGATTAGCGGCAATTGAGACGGGATTTAAAGGGCGGGAAAAAGCTGAAGCAAATCGCAAAAGTAGGCTAAAATGGATCAGAGAATACGATGAAAAATAGGTCTAAAATGATATTTTAGCAACATTTCATATATATTGATATTATAATTAATGTAACTATATATATTATTTATATTTCCTACTTATCAAACTTGATTTTCTTATCATAATATTTAATCAAAATAGATGAATAATACTGGTGAATATAATAAAGAAGTGAATATTAGAACTAAGAAGGTATGTTGGAAATATGAAAGCACAACTCCAATTAGAACGAAATAGTCAGTTGATATTGTAAACAAATTGTTGTCCAATATCTAAAATAGATTGGGATGTTTGAACGATGATAAAAATTATGTGGTTCAATGGCAGATTCCCAAATAAAAGGGTAGTAGCAGTTCTTATAATAATGATTCTACTCTCCAATTTTTCGTTATTTGGCATGATTTCACAATTTTCAGTAAAAAATCAAATGGATGAGAAATATGATGTTGATAATAATATAATCAATGAACCTAAAAAAGAGAATTCGAAAGATGATGATAGTGATAATCCATATAATCTCTCACCGAAAAGGCGTGCCACACGTGCAAATAATCCATATTTATCCAGGAACATTCATCCCATTAATGCGCGGGATAATGAAGGCGGCAACCCTGATTATCTAAACCTTGACGAGCCGGCTCCCGGTGACAACAGTAAAGAGAGAACAGGAAAGGATGGTTCATATGCTTGGATAGAATGTGAATATGGCCCAGCAAATATTGTTGTAGGATCCATTATAAACGGTATGACATTGTTCATGGGTTATCACTGTGATGCCGATTGGGATTTGTCCCCAGGACATAAAGGGATCGTATGGAGTCCCTTAGATGGCGGTTCAGAACATAATATCAGCGATTATAGTGTCTCGGTATCGGACAGAGACGATATATTTTCTATAACAAACAACCTACCTTCGGTTAATGACCTTAATAACGGTCTCAAAATACGTGTAAGCGGATATGACTCGGATGGGGCGGGGCCGGATTATCTCTTTTTGGACTATCTATACTTCATGATTAATTATTCATTACCCACCATAGTAATTAACGAGATAATGTTCAATGCCACTGGGAGCGATGACTATTCTGAATGGGTGGAACTTTTCAATGCAGGTGATTCCGCAATAAACTTGACTGGATGGAATCTAACAGATTATGACGGAAACAGATTCAGTCTAACTGGTGCAGGGAGCATTCCCCCGGGCGGGTATTTGGTCTGTCATCTGGCAAAATCTGGTTCCAGTGATTCTAAAAATCTTTACGGTCCCATCACCACAAATATATCATTACAGCCCAATTCAACAGAAGGCAATGATACCTATATTTGCAACGATTTTCCAGCAACCAATTACGGGACGAATCCCTCTATCCGAATCGAAAATGCAGCTTCTGTTTTCACTACTTTGATGCATTTCAATTTCTCTACGATTAGTGAAATTGGCCTAAGTACATCTTCATTATATCTATATCATTATGATGGACATTCTTCAATTAATGGAACCATTAACCTGTATCGTTTGAATCGATCATGGACTGAAACAGGTGCAGATTGGAATACTACCGATGGTACCAATAACTGGACTTCTGCCGGTGGTGATTACAATTCTACAATTGAATATAGCTCCTTGGTAACTGCTGGTTCTTATGGATGGAGTTACTGGGATATTACCGATTTGATTAGAGGGTGGAAGAACGGAAGCTACGAAAATAACGGTATAATATTAGTTGGGAATGCAGGATCAGGTTGGCATCTTTTCTATTCCAGCGACTATCTAGGTGATACCAGCCTAAGACCTAAGCTGGTGCTGAAGTATAATAACACTAAAAAAATGCTTGATGATAGTGACGATCTTTCACTTGTGGATAATTGTGACAATATTGTTGATTATGTTGCATGGGGTGAAGATCCCGGTCTAGATGATGATTATGCAGTGTTTGCAAATCAATGGCTTGAAGGAGATTTTATTGATACACAATGGTTATCAGAGGGGCAGACCTTGGGTCGGGACAGAGATAGTAATGATACCGACCGAAAGGGAGATTGGCAAAACGCAAGCGGTTTTGCAGATGGTTTTGGCATTAACAGGGGAGATATCTGGGGTCCATCTCCAGGGGAAAGGAATATGGATCCGGATCTTAAAGGCCCGAGGATCAGGGATGTTTTATCAAGCCCAAATATACAGGTATTGGACGGTTATGTCAATATCACTTGTAACGTGACGGATCCAGATGGGGTATCGAACGTATGGTTAAACATCACTCTGCCTGATAGTGGATATATCAATGCATCCATGATTAAGGATGCAGGTTTTAAATGGTATTACAACGACAACTATACAAAATTAGGTCAGTATACATATACAATCTGGGCAACGGATATTATGGAGAATTGGTCTGCCAGTGATGTTCTGCAGTTTGAGGTAGCAAACAGAGCCCCTACCTTATCCTCGGGTGGAGTCAATCCCCCAGTAGGATACTTCATGTCCCAGTTCAATTTCAGTGTAATTTATACAGATTTGGATAATCATTCTCCAAGTAATGTTACGGTTAATATCACTAATCTGGGTGTATTTTCATTGATTCAGCTGGATAATTCCGATATGATTTATTCAGATGGAAAATTATTCTACATCAATATCAGCGCAATACCTGCGGGCACATCATATGCATTTCATTTTGCCGCACAAGATATTATTGGTCAATGGGGTGATGAGACACCCGTAATCGATGCACCGGATATTCTGCCTAAATCTGCCACATTAACAGCATTTGATGAAACAACAAAATACTCGGATGATGCAATTTTAACTGCTATATTGATGGAGAACTCGACTCCTGTTGAGGGGGAAAACATTGCATTTTATATAGATATGAATGATAACGGATTTTATGAAGCCTCTGAGCTAGTGGGGGAGGCGACCACTGTTGCAGATGGAAGTGTATCCGTAATCAACACGACATATCTTAACCCTGGAACTTATAATATTGCTGCAGTATACATTGGCTCGGGCAATTACGATGTAAATACAGCAGAATCTATTTTAATCATCAATGTTAAGCAGGCTTCCCTTGTCAATCAAAGTGAGGTTGCAGAGGAAGGGGAGAGCACAATCCTGAAAGCCATTATGACAGACGAAAGTGGCAACCTTATTGCAAATGAACAGGTGACTTTCTATCTGGATAAGAACAGAAATGAAATCTATGAAGGTAGTGAACTTTTAGGTTTGAATAGAACATCCGTAATTGGAATCGCATCATTTGACTATATCGTTAACCTTGTACCCGGGCAGTATAATATTTGGGCAAAGTATTCAGGTTCGGTAAATTATGATGTCATTGAGATTGAGGGAATGTTAATCGTACAAAATACTGGTAACAACCCACCAACAATTCTTGGGCGTATACCCGATCAAATAATGCTTGAAGACTCCCCGCCCCGCACTCTTTCTCTTACCCCTTATGAGGCTGATACTGAGGACTCTGGATCGGATCTAAAATGGTATATAACAGGGGTGGATACCGCATTATACTCTGTAACAGGCTCAAACAGCACAAATGATCTGCTTACATTTATTCCTAAAGAGAATGCTTTTGGAAACGATGAAGCCATATTATGGCTTATGGACAGCAGTGGAGCATTGGCTTCTCAACTTCTGTGGATCAATATCACCCCGGTAAATGATGTACCTTACTTTGACCCTCCACCTCCAAACCTGCATGTACATTACGATGATCCTACCACCGATTTGGATGATCCAGATCCATGGGACTTTATGTTCTATGTTCATGATGTTGAGACAACTGTTGAGAATCTGATTATCTCCACCTCGGAACCAACAGTTGATGCGGGAAGTGGGTATGCTGAGGTAATAGGTCTGAAGATAACATTCCATTATCCACAAAGCAGGGTTGGGGAAACCATTATGGTTACTTTAACAATTTTCGATGGGACGGCTTCAGCACAAACGATAA
>CP070672.1:217565-229972 GCA_020351895.1 Thermoplasmata archaeon
GATCTACATTCACATCATTTGCATCGAAACCCCAATATACATAATAGGCAGTAATCTCGGTGGTACCATTTGATGCTGAGGGTTCCCAGGTAAGAACAACATGATTTTCACCGGCCTTGGCATGGGGATTTAGCGGAGCCGAAGGAACCTCTCCCGGGGTTGCACTTGCCTGATTGGATTTTGGGCTCTCACCATAACTGTTTTCGGCAGTCACCCTATAATAATAGGTAACACCATTGGAGACACTGGTATCGTTATAGGTTGTTACATTTCCAACATCTAAAAGAAATTCCTCCTGATCCGAACCTTCTTTTCTATATACATTGTAATTTGTAATTGGTGCCCCACCCTCATTTGTAGGTGCATTCCAGGTCATGTTTATATATTCATTTCCATGATTTACTTGCAGATTCTGAGGAGGATATGGAACTGGAGGCAGCATTTTCGCGTACCTAAGACCCGAATAACTATAACTTATTCGCACATAGTTTTCGCTGTTTAAGGCAATTGAAGTCCACGAGCCTCCACCACCCACAACCTGCTTGCTCCAAGAGGATCCATTCCTTTTAGCGTATTTCAGCTGGTTGTTTACCTCATCAATATAACTTATGTGCGAATCGTCATTTGCGTCGATTACAATAGATGAGTACATCCCAACTTTATCTTTGAACGGATAGTCCATGTTCCCAGAGTCCACCTCTCTTATATTCCAGGAGGTTCCATTCCAACTGGCATACTTGAGCCAAGAATTGACAGAAAGCCATAGGTCCTGTATGCGAAGATAGCAGATATGGGGATAATCATTGCTGTCCAGGGCAAGGGATGTATGACCACCCGGAGCATTATCCACCACCTGGATTTTCCATGAACTTCCATTCCAGAATGCGTATTTGACTTTCCTATTATCCAAATCATAATAACCGATATGCGGGTAATCATTGCTGTCCAGGGCAATCGATGAGTACTCCCCAACCCGATCTGGTCTGTCAACGGTCTCTATGTTCCAAGAGGTTCCATTCCAATGGGCATATTTTAAAGCAGTTCCCGAGTACTCATAATAACTTATGTGGGGGTGATCATTTATATCAACGGCAATGGAGGTATATCCACCAACAGATCCATCATCATCTACAGTTTGTATGTTCCAAACGCTCCCTGTCCAGTAAGCGTATTTTAGATCCTCGCTAGTGGCGTTAAAATAACTTATGTGCGGATGATTATTGCTGTCCAATGCAATGGATGTGAACTTTCCAACATCATTTGTGCTGTCTACGGTTTCTGTACTCCAAGAATTTCCCGCCCATTTGGCATACTTGAGGTCCCCGTTTGAATTATCATAATAACTTATATGCGAATTGTTATTGCTGTCAATGGCCAGGGATGAGAAATCTCCCACCCAACCACCCTCCACTTGCTCGATGCTCCATTGGGCCGCACTTGAGTAATCGCTTATAAAGGTAAACGCCAGTAAAAAACTCCCGGTTACCAAGACGCTGATAATTCCAATGGATGCCGCTTTCTTCATGTTTTCATTCTCCTTTTAGTTCAGAACTTGCTTTTTTACCTAATTCCCGTTTTTAATATACTCCGGTTGATAATCAATCATATAGGAGGTGTAGTCTTTAAAATTTATAAATAATATAAATAAGTTTATAGATAATTATCCATAAAAATTCTTCCCTATATTATAAGGTCATACAACTGGTGTTTTATGGGGGATATACCCAAGCTAAAAATATATATAAATACAAATGTATTAGTGGCTTGACTTTGGAAGGGAATTCCTAAAAAGGGTATTCTCGGAAAGTCCAAAGGAGGGAGAGAGAAATGAGAAAGGAGAGAGCAATAAGACTGTTTTTATCGATTATGACCATTTTTATATTGATGGTAAGTGTGCTTGCCTCTGTAGATGATATTAGTAATACCGAGGTAAAAGAATCCGATTACAACCAGCTAGAAATAAAACAGCCATCTCAACCAAAGGAAGGAACCAAAGAGACTGAAGAAGAACCTATTTGTAAACTTGAAAGAGAGTGTAACAACAAAGAGGAGTCGAAGTTAATCGAGGATAACCTCGTAATTGAAGAAATTGCCTTTGAAGAAGAGAGTAGCACATTACCCAACGACCTTCTATCTACACCACTACCTTCAAGCTCAAGCACTTTCAGTTACGTGATAATCACCTCAAATGATATATTGGCAAACAGCAAACAGCTTGATTTTTTCATCCACCATAAGGAACTTGCAGGACACACGGTCAAGGTCATAACAGAAGACAATTACAAGTTCCTTATTGGCCAATCCCCCAACGAACGAGCCGACAAAATCCGAAAGTGGTTACAGCTTTATGATCCAGTATATAACATCGATTATGTTCTAATGATAGGTGATCCTGATCCAGACGATCCAAAGAATCCATTTGACACTGTGGGTGATGTACCTATGAAGATGACTTATTCACTTTATCATGGTTATTGGGATTGGTGCGAACCTACAGATTATTACTATGCAGACCTTAAGGGCAACTGGGACCTGGATGGTGATGGCTTCTTTGGTGAAACCTGGCCAGTTGATGCTAAACAAAGCCCATACATATCGATTGAGGAGGATTACTTTTCCATTCGTTGGAAAGGTTTCTTCAGGGTCGATACTCCAGGGCAATATGAATTCCATACATATAGTGATGATGCTGCAAGATTATGGATAGATGGAAACCAGGTAATCAACCACTGGGTCTCACATCCACCCACCTACAAAGATGTTACCCTCAATATGACCGCAGGATTCCATACTGTTAAATTGGAATATCGGGAGGATGAAGAGGATGCCCAAATCACTTTCGCCTGGACAATTCCTGGGGATTCATATCCCTCTCTTATACCTAAAGATAATTTGTATGATGAACTTGCAAGTCAAGGCGCCCTTACGGGATATTATTATGATGACCCAGATTTCTCAGAATTTAAAATGAAGAGGGATGATCCCGAGATTTATTTTTTCTGGGGTTCAGGTGACAAAGGATCTGGGGGACCCTTAACCGGGGGAGATGTATATGTCGGTAGGATCCCAGTTTACGACCAAGATTACGCCCAACTCGATCAAATACTTCGAAAGATAATCGATTATGAAACTGACCCTGGCGATATTTCCTGGAGAGAAAGTATCCTGCTTCCCATGGTTCCCCATAGCGATAAGATACCAGGATATCCATTGGGTGAGCACATAAAATACGGTATTGCCGATCCTGCAGGCTTTAGCAGTTATCGAATATATGAAGAGGATTATAGTGTTGGACCCGAGAAGACACCATGCAATTGTACAAATACCGTTTCTGAATGGAAAAAGGGTTACGGAGTGGTCGTATGGGCAGCTCATGGAGGTATAGACGGAGCAGAACATGTGATAGATAACACATATCTTCATGAACTTGATGATACTAAGCCATCTTTTACATTTCAAGCATCCTGTGCAAACGGAGATGCTGAATATAGCTATAATATTGGATATTCGTTGCTCAAACATGGTGCTATTGCAACAGTTTCATCAACAAAAGGATCAGGTCATGACGGTAATGATCCCACCTGGCCTCTAAATCCGAGCTGGGATGTCAATCACAATTTTGCTTATTATTACACAGAGAAACTTGTATGGGGCCATTCTGCAGGTTACGCATTATTTGAAACCAAAAGGGGCTTTTCATCGGTGGATATAAATGGAATAAGATACAATTTGTATGGCGATCCTGATTGTTACCTAATTTCTACGCTACCAAATCTACCACCTGTTGCAGATCCCAATGGTCCGTATGTTGTGGATGAAGGATCACCTGTAGTTTTCGATGGTAGCGCCTCTTATGATCCCGAAGGAGATCCACTGGAATACAGGTGGGATTTTGAAGATGATGGAACCTGGGACACGGATTGGTCAACTGATTCCTCAGCTTCTTTTACATGGGGTGACGATTACACTGGTCAGGCAAGATTGGAGGTCCGTGATTTGTTTGGAAAAACCGGTAATGAAACCGCTAATGTTAACATTTACAATGTGGCCCCAACAATCGAGAATGTTGAAGCCTACATTCTTGTTGACTTCACCCTACGAGCCGCAGGGGAGAAGTGGCACAATGTTGAGATGTACATTTTAGAGGATGGCGCCGAGATCGGTTATGCGGAGGTTGTCAGGTATCCGGGCAGTCCAGACGATCAGAGTGAGACACTGTTTGATATAAAATGCAATGTCACCCATGTCATCTCCGTTAAGGTCCTGTATACTCCCTTAAACGACAAAGTTAACGGGCAGCCGAACGGGGCCACCCCATGCTGGGTGAATGTCTCCTTTGAGGATGGAGGTTACAACCTCACTCATAATACCTTCAATGTCAGGCATCCCGATACGTGGGAATGGATAATTGGTGTGAATAAATTCTTTTTAAATCACGAGATGACCTTCGAGGCCGATGCCTCTGATGTGGGAAGCGATGATCTGACGTTAACCTGGGAATGGGATGACGGGACCGCTGATTCAGTAACCACCTATTACAACAACGGAGTGGGCCCGGATCCATATCCAAGCACCGATGGAACCTATCCCTTCTTTGCAGCAGATGTGGCGAAACACACTTTCACTGTAAGCGGAACTTACAATGTCGTGCTAACTGTATCGGATGATGATGGTGGTTCATCCAGTGTTGTTTTGGTTATTTCCTTTGTTTAGTAAAAATTACTGTTCCTGGAGGGGGTGAGCATACACTTCGATATACCGGTCAACTAATTGAAAAACCGAGAGGACGGTGGTGAAGAAGTCCTAACAGGTATCCCCTCAATCACACGATTTCCTTTTTCATTCTTCTTCGTATCGTCTTGAATCCCTGCTCTTTATAGAATCTCAATCCAACTTCGTTGTTATCCCCAACATCGATTTCAATTTCTTTTATATCTTTTGTTTTGACATGTTTTATAGCATAATTCAACAGCTTCTTCCCAATCCCCTTTCCTCTGAACGATTCCGACACGATCATATCCTCCACGTATACAAATTTTCTTTCTTTAAGGATATTATCTTCTGGGTTTTTATCGATCTTGTATAGAATCGCACCTACTATTTTTCCATTGTATTCAGAAATTCCCAAAAAGATATTGTTATCATTTATAATCGCTTTTAACCACTTTTCACTCACCACGGTATCAGGGATCTTGAATACATCCGGCTGTAGATTCATATGATATTCAAGTTCTTCACGGAACAATTCATCCAGCGAAGCTCTATCTCGTAACACCCCCTCTCTAATTGTCAATCCATTCATCTTAATCACCCTGGGAATTGGAAAGTGTTTGAATTCCCCACAGAGTTTTTCTGAATATTAGCCTTTCCCTGAGGATGGATTTTGGATTGGGGGAAAATGGTATAATAATGAAACCCCATTAAAGGGAGAGGTCCTTATAATATAACTCTCTGATCATTTGTGTAAATCCGAAAGTCACCTCATAAAGGTACAAACTAAATGTAATATATTCTCTGCCAATTCCTCGGGAAGAGAACCCATTCTCAGGTTCTCAAATGATGGTAAGAAAAGGTGAATAAAAGAAATAATATGGAACCAGTGAAAAAAATGGAGCTTGAACATTTCGTACCCCTTACCAAAGCCGAACTCGTTCGCGAACTCGAATCGGAATTAACCGAGGATTTGCGACCTAGGTTCCGTCAATTCGCAAACCTGCTTTCATCCACAATTCACAATGATTTTCATGCAAAGCTGGAAGAACTAAAAGGATCTTACAGGCCCTTTGATCCCGATCCTGATGTACCTCTAAGAAATCCTGTGAAAAATCCCGATGATTCACAGTTTATGAAACGTCTTGATTATCTCCTTGAAAAGGCCAATTTCAAGAAAGTTGGTGTAAAGGAGCTTGAGCGTGCTTTGACCACCCAATCTCTCTATTCGGGAAGTGTTTATGTGGACCTTTCCGAGCTCTCCAAATGGAGAATCTATTCCAGGGGGCGCCTCAGGCGGGTTCACACAATCAAGAAATGGAAGAACCTAAAACGACCAAAAAAGCTCGAGGTGGAAAGCTATGAGCGTTTGGTTCTTGCCATCAGATTCACACCGAATTTTGTTGCCTATTCCGAGGAAAGACGAAATGCTCTGGATTCGGATCATATCTATCTCAAGTACTTCAGAAACGTCCCCATAAACGATCTGGAAATGGTGTTTCCCAACACCAAATACCGCATGTCTTTAATGGACAAGCTCAAGGTGGCTGTTCCCACTCTGGGAGCGGCTGCACTGGCTGCCGGGAGAATACTTCCGGTGATTTTTGCAGTGGCTGGTGGCCTTGCCGGAGCTTCAATAGGGAGCCTGGAGCTTGCTGCATTGGGTGGTGCCCTGGGTGCCCTAATAGGTATCGCATTTCGGGCCTTTGTCCATTACAAGAACGCCCGTATAACTTACATGCAGGCCCTAACCGAGGGATTGTACTTCAAGAACCTGGACAGTAATGCAGGTGTTTTCCACAGACTTTTGGATGCCGCAGAAGAGGAGGAGGTAAAGGAGGCACTTTTGGCCTACTATTTTCTAAGACCCACCCCTCTCAGTTCATCAGAACTTGACGGTGCAGTGGAGTACTGGTTCGAAAAGCGGCACATGCACTTTGACTTCGAAGTTTCGGACGGGCTCGCCAAACTCTCCCGTTTGGGGTTGGCCAGAGAAGAAAATGGGAAATGGATTGTAATGGGCCTTAAGGATGCCATAATTCATTTGGATGAAAAATGGGACGCTCTATTCGATCCCACTACTGATTTAAAGTGAGATGAAGTTTCATAAGAGATATACACAAAGGGAATAATAAATCAGCGGTGGTGCACATTTTACACAACCTCATGGACTCAAAATCGTAAATAAATTGTATATAAATTACAAATGAATAATGCGAAATTCATATAGAATTTTGAAATTTTTAAATATATCAATTAAGGCATGCGGACCTGTTAATGTAATAAAAAGGAGGTGAAAACATGAGATACAAGGGAATTATATTAGCACTGTTCTTCCTTGCAGCGATTTGGGCAATGACTGCAACAGCATCAGCCGCGTTTTTATGCCCAGTGGTTGGAGATGGTGTCAACAATGCAGACTCATGCAACGGCGATCACGGTGTAGAAGCCATTAATCCACCAGTGGGAACCTCCCTGCTTCCAGGGAACAACCGAGCCGGTGCACATGCTAATCCCAATGCATACAACAATGAAGGTCCTGGAAATCCCAACGCAGGCCCAGGTCATAACCCCAACTTCTCGCCGATCTGGCCATAATCAGTACAAAGGAAACATAGTTTAACGGAAGAATATATTTAAAGAGTGTGTGGAGTACTACATTAGATCCTTTTTATAATGGAGTAGCCACATTTTTTTTTATTTTTAAACAGATTTGTGCCAAGTTATTTATGTTAGATTATAATTTTATACACCATAAAAGATGAAAAAACCACAACTCATCCCAATCTATAGTCTCGGACATCTATAAATATGGTGTTTGCTTCACTATTAGCAAGAATACAGGAGGAAAAGCTTGGTCCAAGACCACTACCAAATCCTGGGTGTTTCACGTAACGCCACACAACAGGAGATCAAGAGGGCCTTCCGCTCCCATGCCATACGCTATCATCCAGATGTAACACGTTTGGACAAGGCCAAAGCCGAGGATTGGTTCAAGCTGATATCCAAGGCCTACTGGGTTCTCAAGGACCCGAAAAGACGCATGGAATACAACCGTACTCTCCCAGCCCCCAAAGAGGTCAAGGTGATATACGATGAGCCCCCTCCCTGGGAGCGCCAAAAAGATGAAGAATGGATATGGGACGAACGCCAGCTACGATATCGGAGGAAAGAGACCGATGATGATGGCATGTACGAGGCACGCTCGCCCTTCAGCTTTCTAGAGCGTGATGAAATCTACCATCCTAAAACCGAATATGACAGGTTAAAAGAGAGTGTTTTCGCTCCTGTGCAATCCTTCAGGTTCTGGATAGTAAGAAGGGCACGAATCACGCGCCTGAGATATCGCTTGTTCCTTGACTGGATAAACAAAAGAAGACTCTACACCCGGCACCCCAAACGGTCCAAGAAATCCAAGGCCAAGTCGACTTGAACATTTTTTTTAAAATTGATACTGTACTTAAAAGAATCATCTTATGAGATGTGAAGATTTATTTCAATGCCGTACCTTCTTCCAGAATACGTACAATAATACCGCCATTATTATCACTATAATTCCAATTACAATTGCTATTTGCCCGATATTCCCCCTACTATCCTTTACAGACTCGCCCAAATTCTGGGATGAAGAAACGTTGTATAATTCCAGGATTTGAATCGCCAATCTGTACGAGATAAGTAATACCGTATCCATTCCTTTAAGCAGTTCTTCTTTGCCCCCTGCATACTCCTCCATGGTTTCCAATCTGTCAATTGGAGTGTGTTTAAATGCTATTTCATTGAGATCGCGCTCTTCCCTGGGTTTCTCGTTCATACCCCTAAACCAAACTCCTGGTATGCCCCTTTCTATAAAGAATCGATGATCACTGGCCCCAACGGTATCGTCCATTACTAGAACCCAATCTGGAGGGTATTCGTATTGTTTATAAGTGATATTTTCTAGAATCTCACGGAACCTAGTGAAGTTACCCAACGTCGATTCATTGTATTCAATGTCATTGTACCTCGAGAAATCGTCTATAGGTGACGTGTATATGTTCATCTTGTAATATTCCTCTGTTGATAGGGGAATGTTGTTCTTCACAGGGTAATTCAGACTGAACATATCCAAGTTGATATATGCTATGATGTCGGTCGGCCAGGGTTTATTTTCCAAAAAATACCTGCTGCCTGCTCCTCCCCCCTCTTCAGAATCCCAAGCCGCAAAAATAATCGAGGTCGGGGGAGTTTTATTCTCTACCACTGAGAAGAGTCGTACCAATTCTATGACCGTGCCCACTCCAACAGCATTGTCATAGGCCCCGTGGATACTGTACTCATGGGCATCATAATGGCCTCCGATTACCAGACAACTCTCGGTATCTCTCCCCTTCATATATCCAAGTACGTTTGCTGCACGAACCTCTCCGTCCTCTCTTTGAGCCGTGTATTCCTGGACTGAAACATTCAGACCGTAATCTTCGAAGACGGAGACTATATGTCTTTCAGCCTCACGGTGCCCGGAAGTGTCCAAATAACGGTACCACCGAGATATTATTTCGGTCTCGTCATATACATGCTCCGATGAAGGGGAAGGACCGTAATCTGATATCGACTTAGAAGATGCCTGAACTTTCATAGATTGAAAGTCAAAGGAACCAAAAATAACCAAAAAAGAGAGTAATATCACCATTATTTCTAAGTAACCCTGTGGAATCCGGGGCCATCGTTTCATGCCGCTCCTCCAAATATGATATAACAAAGCGAACATATGTAAGTTTCGCAGGTTGAGGCATTCGAGGAGATGGTAGAATCGTAAGATTGGTATCTATAACCTGAATTTCGTAATAATTTTTAGTGACTTAGATTGCTCTTCTAGATTCATATAAGGAGTGGATCTATATGAAATAATTAAAAAAAGGCTCCTCCCCTTTTAGATAAAAGGGTCCCATGTTGACCCTTGATGTAGAAAAGCTATCGTCTTTTCTTCTTCTTTTTTGTGCTCTTCTTTTTCTTTGTGGTTTTCTTCTTTGTGCTTTTCTTCTTCTTCGGCAAGTTCCCTCACCTAATGGGGGAGAAGGATTTAGGGTCTTAAATCTTTTTCCAAAGGTAAGTTAATAACAGCTTGCTATACCACTAGTTGATCAGGTAGAATACCCTGTATTTCCCGAACAATCAGGTTGATTTGTGTGTTTTTGAAAAATGAGAAAGGGGAAGGGAGTGACTGCAAGAAAGCATTGTTAGCGTTTTAAAGAATGCCATAAACATAGCTTTTTAAACAAAATCAGAAGTAGAACCTATCACTTCCAAGAACTTGATAGGTCTTACTCGAATTTACATCGATACGATGCCCCAGATATGTTATAGAATAGTCAAAATAAATACATTCATCTTCGAAAATGTCATCATATATTCGAGAATTGGTATAATTCAAAATTATGTAATCCCCTTTGGATAGATTATTATCTTCATCCACATCAAAATAATCACCATCAAGGATTCCACCCCGACTCGACTCAGTAACCGACTCCTGTTTAATTACTTTATCGGTGCCCAATTCCGAAATAGGTACTCTTGTATCACCATAAGTAACGTCGATACGATATTCTTCTTGAAAAGAGATTTCAGTGATATCTAATTCCACTGAAGGAACTGGGTCCGGGTCGATCTCAACAACAGTCTTGTTGAGGTGCCCGTCGTTATCTGTTACGATCAACGAGGCCTCATATGCACTAGTTGTTTCCGGCGTGAAGTATATGGTCTCGCCCATTTCATAAGGTTGGTCATCGATAAACCATTCATATTTTATTATCTCACCATCTGAATCAGAGGAATTCGTACCTACAAGGTAGAGTAGATCATTCATTAGATATGGAGTCGTAGACTCTATTCTAATTTCAGCTCTTGGATATATTTCTTCATCGCCATCTTCCCCGTTATCATTTATTAGCAGAAACATGGCCGCTCCAAAGCTCGCTATCAACACACATATGACGATTATCATAAATATAACAATGTTATTCTTCGCCATTTTAATCCCTTCTGCTTTTAAAAAATTATGGTTCTTATTTATTTTTTTCTCCATAATTATCGATTATCAAATAAATATAACTGCTGACCCTTCTGTTTCTTTGTTTTTTAAAAATATTCTATTTACCAACGGTAATGGGGCATCCCAGGGAATTCCCGCAAAAGGCATATAAGGAATGTTCGAATAAGTAAATTAAGGAGCTGATAATGATGTTGGATGGGGTAACAACCTTATTGGTTTTCTGCTTCATTGCGATCGTTATCGTATGCCTGTATCTATTGGTTAGATGGCATGCTAAAAGATACGGATACCAATGTCCTGAATGTAATGAGAGGTTCGACATTTCCACAGCTACTGATTTTTCCAGTCCCCATGTACCAGGTGTGGGAGGCGGGAAGAAATATCTAAAATGTCCACACTGCAATAAAAGAGTATGGGCATTGGAAGTAAAAAAGGAATGAACCTTTACCGAAGCAGGGGTGGTGTATGTGGTTATTTTGAGCATTAATGCATGAGATGCATTCGCGGCACGATGTAAAATCCAAAACCTTAAATAGTTGTCAAAGGGAAGTTCCAATATTCTTAATATTGTTCTAATCCAATTGTTAATACATACCAAAGAGGCTTTAAAAAAGCCATCTTAGGGAAATGATAGTGAGGAAAAAATATGAGCAAAAAAAACATATTTCTTGTGTGTGCTTTCGCATTGGTTGTTTTGGCTATATTTATGTTGCTGGAAAGCGAAGAGGTGAAAGCGGATACTGACTGGCCTGAGGGGCCGATTGGGGAAAATACCGTCTGGACCCAGAAGGACAGTCCGTACAATGTGGATGGAATTGTGACTGTAGAGAAGAAAGCTAAACTAACAGTGGAACCCGGTGTAGAGGTGCGGTTCAATTCCCAAAACGATGTAAACTATGCAGAATACGGTATTATCGTTAAGGGAGAGATGGATGCCAACAGCGCCACATTCACAAGGCACCCTGACAATTCCTACGATGTAGCATGGGCAGGGATTACCTTCGAAGAATCCAAGAAGACCTCGGATATGAGCTCCTGCACAATCGAGTATGCAGACTCCGGTGTGCACACGATGGGAGGCTCCCGACTCGATTTTGTTGACAGCACAATACTCATGGGAAACTACGGGATCTTTGTCGAGGATTCGTCTGGATTGGATCTTCTCGGCAACGAAGTGAGCCAAGCCCAGATAGGGATATACATAGTGGACTCCCATGATATTATAGTGGAGGACTCCTCTGTTACTGAGTGCCTTGATACAGGAATACTCGTAGATTTGGGAGTGGGCCAGTCCTATGACATCAGGATACTGAATTCTGATGTGAAGGCCAATCAAGTTACCGGTGTGGAATTTCGCGCTGTATACGACTCAGAGATATCGAACTGCGATATCAGCGAGAATATTGTCACAAACGTGCTCTTGAACTCCAAGGGTAAGTTTACCTACACCCATGATGTGCTGTTGTCCAATAACCTCATCAAGTCGTATGAAAGCACATGGTACTTCACTAGCAACGGAATCGAGATATACGGTGGGTCCGACATAGAGGTTGTGGGTTGCACAATACTTGAGAACAATATGTTCGGAATGTATGTATCGGACACAGAGGTTACCGTGTCGGAAACAGAAATTGCCTACAGCACCCATCACTACGGTCTATTTTCC
>CP070672.1:230072-233172 GCA_020351895.1 Thermoplasmata archaeon
AACTTCAATGGTTTTGCAATATATCTAACACCTACTTCTGATTATAATGTAATCTCTGATAATAATATATCATCGAATACAGAAAATGCAAATGGTGTTGGAATCAACATTCGTTCTTCATATAATAATATACTAAATAACGATATTCTATTAAATGATAAAGGTATCATGTTATACCCTTCAGCCAATAACAACACGATTTCAAATAACATTATTTCCCTAAGCACAATTCAGGGAATTTACTTATGGTCTTCCTCTCACAATAAAATCAATAGAAATATCATATCCTCAAATAATAACATAGGAATAACCTTAACTGATTCGTCTGAATATAATCAAATTATTGCCAATAATATCTCCTCTCATAATTCCCGTTGCATTTCTGCTATAAATTCATTTAATAATTTAATCTATCATAATAATCTCATTGATAACGGGAATCAGGGACAAGACAATACAAATAATGGAAATCAATGGGATGGAGGTTATCCTTTGGGAGGCAATCACTGGTCCGATTATAGTGGTGTTGATAACTTCAAAGGCCCAAATCAAGATCAACCTGGAAGCGATGGAATAGGAGATACCCCCTATGTAATTGATACGGATTCTCAAGACAATTACCCACTTATGAATCCATATGTCTCTAAACCACTTGAAAATTATACAATCTTAAATCAGGGTTGGAACTTGATCTCCATCCCTCTAATCCAAGTAGAGCAGGACTTTAAGAGGGTTTTAGGATCTATCGATAGTTGGTATGATGCGGTCCAGTGGTATGATATTACAGATGCAAACGACCCTTGGAAGCATTGTAAAGTGGGGGAGCCTTTTGGTAATGATTTGAATAAGATAAACGAAACAATGGGCTTCTGGATTCACATCACCCATCCAGGAGAAACGATTTTTCTTTACAATGGCACACAACCATCTATAAACCAAACCATCGCCCTCCACCCAGGATGGAATATGATAGGCTATCCATCACCCACTAGCTATAATAGAACAGAAGGATTGAACAACCTCACCTTCAGCCAGGAGGTCGCCCTCGTCCAATGGTATAATGCCACAACCAAAACTTGGCATGATTTGGGTGAAGAAGATTATTTTGTCCCAGGAAGAGGATATTGGGTCCATACCAAGGTTGACTGCAAATGGGAGGTTCCATTGTGATGTACAACCTATTTTAACTGATTACCATAGTGATATGTCATCTTCCATATCCTCTCAATCTTTAAATCTCGAAAACAAAATGACTCCAAAAATCATCAGGTATTCTTTTTTAAATTATTACTTTTAACTGAATAAACCAAAATTATTTAAGTTAAGTAATATATTCATTAGTATAATTCCATAAAAGATAAAACAAAGGGAATGTACCCAATTTGGCAAGATAATTAAAATTCAAATAAATCTCTATGATAGGGAGGAGTTGGCCGAGAATGAGAAGAGCAATGAAAATAGTGCAAGTTTTAATGATAGTTGCACTGTTATTTGCAGTGTGTCCATTGAAAATGAGTGCAAGAGCAACAGATGATAGAAATTATGAGGCCCATTTCAGAGCAAAACCGATTGGAGGCACAACGTGGGGGGAATACACACGCCTTAGTTATACTCCGAAAGATACACGGTTCGTTATGGTAGCTTCCAATGATAAAGATCCAGGACATGTCGTTGTGGTTTTTGCGGAAAATCTCACTGGGCAGTACGACTGGTACTTTACCGAGAGCTTTGACAATGGTGAGACCTGGAGTTCTCCTGCAATAGCAGTTAATCCAAGTTTTGATATTTGGCTTTCCGAGATTTTCACTGCCGCCATGGATATGGGTGAAGATGGTGTTGTGCATATGACCTTCGCGAGAGCAAAGAAGTTCAATACGAATCAGCCAACTGGTATCTACTATGCAAGATATGATGGTTCAGGCTGGTCAGCACCAATTCCAGTTCAGGAAGAAATGTCACCAGGGACTTTGCGGTTGTACACCAACGATATTAAGGTGGGAAAGGACAACAACACGATTCATGTCGCCTATGGATCAGATTATCCAGGCCATGACAACGGCGACACTTGGTACTCGAAAAGCTTTGATGGAGGAAATACATGGTCCACACCTGTAAATATTAATCAGGACAATGGAATGGACGTTGGTTATCGCCCCTCATTGGCTGCAGACAAAAACGGCAATGTATACAAAGCAAATGATGGTGGATGGCCAGGTTGGATATGGTTCCGCTCGAGCCCTGACAATGGTGCCAGCTGGACCTCTCATATGCAGATTGGGCAACCCTCTTATGAGCATAGGAAACCGATGGTGATGTGTGACAACAATGGTGGAGTATACATGGTTTATATGAGGGAGGCTCCAAACGAATACACATTGATGTACAAGAACAGCAATGATTACGGTTCAACATGGATACCATCAACTCAAGGGGGGATCATTTTAAAATCTTTCATTCCCGGTATGGGCACTTGGTATCATGCAGAGCTGGATGATGACGGATATATCCATATCGTGCATGGAAGCATGGCAACGGGAATCATGGAGGCGTATTATATGAAAATAGACACACAGGGAAATATCGTGGTTCCTTCTGAAATAATCACGCCAGATGATGGACATGCCTCTTATCCAACCGGTCTTTCCTTAGATGGAGATAATGTATATGTAACGACAAGGGACTACGCTCCAACTTTGGCACAATCTACAATAGACATTGATCCCAACACATTAAACCTTAAAAGCAAAGGTAAGTGGATTACATGTTATATTGAACTTCCACCCGGATATGATGTTAAGGATATAAACGCATCCACAATATTGCTGGAAGATTCGCTTCCTCCAATACTTGATCTGAAATATGGTTTTGTTAAATCTGAAAGTTCCTACATAATAGATCATGACGGTGATGGTATACTTGAAAGGATGGTTAAGTTCGACAGGAGCGATGTTCAGGACATATTATCGCCCGGAATTTACAATCTGAAGGTTTATGGTAAATTATTGGAAGGAACAACATTTGAGGGGTATAGTGATGAGATAAGCGTCATTGACCCATCTTAGGTATAACACCCCCACCCGCTCAACCCCCACCTCCGCGC
>CP070672.1:233272-246294 GCA_020351895.1 Thermoplasmata archaeon
ATCTGGGACCAGCCTCCCTTCTTGTGCTTGTTCATGATGTCCTTGTGCATCTTTTTTGTATCCTGGATTATTGCGGAGGATATCAAGTATAGTCTGGCATTGCTGTGATCCAGAAGAACGATGGCAAGGGATTCCCATTCCTCCTGAAGGAGTGCCAAAGGCCTGATGTAAGGGGATGTGTCCACGATCAACTGATTCTCCACCTCTAGCGGAAGAAAGTAGCCTTCAAAGAAGTTATTTGGGGAGGAAGAAAATATGGCAAAGGCCTTGGTTTTTTCGGACCTTTTTCCGGCCTTTAGAAATTCCCTTATATCCTCCATATTCTTCTGGAATATTTG
The DNA here is from genome assembly GCA_020351895.1 of Thermoplasmata archaeon. The sequence continues at coordinate 233,611 of CP070672.1, forward strand.
TTTTAATTCCTTCTCTTCCTTTAGAGCGTTTATACACTCCCTCTCCCGTCTTGTAAGGAACTTCTCTGCCTTTTCACCATCCGCTTTCAGGTATAGAGTGACAAAGGACGGTTTCGTGTCACTCACTTCTGAGAGCTCTCGTAAATCGATTTCCTTTAACATACATCCTCCCCCATTTTTTTCTTTTTTATTTCTTACATAATTGTAGAAAATTCTTGAATATATCATACCCGTATTCTGTATGCTCAACCTCGGGGTGAAACTGCACGCCGTAAAAGGGTTTTTTGAGGTACTTTATGGCCTCCACCTTACAATTGGCTGAATGGGCCAATATCTTAAAATCCTCACCAACTTCCTTGACTTCATCATTGTGCGAAAGCCAGGCATTGAAGGTTTTTGGAAGGCCTGCGAAAATCTCGTTTTCTTCATCCACCACGATCTCCATTCTTCCGAACTCAGATGCCTCTGCAACTCCGGTTTTACCACCAAAATGCATGGACATGTAGTGATGACCAAAGCAGATACCGAGAATCGGGTACTCAGCCTTTTCTAAGTAATCGTCGATCTTCCCTGGGACTGAATCTCCCACCGTGCTTCCTGCCCCACCCGATAATACGAGGCCGTCCACATCAAGCTCCTCAAAAGGTGTGGTGTTGGGAATTATCTTTGTGTCAACGTCTAGGTATTTTAGAACCCTCCACTCCCTGTGAGTCCACTGGCCCCCATTATCAACGACATACACTTTCATGTAAATCATTGTCCCCTGGCTTTTGCAATCTTAGATGATTTACATAAGAGGATTATCGTATTCAAACATTCACCCAGATAGATAAGCCTTGTCATGTAAATCATTGTCCCCTGGCTTTTGCAATCTTAGATGATTTACATAAGAGGATTATCGTATTCAAACATTCACCCAGATAGATAAGCCTTGTCATGTAAATCATCGCCTACTATCATATCAAAACTAAGATGTTTACATATAGAGGATCATTGTCCATTAACATCTTCAAGATAAATGAGCCTTGATATGGGCACCTGTATAAGATAATTGTGATTTATAGTTTATTGGATTTTAGTGGGCTTCAAATTTTATCACGGATTATCAGTTACTTTAAGTATCAAAGGCTGATCCATTGGAATTACAACATATTCTATGTTGGCTTCAGGGTCTCTGAGTGCGGCAATGTATCTTAAAGAAAGGATATAATTCATCACTGTCTCATTTATCTCCACGGTCTCGTTGGCAAGGATTCTGATGGCCTCGGCCTGACCCTCTGCAAGCACGATTGTTGAGTTCGCCTCTGCAAGGGCTCTAACAAGCTCTTTTTGGGCACGCAATCTCTCTGCCTCAAGCTCGTAAGCAGCGGTCTCAACATCCACCCTTGCTGCTGCCCTTTTCTCCCACGCATCGTTAACAGTTGTTGGAAAGTCGAGGTTCCGAAGCATGACATCTTCCACAATGATAAAGTAATCATCCAGTCTATCCTTCACTCTGATTTCCACCTCTCCTTCATAGGCAGTCCGTTGGAGATTCATCTCTTCCCCTGTGAGATTCCAATCCGAAACAACCATTCTGGCTTCGGAACGCAAAGTGGAACGTATCACGGTCTCCTTGTAATCTGGATTCTCCACCCTCACTTTCGCCACGCTGTTTTCTGCAAGATGATATCTTACTGCAAAATCGATGTTGACATTATACCCGTCGGTACTCCTTGCTGATATTATCTCCTTTTCCAATTGGGTGTTGTATCTTATCATTTCAACTGTGGAGAACGGATTTTTGATATTCCATCCTTCATCAAATTGATGGCCGACGTCGAATCCTGCTGTTATGACTCCTTTATGTCCAGCAGGGACGTTGATTATGGTTGCGGCCAGTATGGCCAATATCACGATGAATATGATAATACCGAAGACCAATAATAAAACCAATTTCAGACCCTTTTCCATCTTCACTGGCTCATCGTTCTCTATCGTATCCCCACGCTCACTTGATTCTTTTTCATCATCCTTAGATTTCTTTAACATAGCCATATCTTTCCCTCCTTTGAAGAGTGCTTATTCTTATTTTCTGTAACCTCTTATGACTATGTAAATTTTTCTCAGATATGACAATGAATAGAGCTTATAAAACGTATAATTATTCCTATTTCATCTTGGATTCTTGGGTGGGTGGAGGGGGGGCAGGTGGTGGGTTAACCAACCTAAACGGTGGAAGCAGAGGGTTTGAATAGTGGGCATAAACTGAAAAGAGAGGACATTAAAGAAAGCAGAGGCGTTATTAAATTAGGGTGGAGGAGGGGGTTTTGGTGGTTGGCATCAAGGGAATAAGGGAGGAAATTAAAGAAGGTAAAGTCATTAGTTAATTAGGGCGAGAGGAGGGGGCATTGGATGGCGGGAAAGATAAACAAAATTCCCCTATCTATTAAAATAATTTACAGGTAATATCCACAAAAACCTTTTATTTAACCAAGTGTTTCACTCTCGCACATGCCAAATATCAACCAGAAAGAGATAGAGAAGAAATGGCAAGACTGGTGGGATGAGAACGAAATATACCGCTTCGATCCCGAATCAGAGAAACCAGTGTACAGCATAGACAATCCTCCGAGATACGCCTCTGGAGGTCTGCACGTGGGCCATGCCGTGCACTACACACATATCGATTTTGCTGCAAGGTACAAGAGGCTTCGTGGGTACAATGTATTTTTTCCTTTATGTTTCGATACCAACGGCATCCCAATTGAGGAAAGGGTGGAAAGAAAGCTAGGGATCACGAGAAAGGATATAGACAGACAGGAATTCATCAAACTCTGCAGGGAGTTTGCAAATTCCAACATAGCCGAAATGACGAGACAGTTCAAGATTCTCGGGGAGACCATGGACCCCAGTATTTATTACCAGACCGACGCCGAGCACTACCGCAGGCTCACCCAGATCTCATTTATAGAGTTGTTTCACAAGGGCTTGATCTACAAGGGCGAACATCCTGTGAACTGGTGCCCAAGATGCATGACCGCTTTAGCAGATGCCGAGGTGGAGTATCAGGACAGGAAAACTCAGCTTAACTACATCAAATTTAAAATAAGTGATAGAGATGAGGATGTCATTATAGCCACAACAAGACCCGAGCTTTTGTGCACCTGTCAGTTGGTGGCAATTAATCCCAGGGACGACCGCGCTGGAGAATTGGCAGGAAAGATACTTCTTACACCGGTCTACGAGAGGCAGGTGGAGATCGTAGAGGACGATAAGGTGCTTTCAGAATTCGGAACAGGCATAGTGATGATATGCTCGATTGGAGATAAAGATGATTTGGAGTGGATCTTCCGCTACGGCCTGAATATCGAAAAGGGAATCGACGAGTATGGCCAGATGACTGAAGCGGCTGGCAAATACCAAGGAATGACCATAAAGGAAGCAAAAGAGGCCATAATAAAAGACATGAAGGAACAAGGGCTTCTTATAAAGCAGGAGGAGTTGGATCAGAGTGTGGGCTCCTGCTGGAGGTGCAAGACACCCATTGAGTTTTTACAGGTCCCTCAGTGGTTCTTAAAGCTTCTGGATTTCAAGAGAGATGTGCTTAGAATTGCTGATGAGATAAAATGGTTTCCCGAGTTCATGAAGATACGTCTTCAGGATTGGGTGAATTCCCTGACCTGGGATTGGGTGATTTCGAGACAGAGATACTTTGCCACTCCAATTCCTATTTGGGAATGTGTGAAATGCGATGGGGTCGTGGTTGCAAAAGAAGAGCAGTGCTATGTGGATCCCACAGTTGATTCGCCACCAGTGGATAAATGTCCCAAATGCGGCGGAGAATTGAAGGGATGCGAGGATGTTTTCGATACTTGGATGGATTCCAGCATTTCCCCCCTATTCAACACGTTTTGGAAACGGGATGACGAGATGTTCAAAAAGCTCTATCCCATGTCATTGAGGCCGCAGGCTCAGGATATAATAAGGACATGGGCGTTTTACACCATAATAAGAGAACATCTGCTCGTTGACCAGAAGCCCTGGGAGGATATAATGATAGGTGCCTATATTCTGGCCGAGGACGGAACCCCTATGCACGCGTCAAAAGGCAATGCAATAGATCCAATAGAGATTCTCGACGAATATGGTTCTGACGCCATGCGGTATTACGCTGCAACATGCGCCCTGGGCATGGACAATCCCTTCAGGTTAAGGGATATCAAGCGAGGGGTTAGGCTCTGCACAAAACTTTGGAATGTTGAAACGTTCATTAACAAAGCTTTAGGAGACAAGAAAGAGTTCGATAAATCGAAAGTTAGTACAGTTGACAAATGGATTCTGTCAAGGTACTCCCAAGTTTTAGGGCAGGTTACACAATACATGGACGAATATCAATTCGATAAGGCTGCAAAAGAAATCGAGAATTTCTTGTGGCATGAGTTTGCCGATCATTATATAGAAATGGTGAAGCACAGGGTATACGACCAGAAGGACGAAGGAGCGTTATACACCCTTTACACCATCGGTTTAGGCCTTGTAAAGATTCTGGCCACGTTTTTACCCCACATTACAGAGGAGATCTATCAAGCCTATTTCAAGGGAACAGATGGTAAAAAGAGCCTTCACCTTTCAGATTGGCCCGATCAGTTGATGTATGAAGATGAAGCAGTGGTAAAAGGCGAATTGGCAAGGGATGTTATTGCTCTCTTGCGGAATTGGAAGTCTGATGAAGGTTTACCCCTGAATTCCGAGATTTCTTCGATTGAAATCGTGGCCCAAGAAAAAAAAGAGCTTTTTACCGAGATTAAAGATGATATTGCTAAAACAATTCGAGCCAAGGAATTACAAGTCATGGATAAATTGAAAATCGAGGAAACACCTGTTGCTATAAAACCAATATATGCGAAATTAGGGCCAGAATACAAGGAAAATATGGGGGAGATCGTGGAAGTCCTTAAAAATGGGGATCCTACCGAAGTTTCTAAGGCATTGGAAGGGGAAGGATACGAGATAACCCTTAAAAGCGGCGATAAAACCCTGATAACAAGGGATTTTGTGGAGATTGAAATGTCCACAAAGGCACATGGCAGGGAAATGGACACACTCAGTGTAGACGACATTACTATCCTTGTTGCTAAATAGGGGATTTCGCCCTAAAATAGGGGAAAAAGAGGGAATTTTCAAGAAGAATGATTACGAAATATTTATATACCGAATATTGGTTTTAAGGCCCACTCAAAACACATAAAAAGGTGAAAAAAATGGTAAACTTTGAAACATTGAAAGCGCAAAAAAAGGAATTTGGAAGGAATAATTTCTTGGAAGTCGCGAGAAAGAAAGCGATAACCGAGGACGGAGAGAACGAGTTTATATCCGTATCAAGAGGATATTTTTTGCCTGATGGTAGTGAGAGATTTAAAAAATCCCTCACAATACCTGATGATGACGATATAAAGAAATTCGTCGCTGAGAGCATAATGGAACTTTAAGACCCCATAAACCGGTTTTGGTTCCATTTTTTTATTTATTCTTTCAAAGCGAAAGGTTTAGTTACCTTGTTTTAGCTAAAAGCAGTTCCAAATAGGATTTTCTCTCCAATTCCAAGAGGCCCCATTCTTCCATGGTTCTCAGTATACTATCCCTTATTTCCGATATCTTTTCTTCAGAAACTTCAGAGGAAACCGAGGTCTCTATCTCCACAAAATCTCCGAGGTTTTCTACAGAATCAAGGCAGATTTTGAAATCCTCAAGCAGGAATATCTTTCTGTGCTTTTTTACCTTAAATACCTCCTTGAATCCCAGTTTTAAAAGAATTTCCAAAATTGAAGAGAGGTCCTTAACCTGAACCTTGATCTCCTCCCTTGTTTTTGTGAGGTTATCGATTTTTGGCCCTTTGTAAGTCAGGATAACCTTTCCATCTTCTTCTCTGACCCTCAAGGCTTCGTCAGTTTTCGCAAAATCTCTTTCAGGATGGTTGTAATAGGTGTCTTTCTGTTCTCCTTCCCAAGTTTGCTTGGCCCCGATCTCTCGTATCTTTTGTTCTATCTCTTTCAGATTCTTTGTATAAGCCTTTGCTTCAATTTCAATGGCCATATCCGCCCCTGCCTTACAAATCGATATTATAGACAACTAAGAATCAATCCTTTATGTGCTTTTTCACAACTTCCCAGAACTTTCTATTGCTCACCCTGCCCTTCTGCTCCCCTATTGCTTTAATTTCTCTTAGTATATCGCAAACCTCTTCCTCTGTGGCCTCAATACCCTTCTCCTTGAGCCTGTCCTTGACCACGGTTTTTCCGCTGTGCTTACCCAGAACCAGCCGCCTTTTGTTGCCAACAAGTGCAGGGGGAATCGCTTCGTATGTCATGGGACATTCAATTGTGGCTGCTACATGAATTCCTGATTCATGGGAGAATGCATGCTTTCCAACAAGGGGTTTGTTCTTGGATATCTTAATACCCGAGAGTCTCTCCACGAGGTCTGAGAGGTCTTTAAAACATTCTGTATTTATTCCTAGGTCTTTATTATAAAGTACCTTCATGGCCACAACGAACTCCTCCAGTGCTAAATTTCCTCCCCTTTCTCCTATTCCATTTACAGTGGTGGCAACAGCCGATGCTCCGCACTGCACTCCGGTCAATGCATTTGCCAAAGCCAGTCCGAAATCATTGTGGAGATGTATCGAAAATGGAGTCTTAATACTCTGAGCAACTTTCGTAGCAAGATTCTTCATGCCTTCAGGGGAGATGCAGCCTACTGTATCTGTTAAACCTATTCTGTCAGCCCCATGCTCCTCGGCTATCCGATTTATTTCTTCAAGAAAACTGTATTCTGTTCTTGTGCTGTCTTCGGTGCTGAAACTGGTTTTAAGGCCGTGATCCTTTGCATACTGGACAAGTGAGCCGGTATTTTCTAGGACCTCCTCCTCGGTCATTCTGAGCTTGTACTTGAGATGAAGTGGTGATGATGCAATAAATAAAAGAATCATGTCGATATCACAGTCTAGGCAGACATCTATATCCTCCTTTCTGAGCCTGGACAAGGCCAGTATCTCAGCTGAAAGACCCTCCTTTTTCACAGCGGAAACTGCCTCTTTTTCCTCCTCTGAAACAGCAGGAAATCCTGCTTCAATCTGGGCTACACCTATCGCGTCAAGGGCCCTTGCAATGGTCAACTTCTCCTCCCTATTAAAAGAAACTCCCGGCATCTGCTCGCCATCTCTGAGTGTGCTGTCATAAACCGTGATCTTCTCTGGCAATGAACTCTTGGCAGCCACCTCTTTCATGAAGTTATATGGACTCACAGATACCTCTTGCTCGAACATGGGTATGAAACCACTATATTAGTTTAAAAAATTATGGGCTAGGAGATTGAGGGGGTGACTATATATGTTTCAGTCTTCAGAATTGGCTTTCATATCGTTTATTAACAAGCTTGCATCCCCAATTATTGGGAGGATCATAAAAACACATTTTCTTTGCATCGCCTTTTGAGAATTTAACACATCCCCAACACTGACTAAATAATCTAACTCGCTTTTCCTCTCTTATCTGTTCACAGATTTGATATGCAATATCTTCAGGTATGGGTTTCAAACATGCACCTTCTTACCGTATTTTAATCAGGATTACCTAATTATACAATTCCTTCAACCCATTCACGCAGACTATCCTCATAACCTTCTGGGAGCCCATTTCCTTCAAAACTCCCTTCTCCAATCCTGAAATCAATAGATGATACTTTCACCATTTTCTTCTTTTTGCTGAGCAGTTTCTCCATCTTTTTCAAGGCGATGGCCCTCTTCATTCCGTGGGTGCTTATCAGTGCATACTTCTTTCCTTCCATCGGGGGCAATTTCTTCAGGTACTTCCGTATCCCTTTTGCGATATTGAACGCTTCCGAGGCACCGGAGAATATATACATATCTGCAGGAGGCAACTGAGAAGGATCCGCCTTTGGCGCATTTATTACCTGGACCTCATGTCCTTTTGTCCTGAGCGCTTCATCCACAAAATCCACACATTTTTTCCCGTTACCAAACCTGGAGGAATATACTATTACAAATTTCATTCCAACACCCGGGATTTGATTGGGTTTATTATATTTAAAAGTGATGACCTCAGCATAAATATAAGCTTTGTCACAAGAAAATGTGCAACCTCACATTCATTCAATATGTGAAGTTTTTTATAGCAATTGATAAATAAAGATAATAGATGATCAATATTCGCAAAATTGAATCTGAGGATGATATAGAGATTGTAAGAGATCTTATCTTAGAGTATGGCCGTATAAGGAACTTTGACGCCGCCATGGGTGATTATAAAAAAGAACTTGCCGAGCTCCCAGGAGAGTACTCTTTACCCCATGGTTGTCTTCTAATTGCTTTTTATGATGATGAGCCTGTGGGATGTGTGGCAATACGAAAGATTAATGATGATTTCTGTGAAATGAAAAGACTCTATGTAAAGCCAAGATTTAGAGGTAAGAAAATCGGTAAAGCACTTGTTCTCGAGCTTATTTCCGAAGCTTGTGAAATTGGTTACAAATTCATGAGATTGGATAATCATCCCTGGATGATCGAGGCTGAATCACTTTACAAATCAGTTGGATTTAAAGAAATTGAAGCATATCGTTTTAATCCTATAGAAGGGGCCAAATTCTTTGAACTTGATTTGAGAAAATATGTACCAAATTAATTCACGAAATATGATTATTTTTTTTACCTATTTCCCTTCCCTCTTTCTCGTGTAAATGGTCTTGTACTTATCCATGTCCTCTTCAAGACAGACGCTGCAATCCCCTTCAATCTCCTCTTTTGTGGCAGGCTCCAATCGAACCTCATAACCAAGTGATTCGTATAGCTCCTTCGCCTCGCTCAATCTGGGTCCGTCATAAGTAAACTGTCTCTCCCAGCCTTCCTTTTTTAATCGCTCTTCAGTTTTAGTTATGTTATCACCCCGCTAGAACTGATTAAATGTGCTTAATGTAATGTCATATTGTTTTCATATACTCTTCTCAAGGTTGATGGTCTGCGAAGGAGCGAACCCTGATTTATTGAAGAATTTAGAAAGTGGAATGTTGCCCCTGTCCACAAGGGTCTGTATGTTCTCGACGCCCGCTTTCCTCAGATGATTTTCGAACTCATCAAGTAGCTGGGTTCCCAAGCCCTGGCCACTGAAATCTGGATCGATTCCGATGGTATCAAGGGATGCGGTCTTCTGAGGTATACCGAACTCGCCCGTGAAGATGTTGCCCATGACAAAACCTATTACCTGGTTATTGTAGTCGGCAACAAGGGAGGTGGCAATACTGCCCTTTCTATCCAGTATCATGGAGATCTTCCTCTCGTAGTAATCCATTCTCTCGGCCCCGAATACCTTGGCATCTATATCCACAACGGCCTCGATATCGTCCTTTCTCATCACACGTATATTCAACAACTCCTGATCTATCTTCATGATTCTATCCCCTCCATGATAGATAAATGCACTACAAATTATTAAAACAAATCGTCTAATTCATCCTCCCCACCGCCAGGCATCTCGCCGTATTTCTGAAGGTGCAGTTGCAGAAGCTCGCTTTCCCTTTGGGAGTACATCCTGTCCTCCTCGAATTTGAAGAACCTGGCATTGGAGTCGAGCTCTGCCGTAATATCGCTATGTAGGTTCATGGTACCCTTGATCTTCAGCGTGTTTTTCTCCTCGTCGAGCAGGATATACACTCCCTCGCATTCCGGGACTTTTTCGACGTTTTCAGCTGTTAGTGTTAGCCATTCTTCAGGGGGAAGAGAAACCTCTGATATGAAGAGTCTTAGGTTGCAGTGTAGGCATCTTGCTGCTTCATAAACAGCATCCTCTTCAGTTAAGGATGTTTTCTTTTGGGCCTCTCCACTGCTCGATTTTGCATCCTTGCGTTCTAAAAAAGCGAATCCATCGATTCTTCCTATACAGGGGATTGGCTCTTCGGGTTCCAACAAGACAGGAATTACCTCACCGCCTCCTACCAGGGATTGATCAATTGTTGCTGCCGCATTTCTTCCTTCAGCTACTTTCTCAGGAATGCCCAGGTTGGTGGTTGATGTCATGTCACCTGCTGAAAATATCTTATCAGCTTCAGATGGTTCCATATTCGGAGAGGGAGAGGGGCCGATAGCGAGTAAAACAGCATCATATCCTTTTTCGAGCAATTGTTTTGGATCCTCTATATTGGATGATATTTGGATCTCGATACCAAGATTCATCAGATCGTCAAGTTCCCTTTTCAAGCACGCCTTTGTAAGCTCGGATGAGGATTCAGAGGTCCTCAATCTTCCCCCGGGCTCATCTTCTTTTTCAAAAACAGTTATATCATAGCCTTTCAGTCTCAGGAAGTACGCTCCACTCAATCCAGCCAGCCCACTACCAACCACAGCTATTTTCTTACCATTTTTATTGTTATTGAGTTTGGATTTCCATGAATCGTCATCTTGGAATCCCGAAAACACATGAAGATCCGCGATTGCGATGGGCTCGTTTACTTTGCCTCTTCGACAATCCTCTTCACAAGGGTGTTCACATAAGGTTCCTATTGTACCAGGCAGTGGTAAAGCCTCTCTGATAACCTTCTGGGCATCGGCATAATTTTTATCTGCTAAAAGATGAAGAAAACGTGGGACATCCACTCCTGCAGGGCAGGATGATCTACAGGGGACCAGTACATTCTCCTTGGGTCCAGATGGGAGGTCTTTGTCCAAAAGAGCACCAGTGGGGCAGACCTCCACACAAGCCCCGCAGAACCTGCAGCCAGTATCTGCAAAAGAGCGGTTATAAGCGGTCCCGATTTCAACTTCATAACTCCTGCCTAAAAAGCCCAGGGTTCCTACTTTTCGAAGCTCCCTGCATGCTCTCACACATCTTCCGCATAGTATGCATAAACCGTAATTTCTTATGAAAAGTGGCTCGTCTTCAACCACTCGCTTTTCTTTAGGAACATATTTTGGTGTGTCCTCCCGAAAGCCAACATATTCCACGACCTTCTGAAGCTCGCAGGATCCGAACTTGGGACAACATCTTTCATCAACTGGTACATTGGTTGAGCAGGGCTCCCTTGTGCAGCCTTCCTTTTGAGCACAGGCAAGGCAGGCATGGGGATGTTCTTCTAGTATTAAAGACAAAATCTCCTTTCTCAGTTCGGAAAGCTGATCGTCAGTGGTTGTAACAACCAGATCATTGGTGGCAGGAGTTGTGCACGCACAGGGTAATCCTTTCAATCCCTCGATTTTGGTAATGCAGAGCCTGCATGCTCCGAAGGGTACAAGATCAGGATGATTGCATAGTTTCGGGATGTAAATACCGGCTTTATCTGCTGCTTCCAATACAGTCATGCCTTGCCTGGCAGTTACATCCTGACCATCTATTTTCAATTTTATTTTGTCTTCTTCCATTAACAATACTCCTTAATTTATGGCGCGAAAATCACATGCTGCTATGCACGCCCTGCACTTGATGCATTTTTGCTTATCGATTTTGGCCTTCTGCTTCTTTTCCCATAATACTGCCTCGGATGGACACGCTTTGTAGCATTTCCCACACATTGTGCAGGCCTCTTCATCAACATCGAATTCGATGAGTTCCAGACATACTGAAGCAGGGCATGTTTTTTCATTGATGTGAGCTTCGTATTCATCCCTGAAATATTTCAGGGTGGTAAGAACGGGATTGGGTGCGGTATTTCCCAGTCCACAAAGAGCTGTATCCTTTATTGCCATTGCCAGACGTTGGAGTTTTTCCAAATCCCCAGAAGAACCTTCCCCTCGGGCAATTCTCTCAAGGATGTCAAGCATCTTCTTCAAGCCAGCCCTGCAGGGTACACACTTACCGCAGGATTCCTTTACAGTGAAATTCAAGAAAAAGCGGGCGATATCCACCATACAGGAGGACTCGTCCATCACCACCAATCCCCCGGAGCCCATGATGGCGCCGGTTTCGGTTATTGATTCGTAGTCTATGCTCGTGTCAAGGAGATTCTCAGGCAGGCAGCCACCTGATGGGCCGCCTATCTGCACAGCCTTGAAGGGTAGTCTTTTTTTCGCCATGCCTCCCCCTGGTCCGAAGATCACATCTCTCAAAGTTGTACCCATGGGAACCTCCACAAGACCCGTATTCTTAACCCGACCTGCAAGGGCAAAGACCTTTGTTCCAGTGCTCTTTTCGGTTCCAATGGCTTTGTACCATTCTGCACCGTTGTTAATGATATGAGGTATGTTGGCCAGTGTCTCAACATTGTTTATGATTGTGGGACAATCCCAGAGCCCTTTATTGGCAGGGAATGGAGGCCTTGGCCTTGGCATTCCCCTCTCACCTTCGATTGAGGCTAGAAGTGCTGTTTCCTCCCCGCATACAAAAGCTCCTGCGCCTTCTTTTATTTGGATATCGAAAGAAAAGCCAGAATCTTGTATTTTCTCACCTAGATAACCTGCCTCTTTGCACTGGTCTATTGCCCGTAAAATGCGCGTTATGGCAAGGGGATACTCTGTCCGAACATACACTATTCCCTCAGGAGCACCTATTGCATAACCTGCAATGAGCATGCCTTCAATAACTGAAAAAGGATCTCCCTCCAGCACGCTGCGATCCATAAATGCTCCTGGGTCACCTTCATCGGCGTTGCATATAAGGTATTTCTTGTCACCTTTAGCCTTTCTTGCAAATCCCCACTTGA
>CP070672.1:246394-249270 GCA_020351895.1 Thermoplasmata archaeon
AACTACCCCTGATCTCAAATTTACGCTGGAAACCGTAAACTGTCTGGGGGCCTGTGCTTTAGGTCCAGTGGTGGTAATCGATGGTGAATATTACCCCACAACACCCGCTAGGATGGAAAAATTGCTTTGGAAATATGATGAACAAAAAGAGGAGAAAAATAATGAATCCACTTAAAACCATAAAAGACCTGGAAAAGTTAAGAAAGGACATCCAAGAAAGAAAAGCACCTGACAAAATCTACATAACGGTATGTGGGGGAACAGGATGTCATGCATACGGAACTGCAAATGTAGCGGATGGTTTTAAGAATAAGATAAAGGAAGAAAAATTGAAAGATAAGGTATCTCTATTGGTTACAGGTTGTCATGGTTTTTGCGAGCAGGGACCAATTGCCGTTATTCGCCCTGAGAACATCTTCTATCCAAAGGTAAAACCTGAGGATGTCCCTGAGATAATTGATGAGACGGTAATAAAGGGCAAGGTCATTGACAGGTTGCTTTATATCGATCCTGCCACAGGAAAAAAAATCGTTTACGAATATGATATACCATTTTATAAAAATCAAAAGCGCATTTTATTTGGAAAAAACGGAATAATCGATCCAAGAAGTATAGAGGATTATATCGGTATTGGAGGATACTCTGCCTTGGCTAATGCACTTTTCGAATTGAAACCATTAGAGATCATCGAAACTGTAAAACAATCCAATCTGCGTGGTCGAGGAGGGGCAGGTTTTCCCACCGGATTGAAATGGGATGCCTGCCGTAAAGCCGAAGGAGATATGAAGTATGTTATCTGCAATGCAGACGAGGGCGATCCTGGGGCTTACGCGAACAGGAGTCTTCTTGAAGGTAATCCTCACTCAGTTCTCGAAGGTATGATTATCGGTGCTTATGCGATAGGTGCCTCTGAGGGTTACATTTATGTCCGCACTGAATATCCACTTGCTGTTGAGCTTTTTAAGATCGCTATTAAAACCACTAAAGAATACGGATTACTCGGTAGGAACATTTTAGACTCGGGATTTGATTTTAATGTGAAAATTGCAAGAGGATCAGGAGCTTTTGTCTGCGGTGAATCATCTGCCCTCATGGCCTCAATAGAAGGGAAACCTGGTGAGCCACGAGCAAAGCATATTCATGCAACAGAACGGGGATTGTGGGAGCGTCCCTCCACCTTAAATAATGTGGAAACCTGGGCGAATATTCCTTTGATTATAAACAATGGTGCACAATGGTATGCAGATATTGGAACTGAAAAAAGCAAAGGAACAAAGATATTCTCCGTTGTTGGAAAGGTAAACAATACAGGATTAGTTGAGGTTCCTATGGGTATCACATTACATGAGATCGTTTATGACATAGGAGGAGGGGTGCCTGACGGTAAAAAGTTTAAAGCTATACAGATCGGAGGACCTTCTGGAGGTTGCATTCCCGAGAGCCTGATTCACCTACCTATAGATTTTGACAGTTTAACTAATGCGGGTGCCATGATGGGCTCGGGCGGTATGATCATAATGGACGAGCGAACCTGCATGGTTGATGTTGCGAGATATTTTACAAATTTTCTTAAAGATGAATCCTGCGGAAAATGCGTACCCTGCAGAAATGGCCTTATGCAACTACATACCATGTTATCCGATATATGCGAGGGCAAAGGTAAAAAAGAAGATTTCGAGTTCTTTGAGGAACTGGCATTTTGGATTTCAAAAGCTTCCTTGTGCCAACTAGGTGCCACTGCTCCAAATCCGGTTTTGACGACACTTCGATACTTTAAGGATGAATATATCGCCCACATTATAGATAAAAAGTGTCCAGCAGGTGTTTGTAAGGCCTTGATAAAATATTCTATCGACCCTGAAAAATGTACAGGATGCGAATTGTGTAAAAAGAGGTGCCCACAAGAGGCAATTTCCGGCGAAAAGAAAGGACCCCATGAAATCGACCAAGACAAATGCATAAAGTGCGGGATATGCGAAGACAGCTGCAAATTCGATGCCGTGGAGGTGAACTGATGGAGGAAGATTCCACATTCAAGTTCACAATCAATGGCGAAGAAGTTGAGGCAAAACCCGGTGAAATGCTAATAGATGTGGCCCAAAGAAACGGTATTTTCATCCCAAAGCTTTGCCATCATGTCGCATTAAAACCCTATAGTGCTTGTCGATTATGCATAGTCGAGGTTAACAAGAGAGGACGAGCTAAATTCACTGCCTCTTGCAGCTATCCAGTTTCTGAGGGAATAGAAGTTAAGACAGAATCCGAGGAGGTCCAAAAACTTAGGAAAATGACATTGGAAGCATTAATGGCACAAGCACCTGATGCAAAGGAAATCAAGAATATGGCCAAATACTTTGGAATCGAAAAAACCAGATTCTACGAAAATGAAGATAAAAAGAATAGATGTATTCTCTGTGGGCTGTGTGTAAGAGTTTGTGGAGAACGCATGAATATTTATGCATTAGGATTTGCAGGTCGTGGGGCCGATCGAAGGTTAGACACTCCCTTTGGTAAACTATCTGATGTCTGCATAACATGTGGATCCTGCGAATCAGTATGTCCCACCGATGCAATAGTATTGAATAAGATCTCGCCCAATGAGCCTGTTCCAATAACCTCAGAGTTCGATTTAGGATTAAAGAGAAGAAGTGTAATTTACACTCCATTCCCACAGGCGATGCCACTGAAATATACGATTGATAGAAAGCGTTGCATCTTCATAAACACAGGCGCTTGCAAAATATGCCAAGCGTCATGTGGAATCGGAGCGGTTGATTTTGAGCAGAAGGATGAGGATATTTTACTTTCTGCAAGTTCCATTGTTTTAACTCCGGGTTATGATTTCATTTCCCCAGATACAAGACCAGAGTTGAATT
>CP070672.1:249370-252806 GCA_020351895.1 Thermoplasmata archaeon
TCTATTTCGATTCTGAAGCACGAGTGGCCGAACCATTCGAGATTCATTCTTCTTTTCTCATCAGACATATATAACCTCTCGCACCCTCTCCCCCGAACCTGAAGTCTGTAATTCCTCCAAGTGTGAAGTATCTCGAAAATGTATTTATTATCTCGTCTTTCGATATCCTGTACGGACCTCTATCGGTCTCTTCCATCTTGTCGCTCCAGCATCTGAGATAGTAATTACCCCCCATTTGGAGGACCCTGTTTATCTTGGCTGCAAAATCCTTCCTGTTATAAGGCTCCATGTGATGAAAACAACCTCTGTCGTTTATGAAATCAAAACTCTCGTCCTCTAGTTCGACCTTAATGAAATCATTGGCTATGAACTCGACTTTCGCTCCCGCTTTCTCAGCCCTTTTACAGGCGATGCCGATGGCCTCTTCAGAAATATCTATGGCAGTAACGTCGCAACCTTTTTTGGCCAGGTAAATCGCATCTGTTCCTGCTCCGCATCCCACATCGAGAACCACCCGCGGCACCACTTTATTTCCTTCAATCAATTCAATCAATTCCTTATCTGGCTCCTCTGAATGCCAGGGGATCTCCTCAAGTGTCAATTTCATATAAATATCGTCCCAATTTCTGTCTTTTCTTTTCAACAATCCCTGCCTTGTATTCATTTAATTCCTCGGAAATGTAATATTCGACCAGTTTTATGCCATTGTTGGATACCAAGCAACGAACTTCTGAGTCGTACAATCAAGGTCATTATTCATAATCTAGAATATATTTCCAGACAATGGCTGCAAGCACTCCCCCGATAATCGGTGCAATCCAGAAGAGCCACAGCTGTATGAATGCTTCCCCTCCAACGAAGAGAGCCGGCCCCAGGCTCCTGGCGGGATTTACAGACGTTCCTGTTATCGGGATTCCCACAAGGTGGATGAGGACAAGTGAAAGGCCTATGGACAGGCCTGCGAATCCTTCAGGTGATTTACTGCTTGTGGAGCCGAATATCACCAGAAGGAACAGGAACGTCAAAACGACCTCCGCCAGAAAGCAGGCCGGCATGGAGTATCCCGCGGGGGAGAGCTCCCCATAACCGTTCTGACCCAGTCCGTTCTCCTCCAGTGAGTAACCGGCCTGCCCAGTGGCGATCAGCAACAGAATACCTGCCGCGATTATGGCACCACCGCACTGAAAGATGATGTAGAAAATAGCGTCTCTGGACCTCATCTTTCCCGAAACATACATTGAAATCGTTATGGCCGGGTTTATATGGCACCCTGAAATGGGTCCGATGGCATATACCATGGCAAGAACAGTAAGTCCGAATGCAAAGGATATTCCCGCGAATCCAATATATTTTCCAGCAATGACAGCACTACCACATCCCACAAAGACCAGGGCTGAAGTCCCTATTCCCTCGGCAATGTATTTCCTCATAGCCACATTTTCCATCGACAATTTACCACCCAACCGACATTCACATCCTTGGATATAGAATTTGTTATTTCATTCATTACAGACCACAGATATTCCTATTCCCAGGCAAAATCCTTGGATATTGTGCCCTCTAATGGATTCGCTCCGCCTTCTGTTCCAACAAATATCCAATTAAGACCGGAATAACGAGAATAATGACATACGTTATCCCTATATCCATCATGTATTCAGCAAACGTCATCTGCATGGGGCTCTCGGGCAGGAACATGAACAAATCGATTGCAATGCTTATCACGAACCAGATGATCCCCATCGTGATACCCTCGTTGAGGTAATCCTCCTCGATTTTCCCGAAATACAGCATGGAGAAGAAGAGGACCACAATTGTAATGGTAACAGGCATGATTGACTCGAACAGGACCCTGTTCGAATCGTGGATGGGAAAGATCACAATAGAAACGATAAAAGGTATCAGCCAGATAAGGAATCCGTAAAGCAAAATAGACTTGATTGATTTGAGTTGATATCTGCCCATAATTACCACCTACCAGTTAGAGAAAAACAATAAAGTGATTTTAATTTTGCGTTCTCAATAATCGATACCTCCCATTCACCATATGCAGATCGCCCTTGCACTTGGAGCGCTGCGGCTGGGCCTTCTTTTTGCAATTACTGCATTTGGATGAAGCACTCAGTTGTTAATTTACTACAATTAATGATGTTGGAAGTCATAAATTCCCAACTTAACGGACCCTCGACCTACAAACCACCATGGAATCAAAGATTCCACTTTACCACTCGGAAAACTTCGTTTTCTGCGGATGGGCCCTGCCCCCCTGCTCGGAGCGAGAAGACGAACTCTTACTGAGTACGTTGTAAACCCTTTATCAGTACTTTATTGGATTGAGAATATACACCGCCCATCCACAATACTCCCGACCATATTTGAGATATTCATCTTGAATTTCATGATACCAATCAACTACTTTCTGTAACTCTGGGTGGTTTTGATTTTCTTCAATCCATCGAGATAAACTATACCAGTTGCTAGCTTCGTATCGATCCCAATCATCATTATTAGCTCTCACCATATATTCGATGTCGAATCCTTCCTCCCTAGCAATTTTCAGAAGTTCGATTTCGGTATGGATGGGTTCGATTTTTTTCCGGTATTCTTCCGGCACCGGTTCTGTTATCAAATATGGCTCTCCAATTGCTAGCTTGCCATTCGGTTTTATCGCATCTTTCATTCCGATAATTGTTTCTCTGTATCCGCCCCAGATAAATGATGCACCTATGCAAGCTGCAACATCATATGCACCCATTTCAAACTTGTATTCTTTCCCGTCACCGCACTCCAACTTGATTTTATCGGTCAACCCTCGCTCCGATATCTTTTTAGTTGCCCGTTCATGGGCGTATTCACGTAACTCTATCCCTACTCCATTAATACCAAAAGATTCGGCCCAAATTACGAGTATCTCTCCAAAACCGCTACCGAATTCGATTACACAATCATCCTTTTTTAGACCAAGAAACTTACCGATTGTTATAATTTTTTCTGATGAAAACGGATTTATCAATTCCATATATTGCTCTGCAATATCATACAATTTAAATTTATCCAAATGCAACCCTCCGAACCATAAATCGGACACACAGCTTTTCTGGTAATCGCTCGCCTCCTTCAAGCCCCGACAAACGGGCCATCACTCATATCCCTCTCCGCTATAATGTTCGTACAATATTAACGCTTCGGCCACTCCGTCCGGAATATCGGAGCGTCAATTACAATCGATTCCTCCGAACAACTTAAGCTGCTCTTGGCTTTTTTATTTAAATCGGTCAAGAGCATCAACTTGTAAAATTCTCTACCTCACTTATATACTGAGCCAAATGTTTACAAGCGAATTGCTCCCTGTGGCGTCGATCACAAACGCCGGTCGCAACCCCTCGCTCGGTCGTAACCTCGCTCAGGGCAGAGCTTCCACAGTTGCTTGCGTCAA
>CP070672.1:252906-276836 GCA_020351895.1 Thermoplasmata archaeon
GCCACCTTAGCTTTCAGTTCATCCATATCAACCCTTACGGCACCATATGGACAAACCATTTCACAGGTCCCACAACCAGTACATTTCTCCTCATTAACCGAGGATACGGTTCCCTCAACAAAGAGTTTCTCCTTCGATAAAATCGTGGAGGCTCTTGAAACAGCGGCACTGGCCTGTGAGATACATTCTTCAAAGAACTTCGGGGAATGGGCAAGCCCACATAGGAATATGCCTTCTGTTGCGAATTCCACTGGGCGTAGTTTCATATGAGCTTCTAAGAAGAATCTATGCTTGCTGAGAGGTACTTTGAATATTTGTGCCAAATCGGCATTATCTTGATGAGGTATTGTGGCAGAGCTTAAAATCAATAAATCAGGTTGAATAACAATTTCCTCACCGAGGAAGGGCTCCTGGATTCTTATTTTCAATCCTTTCTTGTCGCTCACTATGGGCTTTGTCTCATCATCGTATCTAATGAACTTTACACCATTTCTTGCCGCCTCCTCATAAAAGATCTCGCTGAACCCATAAGTTCTTATATCCTTATACAACACATAAATATTCGCTTCCGGTCTTAATTCCTTGATTTTCAGAGCATTTTTCACGGCCTCAGTGCAGCATACCCTACTGCAGTATGGTCTCTCTTCGGTTCTGGAACCAACGCATTGAATCATCACTATTGTGTCTGCATCAACTTTTCCCTCCCTATCAAGTTTCTCTTCTAGCTCAAGCTGTGTCAGCACTTTATCGTTTTTGCTGTAGAGATACTCTTTTGGTTTGTACTCCTCTCCACCTGTGGCTACGATGACGATTCCATGCTCTATTTCCTTATCTTCACCATTTTGGTCCATGAGCGTTTTGAAGTTTCCGATATATCCAGATGTTTCTTTCACATTGCTGTTAGTGAACACATGAATCTTTTCATCAGAATTGATGTAATCAATCAATTCCTTCAATTTTTTCTGTATATCTTTTTCCTCTCCTATCAATTCATAATGTATTCTTTTCATGAGGCCTCCTAGCTCATTCTCTCTCTCAACTATGAAAGCCTCATATCCTTGTCTGGACAGTTCCAAAGCTGCGGTCATACCACTTATCCCACCACCTATTACCAAAGCAGATGGTTTTACATCAATTGGAACCTTTGGCAATGGGGAGTTCAATCTTGCCTTGGTTACAGCCATTCTAACCAAATCCTTTGCTTTCTCTGTGGCTTTCTCAGGATCGCGCATGTGCACCCATGAGCATTGATCGCGAATATTGGCCATCTCGAATAGGTAGGGATTCAGTCCAGCTTCTGCCACAGTATTTTGGAACAATGGCTGATGAGTTCTGGGAGTACAAGAAGCAACTATCACCCTGTTCAGTCCATGCTCTTCGATCTTTTCCTTGATCTTCTGTTGTGTATCTTGCGAGCAGGTATAGAGGTTGTTTTCAGCATAGCCCACATGAGGTAAGGTTTTTGCATACTCCACAACATCGGGCACATCCACTACCCCGCCGATGTTTATTCCGCAATGGCATACAAAAACCCCTACACGTGGCTCCTCTTCGCTTATATCCTTCTCAGGAGGGTATTCCTTTACAGTAATCAAGTTCCCTCGCTCAGAGGAGATGATTGACGATGCTTTCGCTGCTGCTCCACTGGCCTCTGAAACACTGTCAGGAATGTCCTTTGGTGCACCAAAAGCTCCGCCTACAAATATCCCAGGGCGGGATGTTTCTAAGGGGGAAAACAAAATATCAGTAGAGCAAAAGTCGTATTCATTCAGGTCAATGCCCAGCTTCTCACCTATTTCCTTTGCACCTTTTGGAGCCGTCATTCCCACAGACAGTGCCACAAAGTCGAAATCCTCTGTGACAAGTTCTCCTTTTTCAATGTAGTTTATTAATAAATTATTGGTGTTTGGATCCTCTGAGATGGAGGATATCCTATTGTTTTTTACGAACCTAATACCATGTTCTTTCTCAGCTCTAATATAATAATCATCGAACTCCTTACCAAAAGCACGCATGTCCATGAAGAATATGGTTGCTTCAAGGCCAGGGTTATGCTCCTGTGCTATCACGGCCTCTTTTATTGCGAACATGCAGCATACGGAGGAGCAGTAGGGATTGCCGATGGATCTATCTCTGGAGCCAACACACTGGATAAATGCTATCTTTTTTGATACTTTTCCATCTGAAGGTCGTAGAACCAGTCCTCCATAGGGACCAGTTGCGCTCAACATACGTTCTAACTCGAGGCTTGACACCACATTGAGATACTTACCATATCCGTACTCTCTGCGTTTTGTGAAGAGGTCGAACTCTTCAAAGCCTGGTGTGACGATAATAGAGCCCACATCTAACTGGATCTTCTCTGCGGTTTGGTCGTACGCGATAGCTCCTGCTCCACAGACCTCAGAACATACGCCGCATCCGATACATATGTCTTTATCGATGACATAAACAGATGGTACAGCCTGGGGATATCTAACGTATATGGCTTTCCTTAGTTTGAATCCTCTATTATATTCATCAGGAACTTCCACAGGACATCTTTGCGTACATATACCGCAGCCTGTACACTTCGTCTCATCCACACGTCTTGAGCGTTTGGAGATACTGATTGTAAAATGACCCGCCTCGCCCTTTACCTCCTCCAAATCGGCATTGGTTATCAATTTAATGTTATGATGTCTCCCTGTCTCCACCAGTTTCGGAGCCATGATACACATTGCACAGTCATTTGTGGGAAATGTCTTATCTAACTGGGACATGGCCCCCCCGATGGTTGGTGATTTTTCCAATAAATAGACCTTGAATCCAGAATCAGCCAGATCAAGGGATGATTGCATGCCTGCAATGCCTCCACCCATGACCAGCACGGCACCGACTTTATCGTTGCTCATTCGTAAATCCCCCCTATGTCTCTTCCGGACATCAGTCCCCGGATGCAGATGGAGAAGTTGCACTGGTCTGTCCTTGCCCGCTCGCAGCTATGACATCTTAGGGTCAACAACAACTCCCTGGTGATTTTCTTCTTAGTTTCTTCATCAATTTCTGGAAGACTCGTTTTACAGAGTTGAATGATCTTATTCTGGGTTTGACCCCAGCTAGGTACGGTGGATATATGGCTTTTATAGTTCCATTTGTTTCTTATTTCATCCACAATTTCCTTATCTTCTTCGCTTATTTTGCTTTTAGTTTTTTTGGTCACTTGACCCCCTCCTCTATAGCCATGTAATAAGGAGTGTCCTTTTCAATTTTATCAAGGGTTACCAAGCCTCGATCTCTTAGAGTCACGATGTGTTGTAATACTTGGTTAGTGGGTAGGTTAAGGCGACTGGATATGTCCTGAACAGATAACGGTTGATCTTGGATCTCGAAAATAATGCTACATCTATCCAATTCATACTTAATTGCAGTATCGATTAAGGCATCTATTTCCTCCTGAGTGATCTTTTCATTGTACACATTCCCCTCCATGATCAGATCCAATTCCCTGGAAACCAGCAATTTCAACCTGAAGTCTCTTGCGGCGTTTTTTGCGGCATATAAGGCCTTGAGTTTGTCTATATTGGGTGCAGACCCGCTCACCGGTGAAGGGCCCATATCTTTTATTTGGATTGTAAAATCCCGGACAGTTTCGGCAAACATTTCTCCTTCTGAGGCTGAAATCCATTCTAATCTGAGTCGGTCAGGTTCAAATCCTATGGCCTTTAACATTTTTTTAATCAATTTTATTCTATTTTCTGCGAAGTAATTACCGGTTTGATAATGGCAATCCCCAAAATGACAACCACCTACCAGTACACCATCTGCACCCTGTATGAACATCTCCAAGATAAGAGAGGGTTCCACCCTCCCACTGCACATTACCCTCACTATCCTAAGATTTGTGGGATATTGAAACCTACTTACACCTGCTAAATCGGCCCCTGCATACGAACACCAGTTGCATAAAAAGCCAAGAATTTTCGGTTCAAATTTTGTTGCCATTAGATCGCCTCCCTCAGTGCAGCCATGGCCTGAGCAGTAAGTTGTGTGTCAGTATAATTTCGAATGCTAATTGCGTTCTCAGGACATGAGCCAGCACAAATACCACAGCCCTTACACAGAACTTCCATCACAGTTGCAACTAATTTCTCTTCATCTTTACGTACTGCACCATATGGACATACGAACTCGCAGGTTCTGCACCCAATACACAGCTCCTCATCCACGGAGGAGACCATCCCCTCAACAAAGAGTTTCTTCTTGGATAAAATAGTGGAGGCCCTTGAAACAGCGGCACTTGCCTGCGAAATGCATTCATTAAAGAATTTAGGTGAGTGCGCAAGGCCGCATACGAAGATACCATCCGTGGCAAATTCAACGGGCCGAAGTTTCATATGGGCTTCCAGGAAAAATCCGTCTTTAGTCAATGGGACCTTTAAGAGTTGCGCCAAGTCGGTATTGTCAGGATTGGGAATGGTGGCAACACTCAATACCAGATAATCTGGCCTCAATACTATATCCTCGTTTAGAAAATGATCAAAGACCTTGACTTCAAGGGCTTTTTCATCGGAAACAACGGGCTTAGTATTATCGAAGTATCTAATAAACTGGATACCCTGCCTTGCTGCCTCCTCGTAGTAAATCTCCCGAAATCCATATGTTCTCATGTCCTTGAACAGGACGAACACACTGATATCAGGATTCTTTTCTTTGGCTTTCAATGCGTTTTTTACTGCCTCCACACAGCATACCCTGCTGCAATATGTTCTTACCTCATCCCTGCACCCCACACATTGTATCATAACCACAGTCTTGGTATTGGGATCCAGCTCGTTATTGTACATCTTATTGTCGAATTCGAGCTGTGTCAGCACCTTATCGTTTTTTCCGTAGAGGTATTCCGTTGGTTTATACTCGATACCCCCAGTGGCAACGATTATAGCTCCATGCTCAATTTGCTTTTCCTCGCCACTTTGGTCCAAGGTTGTGACGAAGTTTCCTACATAACCTGAAACGTCCTTAACAACTGTTTTCGTGAGCACATTTATCTTAGGATTTGAGTTCACGTTTTCAATGGTTTTTGCTAGCCATCCAGGGATATCCTCTCCCTTAAGGCCATAATGTAGCCTTTTTACAAGGCCTCCCAATTCACCTTCCTTCTCCACAAGATAGGCTTCAAATCCCTGTTCTGTTAGCTCTTCCGCGGCCTGCATCCCAGCTATTCCACCACCTATTACCAAAGCCGAAGGTTTCACATCGATGGGCACTTTTGGTAATGCTGTGTTCAATCTTGCCTTTGCCAGGGACATTCTTACCAGGTCCTTTGCTTTCTGTGTGGCTTTTTCTGGCTCGTCCATGTGTACCCATGAGCATTGGTCCCGTATATTCGCCATCTCGAAAAGATAGGGATTAAGCCCGCTTTCTGCCACCGTATTTTGGAACAGGGGTCCGTGTGTTCTTGGAGTGCAGCTTGCCACCATAATCCGGTTGAGGTTTTGCTCTTTGATCTTCTCTTTTATATGTTCCTGGGTATCCTGGGAGCAGGTGTACAAATTCTCTTCTGCGTAGACAACATTGGGTAAGGTCTTGGCATATTCCACAACAGAAGGGACCTTCACAACACCGCCTATGTTTATCCCGCAATGACATATGAAAGCCCCGATGCGGGGCTCCTCGTCCCCCACCTCTCTTTCGGGGGGATATTCCTTGACCTTGGTGAGGGTATCCCTCTCCGATGCAATAATGCTGGATGCATGGGCTGCTGCCCCACTGGCCTGTGCCACACTGTCGGGAATGTCCTTTGGATCCTGAAATACACCGCAAACATATATCACTGGTTTGTTCGTGCTTATGGGGGTGAATATCGTGGTATTGCAGAAATCGAATTCGTTGAGCTCTATTCCCAGTTTCTCTCCTAATTCATGGGCACCCTTGGGTTTCTCCATGCCAACGGATAGCACCACCAAATCGAATACTTCCTCCTTCAATTCGCCTCCAAAGATGTAAGTTATCTTCAGATTCTTTGTCTTGGGCATCTCCTCAACAGATGAAATGCGATTGTTGGAAACGAACCTCACTTTATGCTCCTTTGCTGCTCGAATATAGTAGTCGTCGAACTCCTTTCCAAAGGCCCGCATGTCCATGAAGAATAATGTGGATTTTAAACCCGGGGTGTGCTCCTGTGCAATCACTGCTTCCTTTATTGCGAACATGCAGCATACCGAAGAGCAGTATGGATTGCCGATGCTTCTGTCCCTTGAGCCCACACATTGGATAAAGGCTATTTTTTGTGCTATTTTACCGTCGGACGGCCTTAGAACAACTCCACCATAGGGTCCTGTGGCGCTGAGCATACGCTCCAGTTCAAGACTGGATACAACATTGGGAAATCTTCCATACCCATATTCCCTTCTTTTTATGCTCAAATCGAACTCACGAAATCCAGGAGAAACAATGATGGAGCCAACATTCAGTTCGATATCCTCCTGAGTCTGCGAGTACTGTATGGCGCCGGCCCTGCATTGGGTTTCACAGATACCACAGCCTATGCAGTGATCCTGATCTATGCAGTGAATTGGTGGCACTGCCTGGGGATATTTTATATAGATTGCTTTTCTTACTTTGAATCCTCTGTTGTACTCATCCTTGACCTCGACAGGACAGCGCTGGGTACAAAGACCGCACCCTGTACATTTACTCTCATCCACATATCTTGGTCTTTTATTGACCGTGACCTTGAAATTTCCTGCGTCCCCTTCCACCTTTTCCAGATTGGCATTTGTGATGAGTTTGATATTGTGATGTCTTCCAGTTTCAACAAGTTTCGGAGCCATGATGCACATTGCGCAGTCATTGGTTGGGAAGGTCTTATCCAGTTGAGCCATGGCACCTCCAATGCTGGGAGAAGAATCAACGATGTATACGTAAAAACCTGAGTCTGCGAGATCCAATGCAGACTGCATTCCGGCTATACCTCCCCCTATGACCAGGGCGGCTCCCACCTTATCGCTCATAGGAACACCTCCCTGCCTGATAGGAGTCCGCGGATGCAGACTGAGAAGTTGCATTCATCGCTTCTCGCCCTTTCACAGCTGTGACATCTTAAGGTAAGCAGCATATTCCTTGTTATCTTCTTTTTAGTCTCTTCATCGATTTCTGGAAGAGAAGCAAGACATTCCTGGATGATCTTTGTTTGAACTTGTCCCCATCTTGGGAGTGTGGAAATGCGATCCCTGTTTTTCCAAGAATCCTTTATCATCTTTACCTTTGCATTTGAATCCTTGCCTTGTGATTTGGGTGGGGTCTTTCCTTCCTTCATCTCAGCACCTCCTCTTTAGGTGTTATGTAAAGCGGCATCACACCATCGAACCTATCCACCACAACGAGCCCCCTGTCTTTTAGGGTAACAATATGCTGCAGTACTGTTTCTGGAGAGAGATCAACCTGAGAGGCGATGTCCAAAACAGAATAGGGTCCATCTATTGTCATCAACAATATTTTCTGCCTAGCTATTTCCTCATCTATTGCCGTGTCCATTAGGTTATCGAACTCCTCCTGCGAGATCGTTTTATCATAGACGTTCCCCTTCTCTGTTAGGTTGATTTCCCGGGCAACCAGAGACCTCAATCTGAAATCTCTTGCAGCGTTTTTTGCTACAAACAGACCCTCCAATTTATCAATATCTGGATCGGCTCCTGACACAGGACTCGGACCCAAAGTCTTTATCTCGCTTACAAAATCTTCCACGACCTTGGAAAATCTCTCCCCCTCGGATGCCGATACCCATTCCAAACGCAACCTTTGGGGTTCTATACCGGATCTTTCCATCAACTTCTTTGCCAGTTTTACTTTCTTCTCGGTGTAGTAGTTCCCGGTAATATAATGACAATCACCCAAATGACAACCGCCAACAAGTACGCCATCGGCGCCATGAATTAGCATCTCGATCATGAGAACAGGGTCCACTCTCGAACTGCACATCACCCTGACGGTTCTCGTATTCGTTGGATACTGGTATCTGGAAACTCCTGCCAAATCGGCTCCAGCATAAGAACACCAATTACAGAGGAATGCTATAATCTTAGGCTCGAATCCCTCTGATTTTACCTGCTCTTCGCTCATGTTCTCACCTCCTCCAAAGCCGCAAGGGCCTCGGCTGTGAGTTGCTCATCAGTATAATGGGTCATGGTTATGGCCTTCTCTGGACATATGGAGCCACATGTGCCACAGCCCTTGCAAGCGGCAACAATAATCTCGGCAATGCCATCCTCATCGAATTTAATGGTGCCATATGGACAGACGACTTCGCATGATTTGCATCCAGAACATCTCTCGGGGTCCACATGGGAAACGATGGCTTCGGCCTGGACATATCCTTTGCCCATTGGTATGGATGCATGTGATGCCGAGCCGTATGCCTGGGCCACGGCTTCATGGATGTTGGCAGGTCCATGTGCTGTGCCGCAGAGAAATATCCCGTCTGTGGCAAAATCCACAGGACGAAGCTTAACATGGGCCTCTAAAAAGAAACCATCCCTTCCCAATGGTACCTTGAGCATCTTCGAGAGCTCATCGGCTCCACTTCGTTTTGTAAGAGGGGTTGCAAGAACTATCAAGTCAGGTTGCATCTTCCTGTCGGCCTTTAGTGTCTCATGGTAATAGGAAAGTGAGAGCTTTCCATCCTCCATTGACACCTTGGGTGGATTCTCTGCAACGAATCTTACGAACTTCACCCTTCTCTCCCTGGCCTTGTTGTACAACAGTTCCTGTTCAACACCATAGGTAGTGATGCCCCTGTTGAAGACTGTAACCTCGAGTCCCCCCCTCTCCCTCGGTCTCTCCTCCCCTCTTTCGGCTCCTCTTCTTCTCCTGTCCCTTCTTGCCCTTCTATCCCGCCTGCTTCTTCTTCCTGATGTTTCTTCCTCAGGCTCTTCTTCCTTTTCCTCCGTGGGAGGAACCACCTTATCCTCATCTGCCTTTTCCTCCACCTTTGCCTCGGCGGCTCCGCTGGCTTTATCCATGAGTTTCATGGCGTTTTTTATAGTGATGGTACAGCATACTCTGGAACAGTACTCCTTATCCTGACCCCTGGAACCTGCACAAGTTATGAAGGCCACATTTTTTAAATCGGGAGGAAGCTTGTTTTCCTTCACCATCTCCTCGAAATCTGTTAATGTCATAACATTATCGAATTCACCCAATCCATAGAGTTCCTTGGGCCTGTGCTCCTCGGCTCCGATAGCCACGATAACGGTACCCACACCGATCTCCTTATCCTCACCGTTTACATCTAAAACTGCGTCGTATTTACCTATATAACCCTCAAGGGCCTTGAGGTTTGTATTTGTATACAATTGAATATTCTTGTTATTCTTAACCTTTTCAATCAAGGGCTCTATGGCCTTTTGAGCGGAATCTCCCGTCTGATACAATGTGTCCAATTTTCTTACAAATCCCCCAAGTTCCGGTTCCCTTTCAATCAAGTGAGTTTCAAATCCCTGGTTTGCCAGGTTGAGTGCCGATGTCATGCCGGCAATCCCACCTCCAATGACAAGAGAGGAGGGTCTTACATCGATTTTCACCTCCTCTTGTGGTTCAAGAAGTACTGCCCTTGCCACACCCATTTTTATTAAATCCTTGGACTTCTCTGTGGCTCTCTCCTTTTCCTTCATATGCACCCACGAGCAGTGCTCCCTGATATTCACGAACGTGAACAGATACTTGTTCAATCCTGCCTCCTCGCAGATTCTCATGAAAAGCGGTGCATGTGTCCTTGGAGTGCATGAGGCTACGATAACTCGGTTCAGGTTGTGCTCCTTTATGGCATCCTTTATGGCGGTCAAGCCGTCATCGGCGCATGTGTAAAGATTGTTCTCAGCGTGAATCACATTTGGCAGGGTTTTTGCGTACTCGGCAACGTTGGGTACGTCAACAAAACCACCGATGTTTACACCGCAATGGCACACGAAAACTCCGATTCTCACATCCTCTTGTACCATCAGCTCACCCCCTTTGTGGAAAGGAGCTCTGCTGCCCTTGCAGCAGCACCTGAAGCCTGGGCCACGGCCTCGGGAATGTCCATGGGCTCATGACAGTAACCTGCGACATAAATGCCTAGGCGTTTTGTATCTACCGGGTTTAGCAATTTGTCAGCAGATTCGTAAAATCCGAACTCATCAACACCTATTCCCAGAAGCTTGGCCAGTTCTTTTGCACCCTTACGAGGCACGAGGGTGGTAGCCAAAACAACCATGTCAACCTCCATCTTCTCTTGCTTACCGGCCACATCGTATACAACAATTGGATTGTGGTTGTCGGGATTCTCATCCACAGTGGCGTCGGAGTTGATGTAGGTGATGCCGTATTCGCTCTTTCCCCTTTCCACATATTCATTGAAACCTTTTCCAAAGGTTCTCAGATCCTTGTAGAAA
This sequence comes from Thermoplasmata archaeon, assembly GCA_020351895.1. The sequence continues at coordinate 263,319 of CP070672.1, forward strand.
ATAAATGATTCCATATCATTGTGATGCTCCCTCGCTAAAATGGCTTCCTTTGTGGAGTGCATACAGCAGACGCTGCAGCAGTACGGATGATCCAGCTGCGGATTCCTTGAGCCGACACATTGTATGAAACCTATCTTTTTCGGTCTCTCCTGATCAGAGCGTCTTTGTATATGACCTCCTGTGGGACCTGATGCATTTATCATGCGCTCGAATTCCATGGCAGTGAAAACATTTGGAACCCTACCATAGCCATATTCCTTGGCCTCAGTGGGATCCCATACATCAAATCCTGTGGCTACGATTATTGATCCGACATTGAGCTTCACCTCTTCAGGGCCCTTATCAAACTCGATTGCACCTATTTTACACTGCTTTTCACAAACCCTGCATTTTCCTTTTGTATAAAATATGCAGTTTTCTTCATCGATGGTCATGACCCTGGGCACGGCCTGTAGAAATGGAAGGTAAATCGCCTTTCTCATCCCCAATCCCATATCGAATTCGTTGGGGACCTTTACTGGACATTTGGCATTACAATCACCGCATCCAGTGCAGACATCTTCATTCACATGTCTGGCTTTTCTTGTGACGGTTACATCATAGTTACCAGCATCGCCTGCAATGTTAGAGACTTCAGAGTAGGTCATTACATTTATGTTATCATGGCCAAAGGCATCCGCCATTTTCGGGGCGAGAATACAGATTGAGCAGTCATTTGTAGGGAACGTTTTATCCAATTGTGCCATTCTTCCCCCTATTGAGGGCTCCCTCTCGACAAGATATACCTGCATGCCCTTATCAGCCAGATCCAAAGAAGCTTGGATTCCTGCGATGCCTCCTCCGATTACCAACACATTTTTGTCTTCCATATTAGGCCCCCTTGTACTTAGAAACGAGCATCTTATTGCTCTCCCCTGATTCGAGGGTGTTCAGGGGAAGGGTGAATTGTTTTTTTATGATATATATTTTATGACGATATATAACACTTTTCAGATAGTTTTCGTCAAAATGGCCAGTAATTTCAGCATATTTCGACATGAATGAGCTGGATATAGTAGGTTTTCGGTCTGGTATTGGTATTCTCAATCCCTGCATTAAATCCCTCTCCTAGTCTTTCGACCCCTTTCATTTTTCATCTCGGCAAACTGCATTAATTTTGATTTTATATCAGATAAATTCATTTCGAAAGCCCTCCTATCCCCATCCTGCTCCTCAATGTAATCATGGCGAAGGGCTTCAGAAAAAATCGCTTCCCCCACATCTGTTCTTATTATCAAGGTGGTCCATCCCTCTGGGGATCCTAGTCCTCCAAATGAGATATCTGCAAAATCATTTGCAAAATCTGTGCAGGCCAGGCATGCAGGACGGACAAAGCTTCTCATTTTTTCAAGGGGAATATGTTTCGTTTCCCCATTTCTTAGATTGAGAATCAAATCCTCTTTAATATTCATCTTTTCGATATCTTTTATATTTACTCCAAGGGCTCTCTCAACATCCTTTTCCTTTGAGAAATCAAATGAAAAATTCTCTGAGCAGAATAAACCCAAAACGAACTTAACCACATGGGACGGAACCACACTCAGATCCTGCATTTTTCTGAGGGTATGAATCTGACATGGAGTGCCTACAACAGCGATCTTGATCAGGTCCATATTTTTTACTTCTCTAATTGCAAACATCGTGGGGGAATAAGTTGAGAACCTGCTTAATTCCTGAACTCCACTTATTCCTGTGAATCTAGAGCCGGCTGCCGCAAGAATTTCCTCAAATGTGGTGGCGATCATTGGCTCTCTTGTAAATTGTGATGTCTTTTTTGAAACCACGGCACCGTCTGTCATCTTCAAGTCCAGAAGACAGTGGAGAATGGAGGATACAACACCACCGTCCGTACAGGACTTAAGAATCTCGGGATTCGTGCTCCTAGCAGAGACGATTCTCCTGAACGAGCCCATTGGAGATTCCCAGCAAAATGTCTCTTTTATGTCCTCGTCCAGAACATCTATCTGCGGACAGATGAGATAGCAGATACCGCATTCCAGGCATTTGCCCTCTTCGATATATCTTGGTTTTCCGTCGTCTCCGAAACCTATGGCACCCAATTCATCAGCAGAGCAGAATGAGACACAACCCCCGCAGGATCCGCATAATCCAATCTCATGAACCTCAGAAATCAGATTCTTGAATGTTTTTATGCCTTCAGATTTACCATTGGCATCTGTATCTCCCATTGTCCCCCCTATCCGCCGATATTTTTACTCCCCGAATTAATCTTTAGCTCAGGGTGATTTAATCTCTTTTCCCTTCCTTTTCAATCCTCAGTGGATTGGGACCAAGATCCTTGATTTTTTCCACGAAATCGCTTACAGTGTTTGCGAACTTCTCTCCCTCTGAAGCACTGAGCCACTGCCCTTCTAACCTTCCTCCTTTTAATCCTATCATGTCAAGGATTTGTTGTGTCGTTTCAATTTGCTCTTTTGCCCGGAAATTACCTGAAATGTAATGACATTCATCGAGTTTACACCCAGTTACCATGACACCGTCTGCCCCATACTAAAAGGCCTTCATAATGAATTCCGGTTCAATTCTGCCAGAGCACATGAACCTAACAATATTGACGCAGGATGGATATTTGTAACGATTGATCCCTGCCAAATCCGCAGAGGTATAAGAGCACCAGTTGCAGGAGAAGCAAATAATCATTGGCTCAAAATTTTCTAATTTATTTTTTTGTGCGCCCGCCTCTGTGATGTTCATACCTCCATCTTGCATTCTAGAATTGCCTTTATCATGGGTAATATCTGCTCCCTTCTGAAATGCCTAATTGATATGGCCTTGTTGCAGCATCCGGCAGAGCATTTTCCATCACCCTGGCATAGTACTGGATCCACAATGGATAGCTTTCTTCCATCCTTTATTATAATTTGAGCCGCACCAAATTCACAGTTCTCTGCGCATTTACCACAGCCCACACATTTCTCCTCATCAACAAATGCAACTCCCCCTCCGATTTGGGTGGTTTCTTTGGAGAGCAGCTTTATGGCATTGGCTGCGGAAAGCCTGGCATCCTCGATGGAGTACCTAATTCCCTTTGGCCCCTGGGCGCAGCCTGCAATGAATATTCCCCGTCTCTCTTCAGGTGTCAGCATGGGATTCATGTACTTGATAAAACCGTCAATATCCAGGGGTAGATGCAGTCTTTCTGCAAGCTCGGTTGTACTCTCCCTTGCTTCCTGGCCCACAGAGAGTACCACTAGGTCGCTTTTGATTTCCAAAGGTGTTCCTGCATCCACATCTTCGCACCTTAGAATCACCTTTCCATCCTCTTCAAACACCTCTCCCACCCTTCCCCTTACGAAATTCACACCAGCCTTTTTTGCTTCCTCATAAAACTCCTCGAATCCTCTATAGGGGCCTCTCAAATCCAAATAATGTATGTATACATCTGTACCTGGATATCGCCTTTTTATTTCCATTGCTTGGCCCAATGCATAAGTACAGCAAACTAAAGAGCAGTGGGGATTTCCCTTGTTCGCATCTCTAGAACCGACGCATTGTATGAAATTCACGGTCTTAGGTACCTTACCATCCGAAGGACGGGAGAATTCTCCTGCTTTGTCCCTCTGTGCAATAATCAATTTCTCCAATTCGATGGTTGAGATCACATCATCATTTTCGTAACCGTACTCCGAAAGCTGCGATGGATCAAAGATCTTGGAGCCTGTGGCTATAACGATGATCCCCACATCTATTTCCCTAATCCCATCTGGTGTTTTTATTTTAATGTAGCGATTGCCCAAACCTCCTGTGATTTCTTCTACTTCAGATGAGAGCAATATCTCAATTTTTTCATGTTGTTTTATATCCTCGAGTTTGGGGGTTAATACGCAGTTCTTACATGACTGGATGCAGCAAATGCCGCAGTTGTGGGTGGGAAATGTCATTGAAAGTTCATAGGCTCTACCGCCGAGTTTATCGGATTTTTCTACAAGATATACCTGATAACCTGAATTAGCTATGTCCAGGGCAGATTGCATACCTGCTACTCCTCCTCCTATTACCAACGCAGAAGGATTTACTTCCACGTCTGTGTCATCGAGGGACTCAAGATGGCTTGCCCTTGCAACTGAGCCAGCTATTAAGCGATTTGCCTTTTGTGTAGCCTCCTTTCTATCATCATGAACCCAGGCACACTGTTCCCTGATATTAGCCTGCTCGTATTGATACTTGTTCAATCCCCCAGTCATGACTCCTTTTCCTATTGTAGATTCGTATATCTTCGGCGTACAAGCCGCCACAACCACTGCTTTAAAATCTTCATTTTTGCATTCCTCAGCCAAGAATTTCTGACCTTGGGTTGAACAGAGGGAATCGTGCTTTTTTACGGTTTTTACTCCCTGCAACTTCTCTGTATGCAATATTAATTCATCAAAATCGATTTTGTCGGTGATGTTATCATAGCAACTACAGATGTAGACTCCGACTTTCTTCTCCTTCTTTGGGTCCAAGACCATACCCCTCTTCTATGATACCACCAATTTTACCCAGCATTGCGTGTTTTTATTTTTACTTTATCTTCTCTAATAAAGCACACATCAAATCAACAACAGGAATATCCACCTTCTCTTTTTCAACAGGTATCTCCTTCCATGTGGCGCAAGTAAAGTGGATCACACATTTTGGACAGGATGTAATGAGTTTGTCTGCCTGGGTGTTTTTCGCCTCCATTAAACGATCTATCTGCATTACCTTGGAAAGCGATTCGCAGGTAGCAAAGGCATTTACTCCGCAACATGTGCTGTTCTCCTTAATGTTTTCCATTTCTACCAATTCAAATCCTGCAGCCTCAATTAGTTCCCTAGGACTGTCGTAGATTCCCAGATGCCTCCCGAGTCTGCAAGGATCATGATAGGTCACCTTTTGATTGCCTTCGCTTTTGAATTCCAGCTTCCCATCATCCACCAAGTCCATTAAATAATCGGTTATGTAAACCAGTTCAAAATCCAGATCCCCTGCAATATCCTGATAATCGAAATCGAAAGTTCTCATCCCCTCTGGACAGGAAAACACCACGGTCTTTGCACCTGCTTCCTTTATTGCCTTAATATTGAGATTCATTAACTTCTCGAAATTATCCTCCTCCCCTGTCCAATTGAGATCGTGACCGCAACATACTTCGTTTTTACTCATGGCTGGAGTGATTTCGGCTTTGTTCAACAATTTGATGCTATTTCTTGCAATATCGAGCACACCGGCCTTTCTCTCCTCGAAGATCTTGTCAAGATGAGCCTGGCAGCCCGAGAAATAGTAAACATCACCCTTTTCTGCCACTTTTAAATCATCGGTGACCCAGCTTAGCCTGTTTTGTAGCAGCTGGTGAGACTGGATTCTTGCGATAGTCTGCATCAATCCTCCCTGGGAGCAGGTGGGCTCGAATCCATCTAAAACAGACTCGCTTCTAAGTCCCCTGATAAACTCTGTGTAATCCACTTTGTAGGGACACATCTGACTGCACATGGCACATGTGGTACATCGCCATATATCCATATTCTGGGCCAGACCTCCTTCCACACCTTCCAATGCCTTTACCACTATCAATCTTGGAGCAAAGTCCTGGTCCAATTTGGCAACGGGACATACAGTGGTGCACTTACCGCACTCCACACAATCGTACGCACCTGTGTCATCTATAAGATCATCTATTGAGGACATTCGATTTCCTCCTTCTGAGGTTTTGTAGGTTGTTCAATGGGATTTAAAGGATTGGGCCCGAGCTCTCTAATTTCCTTTGCGAATTCGGTCATGATATCTGCAAATCTTTTTCCTTCTGAAGCAGAGATCCACTCCAATCGTACTCTTCTTTCATCCATACCCAACAATCCGATAAGTTCCTTTACATTTTTCACTCTGATTTCTGCCTTCTCGTTTCCCGATATATAATGGCAGTCCCCGATGTGGCAGCCAGCAACTAACACTCCATCTACCCCTTTATGGATCGCCTCCATTATAAATGATGGGGCGACTCTTCCCGAGCACATGACACGAATCACCCTGATATTTGGTGGATACTGAAATCTGGAAACACCTGCTAAATCGGCTCCAGCGTAAGCACACCAGTTGCAGCAGAATGCCAAGATAAAGGGCTCGAATTCCTCCCGTAATTTATGATCTTCAACTGCGGAATCGATCATTGTGTGAATCTGATCATTTTTAAAATGCTTTGTAATGATTGCATTGTTGCAACAACTTGCAGCGCATGCTCCACATCCTTTGCACAAAGCCTCGTTGATCTTCGAACGCTTATTCCCTTTATCATCAGTAATGAGCTCGGGAGCACCGAACTCACAGATATCGATACACTCCCCACATCCTCGACATTTCATCTCGTCCACAACAGAGATTACGGCATTGGCTTCGAAGAATTTTTTCGAAAGTAATGTTGCGGCCCTTGATACCGTGCCCTTTGCCTGGGAAATGCATTCCTCGAGAAATTTTGGTGAATGCGCAAGTCCACATAAAAATACACCTTCGGTTGCAAAATCCAGTGGGCGAAGTTTCATATGCGCTTCAAGGAAAAACCCATCCTTGGAAAGGGGTACCTTAAGCATCTTGGCGATTTTCTGATTGTCGGGACTTGGTATTGTGGCTGTGCTTAAAACAAGCAGATCTGGATTGATATCGATATCTTCACCTAAATAATGATCGAAAATGGATACAGAAAGTGAACCATCTGCAAGCTGAACATCGGGATTTCCATCATCGTAGTACCTGATGAAGACGATACCGGATCTTGCAGCCTCTTCATAGAAGATCTCCCGAAAGCCGTATGTTCTCATGTCCTTATACAGAATGTAGATATTGGCCTTTGGATTCAATTCCTTCAACTTCAGCGCGTTCTTCACGGCCTCTGAGCAGCAGACCCTGCTGCAGTATGTACGGTTTTCATCCCTGCTTCCCACGCACTGAATCATGACAACTGTATCTGCATCCACCTGCCCTTTCCCCAATCTCTCTTCGAAATCCAATTGCGTGATGATCCTCTCATCCTGCCCATAAAGATACTCCTTTGGCTGGTAGCTGATGCCCCCGGTGGCAACTATAACTGCCCCGTGCTCCAATACCTTCTCCTCGTCGTTCTCAGAAATAGTGGTTTTGAAATCTCCCACACATCCCTCGATATTTTTGATATCAGAGTTTACATACACATTTATTTTATTGTTAGAATTGATTTTATCTATGGTTTCCTTCAGAAATTCCTGGAGATTTTCTCCTGTGAGCATGAAATGCAGTCGTCTGAGATTTCCACCTAGCTCTTTTTCCTTTTCAACGATATGGGCTGCGAATCCATGCTCAGCCAACTCCAATGCAGCCATCATTCCCGATATTCCACCACCTATGACAAGGGCCGATTGATTTATTGGAATTTCCACTTTATATAGTGGTTCAAGCAACCTCGTTTTTGAAATGGCCATCCTTACCAGATCCATGGCCTTCTTCGTTGCAGCTTCAGGTTCGTGCATGTGAACCCATGAGCATTGATCCCTTATGTTGGCCATTTCAAAGAAGTACGGATTCAATCCCGCCTCCCTTACGGTATTCTGAAACAGTGGTTCATGGGTCCGAGGTGTACAGCTTGCCACCACCACACGGTTGAGATTATGATCCTCAATTTTGGATTTGATATTTTGCTGTGTGTCTTGGGAACATGTGTACGGATTGCTCTCGGCGTACACAACATTGGGCAGGGTTTTAACGTACTCCACAACATCAGGGACCTTGACTACACCGCCTATGTTGATTCCGCAGTGGCAAATGAACACCCCCATTCGGGGTTCCTCGAACGCCACCTCTTTTTCAGGTGGATACTCCTTTACTTCAACGAGTTTGTCCCGTTCGGACGCAATCAAGGACGAAGCGCAGGCAGCGGCACCGCTTGCCTGGGCCACAGTATCGGGGATATCCTTTGGAGCGGAAAATGCTCCTGAGACGAAGATTCCTTTCATGTTGGTCTCAAGAGGTGATGTAACACTTGTCTTACAAAAGTTGTAATCGTTCAACTCCACACCCAACTTTTCGGCAAGCTCCAATGCGGTACTCGGTGAGTCCATTCCAACGGAAAGAACCACCAAATCGAACTCCTCCTCATTTAATACCCCCTCGTGAACATAATTTAAAATCAGGTTGTTTGTGTTTTTATCCTCATTTACTCCCGAGACCCTGTTGTTTTTCACGAACCTGATACCATGCTCTTCTTCGGCCCTGATATAATAATCATCGAATTCCTTGCCAAAGGCCCGCATGTCCATGAAGAATATGGTGGATTTTAATCCTGGTGCATGTTCCTGGGCTATGACTGCCTCTTTTATTGCGAACATGCAGCATACTGATGAGCAATATGGATTTCCTGCAGTCCTGTCCCTTGAACCAACACATTGGATAAAGGCGACTCTCTTTGGTATCTCACCGTCAGAGAGTCTCAGAACGAGACCATTGAAAGGCCCTGTTGCACTGAGCATACGCTCCATTTCCAAACTGGAGATCACATTTGGGAATTTACCGTATCCATATTCTTTACGCTTCGATAAAATGTCGAATTCCTCAAAACCAGGTGACAGTATGATGGAGCCCACTGCTATCTCAATTTCCCTTTTTTCCTGGGAATATTTTATGGCTTCTGCCTCGCATTGGGTTTCGCAGAGTCCACAGCCTATACAGATTTCCTGATCTATACAGTGAACAGGTGGAACAGCCTGTGGATACTTCACATGAATGGCCTTTCTCCTTTTCAGACCCTTGTTGTACTCGTCTTTTACTTCGATGGGACACCGCTGTGTACAAATACCGCATCCGGTACAGCGGCTCTCGTCCACATATCTTGGTCTTTTGGTAATTGTGACCTTGAAATTTCCTGCTTCGCCTTCCACACTTTCCAAATCGGCATTTGTGAGGAGCTGAATGTTGTGATGCCGTCCTGTCTCCACCAGTTTTGGGGCCATGATGCACATTGCGCAATCGTTAGTGGGAAATGTCTTATCAAGTTGGGACATTGCCCCGCCTATACTGGGGCTGCTATCAAGAACGTAGACCTTAAAGCCTGAATCCGCCAGATCCAATGCGTACTGCATACCTGAGATCCCACCACCGATTATCAGGACCGCCCCTACCTTTTTGGATTCAGACTCCTTGCTTTTTGAAATGGCGTCCACCTCGATCAGTTCATCCTTTGCCTCTATTTACACCACCCCCTTTCCTGAAAGCAATCCCCTGATGCAAACAGAGAAATGACAGGCATCGGATCTTGCCCTCTCACAGCTGTGACACCTTAAGGTGAGGAGCAACTCTCTTGTTATCTTCTTTCTTGTCTCTTCATCAATATTAGGGAGGTTTTCCTTGCACTCCTGAATTATCTTGTTTTGAACCTGAGCCCAGGCTGGTAAAGTGGAGACTTTGTATTTCCTTCTCCAAGAGTTGCGAATATTTTTTATCTCGTCCCGCTCATCTATTTTCGTTTCTTGTTCATCGGTACTTACTTCCATTTATGTTCCTCTCTTCAATCACCTGCAACATAGTTGTAAATCGGAGATGTGCCTTCGATTTTCTTAAGTCCCACCAATCCTCTGTCCCGAAGTACAACAAGGTGCTCAAGAACCTCTTTCGATGGGGTCTCTATGTCTTGGGCGATATCCTTAACTGATCGGGATTTTTTCATAAGGGACCTTAGGATTCGCTGTCTTAGCATCTCCTCCTCAATAATTTCATCCATTATCTCATTAAATCTTTCATCTTCGATTTTATTGTTGTAGACATTTCCCTTTTCGATTATGTTATACGCTTTTCCGCAAAGCAACCTCAACCTGAAATCATTGGCTGCATCCCTTGCTATTAATAATTGCTCCAGAATATTCAAGTGGGGGGACTTGCCTGAGATGGGGCTCGGTCCCAACTCGGTTATATTTTTGGTCATCTCCTTCATTATATCTGCGAAACGAATGGATTCGGATGCCGAGACCCATTCCAATCTCAGCCTCTTGGGATTCAATCCAACCTTTTGAAGCAGTTTCTTGGTCATTTCTATGCGATAGACAGTATGGAAATTGCCTTCGATGTAGTGACAGTCCCCAGGATGGCACCCTCCAATGAATATTCCATCGATACCTTGAATGAACATTTCAAGGATAATCGAGGGCTCGATTCTGGAGCTGCACATGACCCTGATGATCCTGATATTATGGGGGTACTGTATCCTGCTAACACCAGCCAAATCGGCCCCGGCATAGCAGCACCAGTTGCATAGGTAGCCGATTATCTTCGGGTCAAAATCGTCGCTCATCTGATCTCATCCTCCATAAGAGGCAATCCTTGAGCTATGAGCTGTTCAATTGTGTAATGATTCATAGTTATGGCACATTCAGGGCATGCTGCTGCACAGGAGCCACACCCCTGGCAAAGCGCCTCCACAACACGCATTGCCTTCTTTCCTTCCACAGGTCTTATGGCACCATATGGACAGACCTGCTCGCAAGTTTTACACCCTATACACCTTTCCTGATCAATGAATGATGTAATGGGCTCATTTCTCGCAAAACCTCTCAGCATGGGTATGGCAGCCTTCATGGCTGCACCGCTTGCCTGCTCCAACGACTCTGCAATATTTTTGGGACTCTGTAAACACCCTGCAAGATATATACCCTCGACATTTGCCTCAATGGGTGCCAGTTTGATATGCTTTTCCATACAAAAACCGCTTCCACACTGAGTCACCTTGAAATTCTGAAGCAGATCGTGAGTATCAGGAAACCTTGCTACCATACCCAAAACGAGAATAACATTATCCACAGGGATCTTCAAATCTTCCCCACTAAGCTCGTCAAAGACATGGATATTGGCCTTGCCCTTTAAATCCTCGACCATTGGCTTATTTTCGAATTCATATTTGACGAACTGCACTCCCATTTCACAGGCCTTCCTGTACATCTCTTCCCCTCCTTTGCCATATGTTCTGATGTCCCTGTATAAAATGATAACGTCGATGCCCATCTTCCTTAATTGGATGGCCTGTTTCATGGTGGATTTACAACAGTATCGGGAGCAATCACCAATTCCCTCGGTTCCCTCTCGATCGAATAGACTCTCGCATAATGGATCTCTTGAACCAACACACAATATAAACGCTATTTTCTCAGGCTTCTTATTGTTGATTATCACCTCGCCTTTTGTGGGTCCTTCCGGATTAAGGAGTCTCTCTAGACCTATATTGCTTATAACTGAAATAGCCTCTAAATTCTCTGGTTTATCCTCATAGCTATATTCACCTTGGGGATCGTATAGATCAGAGCCTATAGCCAGAATCACAGTTCCTGCCTTAAATCGTTTAAAGTTGTCTTCTAGATGTTCTATAGATTCCTTTGTAATGGCACCAGTAGGACATGCATCGATACATTTTCCGCATTTGTTACAATCTTTTACTACGATGTTGTAGGCTTTGGGCCAGGAGTTTGGATGCATGTATATGGCCTTTCGTGTGGAAAGTCTCCTGTCAAAAAGATAGTGCGATTCCACGGGACACACCTCTTCACATTTACCACAGGCATCACACTTTTCTATATCCACACCTCTTGCCCGTTGGGATATATCCACATCAAAATTTCCTAGATAACCCTCCACTTTTGTAACTTCCGATTTTAGATGCACTTTTATCTTCGGTCTCCTGCTTATTGCACCGTACATCCTATCCAAAATTGAATGGGATGATTGGCTTTCTGGGAAGACCTCACCTAGCTGGGCAACCCTTCCCCCTAGGTAGGCTGCTTTCTCAACAAGATTCACTTCGATTCCAAGATTGGCCAAATCTATTGCACTTCGCATCCCGGCAATCCCACCACCTATCACCAAAGCGCTCCTCTCGATGTATATTCCTCTGGGGTACAATGGTTTGAGGTGAATGGCCTTGGCCACTGCCATTCTTACAAGGTCCTTGGCCTTTTCCGTTGCCTTCTCAGGTTCATGCATATGAACCCAGGAGCATTGATCGCGTATGTTCGCCATCTCAAATAAAAAGGGATTCAGTCCGGCTTTTTCGCATGTATCCCTGAATATGGGTTCATGTGTTTTCGGTGTGCAGGAGGCTATGACAACCCTGTTCAGATTTTTTTCCTTTATCATTTCCGTCAAATGTTTTTGGGAATCTTCTGAGCATGTGTATAGGTTATCTTCGGCATACACCACATAGGGCACCGTCTTAACGTGCTCAACAACACTTTGTACATCTACGGTGCCGCCGATATTGATTCCACAGGAACATACGAAAACACCTATTCTGGGCTCCTCGTCCTCTTTTCCTGCCGTAAGATAGGGGGCGGCCTTGGGTATTTCCTCATGCTCGATTTCCTCTTTAATCCAGCCTATGGCCCTGGCAGCTGCCGCACTTGCTTCAGCCACACTGTCGGGAATGTCCTTGGGACCAGCAGCACAACCTGCCAGGCATATACCGGGTTTTGTGGAATCGATGGGGAGGGCATTTATGTGCCTCTCCTTGAAGAAACCGTATTCATCCAGGTCGATACCTAGAATCTCAGCCAACTTCTTATTGCCTTCATTTGGGATTATGGTTGTTGAGAGTATAACCAAGTCTCCCCTGATTTCCTTGGTCTCCCCCTTTATTATATCACCCACCCTAACGAAGATATCGTTTGTTCCTGCTTCCTCGATTATCTCCGCGGGTCTACCCTTAATAAAATTGATGTTGATTTCATCCTTAGCCCTGAGATAGTAACTCTCAAAATGCTTTCCATAGGCTCTGATATCCATGTAGAGTATATGCATATCTTCTATATTCGGATCATGCTCCTTGGCTATCATCGCCTCCTTTATGGAGTGCATACAGCAAACAGCTGAGCAATATTTGCAGTTGTTTACATCCCTTGATCCAACACACTGAATGAATACCACACTCTTTGGAGGCTTACCGTCAGAAGGTCGAAGGATTTTACCCTGCGTTGGACCTGAGGCGCTCATGAGTCTCTCGAATTCAATTGAAGTGATAATATTATCATATTCATCATATTTGTACTCTGGTACACGAGACGGATTTAAGAAATCATATCCGGTTGCCACGATAATGGAGCCAACATCCAACTCTAATTCTTCGTCTTTCTGCTCAAAATCTATTGCACCTCTTGTGCATGTCTTTTCACATAATCTGCATTTCCCCTTCTCAAAATAAGTGCAGTTGTTTTTGTCAATGGTATATATTAGAGGCACGGCCTGTGGAAAGGGAATATAAATGGCCTTTCTTGTTGCAAGGCCTCTTTCGAATTCACTGGGTACCTTTTTTGGACATTTCTCAGCACATGCTCCACAGCCTGTGCATTTTTCTTCGTCTATGAATCTTGCATGTTTTAAGATTTTAACCTTAAACTCTCCAGCCCTTCCGCTGCAATCCACAACCTCAGAATTCGCTAATATCTTGATATTTGGATGCCTTCCCGCCTCCACCAGTTTTGGGGAGAGAATACACATTGA
>CP070672.1:276936-285556 GCA_020351895.1 Thermoplasmata archaeon
AAGAATGTTACGCAGGGATGTGGATTAGAAAAATTTCAAAAGGAATAAAATTTATAAAAAAAAAGAGGTAGGGAAAAAAAGCTCCCCCATTTATAGATCATGTGGTCTTAGAGTTTTTCTATCATTCATTTTTGCCCTTTGTTTCGCCTGTTTCAATGTGTCTTGAATATGCCTATTCAAGGCATCATAGAAATCAGCCGACACTCGAAAGTCTGTTCCAACAAACTCCTTAACCTTAGATTTCCTTACTACCATAGGTATTCACCTCTGAGTCCTAAAATGCCCTTTTCCCTTTTAAACCTTTCTATATGCCCGTAAAACAGGCATTTTACGAAGTTTTTACGATATGTAAAAATAGGTAGGAAGATTTAATTCAATGAAATTAATTAGGTGGAGAAAAAACCGACATGCCGACGTAGCTCAGCCCGGTAGAGCGGCTGACTTGTATCCCTCGACCCTTTGAGAAAGCATCGACGGAAACCTGGGCCATGAATGGCACTTATGCTGCTTCGCAGCACATGAGTTTCCTCGCCCTTGGGTCTCGGCCCTTGAGAAAGCGTCGATGAAAAAAAGTATGAACCGAACTCGAGTTCCACATGAAAGAAAGGTCGGGGGAAAGACATCAGCAGGTCGGGGGTTCAGATCCCTCCGTCGGCTCTTTTTTTAATTTAAATTTGTTGCGAGCCGAGCAGGACGATGCGAGGTTTTTGGATGGCTGAAACTTTTTGGTGAGCATTGTCCAGCGCAGTTGAGCCTCAAAAAGTTTTAGGTTCCTGGATCCCTCCGTCGGCTTTTTTCTATTTTATCTATTCGATGATAATGCCATTGTTTTGGATTTATCTTTATTGATTTAGTAATTTTAGGGAGGGAGGAGGGGGCAAGGAGGCGGGTCAAGATTCATATTTCCTATTAATTTAAAAGAGGAGAGAAATTCGGATTTACGTCATTTCCCCTTCGTAATCTCGTCTATGATCTCCTTGGCAATGTCCATCCTGATCTTTCCTCTTGCAACGAGTTTCTTCACGACATCATCCACGATTTCCTTTGAAGCCCCTGCCATGATGGCAATATTTCTAGCATGCAATGCCATGTGACCTTTTTGTATACCTTCTGTGGCAAGAGCCCGAAGCGCTCCAAGGTTCTGTGCCAGTCCTACGGCAGCCATTACCTCTCCCAGTTCCTGTGCTGTGGTAACACCAAGAACCTTGACAGCGGCCTTGGCTGTTGGATGGGTCTTCGTTGCACCACCTATGAGACCAACAGCTGTTGGAATCTCTATGGTTCCTACTAAATCACCTTGTGCATTTTTTTCCCAAACTGTCAATGGTGAATAATGGCCGGATATGGATGCATAGGAATGCGCTCCTGCTTCAACTGCCCTTGTGTCGTTTCCCGTTGCTCTTACAACAGCGGAAACACCATTCATGATCCCCTTGTTGTGGGTAGCACATCTAAATGGATCCGCAGCCGCAAAGGCATAGGCCTCTATGATACCGTCCACAACATCCTCTCCACCAAGCGCCTCTTTGTCGAAGATAGCCTTTGCCCTCGCCAGTCTATAAGTAGCCAAGTTTGATATGATCCTCAGGTAAACCCTTCCGCCTGTGATCTTTTCCACATATGGGGCCACTGCTTCGGCCATTGTGTTCACTGCATTAGCTCCCATGGCATCCCTGCAGTCCACAAGAAGATGGTTTACGACCATCGGACCCAACATGGTGTTCACAACCCTTACCTCCAGGTCCTTTGCTCCTCCTCCGAATTTTACGAGTACGGGGTCCTGTTCATTTGCCAATTTCAATATCTCTTCCTTATGGGCCAGTATCGTCATCTTAGCACCATAGGGATCCTTAACGTTTGTAAGCTGAATCTGACCTATCATAATTGGACCTGTATTACTGGTCTGAAATCCTCCTTTGGGCCGCGCCATCTTAGCAGCGTTTGAAGCTGCTGCAACAACAGAAGGTTCTTCAATGGCCATTGGAATGAGATAATCTTTACCGTTGATTTGAAAGTTGACTGCAATACCAACAGGCAACTCAAAAGTTCCTATTACATTCTCGATCATCCTGTTCGCCTGCTCCATGTCAAGGGAGCCTGTTTTGAATAGGGCCTCAACCTCTTCATCACCAAGGTCGCTGAATTTTTTAACAATATCCAACCTTTCCTTTGGATCCAACTTGTAGAATCCCGATATCAATGATGTTTTTTCCATTATCATACCTCCATCCTTTTTGAAATAAGAGTTCCAGAATTACCCCCTTATTTTTCATTATGACGAAATATCTCCAGCATATATAACTCTTTTTAAATTTTGACTTTCAGAAATTCGGCGATCGTCTATTTTCATCCTGCAGGTTGTGAGAAAAATCTCAAGTTGATCTTTTAGATACCGTCCTCGAGCTTCCTCAATCTATCAAGCAACATCTTCTGCTCGACACTGGCCACAAGCCTTTTGGTGTTCTCCACTGTATCAGGATTAACACTTATGCTGTCGATGCCGATTTTGACTAGAAACTCTGTGAACTCTGGATATACGGAGGGTCCCTGCCCACAGATGGAAACCGTTTTTCCCTTTTCATGGGCGGCCTCTACCAACATGGCAATGGCCCGAGTTACCGCCGGTATACGCTCATCGAAATAACCTAAATTGCCCAATATCCGGGAGTCTCGATCTGCTCCCATGACGAGCATGGTAAGATCATTTGAACCGATAGAAAAACCATCGCAGTACTCCGCGAACTCTTTTGCCATTAGAATGTTTGAAGGTACCTCAGCCATCATCCAGAATTTGAAATCATTATTGCGTTTTAGACCTTCTTCTTCAAGAAGCTCATTGATCCTGATAAGCTCGCTTGGTAATCTGACGAAGGGAACCATCATGTTCACATTCTTCAGACCGAATTCCTCTCGCGCCTTCTTTAGGGCTTTAATCTCCAGCCTGAAAGCAGGCTCATATGTGGAAACGTACTTGCTGCAGCCGCGCCATCCTATGAAAGGATTTTCCTCCACGGGCTCGAACTCATCCCCACCTTTGAGGTTCCTGAACTCGTGGGTCCTGAAATCCGATGTGCGGACCACCACAGGGCGGGGGAACATTGGCTGTGCAACCTGTCTTATGGCTTCGGCCAACTTCTCAACGAATTCCTCCTCCCTCCCCTCCTTTACGAAGTTCATGGGGTGCTCACCGATATCCTCGGTCAATGCCAGCTCGATTCTAAAAAGTCCCACGCCATCGGCTGGTAGCTTGGAGTACTTCCCACCCAAACTTGGTACCGCAAGGTTCATGTAGACCTTGGTTGCCGTGATTGGCACATATGAAGCCACCGTCGTACCAGCCTTAACCTCTTCCTTCGCCTCCGCTTTCATCTTAATGAGACCTTCATAGACCCTGCCTTTATCTGCATCAACAGTGACCTCCATTCCCTCGGTTAAGATCTGTGTGGCATCTGTTGTGCCTACAATGCAGGGTATCTGCAACTCCCTGGATACTATGGCAGCATGGCAGGTCATGCCACCCTCGTCTGTGACGATGGCATTTGCCCTCCTCATGGCTGGAACCATATCTGGTGTGGTCATCACCGTCACGAGAACATCCCCTTCTTTGACCTTGTCCAGTTCTGTTTCGTCAGCAATTAGCGTGACTGTCCCAATTGCTATTCCCGGAGAAGCTGGCATTCCTTTTGTGAGAACATTTAATTCCGAAATCTCCTCCTCTTCTTCCTCCTTGGCCTTGACTTTCGCCGTTTCTCTTATGGTGGTGACTGGCCTTGCTTGGACTATGAAAATCTCGCCGCCCTCAATGCACCATTCGATATCCATGGGCTCGTTGTAATGGCGTTCGATTTGTACACCTAATTCGGCTACAGCTCTGATCTGCTCGTCTGTTAACTTCTGGTTCATCTGGTATTCACCAGGAACTTCTAGCTTTATTGTATTTCCTTCCTCGTTTTTTGTATACATCCAAGTCTGTTTTGAAACCTTCTTATCAGTGATTTCTAGAGTATCCTGCGATATGTGATAGGTGTCTGGTGTAATCTGCCCGCCGACAATGGCCTCGCCCAGTCCGAATCCTGCCTCGATTAGAACCTCTGGGGCACCAGTGCTTGGATCAGACGAGAACATCACCCCTGAAACATCGGAGTGGATCATTCTCTGCACCACGACTGCCAACTTGACATCTTCGTGGGCAAAGCCCTGCTTTTCCCTGTAGAATATCGCCCTTGGAGTATAAAGTGAGCCCCAGCATTCCCTGACCTTGTCCAGTAAATCCTCCTTGGTATGGACGTTCAGGTATGTCTCCTGCTGACCAGCGAATGAAGCTTCAGGCAGGTCCTCAGCAGTTGCACTCGACCGAACTGCCACGAATGTTTCTTTGTCACCTGCCATCTCGCTCAGCTTCTTGTATGCACCAACAATATCCACTTCCAGGTTCCATGGGATCTTTGCGGCTCTAACAACCTCTCTTACAGATTTGGAGGCCGAGGTAAGGCTTTTTTCGTCATCCACCTTAACATCAGAAAGAACTTTGAGTATTTCATCCTTGATACCAACCGTTGTAATGAAATGATCGAATGCATCGGCGGTAACTATGAACGCCTGCGGAATCGGTAAATTGACATTCAACATCTCTCCGAGATTTGCTCCCTTTCCTCCAACCTGAGGAATGCTCTTTTTATCCACTTCAATGGCCCAAACAATCGTCTTCATACTATCACCATAAACATGAGTTTCTAATCAAATCCCCAATTATTTTAGTAACTGGTTCTCTCGGGGGATAGGGAGATTGTATTACCTATTATAAAACTTTGCATTAAAGAGAATCTTGTGCTTTTTTCATGATTTTGCACATTAATTTAATATATTAGATGAAAGAAGAGGGAAGCTGCGAGCAAGATAGATAGGCAGCTAAGTCCCTCTCTCTTCAATCCAATCACCAAACATTAATAACCAATCCGCGATACCCAAAAGCGAAGAAAATGGCAAAAATTACATTCCTTGGCACCTGCGGTGGAAGATTCGCCACCATATACCAAACCAGAAGCACTGGCGGCATTCTCATCCAAGATAGTATCAACATGATCATAGATCCAGGGCCTGGTGCCATACTGAGAATGAAACAGTTGAACATAGATCCAACAACTATAGACCTTCTACTAGTTTCCCACTGCCATCCAGATCATTATACTGACGTGGATGTGTTAATAGAGGCAATGACAAAAGGCTGCACACAAACGAAAGGGACAATAATAGGAAGCGAGAGCGTGATTTCTGGTATTGAAGGTTTCCAACCAAAGGCCTCAGGATACCATCTTTCCCACCTTAAGGATGTGCAAGTGGCCAAATCAAAGGAGACTTACTCTATTGGAGAGATAAATATCGTGACAACTCCCACAATCCATACAGATCCATCGGGAGTGGGTTTCAAGGTTAAAACAGAGCATGGGATCATAACCTACACCAGTGATACGTCAGTTGACGAATATATTATAGATACTTATTCCGATTCTCGCCTCCTCATCCTGGCTTTGACAACACCCATGGGAATCAAACTTCATCATCACCTTTCACCCGAGGATGCAGTAACGATTCTTAAAAAAGTTCAACCTGAAATGGCCTTGTTGACGCATTTTGGTCTGAGAGCCATAAATTCCGGACCCGAGTCAATAGCAAAGTGGATCCAAGAGAAATCTGGTGTAGCAACGGTTGCTGCTGAAGACGGTATGAAGATCGAGATGTTAGGGGAGATTGAAATCTTCAAATCCTAAACCTTGGCCAATATCGAGGCATAAAGTAAGGGTAGAATAATGGTTGCATCCCCTTCAACAGTCACCTTTTTTGCATCCTCCCTAACCTTACCCCAGGAAATGGCCTCATTGATTCTCGCTCCAGAGAGACTTCCATCATATTCCTGGGCCGTTGTAATATAAACAACGTAATCCAACCCATCCCTGAATTGATTCCACCAAATCGTATGGTGTTTAGATATCCCGCCCCCTATCATAAGTGCTCCCGTTTTTTTGGCGGTAAAAATGATATCAGATAACGCCTGCTCATCTTTGAATAAATCGATTTTAAAATCCGAATGCTCCTGATAGAACATCCAAAGCTGGCTTCCAAATGCACCATCGGTTATTCCGGGGACAAATACTGGTATTCCGTTCTTTTGCGCCCAGTAGATTATAGAGGCTTCATCATCTATTCTTTTTCCGAACTCAGAAATCAGTTCACTTGCAGTCCATTCTGTTTTTCCTGTCTCCCAAAGCTCTTTTAGAATTGGTTGTAATAACTCCTCCAGCACGATTCCGTAGCTCTCATTTGGAATGATGATATTACCGAGCCGATTTATTCCCTTTTTATGAAGCTCGGCATCATCCATATTGAAATCTCCATGAAAATAATCTTTTTTTGTTCTTGCGATATCATGGTCCAGGGTGCCGCAAGTGGTGATTATGACATCGAACATCGAATCCTTCACCATGTCTCTGATTATACCCCTTGTACCTGTGGCCACGATGCATGCAGGGAATGATAGGAATCTTGTGCATTCTTCATCCTTTATCATGTTTTTAAGAACATCTGAAGCCAAACCAACCTTCTTTGCAGTGAATCCTCCAGACCTGTACATCTGATGGACCATTTCATCAATACTTGTTTTCTTCGATAGGCGGATGTCCTCAACTTGCTGCCCCACAAAATCTGACATCATAAACACCAAAGGAGCATATAACCAAAGTGATAGAAAAAAGATTTGGTATCTCACTCCACTATCAGCTTTTAAACTACCTTTCTTTGCAAGAATGATATCTTCTATAATGGTATAACTTATTTCTAAAAAACCTGCCACAATTAAATTTATACAAAATCTTTTCTATAAAAATTCTTAAATAATCAAAAATTTATTTCCCATGATATGGGGAATCCAAATATAGATGTTCCAAAGAAGGTATTTTTTACTAAAGGAATTGGAGTACACAAGGAAAAATTGAATAGCTTTGAGTTAGCATTAAGAAGTGCAGGAATCGAGAAATTCAATATAGTGACAGTTTCTTCGATTCTTCCACCAGGTTGTACAATCATTTCAAAACAAAAGGGACTGGAACTCATGGTCCCTGGCCAAATCGTTTTCGCGGTCATGAGTCAAAACAGCTCCAATGAACCGGGACGATTGACTGCCGCCTCAATAGGATGCGCAATTCCAGTTGATATGAATCAGTACGGTTATTTGAGTGAACATCATTCCTTTGGCCAAAATGAGAAGGAGGCTGGAGAATATGCCGAAGATCTGGCAGCGGAAATGCTGGCCTCTACATTAGGAATTCCCTTTGATGTCGATGCCACGTATGATGAAAAAAAAGAAATTTTTAAAATCGATGGACGGATAGTTAAAACGAGAAATATCGTTCAATCTGCAGTCTGCGATAGAAAGGGATTATGGACAACTGTTATCGCAGCTGCGATATTTGTTATGGAATAGGTTTAAAACCATGTTATTAAATCCTATGAAATGATGAGATATAGAGGCGACAATGTTAAAACCCCATAAGATATACCCTCCTCGTAATAAGGGGGAAGACTTACACATATCATATCGAGATGATACTATCCATGAAAATGAATGATTGTAAGAGGTGTAGTATAAAATGAAATATACACGATTTGAAAAAGCAAGGATCATCGGAGCCAGGGCATTACAGATCACCATGGGGGCACCTGTCCTTTTGAGATTAAGTAAGGATATCATAGATCCCGTTAGAATAGCGGAGTCCGAATTCGATAAGGGAGTATTACCGATTTCGGTTTTGAGGGAAACCTGAAGGTTAACTTATTTTAATTTTGTTTGGTTTTTCTGAGCTTGATAAAGGGGGAAATAAAAATCTGGGTTTTTCTTTAAACAATACCTATCGCGATTTCCTCTTCTCCAAATAATGCCTAATATGGTCTCTTAGAGTGTGGGTCTTCTGCCTGTATTTGACCTCATTTGTATCTATGTCCAATGTGATGATCTCATCTATCTTGTAAATCTCCTCAAGGGTAATGAAGACCACTTCCTTGTCCTCACTTTCTATGATCAGGGTGTCGAGAACTCCACCTGCAGCAACCTCCTCCAAAACCGTACCAAGTTTCTCATTTTTTGAATCCATTACATCAAGGCCCACAAGGAGATTATGAAGATCGCTTTTGAGTATTACCTCCTCTTCTTCCTTTCCAATAAAAGAGCGTTTCAATAGAAGTTCGTCGAAGAGACCCTCAGAAACTTCGATGTATTCATCCTCGACCTTTGATACAACACCCAGTTCGATTCCTTCCGAATCTATGACCCTCTTCTCTATCATACCTCGGTGAACCATTTTATCCCTTGAGGATATCAACAATCCAGTACAAGTCTTTTTTGATTTCCTAAATTGTGTGATGCTCAGTGTCTACTTTTATCAAGATTAAATGGATAATGGGCGGGAGGAGGGGGACCGGGTGGTGGGAAATATAAGTTACCTAGATATTCTATAATCAATAAATGAAGGGTGGGAGGAGAGGGAGCAGGATGATGGGAAAACACGATATAAAGCACTAATTTATTAACCATTCAAATCCTTTATGGTAATGATGAGCATGGATTGGG
>CP070672.1:285656-290472 GCA_020351895.1 Thermoplasmata archaeon
GATAGAGCAACCATAGAAGAGAAAATAAAGCACAATATAGACGAAATAAAAACAGTATACGAGAATTCATATAAATTCGGACCTTTTCGTTCTGATCATATTGGCTTGATTATGGAAAAGAATGGTGTTAGACAATATAAAGGAATACCCAAGAAATATGTACATGATATGGAAGGTTTTAATAGGGAATTACGTAAAATTGTACCTAAATATGAGACAAGAGACTTTTCTTGGAAAGATATGAAACAAGAAGTTAAAGCATTTAACAAACAAAGATGATCACAATATTAAATATGAAAAAACCCAATGTCGCCTCCCGCTCCGAACCGGTAGGGGAGCACAAATAACACAGGGTCCAGTGGAGGAGCGAAAGGCTAGAGGGAGGAAAGTGAAGCCTCGCCCTCTGAGAAAAGCGAAGCTTTTCGAGGAAACAGAGGAAGCTTTGCCTCCTCAGATGGAGGTAGCCCGAGGGGGCGTTAAGTTGGGAATTTATGACTCCCAGTATTTGTCGATGGAATAAATTAACAACTAAGTGTTCCCATTATGCAATAATAAAGTATCCCGGAGCACGCAGCCGGAGGGTTGCTCCCGCAACGATAAAACAAAGTAGAAAGCCATCCTTGGCGGTTGTTGGTGATAACCCAACAGAACGAAGGACGGGGTCGTCACTTGCGAGGGAAGTGATTGAACCAAGAGGAGATGTGCCTGGATGAACACGGTAGTAGAATTATATAACGATAGTAAACACCGTGAACAAGTAATTGAATTATGGAATTCGGTCTTTTCTAGCAAAGATGCGAGAAATAGACCAGAGTTATCGATTGATAATAAAGTATCAGTCAAAGACGATTTGTTTTTTATCGCAAGGGATGACAATAAAGTAATTGGGACGATCATGGCTGGCTATGACGGTCATCGTGGATGGATTTATTCTATGGCAGTGATTCCCGAAAGACGAAAATTAAATGTTGGAACCACATTGTTGAAGCACGCAGAAAATGAATTAAAGAAGCTAGGCTGTGTTAAAATCAACCTCCAGATCTTTAAAGATAATGAAAGTGTAATAGATTTCTACTTAAAAAATGGCTATTCTGTGGAAGAAAGGATTAGTATGGGAAAAGAAATCAAGGATAACATTCAAAGAAAAAACCCCTGTTTTTCGAACTGGGGCACTTGAAAGCGAATGGGGTGTGTGTTTGGAAAGGGACGATTTATCTTTAGAAAGTAAAAAGACGACATTTGATAAAGGCAGAGATTCTTCAATGTTCCAAAATAGAACTTTATTCAAATACAAACCCCAAGAAGTTGAGATTACAAAAGGTCAAAAAATTTTCGCATACTTTTGTATTATTGTAGGTCTTTCAGTTTTGATTATACTTCCAATAGGATTGGTGATTAGAGGTATTCCTCCGACGGATAGTGGTATTTATGCAATTATTGTTGGACCAACAATGGCATTAGTATTAGTTCTATTTGGTATAAATATTTTAAAATCTAAAGGACCTATTACCATTACTCGATGGGATTTAGGGAAAGGAAAGCAACGATAGAAAGCAACGCGCACCCCCTCGCCTTCGATGCGGGTCCATTATCCCGCCGACGCAAGTAACTGTGGGAAAACCTGCCCCAATGAGGAATCCTGAGGATGATTCTGTGATAATGAAGCTGGCGCAGAAAGGAGTGGTAAAACCTTTATGTCCGAAGGACGATAATGATTCATGGGTTGGGACTTGAAAATGGCACATCGGTGGGAACCATCGCCTTTCAATAAATCCGGAGGTGCCGAATGCTAAAAGGAATACATTTTCTGCTCAGTTATGCATGCAATATGGAGTGCGACCACTGCTTTGTGTACAGCGGTCCACATGCAAAGGGGACGTTCACTTTAAAACAGATCAGGGAAGTCCTTGATGAACTGATAAAAATCGGAACAATAGAATGGGTCTATTTCGAAGGCGGGGAACCGTTCATGTATTATCCTCTGATGCTGGAGGGGATCAGACTTGCTCAGGATATGAACTTCAAAGTCGGGGTTGTAACCAACGCATATTGGGTAACGTCAGAGGAGGATGCAGAGCTTTGGCTTCGACCTCTTATTGAAATGGGAATATCTGATCTCAGCATAAGTGACGATACATTCCACTATGAAGAGGAGAATGAGAACCCAGCTAAACTTGCTATGGCTGCGGCAAAAAACCTTGATATTCCTGTCAATTCGATCTGTATTCAAAAACCCAGGGTAGATTCGGAGTCTGACAAAACCAAAAGAGCCCCTGTTATCGGTGGCGGGGCTTTGCTCAAAGGAAGGGCTGCAGAGAAACTGGTGGAAGGTCTTCCAAAAAGGAGATATGATGAATTTGTAGAATGTTCCGAGGAAGACCTGAGAGATCCGGAAAGGGTCCATCTCGATTCCTACGGGTATGTCCATATCTGTCAGGGATTGGTCATTGGCAATATGTGGGAGACGCCACTTTCTGAGCTGGTCAGGGGTTACGATGGCTACTCTCACCCGATCTGCGAACCGCTGTTGAAAGGTGGCCCCATTCTTCTGGCTGAAAAATATGGAATAGAACATGATGAAGAATATATAAGTGCATGTCATTTCTGCTTTCTAGTCCGTTTGGCGCTTTTAGATAAATTTCCACAATATCTCGCACCAAGGCAGATTTATGGGCTGGAGTGAAGGAACCCATTAAAAGGTTATCATTTTCTTTATTCAATCGATTATCTTAAGAAGTAGGGGGCAGGAATCAGTGATACTAAAATATCCCTCATATTCCCATCACAATCCTTAAAACCGTGGACGGTAATCACACAGGGAACAAACCTGTGATTGGGTGCCATAATGAAGGTTAAAATCAACGGTGAAACCAGGGACATGCGCTCCGTCTGGATGGAAAACGACCAGCTCATGTTCATTGACCAGCGGCTGCTGCCCCACAAGCTCGATTTCTTCCTGGCCCAGAATGTGGAGGATGTGGCCTTTGCCATAAAGGAGATGGTGGTGAGGGGGGCTCCGGCCATCGGGGCCGCCGCAGCCTACGGAATGGCCCAGGCCAAAATAACGGGGATGGATGTGAGGGAGGCAGCCGAAAAGCTGAGAAGCACAAGGCCCACGGCCTATGATCTGTTCTATGCCATAGATCACATGCTAGGAACGATCGAAGAAGGGGTCGAGCCTGCAGAGGCGGCCGAGAATTACGTCGACTCGATTCTGGAAAAATGTAAGTGGATAGGGGAGCACGGCGAGGCTCTTATTTTGGATGGTGCAAAGATATTGACCCATTGTAACGCAGGTGCCTTGGCAACAGTGGATTACGGTACAGCCCTGGCTCCGATAAGGATGGCCCATGGTAATGGAAAAAACATATTCGTATTCGTGGATGAAACAAGACCCAGATTGCAGGGTGCCAGGCTTACTGCATGGGAGCTGGCAAACGAGGACATCCCCCATGCCTTAATCGCGGACAATGCGGCGGGTCATTTCATGCAGAAAGGCGAGATAGACCTGGTGATAGTGGGGGCGGACAGGATCACGAAGAACGGTGATGCGGCCAACAAGATAGGCACCTATGAGAAAGCGGTTCTGGCAAAGGAGAACAACATCCCGTTTTACGTGGCGGCCCCGATATCCACATTTGATATGTCTATTGAGGACGGAACTGAAATTCCCATCGAAGAGCGGAGTAAGGAAGAGGTTCTGAGAATCAGGGGAAATGAGATAGCCCCCAAACAAACGCAGGTAAAAAACCCGGCCTTCGATGTCACTCCTGGTAAATATATTACCATGTTCATAACTGAATATGGTTTAATCAAACCTGGAGAAATTCATGCTTTAATTAAATAATTACTGCAATTCATCCGCCATATATGTTCGAAAACAATTGCTTTTTCTCAGACCTCGCATTAAGTACCAGAAATAGGAGGAACACAAAGATTCCAAGGGCTATCACCCCGAAAATAATGGCTGTCAAATACAGTAAAACCAGTTGAAAAATGCGGAATGCCACGAGAAAAAATGCAAACACGAATGAAACTATGGTGAAAGCAATTGTGGTGTTTACGAATGTGCGATGCTCATCTCTTATTTTCCTGGCAATATGACGAATCCTGGAATCGACGATCCAAGGGTCCCATTTTCTGGATAGGTATCCGCCTGACAATATTATTTGGGTGGCCAGCCAATTCAATACATTCTGCTGTGGGTTTTTTATAGTGATTTCAAGGGTCCTGTACCTGTCCCCGATACTGCCAAGTGTTATCATGTTCAAGATCACATAAAGGATCGGAAGCCAGATAAATACAAAGAAGAACATGGCAAGAAGAACTGCTATCATAATGATTAGTATAATGACAATTCCTTCCCCATCACTTATATCGGGGATAAATTTTGAAGATGCCTTTGTAGCGTCAACTGAACTTTCGATTCCCGAATCCAGGTGATCCAGGGTCAATTTTCGTTTTCTGTTGTGGTCCCAGAAGGTGGCTCCACCGGCGATTGCAAGAAGAAAAAATCCAGCGACACAGAATGTATCTATCATCCATTCCGGTTTTGCAAGAAAATATGCCAATGCAGCTGCAACAAGGGATATAAGAAATCCGAGCCAGAAAAATAGTAGTATAAGAATCATGGATATCCTTTTTGCCCTTAGTGGAGGGATATCATCTTTTAGGTACTTCTTGAACCTGAATTGATCGAAGAAAACGTGGATTGGTAATTAATGTCTTATCGCTATATTAACACCTGGAATTCGAATGTATTGCAATTCATTGACCTGGTGTTGGGAGAGGCCCTGAACAAGACCTGAGAATTCCC
>CP070672.1:290572-293384 GCA_020351895.1 Thermoplasmata archaeon
ACAGTTACCGATGCGGGAAGATCAACTGAATTGGGAAAAGAAATATCAATATTAGAGATGCCTATATCGTCTTGGATCTTTGTGGCGTAAACCCTTACATCGTCGATAAAAAGCCCGGCTCCGTTGCCGCCATTATTATCACTGTCAGTCTCAACCCGCCATCTAAATCTCACTGACTCCCCCCTGCAGTTAAATATTCTTCTTTTTATCCACCTATTGAACCTCCAAAGCGCCCAAGTTGTATCCCATCCAGACGCCGGTTGATGGGCAGCCTGCTGCTCCCAATGAACCCCATCGGCAGTAATTTCAAAAAGATAGATGTCCATATCCTCCCATCCATCGCCATCGAAGTCAGGCATATCATTATAGACATAAAAACTGAGGTATGGGAACCAGCCTTCGTCAGTTCCTAGGCCCAAGGGAGGCTTAGGTGATGGCAGTTCTATCCAGGGAGTTTCCAGCCAATTTGAAAAGAGAGACCAATGATCGTCAGCGTCAATGTGCCATGAGTGCGTTGGAGAATGGGAATTATCCTCTGTTAGCTCCCAGAAATTGCCGCGTACCAAATAATCAGGAGTCAGATGCACCTTGTCATCGGCATTATCAAGGAATAAATTGGTAGCATCATCATCTACAGAGAAATTGTCAATAAAAAGGCCATGGTATGAGGTATCACTGCGTACGAATGGTTGCGTTCCGAAAGTAGAGAGAACCTGGTCGCTCAGGAAAGCTATCCGCAGAACCACCTCCTGTCCGATGTATGTATCGAGGGGAAACTCCACATCCACCCAACTATCGCTGGAATCGTTGAACACGGGTACTCCTCCGGGAATAAACTTGCCGTGCATCTGATAGGCCCACGATGTGTCATGGACACAGTTATAACCACCAGAGGGCTCAAGCCACTCATCAAAACTGGCCCCACCGTTGGTGGAGACCCACACCGTCCAACCATCCCAATCGCTTTGATAGTTGCTCTCGGGCTCTGCAGGGGGTTCGCAAGTCCATCTGGCCTTCATGGTAAGCTTGGGAGAAGCTACTCCAGTCAGGTCGATGGGCTGGTCGTGAGGTGTATCCAGCACTTCGTACCACAAGTCGTCATATCCCCATTCGTTCCCCCTCTTCTCACCACACCACCAGGCCTTGCCTTCATACGTCCAAAACTCATCGCTGGTATGCCACTTGATGCCCACATCCGTCCCGTCGATACCCAGAAACCCTTGAGGGCCGGTCTCAAAATCGAAAAAATACAGTGTGGTCTCCTGAAACGCATGTTGGTGTTTGGTCTGGAAATTGCCCTTCTCTAACTCATTCGGAATGCTTTTCAACGGTATATTCCTCGATCCGCCCTGATGGATAAGCCCCAATACCATCGTCAAAGAGACCAACGCGATAGTCAATGATCTTTTTCCCATTTTGCTTCCCTCCTTCTGAGGGTAATTCTTATCTATCTACTTTACTTTCCTTCAATAATTTCGATCTCCTTATCCGTCAAATCATAAAGCTCATAGACGAGGTGGTCGATTTGTTGGTCGGTGGCGTCGATCTGGTGTTGGAGGTTTGTCTTGTCATACGTTGTCTTTGCCTTTACCAACCGCTTGTGCAAATCCAGCATCCGCTCTACCAATTTCACTATCCGGTTGTAGTGAGCTTTGTCGATTTTATCTGAAAAGTCAATGTTATATATTGGCAATTGCATAAGGTATGTTCCTTTTATCTTCGGAAAGGTCCTTCGCTGATCATAGAACTGATTAACCCAAATTACCCTGGTAAGTTTTGAATTTAATAGCCCAAGTACGAATAGCGGATCAAGATCATTGAAGTATATATTAACCATGAAGATAGTATTCAAACATTGATATCCAAGCTGATCCATCGCGAACTCAGGATATTTACCTATCTGTCGTGTCAGTAATTTGTTTTTGGCATTCTGTCTATCCGCATCCCAGCACCCTCCCCGGCGTGCAACCTCATTATCAAAACATGCAAGATAATTCCACTCAACTATAAACCTTGATACATCACGTCCAGTATAACACGGCTTGTAAGGTTTCTTTAATTTTGGCAAATCTGAAACTTGAATAACATCCGTTGTGAATTTTTTTCTATCCCGCAACTGCTTTCCGAAATTCACATGAGCAATTTCACCAAGTTTTACGCTTTTTTTTGACACATGCTCCAATAGATCGCCGAATGTTTTATCACTTGTTCCCGTAAACAACACATACTTATCGCTTAAGGCACGATGGGTAGATACAACGATTTCTGATACTCTATTCAGATTTTCACCTTCTTGTTGTGCATGAATTATTGGAAAGGTTTTTCCAGTGCTCTCGCCAGGAGTAACGACAAAAACTGCATTATCTACACTAATACCAAAAAATACTCCTCCATCTATCACTAAAATGTGATCAATTAAGGAGTTCTCCAAGATAAGACGACGCAAGCCTAAAAGGTAATTATTTGTTAGATAATTGGCAGGAGTTATCATGGAGCATCGTCCACCTGTACGAGTTAGTTTTACTCCCTTTTCCATAAAAAGATGGTATGTATCTATTTTGTAAGAAGCAGCAGAGAACTCTGAACGGTAGTATGATAGCTGTTTATCATCTCGGAACTCATCTTGGAGAAGCACATAAGGCGGGTTACCGATGATTGCATCAAACCCACCCGCCTTCATAATCTCAGCAAACTCGGTATTCCAATCGAAAACATTAATCCGATACTGTTCTTCTTCATCAAGCAAATCCATCTGACCGCTTTCATAAAAATCCGGGCCGATGAGGGAGTTGCCGCATTTGATGTTGCTGGC
>CP070672.1:293484-300127 GCA_020351895.1 Thermoplasmata archaeon
AGCTCGGCAAGGTCCATTTTTTCCATTTCCACGAACTTATCGTGTTTTGTATCTTCCATGGATTTTTTTTCTTCCATTTCAACAACCTCCCTAATCAAAAATACTGGGAACGTGTTAAACCATCTAGAGATTTATATACCTTTTGGGGAATCACGAATTCATTTTAAAAATCGAGTCTTAAAAAGGAGATTACACATCAAACATCATATGGGGAAAATTGATATATAACCTCCCCATATTACCCTCTCTAATGGAAGAGAGCTCTAATCGTTTGGTCAAACTCATACTTGGTGAGATAGCACTACTTTTCATACTGGTTGTAATCGCAGCCTACCTTGGGAGATTCTTGGGGGCTGAATCATTTAAGGATGTTCTGCTGGAGCTTTTACCTCCGGCTGTGACCGTAATATTTGTTCTGATTGCCACCCTGCTATTCATCTCGATTCTCCAGCCGTTTTTCTTAAGGGCCCTCTCCAGGTTCCTTTCTTCGCAGGAAGCAAATTACACTTGGCAGTTCATAAAGTATGCCATATGGATCGCCTCCCTTCTCATTCTAGCTTTTGTTCTGGTAGGCGACATAACAAGTATAGGCATACTCTTAGGAATTTTATTCCTGATAATCATAATCATGTTCTACAAGGCCTTCATCAACTTCGCAGGCTGGCTGCATATCATATTCCAACATCGACTGAGGATAGGCGACCTGGTTGAGGTAGAGGGGATAAAAGGCAAAATAGTTGGGATAACGATCATGAACACGAAGTTGATAGAGACAGCACAATTTATGGGTGAGGACCATTACACGAACAGGGAGGTGCTGATACCGAACTCCTTTGTTTTTACGAGCCCGATCTTTACGATATCCCCTAAAAGGTCACTGGTTTGGGATGAGATCAAGGTTCTTTTGCCTGCCAAGACAGATCATCTAATGGCCAAGGACCTAATAACCCAGGTGGGAAACAGCATTGCAGGCCCAATCATGAGGAAATACAGACAGGAGATGATAAAAAACTCGTCTTCCTCTGACAATATTCCTTCCATGCCTTCATTGATGCTGTCATTTGAACCCGAGGGGCTCATGATAATATTAACGTACTTCTGCCCGATCTCAGAGCGCAATGAGGTGCGCACCGCAATATCAGAAAATATAATAAAGGAGTTTAAGAAAGAGGGGATAGATATTGCTTTCAGGGATTCTCATACTTAGGAGCCGGATTCTGTATGTATGTGGTTATTGGAGGTGCTGGAGACGCTGGCCAACACCTTGGCATGCTTCTTAGGGCCGAGGGCCATGAGGTGGCATTTGTCGAGAGCAATGAATCAGCGGCGGCAATGGCAAGTGATATTGATGCCCTTGTAATTAAAGGAGATGTTTGCGATCCAAAGGCACTCAAGGAGGCCGAAATCGAAAAAAGCGATTACTATCTGGGAGTGACCAAGGATGACAGTGCAAACCTTACGAGCTGCTCCCTTGCCAATTATCACGGATGCGGAACCATTGCCCGTATCAACGATCCCTTCCTTGCTAATGAAGCAGTGTCCCGAAAATATGCTCACATAGGTGTAGACATTATCCTATGCCCCCCTTTGATTACAGCCTCTCAGATATCCCGGGTCTTCTCTTTTCCTGCTTCACTTAGGGAATTGAGGAGGCGGAATATGCGGACTTATCACCTCGTTGTGGAGTACCGATCTTCATGCTGCCGCAAACAGATATCACGATTAGATTTACCAAAGGGATCTCGAGTAATATCCATTTTCAGGGGTGTGGAGCAGATCATTCCCTTGGACCCCATAGTCCTTCAGGAAGAGGACGAGTTGTGCATATTATTGGACAGTAGAGCAAAGGTTGAGGATGTGGAAGATGCACTTGGCACGGGTATAAATCCATATAAAGAGGTCAAGGATGTTTTCATAGCAGGCGCAACCAATATGGGATTGACCCTGGCACAGAAACTTTTGGATTCCGATATATCTGTGGTCATAATGGAGATATCCAAAAAGAAGACAGAAGATGTGGCAAGGACTCTCCCCAGGGCTTCTGTGATTCAATCCGATCCCCTAGGACACGGTGTTCTTAAAAAGGAGGAGATAAGACGATTCGATGTCATGCTGGCAACTGGGTTCGGAATGGAACGAAACATACTGATTTCGGTTTTAGCCAAGCAGTTTGGAGTCCCCACAGCATTAGCCTTAGTGGACCGCATTGATTTAAAAGCCTCTGTGGAAAAAACCCTGGTTGATGATGTCGTGGTACCAAACCTACTTTTAGTGAAAACAATATTGAACCTTCTTAGAGGGGGTGGTCCTCTTCGGAGAAAGATACTGCGAAGAGAGGATATTTTTGTTAGAGATAAAAAGGTGACTCGTAAAATGAGAAGCGTGGGGAGGACCGTAGGCGAGTTCTCCTCAGCCATTGGTGCTGTTTTACTGGCTGGTGTTGTTAAAGAAGGTGATGCCTTTATTCCTGATGAGGATCATGTGATCTCCGAGGGCGAGAAGTTATTTCTCCTTTACTATCCCTCAGATCGCATGGCAGTGGATAGATGGTTTTCGGGGTGAGCTCGTTTGAGGATAAGTGTCGTCATCGGTACGATTGGGACCATCCTCAAGCTGTTCTCCTTTGCTTTTTTACTTCCCGTGATTCCTGCCCTTTACTTCTGGGAATCTGGCTCTGAATTCATTTTCACACAGATACCAGGTACAATTATCATATTTATTCTGTGTTTCATTATCACCCTTATTTGCGGTATCGTCATGGAGATTATAGGAAAAAAGGAGGATTTTACAGATAAAGAGGGATTTGCTATTGTATCAGCAGGATGGTTGGTTGTGGCTTTCTTTGCATCACTTCCATTTCTTTTTGCAGGTTCAGTTTCTTCATTCACGGACGGCTATTTTGAGGCCATGTCGGGTATTACAACAACTGGGGCCACTATTTTGTCATATCCACTTGAGGATCATTATCAGAGTGTATTATTCTGGAGAGCGCTCCTTCAGTGGCTCGGAGGAATGGGAATAATAGTGTTGAGCGTGGCCCTGTTGACACGTTTGACCCGGGGAGGAAGAAGGCTCATCGATGCCGAGGCTCCCGGGCCTTCTTTGCACAAATTAAAACCGACAATAATGCAAACTGCCAAACTTCTTTGGCTCGTTTACGTTTTCTTTACCATGGCTGAGGTCATAGCCTTAGTTGTTGTTGGAGTGCCATTCTACGAATCCGTCTATCATGCCTTTACCACCATGTCAACTGGGGGATTCTCCCCACACACAGCAAGTGTGGGGCATTACTCTGTTCTCGTACATTGGATCATCATTGTGTTCATGATAATAGCAGGTACAAACTTCACGCTCCATTACCATGCAATACACGGTAAAGGTCGTGAGTACTTGAAAGATCCCGAGTTCAAGTTTTATATGGTCATGATATTTTTCGCAGGCCTTTTTATATTTCTCAGCCAGGTTGCAAGTGGATATGAATCAGGGAATTCCGTTCACACTTCGGCGTTTCAAACGGTATCGATTATGACATCAACAGGCTTCACAACCGCCAACTATGATGCCTGGCCTGAATTCGCAAGATTTGTACTTCTACTTGTCATGTTCGTTGGAGGCTGTGCCGCATCCACAGGAGGAGGTATGAAACAGGTCCGCATCCTGCTAATGCTGAAGATGTTGAAGAAGAAACTCAGGCTGCTTCTTAACCCCCATGAAGTGGTGCATGTCCGTCTTGGCAACACAGTTATATCGGACCAGGATCTTCATACCATAACAATGTTCTTCTTTTCCTATATTCTAATATTCATTCTTTCCACTGGTGCCATGCTCGCCCTAGGATTGGATATGGTATCAGGAGCCTCAGCATCGGCCTCGTGCTTGGGTAATGTGGGTCCTGCATTAGGGACCGTGGGACCTGAATTCAGTTATGCTGCCCTTCCTAAACTTGCCAAGATATGGCTTATTGCTTGTATGTGGCTCGGAAGGCTTGAAATCTTTGCCGCCATCATACTTTTTATCCCCACGGCTTATAAGAGGGAAGCTTTCCTCAGATAAAATGAATTTATTCTCATTAAGGTTAATACTCCCAATACAACAATTAAATCCCTTCACCCAATCGGATTGCTTTCAGTTTATCGATTTCTCTTTCCTGAGAATCATTCTTTAGCTTTATACCTATCTTTATCTGCAAAAAAATCCAAAACCCATGTCCTTCTTTTAAACACAGCAGAATGTTTAGCACCATCCGGGATAAAATAATGATCTCCTTTTTTACAGGTCTTTGTAATTCCACTAATTGTGAGGTCCATCTCCCCATCTATCACTATCCCCCATTGGGCCCCATGTGAGTGCTCTTTAACCTCACCGATTGGTTCGATTTCGAAAAACACTAACTGGTGATTTTTACCCTGCAAAAGCCAGCCTCTTACTCCTTTGAATGCGATGTCTGCTTCGGGTAGATTTCTTATTATCTCGGGATAGGGATTCTCCATGTTGCTCATCTTTGTAAGCCTCCTCTCCTTTCAAACGATTATATATCCTCCTATTTTCATATCGGTAAATAGGATTTCATTTCAATTCTTTGTTCATGATATTTTGAAACCTTTTATTGCTTATAGGATGATGCGCCACGATTTTACCATTGTATATTATTCCACAGGTTCCAAATGCACAGGGACTTTCTTGAGCCTCCTTACAGCTTTTAAGCTCGATTATTCTCGGTTTTATACCGTACTCATTATTTGCAGTCTCACGTATCTCTTTCATTGATTTTACAAGTGGAGGACACTGGGCAGAATGAATTATTGTCAAGCCTTTTCTATAACGATTCAACTTTTTTTCCCAATCTCCTTTGAATTTGGGACTTGGGGCGGATTTGTTGAACTTCTTAACGAGGAGTTCAAAATCCGGTGGAGCCGAATCAACCACCTCAAATCCGTTTTTTAAGAATAATTCCTTCCCCACCATAAATGAACCTTCTCGTGTAACAACAGCAACACCGAGCATATCTTCCTTTCTTGCATCTTTTATGCATTCCTTCACCATGAGCGTACCGTAACCTTTTCCCTTGTATGCGCTTTTAAAGCCAATAAAAATGCAGTGAATGAACATATATCCCTTTGCATCAACCGGTCTCCAGCAATATTCGCCTGGGATGTATTCAATCATACCCTGGTTTCCATCCAAATCAGAGTACAACGTTTTGATCTTCATGCCTTCCGAGAAGCGATCTTTCATCCACTCAATTTTTCGCCTTAAGCCCTCGTTCTTGATGCTCTTGTAGCTGCAGATTCTAAGGTCACAAATATTATCTAAATTGGAATCGATAATCTCCACTTTTGCCAATTGAATTCCCTCCTTTACGTTTTCATCCTATCGATATTTAATGGGGTTGAGGATATATACCGCCCAGCCCAAGTATTCCCTTCCGAATTTCAGGTACTCTTCTTGAATTTTATGAAGCCAGTCAATGGCATCTTGTTTTTCCGGATGATCAGGATGCTCTTCTATCCATCTGTTCAATGAATACCAGTTACTGGCCTCATATCTGTCCCAATCATCATGATTTGCTCTCATCATGTATTCGAATTCGAATCCCTCTTCTCGGGCGATTTTAAGAAGCTCATACTCGTTATGGACCACTTTGTTATCTTCTTTATATGAAGGAGGGACGGGTTCTTTTATCCAATAAGGTTCCCCTATAGCAAGCTTACCATCAGGATGGATTGCATCCTTCATGGCTCGAATTGTGGATCTATAATCTCCCCAGATAAATGATGCACCGATACAAGCTGCAACATCATATCCCTGTTTTGTAAAAGGATATTCAGCGCCTTCACCGCATACGATTTCTATGCTTTTTTCCAAGCCAAGATCCTTGATCCTCTTTTCGGCTCGTTCACACGCATATTTTCGTATATCGATTCCGATTCCGGTAATTCCAAATTCCTTTGCCCATAGAATCAGAACCTCACCAAAACCGCAACCAAACTCGATGATTTGACTGCCGTTTTTAAGTCCCAAAAACTTACCCAAAGTTGATATCTTCTCTGGATTAAAGGGATTGATCAAATCCATATAATGCTCTGAAATATTATACAGCTCAAACATATCCATTTCATTTACCCGAGTCACCATAATGTTAATCCATTATATTCAATTTTTCTTTCAATTACTTATTTGGTTTGGGATAGTACCCCTCACCCCGGAACTTCTTTGTGTGGATTGCTTTCTTGGGGCATTTATTAAAACATCCCCAGTCCTCAATCTTTAATAAATTTCTTTATCTTCTTATTAATTAAAATAAGCGACTTTCTTGAAGGAAAATGTCCGTTTCCTTTGAGAGTTTCAACAGCATACAAGTTGGGTATTATCTGTTTTACCTTTGGATTTATCTTTTCAGCCGGGAAGAATATGTCGTATTCTGAAGAAAAGACCATTGTTGGAGCCTTGAAGTTCGCAAGTTCGTCTTCTGTTGTCAGTTTTGGCATCTTTGTCTCGAGTTTCACATGAAGGAATATTGAGCCTATTACGTCCAAAGAGATCCTATCAATTTCATCGGAAACCATGGGATTTACTGCTTTGTGCAATCGTTTTTCACTTGGAAACATTTTGTATTTTAGCATGGGAAATACAATCTTAAACA
>CP070672.1:300227-302891 GCA_020351895.1 Thermoplasmata archaeon
ACCTTCCGCGAATATCCACCAATCGAGCGATCAAATCAACATCTGTGTACATGGTAAAGGTACCAGAATAGGTTTGTCTTATGTTGTTAAGGAAGACCTCCACAGTATGGATGGGATCTATCGCCGTATACTCGTAACTGACTTCCGAGAGATCCTTATAGAGGTGCTCACCTGGCTGGGGAGTTCCTGTAACTCCTTCTTCGAGTGTAACGTTTAGCTTGTAATCAGGAGTGCCAAAATTGCAGCTTCCCAAAACCATAAGTATCACCAGGATTTTAATAAGTCTTCCATAGGCTTTTATCCCCATATTTTTCTTAGGCTTGACGGTCATTGTTTTCCACACTTAATTCCTTTATATATCTCTCTATTAAGATAACCGAAACGATGGTTTCCAGCAAGTCCTATGTCAATGAGACCATTCTTCTTGCTTATGTATTCCTCCGGATTCATCGTATTCCCATCGTTTTTTATCTTGAGACTTCTTTCATAACTCAAGAATATGAAGTATTAATGGGCAAATTCACCGTTCTAAGGATTTTAGTCTGGATTAATTATCAGGGTAGAACACATCGAAAAAGAGTGAAACCATTTGCCTGGTTGTTTTGTTTCCCCGCGATTGAGTGAAATAGAGGAGCATCAAATCATCCCTTGGAACTGCTATGGCTAAAGTACCATCCGAGCCCCTGTGGCCAAAGGCTTCAAGTTCAGCGTTATAAATCTCCCAATGGTAGCCATAACCATCTTTTCCTTCGCTTGTATACGAGGAGCGTGTTAATGCCTTTTGGACAGTCTCCGGTTTAAGAAATCTGGCGCTTCCTGCCATTCCTTCATCCATCCACATGGCGAGAAACTTCGCATAATCTTCAGTGGTCGAATATATTCCCCCACTACCCCGAAAGTAGGGGGCTGCCTGTTTCATGGAGTTATCCCAATATTTCAAGAATACACCGCTCATCAATCTGTAGGTGCAGCTCACTCGGGGTCGTCTTGGATCATCTCTGAATGAGTTACAAGATGTGTCTTTCATTCCGAGTTTGTCAAAGATGTTTTCTTGAATATAATCCTCGGCAGGTTTTTTTGAGATCACACTTATAAGATGGGCGAGAGTGGATGAGCCAGCATCGCTGTATGAATATTGTCTGCCGGGTTTCATTGTTGGGCCGACTTCTCCGATAGTCTTTACCAGATCTTCGAGATCTTTGTAAGCAGCCGGATTTTTGGGATAGCCTGGTTGTTCGAATCCTCCTGTGTGTGTTATGAGCTGTTCGACAGTTATTTCACGACACTTTTCATTATCGTAATAGGCAATATATTTTGAAACGTTGTCTGAGAGGCTTAGTTTTTTCTGTTCGGCGAGCATGAGTATCGATGTGCCCACGAAGGGCTTGGTCATGGATCGCATCCGGCAAATCGTGTCCAATTCCATCAGCTTCTCTCTCTCCCTATCTCGCCAGCCTATTGCCTGATGTAGGATGGTTTTCCTGTCCTTTATCACCATTAGGACCGCACCTACGATATCTTTGTTCTCGAACCATTCCTCCACTTTATCTGTGAGCGATTTAAGTCTATGCGAATTTATCTTGTCTGATGGGGACTTATTTAAGTGATATGTATTCGATTGAAGAAACGTTACCAAAAAAAGCGCCGCAGACAACACAAGAACGAGCATAAAACGAGATTTAGTAAATTTCATGTCGATTTTCCTTTTATTCTCTGGATGAACTGCATATTTAATGGAAGAAAAATAACATCCCATGATATTCAAGTCAATTTTAAAAGGTGACTTGTGCAGATTTTGATATCTAAGATATTTTCTTAGAATGGGGATTTTACCCCTAAAATGCCACGTCTAAGGCCTTTTTTGATACAAAATAATGAACTAATTCTTTTAATATTAATAAGATACTGCGGCCCGTCCCCATTTGCTATTTGCCTATGATAGAATACAATCTGAAACGTATCGGCAACACAGTAAAATAAATTTACGTGATTTCAATATTTTACATGGCCAATCATTTTGAATGACAAAATTTCCCATAGAAGTACTGGTATAGATATTGCATCGTTGTTAATCATCTATCTATAAAGAGGGAGGATTCATGGGCCCTTTTCGGAAATCAAGTTTTCTAAAGCTTGCTAGTATCGGCATTTTGGTTCCCTCATTCTACGTTTTGACATCCGCGCAGGAGCTCGATCGGGAAAAGATCCTGAAGGGCCGTATCGAATTAAGAACAGCACTTCAACAGGCAGGGGTTCCCCTAGGTTTTGTCACCGAGGAATTGACAGAGTATCAGAAAAAAACTCTGGCTTCCATCAGGATGATCAACGATTATCCAATATACGTTATGACTTACCAAGGCGATTACGGATTCGATGAGTTTTTAAAAGTGGGCCACCCCTGGAATCCTGGAGTCATAAATATAAAGGAAGGGTGCTCCTGCTTTGGCGCCCTGAACAAAAAGGGCCATATCTTATACGGCAGGAACCTGGACCTTTATGAGCCATACTCAGTGCTGGTCTTGTACACAGATCCTCCCGATGGTTATTCCTCTGTCTCGCTCTGCGTGGCTGTGGATATCGAATCCTATCTGGATAATCCCACGGATGAGAACACGCAGTGGGTTCTCGAATATCCTTACTGGCCCTTTGATGGGATGAATGAAT
>CP070672.1:302991-308819 GCA_020351895.1 Thermoplasmata archaeon
AGTCTGAATTTAACCCGTATGAGGCATTTGTTTGAAAATGTAGAAACAAGGAATATTCTGCATCGGTACTATTCAATTCATAAGTGCCTATATAGATCCCGGTGCCGATATTTGTTAATGGGATTTGCTTGGTGGAATTCACAGTGAGTGAAACATTATCTGGGTTAGCAAGGTACTCTCCTTTGTCAAGTACATGCACTGTAATATTTACAATATCACCTTCAAGGTAAGACGGTTTGTATTCAATGAATAGAAAAGTCGCAAGGGAATCCTCGTCAGCTGCTCCATTTTGGACAGCAGTCAAAAGTAAAAGACATGGTAAGATAATGGAAAATATTTTCCTTCTTTTTCTCTTCATCAATACGCCCTTCTGTATTTGCCAACAACCAGGACCTTTATAAAATTATCGCATTTAGCTTCAATCGTGTGACTTATTCTCTCCCCTTTGTCGAGAAAAATCGCTTAAATAGAGAGAAAAAGAGAAACTTATTTGCGGTGTATAAGTGTATGCCTTCATGATATCCTTATATAATCGATACTGGCTTTGTAGAAAATATTAAGAGTTTTCAAGAATATCCAAATAATTATGGGTAAGAGGTTGACGATAAAGAAAAGGCAAAAAATCGCTGAAGAAAATGGAGGAGAATCGACAGACATTATGGATCAGGAAGGTAAGGAAGAACGGTTGAGGGATAACTATTCTGAGGTCAACGCAAAGACATCAGAAAGCAATATTTCTGTTTATTACAATAATAATGAGACACAATACTGCGGAGAATGCGGGAAAGAGCTAAAGAAATACGAAATATGTCCAAAATGTGGAATCTCATCGGATAATTTTGCTCAGGAGAAAAAAATCGTACCAGGTTCATTAATTATCTTTCAATATATCTTTCTCATTTTAATTATAGCAGGAATAGGCATGTTTATAATGTTATCGTTATCCAGTCCATATATCGATATTACCCTACTTTTCATCGCAGTTTTCTCATTTTTTGGTTATATGGGACTTAATGAGACCCGTAAAAGGATAACAAGAAAAGGAATTACCAATTGCCGCAAATGTTCAGCTCCCCTTTCCCCCGACAGTATTTTTTGCATATATTGTGGTTATAAGACGCCATACAATTTTTCAAAAAGAGGTAAAGCAGTTCTGATATTGTTTCTTATTTTCATGACTTTCGTAGTTTTAATGCTTGTTTTTCTTGGTCCTCCTGATCTTAGGATTACCTCCCTCTCATATGATCCCCCGGGTATGAATGATGAAAAAGTTGAAATAAGTATTACATTGACCAATGACCTTAACCATGTGGCCAAGAAAGAGGATATAATCGTTGTATTCAATGTTGAAGGAAGGATTTATGAATACAAATGGTCAGGGGAAGATGTAAATTACAAGGATGATGTAACTGGTACATTTAATGTCAGATTACCACAGTACGATGGTGAGGGCGTTTTCATTCGGATGCAAGTGTATCACCTCGGAAAAAACAGGATTACTGGAGAAACAAATCGTAATTGGCAGGACAGTTGGTTTATTATGATCCATTATCGTTAATGATTTTCTTCCATTTCACTGAAAAAAATTACCCAAAAAGGGAAAAAGCGATTCTTATTTGCGGTATATAAGTGTCGAAATTGTTTCCCCCAAGGATGTAGATACTGGCCTTACAGATCAGGTTCAGTAACGAAAATTAGTAATCAGCATCCACAGACAAATCCGGCCATTTCCCATCTTTCAAGATCCAATTCCATTTTATTCTTTTCAAGGAAGAAATTGATATAATCTATCCATTCATCGTCTGTGATCAATGATTCCCAGTTTTCAATTTCCCAAAGAAGTGAATCGATAACTCCGTCAATTGTCCTTATCTTCTCCTTAATGAACTTTCCAGCGTGGGCGACATCCGGCGATAATAATGTGAATATGATATCGCTCTCGTAGGAAGAGAAAGTATAGGCAAGAAATGTAATTGCTATATCCTCAGTGGCTGCGATTCTCCTGATGTATTTGTACACCTCTTCAGTTTGTGTGGGTTTTATATCCAACATCACTGTGAAATGGTTGAAATCATTTTTTGTGAAGGACTCTGGGATTTGAAAGAAACTGGGATTTAAAAGAGGTATTATCTGAATGTCCCATACCCCATCCAACGGCAGTATCACTTTTGTTATGAAAGTTGGCAGAACTTCGGGATCCTTAACATCCACCATGAATGATATATCAGAATGGGTGTAGCATTTTGTCAGATACAGAACCTGTATCTTTTTAAAAAATTGCTTGTCCTTCAATTCCTTCAACCTTTGAATTATTTGCTCAAATAGATCTTCCTTACCGCCCTCTACATCGATCATCAATATCGTCATCATTATAAACCTCTCCCTATGGTCTCGAACTTCGACACCGGAAATATACTAAACGTATATAACATTATTGAATTTCGCAAATAAATTCTGGATGGTCTAATATTAAGTATTATTTCTGAAAATAAAGAAAGACGCAGAATTCATAACTATTAATTTACGATAAACTAGTGTTGCATGAGTGGATATACTCTATTTCTCTCCAGAAACGATGTAGTTTCCATGTCTTAGTTCAACATAATCCTTGTACTTTTTCCTCAATCTTTTTTCAAAGATCTTATACCCCTTCTGAAAATCTTCTTCGGAAAGGAGAGTTAAAGTGGAAACGTGCTTTCCCTTGATGAGCTTTAGGTACTCATCTATGGGCTTTCTGATAGTCTTGTATTTATCAAGGTGATAATGCACCTCCTTAAACTTACCTCTGCGAAGTATGTCTTTAAGTTCAGGTAATGAGGGAAATCTGTCAAGATCGATCTCCCGTAGACCAGGAAACAGATATAATGGGGAGTCCCTGATATGGATGGTGGAAGTTGTCATTATTACGCATCTACCTTTAGGTTTTAGAACCCTATGTATTTCCGCCACAGCTTTTTTTTGGTCTTTTATTTGATGAAACACAAAAGTCATATAGACACAATCGAAAAATTCATTGGGAAATTGCAGTTTTTCTGCTTTGCCCGTATTCCAGATGATCCTTTTATTCTTGTCTTTCTTCCTTGCTTCATTAAGCATCTTTCGGGAAGGCTCTATGGCGTGAATTTCAGCATCTGTAATTTTGGAGAGCATCAAGGTGAATCTCCCAGTTCCACATCCGATATCAAGAACTCTTGATCCATTACTAATAGATCCATATTCAGCAATCCTGGATGACCAGAATCTCAGATAGTCCGGGGAAGTGATGCGCAATTTATCATAACTTTTGGCTATTTCCGAGTAATTAATAGGCATCTTTTCACTTCGGAATTATAAAGGCACTTCCCAAATCGTATCGATCTTGGAGTGGATCCAATACCCTCTTCCTGGAATGAAATATTCATCAGGCTCCATTTCGTGCCAGGTTTTTGTGATAGGGTCGAAACACTGAACAGTATCTATGTCCACTCCAAATACGATATTGTTCAACCCACCAGCCCTATTATAATTTGAAAGAGTGGTATATCCTACTAAATTCCATCCCGGGTGTAGAGTGATTATTTGGTTTTGAGCAGGTAAAATGCCCTTGCAGAAAAATAACACTTCATCAGGTTCTGTTACATGAATCCAGATTCCCATTTTTTCATCTAAATCAGATAGGTCATTTCCATAAGGCTTTCCTACTCTATAATCCTTCCATGGATCCTCGGTTTCTATTGGATCATACCACTGAACTGCATCGTAATATTCTTCGATTGAGGAGAGAACAGAAGCGAGATTTGTATCAGATTGTACCAAAGGAAGGGAAATCAGGTTCCAGCCTTGCTCCAAATACATGGGATAACCCAATTGAAGAATAACATCTTTAGTGGATTCTTCCTGGATATCGGTCCTTACATAATAAACATCGTATGTGGTGTATTCTATCTTTTGCTCTATACGGCCTCCTGTTGCGAAATATTGCATGCCAGGTTCTGGCTTTGGCATGTAAAATACTATTCGCGCATCATGGAAACTTTCGTGAAGATCATTACGGATGGTAGCCGTAACTGTTTCTGAAGTCCCATTATTACTTGGAAAGAAACTCAAGCTGAGTTTATCTGCCCTAATAGATGATGCGGCATCCCGATTGCCATTGCCATCCTTATCGTAAGTAAAATCAGTTACAGAGCCTTCAGATAACCGTATTAACCGATAACCATGGTGGTCATTGAAATCATCATGGGTAACCGACTTCGTCTGGATATAAAGAGGCGGAATAGGGTTGC
This sequence comes from Thermoplasmata archaeon, assembly GCA_020351895.1. Next base: position 307,257 of record CP070672.1, read on the forward strand.
CGATATTTGTTCCTGTTTGCTTATTTCCATCCCTATCCCACACCTCATCTATGTGCGTATGACCAGTAAGAACCATGGCTACCCTATTTTGCCTACACATATCGAGAAACTCCCTCTGGTTCTTGGAAATTGAAGAATTAAAATAAGGAAAATCTGGGCATTCATCAGGATCCAAAGCAGTGTGATGCATAAAGATAAATGACAAAGAGCTTTCTGCATGTTTATCGAAATCCGTCTGAAGCCAGTTCATCTGACTGTTGGTAATACCTTTTCCCATCATGCATCCAGGTAGTCCATAATATGCATTTTTCTCACCTGAATCCAATCCTATGAAATGATATGGTCCATAGTCCCATGAAAAATCCCGATATGGATTTATCAAATCCCGATACTCTAAAATCGAGGCATCCCCCTCATCTGTATCACTATCATAATCATGATTCCCGTTAACCACATAAATCGGGACCTCTAACTTCTGAAGTACCTCTCTCACTTTCTCGTACTGTCTCACCTCATTTTGCCCGATCATCTCGGGATTGTCCCCTATGTCCCCAGAGGCTATTACAAAGTCCGGATAGATGAGGTTTATTTCCTCAATTACGGAAGAAATAACATTTGCCTCCACCACATCATCCCCGAGTCCTCCCCCAAACTCGACATCAGGATCATCGATATGAAGGTCTGTGATATGGATGAACTTAGGACTCGAGGAAAAGGAGTCAATTAGGGAGACAGCATTGATTTCGATATCCCAAATCCCATCAACCTCCACCTTTAGATCATAAAGATCACATCTTGCGCTTGATGGAGCACTGGCTGTCAGCCTCCAACTTTCTGGATTAACTTGTATTACATTCATGATTTGAAGATCATATGAATCGTATTCTGTGAATATAGAGGAGCTCCATGAGGTTGGCGTATTCACATAATCGAGATGAATATCTATGTCGAAGGGTTCAGATTTGGGCTGAATCAAAGGAACAGCGAAAATAGGGTGAGCAATATCCACCCTCACATCATCCCATATCATGAACCATAATGCAGCATCGTTTGTGTCCCCTCCATAACTTCCATCCCATTCCCCATTAGTTTCGGAGAAACCCTCGGATGTACTTCCCTTGACATCACCTGTCCAAGAATGTGTGTCAAGGTTGTAAGAAACAACACATGTGGCACCCCGCCTGTAACTTGTTGAATCATCTCTCCCTTCGCCATGATAAGGGCTTATGTCTGCTAGATCATCAAAAAATAGATCATCTTCGCACAATCGCATGGCTACGGTAACTGGAGAGGAGGATACTATAAAATTAAAAATCTTTTTTGGAAGTACATGATTTAGATTGTCTGCAAATGGAATGGAGGACCTTTTCCAATCATATCCTGAACCTTCATCCACCCCAATGTAAAAATACCAATCCGCTCCCGAGCCCAAATCGATTTCATCGATTTCCATTATCCTGTGGATTTCAATGAAGATTTCCCTTGGAAAGCCATCTGCTTCTGCTTTCTCATTCAAGCCACCAAAATCCAGGATAATAAATGCATTGATCATTAGGATTGAGG
>CP070672.1:308919-319712 GCA_020351895.1 Thermoplasmata archaeon
AAGCACATTTTATGGCCATGGAAGAAGGCACCTGCTTTGTTACTGCAGATTATGGCGGTGGAATTTCAAATACAACAGGTATACTTTCTGTTGCTGAACCCACTGTAGATTACATCCAGATAAGAGATGCTCCAGGTGGAGGAGGATTGGATCTTGGTGATCCATTAAATTATCAGAGTTATCCTGTCGGTTTTAGCACCACATTTTACGGGGCTACATATAATCTCACATCTGGTTACAAAGGAGATGTCCCGATCACAGTCACTTGGGGTAGTTCCAATCCAATTGTCGTTTCTGTCTCCTCACCAGGTATATCAACGACTGTTACCTGCAGCAACACGATTTGGGGAACAGTTACAATAACCCTTGATGCAGGTGGTGGCATTACCAATACAACACAGATTTCAGTATTGGAGCCCACTGTAGATTTCATTCAGATAAGGGATGGACCTTCCGGAGGAGGAACAAATCTCTGCGATCCTGGCAACTACCCAGATTATCCAGTGGGTTATTCCACAACATTTTATGGAGCCACATTCAACTCCACGGCTGGATATTTATCAGATGTTCCCATGACCTCGACCTGGATAAGTGACGGCCCAACTATAGTCACTGTGTCTTCACCGAACTATTATTCAACCATAACATGCAGCGACACGAATTGGGGAACTATCACCATAACTCTAGATGACGGAATGGATCATGAATGCACCACGCAGGTGACTGTTCTGGGGCCAAGTGTTGACTACGTCCTTATTAGAGATGCCTCAGGAGGACTTGGAGTCAATCTTTGCGATCCTGGAAATTATCCAAGCTATCCAGTGGGTCGTTCTACCACATATTATGGAGCCACGTATAATTCCACAGCTGACTATATTGGAGACATCCCGATAACTGCAACATGGAGTAGTAATAATCCAAGTATAGTTACTGCATCTTCACCAGGATTACTCTCCACCATAACATGCAGCGATACGAATTGGGGCACTGTCACCATCACTTTGGATGATGGAATGGATCATCAATGCACCACGCAGGTGACTATCATAGAGCCAACTGTTGATTACATCCAGATTAGGGATGCATCTTCTGGAGGAGGAAAAAATCTTTGCGATCCTGCGAACTATCCTGAGTATCCCATGAATTTCAATACAGATCTTTACAGTGCAGAATACAACTTCACAGCAGGCTATATGGGAAATGTTCCCTCTACATCAACCTGGGAAAGCGACGATGTGAATATCGTTTCTGTTACATCACCAGGTGCCTTTACCACCATCACATGCAGTGACACGAATTGGGGCACGGTTACCATAACATTGGATGATCAGACCGGCCATCAGTGTACAACCCAGATTACTGTTTTAGAATATACCATAGATTATATGTTGATAAGAGATGGACCTTCTGGAGGTGGTCTTAATCTCTGTGAACCCTTGAATTATCCAAGCTATCCCGTAGGTCATGTTGCCACATATTATGGAGCTTTGTACAACAATTCTGGTGGTTTTCTAAATGATGTTCCATCTACCTCCATTTGGGAGAGTACAGATACAGACATTGTTGATGTTTCGCCACTGGGGAGCTCTTCCACCATAACATGCAGCAATACGAATTTTGGAACGGTCACAATAACTCTTGATGACGGCAATGGCCATATAGAAACGACACAGATTTTGGTTTTAGAACCCACAGTGGATTACATCCTGATAAGAGGCGGATCAAATGGAGGAGGCAAAAACCTCTGCAATCCAGCGAATTATCTGTTTTACCTTGTGGGTTATATCAGAACTTTTTATGGGGCGGAATATAACAACACTGCTGGATACATAGGTGCTGTTCCCTCAGGGTCGACCTGGGACAGCACAAATTTGGGAATAGTGGGTGTCACCTCACCTGGAAGCTCGTCAACCATAACATGCAGCAACACAAATCCGGGAACAGTTACCGTGACTTTGAATGATGGATATGGCCATGTTGTTACAACCCAGGTAACTGTCTCTGTGCCAACTGTGGATTATGTTCTGATAAGGGATGCGCCTGACGGGGAAGGCGATAATCTTTGCCTACCAGCCAACTATCCTCAAGTTCCTGTTGGTTTTGTTATTACTGTTTATGGAGCTGAGTACAACTATACAGCAGGTTTTATTGGTGAAGTTCCAGCCACCGCAACCTGGAGCAGCGGCAATCCGAACATAGCCGATTTAATCTCTCCTGGAAGCTCCTCCACAGTAACGTGCAGCAACATGAACTATGGCATTGTCACTATTACCCTTGATGATGGTGATGGCCACCTAAATACCATGCAGATTTCCGTATTGGAGCCATGCATTGACTACATCCTGATAAGGGATGCCTCAAGCGGAGGGGGCATCAATCTAAGTGATCCAGCCAATTATCCTGTTGTTCCTGTTGGTTATGTAACCCCGCTTTATGGGGCTGAGTATAACTATACTGCCGGTTATATCGGGAGTGTTCCAACGACATCCACCTGGGACTGCACCGAACCCGATGTTGTCGATGTTACCTCCCCAAATGCTTTTACAACTGCAACATGCAGTAATACGAAATGGGGAGTCGTTACAATATCCTTGGATGATGGTTACGGAAACACAAATTACTTCGAAATCACTGTATTGGAGCCAACTGTGGATTACATTCTGATAAAGGATGGACCAGATGGAGGAGGATTGGATCTTTGCGATCCAGTCAATTATCCAAGTTATCCTGTAGGTCACATCACGACATTTTACGGTGCCGAGTTCAATTATACAGCTGGTTTCATTGGAGATGTTCCTGATACACCATCCACTTGGGAAAGTACAAATCCGTTCACAGTTGCCGCTTCCTCACCCGGATATTCTTCCCTAATAACATGTTCTAAAACAAAAAGCGGTACCGTAACAATAACGCTAAATGATGGAAACGGGAACGTGGTCACATCCCAGGTAACTGTATTGGAGCCTTCAGTGGATGATATTCTAATCCGTGACCAACCGGAAAATGAAGGATCTGTCATTACCACTCTTACTTTGGAAGCAGGAGTAAAAATCCAGATTTGGGCCGCGATTTACAACGATACAGCAGGATATATCGGGGATGCAGATGCCGATTGGTCTTCAACAGAAACGAGTGTGGGCATAGTCATTGGCTCGGATGGTTATGGATTATTTGAAGCCATTAGCATAGGAACATGCATTGTGACTGCCAGCTATGGTGGACAGAGCGGTTCCACAGGAACCATAACAGTTGTTGATACAATACCTCCAAATCCAAATGCCGGTTCGGGAAAAGTGATTGATGAGGACATAACCATCATATTCAATGGTTCGGATTCAAATGATAACACAGTAATTGTTATTTATAATTGGTCCTTTGGTGATGGTTACTTTGAAATAGGCACTGAACTGATGCCTGTTCATATCTATAATGAGCCGGGTGTATACATAGTAACGTTAACTGTGACGGATTTAGGAGGTAACACAGGTTCTGATGAAATTACGATCACAGTCTTGGATGTAACACCCCCAACTCCTGTGGCCGCTTTCCAGGATCCTGGCGAGAAAAAACAGCCTATCATCTTTGACGGAAGCCAATCCCATGATAATGTAGGGGTAGTTGCATATGAGTGGGAGTTTGGGGATGGTACATCTAATTTAAGCTCTGAGCCCACCTTCACCCATGCATTTGAAAAGACAGGAACCTACACAGTCAATCTAACAGTTGAAGATGAAGCAGGAACCAGGGGAACGACCACATACTATATTATAGTGGAAGATACAACTCCCCCATCTGCACCGGAAGGCGTGGTAATTGAGCAGGTTGCTGAAGGGGAAGCATTGACGATAACATGGGATGCTGTTTTAGATGAAGATCTTAATCATTATGAGATTTATTACAGCCAGGATGATGTAACATTCACCAAAGTAACCGACATTGAGGCGGGTACAACAACCTACAAACATGAAGGCCTGGATAACGGGGATAGCTATTATTATTACATAGTAGCAGTTGATGATTCAGGCAATCCCTCCGTTTCTTCTTCAAAGGTCATGGGTATATGTGATTTGGACACCGATGGAGATGGGGAATTCAATCTCGTGGATGAAGATGACGACAATGATTTGCTTTCAGATGTCAAAGAAGCTGAGATGGGCTCCGATCCTTTGATTCGGGATTCAGACGGCGATTCGCACATAGATGGTGAGGACGCATTTCCCATAAATCCCAAGGAATCGAAGGACAAGGACAATGACGGATACGGAGATTCCCACGAAGATGCCTTCCCGAAGGATTCATCGGAATGGCAGGACAGCGATTCCGACGGCATCGGTGACAACAGCGATTTCATACCCATCCATAACCTGTTATTCTATCTGATAGTGGCTATTATCATTGCCATCATTATCGTTGCAATAATGATGGCCAGACGACGCGGAAGAGAAGAAGAACAGGAAATTACCACTGAGGAGAAGGAGACCAAAGCTGCCGCACCTTCGAAACCAGAACCTAAGAAAACCCCTCCTCCAAAACGCGCTAAACCAGCTCCTCCGAAATCCAAACCATTGCCTCCACCACCAAAGAAAGCAAAGAGCGGAGGAGCCTCAAAACCTACCGAGACCAGGCCTACAAAGCTTCCACCACCGCCACCACCGGAATAAAAATTAGACTGGATGTTATCAATAGAAACAGGTCCTAGACAAGAGTCTCAAGTGAAATAAAAACCACTGAATGCTTAAATACCTGAATAGCCATACTAATTTTCAAACCCGGTTTATAACGATAATCCTAGGGGTGAAAATAATGAACAATGATGCGGCATTTTCAAGATTGATTGTATTATTGATAGGTATATCCCTAATGCTATCAGGATTGCTGGCTTTATCTATGAACCAGGATAGCCCGGAACCTGATAACCCTCCTTCGAATCAAGTTATCGACATGGAACCTTCTATTAATGCAGATGAAACACCAATGAGCACCAAAACAAGATCTCCTGCAACCACAACCAGGAGCGTATTAGTCGAATTATTTACCGGGACGTGGTGTACATATTGCCAGGGTGCCGAGGGTGCCTTGGATAGATTGGCCAATCAATACCCTCTTACAGAGCTATCAATATTGGAATATCATGTAGCGTTTCCTCCAGGAAGTCCGGACCCTTTTGATGTGCCAGGCAATAGTGCTAGAGCGGGTTATTATAGTGTCGGAAGCTATCCAACTTGCGTTTTTGACGGGATAGATAAGAAGTCTGGTGGCTCAACGAATCCAAATGATATGGGGGTGTACAACGACTATAAAACAAGAATCGACAATAGGTTACCAATCCCAAGTCCTGTGACCATTACTGTTACAGGCTCCCTGGGTGGCGGCCAAGGTACAGTTACAGCTAACATCACAGCAATTGACGATTTATCCCCAGGGCTGAGCAATCTCAAGGCCAGATTTGTGGTTTACGAAGACCATAATTATACTGTTTACGAGGGAAGCCCACCAAGAGAATACAGACTGAGATACACGGTTGTTGAAAACCTGCCCGAAGAGCCCATCACCCTGGTAAAGGAGCAGAATATCGAGCTGACCAAACAATTCACCCTCGATGGAGGTTGGGACCTGGAGAAACTGGGAGTCGTGGTATTTGTCCAGGCCGACAGCACAAAAGAGATATTACAATCAACATCCTTTAATCTCTCGGCATCGGCCCAAAGAGTAGATTATACTACAACGCCCTATGATATATCGTTTTCCAATCCAACACCGTATTTTGGTGAAACCATTACGATCTATGCCACCATTCACAATGTGGGAAACACGTTTGAATTGTCCAATGTTTATGTAAGATTCTATAACGGCGATCCCGGTGCAGGAGGGACTCAGATAGGAGCCGAGCAGAGTGCAGGTATTATAGGGGCAGACCTAAGTTCAACAGTGTGGGTAGACTGGGATACAACAGGCTCGGCAGGCGTTCGCGAAATCGTGGTTGTAATAGATCCTGGGAAAACCATTTTCGAGCCCGAAAACGAGAACAACAATGTAAACATAAGGACAATTACGGTTCCCGATCCCACTCTGGATTACCTAAGCGTCACAGAAACTCCCGATGGGCTTCCCGTCATTACGGTAACACTGATGCCAGATGGGGACTCGACCTCAGTCTATGCCTCAGGCTATAACAATTCTGGGCCAACCTATATAGGTTTGGTGGGTGTGGATTGGAGCGGTGGAGGTGGCATATGGTCCCCCGATAACGGCACAAATTCCACATTCACAACAGGTATTGTTGGGGGAATATACACGCAAACAGCCTTAAACACAGCCTCGGGAAAAAGCGATACATTCGATATTGAAATTTTAAGTATAGATACTTTGACTATAACAGATTCACCAAATGGAAATCCACTGGGTACAATAATAATGGGTGTGGGCGGCAAGGTTTCAGCTTATGCCTCCGCTTATAACAGCTCTGGACCAACTTATTTGGGTCTTTTTGATGTGGATTGGAGCGGTGGAGGAGGTAACTGGTCCCCACAGTCAGGTAACAATTCAGAATTCACTGCAGGAGCCGCAGATGGCCTTTTCATACAGACAGCTTCGTTCTCGACCCTTGGCCTTTCCGATACTTTTGAAATCAACATTTTAACCGCAGTGGTGGACTATATTCAGATCCGCAGTGCGCAATTTGGAGGAGGGGAGATAGTAACCAATATAATCTTCGATGTTGGGCAATCCATGACTCTCTGGGCGGCTGCATACAATCTGACCTACGGCTACTTGGGAGACCGTGAGGCATCCTGGACTGAGAATACCGGTGGAAATTTGATTACTGTAACAACCCCGGGATATTCAACATCGGTTCAGGCATCCGATGTTAATGGAGGGGGGGCCACAGTAACTGCAGAAGTCAATGGAGTGCAAAATACAACATCAGTAACTGTTAATCCTCCAACCGTTGACTACATTCTGATAAGAGACGAATCCAATGGAGGTGGAAAAAACCTTTGCGAAATCGCAAATTACCCAAGATTTCCAGTGGGTCATACTACAACATTTTATGGTGCACAGTACAATTACACGGCTGACTATATGGGCAATGTTCCTGGTACCTCATCTTGGGACAGTAACAATTACAACCTGGTGGATTTATCTCCTTTTGGTAGCTCCTCGACAATAACATGTAATGAGACCACAGGTGGAACCGCAATCATAACATTATATGATGGACCCGAGCGAGATTGTGCGACTGCTATCACAATCCTTCAGCCCACAGTGGATTTCGTATTGATAAGGGATTCACCAAATGGTCTGGGTTTTTCAATCGTCTCACCCTTCTATGATGTGGGTGAGGAGGATACTTATTATGCAGCCAGCTACAACAACACTGCGGATTATCTTGGTGATGTAACAGTGACATGGGACTGTACAGAAGAGGGTGTTGGCAACATAACGGGACAAGATGAATCCGTTCTATTTAGGGCCATTGGATTGGGAACGTGCGTAGTTACCGCCGATTATTATGGAATTTCGGGTTTAACAGGAACCATAACAGTTGTGGATATAACACCTCCATTTGCATATATTGAACCAATGGCCACAATGTATGAGGACAAGACCTATGTATTCAATGCTTCTACCTCTACTGATAATGCAGGTATCGCAGATTACCACTGGTCCTTTGGAGACGGCCATGATACAAGCGGTTCTGAGCCAATTACCGATCATATATTCGAAGAACCTGGCACCTATACAATTACATTGACAGTCACAGATTTGGGAGGAAACACGGCAGTGGATCAGATCATTGTGGAAGTATTGGATGTAACTTTACCTGTGGCAATCTGCAATCTGGTTAATGGAGAGGAGAATGCCCCCTGCAGCCTAGATGGAGGCGATTCTTACGATAATGTGGGTATTATACTGTACAAATGGGAGTTTGGAGATGGAAGATATTACGAAGGCCAGTATGCCAATGTCACGCATATCTACGATAAAGTCGGTAATTACACCGTGAATCTCACAGTATGGGATGCCGCAGGCCACGAAGATACGACCTCATCCTATATTATCGTGGAGGATTCAACTCCACCCGCAACACCAAAAGGCCTTGTTGTGGAGCTCGTGGAGACAGGAGAGGCTTTGACGATAAGATGGAATGCTGTATTGGATGAAGATTTGGATCACTATGAGCTGTATTGTAGTGAAGAACAAGGTGATTTCATAAAAATTACAGACATCAATTCAGGTATCACATCCTACAAACACGAGGGGCTAGAAAACGGCAGGAGTTACAGATACTATGTTAAAGCAGTTGACACCTCGGAAAACCCTTCTTCGGAATCGGTTATAGTGGAAGGCATTCCAGATGTGGATACTGACGAAGATGGAATATACGATATCGCGGATTATGACGACGATAATGACGGACTTTCGGATAACATGGAATCACAATTGGGCAGTGATCCTCTGAATCCAGATTCTGATGATGATTCTCATTTAGATGGTGAGGATGCGTTTCCCACAAATGCTAAGGAGTGGAAGGACACTGACCAGGACGGATACGGTGATTCAAAGGATGCCTTTTCAAGGGATGCCGATGAATGGAAAGACAATGACGGGGACGGCATTGGCGACAACAGTGATATTATTCCAATCCATGATCTGCTGTTTTACTTGATTATAACCATTATCATTATCGTAGCCATTATTGGAGTAATGATGATGATGAAAAGGCAGGGTAAAAAGAAGGTCGAGGAAGCATCATCATCTGATGAGGAGCAAAGTGGGGCTCCTTCGCAACCTCAATGAAAACCTCTTTGTCCTTCACATCTTGAATATTCAGGAACACCCATAAATAAAACCGCAACTCTACTTCTTAAAAAGAAAATTACATAACTAAATTTTAATACAGATTATCAGGAACTATTTCCCAACCAAAACCGCGTTCTTGACTTTATACACCCCGCTCTGCCCATCCCATAGTTTCTCTGCGTCCACGATCTTGATGCGTTTTTTGAAGAATGGTGCATCCAAAACTAATGTTTCGAACTCTCCTCCTTCACCTGCAGTGCAGACGTAGCATGTGTTGTGCAGATCTGAAAGCTCTTTGATTGTTTCCTCGTCTATTTCTCTGCCCAACCATTCTGGACCTAAACCTCCTGCAGCCACTGCGCTTAATACAATTTTAAAACCTTCTGCAACCATCTCGGATAGCATATCTTTTGGTTTTAACTTCCAGAGAGGATTTAGACTCTCGATTCCTAATAAACTGCAAATATCATCTATCCTCTTCCTTTGATAATTGGAGTAAATGGCTCCACTCACCACCCCTGTGATCTTATAATTTTTGATAGCTTCCTCAATGGCTTTTTCCAAATCCTCCAATTCTTCCTCTTTCACTCCTTCAGTTTTTCTAAAAATTATTGGAATCTCCATAGCCTCAGCCTGCATTCTTGTTAATTCGATATTTGGAACATGGTACATATAAGATTCTGGATTCTCGGAGCTGATTGCGATCAACACCTTTACTTCATGACCCTCTTTCATTGCTTTGTACATTGCATATGCAGAGTCCTTACCGCCAGAGAACAAGGATGCGAGATACATACACATCTATATCACTTTATTATAATAAATTTTTGGCTAGGCAAAAAACCGATTCCTATTAAAACCCGCTATTTCCCTCCAACAATTATTTCCTTCACACACTTTACCTCATACTGCCCATTCAATTGGCCGTGGACTCACAATCCTTTCAAATTTGATATAAAAAAGATACAGAGGATATTCATTTCACCTTTCCGAGTACTATCTTATGCTCCATCAAATTTGCCTCGATTATCTGCACACCCTCGATTTCCTCCCTCTCACCTAAAAGACCCAAGCAGATAGCCTTGTTGTTGTAAACATCGATTCTTGTCACATTCTCCATTATTTCCTTTAATTCTCCCTTCTCATCGATGAAAACCGTTGATTCGCACATTATATCACGAAAATATAGAGACAATGCCTTATATTTAATGATTTTGATGTGATTTTCTTTTTTCTCCTTAGAAACGTTTCGAGTCTTCAAAACATAGATGGGATCCATCACAGCTTTCTCCTGAATTCAGATTGAAGCCCTCCCTGCAAATCCCGAAAGTCATGCCAGCATCTTCCACATGCTTCTTGACCTGATTCAAGAGCTCAAGCCTCAATATTTTAGGGAGGTAACGGGTACCGGAGAATCTCTCTCCCTGTTCGAAGTATAACTCCTTCGTATTCTTGGCTATTTTCGGAAATGTCTTTTCGAATCTCTTCCAGGCATCGGGTCTTGGTTTGAAAGTGGAGCAGGTGATATGTAACGCGCCAGCTTTTTGAGCCGATTGCACGACATTTTCTAGGTCTTGACTAACACCGGGAATTATGGGATCCAATCTTATACCACATGATATGTTCTCTTTTCTTAACTTCTTCAGGGCCTGCAACCTCTTTTGTGGGGGGGGAGCATTGGGTTCAAGTTTTTTGTAAACATCTTTTAATGTGGTTATAGTGAACATCACAGAAGAGGGCATTTCACCAAGAATATCGGCATCTCTTACCACAATATCTGATTTTGTTACTATGAGGGTAGGGTGCTGATTTCTGCAAAGTAATTTTAAAACACCTCGTGTGAGATTCTTTTTTCTCTCCATCGGAGGATAGGGATCAGAGCTGTTGCACATTGAAATCGGCAATTTGTCTATCTTCTTCATATCCTTTTCAATTCTCTTTAGAAGATCTTTTTTAGGTCTGCAGATAAAGGCGTTTGGAATATATGA
>CP070672.1:319812-330674 GCA_020351895.1 Thermoplasmata archaeon
ACATCACGCAACCAGGAGATACTATTTTTGTCTATAATGGTACCCAACCAACCTCGAACCAAACCATCACCCTCCATCCAGGCTGGAACATGGTAGGCTATCCATCCCTTTCAAGCTACAACAGAACCCAAGGATTTAACAACATCACATTCGGCCAGGAGGTTGACCTCATCCAATGGTATGACGTTCAGACAAAAACATGTCATGATATGAATGAGAACGATTATTTTATCCCAGGAAGAGGATATTGGATCCACGCCAAAGTTAATTGTGAGTGGGAAGTTCCTTTGTAAAGGGGTGCCGCATCCCCCCACCCTCTCAACCCCCACCTCCGCGCTCACCACACAGCCAAGCTGCACCTACCGCCCAAACCCTTCAAGCGCAGGGTCGGCACAGGGCAACAAGAAAGAGTGGATATGGGATATAGTATGTGGCTAATTATTCGATTCTGATGACTAGCCTCTTTGACTGATGAAGTAGATATCGATTCTCCCCCATAATCTCTAAAAGCTCCATATTGAAAAGATGTTCTCCTGGTTCAAGGTCTCGATTTATCTCTATAGAATCATTGACCTCTTCCCCTGGTTTAAGAGTTTTAGTAAGTTCATAAAGTCTCTCTACCCTATTAGGGCCTATAACGAGATCTATACATATCAAATATTTCTCCAAAGAAAGGTTTGAAGCTTCATTGTTTTTTATATAATAGTAAAGAATTATTGTTTCCTCAACAGAATATACCTTTGCATCAGAGGTCAAATCGATTGTCACATTTGGTTCGGATGTATGGCCTCCATTCCCATTGTCTTCAGTAAAGAAAATTAAATAACTCGTAATAATGGCGGTTATAACAATTATAACACCAATCGCTAATGGTATTTCCTATTGTTTCCCCATATATATCCTCCCACCTTAAAGAAGATGGTCTTGGGACCTAATATAATTATGTGAAAATCTTCGTTTTTTATGCTAAACAAGCCCCACCTCCGCGCTCACCACACAGCAAAGCAGCACCTGCCGCCCAAATCCATCGAGCTCAGAGTTACCACAGATCTAAAGGATAAGGGAGGGTGAGCGGTGGCAAATACTTTCATCCTACCCCCAGAATGAGATTAATATACCTAAATCGGCTAATTGCATTGAGGAATGATGGATGTTTTTTCGAAAAATCGATGTATGCATCGAAAAATCGAAAGTAATAAATACCAGGTAGATATCTATGTTAATTCAATGCTTGAAAGAATTCTCGGTTCACGGTCAAAAATTAGGATCCTTAGAACTTTGTTTAAAAATCCAGAAAGGAGTTACTCTATGGAGGATATTGTAAAGGATATAGAGATGTCATATGGTACCGTGCATCCTGCAATTCAAGATCTTGTGGAAAGCCGTATAATAGTTACCCAAAAAATTGGGCGCTCCAATGTTTATAGAATTAATCAGATGCATGTTCTATTCCCTAAAATTCAGGCTCTCTTTAAATCCGAAGCATCTGCTTTCAAGGATATTGCTGTTGAATTTGCAGATAAGGTAAAAAAGAAGGGTATAGAAAATATCATTTTATTTGGTTCTGTTGCACGAGAAGAAGTGAATGAGGTAGGGGATATTGACCTTCTTTTCATTCTTACCGATCTAACTGTAACTGAGGAAATCGAAAAATATGCCATGGAATTTCTCGAAAAATATGACATAGTTATTTCTCCAATATTCCTTTCTAAAAAGGAAACAAAAAAAAGAATAAAAGATTTAGATGAATTCATTCTGAGAACTATTGACGAAGGCAAAATCCTATATGGGGAAGACCTATGGTTAAAGAAATAAGGAAAAAAGAAGCATATCAATACTTGAACCAGGCGGAGGAGTTCCTGGCCTCAGCAAGCCAAAACTTTAAGGAGAAAAGGCTCAATGCAGCTGGTTTTTCAGCTATCCAATCCATGATTAACGCCAACGATGCTCTCACAATTTATTACCTTGAACGAAGAGCTTCAAAGGATCATCGAGAAGCTATAAAACTGCACATTGATGTAGTTAAAATAATAAATGATGGATCTCAAAGGAGCCGATTTAAAGAAGCTATGGATAAAAGAGCATATGTTGGATACCTAGGTACTCCGATTTCAAAAAAGGATGCTGAGAAGCTACTCAGGTCAGCAAATCAATTTTATATTTGGGTCAGAAAGTATATGAAATAAATCCCCTAATATCTAAATTAAATCCCCTAAAAACCCCCAATCTAGGATTTCAGATTCTACCTCCCCACACTCAACCCACATCTCCGCGCTCACCACATAGCCAAGCTGCACCTACCACCCAAATCCGTCGAGCCCAGAGTGACCACAGATCAACTGGAATGAGGGAGGGTGAGCGGAAGACCTAAGAAGTTGCGGATGTTTAAAACATTCATAAAATGGCTGAATACGAGTTGGATAACCAAGGCAAAAAGTATATATTTACCTTTTCGATTGATTTCATACATGGCCAGGAGGATAACATCGATTTGCCTGAGTCTGATTATGATACTTAGTTTCATATTAATTGTGGATGTCACTATGGATTTTACTCTCAAGGTTAAAGGGACGATGCTCTATGTTAACACTACTGGTAGTGGAGGGGCTTACACTATCATTCAGGAAGCGATAGATAACGCCAGTGACGGGGATACGGTTTTTGTCTATAATGGGACATATTATGAAAATGTAGTGGTGAATAAAAGTGTAAATTTAATTGGTATGAATAGAGATAACACCACAATTGACGGGGGTGGAAGTGGAAATGTCGTTAATATTTCTGCTGATTGGGTGAACATCACAGGGTTTAGTGTTACCGGAAGCGGATCTACCTTTCCGGAAGCAGGGATTGTATTGTATAAAGTACGTAACTGTAAGCTTTTCAGCAACAACATTTCTTTGAACAATAAATACGGTGTATATCTTGATTCATCATCGAATAATAATATTACAGATAACATTGTAACAGACAACTGGGGTGGTATTTTACTTTCCTCGGCACCTGATAACAATATAACATCTAACACAATTTCTTTAAACATGTACGTTGGCATCGAATTTAGTTCATCATCAGAAAACAACGTAAGTGGTAACATTATTTTATCGAATAATGGGGTTGGTATGAATTTTCATTCATCATCTAACAACAATATAACCGATAACAATGTTATTTCAAATAACGGTAGAGGCGTCCATATTTCCACATCATTGAACAACAGTTTGATGAAGAACACTTTCTCCAGTGATGGGCTTTTTATTGGGGGGATTCAAATCTCTCATTTCAATTCTCACAATATATTCACCGACAATATAGTAAATGGGAAGCCTTTGTATTTTTACAAGGACATCGACGGCATTAATATCGATGGAATAGAAGTAGGACAGCTTATTCTCGCCAATTGCTCGGACATTGAAGTAAGAAACGTGCAAATAGATGATACAGATGTGGGAATCGAGGTTGCTTATTCCACAAATGTAACCATAACTGAGAGCAATATCACAGATAACTGGAAGGGTATCTACAGTTATAAATCCTCAAGCAATATAATCAATGATACGATATCATCAAATGGCTTGGGAATCGAGATTTGGCAATCATCCGACAACAATATTACATACAATAATGTCTCGTCGAACATAGGAGATGGAGTTTTCCTTTATGATTCTCCCGATAACAGCATCACAAATAACAGTTTCCTCTCCAATATACATGATGGGATTTCTCTTACTGGTTCACATAGGAATAATATAATTGGCAACAGGATAAATGACAGTGGACATTATGGCATGTATCTTGACGGATCACACTGGAACAATATTATGAACAACAATGTGACCTATCAAGAGTATGGAATCTTGCTCTGGTTTTCACATAGAAATAATATAACTGGCAACAGCGCCTCGAAGAACAAAGACGCAATCTATCTAGCCGCTTCTAATGCTAACAATGTCATCGGGAATGTTGTTTATTTAAATAGTCTACGGGGTGTAAACAACGAAGGTTCCATTGGGAACACCATCTCGGAAAATATATTTTGGGATAATTGGGAGGGGGTACTTCTCACCTCCTCCAGTGACAACGTTATCAAATGCAATTTAGTGTATTCTCATGATTGGTTTGGTATTCGACTTACTGTTGGATCATCAAACAATTATGTTTACCATAACAATATGGTAGACAATATAGTAAATGGCCAGGCATATGAAAATGGCATCAATAAATGGGATAATGGCTATCCCTCGGGCGGTAATTATTGGTCTGACTATGGTGGAGTTGATAACTTTAAAGGTCCTGACCAGGACATACCGGGCGAAGATGGTATCGGTGATTCACCTTACACAGATATAGACGGTCCTACAGGTGCAAAAGATAACTATCCACTTATGGAACCCTACAAACCTTTCGATAACTTTACCATTTTAAAGCAGGGCTGGAATCTCATTTCCATACCGTTGATCCAGGAAGAGCAGAATCTCACAAGGGTCCTTGGTTCCATTAACGGATGGTATGATGCGGTTCAAAAGTATGATAACACAGAAACAAACGATCCCTGGAAGCATCAAAAAATCGGCAAACCCGCCGGAAACGACCTAACAGAATTAAACGGGACCATGTCCTTCTGGGTCCACATCACCCAGACAGGAGACACAATTTTCCTTTACAACGGCACCCGACCAATATCTAATAAAACCATCCAGCTTTACCCAGGCTGGAACATGATAGGCTACCCTTCATTGACAAGTTACAACAGAACAATGGGATTGAACAATCTTACGTTCGGCCAAGAAGTAAATTTGATACAATGGTATGACGCTTCAATCCAAACCTGGCATGATTTAGGTGAAAAAGATTATTTTGTCCCAGGAAGAGGATATTGGGTTCACGCCAAAACTGAATGCGAGTGGGAAGTTCCATTGTAAAGAGCACCGCATTCGCTCAACCCCCACCTCCGCGCTCACCACCAAGCTAAGCTGCACCTTCCGCCCAAATCCATCCAGCCCAGAGTGACCACAGATCTACAGGAATAAGGGAGGGTGAGCGGAAGTTTCGAACAGAGCGGAAGGTATTTAACTGGTTTTCACAATAACTTTGACTCATGGCTAGGAAGGTAATTGCAGTTTGGCTAAGTCTGATTATGATGGTGAGCGTTGTTGTGATCTTAGATGTGAGTGTGGATTTTACACTAAATGTTGGAGGGACAACTCATTACGTAAATACAACTGGGAGTGGTGGGGCGTATACCAGTATTCAGGATGCGATTAATGACAGTATTGATGGTGACACGGTTTTTGTGTACAACGGAACATATTATGAGAATGTGAAAGTAAATAAGACTTTAAATCTGGTAGGAGAAAATAAGAGCTCAACCGTAATTGATGGCCAGGGTTTTGATGTTCTCATTGTATATGCAAGCCAAACTAACATAACGGGATTTACCATAACCAATGGATCCACTGCTATCGAGTTTCATATGTGCTCGTATAACGATATCTCAGACAATATAATTCAAGACAATGTGGGCGCCATCTTGCTTAACAATTCAGCAAACAATACCATAAGAGATAATACCATTTCTGACCAAATTGTGGGAGGATTAACTCTCGAAGTATCCAATAACAACACCGTAACTGGCAATATTATTAAAAACAATAACCAATACGGTATATCTCTTTTTATTGCAAAAATGAACAATATAACATACAATTCTTTCTCTTCTAATACAATAGGTGTGGATCTTGTCCTTTCAAAGCAAAATAACTTGAATTATAATGAGATGAATAACGATAACTATGGTTTTAATCTTTTGTTTTCTTCAAATGATAACAAGATAATAGGCAACAACATCATAGACACCTTTTACGGTGTCACGATGGATGGTTCATCAAGTAACAAAATAATATCAAACGATATAACCACATGGAGGAACGGAATAAAGACCAGCATGTCATCCAATAATGTAATTACCCGAAACAATATTACAGGTGGTGAGCGGGGAATTCTACTTCAGTCAAACTCGAACAATAACATGATAGATGGTAATTCGGCAACAGTTATCGATTATGGTATTGTTATATCCGGATCAGCTAATAATGATGTTTGGGATAACATTTGTACTGGTAATAATGACTATGGTATCTTTCTTGGAAGTTCAACAGATAATGATATAATTGGAAACAATGCCTCAAACAATAAGTGGGGTATTTACTATGATTTGTCATCAAACAATGACTTTGTTGGTAACAATGTTTCGGGAAACAGCTGGCATGGAATATACAGCTACAGATCATCAGACAATCACCTAATCGGTAACAACGTATCATCCAACGGAAGATATGGAATCGATGTGGTCTTTTCTGAAAGGGAGAACCTGAGTGGCAACATCTTAACAAATGATGGTGTCTTTATCGATGGAATAGATGTAATAAATTTCAATACACATTTTATAACCACGGATAATCTGGTCAACAACAAACCCCTTTACTACTACAAGAATCAGAACCTGCTAAATATCGATGGAGATAGTGTTGGTCAGATAATATTTGCAAATTGCACGAACTCCGATATCCGCAACCTAAAGATAAACAAAACCGATACCGGAATGGAGGTTGCCCATTGTAATTATCTGGATATTTCATACAATAATATCTCTTTTAACAATAAATACGGTATATATATGGTCTCTTCATCATATACCAACGTTTCACATAACGATGTATCATGGAACACTGAGGATGGAATCTTCATCTTTAAATCATCATACAACAATTTATCATATAATAAAGGAACAGAAAATTTCTGGGGAATACATTTTCAGCAGTCTCTAAAAAATAATTTATCGTATAATAACGCCTCCTCAAACAATGAAGGGGGGATCTGGATTGGCAGCTCTCAAGGAGGCTTTAACATCAAAAACAACACAATGATCGGTAATGACAGATACGGTTTGTATCTGTATTCCGGAGTAAATAATAACCTTATAGAATACAATAACATATCTTTCACTACGTGGTGGGGAATGTACATCGGTTCGTTTTCGGATAGCAATATGATAAGGTACAATGAGCTTTATTCCAATGGAAGGGGATTTACGCTCTTCAAGTCAAAAAACAACGATATAATACATAATAACGTTTCAAATGGATTCTACGGCTTTGAGATTCAACAGTCCTCTGGTAATAGGATCTACGGCAACAATATCATAGGAAACACCAATCAGGCGGATGATGATACAGGGGGAAATCATTGGAATTCCAGCTATCCGGTTGGCGGTAACTACTGGTCTGATTACGGTGGTGTGGACAACAAGAAGGGGCCAAAGCAGGATATCTCGGGAAGTGATGGAATTGGGGACACCCCCTATCTGGGTATATTGGGGGGTTCAGGGGATGAGGATCACTATCCTCTTATGGAACCATACAAGCCCCTTGAAAATTACACGGTTTTAAAGCCGGGATGGAACCTGATATCCATCCCTCTAATCCAGGAAAATCAAAATATGACGAAAGTTCTAGAAATGATTGGTGGTTATTATGATGCAGTGCAATTGTATGATGTATCTGATCCCATTAATCCCTGGAAACACTTTAAAGTCGGTAAACCTTTTGGAAACGATTTATTTCAGATAAATGAGACCATGGGCTTCTGGATTCACATCACCCAACCAGGAGACACAATTTTTATCTACAACGGCACAGAACCATCTATAAACCAAACCATCCTCCTCAATCCGGGCTGGAACCTGGTGGGCTATCCCTCTTTTAGCAATAAAAATCGAACCCTAGCCCTAAATAATATCACTTTTGGTAACGAGGTAGACTCAATTTGGACCTATGATGCTGGAAACCAAATATGGGTTGAAGTTAACGAGGGAGACTTCTTTGAGAAAGGGAGGGGATACTGGATTCATGCAAAGATCAAATGTGATTGGGAAATTCCACTTTGAATTTTCAAAATCGATAATCATGGAAGGTAACCTGTTACGAAATTATATATCAAAAACTTTTATATATTTTTATATTCATGAGTATCATAGAAGGATTGTACCCTTCAGTTTATGGTCACAAAACAAATGATGTTAGACATGGAATTCTAAGCTCTGTTCGTTTTAAAGGGAAGAAGCGTAGGCTAAAGGTAAATTTTATAGTAAAAACAGCCTTCATTCTTGTTCTGCTTATCTTGATATCTACGGTATCCATAAGGGTGGGGACAACAGCCTCCCTACCTATGGGTATACGGCTTTCGTGGATCCAGGATGCAACCAACACAACCATGACGATAATGTGGGAGACCACAAGCTCCGGCAACCCAAATGAGGTTCAGTACGGTCTAACAAGTGCTTGTGAGCTGGAAACCGAAACTGGCTTTAGCTTTGCAGATTCATGGGGGGTTTACTACAACCACCAGGTCGAACTAACTGGGCTTTCTCCCAACACCAAATATTACTACAAGGTCAGCGGGGACAGCGGTGGATGGAGTGCAGTGCATGAATTTACCACAGCTTTCGACTCCGCAATCAACTGGACCTTCTTGGTTGCAGGGGATTCCAGGACCAATTATGATGACTGGACTAGTGTGGCCCAGACCATGGCCACAAATTCAGAGGCGCGTTTGCTCTTTTTTGGTGGGGACATACTCACGGACTTTGATACACAAAGCGAGTGGCATGAATGGATGCTCCCTGCGGAGCAGCTTATTGCCAATGTTCCCTTTATTACAAATAAGGGCAACCACGAAGATGATATAACCGGTGATCCCTGGGACAATTATCTCAACACTTTCGCATTTCCATCTAACGAGGAGTACTTTTCCTTTGACTATGGGAATGCCCACTTTATCGTGCTGAATTCCGAGGACTCATATGATTCTGCACAGAAACTTTGGCTGGAGAACGATCTTCAGGCAGTGGCAAACAATCCATCCGATCCTTGGATATTTGTCAGTTATCACAAACCTTCATACGGCTCGGGAGGTCACGACTCTAGCTTAAGCACCCGCTCCAATTTCGTTCCTCTTCTCCGTGATTACGGAGCGGATTTGGTTTTCACTGGTCACAACCATTTTTATCAGAGAACATATCCCCTTGATTGCACTGATATTGATAATCCGGTTATTACCGATTATGATAAAGATTTCTATCACTATCCTGATCCCATATTTGCAACCGTGGGCAGGGCAGGTGCACCTTCCACTTCCCCTAGTAACTCCCCGGGATGGTTCGTGGAAGACCGTATGTCGTCATCACTGCACTATATGAAAATGGATATTTACACGAATGGAAGCCTGCATGCCACCACCAGATACACTGACAATAGCATATTTGACGATTTCTGGATAGTGAAAAATGGAACTCCCCCTGTTCCAATCACACAAACCATCACACTCATTTCAGCAGGCGATGAATGGCGCTACAGCGAAACAGACCCCCAACCACCTGCCACACCCAGCTGGAGCGAGCTTGGGTTTGATGAAAGTAGCTGGCTCACAGGAGCAGCGCCCTTGGGTTTCGGTGATTCCGTGGTATATGGTACAGTCCTCAATGATAATGATGGAAGCTACTATTTCAGAAACACTTTTAACCTCGAATCGAGCACGGAGATAGTCTCTGCTAGTTTAAATGTCGCATCGGATAATTATGCAAATGTCTATCTCAACGGGATTCTTGTGGATGATGATAGCGGTGCTAATCATGAGTTCAGTTATTGGAACCGGTATGTCAGTGTACCGCCCAGCATATTCCAAAGCGGTGAAAATACCGTAGCCGTTTTTGTTTATAACACTGCGGGATCGTCAGATGTGTACATGGACCTGGAACTTAACGTAACCATTACAAATAATAATTCACTATCATTGATTTCGGGCTGGAACTTTATCTCTATTCCACTCATCCAAACCGATCAAAATCCGATAGATGTTCTGGAAAGCATCCAGGGACACTACGATGCAATCCAATTTTATAACAATTTAGATTCAAAAGATCCATGGAAACACTACACAGTTGAGAAGTGTTTCGGAAACGATATATCCCAACTGAACGAGGCCATGGGCTTCTGGATCCATATCACTCAACCAGGGATCACGAACTTTATCTATAACGGTACAAAACCGACATCAAACCTAACTATTGCACTCTATCCTGGTTGGAACCAGGTTGGCTATCCATCCCGTACAAGCTACGATAGAACAGAAGGATTGAACAATTTAACCTTCGGCCAAGAGGTTGACCTCATTCAATATTATGATGCCCAAACACAAACCTGGTATGATATGGGCGTTAATGATTATTTTGTAAAAGGAAGAGGATATTGGATTCACGCCAAGACTGAATGCGAGTGGGAAGTTCCATTGTAAAGGATTCCCGAATCCCCTAATCACTTACCACCACCGCAGTGCATCAAGAGTGGGCGATATACACGAGGGAATCGGAAGGTATTTATCTCATTAAATCGATAACTTACTTCGATGAATAGGAGGATAGTCGCAATTTGGGTATGTCTGACGGTGATGTCTGGTTTTATTGTGATTGTAGATGTTACCATGGACTTTTCTCTTAATGTTGGAGGGGCCACACTGTACGTCAACAAGACTGGCAGTGGAGGGGCGTACACCATTATTCAGGAGGCCATAGACAATGCCAGTATTGGGGATACAGTGTTCGTGTACAGCGGATCCTACAGTGAAAGACTGGTGATAGATACAACAATAAATTTGACTGGAGAGAATCGGGATACCACCGTAATCAATGGAGGGGGGATTGGGAATGTCATCAGGGTAACTGCCCAATGGGTGAATATCTCGGGATTCAGGATTACGAACGGGAATAACGGTATTTATGTATCAGACCCGGCACACAAATGCAATAT
>CP070672.1:330774-334129 GCA_020351895.1 Thermoplasmata archaeon
GTCTCAAAAGTACTGACGATAAAGATGCTGTCGACCAATGTATCGCAGGCTCCCAGTTTCGGCGGGATCCAGCACCAATCCATGGAGACCGAGCCTCGGCCGTACGCCGTATCCGGTTGTGCCCCGTCGCACGGGTACGGATCGATAACATCCCACAGAATGAGGCTATCGCCGTCAGGATCGAAGGCCTCGACGGTGAAGCACTGCTCCTGCATTTCGTTATAATATATTGTTCCCGGCATGGCTATAACAAACTCAGGAGGACGGTTGACGATGACCATACCGTCTCGCACTATAGCCCCTGGATGTCCTTCATTGAACATGAATTTCTCAAAATGGATAAGAGTTTTTTCACCCGGGGATGCACTGGGATTAACACGAAAATGAAGACGCGTAATAGGTCCCTTGCCCATCAAGGGTTTGTCTCCGCCGCCGATAAGCCATATTTCTAAGGAATCAGGTGTACCAGGATAGTAATGCCATTTCTTGTCCCAACCTGATGAGTCAAGCATTGTGCCTTCAAAACAGGGTGGTTTAGTTGAGTCCAATACTGTGCTGTCATATGTTAATAAGAAATATGCAGAGTAAATCAAAAATTCCTCGGGAATAGTGTCGCAGACCTCTACATATACAACAAACTGAGAATCTGGCTTTTCAACCACCGTATCAATGTGGACGGGTACTAATGGGTAATCCTCAACTTCTCCAAATTGAGCGAGTCCTTTATTTCCAAAGGAAATAGGATACCAAAGAGTAAGATCTGATTCATATCGAGGATAAGGAGGAAGGCCCACATTCTCACCATAGTCAAGTCGGACACGCAGCCAAGTTATACTCAGGTGCATTTCATCATGAGGGGGAACTCCAAAAACCACTGGAATCCAGTCACTGCACTTTGCAGGAAGCCAAGCCGTTGGATTCTGGACATCAGAAAAAATATGTTCGTTAGCATCATCCCAGTCAAAATCCTCATTCCAATCTATGAAACCATTAATGTATACTAACTTATCGTCTCCGGCAGCATGGGTATGAGGAACAGGCCAATGCCCTCCTCCGTAACGACCTCCCTCAGCATCTATTACATCATTATTCTCAGTACAAACCTTGTACGTCAAAAAACCTAAACCCGCCTCACAACTCAATATAAAGATTGGTCCCACACCATCGTCATAGAAATCTGTATCAAACGGAAAAAGATTGGGTATCGGGTCATGATCATAAGGGGGCCAAACATTAGCATCAAACTCAGGACTAACATCTTTACCTAACCACTCCTCTCCTACATCTTCATGGCTTGCACCGACGTAGCGAGTAAGAGTTGGATATGGTGGTGGTGCATCTCCGAAGTCATCTCCGCAACATACCCTTAGCCTTCCATTATTTTTGGCTTTAGCGGAAAATCCCTGCCCCCATCTCACGTTGTCCTCAATACCAGCTCTCGGGTCCACTCCACTACCGGGAGGATTAGCTGGGTTCCCCCAACCGTCCATTATCCTGTGCTTGATTTCTAAGTGGGTCTCAGTAGGGAATAGAGTCCAGCAATGAGCTGCGACACCTGAGACAAAAGGCGTAGCCATGGATGTTCCACTCATGTAATCATAATTGTTTGAATATATAGCTCCAGTACAAGGATTAAAATTCTGAGTCGGATCAGTGATATACTCAACAGGATAAGTTGGCATTGTTGAAAGTATACAGTCACCAGGAGCAGCCAAATCGACCGATACAATCCCCCAATTGCACCAAGTGACATACCTGTCGAGATTATCAGAAGCTCCTACGCATATAATGTTTGGATTTACATATTTGCATGGGTGATCATGTATGCCTGGTAGGTCAATATTTCCCGGTTGATTTCCCAGCAATCCTGGGTTAGCGTCATAACCGGCTGCAGTTACAAACAATATACCCGCGGCATCAGCAGCAGCAATAGCGCCTAGCTCTGCTCCAACAGGGGGACCATAATGTCCGGCACTGTAATTTATTACATTTGCACCCATAGTAATAGCATAATCAATACCATGGACGAAGTTCGCCAAAGTAGCTACCCTTAATGCCATTAAGGGAACTCTCCAACATACTCCGGAAACACCCACTGAGTTATTCCCTACCGCTCCAACGATGCCCGCAACGTGAGTCCCATGGCCCAATTCATCGCGAGGATTGTTATCTCCTATGTCGAGATTACCATTATGATTTGTATCCTCCCCTGTATCAAAATTCCCATCTCCATCTATATCCTCAGAAGCAGGTTGAAAGATACCGTCTCCATTCAAATCTTCATTCAAGTCTAAAACCCCATCACCATCATCGAGTGGAGGCAATCCTCCTGGGC
The DNA here is from genome assembly GCA_020351895.1 of Thermoplasmata archaeon. The sequence goes on from CP070672.1 coordinate 333,110, forward strand.
CATCGTCTTCGTTAGGATCAAGAATACCGTTATGATTGGTATCCTCACCGGTATCGAAATTTCCATCACCATCTATATCCTCAGAAGCAGGTTGAAAGGTATCATCTCCATTCAAATCCTCGTTCAAATCCAATGCACCGTCGCAGTCCAAATCCTCAGAAGGAACAAAATCCCAACCAATCAGATCATCGAAATATCCATTTCCATCGTTGTCGGCTCCGTCCCAGTCACCAGCATCTCTCTCCCATCTACTGGTCAATGGATTCCAAACAAGAGTGCTTCCGTCTCCATCAGCATCTTCCCCCAAATTCTGCCAAATGTTGCCACCTAAATCCGGATGGGTCCAATCTATACCCGAATCCATAATTGCTACTATTTTTGTACAGTCAGTTGTATGTTCCCATCCCTGGGGTGCGTCTATGTCGGAATCTATTATGCCTAAACCTAAAGATGGGATCACCTGACCTCTATTATCCAAACCCCACTGTTGAGGAAAAAGTGGATCATCTGGCCTTGTAAGATGGGAACGGAACTGGATGAAATAGTTGGGATGAGCGTATAAAACACTCGGATTTCTGAGATATTCCTCCATTGCCTTTTCGACAGTAATAGGAGCAGTGATCTTAACCAATTTTGCATCAATGAGAGGAATGTCTTCAATTATCCGGACACCAATCTCTTTGTCGATTGCGTCTATTTGCTCTTTGGTTATACCTGCTCTGAATTTTACAATCAACTGTTCGGGAACATATTCTTGCGCCATAGAGATCGTCGCATATGCGCTCAGAAGGATCATAGAAATTAGTGCAACCAAAATCGAGAACTTTACAGTCTTTTTCATTTTCACTTCCTCCTCTTTAAAAGTGTGTTTGGTAAATACGATTTTCTCTTACATTTCAGCTTGTCTTTCCTCATCTAAGGAAGACCATTTTCCTTATGGCGAAATAGTGTCTGCTTTCTAAGGTACAGAAATATACTCCACTGGAAACCACTCTACCTATACTGTCATTTCCTTTCCAA
>CP070672.1:334229-337805 GCA_020351895.1 Thermoplasmata archaeon
AGTACATGAATGCTTCTTTAAATCCACAAAGCATCAATTTCACAATAGAGATTGAAAACACAGGGAGCGAAAACGAGAGTGTCAATGTGACCATCACTTTCGATGACCCCTCAAAACCTATAGCAGGCTGGACCGTGAATCCCTACAATTTCACTGTTAATTCCATTGAAGCAGGTTTCAAGGTGGAACGCGAGATTATGGTTACGGCTCCAGTTGATGAGCCTTACCCCTCCTTTGCTCAATTAACTGTATTGGGCTGGGTGCAGGAGAACACATCCCAAACTTCCCAGGACAATTTTATTGCCAGGGTGTCCCCTATTTATGATGCGCAATTGATACCCCAACAGGATATATTATTTCGAGAGCCGGGAGACATGATAGTAATCATACTTCAGCTTACAAATACCGGAACTGCAACAGATACACTTTCCGTGGAAGATACAACGGCCCCGCCCTACGATGTATGGGGGATTCTGTCACCCCCATCGACGGTAACATTGGCTCCTGGTAATTCAACGAACATGACTTACACGATATTTGTGGATTTGGAAGTCACACTGGCGGAAAGCCCCATTACCTTAACATTGGCTGTGAACTCCACAGGTGAAGGGGATTTTGTTGACACAACGCAGATTACTATTTTTATCAATCAAACCTATGGTGTGAGAATAACCACCACCCAGAACGAAAAGACAGGTGATCCAGGGGAAGAAGTATCTTTCGAAATCAAGGTCACGAACCAGGGAAACGGCAATGACACAATCAGATTCTCACATATTGGAGATGAACTGGGAGTGTGGAGTGTCTCTAATATCGACTTAGAGCCTGACGAGTTCATCTTTGTTTATTACAATATAACCATTCACCCACAACACAATACATCTGACATTCATATCACATTGAATGCCTCATCTGAAGGCGATGCAAGCGGCTTATCCTATGACACTCTCGATCTCACCATCCATGTAAATCCACGATATGAGGTCTATTTAATTGCAAATGGAACTAACCAGAAAAAAGTAAGCGGAGGACAGAGTGTGATCTTCAATCTAACAATCCAAAACCGAGGTACAGCCACTGATACATACGACATAGTGCCTAAAGGAACCACCAGCTCCTGGGTCACACCTGAAACCTCTACCCTAACATTAGATCCCGATGAGAAAGTGACCATTGAAATATTGGTTTCGCCTCCAGAGGGTACCGAAGTAAAACTTCATAACATCACAATAAATGTCACATCACAAGAAGATGAATCAGCCACAGAAGAATTTAATTTCTATGCAGATGTTGGGGCGACCTACGATCTCTTTCTCTCAGTAGCTACATCGAGCCAGACTGTGGATCCAGGTTATACTGCGACATTTGTAGGTGTAACAATAGAGAATAAAGGGAATGCACAAGACACCTTCACGTTCCATATAACGAATATGACAGCAGGTTGGAGCCACAGCCCACTCTACTCATATAGTGTTCCAGCCGATGAATCAATGAGTTTTGATTTAGATGTAACGACAACCTCAACATCGGCTCCTGGCTATTATGAATTATACCTAACTGCTGTATCTGAAGGCGACGATACAAAGCAACAAACCATCACTCTTACCGTGAAGGTCAATCAGATCTATGACGTGGAGCTACCCTCTTCTGTAAGTGGAAAAAATGTGGAGGTAGGTGAGGTTGTCACCTACCTAATAAATGTGAAAAACCTTGGTAACGGCGATGATTACATAGAATTATGGCTTACTGGGGATGTGGAATCATGGACCTGGCTTTATTATAATGCATCTGAAAATGGATCCATCATACAGATTTCTGTTCCGGCAGGAGGCACAGGAACAGTTATTTTATATTTGGCCCCACCTCTAGATTATTGGGATACACATGACGGAACCGAAATGCTCGACATTAATGCAGAATCTTTGAATGATCCCGATATTATCCCTGCCTCAGACTCTGTTACAGTATTAACAGATGTCAATCATGTATATGGTGTAGATATCCTCACAGGAGGATTTACAGCCGGTGATCCCGGGGAGACGCTCTCTTTCTTATTCGAAGTGGAAAACACTGGAACAGATACAGATAATTACAATATCAGAGTAGACAGCATCTCCACACAAACAGGAGGAGATACCAGCTTATGGATTCCCGCGGTTTCATTCAATCCCACCACCATCTCCAATTTAGCTCCGGGCCAGATTATCATGATGACAATGTATGTGGACATACCGTTTCCATCAGACCTTTCCCTTATACCACCAGGATTATACAATATCACTGTTGAGGTTTCCTCTGCAAGTGACTCTAATATCAAGGACACCCAGGTCTTTACTGTGGATGTGCAACAGTACTACTGGGCAGATATTCAAAATTCTGTAACCACCAAGAATGTGGATGTGGGTTCGAGTGTTGTATACTCGATAACCATTAAAAACAAGGGCAACGGTTTTGACCTTTTGAGCGTGGAACTCGAGGGAGATCCCGCAATTCCCGGCTCTGTTAATTGGGGTAAATTGTCACATTCCGGAACAGGTCAAATCGATAAACAGGTTCTTGTTGATATTGATTTAGAAGCAGGTGAATCTACAGACATTGAATTAGAAATCACGATACCCGATAGAACACATCCATCCTATCCACCTGTTGATCCGGATGATGTAACATTGACTGTCGTAGTAAGACCAAGCGATGAGAACGGAGTCGATGATCAGGTTCCTGTCACTGCTGATATAAACCCAATATATGAATTTGACTTCAACTTTCTTGCCCAAACCATGGACGTCTTTCCAGGGGATGAAGCTGTATTTACTATGAATATCGAGAATACAGGCACCATAACCGAAACGTTCACATACGAAATCTATCAGTGGCATCAAAGTGATTGGAGTGCTTATGGGTATACATTCACCCCACCAAGCGGTAATCTTCAGGTTGGTGCCGGCTATATCGGACAGGTGACCCTTAGAATCAACACACCATCTGCCATGGAAGAAGCAGAAAGCAGAGATTATAAAATTACGATCAGAGTGCATTCTGAAACCGGGGGTGCGGACCGATTCAGGAACTGCACTGTACATATAGAACCAGTTTTTGATGTTGAACTCACGATAAATGATCAAACAAGTAAGTCAGTTAATGTAGGAGAAAGTGTCAACTACCAGTTTTCAATAAAAAACACAGGCAATATACACGAGACCTTCCAGTTCACTGTCATTGATATGGACACAAGTCCTGGCGGGGGAGGTGATCAATCTAATTGGGTGGATTTATACCTCCAAAGCGCCCCCTCAACTCCTGTGAACTCGATCTATCTTTCCTATGGTGAGAGAGAGACCATGATTCTAAAGATATCGGTACCACCTCAGGGTGATCCAAATTTTGTGGAGCTTTCGGCACCCTTGGATATAAAAATCGAAGCAAACTCTATGCAAGAGCCTCCTGTGAAAGATTCTTTCACAACCTCAACCACTGTCAACCCAATATATTCATTTGATCTTTCGACCACTGCTCCGGGAAATACAAAGTCTGGAGAGCCAGGTGATACTGTATCATTTACATTACAGGTGAGAAACA
>CP070672.1:337905-343632 GCA_020351895.1 Thermoplasmata archaeon
ATGCCTGTGATTGGCACACTAGCGATATTCATTGTTATCAGAAAAAGGAAAAGGACGATATGTGAGGGGGAATCGAAGGAGAGACGATAAATCGCAATAAAACATCGAAGAAATCTGCGATTTAAACCGGGTTTCTGCCCTTTTTTAGCCATACCAAATTTTTAAAAATTTTAAAAAATTGTATAATCATTGTATAATTCGTACAGATTATTGGATTTTTACTACATAATTACCTTATATATTTATTATAATAGAATGGACCAGAGCACATTATATTCTCTGGTGTAATTTCATGGTGGATACTAGAAGTAATAAACCGAAACAGCGAAAGTGCCCCTTGTGTCATAAACCGATCCCCCAAAATGCAGATAAATGCTCTAATTGCGGGGCGCTGATAAGGAAAAGACAGATAAAAGGAGTGATAAAACCGAAAAAAGGTGCTCCCCCCCAGGGGGACAATAAAAAAATCTTTAGAGATTTTGTCAAGCGCTACGAGAAAATAGAGAGTACAACTGAACAAAAGGCGACACCGAGCAAACCTCCAGTTTCTAAACGTAAATTTGAATCGTATAAATTCAACTGTAAGAAATGCGACAAAATGTTAGATGCGAGTATGGTCCTAATCGGCAAGGGCCATAAGATAAGATGTCCTGAGTGCAATTCATTGGTCAAACGCGTTTCTGAAGGAGATACTGGGCCTTTACCTCCAAAGATAGAAGAGGAACCGATACAAAAAAAAGAAGATATATCCTTAAAAGAAAAGGATTCGGTCAAAATAGAGGAAGAATATGAATGTCCCGAATGTGGCGCTACAGTAGCCTCCACGGCTACAAAATGTCAAACTTGCGGCACAGAATTTCAGGAATTTGATGAGCTGCCGGATGAACTTGGTGACCTCCTCACAGGAAAAATCGATGATATCCTGAAGCGCGCCCCAAAAGAGGAGAAGATTGGTCAAAAGGAAACTATTGAGTGTCCAAAATGTAGATATAGTGTTGATAAGAAAGCAACAAAATGCCCGAAATGTGATTGGGAACTCACGGATTATGAAGAATTATTTTTGGATTTCGAAGAATCGCCAGATAGGGAATTGGAAACATCGCTTGAAGAACTTGCAGAGCTCACTAAGCTCATCGAAGTTGAGGAGGAGGAGGAGGAAATAGTAACTGAATTCGAATGCCCGGTTTGTAGCGGTATCGTGGAAGAAACAGACACAAAATGTCCAAGCTGTGGAGTAGAGTTCTCTGATTTCGATGAATTACCAGATCAACTTCTAAAGGCAACCATCGATGAATTGGATAAGATTATCGAGGATACTGCTTTAGAAATCAAGGAGGATGAAAAAAAGAGCATTGAATATCCCCCTCTCGAAGGTAAGATTGAGAAAGAAGTAGAAAAAGAAAAGGTAAAGGCAAAAATCCTTATTGGCGAACCCAAGAAATATCAAGACATATCCACCGATTCTCTAAGAGAAGAGGCGGATATCGGGGATATGAAAGGGACTAAGATAGTAAAAGAGCCTGAAATTATTGGAAAGGGATTTCGGTGTCCAATATGTCGTAATGAGGTATCACCAGGTGAGGCCTTCTGTTCAGAATGTGGTATGATATTAAGTGATGGCAAGAGGGCCAAAGAGGATCATATGCCCGATTTTGTTTCTGGGATACAAAGCGTAATTAGGGAATTGAAATCCCTGGCTGAGAAAGGGGATATCAGAAGAAAACTGAAATTAATAGAGGAGAAAATATCAACTAATCTCACAGATGAGGATCTTTGGTACCAAAGAGGGATTTTACAGGCTGAAATCGGGCTCCTACAAAAATCGATTAAGTCCTTTAATACCGTGATAAAACTCAATCCAAATCATAAGAAAGTTTGGATCGCCAAGGCTAACATACTCAAGAAACAAAACAAAATAGAGGAGGCAGCTGAGTGCTATGAAAGAGCCTTCGACGCAATGATGCCTGCTTTTCCGAAAAAGCCTGATATAGACAAGGAGCCCCTGAAAAAACCACTGAAAAAGCCATCAAAAAAGCCCGTGAAAATACCAATAAAACCCGAAAAAATTCCCTCAGAATTGAGCATGACGAAAGGCGTCAGACCGAGGAGAATCGGATTGACAAATGGCCTAACGAATGGGATGACAAATGGCCTTAAGAAGGCAAGGTCTGGTTTGACAAATGGGCTTAAGAAATCCAGGTTAGGGTTGACAAACGGTTTAACAAATGGACTTACTAACGGCCTGAAGAAATCAAGGTTTGGATTAACAAATGGGCTTACCAATGGTATGAAGAGATCCAAAATTGGATTGACAAATGGACTTACAAACGGCCTTACAAATGGCCTGACCAATGGGCTCACAAACGGCCTTAGAGCCTTAAAGGCGGGTCTTACAAATGGTATCACAAACGGTAATGGTATTACAAATGGTCTTGGAGGAAGACAGGTTTTAATTGAGCGAAGGAACTCGAAATTAGGTATGTTTGCAGTGGTCATATTGGTAATGTTGCTGGTTTTTTCACCTTATCTTTTATTTGGGACCCAAAAACCACCAGATGGAATAAATATAGATGGACAGTTTGGGGATTGGAAGAAAATAGGATCGACCTCTGATAATTCTGAGGGTGTACCCTTTAATTTAAATGTTGATATAATCGATTATAGGGTGGATGACAGGCTGATGGAACTCTCTTTCTACTTACGGGTTGAAGGCAGCATATTAGCAGGGGAGCCTGGTGGAGATAAGCATGTTGATACAGCCTATGTTTTCTTAGATACTGATCAAATTTCGACTTCAGGATATTTCATCAAAGGAATTGGTTCAGACTACATGCTGGAGATTTATGGCTGGGACGGTAAGGTAATTGGTGGAACCATATATAACTATGATACAGTAGAGCAGGATTGGAATTTATGGGAGTATGTTGGATCGATTACAGCTGCTGCAGGGAGTTCTGAGATAGAGGCTCGGGTTTCTTATAGCACACTTTATCTTCAGAAAAATGATCCAGTGGATGTTCTTTTCTACATGCAGAGTTGGGACAGATTTGAGGATTTCTCAGACACAGTGATTAGTAATGATAAAGGCATACTATCTGTTACACAACAGGGTGTTGGGAGGGATGTTATAAGTGGAAATGGAAACAGACTGTTAAAACTTGAACTTGAAGCACTAGGTGCAGATATTTTTGTTAGTGAGCTGAGAATGAAAAGAACGGGAGAAGGAAACGATTTTGATGTTGCAAGGATAAGGTTAGAGGATGAAAACCAAAACTCAATAACAACGGGTACCATAAATGATGGTGTAGTAACGTTTTCGCCTGAGCTGTTAATGTCTGATGGAGAAACTCGCACATTGTACGTAGTTGTGGATTTGGACGATAATGCGGACGCTGGTAACAGCATCGGTTTTAGGATTATGGACAACCACGATGTGGTGGTATATCCTGGTACAGTATCTATGAATCGCATTGCCCCTGAGGAGCTGGATTATGAGAACAGTTATATCGTAAGTGTTCCCAATAACGTTACCATCGATGGAGCATTTGCAGATTGGGTGGGAAAATATACACGAAATGATACAAGTGGTGATGTGGATCGAGGGGATTTGGATATAACAAAATATGGGGTATCAAATACAGATTATGGAGTAGCATTCTATTTGAAAGTGGATGATGAGATATGCGGTGGTGTTAAGGTACCATATTGGAACAATAAAGTGAAACCTGTACCTGTAATTGGAGGAGAGCCCCCCGGTACAAGTGAAGTACCCCCGCCGCCGATTCCGTCAAAAACCGGTGAGGACATAGTTTACATCTTCATAGATTCGGGTTCTGGGACTGGATACGGTAAAGGTTTACCAATTTTTGCGGATTATTTGATAGAGGTGAAAGGAAGGCACAACAAGGTAATGAGTAAGCTCTATTATGAATGGTCTGGAGCGTTTTATGCAGATTGGGACTGGACAGAATTAGGTTCTGTGGATGTTGGCATGGACATGGTGGAGATGGAGGTTGAGATAGGCTGGCAGGAAATAGAAATCGATCCGCTAAACGACAGCTTTGATGTGTACTTCTTAACCACGGACTGGGAGAATAGAAATACAGATTACTCAGATGGTGAAGGTGTGATACAGGGGCCAAGAGGAACTCGGGCCGATGGCCTGATTGAGATGACAAGCGGAATCGGTTCGTTATTAAATGATAAATTCGGGTGGAATGTATCATACGCTGGTGATGTGAACGGTGATGGTTATCCTGACATAATCGTCGGTGCGCCTTATACACCTAGTTATGGTCCAAACGATATAGTTACCTCAAACATTATTGCTGATACAATTACGATACTTAACGGAACCAGCGATAATATTTGGGAAGGGGAAGGCACGCTGAGTGCAGGAAATTATCCCAGATTCGTTTTTGTTGGTGATGCAAATAACGACGGATACAATGATATAATCACGGCAGATGAAGATGACAATGCATTAAGTGTCTACAACGGAACAAGCGACGGTGTTTGGGAATCAAGATGCACATTAAGTACAGGAACCGATCCCTATTCTGTTTTTATTGGTGATGCAAATAACGACGGCTTAAATGACATACTCGCTGCAGATTACGGTTCAGATACTGTAAGTATCTTTAATGGAACCAGTTCCTCCGGTTTCTGGGAAGCAAGAGGTACGCTAAGCGTGGGAGACATGCCTTATTGTGTATTTGTGGGTGACGCAAATAACGACGGCCTAAACGATATCGTCACAACAAATTTAAACGATGACACAGTATCTATCTATAACGGAACAAGCTCTAATGGTTGGGATGCAGAATACACGTTAAGTGTGGGAAACGGGCCTTATTCTGTTTATGTAGGTGATGCAAATAATGATGGGTACAACGATATTCTCACGGCAGATTGGGCCGATGATACAATTTCAATATATAACGGAACGAGCTCTGGTGGATGGGAAGCTAAAGGAACATTAACCGTGGGAACCGGTCCAATTTCAGTTTTTGTAGGTGATGCCAATAACGACGGCAACAACGATGTAATCAGTACAGACTTAAATGATTTTAAAGTGGGTGTTTATAAGGGCAAGAGTGATGGAACCTGGGAATCAAGGATCACTATGAGTACAGGGGCATTTCCTCGCTCTGTTTATGTAGGTGATGCCAACAATGACGGCCTGAATGATATAGTTACCTCCGATCAAGGCGTCTATGAGGTAACAATCTATAACGGAACGAGTTCTGGTGGATGGGAATCAAAAGGCGAGCTTGACGTAGGAGATGGTCCTTTTTCTGTTTTTGTTGCTGATGCCAACAATGACGGTCTGGGACCTAATACAGGGGCTGTTTACATATTTTTTGGATACCCAGGGATTGACTTAAGTAATATCAATGCAGAAAATGCTAATGTCACCATCAACGGTTCAAATGGCGGTGATTATTTTGGTTGGGATGTAAGCGATGCTGGAAATGTAAATGGGGATGCTTACGATGATATCATTATTGGTGCTCCGGGTTATGGCAATGATAAAGGAAGGGCTTACATATTCTACGGAAGAGCCACAGGGTCATGGAGTGGAATCGATGATGCGGACACGGACTGCGATGTGAATATTACAGGAGAAATGGATTATGATAGGTTCGCCCAGTCTGTCTCGGGAGCAGGTAATTTCGATAGCTCAGGAAATGTGGATGTTATAGTTGGAGCACCAAATGCTGCTGG
>CP070672.1:343732-350958 GCA_020351895.1 Thermoplasmata archaeon
AAAAAAACCAAAAGATGACAATTGGGACCAGGGTGATTTTGTGGCAATCAACATGACCAAAAACGGTGCCCTGTCCTGGGTTGGAGTTATTTACGGGACAGAGGAAGATCCAAATGGAATTTTAATTTTTTGTATGTATGTTAGGTTCCTAGGTGCTGCAGATGTTTACGAGGCCAACGGGAATTTCATAGGTAGATACCCCATCCCAATCGTAACAGTCTTTGGCCAGAGGCTCCATGTTCTTTTCGAATTCAAGGATGATGGGCGCTTTGCCGAACCCATACCCACAACATATGAATATTATGAGGAATACGAGGGAAACGGCGTCTTCGATTTCGTAAAACGAGAAGATAATCCCGGGTTGTGGGCCATAAGCGACAGGCACGAGACAATAACCAAGGCTATAGACCTCAATCGAGCATGGACGAATTCGACTATCTTGGAGACAAGTAATCCCGCGGATACCACGACAAAATCATGGGAATTCTCTCTTTCAGCTGAGAACATAGAATATGGAATAGAAACAGAAGAATGGGGATACGTTCTCGGAGACCCTGAGAATCAATTGGAGAAACTGGAATTCACATTCCATGTGACTGCACACGTCGAGGAGGTGGACATCACAGGTGTTCCATGGTACGAGGTAACTGTGGACTCAGGAAACCATAAATCTGTAATTGATTCTAAATTCGTAGAGACCAAGGACTATAAAGGAACCTCGGTTACTGCAGATTTCAAATTCGACCATCATTTGAAAGGCTGGGATTATTCAGGAGGCGACGGTCTCGTCCTTATAAATCACGGATTCTTTGCAAATGGCATACCTGAGAAGGTGGAGGATTGGCTGGGAGAGCAGTTCATGTATAAACTCATGGGTGGTGGAAAGGCGGAGTACGAAGCAATCGATCCAAATCAAGATGATGCAGTAGGTGCGGTTGTTGGAACAAATGCCACCGAGGACGAAGATGCGAATGGTGACGGAATCGTGGATGCTAAGCTAGTTAGTAAGGATGTCATACGGTTCAAGGACAATTGGCAAGAAATAGGCGAGCTAACATGGGTCAGTGATGCCGATGTGGATGGTGAAGAGAGGGATATATATTATCAAGTCCACGGAGGTCAGAGATTTGAAGGAGAAACCGAGCCTAAGAACAGTAAGGAAGATACCTTGTATCTCACTGGTTTCATCATCCAGGGAGGATACATTTATCCAGCAGGAAGCAACATATACCACGATCCTTCCTTGATTGCTACGGCCCTGCTCTTCAATATAGGATGGGCCCTGAATATATTACCAGGCAACCTTGTTGCAGGACAGTTTATAATTTCCTTGATGGCAGTTGGCATAATAGGAGCATTCGTTAAGATTAGACGCCGAAAGGAAAGAAAACTAATTGAAAGAGAATCCCATATAATGGATGAGGATGACAACTATATTCCACCCCAACCGCCCCCCATGCCTCCCTGAGGGTGGATAAAACTCCTCATTCTATTTTTTATTTAGCAAAATTAAAAAATAGAGTGTAGGGGATACCATTGGCCAAGATGAAGAGCATAGGAGAAGAATGGATAAGGGAGCTAAAAAAAGGCTCGATACAGCTTTGCATACTGGCAGTGCTCAGCTCTGGAAGAAAGTACGGGTTCCAGATAATAAAAGAGCTGAAGGAGGCATCATCTGGCTACTACGATCTCAAGGAAGGAACCCTGTATCCCGCCCTTCACCGCCTGGAGAAAAGGGGCTATTTGAAGAGTGAATGGGTGACCCAGGATAAGGGAATGCCGAGAAAGTACTACGCATTGACTAAAAAGGGAATCAAAGCATTAGAAGAGGTGAAAGCAGAATGGAATACCATGGTTTTGCGCATAAACGAGGTTATGGAGGCGGGAAGATGACCCAGGAGACGGAGCGCTATCTATCAAGGGTAAAGCTTTGGATGTTCAGCATGCCGAGAAAGACAAAAAAGGGGATAATTCAGGAACTTCGCAGCCATATAGTGGAATCTGCACAGGCTGCAGGTGGACCCGAGATGGAGCCTTCGGTTATTGCAGAAATGGATACACCACGAAAAACAGCTAAAATGTACAAACAAATATATGGATACGGTCTCCCTTTTAGGATTCTTTTTATTTTCATTGTAATCTTTCTCTCCGTCCTGACGGTACCGGTTTGGGAGGTTGCGAACCCTGATTTCAGCACTGGCTTCATGTTCCTTTTACTTATATTGGTACTGTTCTATGTCGGCTCGAAAGCTGGGAAGAGGATGGCCTTAGGTGCTGGAATCTCTGCCATGCTCACCCGTTTTATTGTTCTGGGTATAATCGTGGGATTATTTGGTGAGCACGGTATCATCCAAGGTGGTGTTGGCTTCTTGTTTTTCATAACGTCCATACTTCTAATACCAATTGCATATCTTCCTGCAAGGGCGCTTCAAAAATGGGAGGAGAAGGGATCCTACGATCTACCTCCTTCAAATTACACTGAAATGAGAAGTTGTCCAAGATGTAATGCTCCTATACCCACATCATCCAAATTCTGGTTGGAATGTGGAGGTAGGGTTTATTGATTTATACAGATTTTGTTCTACTCCTGCTTACTTTTACCCTCCTTCCTAGCCCCCACCTCCTACCCTGATATCTCTCCACTGAGGATTATTATATTTTGTAAAATAATGGACCACATGACCTTTATACTCCACTTAATTGCCCACCTCCTTGCCCCCGCCTCCCACCCTCATTTCTTTAAATCCATAGAATATACACCTACATCTCGTAATAATCAAGCCCCCTTTGCTCCCCCCATTCCACAAAAATGCCCACCTCCTACCCCCACCTCCCACCCTTATCTCATTAAATTGAAAGAATAAGGACTTTCATCTCGTAACAATCCTTTCATTCAACAAAGCTTTTATATCCCTTATTGCTAATCTACGAATCATGTCTATCATGGCGGATGCCCAGAAATCCATAACAGATGAGATTCGCAAGATTGCAGAGACAGAGGGTATCGAAGAAGAGAAACTTAAAAGGAGAATCGCAGATGGAAGGGTCACAGTACCCTTCAATCCAATCCATTCCCCAGAACCTCTTGGTGTAGGAGAGGAATTGACTGTCAAGGTGAACGCCAACCTCGGCACTTCCCCGGATCATGTGGATATAGAGGAAGAGATTCAAAAGGCCAAGATCGCCTTGAAGTACGGCTCAGATACCATAATGGATCTTTCCATAGGCGGGGATTTGGACGAAATAAGAAAAAAACTGCTTGAGGTAATTGACAAGCCCTTCGGAACGGTACCTATTTACCAGGCAGGAATCGAGGCCATAAAAAAAAGAGGTAACGTGGTGGACATGACAGAAGATGACATGTTCAATGCCTTCGAAAGACATGCCAAAGACGGTGTGGATTTTGCTGTGGCCCATTGCGGTGTTACATTGGAGAGCGTGAACCGCCTAAAGAATCAGCATCGCATACTGGACTTGGTCTCCCGTGGTGGCTCCTTTCACACCGCCTGGATTATCCACAATCAAAAGGAGAATCCCATATATGAGAACTACGATTATCTTTTGGAGTTGGCTCAGAAGTTCGATTTGACCCTGAGTCTGGGTGACGGGATGCGCTCAGGCTGTATCTACGATGCAAATGACAGGGCTAAAATGCAGGAGCTTTTAATAATCGGCGAGCTCGTGGAGCGGGCCAGGGAGAAGGGAGTCCAGACCATAGTTGAAGGACCGGGTCATGTGCCTTTGAATGTTATAGAAAGCAATATCAGGATAATGAAATCAACCACCAAGAACGCGCCTTATTACGTATTGGGCCCACTTGTCACTGATATAGCCCCTGGCTATGATCATATAGTAGGTGCAATAGGTGGCGCCATTGCAGGTTATGCTGGTGCTGATTTCCTATGCTATGTCACCCCTTCCGAGCATCTCTCCCTGCCCACTGTGGAGGATGTAAAGGAGGGTGTAATTGCAGCCAGGATTGCGGCGCACAGTGCGGACTTGGCCAGGGGTATAGGCTGGGATCTGGATGTTGAGATGGCCAAGGCAAGAAGGGACCTAGACTGGGAAAAGATGTTCAGGTTGGTAATAGATCCCGAGAAAGCCAAAGGTTATCGTGATGAAAGAAAACCGACTTATGAGGAATTTTGTTCCATGTGTGGAGATTTGTGCGCAATAAAGCTTCCAAGGAAGTATTTGAGAGGGGAAGAGTGAAGGGTCAGAGGAGGGAGGAGGGGTCCAAAAAAAGTCTTCCCCTCGTCAAATACTTGATTCTAAATCTATTATTTTGCTTCATTCATATCTAAGGGCATCACCTGGTTTTAGATGAGTCGCTCTCCAGAGTGCTGGTTGGATCACAGCTAACGTCAGAATCAATGTCACCACAAGGGATATCCAGATGTATTCCATTGGATAATAGAATGTCATCTCTAAATGGAGCAGGTCGTAGATCATCTGATTTAGGTAGCTACCCACTAGGAATCCAAGAGGAACACCTGCCGTCCAACCAAAGAGAGCTATTACCAATCCTTCCACACCAAAGACGGAGCGGATACTTCTTGATGATGAACCCAGGCATCTGAGCATCCCTATCTCTTTAGTCCTTTCTATGACGTTCATTGTGAGCATGCTCATGAGGCCTATCATGGTGATGAGCACGATCAGACCTCCTACTGCCATCATGAGGTTCATCACCTGCTGGTTGGCCTGATGGTTCTGCTCCTCCACCACATAAAGAATGACGTTGTTCACGACATAACCTCTTTCCAGCATACTATCCTCGATATCGGTGGCCACCCGATCTATAAGGTCATGAGACTTGGATTCTGTCACAATTGCGAACCCGGTTACAACATCCCCCATCATGAGTTTGTCCTGCAGTGTCGATATGGGTATGAAGCAGGACATACCATTGTTCATTATTGTCGATGCTATGCCTATGACCTCGAAGGAAAAGGTCCCTGTGGCCATCTCAACCTCTACAATTTCACCAACCTCGATATTCTCCAATTCGGTAAATGATTTGGTGAGCACGATAACAGAGGCGTTGTTCTGCTCTTCATCCAGGCTGTACCACCGACCTTTATACATGGTACTTTCAACATCGTAACAGACTGTACCTGAGGTGTAGCCAAAGACCCCAAGGTTCTGTTCATTTATCACTACCTCTGCAGTCACAATTGGCTCGGCAGTTTTTACACCATCAATGTCCTCGAGAACATATTGAAGATCCTCATAAAGGGGTCTTCCCCCTTCGGTTGCCCCTGTTGATATGATATCGCTTGTGAAGTTGTCAAACTCCTGACTTACTGCAGCCTGAATAGAGTAACCGATTGATATTATGGCCAAAAACATCCCAACTGCCAGTGTAATCTGCAGCACAGTTGATACGGACCGTCCCTTCTTTCGTGCCATATTTCTCAGCCCCATCTGGGCGCTACGGGGCAAACCCTTGATTTTCATAAGTGCTAGGTCGAATTTGGAGGTACCGTAGTTAGTTGCTATGCCGTGGTTCTCCATTCCCTCCCTGGCTGTCATCCTAAGGACCTTGATCAAGGCAGGTAAAGTTGCAAGCAAAGTGATGCCACATCCAACAAGGATGCTTGTAAATACAACTGGAAGATATACACTGAAACCCGGGATGATCCCGAAGAAGTTGTCAGCCAAAAACGAGACCATGAAATGTGAGATAAAGATGCCCAAAATCCCTCCTATGACCGACCCTGTGCCTCCCATTATAAGACCGGTAGTAGCGTATGACTTGACCACCTGGAACCTTGTTGCTCCCACGGCTTTAAGCTGACCGATCTCCCTTTTTTGTTCTGTTATCATTGTGTGCATTGTATTGGAGATGAGAAAAATACTGCAAAAAAGTGTCATGAGAGTCAGTATCACAAAGAAGCTCGACATATCAGAGAACTGCTGCTCCCCTGGCCAGTCACCGTTGAGCCTGATATCCGGTATGTCTGTAAATGACTCGAAGTCGGAATTATA
Organism: Thermoplasmata archaeon; assembly: GCA_020351895.1. The sequence goes on from CP070672.1 coordinate 349,724, forward strand.
TTTGAGATAATTTTCGATATCTTCCACTGCGGAATCAGCATCCTCTTGTGAATTTTCTTCAAGGTCAAAGCTGATGATGTTCACACCTGATGTGTTGGAAAGGGAATGAACTGTTTCCTTGTCTGTATAGAACACGGCAAGACCGAACATGGGATAATCAGAGTAAAGCAGCGAATGACCGGTCCCTGTGATCTTTAATTCCTGGATATTGCCAATAAAGTCGTATATTCTCATAGTATCCCCAGTACTTCCGTGATAGAGGTTTGCCCTTTCCATGTTCCTGTCTGCAAGAAGCTCCATTTGCCCGGGAGCTTTGCCGGAATCCATTGACACGATGTCCACATTCTGATTTACAAAATCTTCAACACCTATCAAAATGACATCGTTTCGCCGTTCCCCGATATACATTCTTGTATAGAAGACCGATCTTAGCTCAACGGAATTTACGTTGTCCAGATCTTCCAAGCCTTTTATCTGGGATTCGTTCAATTCCAGATCCGAGACCCAAATCCGCACATCGTACATGTTACTATCCTCAACCTCGGTCTCCATGGCAACATCCATGAGAGGTACCACGGAAAACAGTCCAAGGGCGGCTACGGCCAATGCGATTGTAAGCACTGTAAAAATCGTCCTGGCTTTCCTTTTTCCAAGGTCCCCAAATGATTTTCTCAGAAGTGCAGACACCATAATAATCACCTTCACGTGTTTACAACATGTCCATCCAGTATGGTTATTCTCTTTGCTGCCTTTTCTGCCAGCTCCTTGGAGTGGGTGACAAAGATAACGGTCTTGCCCTGCTTGTTCAGTTTTTCTAAAAGCTCGAACATCATCCTTTCGGTCTTTGAATCGAGGTTACCTGTGGGCTCATCCCCGATTATGATCTTGGGATCGTTTGCCAGAGCCCTTGCGATTGCCACCCTCTGCTGCTCCCCTCCTGAAAGCTCGCTTGGCAGATTGTTCAGCTTGTCACCAAGTCCCACAAGTTCTAGGTTCTTTTTAGCGATTTCTCTTCTTTCACTGAGACTACCCTTTTTTGCAAGGTCCATGGGCAGCATGGCATTTTCAAGAGCTGTTAGGGTAGGAAAGAGCTGGAAAAACTGGAATATAATTCCGATGTTCTCTCCTCGCCACTTTGCAAGCGCGTCCTCTTTTAGGTCATCTATTCGCATTCCATCCACGATAACCGAGCCATTTGTTGGCCTGTCGATTCCGGTTATCATGTTGAGCATTGT
>CP070672.1:351058-366062 GCA_020351895.1 Thermoplasmata archaeon
ATAAATTAGGGGTTTACCGTGAAAAAGTAGGACACATTTATCTATACCCATCCTTGTGCTCTTTCCACCTGCGAGGACCACAGCAGACTTCATATGACTTGAATAAATTGTAGGCCTAAATAAATATCGACCTAATTCAGATAACATACGAATCAAAGCGTTTTTCCATGGGGGAAGGAAGGATTTTAAGTTATGCGATCCCTGGTTCTCGAGAATGAGTTGGGGGGCAATCAAATTAAAAACTAATTTGTCGCTTAAAATGAAAGAGTCGAGACTCGAGATTCATATTCCTGTCCAGGGAACCCCCTTATGGGCCTTCATAACGATCTGAGTGTTGGTCTCGATAATCCCATCGATGCCGAGGAAGTAATCTAAAAATTCATGCAGTCCTCCCATTGAACTGAATAATGTAACACACAGAAGGTCGTACTCACCAGTGACGCGGTACAGTGCCAGCATCATATCATGTGATTTTATCTTATCCACCACCGATTCCATCTTCTCTGTTCTGACTTTTAAATGGATGTAAGCCTTGACAGGATTCTCTATAAGTGCATAATTTATGTATGTGGAAAAACCTGCAATGATGCCCTTATCTATCATGCCCTTGATCCTACGCCTAATTGTGGCTTCACTTGTTTCCAACAACCTGGCTATTTCCGCGTTGCTAATACGGGAATCATCCCTCAGTATGCAGAGAATACTCACATCCAAAGAATCAATGGGAAGAAGGTCCAAATCCAATCCTTCCCAGCGTTTTGCCAGTTCGCATTTTTCATCTCTTGCCCGTCGTTTTATCATATCTTCTCACCACTGTGATTTAGCTCACCTTATTATGTTTTTATCATTTAAATCTGTCGATGTTCGTTATTTCAATATCGAATAATATCGAATCAGGTAAGTTCATGAAATAAAGGGTAAATCCGACCGTCGGAGTATCTATTTGGGTTGAACAGAATTCGAGCAAATTTAAAAATGGGATTGGGCCTGCTTCAATAGATACACCAAGTTCAGCCATTCTAATCAATCTCCTCCAATTCCTTTTCAATCAGATCTTCGTAATATTCGAGGCTCTTTTCCTCTGCTCCCCTCATTCTGGCTCTCCTTTCCACCCTACCCTCCATCTTCTTTTTAGGTCTTGTATAATCCACAACAAGCCTCATCAAAATCCCGATTGCAAGGAGCCACATTCCGAGCCAGAGAAGGCTCATAAGTGGTAATATTTTCACCTCCAAATCAACACTTGTTACTGTGTCACCTGCCTTTGAATAATCATTGAAAACAAGATATAAATCCTCCGCGACTGATCCTTTAACGCTGATCTCATTGCGTACTTGTCCTTCGATGACCACCAATCCTGGTTCAGCGGAGCCTATGACCTTTCCATTTTGCGATATCTCCACTTCAACGAAGACGTGGTCAGAAGAAAGTCTGCTGCCGACCAGTCTCAGCTCGTAATCTCCAACTTTTTCCGCAGGGCCATTTAATAGCAGGGTGATATTTTTCTCTGTCACCATGAAGTTGCTGGCTACGAAACCTATCATTATAAATATAACGCCCAGGTGGACAACGTGCGGTGCAATACCATTAACACTGCCCCTAAGGCTTCTTGTGTTGATGGACTTAATAATCATTAATAAAGAAGCCCCCACTGCAAGGATTAAGAGAGGTATAGTAATCCAGATGATAATTTGCATAGGGATAGCAACATTCTCTATAAACAAATCCATACCTAATACGAATCCTATTATCCCGTAAATTGAAAACAAACCCAATATTACCTTTCTTCCTATGTATTTCCAAGCCAAGCATGCCACGAGCACTAAAACACCAATCATGGCGAAGAATCCGACTTTCGTATCGAACTGGTTTCTATTTGTTCCATTGATGGCCAAAATAAGTAATAAAAGGGTCACTATTGTGGTTATTGTGAGCAAGATCAATGTAAGGAACATGAGGTTCTTGTCGTTTATTAGGTCCTCTAAAACACTTCCTTTTGAAGATCCAACCTCTTTTTCTTCAGATCCGCCACTTTTTATCAAAGCCCATATCAACAGTATGGCACCTATAATGGATAATCCTATCATCAAAATGAAATAGCCAAGTATGACATCATTTCCAGTGACGATCTCAAAGAACCTGTCAATAGCACCGGTTTCAATATCTGCCTGGCCAAAGGCATGCACGGACAGCCATATTCCTCCCGCTCGTGTGGTGAAAGTTGCGAAAATAACCAGTACAAATGTAAATATTCCCAATGCTGGTGCTGCGAATTTGTAATGTTTTTTTCTTTTGAACATGAGCTGGGCATGCAAGAATGCAGTAAGTAGTATCCAAGGCAGAAGTGATGATGTTTCAACAGGGTCCCATGCCCAGTATCCTCCCCAACCGAGAACAACATAGGCCCATAATCCACCTATGCCGATACCGAGAGTCAGAAAGAACCATCCCCATCTTCCCCAGGGCATTGAAAGCTTGACCCAATCCTTATCGTTACAAATTAGATAAGCCATAGCCGAGGCCATGCAGATTACTAAAAATCCATATGCCAAAAACACAATCGGTGTGTGAAATATCATAAGGGGCGTCTGAAGAAGCGGATTAAGACTCTGTCCATCAGGCAGGGCATCCAAGAAATTTTGTGGTGTCTTTACAAACAATTCCCTTAATATTAGAAAATAGAGAAAAATGGCGATTATGATCATCATTATGGTTCTTGTTAATCCCATCAAAACCGTGCTTTTCGGTTTTCTCCAATCGGTGATTTCCTCCACAAACCAACTCAATCCCATACACCATATCCAGAATAATAAGGAGCCACCCAAACCCGCCAACACACCCGAAATTTTATACTCACGCGGTAATGAAGGAGAGGAGTATTCCCAAACATATTTGATGCTCATATCCGAGGAAAGGAAATAATAATAGAGTAGCAGTAATGCGAAAGAAAGAAGGATAAAAAGGAAAATAGAGGTTAGTTTCGAGGTAAAAGATAGATCTTTACAGTAGATCAAAGGGTTCTTAGTTTCGAGTATAAGTTTAATAATAATCCACAGGATATTGATGTATACGATAGTTCCCACCAGAAAATAGGCCAGCCCTTCTTTTCCTAAGGTAATGAAATATACAAAGAGGATTAATAGTACTACTGAAACCGAGACCCTTAGCAATATTGATAATTTTTTACTGGATATTAGGCCTTCTTCCTTCTTAGTCAATACATATCTTATTATTAGAGGCATAAAAGAGGTAGTCCCTGCTATTATCACCAATATAAGAGAGATATACAATAGCCCTGTGCCTACCGTCATTCAAATCATGGGGGTAATAACATCACTGTTTTTAACCTTTATTCAAGGTATTGCGATTTCGCAGGAGTGATTGCGAAAATAGTAACTAACATCCCTTAATGGTTCTTCTCAAGTTCTTTCATAATCTCTACTGCTTTTCTCTTGTAATCGGCTCTCAGTTCTTTGTAAACATCTTCTTCTATGAGATCATCGTTGAAATCATTGTCGAGCTTCTTTATTGCTTTTAATATATTCTCCTTTTCCTGTAATATAGTATCCCCATCCGAGGAAGTTTCAATTGAAGTTCCATTTATTCCCGGACTTGCATCTAAATCATCCATTTGTTTCATGACTTCGGCTGCTTTTTTCTTATAGCTGTCCTTAAGCTCTTTATGGGTTTCCTCATCTAAAAGGCCTTCTTCAAAATCCTTATCCAACTTCTTTATGGCCTTAAGCAGTCCTTCCTTTCTCAGTTCAAGTTTTTCTATCTCTTCAGCAGTTGCTGCACCTTCTATTGTGTCAGAAGGTTCCTCTTTTTCCCTTCTCCTTGTACTAGTTACGAGTAATATTGCGATGATTAGGAGGATTAAAAATATAGCTAACAAAAGAAGCCAGGGGAATTGCTCCTCATCATCGACATCTTCGATACTTACGGTTGCTGCAGGCATAAAGCTTCCTGTCATGAATATATAAACATCCTTATCAGGATATTCCGTCTGAGAGCCATACAAGGTCAATGGAATCTCCGAGGACTTGAGAGTGTGGTCCTTTTCTACGTATATTAACATATGGGGGGTGACGCCATCCTCATAATCTTTATAAAGATCCATAACAAACTCGAATTTATTGGAGTCTTTTTCGATTATATAATCGAGTTGCATGATGATATCATTGTACAAAGGAGTGTATGTCACGTTGATCCAAAAGTCAGTTAATACAGGTGTACTGTTCTGACTTATATCTTGAGTCATGTTGATCTTCCATATCAATTCATTTCCTGAGGTCGTGAGGTTCAACTCCTTCCCCTGGTTTCCTTTAATATCATGCCATTCTGTTCCGTTATTGTGCGAGATGTAAAAGGTAAAATTCTCCTCGTGGATGGGTACGTTCCATGTGCTTTCGATCTTTGTAATATTTATTCCAATCTCCGAGGGGATGGAGATATACTCCCCAAATGCATGGCCCTTCTTCAATTTAATTTCAGAGTCCGAAAAATTCCAAACATCATCCGATCTGACATCATCGAAGTACTGATCGAAATCAGATTCCGAATCCAAATGGATTGAGAAAGTAAGGTTTCTATCGGAGTTTATTGGAAATCCCCAGGCATAAAAGTCTGCTATGCAGCATTCCATATCTGTCATGTCTTTGAATATTTTGTAGGGAGGGTTCTCAGGATTCCTGTATGAACTAAAATCCCCAGGAAAATAGCCAATGGAACTGCTGTAGGCCATTTGATTGAGAGTCATGTCATCGGTTCTCGCTATTTTTGGAACAGGAACCTCAACCCAAGATTCATTCCATGGTATCAAAAAACTGAAACGCTCTATAGCGTGTAGCTCATTTTCATGTTCTTTTTCTTGGGTTTCTGGGTCATCTCCCTGAATCATTACGACATGATGGCTGTACAATATTGGCTGGGCATTTACATTGTCAGGAATAATCTGAATTAGTATAACAAAAAGCATAAGTGCACAAACTAATTTTGCAGCCCTTTGTCCGAATCCCTTACCTTTCAATATGTTTATCGTAAGATTCGTTTTTAGAGTGCATTTGGATATTTTGATATTCATTTCTATAACCCAACATCCTTTTATATTAAATAATTATCTATATTTCATATTTTATCATCGTTAATATCCGAAAAAGCTCAGGATAATTTAGAAGGATTCATGATACCACGGGGATCGATGGCTGATTTGATGTCCAGTATTGTATTTAATCCCTCTCCGTAAACGGTTTTAATAACTGAAATCTGGGACATTGTAATGCCTGTGGGTCTTCCTCTGTTTGCTAATGCCAATTCTCCAAACTTCCCTGCGAATGCCGAAGGTTTTTCAATGGCTTTCTTATCGGTCATAATATATGGAATCAAATTGACAGTGCTCCTATCACATAGTATTCCCATGACGGCGGCTTTCAGTTTCATTTTATCTATGAGGCTATATGTACTGTTTGCCATGTCAAATAGCTTGGTTGTAGGAATCAGGGCCTCATAGAAAACAGGCATAACTTCTTTTTTAGTTGAGGAAACCTCAAAGAATCGTTCTTGCCATAAAGCCTTTGCTGTATCATTGCTCTCCTTTTTTCCTCCGTGACGTTCCATCATGGCATTAATGACACCTTCTTCGTGATCCACAACAGATTTCAAACCGGCAAGAGTTATGTTCATTACATAGCCTTCGATATTTGGAACGTCCTTTCCGAACTTTCTCAAATATTGTATGTGGTTTGCATCGAAGAATAAAATATTTATAGGCGTTGTCTTTTGTTTGGTTATGTCTTGTAGGGCCAAAGTCAAGTTTTTTAACTCAGAAAATGTGTAATAAAGGGGTCGTGTCTCTTCTGGCTTCGGAAATATTTTCATCGTGATTTTCGTGATGATTCCCAATGTACTGTCCGCCCCAACGAACAATCCATTAAGATTATAACCTGAGCTGTTTGAGAGTACCTTTTCGAATCCCGTGTTAATTATTTTACCATCGGGAAGAACCACCTCCATGGTCCTTATAAGATCACCTGCAAAACCATGACCATATGAACCAATACCCGCTCCCCCGATATCCACCCATTCACCAACTGTGGGTGTGGATGAAACTGGATAGGCACCTAGCAAATATCCTTTTTTCAGAAGAGTGTCGTACAGATCCTTCCCCAGGACTCCTGGACCCACTGTGACTGCTAAATTTTCATCATCGATTTTAAAGATTCCATTCATGTCCAAGGTGTCCAATATTATGGATTCCTGAGTTTTTGCTCCTTTTTCTGCCCAAGTAATCTTTCGTTTTGGGACTATTGGAACTCCTTCCTTCACCGCCACATTGATTATTCTGCTGACATCATCGCTCGTTCTGGGTCTAACAATGATTTTATTCGGAACTTTGGAATCTATCTTGACCTTGCCATCACCCACGATCTTGGAAATCTTGGAACGAACCTTATCTAAGGAAACGTTTCTTTCAGTCATATATTAGCCCCCTATCGATTTTTTTTGGGATATGGAGGAGATTGACGTCGTTGTGTTTAAATTTAACGGTTTTATCGATTCTTTTAATATAATGCCATATCGATTAAGGAATCAATGAACAAGGATAATATTGAATCTTTATAAAAACCGTGTTCATTTCGAAAGTGCTTTTAATGTCAGTTCCATGAGATCATGTGTTAGAATCCCATTATCAATTGTTTCTGCTCCGTGCAATAGATTGGTTTTGCAAAAGGGACAGGTTGTTATAATGCACTCCGCCTGGGTACCAATTGCCTCAGATACCCTCTTTGCTCCGATAGTCGTGGCTTTGTCGTTGAACGCGATCTTAAAGCCTCCTCCAGCACCACAACACCTTGAGCCCATTCGATTTCTTGGCATCTCCACAAACTCCACGCCAGGAATTGCGGATAGTAATCTTCTAGGCTCTTCAAAAACACCAACATGGCGCCCCAGATGACATGGGTCATGGTATGTAACCTTTGTTTCTATCTTGTTTTCAAATTCGAGCCTTCCATCATTTAAAAGGCGCTCCACATACTGGGAGATGTGAAGGATTTCAAATGGAAGTGGGCCTAACACCCTTGGATAATCGTTTGTTAGGGTCTGAAAACAGCCAGAGCAGGCAGAAACCACTGTGTCTACACCAAACTTTTTCATGTTTTCGATATTCTGAGGCATCAATTCATTTTTTACGATATCGGCCTGTCCAGTCCGAAGAAGTGGAGAGCCGCAGCATTGCTCGAAGTTACCTAAGATCGTGAACTTCACATTTGCCTTACTCAATATTTTGGCCGTGGCCTTGGCGATTTCCTGTCTTCTAAAAGACTCCGTGCATCCAACGAAATAGAGTATTTCAGGTTCATTGGACAGCCTAACATCCTTGGGCAGCCATTTGTCCCTATTCGCAATTGGTTCATTGTACGGATTCCTTACTGAATTGACCCTTTCCAAAAGAGGCTTATGATTTTCCATAGGTGCGTACCCCTCGTAAAACAACCATTCCTTAAGTTCTTCCCATCGATGGGACAGTTCGATTCTTACAGGACAAATTTTGTTGCAAGCACCGCAACCAGCACAGATATAAAGGCTTTTTACGAATCCAGATTTGTACTCCTCATTTTTTAGAAGTTTCTCTATGATATTCAGCGAAAGAAATCGCTTGAGAAAATATATCTTACCCCTTGGAGAAGCGGATTCCCACTTGAATTCTTCATAAGTGGGGCATACGGCATTGCAATAGCCGCATTGGATACATGCCAAAACATCTTCCTCGATATCTGGTATCTTGGCCATTTATATCATTCCTTCCCGGTTACATCCCTGCCTTCTCTTCAAAAAGATTCACTTCACCGAGGATTTTTCCTGGATTCATGATATTATCGGGATCTACGCTCCTTTTAATGGCTTGCATTGTCGCGATGCTCCCCTCATCATGAATATGTGAAAGGCTTGATGAAAAGTAAAGCCCTAAGCCAACTCTTCTACCACCTAATGAAACAGCGGTCTCACCAAGGCGTCTGTGAAACTCCATGAATGTTTCTTCCTCTTCTTTCTCATGCAGAAAATAGGGCATTATCATGACGGTTCTCCTATCTACCATACTGCCTATTACCGCTGCCTTTAATTTCATATCATCAAAGAGTTGATAAATTTTGGGCATGGCTTCCGCGAATCGGTTCAAACCTACAAAAATCTCCCCAGGGACTGGGTGAACCCTTACCTCTCTCCCCCTGAATTCTATGGTGCATTCCTCGCATTCCTCATGGGATTTCCCATCGCAGGATTTCATACACCCACCAATTGTGGTGAACATCTCGTCCAACTTTGAAAGCCCATAATCTATTATCCCTTTTTCACCTTCGAGCGTGATGCAGAGAACGATATCTCCTTGAGGTGCTTGTTTACCCATGGACTGTAACAATTCGAAATGTCTTTTATCTCCAAAAGCTATATGATGTGGAAGCAGTCTGCTCTTCACAATCTCATTTATGGCTTTTGTACAATTCTTCAGATCTGAAAAGGCATAGGATATGTGATAGGGTCCCTCCTCAGGCTTGGGAATTATCTTCAAAGTTGCTCTCGTGATCACCCCCAAGGTGCCTTCCCCACCAATAAAAAGCCAGTTCAGATTGTATCCAGAGCCATGTCCTGCCAGCTCTTTTTTTTGGGTTTGGATGATTTTTCCATTTGGAAGCACAACTTCAAGGGAACGGACTAGATCTCCCACACTACCATATTTGTAGGATCCGATTCCCACTCCACCAGTGCTTATCCATCCTCCTACAGTGGCCGAGGCCGCGCTGCCAGGCCTTATTCCGAGAAAATATGATTTTCTCTCAAGAGCATCCTCCACTTCCTTCCATGTGACACCACAATCAGCTGTGACTGTTAGGTTTTTTTCATCCACCTCGATTAGAGTGTTCATGCTCGTCAGATCTAATACTATTCCTCCTCCATATGGCACCGCCCCTCCCAGCCACCAGCTTGCACCACCCCGCGGAACAATGGGAATCTTTTCACTGGCTGCTACCTTAACGATCTTGGATACCTCTAGTGTGCTTTTCGGCCTTGCGATTATATCTGGAATTGTTTCCAATTTCTCTTGAAGTTCTTGAGGAAGAGGTGAAACATCCCTTGCATAAAAGAGCCTCTCAAACTCGCTTTCCGTAACAAACTCTTTTCCAACAATTTCTTTGATTTTATTAAAGATGTTCGAGGTCATGCTCCTTCCCTTCTATTACCCAATGAAGTATGGTCTGAGTTTACTTATACTTTGTGATATTTTATCTAAGGCCATAACCAAGGTATACTGGTCATTTATTATTAGCGAGAAATCATAGATTGCCCTATATAACATCCACAAATTTAAATAATAGAAATATGAAAGGTTTATAAATTAGTAATTATTATCCTCAAACCTCGTGATGATAGGATGGCGAAAAGAACTAGACTGGTTACGATATTCATCGTAATAGCCATGATAATATTCGGTAATATCGGCGTCATGGCACAACCACCACACGGTAATGGGGAACAGGAGACCGAAACTTTCCCATTCGAAGGCTATTGCAATGTGGGATCACCTGTTGAGGAATCCTTGGAGTTGCAGAGACCAATTGGAGAAATAGAATTCGTTCTAATGTGGGAAGATGATGAAGGTTCGAATTCGGACCCGGATGTATTATCCCTCATGACCTCCGATGGTATGCATGAACCTAAAAGTGATTCTGGGCCTAATGGAATGCTTACTATTATCTGGGATGAACATGGATTAAACGACACTTGGAATATGGTGATAAACTGTGAATCAGCAGGCTCCACAACGGAACCCATGGGGCCTTTTGGATTGTTGACAGAGGAAGTTGAGGATCCAGGTAATAGCTGGACAATGTTGGTAACAGTAACTTATTCAAGTGGAATGGGTGGTCCTCCACCAGGAGTTCAAGCAATTTTGTCATCCCCCATATTTAAGGTGCATATTGCCCTGATGGTGGCATCTGTATTCCTTTTCTTGATCACGGGTTTAGTTGCAGGTGCATTTCTATTTACCAGAATTTATTCAAGAAGCCCAGAAGGTTTTAAATCCCTAATGGATAGATTGTTCAATCCTCCCTTTCTACTCATATTTATGGTGATTCTAACTTTTCTGGTTTTTTTCATTGCCGCGGTTCCCATAGGTATGTGGGTGGCTGGAATGTTCTATGGATGGAACAAGGCCTGGACAGGCTTTCCTGCAATCTGGAATCCTGAGGCCTTTGATATGACAAACGCAGATAATGTCTCTTTCATAGTTCTTCTGCTGTGGTTCATTCCAATGTATGTTAACAGGGCTCAGATAATGAGAAGTAAGTATTATAAAAAACTATTTGGTTGGAGCAAGTTCGCCATGAAAAGGGCCGAGAAGACTCCAGACCCAATAATACCCAATAGTGTGTTAGCCTTATGCTACTGCCTTCTGGGGATAATGACTTTCGTGATTTTCGAGGTGCAACCCCACGGGAGTGGAAGCTGATTCTCGTGCAATATATTACCAAGATAGGTATTCGAAAATACCTTGTTATCCACCATTATTATTAAGTTACGTCGATGGAACAGATTTTTCATCTGAAAGTATTTGTTCTTCCTTCTTTTTGGGCTTTTCAATTTCCTTTGTTTTTGGCGGTGTTTTTACCTTGGGTTTTGGTTTTGTGGATTCTTTGATCTCCTTGGCAGTCTTACCAACTAATTCCTCGTACCATGCTCTGTGATTCTTTTTAACATACCATTCAGGCATGGTTCCTGTTGCAAGGACACTTCTTAAGGCCACCTTATCATGTTTTCGGATTATTAGGGCGGTGCGATGGATGGCCACCAGTAAAACAAGAACTCCTGCAATTATGTGGGCAATTAACATCTGCTCTCCAATTAATCCGGCTTTATTTAAGAATCCTGTAATAGCCGCAAGCCCTAGGACGTAAATGGTAAATGCATAGATGATCCTTTGACTCTTAAGATATTTCTCGCCACTTCCTCTCTCCTGTTTCTTGGTTAAAAAGACAAGGTACATTAAGGAATACAAGGCCGCCTTCAGTTCAATCATACTTTTTTTTGGCAGAATTGGTTTCTCCTTCTGCCCTCCATGGGCAATCAGATGTATCGCACCCAGAACAAGTATGCCATATGCGGTATATAGATGAAAAGAACTGGTGAAATCTGGAGTTGGTATATAATTCTCTGCCCCATAAATGTGAAACTCATGAATAAACCAATCCCTTGCCAAGAACAATCCTGTGATCATTAGACTAAAAATTATTATTATTCCTAGCCAATGCTCAAACACCACGATTTTTCCGTATCTTTTAATTTCGGATTTTTTTGGCATCCTATTTCTCCGTTAAGGTTTATTGGATTCATGGCAGCCAGGGCCCACATAGCATGACGAAGTGCTCAAGATTTTTGGATTATGCCCGCTCTTGTGACAGTCATAACATCCGCCATCAATGGGTTCTCCATAATCTGGAAAGTCTTTTTGTTTATGGCAAACTTCGAAACATGTAAGGCTAGAAAAGGAAAGCATATCTCCATGTTCCACATGTAGAGGGCCCAAATCATCGAATCCCGGGCCATGGCAATCAGAATTGAGGCAGTTTGCAATTGTTCCATGACCATCACCACTGTAATCCGGGAGGCTGGGATTAGATTGATGACAAGAACCTGCACAACCTCCAACCGTTGCATTATTGAATATATTATCAAGATGAGCCGAAAAAGGATTGGAGGGTTCGTTGAGTAGGGTAATGGGTTTGCCGGATGTTGTTGAATCGATCCATTCATGGCAGCTTCCAGAGCAGTCGGTCCCTGTTACATTCATCAGGGCTTGGGCCGAGGCAGGGTATTTTACCTCCTCGGCACTAGAATGACATTCTGTGCAATCAGTGAAAACTTGATGGTTTCCCCTATTTACCCAACCGAAGGAAGCTGTCATATTGGAGGTATCGAAATTATAGTAATTTATCATGTATTCTCTCTGAGATAGATCAAAACCGGGTTGAGGGGCCCTGTTAACAGGATCGTGAGGAGAATTGTGACAAGCTAGGCATTTCTCATTAGAATCATAGGTCCTAGCATGGTTTGAGGGTGAGGTTCCATGACAGTTATTACACGTGAAATCCACAGTTAATTCATCGTCGTATGTATTATGTGGAATATGACAGCTTTGGCAATCATTGTCTCTACTTGGACTATTGTGCTTGCCTCCGTAATCCTTGAAAATTGTATACACACCATCAGAACCCCCATGGCAAGAGACATCTGAGCAGAAATCGTTATTTACCATGAAAGAGGCAGGATTTGGGAAGCTTAGGTTCAATGGAGCATGACCAGATTCATGACAATTAAGACAATCCTGGTATGGATTCTGGATATCGTGGGATGGTAACGGGGCAATGGCCTGACCGTGACATGAGAGGCAATCCACCTCCTCCTTATCGTGGGTTTCATGGCATGAGGAGCAATCCTGTGATTCATGGGAAAAACCGTAATCAATCAATTGTCCTTTAGGCTCTGTATGGCAATCGATGCAGAAATCATCATCTATGGCCCCCTGCTCACCTTCGAAGAAGGAGAAATTCAGGCTCTTGGGAAAATGTCCCTGGGTGTGGCAATCCATGCACTCGTCAAAGGGTTGGATCGTTACATGATCGGGTTCGTCAGCCAATCCCCCAAAACCACCGGGGACATGACATTCTATGCATTCTATATCGACTTCATGAGCATCATGGCAAGATAGGCAGTCCTCTGTGAACTCCTCCCTCTCATGAAGTTTTTTATCAACGATTTTCTCATAAACTTCAGTCTGATGGCAGGAATTGCAGAAATCCTTTGAGACCAAAGCGGTATTTCCCGCCGTTATCTGGGCCTGGAAATTTATTTCTAGGGGATTATGTCCACCCTGTTCATGGCAGTCAGAACACTCATCAAAGGGATCGGTTACATTATGAATCGGTCTATATTCAGTTCCTCCGTGGCAGGAAGAGGTAAGGCAGTCAGGGCGGGTCTTATGTTCCAGGTGGCAGTCCCCACATTCGTTTTCAGTAAAATGTTTAGAAGAAAACCCGCTGATTTCCTGATAGGTTTCCTCGTGGCAATCCTTGCAAAAACTGCTGTTAACCTCGAAGACTTTTCCTTTTGAGTTTGTGATTACATAGGGAACAAAGGCATCGTCAGGATGATTTCTTGAGTGGCATTCCATGCAGTGATCAGTTACCGTGTTGTGCCCAGTGAGTTTGGGTTGAACAGGTTCACCCTGCTCATTTCTGTGGCAAGTGGCAATATCACATGTTGATTCACCATGATGCTCCAATTCCTCTTCATCAATGTCATGACAGATATGACATGCCTCTGCAGCAATACCAAAGCTGTTATCCCTTGCATCGTGGCAATCAAGACATGTTTCCAGTTTCTTCAATTCCTTAAGGTCCGTTCCGTTTTTAGTTAAAGGATGATAGATCACTCTTGTTTTCCAGGCACCATCTGACTCATTGTAACCTTGGCCTTTTGGCATGGGGGCATTGAACCACCAATCAACACCTTCTTCTTCATGACATCCTTTTATACAGTTTTCGGCAGGGACGTGTCCACCAAAATTGTTCTCATCATAACCTAATAAATATTGATGCAACATTTCATTGGGAACAGCAAGAAAAGACGTGCCCAATCCCACTAACCCAGGACCTGAATGGCACTGAGCACAGGGCACATCCTCTTCAAAGTGGACCTCCATCATTGTATTATTTTTAGGTTGGGTGTAACTTTCGTATGGTCCATCCATGGCGTGACACCAAAAACTGGTACAAAACTCATTTGTTTCATGCCATTCCAACGAGTGTCCCACAATGAAGATCACGGCTGCAACACCTACGAAAGCAAGGAGTATTAAAAGGACACCTTTAATTCTAGCGCGGTTCAATTTCTTAAAAATGGCCAACATTACAAGCATCCAAGCTAAGGCTATTATTACGAAAACCAACAATGCCTCAACGAATATCATCTTTTAATCTCCATTAAACATCGCGGATTTTTTAGATTGTGAGTAAATAATTTTGCCATACTTTAATCTTTTGCCTGAACAAAGTCATCTTTTTGGGATTTATAGGTTCTCAAATATTTTATCCTGTTTCCCTATTGAGTTGAGCTTAAATCATAAGAGAGAACAGCATTTTTCTTCAAAATTTATCCTTAAACCAAGGGAATGAGCATAATCCATGGCCTCATCTGTGGGGTAGGCAATGGAGTTGACCCCTGCCTTTATCAGCATTTTCTCGGTTTCTATCTTTGCGGAACCAGGGGGTCTTGCACAGCCGAATGCAATTTTTGTTTTTGGATTCATTATTCTTGCTATGGCTGCAATTTTCGCAATCTCTTTGGGAGGGGGGGTTTTAACACCATGCATTGGTGTTCCATGCATCGGAGAGATTACCACCAACACAATGACCTCAGGTTCAACCTCTGAGATTAATTCAAGGGCATTGTATTCCCCTAAAATGGTCCCGTAATGAAGTCCGATTACGATGTGAGGAGCGATTTCAAGCCCGGCATCCTTTAAGATCTGAAGTGCTCTTTCGAAATCTTTTGGGGTCTTATCCAGGTGGTAGACCTTCTTTATAGTCTCCTCATCCCCAATTATATCGATGAGAACTTGGTCGACTCCTGCATCCTTCAATTCTTTGGCTATATCCTTAGTGACCAATCCGGTGTGAACTATCACCTGTAATCCACTCTCCTTCAAGTAGCGAATGGATTCTAAAAAATCATTCAAGGGAACTTTACCGTCGGTTGACGCGCCGCCACTGATCAGCACACCCTTGCAGCCCTTTTTGATGAGGGCATCCCCTATAACTTTCAATTTATCCGGATTTTCTGCGGGGACCATTGATTCAAGCAGTTTTGCTTGGCAATGCTCGCA
The DNA here is from genome assembly GCA_020351895.1 of Thermoplasmata archaeon. Next base: position 366,000 of record CP070672.1, read on the forward strand.
GTTCAAGGCACATCTTTCACCAGTGATGCTGATATTTACGAATAAATCCTTTTTATTACTGTA
>CP070672.1:366162-369011 GCA_020351895.1 Thermoplasmata archaeon
CTCTCTTTCTTATTCGAAGTGGAAAACACTGGAACAGATACAGATGATTACAATATCAGGGTAGACAGCATATCCACTGAGACAGGTGGAGATACCAGTTTATGGATTACCGCGATTTCTTTCAATCCCACAATCATCTCGAATTTGGCTCCGGGCCAGATAATCATGATTACAATGTATGTGGACATACCATTTCCATCTGACCTTTCCCTTATACCACCTAGATTGTACAATATAACTGTCGAGGTTTCTTCTGCCAGTGACACCGATATCAAGGATACCCAGGTCTTTACTGTGGATGTGCAAAAGTACTACTGGGCAGATATTCAAGATTCTGTGACCACCAAGAATGTAGATGTAGGTTCGAGTGTGGTATATTCGATTACTATAAAAAACAAAGGCAATGATTTTGACCTTTTGAGTGTGGAGCTTGAGGGCGATCCCGCAATTCCCGGCTCTGTGAATTGGGGTAGATTGACCCATGTCGGGACAAGTCAAATCGATAAACAGGTTTTAGTTGATATCCCCTTGAATTCAGGTGAATCCACTGATATAGAACTTAGGATAACGATACCACAGAGAACCGATCCAGGATACCCATCAATCGATCCAGATGATGTAACATTGACTGTTATAGTTAGACCAAGCGATGAGAATGGGGTCGATGATCAGGTTTCTGTCACTGCTGATATAAACCCGATATATGAATTTGACTTCAACTTTTTGGCCCAAACCTTGGATGTTAATCCGGGTGAGACAGCTTTGTTTACATTGAATATCGAAAATAAAGGTACTGCATCAGATACCTTCACCCCTGATGTTTACATTTGGGAGCAGGACTGGAGTTCATATGGTTACATATTCTCCCCTCAATTTATCACAATACCACCAGGAAATATCGGTGAAGTAACATTTACATTGAACACACCGTCAGATATGGAGGAAGCAGAAAGCAGAGATTATAATATTACAATCAGGGTCCATTCAACAACTGGAGACACTGATCTATTCGAGATTTGCACTGTTCATATAGAACCAGTATATGATGTTGAACTCACAATCACAGATCAAACAAGTAAGTCAGTTAATGTAGGAGACAGCGTGACCTATCAATTTTCTATAAAAAATACAGGCAATATTCACGAGACCTTCCAGTTCAATGTCATTGATATGGACACAAGTCCTGGTGGGGGAGGTGATCAATATACATGGGTGGATTTATACCTCCAAAGCGCCCCCTCAACTCCCGTAAACTCGATTTATCTATCCTATGGTGAGAGAGAGACCATGATTCTCGAAATCTCCATCCCAAATCAAGGTGATCCTAATTTTGCAGAGCTTTCGGCACCTTTGGATATTAAAATCGAAGCAAGCCCTCAACAAGAGCCTTCTGTGAAGGATTCTTTCATAACCTCAACCACAGTCAATCCAATATATTCATTTGAGCTCAAGACCACTGCCCCGGGAAATAAGAAGTCTGGAGAGCCAGGTGATACTGTATCATTTACATTACAGGTGAGAAACATTGGAACCATAGTAGATACCTACGAATTTTGGATTTCGAGTGTGGATGAATCGATATTCACAGTTCCAAATCCCAACGATATTTCCAACTTGGATGTGGATAGTTATGGAACAACACAGGCAACAATAACTATTACCTCAGATAATTCGAAAGCTCTGGAAGGAACATACCAAATAGAAATCAGGGCAAGATCTCAAGGCGATCCCATGGTCGTTCATACACTTACTCTAAATGTAGAAATTACTCCACTGGGGGATGTCGAGCTCACCCCCTCCTCTCAGACGGGAGATGGGGAACCAGGGGATATACTCGATTATGTCGTCAGAATAACAAACAAAGGTAATGCCGAAGATAGTTTTGTCCTTACCTTGGAAGGAACATACAAACATTGGGCCGAGATTTTGAGTATATCTCAGAATCCTATTTCTCAGGTTACCCTCAGTGCCACAGACTTGCCAGGTTATTTTACAGATATCATAGTTAGAGTGGAGATACCCCAATCCGGTGAAACCAATGCAAGTCAGTCGTATCCTATAACAACAAAGGCAAGCTCGACCAACACAGATGGTGTATTCGATACTGCAATGGTTACTACCGCAGTTGAGGAACTTGTGGATTTACAACTCGATTATGCTGGTTCAGGATTGCCAGAAAAGGACTACGATCCCAATAAACAAGCACCGAAAATCACTTTCAGGGTCACAAATTATGGTAATATCGACGAATCAAATATCACTGCGAATGTTAAAGACATCCCAAGCACCTGGGATTGGTACCTAGACAATCCAATAATTACCTTGGAGCCGGGGACCACCACGACATTTTCCATCACATTCGATATTCCTTCGGAGGAGTTCGAAGGAGAATTCAATTTGCAGGTGTATGTAACATCCTCAGATGGCACATTTGATTCAGATCCTGTCAACATCACAATCAACATCATAAAACCCGATTTGAGTGTATCAGGCTCTGATATATCGGGATTAAGTGATGTAGACTTACTTAAGAGCAAGATCGGAAATGCAGTGACTATTATCGCGAGAATCCATAATTTTGGCCACTCAAAGGCAGAAAACATACAGGTAAAACTCTATGAAAGTAACATCATAAAAGGAACCAAGACCATATCTTCCATAGACGCAGGTGGATATAAAGACCTGGATTTTAGGTGGACCGTGGTTGCCGAAGAAACTGAGATTAAGGTGGAAATCACTCCAATTGAAGAGATCGATTTGGGAAACAATGTCATATCCCCGATTCTCCTAGACCTTAGACCGGATTTAACATTCACCGGGGAGAAACTGAATTTCAGCAATACAAATCC
>CP070672.1:369111-372303 GCA_020351895.1 Thermoplasmata archaeon
AATAGTTGCCAAGGACTAAAACATCCTTTAGACCATTAGGCAATGGTTTTGTTGTGAAGGCTAGTGTGGAGTCTGTCGAAATGTTTCCCAGTGAGTCATGGGCCCAAAGCGTGATATCACAATCCATAGGATTTTCAGGTGTTTTCCATTGTCCCTGATATTCTATATGATTATGAATCAAGTTAATAGAATCAACCACTGAGCTGCTTTCTGTGTTCTTGAAATACGCTTTTACAGAGTGCACACCGTCAGGATCTTCGACGACACATTCAACAGTAATTTGTTCTCTGGGTCGGGCATTCCTGGGATAAATCCTATAATCTGAATAAAATACCGGACCGGCGTCTGTCACAAAAATCCGCAGCGTATCACACCATTGAAACTCTCCTGAAGTCATGGTAATAAAAAGAAATTGCATTGTACTGTCAGGAACATTCCATCCTAGTCGCCAAGGTAATAAAACCTTAACGCTATCTCCAGCAGCAAGATCACCAATTTTCTTATCAAACTTAGATCCATAAAAAAGATTTGAATTTAAAGGCATAAAGTAGTATTCACTGTCCGGTTCTACATGAAGAAGAATATTCGATGCTTTCTTCGCACCGGTATTCTTAATGTTAATTTTACCAACACTGTTATTAGGATGACGTAGAATCTCCTTCTCAAAGAGCTGTAAATAGGGCATATCTTGAGTGGTAAATTGAATTACATTCTGATGAATCTCCTGATTCCCAAAATGATCGAATGTATGAAGATCAACAACAAAATCCGCAGGATCGATCACCACGGTCCATTGATTTGCAAAGAGATGGTCTCCAGTCTGACTGTCGTTGTGGTTGCCGTCATCAAATAGAAGGAAAGTATTGATTACTGTTTCATCAGGACTTTCGATCTCCGCCATCACGGCCGAGATACCATCATCGTCCTCAACTTGGGCTTGTAGAGTGATTATCTGGTTTGGAAGCACGTAGTCCGGAATGATTCTGACATCAGAGACCCGAGTTACTGCCTGGTTGATATATGCTGGCAATAGGGTATAACTCAGACTGTTCCCTGATTCGTCAGTTGCCACAAGATTCAGATCAACCCAATTCTGGAATAAGCTGTCCGGTATTTCAGCAGAATACCAGCGATCATCCTGAAATACAGTCAGGTCCTGCCACTCGGAAATGCCAGCAGCTCTGCATTGAATTAGTACATCTGTAATCCCTTTAGTGTCAAATAAGTTTGCACTGACTGTGACATTCTCCGCTTTTTTATTCGGATCAATAAAATTTCCATTGGACAATATTTTCAGATCATATAATCCAGGGGGACGGCTATCAGGAGTGCTGTTGTCAAAAACTGCTGTCATCTCTACATCACCTGATCGTTTCCCCATCAAGATGACATCAGGATATGTCAATACCAGGCGATAAGTACCTTTCTCTCGTGGTAAATCGATGCTATCCCTCTTGGCAGTGCCTTCGCTGATCAGGCTTGAATCCCGGAAGAGCTGATAATTGGGATGACACGTCTTATAAGAAGTGGAATAGTCCCCCATTTGATAATTAAATTTTCCTGAGGGAATCCAGATCAGATTGCTTAAAGGTTTTATGCTCTCCTTAGGATAGGGAGGTGAAATGCCGATACCGAAATATCCGGAACTATCTGTAAATGGAAAATGACCGATTGTACTAGAAGGCAATTCTTCCATGACCGTAATTTCATTCTCATGGAAAGCCGTATAACCGAACTGCCAGCAATCATCTTTTTTGAAGAAATCAGTACCTGTTACCGCTATTTTTAGGCGATAAATTGGATATTTCTTTTGAGGATAAAAGTACCACCGATAATAACAGTCGGGTTCCAGAGGAGAGAAAAGATCACTTATAGAAAATCGATATGTAGTAGAACCACCTTTCTCTTTATGATACCTGGTTGGCATAATTTTTAAATTTGTTAACCGTTTTGATGTTAGTGGAGCGATGTTCACGGAATAGTCGATCATTTTCATCCGGTCTGGCTGCAGAGTGAAGTATTGATCTTCAGAAATTCCATGCATATCATCGCTTGCATAATAAAACGTATCACTTTCCCGCAACAGGGACAACCAACCTAATTCAGTATTCTCTGATTCCGTAATTGGACAGATATAGAGCAGGTTGGGGTATCCAAACAAATGCAAATTATAAGTATACCTATACATATAATGTGGACCTTCATAACAAATTCGCAGAAAAAATTGAGTGTAATTCACATCGAGGTTCTCAGCTATGTGCACAGGCATTTCGAGGCCAACTTTTAAATATGCATCAGACTCTGAAATGACCAGAGAATCGGATTCATCGATCTGAATATTTTTTAGAACATAAGAGACCCTTTTCTCTATAAAATTATTAAAAATAGTAAATATACAATACTCATCAGCCGCAGGCAATAAAACTTTCATTGCAGAATCCGGTAAGTAAAAATCTAAATAAAACTTATCGCCTATTTTGTTTGGCTTTTTAACAATAAGAACAAAATGTGGATGACCTACAAAAGCCAGATAGAGTGAGGGTATATGAAGCAAAGAAAAAGGAACCACCAGTGTATCCTTCTCAGAAGCAACTTGGATCCTGCCCTCCAATTGTCCAGGTAATTGGTCAGATAAAGGGATTGTGTAATTGTCTACGGTCATAGTCACAAGAACCGAATCGCTCATCCCAGCATTAAGACTCATTGTGGTCGGTTGGAGATCAACCTGTACTCCAGCGGGTAATGAATGGTCTAATGACAATTGATACTGCATTGATTCTTCATTTAAATTGTAAATGGTAATATATCTCTCAACCTGAAATACGTTCTGACTCTGGTTGGTTATTCCTAGTCCCAAATTGTTGGGTATCACTGTGGTTGCGGTGTTGGCAGCTCGCCAGGCATTGACCCGCCCGCTTCCCTGAGTATAAACATCTTCTCCCAGATCTTCTGCTGTACCACAAAGAACGCCTTTAACGATCTCAGGAGTCCAATCCGGATGTCCTTCAAGCAGCAAAGCCGCAACACCGGTTATATGAGGAGCAGCCATGGATGTGCCGTTATGTACCTTTGTTCCCCAACCCAATTCGCTTGATTCAATATACATGCCAGGTGCAACAAGATCCGGCTTAATGGCTTCGTTACCCATACTCGGTCCCTTTGATGAGAAATCAGCCATCGCGTTCCTTTCCG
>CP070672.1:372403-377495 GCA_020351895.1 Thermoplasmata archaeon
ATTCCATTCTCTGCATAATCGATTGATACATACGATATGCTCCCGCTTGAGCCGTTTAGGAACGTGATACCGTCCCAATCTCCATAACTCGGAGAGGGAGCACTAGATGTATAGTTGATCATGCTGGTATCATTTCCATACGAGTTGAGGAACCCGTAGACGTTTAAACCTGTCCCGAGATCGAAATAGACGATCTGGCCGGGATCAACAGTGAGGGTTGAGTTTACTGATATGAAAATATCCTCATGCACATAGTATTCGTCCGCTCCGCCTGCAGTCACAGCCCCGCCGGAATTGGCCACAAGGTCATCCATGCTCCAGCTCACGCCATTAGGCATTGTATAACCCACCGCCAAATTAAAGGACAGGGGCATCAACACAGCCAGTCCTGTAAAAACTAGGGTGACGATCATTAACCCAGACACAATTTTCTTATTAAGTTCCCTATCTCTGTTCATTATACCCCGCTCCTATCGAGCTTTTGCCCCTCCTAGAGGGCAATTAAAATACATGCCTTGTGGAGTATTTAATGTTTTTAGAACAAAATTTGAATTAAAGTTTGATTATATCAGACATCCCCAGGCGTGCTCACTGTTTCCCACACCCCTGCCAAGGTCCTTTTGGGTTTTCCTTTTACCTTGGGACTCAAAGGAAAATCCGGATACAGTGACAGGATACTCATTATAGTACATTAAGGTCTTAATCAATCGAAGCATGGGCTGCTCGAAATACCATGTGGCTCTTGAGTAGGAATTCAGGGTAAAGGATATCTTCTGTTTACCGTTTTTTCCATAAAGCCTGAAAACTGGGAGACCAATTTTGTTGAAAGCCTTTGAAATCCTCACATCCTTGAATTCATAGGCCGTTTCTTCACCCTTTGAATAGAAGCTTATGCTCTTTGATATGTACCTTTCCCCCCAATCCAGTGGACTTCCCAGGGAATCCTTCCTTCGAAACATCGGAGGACCCAAATGGAGCATGTAGTACTGGAAATACGATCCATCCTCCATATGTATGGTTCCCCAGTACCATGGGGGGATAATGGGTGCAGATATCCTTACCTTCTGAAAATATGCTGTGCCCTTAACCTCTGTATTTTCCCCATTATTTCTTATAAAACCTTTCAGATTCATCCTGCGGAGCTTCAGAATGTCGAATCCGTATCCAAAATAAAAATTGTTTTGGGAGTACTTATCTTGGGATAATGGATCGTTTGTAGAGGTAAGATGCAAATCTGCATCGAATCCTTTCTTTTTTAGTTTGACTTGATAGCCTCCTGGCCCCCCTAAAAATGCATAGCTTTCATCATCCATTGAAACCAGACTACCGTGATCATGGTTATTTTCAACTGCAAAATCGCGCTTATCGAGAATTATAGGCTCTATCATCTCGCTCCCATCATAAAACCACGCACCGAGGGCCCCTGCAAATTCTATCTTGTTTCCCTTCTTATGGATGCCTTTTTCTCTTATCCACCATGTGTCGTTAATTCTGAATCTATCGCAGTCCTTGGTGGACCACATGGCAGCCAATTGCATAGGATGTTTCGGATCATTGGGATTATCCATGAAAAACAGCCAGAACCACCACCACCACCTGCGTTTGTACTGACCAGAATCGAGTTCTATGTTCCAAATGCTGTTTTGCACTCTTTTCACCTACTATTCCTTTGATAGTATGGGAATATCCATTGTTATGCGTGATTAACCACCTAAATAAATAGGGATTTATGGATTGCTGTGGGTCCCGATAATTTAATAATATTTAAAATTTTAGTTGGCCAGTCCCCTTAAACTCCGAAACCACCATATTTCCTTCTAAGCTCCCTATGAAGGATCTTGCCTGTGGTTGTTCTGGGCATTTCCTCTTGCTTGATAAAATCCACGCTCTTTGGTTTCTTGTAACCCGCCATCTTGTCCTTGCAGAATTCAATAATCTCGGGCTCAGACGGATCCTCACCGTTTTTTGGAATAACTACAGCCTTTACTGCCTCTCCCCATTTGTCGTGGGGAACACCTATTACGGCAACATCAAACACCTTGGGATGCTGGGAGATCACCTCCTCCACTTCTGAAGGATAAACATGCTCACCCCCTGTGATTATCATATTCGCCTTTCTGTCCACAAGGTGGTAATATCCATCCTCGTCCCTTTTGGCCATGTCTCCTGCACTGAAAAAATCTCCCACAAAAAACTCCTTTGTCTTTTCAGGGAGTTTGTAGTATTCATCGAACATCATTGGCCCACGGGAGAAAAGTTCACCCACTTCACCATCTCCAACCTCCTTTCCTTCCTCATCAAGAAGTTTTATGGTATCGGTTCCCACACATTCTTTTCCAATGGAACCGAGCCTGTCCAACTGCTCCTCGGGCCTTAGGATCGTGACAAGCCCCGCTTCTGTAGAGCCGTAGGCCTCGAAAAGGGCAGCATTGGGAAAGAATTTCATAATATCCAATTTTGTCTGTTTTCTCACAGGTGCCGAGGAACATAGAAGTTGTTTTATGGAGCTTCCATCAAAGGTTTTTTTGACCTCCTCCGGGGCATTGAGGATCAGGTTGTAATGAGTGGGAATCATGGAGCTGAACGTGATTTTTTCCTTGTCAATGATTTCAAGTACTTTCTTAGGATCAAATCCTTTCTCCAAAAGAATGTAAACCGAGGCTCCAATGTATGTGAAGACAAAGGAATAGAACGTAGAGTTCACATGGCACAGGGGCATGAGAATCAGGGCATAATCATTTAGAGTATATCCAAACTCAACCTCATTTATCAGAAAGAAGGCGATGTACGATTCATGGGATCTGAGAACACCTTTTGGGGTTCCTGTTGTGCCAGATGTATACAGGAGGATCCATGTGTCCTTTCCCTCAACCTTGACATTGGGTTCTATATCGGCTCCCGTGGATACTAAATCCTCGAAATTCGTGTAACCATCAGGCGTTTCGTCTCCAATAAAAATGAAATTTTCGGCAGGAACATTAGGTAAATTTTTTCTTATTATCTCGATATTCTTCACGAACTCATCCCTGACGATCACGGCCTTGGTATCCGAGTTGTTTATAATGAACTGCATATCCCTTGGAGCAAGGCGCCAGTTGATGGGGACAACAACGATTCCCGCTTTGGCTACCGCAGTATAGACCTCCATGAACTCAAGGCAATTCGTGGAAATGACAGCGAGCCTGTCCCCCTTCTTCAAACCCAAATCCATAAGACCGTTGGCAAGACGACATGATCGGCTGTTGTATTCCGCAAAACTTAACCGTCTTTTTGCGTCCTTAAGTGCTAGTTTATTTCCAAATTTCTGCGCATTCACTTTGAGTATTTCTCCCATATTGAGCCATGATGTCATACTTGCTCCCCCTGCAAATTTTATTTATTCCCCAATATGCTCAACAAACCTTTCCCTGGCGTATAATGCCGCACCAAAGGCACCTGCAAGTTGGGCATTTTCAGGTATATGGACTTTTACGTTTAACTGTTTTTCCAAAATCTCCCCGATGAGGGGATTGTGGGCGATAACACCCCCCGTTAATATGACGGTACCTTCAAGGGTTTCCATTTCCGCAATTCTTTTGACAACCGAAATAAAGGCACCCTTTACCATGTTTTCCTTGGACTCTCCCTCCTTGATTTTTTCAAGGATTTCGGTTGATGTGAAAACCGTACAAAAGCTGCCCAGCATGATATCCTCTGTTGCACCTCTTTCCAGCTCATCAAGACAATCCGAGGCCGTGTCCAGTTTAAGAGCTATCTCCTCCAAAAATGCACCTGTTCCTGCGGCGCATTTTCTATTCATCTTGAAGTTTATTATCTTGCCGTCCTTATCCAGTTTAATTACCTTGTTGTCCTGACCACCGATATCTATTACGACCATAGGTTCGTTCTTATCCTTAAAAGCATACCGCCCACCCTTACTGTGACAGGATATCTCGGTCCTCATTTCATTGGCAAATTCTACATTTTCCCTTCCATAACCCGTGGCCACGATGTACTTTATAGAATCCCTTGAGATCTTCGCGGAGTTGAGGGCCTCCTGCAAAGCATCCTCGGCCAATTTTCCTAAATTTGTCGTGGTCCTTTTTATGGAGGATCCCAAAATACGGGCTTCTGAGTCAATCACTACGGCCTTGGTGGCTGATGCTCCTACATCCACTCCTGCAAAGTAATTTTCACTCACGTTTACTTTCCTCCAGTTGCTCGATAAAAGCCTCGATATTGGTTTTTGCCTGCTCCTCTGAGTAACATCTCAGATCATTTAAATCACCGCTTATTATGAGGGTGGGTATTCCCAGGTTCTCCCTGAGCCTCGCAGGCATACCGTACCTGGCATTGGAATTGTTTGGGCAGGTCTTTGAATCGTGGAATATTACACCGTCTATTTTGAATTTCTTCACCATATCAGCTATGTATTGCTCCTTGATTCTCTCAGAGCGGTTGATAAATATCTCTGTGTAGGCCTTTGCCATGCTGTAAAATGGTTCTTTCGCATCGAAGGAATCGAATATCCAGCTGTTGCAATAGGTTGAAGCCACTATGCAGGTCTTTAATCTAGAAAATTGCTCAGATAGGGGCCTGAGCTTTCCCCAGATGGGCATTCCGTCCCAGTACAACCTGAATCTTTCTCCATCCACGGCTGCAACACCGAGTTTTACTCTCTCCTCCATTTCAGCCTTCAATTCCTGGTAATAATCCACGGCCTTTTGCAATCCCCTCATTACAACTATTGGTCCCATATGTATCGTGCCGTCAAAGAAGGTCAGAGGAGAGGGTAAATTGGCGGCGGTATTTAACACACCTTTCCAAAGTTCTGTGGCCTCCTGCGAAAGTCTTACTGCCTCGCTTAAAGCATCTGGATCGAATTTCTTCCCAGAGATTTTTTCCAGGGGCTCCACCATTTCCTTCAACTGTCCTTCCACGTCTCTAATATGATTATCCTCTAAAATGTCCACTGCTTTTGGGGCATTAACTCCCATAATGGGCACATTGAATTCCCTTGAGTAGTATGAAAACCATTCCTGAACATCCCTGCATTGATTGGTGTTGTACACCAAAACATCCGGCTTTGGGACGGATTGTATTTCATAGGCTC
>CP070672.1:377595-382125 GCA_020351895.1 Thermoplasmata archaeon
CTTCTTGGAATATTCCAAGAGAGCCAATACATCCTCCTCATCCTCGGGAAAAGCAACAATAGTAGGCATTATTCTGTAGCGGCTCATGTCAATGGAATACCGCTTACGCTTATCTTCATCATCGAACACGCTTCCTTTTATGTTCGGTTTATCCATGAGGTATTCCCACCTATAAATCAGGCTCCTTTTTCATGTTGTACCCGTGGATCAGTGGCCTTGATGATGGCGCTTACAGAATCCTGGTTGAATCCTTTGAATCCTGAATTCCTTTCGATTATCTCCAAATGCCCCCCTATGGCTCCCAGGGATAGAAATTTCTCCTCTTGTTTGTCATCTATGGAGCCCGCATTGCGTAAAACATCAAGCCTCTTCTTTTCGGGTCTCCAGGTATCACCTCGGGTGAAGGCCTGTTTCAAAAACGGTAAGCTTGAGAAGGGTGCCATAACAGGGACTCCTTGCTCAGGAAGTTCTGTGTTGCAGATTTGAAAATTAACTAAAGCCGCTAAGTGATGAATCCCTGCAGAAAGAATGCTCTCCCCATGAAGCCCAACCCATAGACCCACAGTTCCAAGTTCCTTTTTTGGAGTAAGATCCTCATGGGCAAAATCACCGCCACTCTCTTCGGGATTGAGATCAACATCGGCAAATACGGCTTCTTTACAAGTAGGATGCTCCAGAACCTGGGCTCCCCAGCCTGCCTGCTTGCCGGCGTAAAACCGTTCTCTAGGTTGCATGCCCAAGGATTCAAATATTCTCACTATCCTGGAGAAATTCTTTCTTGAGCACCGAAATGCCTGATGGTCGCGGTTCCCCCATCCCAGGCCTACATCATCCTGGAGTTTCTTCTGATGCCTTCCTGCGAAATTTCGAGCCTCCCAATATTCTCTTTCAGCTCTGAAGAAAGCATCTGCCATCCTTCCATTTTTAAGGTTGGCAGACATGCTCAGGATTTGCTCCTCTAAAAGTGTTAAATCCTCCTCGGCGTCCCTCTTTCGGATTCTGAAAAAATCCAAAGCCTCAAGGTAAGCCTCAAGGTCGTCCGGTTCCTTTGTAACAAATCCGTTGTACCCCCTTCTCTCACAGACCATAAGTACCTTGTTATTCTGCTTGGAAACCTCAAGAGTGTTATATGGTGCATTTTCCTTCCCCTTGATACCGGATTTTACTGACCAAATCTTTTGGAACGCCCTTATGTTCTCGGGACCTATGGTAAGTTCTGTTGTGTCCTTGGAGTGAATCAAGAGGGGAAAAAGAGTGCTTTCTGGAATATGGTATAATCTTGTTTCGGGGGGCAATTCAAGGTCCTTGTTTTCCCTGTAATTCAATAATATGATGTCCTGTATGTCGAATTTATTTTCTGAAAATGCCATATGATCTATCCAGTCAAAGAACCTGGTTCGTGTATGCCCTTCAATCCTTTTTGCAAGTTCATTGGCAAATTTATTATCAGCAAGGAATTTGTTCACGAGCTCGTATTGAAATTCCTCTTGCTCTTCATACAGTTTCCAGTCAAAGGAATTTGATCCGTTTGATATATCTAAAATGACCTCACCCCTATTTCAGATTCCACGTTTTAGATATTTAAATATTTTACCATCAACTAATTTTACTCCCCTTTCTCAGAATTCAAAAAGGCCGGTCTGCCCTATTCTCTTCTTTTTTTTGGGCTCTGCAACTGCTTCATCATCAGGCAGTTCCACATGCCCGTACTGTCCTCCACCACCAGGATGAAGAATCACCCTACCCTCACGAAATGCCCAAATAGCTTCCTTTACTCGGTCCTCAGTAACCTCTTTGATCTCATCGAACTCTGCATCCACAAGCACCCTCACCTCATCGCCGAAATTGGTTATAAGATTATTATAGATACGAGTCACTGTTTTGGTATTTGGTGAGCTTTGACCCACTGCCATTCTTATTATCTCTGCAAGGGGAATTAAGTGAAGGTACTCGGGTCGGTGTTGAGGGTGCATTGGGGAATCATAGGTGGCAATCTCATTGATTCTGTCCATGACACCTTTTTTAATTCTTTTTCCGCACTTTGTGCACTTCCACTTGTGCATTATACTCTCTCTTAATGAGTAGTGTGTATAGCAATTGATGCAGGCGCTTTCATTGTATTTCCCCTCCTGTGGTGGAAGCCCAACATTTAGCACGGTCTTTCTCCCCCCTTCTCTTAATAGAGCCTTACAAAGCTCTGAATATGTTACATCTTTCAGTTCGAATCTGGTGAACTCCCGAGCCAATCTTATGGGATAAGGGGAGTGGGCATCAGAGTTTGTAAGGAATGTGAGCCTTTGAAGTTCAGAAACCCTATCAGCGTAATCAGTATCAGCAGAAAGACCCAATTCCACAAAGGATATGTAATCTGTAAGGTCACCGTAACAACTTTCCAATGAATCGTGATAGGCGTATAAAGCTGTCCAAGGGGTGAAGGCATGGCACGGACCTATTTTCGCATCCACATCCTTTGCATGCTGGGCTATCTCATCACCACCCATTCTTAGATTTGGCCTTCCATCGGAATCTATGTTTTTTGAGTGGGACACGATCCTCTCCCTAAAATCCAAGGCAGATGAAATGGAGGGAAATAAAAGCAGGTGATGCACCCTCATGTTGTCCTCCACTTCAGTTGTCAAAACAAATCTCGTTTTATCCAATTCATATGTCCCAGAATCGATTTTATCCATGGTCTTTATTTCATTCATCCATTGAGAATGCAGGCAGTCCCCTGTGGCGAGAAGCTGTATCCCTTTTTTCTTGGCTCCTTGGGACAGCAACTCAAAGCTCATGTTCTTGCTGCTTCCTATTGAAAACCTACCATGGAGGTGAAGGTCCGCATTAACGATCATAAAAGCACGATACCTAATGGAAGAGCCACAGTAAATAGGTTTTCATATCCTTTCTTACCTATTTCTTTCGCTTCATTCCTATATAATACTTGATAACGAGTATGAAGCCTATGATTTCGAAAATAATAAGGCCGATCTTAAAGAAGAATACCGCATCATAAACCTCTGTGTCCAAGGTAAGATTCGCGTAGATTTCCTCATCTTCTGAATATGCATAAATACTTATATTCTCTGAGACGGAGGCATATGAGGCCTTGACATCAATCAAATCACCCTCAAGGAAAAAGTCGGAATCCAATTCAACCCTATAACCATTTTCATTTGTTGTTTTGTTTGCAGTCTGGTTTGTTCGCATGTTCTTTATTTGAACCTTTGCCCCGATTATATTGATGTTATCTCTGTTGTAAACCTTCCCTCTTATTATAAGGGAAGAAACTGGTATATTGGGCTTGACATTTACGACTTCAATAATGTTGTTGTTACTTTCATTGGTTTCTTTGATTAGATTCTCACCATCCAAAACCACCCTGATGTTTCGCTCTCCAGCCCTGGCAAGCCATGATGAGGTAATGTTCTTTTCCTCTCCAATACCCAAATTAATAATTTCGCTGTGTAACAGATTATCTCCTTCAAAGACTTCGATTTTTATCTCTGACAAGGAAGTTGTACCATCATTTAAAACAACGGCTTTGATCAGGGTGTTCTCCCCGTCTATGGGATTCTTGCTGGTATTTCCTCCCACGGGTGTTCCATCTTCCCTGTAAAAGGTCAAATTCTTAAGCACCACATTGGGTTTTTGATTGCCCAGCCAGATGTCTATTACCTGTGAATAGTTCAGTAGAACATTTTCATCATTGACAAGATAACTGTAAAAATTGTAGTAGTCTGATGGATAACCAAAATCATTTGGACTGAAGGAATTGCTGTATTCCTCTCCAGAGGTGGTCCTATTTTTGTAGAATGTTGTGATATGCTGGTTCTCGCTGTTATATACTTTCGTAAATATGTTTAGATCCGATACTTCTGTTGATGATTTAAGTTCTATGGAATCGTAATTCGTATCATCATCGGAATCAAAAAGAGAGTAATTCAGCATGTAATAAACTTCTTGTTTAGGAGGTGGATTTTTGTATGTATACAAAAACTCATCCCATTCGGTTAGCATAGCGAAATCCAAAGTTTTGTATATATTGTATTGCGATTCACTACCCTCATAAAGCCATACTGCAATACCGTGAGCATTATCTACAGGCATATCATTAAGCCTTGTAAAATGATCCTCGTAAAGTATCAAGGTATCGATACCGTTAATAAGATCTTGTGCAATCATTTGAATCGGTCCGTTAGGAACATATTTTTTCACAAGTTCTGCGAAATTATAGAGGTCATTGGGATCTGGGGACTTCTCATAATCCTCGGTTTCATCTATTGCCTTAATAATCTCATTCTTATACAAAGCAAAGCTCCAGTTCAGATCTCTTGCCAGAGCATCGGTTCTGTTTATGACCTCCGAAAGATAGCTCATGTCTGCAACCGAAGCAGTGGCAGAGTAGGCGCTTCCATTTGGTGGTGGTTCTGATGCCCACTCTACATAGTGTGTTACAATTAAAGATGAAAGATTCATGGGAGAGGTATTGGGGTCCTTTTTAATATCATTGAAGATCCTGTCATAGGGCCA
>CP070672.1:382225-385613 GCA_020351895.1 Thermoplasmata archaeon
ATTCTTTCCTGATCTGATTCTTCTTGCCGATGATAAAATTCGGTTTGCCGGACATTATACCATAATACCAGCGAGGATGAAGATTGGGGATGAGGTCATATTGGGGTCCCAATCTGTGGCCACTGCAACACATCCTGAATACAGACGACAGGGAATATTCGAAAGATTGGCAAATGAAACCTATGCAAATGCTGCAAAACACGGCATCAACGTGACATACGGATTTGCGAAGGTTGGACCTTCCTATCATGGTTTCGTAAAGAAATTGGACTGGTATCACGTGTGCTTCCTCATAGAAAACGAGATGGTTATTGATGCAAATAAGGCGTTAAAAAGGCACTTTAAGGGTAAATATCCGGGTTTTATCATAAGTCTAATGGCTGTATTTGTGAACTTAAGGAACAGAATGAAAACAAGAATTAAGATACCTAAAGATCTCATAGTAAAGCAAATCCCAAAGTTTGATGAAAGAATCAATGGTTTCTGGAAAACGGTATCAAAAGAATACGATATAATGATAGCAAAGGATAAGAAATTTTTTGATTGGAGGCTTAGAAGTCCTGATCGCAGGTATGTAATTTTCATTGTTGAGAAGGGGAAAGATTTACTGGGTTACATGATACTGGGTGAAGGTAAAGAAGATTGCAGGATAGCCGATTTACTTTCTCTCCCAGGACACGATGATGTCATCGCATTCCTTGTTTCAAGGGCTATTGAATACAGCAAAGAGAAGGAGAAAGACATGCTGCGATGCTCACTTCCCAAAGACCATAAATATCTCAAGATTCTTCAAAGAATGGGTTTTCTTTCAACTGAAACGGAGATGGGATTTATAGTCCGGTTGAATGCTCCCGATAAAAGACTTGAAGAGAAAATTAAATCCATTAAAAATTGGTATATAACCGACTTGGACAGTGATCATGTATAGGTTAGGGTATTAATCATGACCAATATTTCTGTCATTATTTGTGTTGATGTGGACCCCGATGGATTGAATATGCCAGGAGTTAAATTTAACCAAAAAAATGCGAATCTGAGTTGGCGGGGGCTAAAGGAGAAGATTCCCAAAGCCGTTGAAATCCTTAACTCAGTGAAAGACAGCGAGAATAACAGCGCTAATATTTCCTGGTTTATTAGATGTGATGAACAGCTGAAGGAACTATATGGCGATCATGGCTGGCTTTTTAAAAATTTCGATTATTTATGGAAGGCCCTTAAAGAAAGGGGGGATGAGCTGGCCTGGCATCCGCATTTCTGGAAATGGAATGAGTCAAAAGGAAGCTGGAACCAAGAAATCCAAGACATCGATTGGATGCTCAGATGCCTTGAAAACGGTTTTAAAAGCTTCCAGAATTGGAGTGGGGAAACACCCTCAGTGAGACTGGGTTGGGCATATCACAACAACCATACCATGATCAAACTGGACGAATTGGGCGTGCGAACAGAACTTTCCGCAGTTCCCGGTCTTAAATCAGAAGGCAAATACCTCTCAAATATTTTCTGTGATTGCCATGACTGGAGTATTACCACGGATTCTCCATATTTTCCTTCCAAAGAAGATTACCGAACTACGGGGGAAGACAAATTGAGGATACTGGAAATCCCAACGACTGTGAGCAGGGATCCTTTACCTTATGCACTATTTGGTATGGCGGTTGACAAGAAATTTAAATCCCCCCCTCCGAAATTCCATTTGACCCCATTAAAGGAACCGAAGAAGTTTCATTCGATAATTCAAAGCCAAATAAGGAAAATCAAGCATGGCGCAAAGAAGAAACATATCGGGATGTACTTTCATCCCACGGATTTGATTTCGGAGAATGCCCTCAAAATATTTGAAAAGAATCTCGGTTCAATTCCTGAATTAATGAAAAAAGAAAAAGTGATGTTTTCATTTGATACTGCAAAAGAAGCGACCTCAAGAATATTACAAGAACTCTCATAGAAATGCTTCATTACGATCACATAGAACTATAAGCATGTTGAACAAAAAGTTTTATATATTCTATAACTTCATATTAAATCATTTGTAGGAGGGAGTGGCAATGGACATAATTCAGAGGAAAATTTCTTCAACAATTTGTGTAGCCATAGTGATGATTTCTATAATATCTGCAGATCAATTCATACCTACCTGTGGAGATGGTCGAAAAAATAAATTTCTCACATCAGAGGACCTTGAAGATCAAATGCCAATCGATTTAGACACAAAAGTTATTATGCAGGCAACTAACTCGAGACCAGATTTGATAGTTGCATCAATCGATAGAAGCATGCTCTTTACCGACAATCAAGCTCTGACCATTTCAGGTACCATTTTTGCTGACATCGAGAATCAAGGGGATGCGGCAACCGGGTCCAACTTCGATATTATCTTTTTTGAAGACAGCAATAACAACGGTGCTTTCGAAGCCACTGATAATCTCCTTGGATCCACAACACATTTGGGTTCTCTTGGATATGGATCATCCACAACTATTTCAGCCAGTATATCAGGAAGCGTGTTATTCAGGGATAACCTAATTTATGCATTTGTGGACAGCGGAGGTGTAATTACCGAACATAACGAAAACAACAATTTAAGAGAAACTGGTCAAGACTGTGAATACAGACCTCCAATAGGTGAATTCAATCCCGTTTTAGAGTGGGCATGGACCGGAAGCAAGGCTGAGCCCAGTTGGAATCAGGTCATGTGCGCACCTGCAGTTGCCGACCTCAATCAGGACAGTATTCCTGATATAGTTTTCAACACATTTACAGGACCAGGTTATTATGAATTCAACGGTATCCTTCGAGCCATAAGTGGCGATGGTTCTAGGGAGTTGTTTAGTATCACCAGCAATGACTATCGCAGTGCCGGAGGTTTCAATGTCGCCATTGCAGATATTGATAAGGACAACTTACCTGAGATAATCAACCTTAGACATCGATATAGGGGCGATGAATTCCGACTTATGGCTTTTGAAAACGATGGAACCTTCAAGTGGTTAGGTAATGCCCCAATCGATGTCAACTATATAAGTGGAGCTACGGTGGCCGATATTGATGAGGATGGAACTCCGGAAATCATCATAGGTAGATATGCTTTTAACAGCGATGGTGCGTTACTTTGGCAAGGTACTGGTGGCACTGGTCTACACATCTCTACCGTGGCCAATTTAGATATGATGGATCATCCCGAGATTGTGGCTGGAAATACTGCTTATTATTTTGATGGAACTATGTATTGGCAGAACATTAATGTCCCTCAAGGTCGTCCTGCAGTAGACAATTTCGATGATGACGATTATCCTGAGGTCGTTGTGGTCGGCAATGGATACATCTCTATGTTGGAACATGATGGAACGTTGAAATGGGGACCGTATGACGTTCCACCCCTGGGAACCTA
>CP070672.1:385713-388533 GCA_020351895.1 Thermoplasmata archaeon
AAATCCCAGTAATACTCCACGTCTTCATCATTTGGGTCGTAAGAACTGGAACCATTGAAAATTATGGTCTCATTCACGCTGAAGGCATCCAAGTTATTTGGCTCCTCGATGTCTGCTACTGGTGCTGCATTGGAAAGGACATCTATTAGAACCCAAGTGGTGTTGGAAGTCACATTGTTATCGGTGACTGTAAGGGTAACATTGAAAATCCTGCTCTCATTGAATGAATGATTTATAGTGACAACAGGCCATGTTGTAACCAGGATTGTACCATCTTCAAAATTCCATAAATATGAAATTATAACACCATCTGGATCGTACGAGCCTGAGGCATTGAAGGTTACAGTTTGGTTTTCGTAAACCGTGGTATTGCTAGCACTTAGATTAGCGACAGGGCGGTGATTCCAAACTACAATAGTAATCCATGTTGTATCGTTTAGTCCTCCCTCATCTGTGACTATTAATGTAACATTAAATATCCCTTTCCTTTCATATGCATTGTTTGTGACGTTTCCGAATGCATCTTCATCATTTCGATAATTCCCATCGCCGTTCGAATCAACAGTATCATCGAGGTCCCAAGTAAAATTAAGATCCTCGGGGGAAGATTGGGCATCATTTGATTCAGAACCGTTAAACGTTATTACGTCGCTTACATTGAATGCACTGAAATTAGCTGGTGCACTAATAACTGCAATGGGCGGGGTATTAGCACCGGTATTATTTATTGTGATATTGACGACATAAATATGAGAGAAATGATAATTATCCCAAGCTCTAGCATTTATCGTGTAATTCCCATCGGAGAGGGGAGTGGAGTTCCATTGGGTTGTGTCCCAGCCATAGTTCCATTCCCAGATGCCAAGAAGCCAATTATATGTTAGATTTAGACCTATAGATAATTCCACCCAATCATGACCTTCAAGTCTTACATCTACCTGTGTGATGTTATTAAATAACATAACATCATCTCTAGAGTCATCATAGGCGGTTCCAATAATGAATATGGTGCCGTTTACCTCGGCTCCTTCGTCTGGATCTGTGATATTTACTAAGGGTCGGCCATTAACTGAGATATTTGTTGACGCATAATTGTTACTTTCAGCCCATCCTGGTGGCATTGTGCTATTAATCTCATTAATTTCCCCAAAGGGATCTATAAAAACTTCTATCATATGGATACCAGGAGTTGGTTTCCATTTCTTACTAATTTCATAGGAACCATTCCCTTTTATCTCAGGAATAATTATATGATAAAGTTCAACAGCACCTCCTGTGGTATTGTCGAAAATTTTTACACGAACATTATGGACATCATCAACTTCAACATTATAGATAGTAACATAAACAGTCAGATTCTCTCCTGCTATCGGGATCCCAGGAGGAAGGAAAGTTATGTCATTGGATGTTGTTGTTAAGTCTCTCCTTATCATTGTTAGATTTATTTGAACCTGTTTTGAAGAACCAATATAAGGCTCAGGGACTGCATATCCCGAATAATATTCGTCATGGGTTACTGTGATATTATGTGGGGTATGTAATACTGTAGCCGAGCTACTCCGAACATACTCAACAACTTGAATCCATCTAACAATTCCTTGAGAGTTTGTGGTAAATGGGGAGCCCATTACAATATTATCAAAGAAATCTTTCACCTGGACAGGGGCATTTTGAACTGGTGAGCCTGAATTATTGTCTATCACATATATTTCAAGATACCATTTTACGGTGAGATTTGAATTGACATCACTGAAAAAAGTCTTACCAAAATCGAAGGTAGAATTTAATAAAACAGGATGTGAATCGCTTTGTAGAAGCATATCCCTATTAGGGTTGTTTATAAAAGTAGAATTTTCAATATTGGGTGAGGAGGAAATAACAAACAGCCCAGCATCGGTAATATCACCATTGCCATTATTTGAAATCTCAACATTTTTTAACGTTGGTGATGCTCCATTGCTCTTTATCCCATTGTCTGAACATATAGTTATTATTGAGTTCGTTATCATTGGGGAGCTTCCATAACAGTAAATACCAATTATCGGGTAAGATATATTAAGATAATTTACATTTGAATTAGACGATTCAGTTGTATTGAATTTTAACCCCTGCCAATCACCCGCAGAAGGAGATGTATTATTGGAAGTAAATGTTGCCATATTGCCTTCAACACCGTTAACATTTAACTCCCCACTCACTGTCAAATTCAGCATCCCATTAAATTTCAAAGTTTCACCAGCATTGACTGTTAAGACGGCATTTTGGTTAATTGTAATATTAGCATATGTAACATAAGTATCAGGGCCCACTTGGTCGAAGATATTCGGGTTACCAATATCTAACCATATCAACCACAACAAATTTCCAAAACCGTCTATATAAATCGTATTAGTTATAGGATCATAAGTAGCCGAGCTTTGGCCCTCCTCAACAACCCCACCAAACAACCCTACAATTAAAGTTAGCATCATGACGCCCACTATAGTAACACTTATAAGCTTCCTCATTTCAACACTTCCCATCGTGTGACTACTATCGGTATAAAAGTATCTGCGTATTTATATATTTGGTTTTTTCGGGTTTTAAAACACATTATAGACATATTTGCCTCTACTACAGCAATATTTCAATCTTTACCAGTTATAAGAAAATAACTCCAAATGCATTATATAAGCCCTAGAACGAAAAGGTATTTATTAGCACAATCTAATAACCCAAAACCATGGCATCTTTAGGTGCGTTGAAGCGCGGAATGGCAACAACTCTTTTCCTTGTCTGGCTGTTTCTTTTCATACTGATCGGAGCCATAGCGCTCATACT
>CP070672.1:388633-393755 GCA_020351895.1 Thermoplasmata archaeon
CTCTTCCCAGATATATAGCTTACGATATTATTATCTCATGAGGAAATATCTATTATCTCAGCTGATTTGGATCTGGATGAAATTCTAAATTACCATAATTTTAACCAGTGTGTGCTCCCTAACCAAAATTATAAATGGCCATAAGTGTATGTGTATCTGCTCCTCAGGGGAAAAAAGAGGATGAGCGCCAAGGTGGGGCGCCATGACAGGAGGGAGGCAAATGATTGTTAAGCTTTTCTCTAAAAATTCCAATAAACTCCTTGTCTCAAGGAGGGGAGGTGATGTTAAATGAGAAGGAAGATAGTGATAGCTCTAATATGCGTCTTGTTCATGATATCAAGCATGACATTGACTACAACAACATTCGCGGACTGGGATCCACCGGACGGACACAAGATGCACTGGCCCCAAACTCCTGATCTGAGCGATACTGGCATGGCTGTTGAGATGCACATGATGCAGTTCAGGGCAGATGACTTCCAATGCAGCGAGACAGGCTACATAACAGACATTCACATCTGGGGCTCATTTGAGAAGGATATAGTACCTACAGCGGGTCCAGGTGGATTGATATTCCATTTATCAATTTGGAGTGACATTCCCGCCTATACTCCCGGGGTCCCACCCTTAAACTGGAGCAGACCCGGAACGTTACTTTGGCAGATGAGTTTCGGTCCAGGGGGATATTCCGTGATAAACGTGGCTTCAGGCACTGATCATGCCTGGTGGGATCCGGAAACACCGGATTATGATCCAATCAATCATGACGAAGTATATCAGTACAACTTCCATATAGATACCTCCCAGGCTTTCCTACAGCAAAACGGCACAATCTACTGGCTTGCAATCAGGCTTTACGTCACCACACCTGGGACCTTCGGATGGAAGACAACCACGGCTACCAATCAATTTAATGACAATGCAGTTCGTGTTGACTCTGTATTTGGTTGGGCACCTCTGGTATACCCTTCGGACCACGATTACGCAGGCCACCCTGTGGATTTTGCTTTCGTGATAAACGGTGTTCCGCCTCCACCGACAGTGACTCTTGCACCGTATCCACTAACACCAGTGACATTGAATCTTGCAAGCAAGGGCAGGTGGATTACGGCCAGAATCGATCCGTATAAGGGCTACGAGGCCGAAGACATCGTTTTAGAAAGGGTGATGCTAGAAGATTCTATCCCTGCAGATTGGGGCCAAGTCACAGGCTCCCAATTGATGCTAAAGTTCGACAGGGGGGATTTGGAGGATATGATAGGGGGTGGTGATCCCCATGGAAAACCCGCGGAATTTAAAATCTCGGGACGATTTACGGACGGAACTCCTTTCGAGGGATTAAGCGAAACAGTCAAGGTGATAGATCCAGGAAAGTAAGACCACAAACCTTCTTCTTTTTTCTTTTTTTATTTCCTAAATGAACCTCAATATCTCCTTTTTTATAATGCTGAATAGACGTTTTTATTGATTTTACTCGATAGTTATATAAATGGCCATCCCAATTTAGATAATACAGCTCTGATTTAGGAGGCAGGATGATATGCAAGAAGTAAAATGGCGATTCAGCGTTTTGACCCTCTTTCTTATGGGGTTATTTGTGTGCACTGTTGTGGTGGGAATGTTCGGTATCGTGGATACTGCTTTGGCCCAACCCCCAGGAACCGAGAAGAGAGTAACCACAAATTCCGAAAACCAGACAAATCCTGTTGTTTATGGAAACTACATTGTTTGGCAGGATGATAGAAATAATGCCACAACAGGCTGGGATATTTACATGTACAACATAGCCACAGGCGGTGAAAGAACGGTTACTACAGATAAAGGGGATCAGATATATCCTGCGATATACGAAGATAAAATCGTATGGCAGGATGGCCAAAATTTACAAACCCATGGCTGGGATATATATATGTATGATATCCAATCCGGAATAAAAACTAGAATTACAGACGATAGGGACAACCAGACCAATCCTGCCATATACAAAGATAAGATTGTATGGTCGGATGACAGGAACTTTATAACCTCGGCTCATGATATTTATATGAACGACACAGCTTCAGAGCAGGAGACCAGAATCTCGGATGCCTGGAGCTCCGATATAAATCCAGATATTTATGAAGAATATGTCGTGTACATCGATGTGGGAGATTTTGTCCCGGATGTCTACTTAAACGACACATCAATTGGCCAGCTGCGCCAGATTACAACGGATGGAAGTAACAAAGTGAAGTGCGCAATTTACGGCGATTACATAGTTTGGGATGACTCCAGGAACATCGCAGTTGCCGGATGGGACATCTACGTTTATTCCTTCCCCGCCGACAGAGAAGCGAGACTGACACTTGACCAGGCTCATCAGACAGACCCTGACATCTTTGGAAATTATATTGTATGGACAGACACCAGAAACATGGCCCTTGCCCTTGAGGACATATGGATGTTCAATCTTGACAGTGGTGAGGAGATTCGGATTACAGCCAACCTGGAATCCCAAACAAGCCCCAGTGTTGCCCATGATATCATAGTATGGCAGGACAACAGAAACAATGCCACATCCAAATGGGATATCTATATGTTCACCATCGATTCGGATCACGATGGGGTCTCAGATTCTAATGATGATTTTCCGTACAATCCCAGCGACCATTTCGACAACGATAGCGATGGGATTGGGGACAATGCCGATTCCGATGATGATAACGACGGTTATCAGGATTTGCTGGATGATTTCCCCACGGATCCCACGGAATGGGAGGATACAGATTTTGATGGAACAGGCAACAACGCAGATTTGGATGACGATAATGACGGTATACCAGACAGCCAGGACCCATATCCTCTGAGCGATCTGAATATTTTCATGGATGCCCTTGATGAACTCAATAACACGGTTAATAATGTCAGTTCAGATTTAAACGATCTGACCTACGATGTGAACCAACTGAACATCCAGTTGTTGGACCTGGCAGACAACCTATCCGTTTACAACAGCTCCTTGAGAGAGGAGATTTTGGCGGTTGTGGGCCATCTTAACTCGTTTCAGGAGAATTCAAGCAGTGATGTGGATGGAATCCGAGGCGACATCGATGATCTGAACCAGTCCCTGGATCAGATGGAAGAGGGCCAGGAGGAGATTGAAGGAGAGATCAAGACAACACAAGCAGTGGCAGGGGCGGTTTTAGCTACTGCTGTTGGGAATGTCGGCCTCACGGCTGCAGGGATAAAGGGAGGGAGCCTGTTTGGAGGGGCCCTTGCAAGGGAGGTAGGAACCGAGTTGGGAATCGAGGGGGCCGAGGAGGGTATCAAGAAGAAAAGAAGATCGAAAAGGGAAAGAAAGAAGCTCGAAAAACAGAAGGAGAAATCTGAAAGCGTGAAGGAACCAGAGCCAGAGATCGAAAAACCAGAAGGCGGGGAGGATGAGATGCCTGATGTAGATGAACCTGAGAAAGAAGAGGATAAGGATCTGAATTCAAAGGAGGATACTTTTGAGGGAGAGGAGAAAAAGGAACAATTCTAGTACCAGCCTTACAATCCAAAAACTTTAAAAAACACCCTTCGATATATAGTCAGGTGAAACATTGACTTTAGATTGTCCCGCATGTGGTAAAAAAGAGAGTGTATCTGAATTCATGACTGAGGAGTTTTCCAAGTTGGACTACGGTAACGTCAACATTTTTTCTGAGGATCCGAACCATTCTATTGACATACTTTACCTTCTGCCGCCGTGGCGCTGTGAGTCTTGCCAGAGTGTTTTTCTTAGGGGGCATGGAAGTAATCCGAGAAAGGAAACAGATCTTACATGCAGCCTCTGTAAAAAAGGGAAGCTAGTGGAATTCGAGAACGCGGCCGTAGGGGATCTCGTTATCAGAGACACCTTCGATAAGGTGGGCTGGTTGACAATCGACGAGGCTCTCATCTGTGACAATTGCGGGATGTACAGGGTCATGGAGACTGGAAAGGAAATTGAAGATTAAAGTCTATCATTTCACAAGAAGGTGAGGATATCCAAGGGGAGTGGAGATTTCACCTCACGGTTTAAAGGTAGAATACCAATATAGGTTATACGAGCCAGCAGGTAACCCTACTGTGAAAGTCGTAGCAGTTATTGCCTAAACCCATGCAATAATGTTATCTTCTACAGTTAGTATTAAAATGTCAGGCGTTCCACTCAGTCCATGAAGGATAGTATCGTCATTTTGAACACCTGCATCATAGCCTAATTTTTCTGTGCTGTACACTCTAATTGCCCCTAATATTGGAAGTTCGGGCATATTTATCACCTATCTTTTGGCATACCAATCTATTTGAACACTTCCTATTCCTTCAACACCCACTTGGAATTGTGTTTCATTTTTAGCCATAATCCAGACATCCTCTGGACCATATGCAGTTAAGATTATTGTATTTGGAACAACACCAAGTCCATGACTAATCCAACTTCCATTAGATACTGTAGCAGTACCAGAATTATCTACCTCTCCAGGCACAATCCATTCTGTGTCAGGAGATTCATCTAATACATCAGGAGAACTTGGTCCATGGGCTGAACCAATTATAACTGTATCTCTAGCATTTGCACTTATTGACCAAGCATAGTTGGGATTGGTAGCAGCCCACCAATCCCATACAAGACAGTCTATGAATATATTTCCATTTCTCTGAACATTTTTAACACCATCTATACTATATGGTCTTGTCTGGCATTTGACATCAATAAATGTATTTCTATTTGCAATATTAGTTGCAGTGGCTGATATATTAAAGTCAATAAATGTTTCATATCCCCAAACCATAATTTTCTCAAATAGATTGCCATTCATCCATGTAGAGCCATCTATTGCCTGGATATGAATACCGTTCTTACACCAGTACATAAAGATATTTTCATATGTGTTCATATATTGATATCTGCTGTTATCCATTTTAACTCGTATACCAGTATAGTTATGATTGGGTTCGCCATAATCATTTCTAATAAAGATATTTTCAAATGTACAATATATTACCTTTCCTGTAGGACCATCTGAAATTGTCTCGATAATAGCTTCTATATGACCATCTGTTACACTAACATCTAGGTCTCTAATAATGCTTCTTTCAATATTATGGAAGCAAAAAG
>CP070672.1:393855-410661 GCA_020351895.1 Thermoplasmata archaeon
ATCAGGTTCCAACCTTGTTTTAAAATCAAATAATTATTGTATGGTTCTATAAGTGGATAAGTGTCTTGTGAATCCGGGTCGATCTCGTATGGATTCTTACCTCCGCCTAAAGCAAATCCCTTGTCAACTATACCGTCGCTTCCTAATACATTTTGGTCTTGGCCATTATAATCGTCGAATGCATCTTCAGCCGGCTTATCGAAATCAG
Source organism: Thermoplasmata archaeon (assembly GCA_020351895.1). The sequence goes on from CP070672.1 coordinate 394,064, forward strand.
ACCAATAATTACCACCAGATGGATAGCCGTCATCCCATTGGTTACCATTATTTGCATTATCATAACCCTGAGCAATATTGTCTATGATGTTGTTGTGATAAATGTTATTGTTCAAAGAACCTTCGAGATAGATGCCATAAAAGTTGTTTGAGACGTTGTTGTTTATGATGTTGTTCTGGTTGGAAAAAGTGAGATAGATGCCCTGCACGTTCTCCAAGACTTTGTTATTTATGATGTTATTCTCGTCGGAAGAGGAGAGATAGATACCATAATCGCTGTCCGAGACATAGTTTTTTATGATGTCATTCTCGCCTGAAGAAGAGAGAAAGATGCCATAATCGCTGTCCGAGACTTTGTTATTTATGATGTCATTCTCGCCTGAAGAAGAGAGAAAGATGCCATACCATTTGTTCGAGACGTTGTTATTTGTGACGTTGTTGTTCGAGCTGGAAGAAGTGAGACTGATGCCAAACCCGTTATTAGAGAAGGTGTTATCTTTGACTGTGTTCCCAATGGAATAACTGATGCCGATGCCAACTTGGGAGTTCGAGGAAACATCATTGTCAGTGACAGTATTAGAATTACTCCACCAAAACTCGATGCCATTGTAATTGTAAGACATATTATTGTTTATAAGGATATTATTACTAGAATAGTAAAAGTTGAAACCGTTGGCGTGGTTCATAGAAGCTATATTATTAGTGAGTGTATTGAGGTCCGAGAAACAGAGATGGATGCCGTAATTATTAGAGGATGCAGTGTTGTTAGCGATATAGTTATTGTTTGAGAAGCCAAGCTCGATGCCCACAGAGCCACCACTGACATCCTGATTCTCTATCCTGATATTTTGCGAGTTGGCCAGGATCACCTCTCCTGCACCCGATGGGACCACACCTCCATTTTGGTTCTTCCAATAGTACACAGGCTTTCCATTGACTGTGTTCGAAGTGTCGATGTTATGGGTATTCCACTCATTAATGAACTGACCAGAAATATAGATTCCATCCTTGATCATCTGATTGTTGATAAGGGTGTTGCTGCTAGAATCTCTGAGATGGATACCGTACCTATTATCAGAGACAAAGTTATTGATTATCGTGTTTTCGTTGCTAGAAGATACGATGTAGATGCCATTACCACTGTTATTCGAAGCAGTGTTGTTAGCGATAGTGTTATAGTTACTATTAATATCGAGTACGATCCCATCATCGTTCGAGAAAACATTATTGTCAGTGATGATGTTGTATGATGATGAATAAAGATAGATGCCTTCATGATCATTCGATAAGATGTTGTTGTTAACGATTCTACAATTCTGAACATTGTTGAGCCTTATCCCGTCATCATCGGGATTGATTCCACAATTCGTCACTGTGAGATCCGTGATATTCACCCAATTTTCACTCACATAGATTCCAAATCCGCCTCCGCTACCATCGATTATAGTCGTGTCCATATTTTCTCCTGTCAAATTAATAGTCTTATCAATATTCACACTCTCATAAAATGCTCCACTATAGACGAAGACGGTATCTCCATCAATAGCTGCATTTATCGCCTCCTGAATTGTGGGGTAGTCGGAAGGGACATAGATTGTATTGGCCTTAGCAGTCGGAGCAATCTCCACTATAATTACAAAAAAACCCAATACAATACCTAAACTTACCCAGATCGCGACTAACTTCCTGCTCATCAATGACAAATATGGTAATAATATGATAAATATCTTCCCTTTTTGCTCCTGAGAGAATGTCAATATAAGCCACCTCCTATTAACCTCCGCCCCGCCATCTAGAAATCCTTGTAACTATAATGCACCCCTATAAAAACAGATAAATTTAAAAAGAAATGCCTTATACATTATGTTGAAAAATATTCTCCAAATCGAAGGCAAAGAGCCCGTGGAATCTGATTACGGTTCACGAGAAGTATCTTCGGTGAAAACATGGAAGGCCCTGACACGAATTCTGATGCGCAGCCACCGTACGTCAAGATATTGAAGGAAAGAAAGAGAACCATAATTTTCGTGTTATTCGTAGTCTTGGTGATAATCCTGGCCGTGTTCACCACAAGAGAGCCCGAGGCAAAGGTAAGATGGATCAGGGTAAAGGATATATCCCCATCCTGGATACTGTTTGAGATCACGTTGGAAGTGGAAAACGGTAACATCGTAGGAGGCACCTTAAACAGCCTGGAGGCTGATATCTTCTATAATGATGAATACATCGGCGATGCCAGAACTACTGAAAAGTACGATATTGCGGCTCTGGGCGAGTCGAAACTCAAAATCGACCTGAGGATCGACAACCTGCCCTCCACAATAACGCCCTTCCCAAAAATCCGTGCCAAGGGCACAGCCAATATATCCATATTCTTTTTGAGTTTTGATAAGGAGATAGACAAGACTGTGTCGACTTGATCCTAGATTATGGGCTCCTATTTCATAAAAATTCCTTCAAATCCCAAACAGCCTCCATTACATCGGCGTTTTCCTCCAAATCCAAAGGTGATACTCCCATTAAATCGGTTTCTATGACTCCTTTGTTATAGGGTATGACTCCCGCCATAAGAATACCTATTTTTTCGAGTTCTCTTTTTATAAGGCCCTCTTCTTCTCTGTTGTTTACCTTGTTCAAAACAGCGACTATTTTCTTGATTTCTATATCCTTGGCAAGGGCTTTTATCCTCGCTGCTGTCTCCACGGATCTTAAGCCTGGCTCCACAACGATTATGAGCACATCCACGTTCTTAGCAGTTCCTCTGCCCAGATGCTCGATTCCTGCCTCCATGTCCATTATCAGGATCTCCTCCTTTAATAGAAGATGCTTGATTAAGGCCTTTAAAAGCGCGTTTTCGGGACAGAAACAACCCCCACCCCCCGCGCTTATGGTTCCCAGAACAAGAAGCTTCACATGGTCCTTGCCTTCGATTCCGAACCTCTCAACCAAATCATCCACCTTTGGATTTAGCTTGAACATGCCTCCGTAGGACTGCCCGGGACGAGCCCCTGTTCTCTCCTCTATTAAATCGAACATCTGTGAAAGGGGCACAATTCCCTTTCTTTTCTCAGCTGGAACACCTATTGCGGAGGCCATGTTGGAGTCCGGGTCGGCGTCAATCACAAGGACATTTTTTCCTTCTCGTCCAAAAAGTCTTGCCAGTATTCCTGCAACTGTGGTCTTTCCAACGCCTCCTTTTCCTGATACAGCGATTTTCAAGGACATGCGGTTTAGAAACGACAAATTCCTAAAAAAAGCTTTGCATTATGTTTTGAAATAAATCCAAAACATTCAACAGACCTAATAATCATGTTCTATTCGAATATGTTTTCTTTGAAATAGAGATACAACAAACATGACGTAAATGTGTGAATATTAATCAGACACTAGGATTCTCCACCTTTCCCATGAACAATATCTGTCCTGTTTCCTTGTGTTCTATGAAAAATAAAAACGGATGATCGGCTCTAAACACTATTGGTTCTGGTGATGAGGAGCCACCGCCACCGAATTCCTTCATCACCACAGCAGTAGCAGCTGCTGCCTCTGTACCCTCCTCATTCACCTCTACAAAGGACTGATGGATGACCTTACTGATAAACAAATCTGCTTCGGATGTTATCCCTGAAAAGTCCGCCCCTCCTCCGAATGCTGTTGGCATCCCCATGGCACTCAGCTTCTCTTTGAGCATATACTTTTGTTCGAATTTGAACTTCGGAAGATACAAATCGACATACTCTGCAGAGATATCATCCTTAAGGTTGCTCAGATATTCGTGATCGAGGATAGGCTCCATGGATGCGATATCATTTTCTCTTGGAAGCATCACATACATTGAAAGCTCTTCATCTTTATAGGGAAGCTGAAGGAGCTGGACATCGGAGTTTGCGGCATAGTTGAGCCTCTTTTCCTCATCGCACATATGCATCATGTCCGTCATTATACCCTCCCCGCCAGTTTTATAGAACATCCTCTCCTCTGTTGCGTTTGAATCGAACTGATATTTCCAATCGGACTTGAAGTATATCGCATTGGTAAGTACCAAGTAGGTTAGTGCGTCTACATCATTTGGAGAGAGCAAGTCCTTTATCTTTCCGTTGGTCTTATCCTCCACCCAATTATTTATGGTTTCTACTGATCCTGCAGGGTCGCTGGCAAAGTCCAGATGTTGGCCAAATGCCAAGTAATAAGATTCTATTGCATCCCTGTATTCCTCCTTAAGATTCGCCCCTTCCCTGAGCCAATATGCATTGGCAACAGAAAGCTCATACGAGGTGCCCTCCTTGTTTAGGAGGCTCTGCACAGCTTGGATCATTTCCCTTCTTGTTTCATCATCCTCTGGTAGGTCCAGAACTTCTCCCATCTCAGCGGAAGTTTGACCTCTGGCGCCCTCGTAGACCATGCCTAGAGCAGTTGAAATGCTATATGGAGAAAAGAAGACGTTCTTATTTGAGTCTATAAGCTGTTTATACATCTCAAAAGTGAACTCGTTACTACTGTTAACATAAGCATTCATTCCTTCATTGATTACTGAGTAAGTAGGGGATTTGCTCTTGTCCCCGTTATCTTCATCTTTGAGGCATCCAGCTATAACTGCTACAGTGATTAGCAATAGGATCATGAACATGCTCAGAAGTACCTTTCGCATTTTATCACCACAAAACTAATTCTTTTAAGAGCATATAAATAGATTGGAACAGATTTTGGACAAATATATGTATTTCAGATAATGGTCTTATGACGAAAAAATAACTTTCAATGGGTAAATTGGGAAAAATCATTGTAATCATCCACATCTTCAATAATTAGGATTTATAGGTGGAGGAGGGGGAGGTGGGTGGGAACCAAGGATTATTAGGAGGAACATTGGGGAAGAACAACCAGCGTATGAACAAGTAGAGTACCAATGGATACCTTATCCTGCCAACGATAAACCAGGTAGCAACGAAATACCGAGCCCCTCATAGCTCCAGAACATGAGCCAAAGCAGTGTTATTCTAATATACCTGTTCTCTATGGCTAGAACGAAGGGCAAGAACCATAGGATATACCATGCATTGTATTGTCCCGAGGCAAACAAGAGGAATATCAGGGAGAATGCAGATAAGACGAACATTTCCTCCCTTTTCTTTATTTTGAGCTCGAATTGCTGCCAGTACTTTTGTATGAAATAGAAAATCATAGGAAAATATAGGAGCATGAAAATCAGCATTACAGGAGCAGGGTCTTCTATTCCAAAATCTGAGTGATAGAATTTTATGGATGCGGCAATGAATATACCGTAGTAGATTAGGTATGTTATAACAACGATTCTGAACCAGAAGTTCACATCGAACTTCTTTCTTATCCAGTGGATGAACATAAAGAAAATCATGGCCAAAAATAGCAATTGGACCATTAGGGTGTATTTTAGGCCGAGCACGGACCTGGTTCCTGTTATGAGCTCAAGGGCCCAGGCAAAGGACTTCTTTGCAGGCCATGAATAGGTCTGCTCCACAAGATAATTGGATAAGGCATTTGGACTTAATATCAGCATGGGTAAAATCGAGATTGCCATGGGTATGCTGAATAGGATGACATAGATAATTCTCCTGTTCCAGGAATTGATTTTCCAGGCAAAGAAGGGTAAAAGGACTATGGGAAAGAACTTGAAGGCAAATCCTATACCCAGTAGAAGGGCAGATAACTCGAATTTGTTCTTGAAGAGGTAAAAAAGCGAGAGAATGACACATATCATCACTACTGGCTCATAATGTCCAGAAAGACCGATGCTGACTATGGGTAAGGGACAGATTGCATATGCAAAGGAGGTCTTGAAGCTGAATTTCTCCTCGAACCTGCACATGCATAAATAGAATAGGATTACTGCCACAATGGAATCCATTACCGAAAAAAAGGCCCGGAATTGAATCTCTCCTGCCCCAATTGTCACTCCGAGAAAATATATCATGTACGCGTACAATGGCGGTTTGTTCACACTGAAATCCTGATAAGGAATTTGGCCTTCCATCATCCAATTTGCCCTTAGAACATAGACCTCCAGATCCCTTGTTATGACCTGATTTTGGGCCAGAAGGATTATGCGCAGTACAAGGGCCGTGAAAAATATGAATAACAGTTTCTGGTTCAATGGCTTGACTTCGATTTCAGTAAACAGTTTTATGTTCGAAAGGTTCGGAAGAAGGAGAAGAAAGGAGATAAGAAAGAGCGTGTATGTGATCATATAAAAACCAAATACCACAAGAAAGAGCAACATGGCCAAATACAATGCCAGGGAGATATTTGACACAAGTGGAGAATGGAAAGTATTTTTCCATTTGTCTAATTCAAACATAATTTTCATGATTGAGGATTATATCTTTTGTATTAAATCTATTGGTTAATTAGCCTGTCTTCGGGATGTTACACCATAAAGAACCACAACATTTATGGTATGCCATAGTATTGCCGAATCCGTACCTCAGTTAAGCGCAAATCATATGGGACTTTATTTAGGGGTAATTGCGCTTGTTGGGAAATTTAATTAGATATGAAATATAGCGAATCGAAAAATCGTTGGACAAGGTGGGAGAGTAGATGTACGAAGTTAGATTTCATGGGAGAGGGGGCCAAGGCGCTGTAACTGCCGCAAACATTCTCGCCATCGCGGCCTTCAAGGAGGGTAAAGACGCCCAGGCTTTCCCGATGTTCGGGGTTGAAAGAAGGGGGGCACCAGTTCAGGCCTTTGTAAGGATGGACGAAAAACCAATTGATCTGAAGACCCAGATCTACGAGCCTGATGCAGTTGTTGTTTTAGATCCCACACTACTTGAGGTTGTGGATGTCACCCAGGGTCTGAAAGAAGGCGGAATAGTCATTTTGAACACGAAAAAAGAACCCAGTGAGTTCAAATTCGCAAATGCAAAGGTCTTCACAGTGGATGCAACATCCATTGCAGTTGATAACCGTCTCGGCACCAGAACCAATCCAATAGTGAACACCGCAATTTTGGGTGCCTACTCCAAGGCGGTGGGGAATGTGGGCATGGAAGCCATTCGCAAGGCCATCAAGGAGAACGCACCTATCAAACCAGACGAGAACGTTTCAGCTGCAAATGATGCAAACCAAAAATGCAAAGGAGAGTGAGATTTTGGCAAAGGTGACTGTAGGAGCCGTAAATCCGGAGCCTGGAAGCTCTAAGAATTACAAGACAGGCAGTTGGCGAACATTAAGACCGAAAATAGACTTTGAGAAATGTACAAAGAAATGCTGGTTCTGCTACGATTTCTGCCCTGATTCATCTGTTGAGAAGACAGAAGATGGGCCGAAAATAATCTACGAATACTGTAAGGGATGTGGAATCTGTGCATACGAATGTCCAAAGGAAGCAATAGAAATGGAAAGTGAGGAGAAGTGATTCTATGAAGGATATGATAAAAGGGAATATGGCCACGGCATTGGCTGCAAAAATATGTAGGACAGAGGTTATTCCTGCCTATCCAATAACGCCCTCAACTCTTTTTCCTGAAAAGATTTCTGAATACATAGCCGATGGAGAGATGGATTGCCAGTTCATATTGGTTGAGAGCGAGCATTCAGCCATGAGCGCATGTATAGGGGCTAGTGCATCAGGGGCAAGGACATGCACGGCAACAGCCTCCCAGGGTCTGGCTTTGATGCATGAGATGCTGTATATCGCTTCTGGGATGCGGCTGCCTATTGTCATGGCCGTGGCAAATAGGGCGTTATCGGCACCTATCAACATATGGTGTGATCATCAAGACAGCATTTCAGAGAGAGACACCGGTTGGATCCAGTTCTATGCCGAAAAGAACCAGGAGGCCTTGGATCTCATGATAATTGCCTTCAAGGTGGCAGAGGATAAAAGGGTGCTATTACCTGCAATGGTGGGCTTGGATGCTTTCACGCTCACCCATACCATAGAGGCAGTTGATATTCCGGAACAGGAGGATGTTGACAAATTTCTTCCTAAATACGAACCACCCTTTGGTGTCCTGGACCCTTCAAAACCCATGACTTTCGGCTCTTTCGGCACACCCGAATACTACATGGAATTCAAATACGTTCAGACAAAGGCCATTGAGGATTCTGAGAAGGTTATTGATGAGGTTTTCGTGGATTTCAAAAACAATTTTGAAAGGGAATACAAGAAGATCACAGGCTATAAAACCGAGGATGCAGAAGTTATCTTGCTGACTCTCGGCTCAATGAGCGGAACAGCAAGGGCTGCAGTGGATAAGATGCGCAGTGAAGGAAAGAAGGTGGGCTGTGCAAAGATGACTGTTTTCAGACCTTTTCCGAGAAAGGAGCTTCTGGACATGGCAAAGAATACCAAGGTCCTGGCAGTTGTAGATAGGGACATTTCACCAGGCTTTGGAGGAGCGGTCTTTGGAGAGGCTGCTGCCCAATACATCAACGAACCCTCCAAACCCATTTTAATGAACTTCATAGTGGGTTTGGGAGGAAGGGATATCACGATCCCGGATTTCGAGGAAATGATAAGAAAGGCAGAGATGGCAAAGGAAAAAGGAGGCCCTGAAAAGATGGTTGAGTGGATTAATATTAAGGAGGAGAACCTGTGAGGTGATGATATGGCTGTAAAAGGAGATGTTACAAAGGAAATGTTCGCTTCTGGTCATAGAGGATGCGCGGGATGCGGGGAGGCAACCGCAGTAAGGCAGGTTCTAAATGAGGCAGGACCAAACACCATAATAGCCAATGTCACAGGCTGTTTGGAGGTCATGACCACGGGATATCCTGAGTCAGCATGGGAGGTGGCCTGGATTCATGCCGCCTTCGAGAACGCATCACCAGTTGCCTCGGGAATAGAGGCTGCATTGATTGCCAAGAAAAAGAGGGAAGGCGTGAATATCCTGGCCTTTGGCGGTGACGGGGGTACATTTGATATCGGTTTTCAGGCCCTTTCTGGAATGTTGGAGAGAGGCCATAACATCAAATACGTTTGCTTCGACAACGAGGCCTACATGAACACAGGTATCCAGCGTTGCTCCTCAACACCCTATGGTGCTTCCACAACCACATCACCTGCAGGAAAATGTAGTATAGGTGAGTCCAGGCCTAAAAAGCCCATAGGGGCCATTTGCGCGGCGCATGACATTCCTTATACAGCCACGGCCACAATTGCCTTTCCCAAGGATCTGAGAAAAAAGGTGAGAAAGGCTTTGGATGTCAAAGGACCATGCTTTTTGCATATATTTGCACCCTGTCCCACAGGCTGGGGCTATGCCAGCGAAAAAACAGTGGAAATCTCCAGATTGGCCTATCAAACAGGTGTTTTCGTGCTCTGGGAGCTTGAAGGAAGTGATTTTACAAAAATCAACGTCACAAAGAAGCCGAAAGAGAGAAAGCCTGTCTTAGAGTATCTAAAAGCACAAAGAAGGTTCAAACATCTTATGGATAAACCTGATGAGATTGCGAAAATACAATCTGAAGTGGATGAGAAGTGTGCAAAATACGGATTCTAAGGCCTAATCCGGGAAAACGGCTTATTTCTATGGAAAAAGAATAAATTCACTAACAGAAAAAATAGATCATTTTTGCTTGTGAGGCTTCTTTTTTAGGTCCTCAATCCATAGCCAATTCCACTGTCTCAACCAAGCATCTTCTTGCATGTCCTGCACTCCCCTTCTCCCTATTAATTTGTACATATGGAGTATATAGTTTTTTCGTGGTCTTCATAAGTCATTTGACCTTTTATTATATTTAATTTAGTTCAATGTTCTAAAAATAGCGAGGCTATACGAAACACTTATAAATAAAAACACCATCTTCAGTAACATTGGCTTTATATACCCAGGAGGTGCAAAAAGTGATAGAATTGGACAAAACTGACAGAAGGATACTAGGTATGCTAAACAAAGATGCAAGATTGAGTTTTAGGAGCATTTCTAGGGAATTGAAAATATCCCTGACAAAGGTCACATCAAGAGTAAAGAAATTGGAGAGAGAGGGAATCATAAAGGGTTACATCCCTCTTTTAGACCCTGAGAAATTGGGTTATGATATGTTGGTTATCATAGGCCTCGACATCTCAAAGGCTAAAATTGTCGAAATCCAACAGAATATAGCAAAGGATCCCCACGTGATAGCAGCCTATAACACAATTGGCCAATGGGATTCAGTGATAATAGCAAGGTTCAGAAGCAGGGTCGATTTGGATACTTTTATCCATAAGGTTCTGAGTATACAGGGAGTGGATAAAACTTATACCCAGCTGGTTTTAAACATCGTTAAGGATGAAAAGAGGACATTATTATATTGATTATTTCCCATTTTTCTTTGAAATCTGAACCATAAAAGACAATTCCTCTAAAAGAATAGAAATTTCTGGTTGGGTGGAGGGGGAAAGGAGGAGGGTATTAATTTGCAGTTACATCAAATCAATCGTATATCAAAGCACCTTATATTTATCCCCGATTTTCTCCACTTTTTCGGATTCTATAAGGCGATCAAGATGCTTTTTCAGCATTTTCTGCTCGAACCAGGCAAAAGCCTCATACCCTTTCTGCTCTTCTTTATAGATGATGTTATTGGCCTCCAGTTCTGAAACCGATTTCTCTTTTTTAAGAAGTTCAAGTATTTGCTCCTCTCTTTTGTAGATGATATTGAGGTAATCCTCTAAGGCCTCAGGGATACCTTCTAAAAGAGGCAAGGTATGTGATGTGGCTATGACATCCATTTTAGAATTTGAGAGCTTTTTAATGGATTCTATGAAGTCAGGTAGGTTGGCATTGGGATTTCCGTACCATGGGCCGAAGGATGTCAAATCCAGATCAGATGAAAACATGATCCTTTTATTGGGCTCGTAAAAACAGCAGTGCCCAGGTGAATGCCCGGGGGTGTGTACTGCCCTCCATTCAGTTTCTCCGAATTTAAAGACCTCATTAGGCTTGAAAGTCTTCGTAGGGGAAGAGGCATGGAATTTAAAATATTGGTGGAACCATCCGAGCCAGTTGTCCTCTATTTTCGTGCCTGAAATCCCGGCAAATCGCTTGTAGTTATCAAAGGAACTCGTAACCTCTGCCTCTTGCTCAACAACCCATAATTCAGAAAAGATATAATTACCAAGTATATGATCGATATGGTAATGGGAATTTATCAGGATGTCAATTTCATCCTTTAATACATTAATTTGCTCGTCTCCAATACCCGAGTCGATCAGCACAACCTCTTCGTCAACTATAAGGAGGGAATTTGAATATGGAAATGTTCCATTATTTTTGCCTATTATGAGGTAGGTACTCTCATCCATTTGTTTTGTATCGAGCTTTTTTAGAACATCCCTTAATCGGTTTTTTTTCTGCATGGCAATTCCTTTGGACATTGAGAATTTGGCTATTTAAATGCTTTGAGTATGATGCGGAATTAATGCTCTTAGTAATTATGAATACTCTTCGAAACTTTTAAGACGATGTATCACTTTCACGAAATCCAGACTTATAGGTTATATGAACGATGGGGGAGTAAAATGACGAAATTAAAGGCGGTTTTACTGATTGTAATGTTTGCGAGCATGTATCTTTTGGGAATTCTCTTTCTAATCCCTGAGCATGTGAGCGCCGAAGAATATGTGAGTGGAAGTATCGGAAGCGATACAACCTGGAATCTTACAAACAGTCCGTATATAGTGGTAGGCAATGTGACTGTGGAAAGCGGTGTGACTTTGACAATCGAAGCCGGTGTCGAGGTGAAGTTCAATGGATCTTACAGCCTTATCGTTAACGGTACTTTGAATGCGACAGGCACATCGAGTCTGCCCATCAACTTCACATCCAACCAAACAACCCCCACAGAGGGAGATTGGGAAAGCATAAGACTACAAGGTAAAAACAACACACTAAACTTTTGCCAAATCTCATACGGCGACAATCCGTTGTACATCAATGGCTCTGATACGAATAACAGCATCAGAAACTGCAATATCTTCAACAATACTGGCGATGGTATAATTCTCAATGATACCTCAGAAAATATGTTATTTAATTTAATACTATATCTCAATGAGGGAAATGGCATTACAATATCAGATTCATACAACAACACCATGGAAAATTCAAGTGTAACCCAGAATAATGGCTCTGGCATCTATATTATTTCCTCGGACTACATTATCATCGATAATTCCAATATATCATCTAACATTCTGGATGGAATATTCCTAGAAAATTCCAATGGAAGTACCTTCAGGCACAACACCCTTTTTGACAACAACGGGACAGGCATCAACCTGACCTCATTTTCATCCAATAACATCATGGAGATCAATAACATCACATTCAACGACTATTCAGGGATATTTATCACAGGAAACTCTAATTCAAATATTATCTTGAGAAACAACATTGCCAATAATTCCGCAGTTGGTCTGAATATTACTGGTGCCACTGACAACCTAATCCACCACAACAATTTCGAATCATCTGGGCAGAATGCCTATGATTCCACGAACCAACTTAATTTCTGGGACAATGGAAATGAAGGCAACTGGTGGAGTGATTACTCAGGCACTGACGGGGATGGTGACGGTATAGGGGACACTCCCTATGACATACCAGACGGGGGCAGCAAAGATTTTTATCCGCTTATGGATCCTGTTAACCTCAGTGCACCCATAATAGAAAACACAGTTCCCGATGATGGTGCAGAAAACATATCTGTGAATCCGCAGATCTCCATTACCTTCTCCAATGAAATGAACAAGACCGCCACTGAAAACGCCACAACCATGTCTGGTGGAGTGAATCCCACGAATTTTGTATGGAGCAATGGCAATAAAACCATGACTTTTGAGCCATCTTCCACATTAGACTCAGAGACAACATATACTGTCAACGTGTCAACAGATGCAAAGGATATGCAGGAAAATATCTTACAATTGAATTACCAGTTCTCATTCACAACCGAGGATGCAATAGCACCACAGATAAGCTCGACCACTCCTGCAAATGGAACAATCGATGTTCTTATAACCGCCGATGTTGTAGTTAACTTCAATGAAGAAATGAACACATCCTCCGTAACCTACACATGCACCCCAGATCCATTAGGATGGAGTGTGGTATGGAGTAATGGTAACCAAACAGCAACTTATTCTCATAACGACTTTGCCAGTGAAACCACCTACACTTTCAATATAATAGGTGGAAAAGATTTAGCAGGCAATGATTTAGTTGCAGGAGCAGTGCCAAATCCCTGGGAATTTACCACCGAGGATGTTGTGGGGCCACAGATAACTTCGACCACCCCCGCAAATGGAACTATCGATGTTCTTATTACTGCCGATATTGTGGTAAACTTCAATGAAGAAATGAATACTTCCTCGGTGACCTACACATGCACACCCGACCCATTAGGGTGGAGTGTCGTGTGGAGTAATGGTAACCAAACAGCAACTTATTCTCACAACGACTTTGCTAGTGAAACGACATATACATTCGAAATTACAGGTGGAAAAGATCTAGCAGGCAATGATCTGGTTGCAGGAGCGGTTCCTAATCCATGGGAATTCACAACCGAGGATGTTGTAGCACCTGAGATAAGTTCTACTACTCCTGCAAACGGGACTATTGATGTGCTTATTACAGCCGATATTGTGGTTAATTTCAATGAAGAGATGAACACATCATCTGTAACCTACACATGCACTCCAGATCCTTTGGGATGGACTGTAGTGTGGAGTAATGGAAACCAAACAGCAACTTATTCTCATAACGACTTTGATAGTGAAACTACTTACATTTTCAATGTAACAGGTGGAAAAGATTTAGCAGGTAATGATCTTATTGCAGGCCCTGTGCCGAATCTCTGGGAATTCACAACCGAGGATGTTGCAGGGCCCCAGATAAGTTCTACTACTCCTGCAAACGGGACCATAGATGTGCTTATAAATGCTGACGTTGTGGTAACCTTTAATGAGGAGATGAACACAAGTTCAGTAACCTATACATGCTCTCCTGATCCCTTGGGATGGACCGTTGTATGGAGTGTTGGAAACACAACTGCTACATATTCACATAACGATTTTACCAGTGAGACATTATATACATTTGAAATCACAGGTGGAAAAGATCTGGCTGGTAACGATCTGGTTGCAGGAGCGGTTCCTAATCCATGGGAATTCACAACCGAGGATGTTGTAGCACCTGAGATAAGTTCTACCACTCCAGCAAATGGAACAATTGATGTTCTTATTACCGCCGATGTTGTGGTTAATTTTAATGAAGAAATGAACACTTCATCTGTGACCTACACGTGCACTCCCGATCCTTTGGGATGGAGTGTGGTATGGAGTAATGGTAACCAAACAGCAACATATTCTCATAACGATTTTGCTAGTGAAACGACATATACATTCGAAATCACAGGTGGAAAAGATCTTGCAGGTAACGATCTGGTAGCTGGAGCGGTTCCAAATCCCTGGGAATTTACAACCGAGGATGTAGTTGGTCCACAGATAAGTTCTACTACTCCTGCAAACGGGACTATAGATGTTCTTATAACTGCAAATATTGTGGTTAATTTCAATGAAGAAATGAACACAAGCTCAGTAACTTATACATGCACTCCTGATCCCCTAGGATGGACTGTTGTGTGGAGTAATGGTAACCAGACAGCAACTTACTCTCATAACGATTTTGCTAGCGATACAACATACACATTCGAAATCACAGGTGGAAAGGACTTAGATGGCAATGATCTGGTTGCAGGAGCGGTTCCAAATCCCTGGGAGTTCACGACCGAGGATGTTGCGGGGCCACAGATAAGCTCTACCTCCCCTGCAAATGGGACTATAGATGTTCTTATAACTGCTGATATTGTGGTTAATTTCAATGAAGAAATGAACACATCATCCGTAACCTATACATGCGCTCCTGATCCTTTGGGATGGAGCGTTGTATGGAGTGCTGGAAACACAACCGCCACATATTCACACAACGACTTTGCCAGTGAAACCACCTACACATTCGAAATTACAGGTGGCAAGGACTTGGTAGGTAATGACCTGGTGGCAGGAGCAGTTCCAAATCCATGGATGTTCACAACTGAGGATGTAATTTCTCCTGAGATAACTGTTACTTCACCCGTCAATGGCACCACCAATGTGCTGGTAAATGCCAATATTGTGGTTACCTTCAGTGAGGAGATGAACACTTCTTCTATAACCTATACATGCGCTCCTGATCCTTTGGGATGGATCGTTGTATGGAGTGCTGGAAACACCACAGCCACTTATTCACATAATGACTTTGCCAGCGAAACCACATACACATTCGAAATTACAGATGGAAAGGATTTAGCTGGTAATGATTTTGTTGCAGGAGCGGTTCCAAATCCTTGGGAATTCACAACTGAGGATGTCGTTGGGCCGCAGATAAGTTCCACTACCCCTTCAAATGGAACAATTGATGTTCTTATTACCGCCGACATCGTGGTGATCTTCAGCGAGGAAATGAATACCTCGTCAGTGACCTACACTTGCACTCCTGATCCTTTTGGGTGGATTGTGGTATGGAGTGCCGGTAATACAACCGCTACCTATTCACATAATGACTTTGCCAGTGAAACAACATATTCTTTCGAAATTACTGGTGGAAAAGATTTAGCAGACATCGATCTGGTTGCTGGAGCCGTGCCTAATCCCTGGGAATTCACTACCGAGGATGTGATAGCACCAGAGATAATCTCAACATCTCCAGTAAACGGGACAATTGATGTTCTTATCACTGCTGATGTTGTTGTGACCTTCAGCGAGGAGATGAACATATCCTCAGTGACCTTCACATGCACACCCGATCCAGCTGGGTGGATTGTGGTATGGAGTGCTGGAAACACAACCGCCACATATTCACACAATGACTTTTCCAGTGAGACCATATACACATTCGAAATCACAGGTGGAAAAGATTTAGCAGGCAATGATCTAATTGCAGGCGCCGTACCAAATCCCTGGGAATTCACGACCGAGGATGTAATAGCGCCAGAGATAAGTTCGACTACTCCTGCAAACGGGGCTTTTGATGTGCTAATAAATGCCGATGTCGTGGTAACCTTCAGTGAGGAAATGAACATATCCTCAGTGACATACGCGTGCACACCCGATCCTGGAGGATGGATCGTTGTTTGGAGTGCTGGTAACACCATTGCCACATATTCACACAATGACTTTGACAGTGAAACCACCTATACATTCGAAGTAACGGGTGGAAAAGACCTGGCAGATATTGATCTGGTTGCAGGAGCCGTTCCGAATCCATGGACGTTCACAACAGAGGATGTCATAGCACCGGAAATAAGTTCCACCACTCCCTCAAGTGGGGCAATGGATGTTCTAATAAATGCCGATGTTGTGGTAACATTCACCGAGGAAATGAATACATCTTCTGTGACTTACACATGCACACCTGATCCTGGTGGATGGAGTGTTGTATGGAGTGGTGGCAATATCATGGTAATATATTCGCATAATGACTTTGCCAGCGAAACCACATACACATTCGAAATAACTGGTGGAAAAGACCTGGCTGACAATGATCTAGCTGCTGGAGCGGTGCCTAATCCGTGGTCATTTACTTCAGAGGA
>CP070672.1:410761-413849 GCA_020351895.1 Thermoplasmata archaeon
ATACAGTTACGAGATGCTTTTTGGCATGTATTTCCATTAATGACGGAATTAATAATTCAATAATTTCTAACACAGTATCTGATTCCATAAGGGGAAATGGCATATTTTTTACAGGCTCGAATGGTAAAATATCTAATAACAATATCCATTCCAATTTAATGGATTATGGATTATATCTCTATTATGTGAGCGATAACAAAATCACCAACAATAACATTACAAACAACGACGACGGTATTTGCATAAGAAATGGTAATTTTAACTTGATTGATAACAATCTCATCCTTAATAATTATAGAGATTATGGTATCCGCCTTCTTGATGCCAGTTGGAATACCATTTCTCATAATACCATCTCGAATAATCGCTATGGTGTTTATGTCCAGGAAACAAATAAAAATTATATATATCACAATAATTTCATCGATAATACAGACAACGGATACGATAGTGGTGTTAACAGTTGGAATCTACCATATCCTCTCGGTGGTAACTATTGGAGTGATTATACTGGTGTGGATCTATTCAAAGGTCCCAATCAGGATCAGCCTGGTAGTGACGGAATCGGAGATACAAATTATTCAGTTGACTCCGATACTGTCGATTATTATCCCCTTATTGAACCCTACACCTACAAGCCCTTTGAAAACTACACAATCTTAAAACAAGGCTGGAATCTGATCTCCATTCCTCTAATCCAAGAGAACCAGAATCTGAGAAAAGTTCTTGAGATGATCGATGGATGGTATGATACAGTCCAATGGTATGATGTCATGGATACAAGCGATCCTTGGAAACATTACAAAGTGGGCAAGCCGTTTGGAAACGATCTTTCAGTGATAAACGAAACAATGGGCTTCTGGATTCACATCACGCAACCGGGAGACTCGATTTTTGTTTACAATGGCACACAACCAACCACAAACCAATCTATCACCCTCCATCCAGGCTGGAACATGGTGGGCTACCCCTCCCTGTCGAATAGAACCAGGGATAATGCCCTCAACAACATCAATTACGGCACAGATGTCGATGCTATCTGGACCTTCGATGCAGCCATCCAGACATGGCAGGAGATCGGCCCCACAGACTATTTCGAACTTGGGAGGGGTTATTGGATACATTCGAAAGTAACGAAAGTCTGGGATGTTCCCTTGTGATATCGATAGCCAAGTACAATAATAAGAAAAAATGAAGGAAATTATCGCCGATATTTTGGCACTTCTTGAGTAAATAAGGGGGCTTATGTCCATAACACGACACTTTTTTTCTTTTTTATTAGTGCAATTGAACGGGCTTTATTAAGAAATTTATCAATATTCTTATTTAATTTGTAATTTCATATTTGTATTATTTTATACCCATAAATATTGAAAACTATCAATAATTACAAATGTTTAAATATTACAGGTTGTATCATCTTTTATAGATATTGAGGTATGCGTATGAATATCTTACGTATTAAATCAGTAGATAAAAAGGAAAATCCGAACTTAGATTTTTTAGGCACATCAGATGTACCGCTTCCGATAGAACTTACTCCAGTTCAACTCATTTCTGATTATTATAAAAAGAAGTGATTTGATGCCTTCACGCAAACAAATTGATGAGTGCTGGCGTAATATTAGAAAAATGTTAAAAGAACTGAATTATGAAATCTTACAAGATTTAAAAGATAAAGATGGTAATTTTATTGGTATTTTAATAAAATATGGAGCGCATCAAGTCCAAATTATTCATCGACCGAATCTGAACGTTGTAGGTGTTGCTTTTCGGATAGATTTTGACGAAGAGGCTATATCTAAGATAAAGGGATTTCAAAAAGATGACGTTGAATGGAGAAAATTTTTATTTACCTTTAAGACGCAGGTTACTTCACCCATGACAGAGAATTTTTTCAATACAGATAGTGAAGATAATCTTACAGGATTTATAATTCAAACAAACATATTTCCATTTCACGAGGGATTTTCAATTGAGTAATTATATAATGCAATCCGCTAAGTTGTTTCTGTTGGATTTAAGGGAATAATATTTTTAGTATCCATGTTTGGAAAAGAAGTGAAAGTTGAGACGACTCCAGAACCACCACCCCATACAGTATATGGATAATTTTTTGGATAAATCATATTATCCCATTCTAAGGATAAAAAGAAAAAAACAGTTTAATATATTTTATCGATTCTTGATGAAATGATTAATCTCAATCCTTTTACCCAATATTTAAAGAATCAATCCCCTCCCCAACTCCCAACCTAACATTATCATCATCCTTCACAACCAAAGTCACAGTCCCAGGCCCTTCATAAACCAAGGTTATGGTGTCTGTTATATCAACCGGATTGACTTGTGGTGAAGGATAAGAATCAGTATTCGGGGGATTGTTCAGATATATAACTGTCTTTACCTGAGAACCATAGGTAAAGGTCAGGGTTTCATCATCACTTCCTGGATCTGTGATATGCGATGTTATTTCATAGGGAAGTCCAACAAAATGACTATTCAAATCCACCTCCCAAGGTTCGATGTGATTCCAATGCTCACTGTCTCGTTTTTTAGATTGCTGGACATTGAATGTATGGTGTATCTTCTTGATTGTACCATCCTTGGATTTTATGTATATCCAAACTGGATTACCCCCTACATTAGGTGGATCTTCCGGAGTGTAGGTTACAGTAGCGAAATAGGATTTTGAAAAGTTGATACTGACTGGAATCCAGGCCATTTGCTCGTTTGGAGAGCCTGGCATGCGTTCGATTGAGACATATCCTACAATTTTTTCATTTTCAGAAAGTGTCATGCTCACATTGTTGTATTTTCTGCCTGCAACTCTTAATCCGATTTCGACTTCCATGTTTATTGATTCGATGGTTACAGTGGGATCAACATTTTGAACAGTAATAATGCAAGCATCTGTTGATGATAGATTATTGTTGTCCCTCACCCTCAGAGTTACATTATAAATTCCGTCATCACCGTAGGTATGGGTGGTCTTTCCATCAAAAGTGCCATCAGGGGCGAAGGCTGAAGTCTCCTGATAATCGTAGATTCCATCGCTTTCAAAATCCCACTCATAGGATATGATTTC
>CP070672.1:413949-421168 GCA_020351895.1 Thermoplasmata archaeon
GAAACCAGAGGACATGTTTCACAGGGTTTCCAAGAACATATCTTCCGCTGATGAAAAGTACTATAAAAATGCAGATGTAAAAAACTTTGAAGCTGAATTCTATGATGTCATGACCAAGTTGGAATTTCTTCCGAACTCACCCACACTTTTTAATGCAGGCAGGGAACTTCAGGAATTGTCAGCATGCTTCGTGCTTCCAATAGAGGACTCCATGGAGAGTATATTTGATGCCATAAAAAACACAGCGCTGATTCATAAGAGCGGTGGAGGCACGGGTTTTTCTTTCTCGAGGATCAGGCCAAAAAACGATGTCGTCAAGTCCACAAAAGGCATTTCTTCGGGGCCAATATCTTTTATGACTGTATTTGATGCTGCCACCGAGACCATCAAGCAGGGAGGTACAAGACGAGGAGCGAACATGGCAATTTTAAGGGTGGATCATCCCGACATCATGGAGTTTGTGACTTGCAAGGAAGACAACGATAAGCTGAACAACTTCAATATCTCAGTTGGAATGACAGAGGAATTCATGAAGGCTGTTTCGAACAATAAGGAATTCGATCTCGTTAATCCAAGGACCAAAGAGGTGGTTGAAAGCCTCAATGCAAAGAAAGTTTTTGATAAGATCGCCGAGATGGCGTGGAAAAATGGAGAGCCTGGGATAGTTTTTTTAGACAGATTGAACAGGGATAATCCTACTCCAAAACTCGGTGAAATAGAGAGCACGAATCCCTGTGGTGAGCAGCCTCTTCTGCCCTATGAATCCTGTAATTTAGGCTCCATAAACCTCTCAAAAATGGTAAGGGATGACGGGATAGACTGGCTGAAGCTGGAAGCAACTGTGGAAAAAGCAGTGCACTTTCTCGATAATGTCATAACCATGAACAAGTTTCCCTTGGATAAGATCAAGGAAATGACGGAAGCCAATAGGAAAATAGGACTTGGAGTCATGGGATTTGCAGATACCCTCATTATGCTCGGTATACCCTATAACTCCAATGAGGCCATCGAGATGGCAGAGAAATTGATGTCCTTCATCAGGGAAAAGGCAAGAAAAACGTCTGCAGAGCTTGCCAAATCCCGGGGTCCGTTTCCCAATTACGAGGAGAGCATATTCAATACCCCTGGGCAGGAAAAATTGAGAAACGCAACCACCACAACAATTGCACCCACGGGAAGTATTGGCATAATCGCAGGCTGCTCAAGTGGTATTGAGCCACTGTTTGCGATCTCATATATTAGGGCCAATGTCCTAAACGATGAGGAACTTGTTGAGGTCAATCCCCTGTTCGAGAAAAAAGCAAAGGAAATGGGATTTTACTCAAAAGAGCTCATGATGAAGATCGCCAAGAAAGGATCCGTACAGGGAATGGATGAGGTGCCTTCTGATATTCAGAAGATATTTGTCACGGCACATGATATCACACCTGAATGGCATATCAGGATGCAGGCCGCTTTTCAAAAGTATGTTGACAATGCCGTATCAAAGACAGTGAACTTTCCCAATAACGCCACGACGAAGGACATAAAAAAGGTCTATGTACTTGCCTACGAGCTTGGCTGTAAGGGTGTGACAGTATATAGGGATGGCAGCAGGGAAAAACAGGTTTTGAATATCGGTGAGGTCAGGGGAAAGGTTCAGACAGCAATTAAACCCAGGCCTAGACCCATGGTTACCCAGGGTACCACAAGAAGGGTCGAGACAGGTTGCGGAAAGCTTTACGTCACAATAAACGAGGACGACCAGGGGCTATTTGAGATCTTTGCCCAGATGGGGAAGTCCGGCGGCTGTGCCATGTCCCAATCTGAAGCAGTAAGCAGACTCATCTCAATGGCCTTGAGAGCCGGTGTCGATACTGAGGCAATTCTCAAGCAGCTTCGGGGGATAAGATGCCCTTCTCCCCTTTTGGCCAAGGGTGGAGTTGTTCTCTCATGCCCAGATGCCATCTCCCAAGCCATCGAGAGGCATATTAAGAAAACAAGGGATGTTGGTGCAGAGGATGTGATAGAAGAGGCCACCACCCTGGACAATTTCATAAAAGATCACGAGGGGAGCAATGTGGTGGGTGTATGCCCAGACTGTGGAGGTCCCCTAATATTCGAAGAGGGTTGCTCTAAGTGCTTGAACCGAAGCTGTGGGTATACAAAGTGCGGGTAGATGGTTCCTTCCACAAAAACATATTAATAATTATCTACAAAAGGTATTTATTTATATAATTTAATCAGCTGATTACCATGAAGCTAACCAAAGTTCGTTTGAAGCAGTTGAAAGGTTCTGGATACATATGCCCTGTTTGTAAGGAAGGTAACCTTATCAAGATCAAGAGGGAGAAGGACCTAGGTGATGTGAATATTGAGTTCAGGACCAGGGATGGAATAGGTTTTAAGTTTTCCTGTGAAACAAAAAACGATAATTTCTTCTTGTGTAAAAACGAGAAATGCAGGGCCAGGTTCGAGAGAACCGAATTTAAAGAAGGTGAGAAGAAGGTTGGTCCCCCTTGCCCCGCTATTAAATGCAATGGCTCCATGGATACCTATAAGAATGTCCCTGTTGCAAAGATCTACCCAAAAAAAGACGCAGAAATTGTTGTGATAACCTATGGCGATAGTAAACCCCTGAATTTTAAGGTAATTTCGGGCAAGCTTTCGTACGATGAGGCTGGAATATGCACTGAATGCAACTATGTCGGCCCAAAGGAGATAGATTTGAGGTGAAATGCATTGACAAAGGCTGTGAAGACACCATACACTTGTCCTGTCTGCGAAAGTAAGAAGTCTAAGCTTCTTATCATACTGGAGCCCCTGGATTACGGGGATGTGGAGGTTCTCCTAAAACCCATTGAAGGGTCTGGAAACGAGATTACCCTTGAGTTCGATTTAAGGGAGAGTAATTTCTTCTACTGTAAGAACTGTAGCATGAGATTCAGCAGAATCGATCCAAAAGAGCTTCCAAAATATAAGGATAAAAGGATCCCGAGGATATTCACGGATTGTATTTTAAAAGAGTGCAGAGAAAAACAGGGGGGAAGGATCGGAACCTATAAGGATGTGGCCATTGGAGAGATCTACATGAAGGGGGACGATCCAAGGACAGCAAGACGGCGACAGAAAGTCAGAGAACTCTTGATGAAGACTGATTTGGAGGAGATACCAGATAAAATCAACAATTTCCTTCAGGAATTCACTGGTGAGTTCACACTGGATCAAGCAGGGATATGCGGCGAGTGCGGAATCGTGGTGGCAAAGGAAGTGGATTTAAAATAGCAGGATTGAAACATAACTTTTTATTTCGATAACTAATTGCTACATAAAAGAGGGCATATTATGCCTGTTGAGTTAACAAAATCGGATGCCGAGAAATTGATACTACATTTACTAAGTAATTCAGAAAGGCCCCTCACAACAAGGGAAATAGAAGAAACTGTCCAAGGCCAGGGAAAGCGCTGCCCTGATTCAGCAGTTAAATTCCTATCCAAGATGCGCTACAAAGGCATGTTAAAGGGTGAATTATCCATGGAGCATAAGGGATGGATATGGTGGATTGAAAAGGAAGAATAAAGGTGTGTATATCAAATGGAAAAGTTGATGATAGTGGGAGGAAGCGGTCTTTTAGGCGGACATCTTGCCAAGCAGGCAAAAGACGAGTTTGAGGTTGTTGCCACCTTTAAAAATCATTCATTTGAGATGAAGGGATGCAGACGTATTTATATGGATATAACAGAACCCGAAAAAACAAAGGATATCATCATGAAAGAAAATCCAGACACCATAATTCTCGCTGCAGCACAAAGAGATGTGGATTTCTGTGAAAGAAACAAAGCCGTGGCAACGAGAATCAACGTTGAGGGTGCAAAAAATGTTGCCCTTGCATCAAAAAGAGTCCATGCCAAGTTGGTATACCTCTCGACAGACCTGGTTTTTGATGGATCAAAGGGACTCTATCAAGAGGATGATGTACCAAATCCAATGAACCATTACGGATTTACGAAATTGGAAGGTGAGCACGAAGTCGAAAATTCCCAAGATGACTTCGCAATAGCCAGGGTGAGTGTTTTATACGGTTGGAACCTGTTTGACCATACCATCAACTTTGTTACCTGGATCTATAACGGTCTTTCTGAGGGGAAGCGTCTTGGGCTGTTTACGGACCAGTTTCGGAATGCCACTTATATTAACAGCGCTTGCGAGGCCCTTCTTAGTATCCATAAAAGGGATGAAAAGGGTGTGTTTCATGTGGTGGGAAAAAACTGCGTGAACAGACATCATATTGGATTGAAGATCGCCGAGACTTTTGGTTTCGATAAGGATCTTATTACCGCTTCGACCAGTGATGAAGGTGATTGGCAGGCCATACGGCCAAAGAAATGTTGTTTAGATCCCGATAAAATGGAGAGAATACTGAATGTCAAATCCATGAGCATAGGGGAAGGCCTTTCTGCCATGAAGGCCCAGGTTGAAGATATGAAGGGAATTTAATAAAATCTCTGGACTTTCATGTCTAAAAGGGGACTCTGAGCAATGGGTGGAGGAGGGGGAAGGCGGAGATTCAAGGAAGTTATTAATCCTGAAATCATAGAATTTTCACCTCAACCTCCACCCTAATCAATTTTCTTCACTATTCCAAAATATCAATCACACAGATTACTATTATATTTTAGAAATTTTATATGCATTTATCTCTGCTCTATTAATGTGTCGAATTTATTATTCTTATCCATAAAAAAAGAAAAAAAGAGTTTGAGATTCTTAAAGGAAAGAGTTTTATATTCTTTCCCGAAGATTTCAATGGGTTAGGGAGATAGCTATTCCCCATTGTTGCTTCGAGATAATTCAAGCCACTTACTTCCATTATAGCATAGTACTAATATATCGTCTGGATCATTCAAATCATAACTGCTTGTGCCGACAAGGTCTATATTACCCACCTCATCTGTAACGGTAATAGTATCTCCCGATGCCGGAATAAGGATTAAAATTTGGCCCGGAGCATCACCACCATTAATCGTATCTAGATCATCAGTTCCAGAACTAGCGTCAATAATATGGTAAGAATGTGTTGCTGTTACTTCATCATCTACATTTATTGTCAGCGTTAAACCAGCACCAAATGTAACATCACCGTTAACATGAAGAGTAGTACTCGGAGTTAATGTCCCGATGCCGACGTTTTCATCTGGCATTAGGCTGATATGCCCACCAGATCCTCCACCATCAGCGGTTTTTATCTCAAGCTATCCATCAGTATCCACATTAAATGTTGCATAATCAACGGCATATGTGTTCGTAATTCTAAATTGGGGTCCAGAGGAAGCTGAAACGTCTAGGGGGTTGACTGGATTTATCGTTCCGATGCCGACCCTGCCACGAACTGCTGAACCTGTATGAGCGAGGATAACATCTCCAACATTACCGTCAACTCCTCGATCACCTCCGTATATATAGACATTACCGCCATCAGAGCTATATGGTCCCCAGGCATCCCCATCACCACCTCTTAGAATGAGTTCACCACCGTCTTTACCTGATCCTCCTGTACAATAACCGTCGCCTGCCTCGACCGTTAAATCATAACCATCGTGATTAGTATCAGGAACTTCAACGTATATATATCTGTTCGCACCCGTGTTAAATTTAACATTTCCGTTTATCTCAAGTTTATCTGTTGGATTCGTAACGCCAATACCGACATTTCCGCCTCCGTTATTAATAATCAAATCAACATCATTGTCGTTATTGATATACAATGTTCTACCAGCTGCGGCTTGTATTTCATCTGTACCAATAAATAGATGTCCACCAATGTTAATATCACCGAGGTCTGTACCAACCCCCATAGGATTAGCGATATATAGTGCACAACGTAATGCTGGGGAGGTATCAATTTGTAATTTTCCCAGAGTGGGAGTCGCTGTCCCTATTCCGACATTGCCATTTGTATCTATTATGAAGGGTGTTGTATCTCCATCACTATTATCATCAACCCTGAAGCAATCGCCTGTGGTTGTGTGAAGAACATCAAGTTTTGCATCAGGACTCTTATCCCCGATACCGACACTGGCATTCATCATCTCGATGTCATCCGGTGTTGGTGTGCTGTCAAAGATTATTTGTGCCCCGCCAGCAAATCCAATCCACTCATCATCATTCATGGGTAAGTCGGCTGCAACTGGTTGGGCTAGCATTAAGGCCATAAATATTCCCAAAACCGCTAATGCACCTATTTTTCCAATCCTTTTTTTCTTTTTAATTTTACCTTTCATATTATTCACCCCTTATTTTCGATTTTACGCGTGATCTTCTACATTGCAAAAGTATTCACAAACTGGCAATCGCATGCATTGCTATAAGAATTATAGCGAAAAAAGGACTAAATAGAAAACCTGATTCCTAAGGTATCGATTTCCTTACTTAATAATCACCTCCATGAGAGTATATTCCCACCCCTATTTCGGTTGATTATCTTCTATAAATACCTTATTAAAACATGTGTGGATGTCAACATAAGGCACCTCCGATCTTTTTTATATGGTAGCAACAAGTGAATGATTTAACCCATTCATTTACATGTTCCATGTTGGCATTATGGGGCCATCTTTTATAGAATCGCTTAATTCGATGCTTCAGGATCCCAAACCATTGTTCGATGGGATTTCTTGGTCCAAATGTCCTATTTTCCCATGGAACTCCCAGTCTATTTAGAGCCCACTTATACCAGCTAGCCTTATCAACGTACACTAGGGGTTTATTTTCACACAAAGACAATACTCTTCGTATAAATTGAAGGGCTTCAAAACAAGAACGACCTTGAGAAACCCAGGTTGCAATCACCTCCCAGCTATCTATATCGATAGCAGCCCATATAAACATCCATTTTCCTTGAACTTTGATCTTTGTCTCATCTATTGCAATGGCTCTTCTCTTCCTCGATTTAACTGTGAATATATCTCTGCATCTACCATACCAATTCCTTATTGCTTCATGACTTGCACCACCAAAGTATCCCAGTATCGTAGATGTATCTCTTAACGATAAACCCATGTGATACATGGTGATACCCAGTGCCCTTACCCTATTCGATTTCCTATTCCTAACGAAAACTCCATTATGCATGAGTGCATTTTCTACCCATTGTAGCATATAGCCATCCCTTCTCTCTTTGCCAGAGATTATGGGGATGGCTTTGCTACAACTTTAGAATTTTCTTAACTTGACATCCACC
>CP070672.1:421268-424313 GCA_020351895.1 Thermoplasmata archaeon
ATGCAATATACTGCTATGATTCCAACATCTGTATTGTTTATTTGGAGGTTTTTGATTAAGGTCTCGCTACAATTGGCAAGTATTATTTGCCCAACAGGTTTATTCTCAATAGTAATGTTTGTGATATCTTTATAATAGTACAAAGGTTTTCCATTTACAGTGTTATCGGTTAGCATGTTGTGAGAACAAAAATGAGGTAATTGATATCCCCAGATGAATATCCCATCATTCATAAAATTATTGCGAGTAATATTTGCTAAATAAGACGCTTCAAGCATAATACCATATTCAAGGTTAGATGAAATATTGTTACCTGATATGACGATATTTGTTGAATTATAAAGATATATTCCATCTTTATTATTCGATAAGATAATGTTACACATCACAGTATTATTTTGTGAAGAATATATCCCAACACCATTCAATTCACTCGATGAAATGTAATTGTTTGAGACATTATTTTTGAAAGAATTAATTATTGTGATTCCGTGTTCATTATTTACAAATGTGTTAGAAGAAATGTTGTTCCAGTTACATTGATCCCAAAGTCGAATTCCTTCCACGTTATTTGATAAGATGATGTTGTTAGTTATATTATTTCCTGAAGAATATCTAAACGATATACCTAGATTTCCATTTGAGATGTTATTGCCATTTATATTGTTACCACTGGAATGGTCCAGCCAAACACCGAATTGATTGTCTGACATAACATTATTTAAAACATTGCTATGGTTCGAATAAACGAGATCTAATGCACCACCATTATTTGTAAACCTATTATCAATGATATTGCAGTTTTCAACATACCATAATTTTACACCGGCATCAGAGCTCCATATTCCACTTCTATTGATTAAAAAACCTGTTAGATTTACCCAATCGGCTTTAATATAAACCACAATCCCGTTACCACCTCCATCGATAATCGTGGTGTTTTTATCTTCACCAATTAAATTGATTGTTTTATTTACAATCACGTGTTCATAATAAGTACCACTAAATACAAATACTGTATCCCCAGGGGTAGCAGCATCTATGCCCTCTTGTATCGTTGATAAATTTCCCGAGCCACCTCCACCAACATATATCTTAGAACCAGCTGCGACGGTTGTAAAATCGGATATAATATCTATAACAACATATGAGGATAAGACAAGAATCAAACAAATGGCAATTGATGGTACCCTCCTCCTCAAAGTGGCACCTCCCATACACTATCGGTTTTAGCATGTATCCAGTATCCATTCCCTTTTTCAAAATAGTCATTTTCTTTAATCTCATCCCATATTTGGTTTTGGGCGTCATAGGACCAGATAGCATCGATGTCTGTGCCGAAGATGAGTTCGTTCAATCCCTCTGTTATATTGTAGCTTGTGAGGGAAGGATAACCCACAAGGTTCCAACCTTCATGGAGGATTATGGTTTGATTTGAGGTGGGTTGTGTACCATTGTATAAGAAAATAGTGTCCCCAGGTTTGGTGATGTGTATCCAAAAACCTATTGTTTCGTTTAATTCGATAAGATCGTTTCCGTATGACTTGCCCACCTTATGGTGCTTCCATGAGTCGTTTATATCATTATTATCATACCATTGCACTGCATCATAATACCCGTCGATCATCTCAAGAACTTTTCTCAGGCCCTGATTTTCTTGAATAACGGGGATGGAGATAAGGTTCCAGCCTTGCTTTAAAATTGTGTAATTCACAAGAGGTTTGTATATATAGGGCTCCATGAGTGGATAATTATCCACAGAATCAGAATCTATAGTATAATTTGTGTCACCAATACCATCAACTCCAGGTTGATCTTGGTTCGGGCCTTTATAATAATCATCACCTACATAATCGGACCAGTAATTACCCCCAGAGGGATAGCCGTCATCCCAGTAATTATCATCCCTATTATCATATGCTTGATTTGTATTGTTTATGATATTATTATGGTAGATACGATTATTTGAAGAATCTTCTAAATAGAGGTTATAATTATCGTTTGAGGATATGTTGTTACTAGTAAAGATGTTGTCGTTTGAATAAAATAGATGCACTCCCATCCAACTATTTGAGGATATATTGTTATAGGCAACAATATTGTTCGATGAAATACCTAGTGATATGCCCTTCCAGTTGTCCGAGATATTGTTGAAAGTTATGCTATTGTTCGACGGGCCAGATAACTCTATACCTTCAAGGTTATTCAACGATATTATATTTTTTGTTATTATGTTGTTCATCGAAGAACTGAGGTCGATTCCCTTTTTCCCATTCGATGATATGGTATTATTGATTATGGTATTACCAGAGGAATACGTTGTATAAATACCTCCAAATTTGTTTAAGGATAGGGTATTACTGG
This sequence comes from Thermoplasmata archaeon, assembly GCA_020351895.1. Next base: position 423,633 of record CP070672.1, read on the forward strand.
CAATGTAGTTGTTTGAAGAGAACCATAGATAGGCTCCCTCCCAATTGCTCGAGATGTTGTTATCACAGATATGGTTTGAGGGGGAGTACCACAGGAAAACGCTGTACCAACTATTGAGAGAGACATTATTCGTTATTATAGTGTTACCTGTGGAACCTTTCATGCATATGATACCATAGGAACCGCGATTTATTTCGTTGTTGTCTATGGTAATATTATCCGCCTGTGATGTTATAGCTCTTTGATGTGTTAAGCTTGAATTTGTTATAGCACCATTAGAATTATTAGTGTAAAGAAACGTGTAATTACCAAAATTTGAATCGATATCTGAGTTATCAATATTCATATCCATATTCACATGAATGTAATTTTGTCCTATAGTATTATTAAATACTATATCTGCATCTTTTATTGTGAGAGATCCATCAACTATAACACCTCTTTCCAAATAAACTGTACCACTCCAAAATGCATTTCCTGTGATGAAATCTATATCCATCTTTGTAGGGCTTGTATCCAACGGATTTAGAAAGTTGACATTCTCTACCATTCTCTCTATCTTGGGCAGATCCATGGTTCCCCAATAATTGAATTGAGCATCACCTAGATTGCGTTCACCCACAACCGTGTTCTCGGATACACCCTCAGACCGGCAATGCGTCGTTGGCGAAATAACGACAA
>CP070672.1:424413-439689 GCA_020351895.1 Thermoplasmata archaeon
ACCGCCTCAACCTCAGCATCTGTATCAGAGGCAAACTTGTTAATTGCCACCACCACTGGAACACCAAAATTTTTCATATTTTCTATGTGCTTTGCCAAGTTCTCGCATCCCTTCTTGACAGCTTCTACATTCTCCGCTTGAAGAACCTCTTTGGGCGGTGTTTTACCAGGTGGGAACTCAAAGGCACCACCGTGCAGCTTTAGGGCTCTAATTGTTGCGACCAAAATCACGCAATTGGGCTTGAAGCCAGCAACTCGACATTTGATATTCATAAACTTCTCTGCGCCGCAGTCAGCTCCAAAACCGCTCTCCGTGACAACATAATCTGCAAGCTTCAAAGCCATCTTGTCAGCTATGATCGAGTTGTTCCCCTGAGCTATGTTTGCAAAAGGACCGCAATGCATTATTGCTGGTGTGTTTTCCAAAGTTTGAACGAGGTTGGGTTTCAGGGCATCTTTCAGGATTACGGTCATTGCACCCGCAGCTTTAAGATCCTCAGCTGTAACCGGTTTTCCATCTTTTGTTTGGGCTACGACTATTCTTCCAAGACGCTTTCTGAGGTCCTTCAAATCAGAGGCCAATGCAAGAATGGCCATGATTTCAGAGGCAACTGTTATGTCGTAGCCAGAATTTCTTGGATAACCATCAAATTTGTGTTTGGAGACTTTCCCAACATTGATATTGGTCAAAGCTGAATCATTCAGGTCCACAACTCTGTTCCATGAAATTGTGGACGGATCGATATTCAGCGGATTCTTCCTTTTGAAAGTTGGATGGAACATCTGATTGTCAAGCATCGATGCAAGAAGGTTGTTCGCTGCTCCCACAGCGTGGATGTCTCCAGTGAAGTGAAGATTTATGTCCTCCATCGGCACGACTTGAGAGTATCCTCCACCTGCCGCACCTCCTTTTATTCCAAATGTGGGGCCCATTGAGGGTTCTCGGATGGTTGTTATTACCTTCTTGCCCAGTTTTGCAAGAGCCTGTGAGACGCCTATTAATGTAACGGTCTTTCCCTCACCTAGGGGCGTTGGAGTGATCGCTGTGACATCTATGAGTTTCCCGTCTGGTCTGTCCTTGAACTTCTCCATAACTTCCAGCTTGATCTTGGCCTTATACTTACCATAGAATTCAATATCGTCCTCTTCCAGTCCTATCGATTTTGCTATTTCTATAATTGGTTTTAGTTTTGCTTCTTGAGCTATTTCAAGATCTGATTTCATGGTTACCTCCCCTTTGTTGCTGGGCATACAATTATGGATATATAAAAATTATCGTCATTTGCCGAGCATTTGGAAATCGACATTATGATTCAATGGATGTTATTATTTCGTTTTTATCGATTGTAAAGGAGATTTTATTGATTATAAATTAGAAAATCGAGATATCACCTGCTCAGCCTTCCTTTCCCGCCATTCTTGAACATATCCCTTCGCCAACCGACTAGGAGGAACTTCTTACAATAATCTTCCACCTTGTTTCTGAATTTGTCGGGAGGGATTATCCCCTCACAGTCCATACCAAAATGGTCACAGTCGTAGCAGGTATACATCTGAGCAAGTATCCACTTTCAAAGGGAAATACCTTACGGTGGAGTTAAGTACATCAAAATCGACGGTAAATGCCAATTTAAGCGGGTTTTTTCGACGAAAACAAGCAAAAAGCTCGACGGAAAAAGACTTAAAAAGTTAATATACCAGTATTGCATTATAGGGTCTAGTAAATGGAGGTTTACTGATGGGAAAACGTATAGGCAAAGAAAAAATAAAGCGTGAGTCTGGCTATTTGTATTACATCGGCAAAGACGGTTTTGTATGGCGCGCACCGATGAAAACGAACAAACGTGGCAGGAAGAAGAAGGTAGGATCCGAGAAGATCAAGAAACGAAAGGGCTACATGTATTACCTCGATAAAGCGGGCTACGTCGCGGAAGCTAAAATGGCCAGGAAATAAAACCTTCTCGAACCCGATCAAAGGAAAACCGGCTCATAATTTGTGAACCGTATCAACCCAGTCCATATTGGGTTCAATTCGCAAATGACAGGTAGTCAGGGAAAACGGTCTGCAACTAAGTTGTGCAGGTGTATAAAGTATAAGAATGCACGCAATATAGCGTGCTTATTATTATTTTTTTATAGGTAAATTATAAATCACCAAACTATGTTTTACCAAAAATACGATGCAAGTGGTGATGTTGATGACAGAATCGGTTGCCGATAAATTCCTAAGATATGTTAAGATAGATACGCAATCCCAGAATGAAATTGATAGAGTTCCTTCAACAGACAAGCAATTCACATTGGCGAAGATGTTGGTGGGGGAATTAAGAACAATGGGGTTGGAAGATGCAGAGGTTGATGAGCACTGCTATGTAATGGCCACCCTTTCCGCAAGTCCCGGATACGAGGAAAAACCTGTTGTCGGTTTCATGGCCCACATGGACACATCACCTGATGCACCTGGGGAAGTGAAACCGATGATCTGGAAGGATTACAAGGGTGAAGAGATCAAGCTTCCCAAGGAGGGGGTGATGATTTCTCCTAAGGAGAATCCTGAGCTTGCGGATTATGTAGGCCAGAACATAATCACCTCGGATGGTACCTCCTTACTCGGTGCAGATGATAAGGCGGGTGTGGCAGAAATCATGGCAGCTTTGGAAAAAATGGTAACTGATTCCACCATAAAGCATGGAAAAATAAGGATCGCCTTCACACCCGACGAAGAGGTTGGAAAAGGTACAGAATTTTTCGATGTAAACAAGTTCGGCGCCAAATTTGCTTATACCATAGATGGCGGGGAAATAGGGGAGGTAGAAAACGAAACGTTTAACGCAGCCACAGCAACCCTCACTTTCAAGGGTTACAACGTCCATCCAGGTTATGCTAAAAATAAGATGAAGAACTCAATTAAGGCAGCAGGATATTTTCTGACACTGCTTCCAAAAGATATTGCTCCCGAGACCACCGAGGATTGGGAGGGTTATCTTCATCCCAACAGTCTTAGCGGTAGTGTTGAGGAAACAAAAATAAAAGTCCTCATCAGGGATTTCAAAGACGAAGGTATGAAAGAAAAAAAGACTATTTTAGAGGAGCTTAGGAAAAAGGTGAATGAAAAACATCCAGATGTTGTGGTTGATCTGGACATAAAAGAATCCTATAAGAATATGAAGATAGTATTGGATGAAAATACTCATGTCCTAGATATCGCTTTCGAGGCCTGCAAGAGGGCGAATGTCAAGCCAAAATTGAAGAACATACGTGGCGGAACTGATGGAGCAAGGCTTTGCTTTATGGGATTACCAACACCCAACATATTCTCTGGCGGAATAAATTTTCACGGTAAAAAGGAATTCATACCCATTCCTTCCATGGAAAAGGCTGTTTTGGTGATTATTGAAATTGCAAAGCTTGTGGCAGAGAGGTAAAAAGGAAACTAATCTCTATAGGAATATAATCAACTTATTATCTTTCCTCATTCTTCCTGGGCCACATCTTCCTTTTCTTCTTCCTGAGTTTTTAGCCATTCTTTATAGGGCATTCCACAGTTGGATTTTACCCATTTATATTCCATCTCCGAAAGAGGACCGAGGTCCCGCAATTCCTTGATGATGTTGTTGTCGTCATCCACCAAATAGACTTTCTTCCGTCCAGCTAGAGTCCAACAAACCTTTTCAGGCATAAGGATCGCCGTTTATACGCAAGTTTATTTAGTATTTAACGATTCCCCATAAAAAAAGGTTCGAATGATAATATCGTAAATTTGGGGTGTGCAGGCCTTGAATGGGGACGAAAAAGGATACAACATTATATTGGAGTGGTTCGGCCATTCTTGTTTTACTATAGATATAAATGGAATTTATCTTTATTTAGATCCTGTGAGAAAGAATCCTCTTATATGCACCACCCTTGAGCCCCGGAAAAATATGAATGCAAATGCTATTTTGGTGTCACACGAACATTGGGATCATTTTGATGCCGAAACCATATTGGCACTCGGTTCTTCTCAGACAAAGATATTTTGCCCGAATCCTGTGGCAAATTCACTGGAACATAGACTCACTTTTGAAGCCAGCAACCTAAAGGAGCTAAAGAACCTCAGCGTAAGAATAAAACCACTAAAAAGTGAAGATGTAATCCAATTAGATGTTTTGAAGATCAAATGTTTAGAGGCATCAGAGGGACTGTCCTTCTTGATATTTTTCAGGGACTACAAGATACTCTTTATGGGAGATTCTGTGGCAACCGATGAAATGATTAAAGAAAAACCGGATGTGATTTTATTTCCAGTATGGGCGGTGAAGGGCGAGGAAGCAAAGTTAAAGGAGTTTCTTGAGTTGGCAAAAGAGAGCCTGTGCATACCCATGCATTATCACACCTCACAAGATGCCCTACCCAACTTCTATATCGAATCAGAAGAGCTTTTTCGATTACTACCAAAAAATATCAGAATAGAAGTTATAGAGAGGAACATTCCGTTTCAAATATAAAAGGCGCCTTAGTTTTTAGAATCTGATAAACCTCCCCAACTTAAGGTTTGACAATTGTTCTGGGTAAGGGTTGATTTAGGATAATTTTTATTATTATCAAATATATCATAAATAGGAAAAATCATAATATGAAGGTGCAAAATGGTGTAACAAATCCAATTGAAAAGGAGGTTTACTCCCATGAAAAAGAATCCATCATTGACACCCCTTTTTGTGATCATCTTGCTCTGCATTTTTTCCTTTGGCCCCTTCATGTACCCTTTTGCAGGGGGAGTCGTAGGTTCTTGGACCGCGGCATCAAATGGTCTACCGACTTCAGGGACCTTTTTCGGGGTTGCATTCGGTGATATAAATAATGATGGAGATTTGGACATCGTGGCGGCCTCGGATGGAAATGGCCTGAGGGTTTTCTTAGGAGATGGAACCGGAAGCTGGGAGGCTGCAGCATCACATCCTGCGGAAAGTGGAGGTTTTGGTGATGTTGCATTGGGGGATTACGACTCGGATGGAAACCTGGATATTTTTGCAGGTTCACCTGGAAATAGCGCCTCTTCACCCACTGGCCTTCATGTATACAAGGGGGATGGGACTGGGGGATTTACTGATGTTACCGCCTCATCCACCCTTCCCTCCGAAGGAAAGTGGAGAGGTGTTGCAGTAGGTGATGTGAACAGTGACGGAAATCTAGATCTCGCTGCAACAGCAGGATACAACACAAAAGAAGGGATCCATGTATTCCTCGGAGATGGCGCTGGAACATTCATTGACAACTCCAGTGGATTGCCAACAGATCAGGATAGGGGCAGCAAAGTGGTTCTTGCAGATTTCAACAGTGATGGCAAACTGGATGTTGCGGCTGGCGGCAGTCCTGGTGTTTCAGTGTATCTCGGTGATGGTGGAAGCGGGGGCGAGATGACCTGGTTCGCTTCGTCTTCGGGACTACCTTCAGATAGATATACAGGGATCGAACCCGCAGATGTGGATAACGACGGTTTATTGGACTTGGTCCTCGCTTCTTACGATGCAGGTTCTGGGGTAGGATTGCGGGCTTACAGGAATGTAAATAATGCTGCTTCATGGCAAAGTCTGTCTTCTGGTCTTCCAGTATCGGGAGATTACATAGAATCCTCAACAGGTGATTTAGACGGTGACGGAAATATTGACATAGTCACTGGGGGAATTTATGGAACATATGGAATTAAAATCTACTGGGGGGATGGTTCAGGATTGTGGACCGAAAACTCCGGGGATCTGCCTTCGACGAATGAACGTGTAGGCAACGATGTTGGAGATATAGACGGTGATGGGAAACCCGACATCCTTTTTGGTAGATACGGTGGAGGAGGCCTTGAGGTCTGGAAGAATTTAGGGGATGGGCCTTTGCCTCCAGAGGTTTCTTCAACTTCTCCAAACAATGGTGCCACGAATGTACCACTTAATTCTGTTATCTCTATAACATTCAGCAGGGTTATGAATACTATCGTCACCGAGGCTGTGATAACAAGCTCGCCTACAATTTCTTGGAGCTCAGCCTGGACCACGCAAGATACATTGGTAACATTCACACCATCCGCGAACCTAGATCAAAATTCTCAGTATTCAATTATTGTCGGTATCGAAGCTGAAAGCACCGAGGGCCTAAATCTTGAATCAGCTTATACGTTCTCATTCACCACAGGTTCACTTGAGGATATCACATCTCCTACTTTGGTGAGTACGGATCCAGAAAGCGATGCTATAGATGTAGATTCACAAACAACAATCACAATCACCTTCAATGAGCCAATGGATTTGGCTGTAACTGAAAGTGCGGTATCTATCTCACATGGTGCGATAATAGAGAAAACGTGGAATGCAGATGGGACCGAACTATCCCTTACAGTATCCCTTGAGTACACAACTACTTACACAGTTACGATATCGGATAATGCCCAGGACCTTGCGGGAAATAAAATATCTTCAGGTCATTCCTTCTCCTTCACAACAGAAAGCAAAGCAGAATCAGATGGTGATGGATTTGAGTTCAGCACGATGAACATTCTTTTATTACTGTTTGTGATGATCATTGTGATAATCCTTCTTTACTTGATTTTATTAAAAGGAAAAAAGAAAGTATAGCTTTCTGATAACAAATAATAATATCCCCCACCTCCATTCTCAGGGCATGTTCGAGCTAAAGGCAAGAGATGGTTTGGGCAGGATAGGCGTGTTTTATACCAGGCACAAAGACGTGAAGACCCCAGCACTTCTTCCTGTTATTAACCCCAATCAGATGATCATCTCCCCCTCTGAGATGAAGAGGTTTTTTGGTGCCGAGATGGTGATAACAAACTCCTATATCATTTATAAGAGCGAAGAGCTTAGGAAGAATGCGCTTGCGAAGGGAGTGCACGGCCTTTTAGATTATGATGGTGCAATAATGACGGACTCTGGAACCTTCCAAAGTCATGTTTATGGCGATGTTGATGTTAAGCCACAGGAGATAGTGGGATTTCAAAAGAACATAGGCTCAGACGTGGGCACGATTTTGGATGTGTTTTCCGAACCTTCCGATGATGAGGAAAAGGTAAAAAGGGACATGAATGAGACCATAAAAAGGGCCTCTGAAGCCAAGAGCATCAAGGGCGAAATGTCTTTAGCATGTACGATACAAGGAGGTGGCTTTCCCACCCTTCGAAGAGAGTGCGCAGATAAGCTGTCTCACTTAGATTGCGAGCTGTATCCAATTGGAGGGGTCGTCCCTCTAATGGAAAACTATCGCTTTTGGGAGTTAGTGGAGATTATAATGGCTGCAAAACAAGGGCTTAATCCTGCCAAACCAGTTCATCTATTTGGGGCTGGACATCCCATGGTTTTTGGGATCGCAGTACTTCTGGGATGCGACTTTTTCGATTCTGCTTCATATGCCAAATATGCTAAGGACGGAAGGCTTCTTTTTCCGGATGGAACCCGTAAGCTAGAGGACATTAAGGAACTGCCCTGCACTTGCCCAATCTGCTCGGAGCATTCGGTAAAGGATCTTACAGACATGCAGGAAAACGGGGACTTTCGGGCCCTGGCAATGCATAATCTGTATGTTCTGTTTGGTGAGATGAGAAGGATCAGACAGGTTATGTTCGAAGGAAGGCTCTGGGAGTATGTGGAAAAAAAGTGCAGATCCCATCCCGATCTTCTTTCCGCACTCAAGGCCCTTAGAAATTACAAACAGTACATGGAAAGGTTTGAAACAGTATCCAAGAGCAGTGCCTTTTTTTATACAGGATCGGAATCTGTACACCGCCCCATTGTCTATAGGTATGAGAGGCGCTTTTTTGAGCGTTTTAAGCACCCCAAAACGCGGGTGCAGGTAGGTTTTGAAGAGGGCGATAGACCCTATTCGAGATTTTATAAAAAGGATATCGAGAAGATACTTGAGGTCTGCGATGCACATTTTATTGTGAATTCAGTTTTCGGACCTGTGCCCATTGAATTGGACGAGATGTATCCTCTGGCGCAGTCCATCATTCCAAAGGAACTTGAACCCGAAACCCAAGAACGCATGCGCAGGCTCATGGAAAAACACTCCCACAGGGGCCTTTTCGAGATCGCTTTGATGTGGGATGGGGACGAGACCCTTTCATTCATAAAGGGCATGGGAAAGGGAAAGGACGCCAATGAATGGGACCTTTTGAGGGTAAAAAGTGTGGCTGACATGCAGTTCGGGCGAGGTACAGGGGATATTCTCTGCAGTGGAAAGATATATTTGGTAAAGTCCAAGAAGACAGGAAAAATAAGGAATGTGATTTCCGATGATGAACATGTGCTTTCAATGCGGGCTTCGGATGGTTTTTTCACCTTGAAAGAAGCCGGTGCAAAAAGACTTCATAAGGGATTCAAACTTCCAAGATTGAGGGTGGTTGTGGAGGATGATTCTGTCCAGTTCAACAGGGAAGGAAAAAACGTTTTTGCAAAATTCGTCTTGGATTGTGACGAAGAGCTGAGGCCCATGGACGAGGTCATGGTGGTGGATAAGAGTGATGAATTGGTGGCTATTGGTAGGACCATAATGAACAGGGAAGAGATGTTGGCTTATGATGTGGGCATTGCAGTGAAGGTCAGGGAAGGGATAAGAGATACCACCTAAGATTTTTGATATCTGTTTCTGTGTTTTTCCAAAGTCTTCTTCCAAACCGAACCTATGACCTCTCTTATCAATCGGGCTGCAAGGGAGCACGTATTCCCATAGTCATACGGCGGGCACGCCTCGCAAACATCAAATCCCACGATTCTTGGTGCCAATATGTTGATTGCCTCTTTGGCAACTTGGGGGGAGAATCCAAAGTACTCGGGATTGCCCACACCAGGAGCAAATGAAGGATCAAAAAAATCCATGTCTATACTGAGGTAGACTCTATCCCATTCAATGGGTTTAAGGATTTTCTCGATTCCAAGCTCCCGTAGTCTGTTTGCATGAATCCAGTTCAACTTAAAATACTCGGCCTCTTCCTTCTCCTCCTTTTCCATGGATCTGATGCCCAAAGTGATAACGTTTTCGATTCCAACAAGATCCACAACTCTTCTTGTTGCACAGGCGTGGCTGTTTCTTTCATCGAGGTACTGATTCCGAAAATCCAAATGTGCATCGAGAATGACGACTCCCACATTGTCGAATTTTCTTACAGCAGGAGGAGTGAGGGAGTGCTCCCCTCCAATGGTGATGGGGAATTTCCCGTCCTTTAGGATTTTTTCTACGGTATTTCCCACACCTCCCATCATATCCTCTAGGTTCTCGCATTTCAAATCTCCCAAGTCATGAAAGGGAACTTCCTCTAGATCGGTATCATGCTCGAAAAGATATGTTTCATGATTGTACGATTCCTCCCTAATGCCCTTTGGTGCCAACCTCGACCCCTTTCTGAAAGAACAGGTTCCATCGAAGGGTACGCCAGATATTACAAAATACGCTTCTTCTAAGGATGATTCTGCATCGGCAAAAAAAATCTCTTTCGATGCCATTTAAACCCCCAACCGAACTTTTTTTAGGCTCCGAGTCTTTCTTGGTGCACATCTAATATTTTTATAATCTGAGCCTCAGGTCCTGGTGATCTTCCTCCGCCCCAAAGCCTCCAGGTACTGAATCTCCTTTCCTGGCTCCAGCTCCCCTTCCAGGTCCTCAGGTATAGGGAGATTGAAGGTGTCATAGGTCTCCAGATCCATAAGTTGAACCTCTGAGCCCATGACTGCAATGACCTGCGCTGACCTTTTATCTATTATTGGAACCTGAACCTTATGCTTCACAGGTTTAACAATGCTTCTTTTCTGCCCGTCAAAGATGCCAAAGGCCTCTATCCTGGCCTTGGCCTCTCCGTGCTTCCCAGGCTTTGATGTGGATATGCTAACGATCTTACAAGGTTCATCGTCGATGATCATGTATCTATTTGGTTTCAGTGTTCGAACTTCAGCCACCGTCTTGGACATGTCAATCCCAGATGGTAATAGAGAAAGTATTTAATATATGTTGTGAGGGGATTAAAGTAGATGCAATCTACACTCTCATCCTTTCCCCCGCCTTCCTCCCCCTCCACCCACCCAGAAAAGATATTTGTTATGAACCTATGATTAGATACTCATTCTTCCATTCCCTTACTTTTCGCAGCTTCCTTCGCCCTCCTCCTCCTTTTCCTATACGTTCTCATGTTCCTCTTCCCTCTCTTATTCTTCCACCCCTCCTCCATCCCCCTCCTCCCGCCCAAAAAAGATATTTCATTAGGAAAAACATGGTAATCTTAGTTTCATTTAGGTCCAATTTAGGTTCTAACACCAAAAAATATGCCAAAATTATTTATCTTCTAAAATCCCTTTTGTATCTGCATGAGAAGGAGATCTGTCTTTATGGTAATACTCGTATTGCTGTTTATCATATTTTCCAATGCCATTATTGTCAATGCTTATGGTGATTCTCCAGAAAAAATCGAGCCCGACATCGTGAAAAACCAATTCCTGCTGGAATCCGCCAGAATAGCAGATATGGGTATGGAGACTGCGAAAATCACGTTGCAAAGGGCGTTTTACGAGAGCATCACAGAGGCCGATGTTGTTCGTGCGATAAACGATGCCATGACTGAAAACGGCTCAAGCGAATACGTTGAGGCCTTTGGAGTGATTGTAGCCTCAGGAGAGCAGTCAGCTCTTCCTCATGGCGACGATAGCGACGACGAGGTCAATCTAATCCTTCGCGGTGAAGTTGTGGTTGTGGACCTTGGTGCAAGGTACATGGGCTATTGTAGTGACCTCACAAGAACCTTCTTCATGGGATGCCCCACACAGGAAATGATAGAAATCTACAACATCACCTTGGAGGCTGAAGCTGCCGGAATCGAAGCAGTAGGTGCTGGAGTTCGAGCAAGAGATGTGGACAAGGCTGCAAGGGATATCATATCAAGCTACGGTTATGGAGAGAACTTCATTCATGCCCTGGGACACGGAATCGGCTTATACATCCATATGCCGCCCACACTAAGCCCGTCAAGTAATGAGATATTGTTTGAGAGCGGGGACATGTGCCTTACTATAGAACCGGGTATATATCTTGAAAAGAAATTCGGGGTGAGGATAGAGGATGATGTTTTTGTAAAAAGATCAGGATATGAATTATTGACCTACTATCCCAAAGATCTGGAGAGTGTGATTCTTCGTCCTTCAAATCATTCAGAAGAGACAGCAGATATGGGAGAAAATCTTGGAGAGGAAGGATCCGGTGTTAACAACTTGTTGGTTCTAGGTGTCGTTTTTTTAGTGGTTGTTGTGGGGATAGTTGTTGTGCGAAAAAGGGGAATAAAAATTCTTTGATTTTGTATTTGGTAGTCTAAAATAAATCCTCTTTTACGAAGATCATTCACCACAACCGTTAAGTAACGACAGGGCAATCAATTCTTGGTGGCCATGACAAGGCTCATCTATCTGGGTGATTGTTTGCATACGATAATCCTTTTATGTAAATCATCTATGAATAATAAAGCCAGGAGTCAATGATTTACATGACAAGGCTCATCTATCTAGGTGTCTGCTCGATAACGATAATCCTCTTATGTAAATCATCTATGATTGCTAAAGCTAGGAGTCAATGATTTACATGAAAAGGAATTTAAAACTCCTTACAATAGTGGTTGTATTAGTAATTATTCTCAGTTTTATCGCTATTTACACTGTTAGCAGATCATCTTCTGATTATCAGCTCGTGGGTTTCGATTGTGATGAGGCTTATAAGGATATGGAGTATTTGACTGGCCTAGGGCCAAGGGTACCCGGTTCTGAGGAGGATTTTGAAGGCGCAGAATACGTTAGGAGTAGATTCGAAGAGGCAGGCCTATCGGAAGTGCATGTCGAGGAACATACCATAACCACTTTCGAGGTGAACAGCGCCTCTCTATCATTAATCACAGCCGATCTTGGGGGGCAGGTCATTAGGAATTACGAACACATAGAGGACTTCGTCTTGTACCAATATTCGGGCTCAACAAATGGAGATCTATACATGGAAATCGTGGATGTGGGAAACGGCAGCCAGGAGAATTTTGAGGGCCAAGATGTACAGGGCAAGGCCGTGTTATCCACAAGGCAGGCATTGCCTAGGGCAGCAGAGCATGGTGCAATGGCAGTGATTGTCCAAAACACAATATTAGGTGAGGAGCTTGGATATCCTCCTTACTGTGGAGGTCTTTACGGCAGTGATGAAAACGGCGACAGTATCCCCTATCCAGATGCCAATCCCGATGCCATCATCCCAACGTGTGCCGTCTCGGGTCCTGTGGGGGATGAGATAAGGGGGGCCATAGAGAGCGCCCTAAAATCGCCTATTCTTGGCTACGGGACAGTTTGGATTCAGATTAACTTCGACACGACAATCGAGAAGAACGAGATTTACAATGTTGTTGGCGATATAAAAGGAGGGAAAAACCCTGAAGACATGATTTACATCGTGGCCCATCGAGATACCACATACCTGAATCCAGGTGCAGTGGACAATACTGTGGGTACAGTCACCATAATGGAGATGGCTAGGAAGATGTCGAATTATGAGGTAGACAAAACAATCAGATTCATATCTGTGGATGCTGAAGAAAAGGGCCTTTTGGGCGCCACAGAGTATGTCAAATCACATGAAGAAGAGGTAAAAGAGAACGGAATAATCTGCATGAATTTCGATATGAATGATGTGAATCTAAATAGGGTGGATACTTTGAATGTAAGGATTTCCAAAGGATCGTACCAGAATAAATTGAAGGATATCAAATCAATGATGTTTGATAAGTACCCTGAATTAAAAGAGAAATATAGAATCAATCTCACAGAGGGCGATGGAGGGCCAGATGGGGCCCCCTTCATGAAGAGGGGAATCGAGGGTTCATTTACAATGGGGGAGTGGGATTCCTCCTTGGAATACCATACCCAATGGGACACAATAGAGCATGTGAATAAGGAGTCCTGGCAGTTATCTGGCATGCTTTTTGGTGCTTTGGCCTTAGATATAGCTGGTTTGAGATGAGCTGTTTTTCAAAGGGCCTAAAAAATCAGTAGTGGCCCATTTCCTGGGCCATTGTATTCAATCTGTTTATACGCTCCTTCATGGGTGGATGGGTTGAGAAGATGCTGACAAACGTGTTACGGGTGAAGGGATTGACAATGAAAAGTGAAGATGTTGCCGGGTTTCCCCCTCTGATGGGTCTTTTTCTATTGGCCCTATCCAGTTTATCAAGGGCCTTTGCCAGGGCTTTTGGATTGTAGATTGTCATTGCCCCTACCCTGTCGGCCTTGTACTCCCTACTCCGTGATATTGCCAGCTGAACGAGAAGAGCTGCAATTGGAGCAGTGATTGCTACAACAACAAGTAGTAGGGGATTCACGTTCCTGTTTCTGGAAAAGAGCATCTGAAACAGAATTATCCTGGCCGCAAAGGCTATTATCATTGCCACTGAGGCCGCAATGGTCATGACTAGTATGTCCCTGTCCTTGACATTGGCCATCTCGTGAGCAATGACTCCTTCGAGCTCATCATCATCCAACGTGTTCAGTATGCCCTTTGTGGCCGCCACAACGGCGTTGTCTGGATACCTTCCTGTTGAGAAGGCATTGGGTGTATCAGTAGGAACCACTGCCACCTTTGGCATGGGCAGTTCAGCCATGTTGGCCACCCTGCTTACGGTTCGAACCAGTCTCGGCTCTTCCCTCTCGGTGACTATTTTGGCCTTGTAGGCCCTAAGCACCATTTTATCACTGTAGAAGTAGGTTATGAGGTTGAGCAGTATGATGAATATGCTGATTATGGCAAGGAACACCCAGCTGTAACTTCCATAGCCTAGATACGAGCTTATGGCAACTGCTATACCAACCAGAATGAACCATAGAAACAGAAACATTATAGCCAATTTCAATCTTGGAAAACCTGAACCTCTTCTCTTCTTCTCTTCATTCTCCGCCATTTATTGTCCCCTTACTTCATAGAAACTTTAAGGATTTATAATTTTCTATGTTCTCCTAACAAGTAAAAAGGGCAAAAATGCTCAGACTGCGCCTTTTTATATAGCAAACTTAATACCCTCATAATCTTTTTGTGCCTTGATACTATGTTTATAGAAATCAACGGTTGGGATGCGGGAATAAAATTCTCTGCCTGTCATTTCATCCCGGGTCATGGCAAATGCTCCCGCCTTCACGGTCATATCTATTCCATCCACGCCAGGGTTCACGGAGAGCAGAACGAGAAAGGCATGGTTCTTGATTTTTTGGTATTGAAAGAAAAACTTCGAAGCCTGGCAGATGATCTGGATCACCGTGTTTTGATTCCTGGAGAAAGCAAGGAGATGGAGACCGAAATCGGGGACGAGGTTAAGGTCACATCTGATGGAAAGAATTACATTTTTCCCCTTGATGATGTTGTTGTCATGGACATCAAGTTGGCCTCGGCAGAGGAACTTGCGGGATTCATATTAGAGAGATTACTCACCATGATGGAGATCCCCAGCAATGTTAAGGCCCTGGAGATAGGTATTGATGAAGGCAAGGGGCAGGGAGCCTGGGTTAATAGGGAGTTTTAAAGGATATTTTAAATGATTTTCTGGATTGTTAAATCATGTATAATCTCCCCATAATCTTTAAATTCTCTACCGACATATGTATTTCTCAATGATAACACTAATTGGTGTGGGGCATGTTTTTGATATCAGCAAGAGCCTGGAGACCGCCATAATTCAGCGCAATCCCTCTGTGGTGTGCGTTGAGCTTGATCCTGCAAGATATCAGGCCCTGCATTCAAAAGGTGGTGACAGAGACCTACCTGTTGTTTATATGATGCTGGCAAGGTTTCAGGAGAAGATAGCCAAGAAGTACGGAACTCAGGTGGGCAGTGAAATGCTAACTGCAATTGAAGCTGCCAAAATGCTCGATGCAAAGGTGGCGTTCATAGACATGGATGCATCCAATATAGTCGCCAATTTTTGGAAATCCATGACAATAAAGGAGAGGATGAAGTTCATCTTTGCCCTCTTCACAAGTGTGTTTGTAAGAAAGAAGAGAATCGAGAAGGAGCTTCAGCGCTTTGAGGAGAACGAAGGATACTATTTGGAGAGTTTCGGCAAGGAATTTCCAGCTGCAAAAAGGGTATTAATCGATGATAGAAACGTTCACATGGCAGAGACCATAAGGAAGATCAGCTTGGAGCATGAGAATGTTGTGGCTGTGATAGGTGATGGTCATGTGGAGGGAATCAGAAGTTTACTGGCACCCACCGATGTTGAGATAATCAGATTGAGCCA
>CP070672.1:439789-446368 GCA_020351895.1 Thermoplasmata archaeon
GGGATATATGCCGCAGGTTGTGCTTTGGGTCCAAAAGGTATAAGATATTCTGTTGAAGATGCAAAAAATGCTGCAATGAATGTTGGCAATTTTCTCAGAAAGAGGAAAATCCACTTAAGTCCCATAAAATCCCAAGTAATCGATGCAAATTGTGATGGCTGTGCATATTGTATAGAGCCTTGTCCATATAATGCCTTGACTCTAATCGATTACATGAAAAATGGCACAGTAAAAAAGACCGTTGAGGTAAATAAAGGAAAATGTAGAGGGTGTGGCGTCTGTACGGCTACCTGTCCAAAAAAGGGTATCTTTGTTGCCAATTACCGACCAGAGCAGATCAATGCCATGGTTGAAGCGGCTTTGGGGGTTACTTAAATGACAAACCATGATTTTGAACCATGTATCATAGCCTTCTGTTGCAACTGGTGCGGATATCGTGCTGCCGACTCCACTGGGATTAATAATATTGAATATCCTGTTGGACTCAGAATAATTAGAATCATGTGCTCTGGTATGGTACATCCAAATTACGTAATGGATGCATTTACGAAAGGCGCTGATGGTGTAATGATATTTGGATGTTATCGAGAAGAGGATCTAAGATATCTGGGTCCAACCAAGTACAAAGCCTGCCATTATATTGACGGCATTAAAAAAGCGGAGAATCGTGCCGAAGCAATTAAACTCATGCTTGAGGATTTTGGATTGGAACCTGAGAGATTCAAATTAGAAATGATCTTTGCTTCGGAAGGTCAGAAGTTTGCCCAAATTATTAAAGAAATGTCGGAAGCTCTAAAGGTATTGGGACCAAGCCCATTTAGAAATATCTGATTACCCATGTAACAATATTGAAAATTTATTACATTGTCACCCACCGGTTATAATTGAAGTAATATTAGTATGTGGCATATTAAATTTTTTATTCAAATGAATGTGAAACTTTCGTATATTTATTAGCTTAATACTAAATTAATTGAATTCAAAATCAATGACTCATCAAATTTCTTATTAACCAGCAATTCCTTTAATTTTAGTCTATATTCAATTGACTTAGGGTTATAGATCTCAACATATCGAATTTCTTCATTTTGGGTCTCTATACACATCTTAACACCTTTATGTATAATATAACTGAGAGTTATACCTTCAATAATTTTAATTGTTCTAAAGTGTGTTTGTTTCATTTTTTTAAAGAGCCAACCTTCAGATGAGAACTTATTATCTAATTCACCCATTATATCGATAACCGCTGAGTCCAATTCACCTCTTTCTAGTTCTCCAAACATATCCTCATAATTTGATATCAAAATGGATTTGATTTCTTTATAATCGGGCATATATCCTAACTCCTTCTTTATAGTAGTTAAATTATCTTCCATAGCCAAATAAACTTTTTGTCGAAACCTCTCGGATGGTAATCTTAAAACCTTGCACATGACATCACATTTAAAATCCAGAAGAATCGATCCAGTCATCACCTTACAATTTCCTATATCCCCTCCGCCATTACCCGATATCTTTTTACCATCCACCACAAGATCACTCACAGGATTATATTTCGCATTAATTCCCAGGGCCCTATAGGTTTTCACTACTGGCTCCAGATATCTTTGAAATAGCACTCTTTGATCGAGTGGTGCATTCTCTCTGGCTATTATTATCTGGTAGAAAAGTTGATACTTGTCAAGAAATACCGTGCCACCTCCTATTTCCCTTCTAAACATGCCAATCCCTTTGTTTTTACAATAATCCATATCTAATTCTTGTGTAAGGTCCTGATGAAAGCCCACGCATGCATATTCTTCTTTTGGGGTACAAATTATTATAGACTCCTCCCCACATCGTGCTAGTGCGTGGTAAATTAACTGGGTCTGCTTCCAGGGTAAAGATCCTAAATAATATAATCTCATAGTTAATCGGAATATGGTCTTTTGTATTAAAATTTCTCATATTCATTTTTTTGCTTCCCAAGATATTGATACTTATTAAGTTCAGCTGTTTGACCTTTGTCAGCAATTAATTTTCCCTATAACTTATAAGTTTAGCAATTATAATAAATAAGCTTTAATAATATTGTCTTACCGTTTTTCGACTATTTTATGGCTAAATATCATTATTTAATAGCTAGACCGTTACATTTAAGTGTTGAAATACTAATATACTAATGACGATTTACTTTCAAAATACGCCGAAATATATCAAATTATAAACGATTAACGCAATAAGTCGATAAGAGGACTACGATATGCATAAAAGCAAGGAGAACATATATAATAAAATAATACAAGTTTCTGGAAAAGACAGGGTGAGAATCGACCCATTCGAAAGACGTATGTACAGCCATGATTTAGCCTCCCTACCAAAGATGATGGAACTGGGCTTTAAAATGATGCCAGATTTTGTTGTGAAACCCAAAAGTTCTGAGGAAATCTCTGAAATAGTAAAGATTGCGGCACAAGAAGGCATTCCGATCGTCCCTAGAGGTGGAGCAAGTTGGGGTTTAGGCGGGGCAATGCCTGTTGAGGGAGGTATAGTTTTCGATTTGACGAGAATGAACAGGATACTGAAAATTGATGAAGATAATCTTACAGTCACTGTGGAAACTGGGATCACATGGAAAATGCTCTACGAAAACCTAATAAGAAAGGGATTTCTCATTGGCTCTTACCCCAGTAGTGCCTATGCAGCCACCGTGGGAGGATGGATCAATACAGGTGGTGTGGGAGTGGGTTCTTATAAGTACGGTTCTGCATTGGATCAGATAAGAGGCCTTGAGGTGGTACTTCCCACGGGTAGGATCTTAAATTTGGGGAATGATAACACTATTAACTACGGTGGCTATGACCTTAACAGATTATTTTTTGGATCCGAGGGAACAATCGGGATAATAACAAGTGCGAGCTTGAAAATCTATCCGGCTCCCCAGGAGCTCCGGCCCTTATCCTATGGATTCTTGGATTTTAAAACCCTTTCAAATGCCGTAAGATCCATAACCAAATCAGATATAGTACCTTTACACATATCGTTTTTGGATAAAAATCATTTCGATTTTCTTGGAGAAATCGGAATGGCAGAACGCCCACTAAAAATGCGTGGAATACTAAACATGGCTTTAGAGGGAAATACCGAGATTCTTGATATTCAGGAGAAAACCCTGGATGATATCGCTGCAGAATGCCATGGGAAAAAGCAGAGTGAGGAGTTCGCAGACCATGAATGGAATGAGCGATTTTATGAGCTGCGCACAAAAAGGGCAGGCCCTTCAGCTGTTCTTGGAGAGGTTTTCGTTCCTATATCCAACATGTCAAGCATGGTGAATGCCACATACAAATTGATTAAGAAGATGAAACTCAGAGCAGCGATTACAGGTATGGTTGGAGACAGAAATACCGTGATTTTTATGCCATATTATCTATCAGACGAGCGTAAAATGATAAGAAATATGGTTTCACTTTCCTTTGTCAAAAAATTGGGTGATTTGGCATTCGAACATGAAGGTAGGCCCGCAGGTCTTGGTCTATTCTTCTCAGGTAATATAAAAAAAATGTACGGCGATGGTACCGGTGTTATGCGGGAAATCAAGACAACAATGGATCCTTACGATGTAATGAATCCCGGAAAGACCACAGAAGGTTTAACGAGATTTGGTATTCCGATACCCTCTTTTGCCATGAATATGGGAATGAATATAATGGCTTGGGTAAAACATATAATGCCAAAAGATAAAAGGGTGGTTTCTTGAAAGTTAAAATCCCCGAGATAACAGATGATATGTATTCCTGTCTACAGTGTGGTTATTGCACTTCAATATGCCCCATGTTCGAGCAACTGGGATGGGAATCTGCCTCCCCAAGAGGGAAAATATTTTATTTGAAACAATTATCACAAAGAAGCTTTTGGGATACTATTCTTAGAAGGGAGATCGAAGTGAGTGATGATTTTATTACACGAATGTTCCAATGCACCGGTTGTGGGGCCTGCGAAGAAGTATGCCACGTCAATATTAAACTTCACGAATTCTGGAAGAAGGTTAAAGAATGGTTGTTCGAGGAGGGTTTGATAAGCATCGAGGCTCACAAGAAGGTTCATGAAAGGATTCATGATTTTAAAAATCCCTTTGCTGAACCTCCTGAGAATAGAGGGAATTGGCTCCCAGATGATATCACCCTTTCAAAAAATCCAGAAGTTGTCTTCTTCACTGGATGTACAGAGGCCTATAGAAAACAGGAGATGGCCATCACAACGGCAAGGCTCCTCTCCAAGTTGAACGTCCCCTTTACCATACTCGGTCCTGAAGAATGGTGTTGCGGTTCGATTTGTATCAACACTGGACAGATCGATTACATCAAAGAGTACGCCACACATAATGTAAACAGCATAAAAAGTACCGATGCAAAAATACTTGTTGCTGCCTGCGCTGGCTGCTATAATACCATCAAAAATGAGTATCCAAAAATAATTGGTGATTTACCCTTCGAATTGTACCATGTATCAGAGTATCTTGAGAAATTGATAAAAGAAGGAAAATTAAAATTTTCGAAGAGAATGGAAAAGACCGTTACCTTCCACGATTCTTGTCACTTAGGACGAGGAGCTGGAGTTTTCGATGCACCCAGAAATGTTATTAAAAGTATACCAGGAATTAACTTCGTTGAGATGGTAAGAAACAGGGAACTATCAAGATGCTGCGGTGCTGGATGTGGTTGTGTGGCTGCATTTAAGCCTATTGCAGTTTCTTTGGCATTGGAGAGGGTTTTGGAGGGGGAAAGAGCGGGTGCAGACATAATAATCACAACATGTCCCTTCTGCAACCTCAACCTGAATAACGTGGCCAAAGATAACGGTTTAATTAAAACCATGGATGTTGTTCAACTGGCCTATGAGGCACTTTAATCATTCAAATCGCTAGTTTTTTTTCTGTGTAATCAACTCATCATTATCTAATAGAATAGTAGTATAATAGGAAACCCACACCACGGTTTCGAAGCCATCCTTTAAACTTTCTCTCCCCCCTGCCATTGCCTCCATGGTGGCGAGATCATCCACTTTATTATGATAACCTGGATAAACTATTACTCCAGCGTAATATATAGAGGAGACACCAATGGGCCAGAAACTGACTTGATCAGAACTGCCTTCCCCTGATTCTTTTACATCGAATCCACTTGATGGATATTGAAGAATCTCCAAAATTACCCTGTTACTTATGTTCAAAAGTTCTGGATTTTCAACTTCACCTTCACTTTCATCAGGTCCAACAAGAACGTTCAATTGATAAATCTGAGGCCAATTCAAGCCCACCATATCGTAGTTCAAATATGTTTTTATTGTGACATTCTCAGGGACATTATTCGCGAAGTAATCTGATCCCCAAAGCCCCTGCTCTTCTCCTGACCAAAGACAAAAAACTATAGTACGATCCGTCTTCATATGTGATACTGCTTTTGCAATCTCAAGTACTGCCACAATACCCGCAGCATTGTCGTAAGCACCCTCTATTGTTTTTTCTTTAATATCGTAATGACCACCAAGCACAATCCACTCGTCGGGTCGATTAATTCCTCTATGATATCCTATAACATTGAGAACCTCTCTGTTCTCACGCTGGAAACTCTGTATCTCTGTTTCCAGTCCATAACCTTTTAGTTGCTGTTCCAAATAGCCTGCAACCTGGTTCATATGGGGGTAACCAGTGCTACGTTTTGCATATCTGGTTGTCACGGTTCTCATATAATCGAAATATTCATCTCCTGATATAAGGGATCCATAATCGTTTACAGATATCTGAAAACTAGCCTCATATGAACCACTACTGATATCAATGTTGAATTTGTTTTCAACGGTGGGAGAGAGAAGGAGCTGTAGTTTCTCAGATGGTGATTCGAATAACAAGGTATTATTCGAGGAAATGACATCGTCTTTTACAATAAGGACATTATTGGGAACCGTGATGGTATATGATTTTAAGTTGGTTTCAAAATTGAAGGTGGATAATGAGCCCGCCGTTGCCGACAAGGGAAGAAGGTTTACATAGGAATCCTCATTTTCTCTTCCGATTTCCAATCCAAATCCTATAAGACTCCATGCCACCGCCATGATAACAATGGTTATTAATATCGAACCGATTTTATATCTATTGGACATCATTTGCCCTATTATCTTCTTAACTTATTAAAGTTGCTGATTCTCCCCGAATAATATATATATTTAGATGGAAAAATTGAACTAGATAAAAGAAGAATTTATAACGACTGTAAAATAAAGCATCCAGGGGTGTCATAAATCGAGGTTAATTTCACGAATATCGTAATATTTATATTGATAGATATGTTTAAGGGCGGTAAAACTATGACGATAGGGGGTTTATTTGTATGAAAATCGACGAATATGAAATGCCAGATGATCTATATTACCATCCAGAACACACTTGGATTAGGGTGGAGGGTGATATGGGTGTTGTTGGTCTATCAGATTTTGCCCAAAAATTGGCAGGAACCATCAAACGTGTGGTCACTCTTGAGGAAGAGGATGAAGTTCAACAAGGCAAACCCTGTGGTACCATAAGCAGTGGTAAATGGA
>CP070672.1:446468-484495 GCA_020351895.1 Thermoplasmata archaeon
ATACCATGATGAAGGCGGTAATTCAAACGATTATTTTTTAAAAACACCAGTAATTGATCTCAGAAATTCCGAAAAGACCGAATTGAGCTTTTGGCATTACTATATATTTGAAAATGATACGGATACAAATGATGGGGGAATAATCGAGGTTTCAACAGCTAACGGATGGGAGCAGATATGGCCAAAAGCAGGTTATGGCAGTCAAATACAGGATAATAAAAATCCACTGTATCCTGCGGAATGTTTTGGAGGTAACAGCTCTTCTTGGGTTCAAGCGCGTTTTGATCTGTCAAAATATGATGGTGAACAGAATTTCACATTCAGGCTCCGGTTTGCCACAAACGGTCAGGTATCCGATTGGGGTTGGTACATAGACGATTTCGTGATTACAAGTACAACATACAGTGATGGAGAAGTTGAACTAAGCTCAAGACCTCTTAAAATCGGTAACGATCCAGATAATAGAATACTAGGACCAAAAAACATGACAATTATAGACAAGAACAATCCTGCAAATTTTACTGGTATATTGACGGAATGGGAAGTACATATACACAATTTCACACCCCCGGCCACGGGTATTATGAAGATATTCAAAGAGGTAGGAAATGATTTTATTTGGGTAAATGAAACAGAACCTCAAAATATTTTAACAACAGGCAAACACATCTTCACCTGCTCTATCGAAGTCCATGAAGGCTACTATATAGGTTGGTTTAGTGAGAATGCAGAAATCTATACTAAATCTGGGGGAACTGCTTATAATATGTCTGGGAATGTTTTCCAAACTCATCCGACTTCAAACTGGACTTCCATAAGTAACACGTTCTCAATTAGGGCGGTAGGAATATCAAAAAATACTACTGGTTCTCTTGTATCCCAAGTATTTGATGCGGGATCATCAGCCATATGGGAGGAGATTAGCTGGGGTGACGATCCTTCAAATCCAGGTTATGAATCTGTGGATATTGTACTTCAGGTAAGAACAGGAAATCCTTCCGGTCCCACAGAAATTTCTTGGAGCCCATGGTCGTCGGATCTCTCAAATCCAGAAGGCTCTCTGATTATCGTTCCCAATGGTCATTACATACAATTCAAGGCGATCCTAACCACAGAGCAACAGCCCTATACTCCAACTCTCCGCGATGTTACTATCTCCTATAGAAAATACACACCCACAGGAGAGGTTGAAACCAACGATCTTTCCCCTGAAGTTGTTGTGCAATGGTGGGATTTCTCAGTGGATGAGAGTAAAAATGGGCAGCCCATTGATTATTCTTATTCCTTGGATTCAGGTGAAACTTGGCAACCAGTTCCAACAGAACGTAATTTGTCCTCTGTTAGTGTTCTTACAGGAAAGATAAGATTCAAGGCAATACTTACCACTAAAAATACAACACTAACACCCATCTTAAGGGAAATAAGCCTCACCTATTCATCTCTTACACCGAATATGGGATTATTCCTAGAAGCCGATATGGAATCGGCAAAACCAGGGGATATTATAACATATTTCCTCTCGTACGATAATATGCAAATCGGAGAGGCGAAGAACGTGGTATTAATCCTTGAATTAGATGAGAACCTAACCTATCATGGTGATGACAGCCTTGTGCAATCAACAAGGGAGGCTAACAAGATAAAATGGCAATTTGATACCGTTGGTTCTGGAAATAGAACGATCCGTGTGGAAACAAAGGTAAAGGACTTGCGCAAAGAAACCACAGTTACAGTCAACGCAGTACTGAATTACACAGATATCGGTGGTAATCAATATCCAGAAGAAATTTCCAATACTATAAATATAAAAATCACGCCACAAGAAGATTTGTTTATCTATTATCTAACAGTTGGTGCCATAATTGCCGCTATTCTGATCATATCTGCGGTTCTCATTGTCCGCAGATATAGGGCCCTCCAAGAAGGTGAAAAGGAATTAAGTTCAGAGGATGTGGATAAAGGAATAGGCTACCTTCTCATGGAGGAGAATCCATCTAAAAGCTATGGCTTATTTTCAGACCTAATCGACCACGGATACAAGGGATTGTGCATAACAAGAGCCTTCCCTGGAAGGGTGATGTCAAATTATTCATTTGAGGGTGTATCACTGCTATGGTTGAGCAGATCAAAGGATTCCAACAGCATACTCCCTACGAACCTGGGTGGATTGCTCAGGGATGCCAAGGACTTCATGGAGGCGAATAAGGATTCTGTGATTTTACTGGATGGGATAGAATATCTCATTGTGCACAACGATTTCCAAAGGGTTCTAAAATTGGTTCATGGTATAAATGAATTAGTGGCCATAAACGACGCCGTGCTTATAATGCCTCTAAATCCCCTTACAATGGAGAAGGACAAGGTGGCATTGCTAAGAAGGGATCTGAAAATTCTTGGTTAGACAACTCCGTTGAAGCCCTTTATTTTGTTGAATTTCTATAGGTCATAAAAGTCAAGTAGAAAAATTTAGCCTGGGCAACGTTAAAATAACAATAACCCTGTTTGGGAATAAATGGCAGCTAAAAAGAGAGGAATATTGATCACGATAGAGGGTATCGATGGTGTGGGCAAGAGCACACATGCGAAAATGCTTTCACAATATTTGAAAGATAAAGGGTATGATGTAACGCTGCTCAGAGAGCCTACAAACGGTATTTGGGGCACGAAGATAAAGAATCTTACAAAACATGGAAGGAATGTCAATCCCGAGGAGGAGTACAAGTGGTTTTTAAAAGATAGGATGGAGGATGTGGAAAACAACATAAATCCTGCATTAAGCCAAGGTAATATCGTAATAATGGACAGATATTATTATTCTAACATGGCCTATCAAGGTGCTCTCGGCTTGGATATGAATAGAATTAAAAAGGAGAATGAGAAATTCGCACCAAAACCCGATCTAGTAATAATCTTGGATGCTGAGCCTGAAATCGGCCTGGCAAGAATAAAAGACAAAAGAAACGAAGCCCTCAATTATTTTGAAACCTTAGAATACCAGGACAAGGTCAGAAAGCTGTTTCTTAGCATGAGAGATTATGATAATGTAAAGATATTGGATGGCGGAAATAGTCTTGATGAGGTTCAAAATGAGATACAAAGGATTGTGGATGAACTTCTTAATTCCATGTGATTATTTAGGATAATTTTAGCCATGCTTATTACCGATTACTCCTTCTCCTCTTCCTTTTCCTCTTCCTTCTCCAAGCCATTCTCCCCTTCCTTCTCTTCATCAATTCTCTTTTTCATTTCACTTAACTTATTCAGTGCATCCAAGGGAGTCATTTCATCCAAATTCATCTTCTTAATATCCTCTACAACTGGATTTGGGACAGGATTTGGTTCGAAGAGTACAAGTTGTGTGAGCTTTCTCTTTCTAGGGAACACATCAGTAACCGTTCCCTCTTTACCTTTACCACTTGTTTCATCAGAGACTCTTACTATGTTCTCCTCTTCAATTGTTTTCAGAACCTCATTGGCCCTATCAATCACCTCAGATGGTATACCAGCAAGCTTCGCCACCTCGATACCATAGCTTTTATTAGTCCCACCAGGCACAACCTTCCTCAGAAATATTATACCATCCTTGTCTTCCTTTATGGCTATATTGTAGTTTGTAACACCCTCATAAATCTCTGCCAACTCTGTTAGATTATGATAATGGGTGGCAAATAATGTCTTGGCTCCGATTTTGTTTTTATTGTGAATATATTCAGCCACGGCCCAAGCTATACTCAGTCCATCATATGTGCTTGTGCCCCTCCCGATCTCGTCCAAAATGATCAGGCTTTTTTGTGTGGCAGTGTTTAATATGTTCGCCAGTTCATTCATTTCCACCATGAACGTGCTTTGACCACGGGTTAAATCATCAAATGCTCCAACGCGGGTGTATACCCTATCCACGACTCCTATAGTTGCGGATTTAGCCGGGACAAAACTTCCCATCTGAGCCATTATGGTAATCAAGGCAACCTGACGCATGTAAGTGGATTTACCTGCCATATTGGGTCCTGTTAGGATTATCAGCCTGTTGCTTAAGCAGTCAAGGCTTGTGTCATTTGGAATGAATGTCATATGTTGTGCTTCTTCGATAACTGGGTGCCTTCCCTCCTTTATGATCACTTCACCTTTCTCATTCACGTCTGGTTTAATGTAGTTGTTGTTTTTTGCCAAGCATGCAAAGGAAACCAGGCAGTCCAGTTCTGAGAGGGCCGATGCCGTGGTTTTTATCTCTGGGGAGTGCTGGGAAATGCTTTCTCTAACCTCAGAAAAAAGCTCGTATTCCAAGGCATTCATTTTCTCTTCCGCACTGAGAATGAGTGATTCCTTTTCTTTCAAATCAGGTGTTACGAACCTCTCTGAATTTGCCAAGGTCTGCTTTCTAATATAATCGTCAGGAACCTGGGATAGATTGGCTTTTGTGACCTCTATATAATAGCCAAAAACCTTATTGT
The DNA here is from genome assembly GCA_020351895.1 of Thermoplasmata archaeon. The sequence goes on from CP070672.1 coordinate 450,920, forward strand.
AGCGAACCCGAAGCGACTTTATGCCTGTTCTTCTCCTCTCCTGCTTCTCCAGATTGGTAATCCATGTCTTGCCTCCCTTGGAAATTTCTCTTAGCTCATCCAGTTTTTCGTTGAATCCATTTTTTATCAATCCACCTTCTTTTACAGTCAAGGGTGGATCGTCCACTATGGCTTTCTCTATGAGGATTACCAAATCTTCAAGATCCTTTATATCCCCATTTATCTTTCTGAGTAAAAGAGATTTGAGATCATCTTTTAGTACACTTTTAATTTCAGGTATTATTCTCAAAGATTCCTTTATGGCGATCAGGTCCCTTCCGTTTGCACTTCCGTAAACGACTCTGCCAATAATGCGCTCCACATCCCTTAACTTACCAAGGAAATCTTTTAAATCAGAGCGTAGAAAGGTGTCGAAAAAGAGCTCCTCAGTTGCATTTTGACGCATCGTAATTGAGCTTACATTCATGAGTGGCTGGCTCAGCCATTTTCTCATCATTCTACTGCCCATGGATGTGGAGGTTTTGTCCATTATTTCCAGCAATGTTCCATGGGAGGAGCCATCCCTTATATTTCGTACAATCTCAAGATTTCGAAGGGTTGTAGAATCCAAGATCATGTAATCGGTTATTAGATAAGTGTTCAATGTATCAATATGGCCCAGATTCGCCTTTTGCGTTTCTTGAAGGTAGCTTAAAACCGCACCAGAAGCCTCAATGGAAAGGGGCTGTGTTTCGCAACCCATTCCCTCTAAACTGATAGTTTTAAAGTGTGAAATCAGGGTTTGATAGGCCTTTTCATGGCTAAAATGTTCATCACCATATTTTGTGATTAGGATGTTCTTATCAATATCTTCTATGAGCCTGAGAATTGAATCATCACTGCTTAGACTCTCTGGGATTAAGCACTCTGCAGGTTTAAAGCGCATGATTTCCGTTGTTAATTTTGATATCAGATCATCTCCTTCCAATTGAGTGGTTAAAAATTCTCCAGTTGAAACATCCACAAAGGCCAATCCCATCCCTCTGCCTTCATTCCCATCTATTATGGCCATCAAAAAATTATTGTTCCGCTCGTTGAGCATGCCACTTTCAAGCACAGTGCCCGGAGTAACTAGCCTGACAACCTCTCTTTTAACGATTCCCTTTGCAACCTTTGGATCCTCCACCTGCTCACATATTGCGACTTTATAGCCCTTTTTTATCAGTCTCCCAAGGTAGGGCTCCAATGCATGATATGGAATCCCAGCAAGTGGTATTTTCTTATCGGCTCCTTTGTTACGGGATGTGAGTGCTATGTCTAACTCCTTTGAAATGAGTTTCGCATCATCGTAGAAAGTTTCATAGAAATCCCCCATACGAAAGAATAGAATGCTGTCCTTGTAATCGTTTTTTATCCTGCTGTACTGCTGCATCATGGGTGTTCCCTTTGTCAAAACACTCCCCACCTAACTTCAATCAAGTGAATTAGTGCCTAAATTGCCCTATTATACAATGTATCTTACCTGAGTATTAAAATATATCGATAGGTGGTTACTTGATTACACTTCTTTGCTCCTTTAGATTCAGTATCCTACTCCGTTGATGCCCACCATCTAGTCCCCCTCCTCCCACCCTAGAAATAAATCCTCTCTGCTCTTCCTCATTTCACCTTTTTCCCTTACAACCTACCACCTAATCCCCTCCTACCACTCTAAAAACTAATCCTCTCTACTTTAGAAATATCCAGATAATTTATATTTATGAAAAGAAAATTTGTACGGGTCTACCTTTGTTGTAGAAGAGGAACAATTTTCCCTAGGTGTTTTGTTCTGTCTCACCTTCATGAGGAAATCTAATGATATACGAAGTGCCCTTTCCCACCTCACTCTCTATGTTAATGGGAGCATTATACTTTTTGAGGATTGAAGAAACCACATACATCCTTAGTCCGGTCTTCATACCCACTGCTTCATCTCTCACATCTTCATTCTCCACGGCAAATAATGGATCGAATATCCTTGAAAGTTGCTCTTTTGGGATTCCGGCACCATCGTCCTTGAATATCATTTCCACACTTCCGTTTACCTTCCTTGTGCAGATGTGGATCTTTCCGGGTCCCTCCATGTTCTCCATGGAATTGGAAATAATGTTTATGAATACTTCCAGTATTTCGGCTGGATTACATTGGATCTTAGGGATGGGATTCAAATCGTACTCAACCTCCACCTTCTCATATTTTTTATCGTGTTTCATATCTGCAAGGGAAGACTTGATGAAATCGTTCAAATCCATGGAATTCAGCTTTGGACCCGAAGATTTTTGAATTGACCGTGCCAGGGAATCAGAGAGCTCAGATAATCTCTTGGCTGCCTCTATTATTTCCTTTGAATAGATACGGATCTTTATGGGATTCTCTTCCTCGAATATTGCCTCAGCATTACCCAAGACTCCTCCCAGTGGATTATTTATCTCATGCTGGATTGCAGATACAAGGGTCCTGATTCCAATCATTTTATCGGACTCTTTTGTTTTTTGTGTGCCTTGGCTTTTTGTTATTTCCTTTGCAATGAGGATCGAACCCTGTAATTCACCATTTTCATTGTAATAGGGTGAACACGAGATAAGAGTGGTGGTACCTGAGCCTGGATCATAGACCTCCTCTGTTTGGGAATCCTCTGTTTCGATAATCTTCTTATGAACACAGCTGTGGATCGGACTATTCTCATCATGGAATATTTCACAGCATTTCTTTCCAATCAGTTCTCTGGGCTCGGCCTTCATCTCTTTTGCAAAGGCCGAATTGATCTTCAAGATTCTATTCTCTTTACTTACAATGATAATGGGCTCTGGAATGGAGTTGAAAACATTCTCCCATTCCCCTTCGGTTTCTGAGCCTTGTTCTTGGGAGCTTGTTGTGGAAATTGGTCCGACTTGATCGATTGTAACGGTATCGTCTTCAAAATCAGTATTCAATTCCCTCAATTCCTCCATTTCCTGGATGACCTCTCTATCTGTGATATCGTTGCCAATACAGATACTACCTATTATTATATTTTCATTATTTATTGCCGCTCCTATGCTCCAGGATATCAGACGCTCTTCTCCATCCTTGGTAATCAACAGATTTTCTATGGTGTTAACACCTTTACCTTCCACAATCTTATTTAATACGGCACTGATTTCCTTCCTCTCCTTTTTCTGTAATAACAGGGAAAGGAAATTCTTACCAAGGGCTTCATTATTGACATAGCCTGTGATATACTCAGCTGTCCTGTTAAAAAACATGATATCTCCCTGCAAGTCAATGCCCACGATCATACTCGGGGCGAATTCGATGATTCTTTCAAAGAAATCTTGTCGCCTCTTTTTTGCCTCCTCAACGCCATTTTCCTCGTTTTCCTGCGAATTGTGCCGGTCTTCTTCGGTCGTATTATCACCCATCTTGAGTATAGGAGGATTCAATATCTGATGGTCTGAATTATCACCTTTGATTTCTCAATTTTCAAGATTCTATTTTTCATACATTATCATGTGAGAGGCAGATTGAGATTCAGCCAGCCATGCAAATTAATATACATAATTAAATCAGCAGGGTGTATATATACAACTTTTCTCCCCAATATCATTGATAAATATCACTAATGAGAAACAAGATATTAGGACAACAACTTGTGTCTGCGAAAATGCTTAATTCAAGTATCCCCATCCAGTAAGCATGTCAGATGTAATATATGATGCTCACGTGCATTTTGGCCCTTCCACCCAATGGGTGCCCTACATCGATCCAGTGGTATCCATTGAGGATGTCCTGAAAGAGATGGATAAGTACGATATTCAAAGATCGATAGTCTTCCCCAATCCCCATATTGGGGATAAATACCCAGAATTGAACGATTTGGTGGCTGAATCACAGAACAAATACGAATCCAAGCTCATCGGATTTGGAAGAGTCGATCCGAGAAGGGGTGATGAGGCTGTAGTGGAGATTACTCGCATCCATGATTTGGGATTAAGGGGTGTGAAACTGCATCCTTATGTAGAGTGTTTTCGTCCGGATCATCCCTTTTTCCATGATTTCTGGGGTAATCTGGATAATTTGGGGATGTTCATCTTGATTCATACGGGCACCCTGTTCTCCTCTCCTGGTTACCTCAAGCCCGTACTCAAAAAATATCCAAGCTTAATGATCATTCTTGGCCACCTACAGGAGGGCTGTATACCTCTGATGAAGGATTTTGAAAATGTTTATTCGGACACCTCGGGCTCACGAGTAAAGCTCCTTGAATATGCCGCCAAAACCTGTGAGGATAAGATCATGTTCGGCTCGGACTATCCATATCTGAGTTATAGGGTTCAAATGGAAGTCGTGAAGGCTGCCGAGATTTCGGAGGATGTGAGAAGTAAGATATTTGCCCGAAATTTCGAGAGGTTTTTGCTCTAGGACACCATAACTAACAAATATCTTCCTCACCATAACCTTTCGGATGTTAGAAGGGCTGGCAGGTAAGGTTCAAACTTATGCAGTACAGATAATTGTGGTTGTCATCGTGATCACCATCCTTTTTTCAGGTGTCTTGCCATCCATAAAAGTATTGACGAATTGGGAGGAGTTTTATCCAGATAACGAGGTGGTAAGGGATTTTAACAAAGTGAACAACAACTTCGGTTGGGCATCAAAATACCATTATGTGTACGTTGAGAACAAAGATGGAGGGGATGTGCTATCACCTGCTTCACTCAGAGAGCAGTATAATTTGACGAGAGAAGTAGAAGAGAATGTCACTGGTGTGGAAGATGTGGTTAGTGTTGCAGAGTTCATTAATCTTGGGATAAATTTCTATAACGATACAAAAGATATACTAAATGCCACAGATGGAGAAATCGAGATATTAAAACAGGTTGCAGTATCAATCTATCAGGCCAATTTCACTGGAGAACTGCCTATCGACATAGACATTGAAGAAGTTCAAATGTTAATGGCAACCCTCCTTCCAGCCGATTTTAATCCAGATGATCCAAAAGCCAATGCAACGCTCATAGTGGTTATGATTTATGGATTATATGACGAACCTCAGTATAAAAAGAAGAGTCTAAATGTAAGAGACGTTGTTAATGGCATGGATTTTAATCACATTAAGGTGGAACAGACGAGCAATGCACTGCTCACCCATGATGTTGACCAGAGTGTTTGGGACACGACAATAACCCTGGGCCTGGCGATTTTTATTTTAATAGTGGTGCTTCTTGCCGTGAGCTTTAGGGATTATACTTATGTTTTGTTGCCAGTCTTCACCCTTATCATAGTAGCGATATGGACTTTCGGTACAATGGTGATAATGGGTGTGAAATTCACGGTGGTCGAGGTGGCTGTACTCCCACTTGTTGTTGGACTCGGAATAGATTACTCGGTGCACATATCAAGAAGGTATCAGGAGGAGCTAAAAAAGGGTGCCGATGTTTCCTTGGCACTGAAACGGTCTGTTAAAATGGTCGGCTCTGCATTATCTTTAGCAGTGGCGACAACGATAATCGCCTTTTTCTCCAATGTCTTCTCTGAAATCACGCCGATTCGAAATTTTGGGATTCTTGTGGGATTGGGAATATTTTATGCTTTCTTCCTAACCCTGACTTTCCAATGCGCAGCAAGATACCTCTTGGATTCGAGGAAAGGGGCAAAGGTATTAGGAAAAACAAAAAAGGACCCCAAGGTTCTAGACAAGGGTATGACCTTTGGTGCCCACACAGTGAAGCGACACCCAGCACCGGTGATAGTAATAGTTCTTATCATTACATTTTTAGCATTGTTCTATTCAATAGGAGTCGAAACCGAGTTCAGTTTGGAGGATTTCGTGCCCAGTGACTGGCCAACCATGAGAACCACCGAGCTAATCCGGGATCATTTCGCTTCTGCAAGCTATACGCAAGAGTACATACTCATGGAAGGAGATATTTCAAATCCTGATGTTATCGATAATATTGCGTTAATGGAGGACAATATAGCTGATGATACCCATGTTGTCAGTGTTGAGCTTGCTGGGAAGGAAATAGTGAGAGTGGAGAGTGTACGGAAGTTCATGGCTGAAGCAATAATGAATAATCAGAGTCTGGAAGATGCCTTCAACTTGACTGTACAAGGGCTGCCCACCGAGAACTGCACTGAGAATGATATTCAGGGGATTTTTTCTTATCTTTGTACAAACGTTTCTTATCAAGATAAGGTTAAATCCGTTCTTTTCTCTGATGCGGAGGAAGAAAGATTTGCAGGTACAATAATTAGGGTTTTTGTTTCGGCAGAAGGTACCTCTGAAGCACGAAGAGTTTACACACAGTTGAAGGATGATATCGTAAACACAGATGGTGTGGAAGAAAAGGTGACAGGTGAGACCGTATTGGTTATCACGACAATAGATTCCTTTCAAAGAAGCCAGATCGTAACAACAGCATTCTCAGTCATATTATCGGCCATAGTGCTTATGCTGGTGTACAGAAACTTCTTGCTTGGTGTCATAGCAGTTGTTCCTGTTGCCATATCCACTATATGGATATTGGGCACAATGGCACTTCTGGGCATCTCCATCAATGTTTTTACTGTCATGGTCACTGCACTCACGATCGGCCTTGGTATCGATTATTCCATACACATTATCCAACGGTTCAGGGAAGAGCGTAAGACTCAAGGCCCGAAAGAATCCATGCAGACCACAATAGAGCGAACAGGTTCTGCCATATTCATCTCTGCCCTCACCACGATATGCGGATTTGCAGTCCTTTTACTGTCCCCTATGCCCCTTACCCAGCATTTTGGGATAATAACTGCGGCAACCATAGTATATAGCTTTGATCTGGCTGTCTTCGTGCTTCCCATACTACTTTTGGCTTGGGCTCTGCACCATGAGAAAATGAACAAATAGACGGAGAAATCTCACTATTTTTCATCCTTGATTTTATCTGGTTCTTTTTTGGTTTTTCTTCCAATATAGGCCATGTATATTCCAGGAAGTATCAGAGCGCCTCCAAATACGGTAAACTCCGGGGGTGCTTCGTTAAGCAGGATAAAGGCAAGGATTGTGGACCCTATGGGCTCCCCCAGGATGCTTACAGAAATTATTTGGGCCTTCACATATTTGAGTGCATAGTTGTACATCGTGTGGCCAAGTATGGTGGGAACTATAGCCATCACGATAAATAGCTCATATTCCTCAATAGGTAAAGGATAAAGCTTAGCCGAAACAGCTACACATGCACCAAGAAGGCAAAGTGTACAGATTCCGTATACAATGAATACATAGGGAACCAAAGATATGGTCCTTCTTGCTTTTCTTCCCCCCAGGATGTAGATTCCTGCGGCTATGCTCCCTATCAGAGCTAGAATGTCCCCTCTGAAGTTGCTTCCCCCTAGCCCCATATCTCCTGCCGTGAGTACAATGATGCCTGTGAAGGCCACAACTATCCCCACATATCCGATAGTTTTTAGCTTTTCCCTAAAAAGGTAATGGGCCACAATGGCCACAAAAATAGGGTGCGATGTGACCAGAATCACAGAGCTCGCAACCGAGGTCTCCTCAAGGGACGTAATCCATGAACCGAAGTGAAGGGCCAAAACCATGCCTATTGCAACCATGAAGATCAATTCGTCCTTTTGGATCTTCTTGAATTCGTCCTTGTACTTGGCGACCACAAAGGGAAGCAAAATCAGGCAGGTGAACCCCATCCTGTAAGCTGCAATGACAAAAGGGTGGGCATTACTCCATCTAATGAATATTGCAGAAAACGAGACAGCCACAACTGCGGTGATAATGGCCATGTTGCTCAGGTTCTCTTGGGAGGGGGAAGAAGACCTTTGCATGGGCAAGATAAAGGCACGAAGGTATTTAATTGTATATTTGGAGGTTGTCACCTGTGGCTGTGACTTAGATTCATATACGTGTATGACAGTATTTCTAGATCAAGGTGAATTTCAAATGAAGGTTTGGATATGTGACGACTGCGGAGCCGAAGTGGGTATGGGAGCGAAGCCAGAGAAATGCGGTAAATGCGGCGCAGACGAGCTTGTCGAGATAGAACGCGCAGATGAAAGCGGCCATGGTTGCAAGGGCCCCGTGGCCTGAAAAAAATACGCAACATTCTATCTTGTAACCTCGATTTCCTTTACCTTCTCATAGTTTGCGGGATTCTTCTCAAAATAATCCCGAACAGGTTTTAGAATTTCATTCAGGTATTGGGAAGTGGCACTTTTCAGATCTGCGGGATGCAGTTGACCAGATTCGAAGGTTTCCTTTACGTTGGAGTAACCCGAAAGAATCAGATCCCCTCCATATTTTTTAGGCCTGGATATCGTCATCTCCTCCACTCTGTTAAAAATTATGTATCTGCAGATATCTATTATTGGATTATCGGCTGTTTGACCTTCGGGGCAGTATGCCTTGTTGATTTTTCTCTTGATGTCCTCTGGAGAATCATTGATAAATATCGAATTTTCAGGATTGGATTTTGACATCTTGGCTTCGATAATATCCATCCTTCCCCCACCCTCCAAACCAGGTAGAAGTGGAGTGTGAATGGCCACAACCTTTTTCCAGTTTAGCTTTTCTGAAACGTCCCTGGCAAGCATGTGGGCCTTTCGCTGGTCCATACCACCCAGGGCAACATCCACGTTCAGCTGAAAGATGTCAGCTACCTGCATTGCCGGGTATATGAGCATGGACGCGTCCATGTCGGCTTCGTCCACCTTTCTTCCCATGATGGTCATAGTCCGCTTTATACGATGCAGGGAGCTTTTTTTGGATATTCTCAGCACCTTTTCCCAATATCCTATACCGTCCAAGAGGTCTGTGGCGTACACGAAATCCAAATCTTTCGCCTCTGCGCCAAAGGCATAAAAGCAGTCCTTTATGTACTCACCACAGGCTCGAATATTCTCAATGTCGGCTCCCAGTTTGTCGTTGAGGTATGCATGCCAGTCCGCAAGGAGAACAGTGACCGTAAAACCACAATCGAGTAGGTCTTTCACCTTATCTATGCATATTATGGTTCCGATATGAACAAAGCCTGACGGCTCGATACCGATGTAGGCAGAGGGTTTTTCCTTCCCCTCGATTAAGGCTTTTAGTTCATGGTGGGTGACTGTCTCTTCCGTATTGTGTGTAAGCCTCTTTAATTTGCTCATGCTCCTCACGATTTGAGGTATCGCTTAGGATGTAAAAGAGGGTTTTGGTTTCGGGCCAAAACTCGACAATTCGGGAAGGTTTAAAAGGGAGAAAGGCCATACAGGTTGCGGGCGAGCGTAAAAGATGAGGTGATTTGATTGAGAAGATTTGCGACCGAGCTGAGAGGAAAAACCGTTATGACGAACGATGGGCAAATCCTTGGGATGATCGAGAATTTCATCGTCGATACCGCAACAGGTGAGCTGCATCATGTGCTCGTTATTCCCGCAGAGGAGATAGAACCCAGACTTTACAAGACCGACGCTCAGGGAAGGCTTGTTCTGCCCTTTCAAAATATGAGGGCTGTAAGAGATGTTGTGGTAATGGATCTTTTGAAGTAGATGATCCCATACAAACGGTTCTTCTACCGGCAAAATAGGTAACTTCCTTCTTTTAATCGGTATATATTAGTCAGGGTGAACAATCATTCTATAAAAATCGCTGGCCGAAACGGCACTGCGAATCTGGTCTTATCCTTTGGATCATACCGCGCTTCATCATCTTGGGAATATATCTCTATCTCACACCCAAATTCATGCTTCAGGAAGTCTTTAGCCTCTAAAAGATGGTTCATTTCGTCCACTTTCAGGTTTAACCGTTCTAGTTCATCGAGCCCTCTTTTAGTCAGATCTTCCACCAGTTTTTTGGCGTACTGGGAGGCTTCCTTTGAATGTTTTTTGATATTAGGATCTGTCATGGCCTTTTTCATGAGACTGTTTATACCGAGTTTCGATTCTAGGCTCATTCCCACGGCCATATGATGCATATCGTGCTTCCATTTCGATGGGGTGTACAGTACGATCTTCTCTGGTTTAATGCCTGTTACCTTCAGTATCTCGTTTATATCTGAGATTGTGTTGATTAACAACTCCTCAGACATCTCGATGTTCAAATTGATGACATCCAAATCTGCCTTGGGATACTCTGCAAGGGATATAAAACCTGAGAAACCCAGTTTTTCCCAGATCTCTTCGCATATATGGGGAGTAACAGGAGCCAGGAACTTGGTCTGAGTCACTATTAGTTTGTTAAGAATTGCCTTGTTGCATTTACCCAGACACCGCCTTTTATACCATCTCAGGTGCCTTTGAAGGTCAAAGAATCCGATTTTTAGGGCTGTTCTGAACTTCATTTCCTCCATTTCTTGGGTGACTTCTTTTATGCTTCTATTCAACACAGATTCGAACCAGGCATCAATTCCAATTTTCTCCTCCCTGCCTGAATCATAGTTATTGATGGCAAAGTCCCTCCACGTTTCAAGGCGGGAGTAAGCCCCAGATGCAAAATCCATGTTGAAATTGGGATCATCTATACCTTCACCGCTATAGGATAATGTGAGTCTAGTACCGTCCGCTCCAAATCTATCTAGGATATCCCTAAGAGGATAGAAATTCCCAGCAGATTTGGACATTTTTGCCCCTGAAACCAGAATCCAACCATTCAGTCCAAAGCCCAAGGGCCAGTGCTTCTCAGGGAATATTGCCACATGGTTGAAGAGACAGAAGGAAAGGTGGTTTTGAACCAAGTCCTTGCCCGAAACCCGAAGATCGAAGGGATACCAGTATTCGAATTCATTCCTCATCTCAGATAATTTGGATTCAGATATCCCTACTTCGTGGGAAATCGCACTGGCTTCACCCTCTCCCAAGAAAATATAATCGAAGAAGGGATCAGTAATTTTTTCTGGAGGTATGATTTTCTCGTGCTCAAGATATTTAGAAATCGTATAATATGCCATGTATATGGTTGAATCGGACAAAGACTCGATGACCCAATTCTCATCCCAGGGGAGTCTCGTTCCAAGGCCAAATTCCCTTGTGCAGGCCCAATCGTTGAGCCAATCAAGGACATATTCGAACTGTTTTCTGACACCCTCAGGAAAGAGTTTTAGGTTGTTTAGTGCAGAATGGGCCGCCTTCTTCCATTCTTTGCTACCGTAGGCGATGAACCATTGATTTGATACAACCTTCACAATGCTGGGTGTCAGGCATCTGCACACCACATCTCCTGAGAGCTCGTACATTACGTCCGCATCATTGCTTGCAATGAGCTTCTCCTTCACCAGATCCTTTGCCTCTTCCACCTTCATACCTAGATATTCTCCACAGTTTTCGTTCATAACACCGGTGTAGAATCCAGATTTGTAGATGATCTTTTTCGCCTCTTCGAGTTTTTCTCTGTCATGTTGGCTTGTGATTTTCATTTCTTCGCAGATCTTTACAGCAGGCAGATCTCCCCATCCAGGGGTATCGATTATTGGTATGGGTTTGATTTTTTTGATTTTCTCACAGTCCAATCCATATCTGTTGCATAGACTATCATCATATAGATCATAAAGGCCCATCCAATCATCAGGTGCATCTGAAGGAACACTCGTCACAAGCCCTGTGCCTTTGTTGGGATCGCAGAACTCAGAAGGCAGAATGAGAATCTCTCGATTTATTCCTGGAGCCACACAGGTTTTTCCTATCATCTGTCCTCCCCAAATTTCACCTACGATTTCAAGTCCCTCCTTCTGTTCTTTCAATTTGTGGGCACATTCCTTGCTCACAATCCAAATCTCGTCTCCCACCTTGGCCTTTACGTATTTTAAATCGACATCAACCCACATATTGGTCTGTCCGTACACAGTTTCAGGTCTGAGGGTGGCAGCAATGATGTATGCATCCTCGAATTTGAACTTAAGGAGCGTCATTTCCTGGGGGGTCTCCCCTTCTCCCTTGATTCTTGCATGATCACCAACTGGTGATTTGCATTTGGTACACCATACAACGGGGTGCTCACCCAATACAACATAATCCTTGGCCTTCAGCTTACGAAACTGCCATTCTATGAATTTATTGTACAATGGATTTAAAGAGGTTGTGATGAACCTCCTTCTCCAATCGATTGACACTCCAAACCTAATCACATCCTTTATGTATTCATCTGGGAAAAATTCTGTCCAGTATACAGGCTCTGCAAATCTTGGGATAAGATCACTGGGTATACCCATATCCTCCATGATTTTCATCTGTTTCGGGTCCTTTTCTTTGATACGGTCCGCTGCTGAAACAATTGGAGAGCCTGTGCAATGAAAGGCAAAGGGAAAAAGGACATTGAATCCCATCATGCGCTTAAACCTGGCATACACATCCACACGAAGCAGTGTGTATGCATGACCCAGGTGCATATACCCATTCATGTATGGATAGGGGAAGTTAAGGAAGTATTTCTTTTGACCTTGCAAAGGCTCGGTCTCGAAGATCTTTGCCTCATTCCATTTCTGCTGCCATTTGTTTTCAATATAATTTGAATTGTTTTGCCCCTCTTCCATTTTTTCGACCTTTTGCCGTGCATAGCCCTCTTTAAATATAGTTTTTGTGGGAATTATAAGCTCTTTATATTGGTGATTTCAGAAGAAGTTACAGAAAGATATAATGCAATGAAAAATCAATAACCTGTTGACAAGATCTCGGTCCCGAGGGTGTTGAATGCCGTTTCCACGTTCTCACCGGTTTTCGCGCTGGATTGAAAGACCCGAGAGTGGTTGTACTTTGATGTAAATTTCTTTAGCTCGTCGATATTCATTTCAGCCTTTTCTTTTAGGTCGCATTTATTGGCAAGAAAGATTATTGGAATCTCGCCTGCAACAGAATAAACCGCCTTTACCCAATCATCCAGAAAAGTCATGGTCTCCTTTCGTGTAATATCACACACAGCCACCACACCTTGACATCCAAAGAAGTAAGCCTCCTGAAGCATCTGACGGAAGCCCTGCTGGCCCATGATATCCCACACCAGCATTTTGACATTTGTGGGAGCTTTCTTTCTTGGATGAGGTATTGTCAGACTTTTTTTGGATATCTTCGTCCCTATTGTGGAGATATATTTATCGGAAAACTCATCAAAGACGAATCGTTTGATCAAACTTGTTTTACCCACCCCTCCCTCTCCCACTAGGCAGATTTTAAATGAATAATCGGCATCGCTTAGCATTTTACTCCTCTCTTTTTGTGTTCCAAATTCAACTCTTAGGGATATAGGCACAATATATTCATCGTTTATAAACTCTTCTGAGTTTTGATAATCCAAGAAAAACACTTAATACCAATAACTGTACATTTTAGAATGCCTTGGACCTTGTGCACCTAAATTATGGATTTAACGAGGATTAATCGGCATATTTGTGGATGGAAAATTGGGTTCAACGTCTAGAGTTGCGATTATTGGGAATACCAAAACCTGTTGAAAAAAATCAAGAATATAATGAAATTAAAGAAATCTATGTGTTGAAAGTACGTGAAAATACGTGAAAATCTGTTTGAGCGGTCCATAATCAGGTTATTTCCAGTGAATTTACCGCCTTGTTCCCTGATATCGAGAGTGAGGCAATGATAGAAGTCGAGAACGTATACAAGAGGTATCCTGTCAGAGGGGAGGATTACAATTGGCGTAAAGTCTTGGTAAATGCCATTACGAGACGCGAGGGTGAAGAGTTAACGGCACTCTACAATGTGAGCCTTGACGTGCAAAAAGGCGAAATAGTTGGGATATTAGGGCCTAATGGGGCTGGTAAGACCACTCTGATCAAGATTTTAGCTGGTCTTCTTATTCCAGACGAGGGCCGTGCTACAGTTAATTATTACGATGTAATCAAAAACAGAAAAAGGGTGAGAACATCCATCAATCTGCTGAGAAGTGGCGGTTGGATAATGTTCGATTATAAGCTATCGGTATTCAACAATCTGAAATATTGGGGGGTCGTCCAGGGATTGGGTTGGGATGAAATAAAACCGAGGATCAAAGAGGTGTTGGAGACCGTGAAATTGGAGGATAAGATCAACGAATATCCAGAAAATCTCTCGGCAGGCATGAGGCAAAAAATGTGTCTTGCCCTTTGCCTTCTGTCCGACCGGCCCGTTTACCTGCTGGATGAGCCTACAGCCAACATAGATCCGTACTCGGCAAATTATATCAGGGAGCTGGTTAGGGACGAACTGGCAGGCAGCGGAAAAACAGTGCTTCTGGCAACACACAATCTGTGGGAGGCGGAGATGATCTGCGATAGGATAGCCATACTTTTAGAAGGCAGTGTTGTGATGTTCGACAAGACCCAGATTATCAAAAAGAGTAAAAGAGGGGGTTATATTTTAATGGGTGTAGAGAAACTTACTGATGATCTCATCAATGACCTTGAGTCCCTGCCCTTTGTAAAATCGGTTGATGGTAGTGGTTCTCAACTATCAAAGGGCAGGAAAGGGGGCCAGATTGAGATTCATGGAGAGGTTGAAGATCATTTACCTGAACTTCTTGAGGGTTGCTTAATTCATACGGAGGTGCTTAGCATGGAAACGAAGGACCCATCCTTAAACGATATATTTATGGAGATGATGGAGAGAGTGGATGCGGATAAGGCACTGATTCAGGACAGGTATAAACTGTATCGGAATTTTCTGATACAGGTGTACGGAGACTATGGAACACTGAATTCTGAGAAAAAGGAAGTGCTGAAAAGGGTACGAGAGAAGTTGTACATTTCTGATGGCGAGCATCAAAAAATCGATAAAGAGGTGGTTTCTGAGTTGAAGCCGAAGTGGAAGAAAAAGACAAAGGACCATAAAAAAGCTCGCAAACGTGGGGATGTAATGAGCGTGGAGCTCTCAGAGGAAAAATAGATCGGATATTGCTGAAGATCCTAATAGATATACCTTCCAGGTAGTCTGCCGAAGGAGCAGTTGGAAAAGATGAAGACAAAGAAGCCCAGAAAAAGTAGGGTGAAACACAGTTTAAATCCGAAAGAAACTTTGCATATGATGGGAAGCTATATGGCAAGATCCGCAAGGCTGTGGTATAGATTCAAAATAAGTTTCATATTCACCCTTATTTCCATGGTGGTGGCCATAGCCATATGGTTTTTCATGACCAAATTGGCGAAAGTGGAATTTACAGATGACTGGTTCACTTTCGTGCTTGTTGGAGTAATAATAAATCAGTATGTATTAACAACACTCTCAACATATCTTGAATCTTTAAAAGAGCTGTACTGGTCCAATCAAATGGAAGCCTATTTGACATCACCGGCCCGCCTGAAAACGTTCTTCATTTCCTCATTGACTTGGACCTACACCTATGCCACGATAAATGCCGTTTTATACTTTGCGTTGGGTGTCTTTTTATTCGATGCAAAGTTGGTGTTTAGACCGGAGGCAATCGTCATAATTCCCATTTTATTCCTCTTGATAATCGGTCTTTCGGGAATCGGTCTTATATCTGCGAGTTTGTTCCTTTTATTGGACGCCAAAGGCGAGATAGAACCCATTAATTGGGCCATATCCACGTTGACTCTCCTGGTCTCGGGTGTTTTGTTTCCATTCGAAGAATTCCTGAACTACTTCCCTCCCTTATTTTATGTGGCAGTTGCATTACCCCAGACCTGGGCCATAGATGGAATAAGAGGACTTCTTTTCGAGGGTAAAGGATTGGAGAGCACAATACCAGTACTAGGGATATTGGTGCTTTTTGCCGCGGTTCTCTTCCCGCTAGGGGTTATCATGTTCAGATGGGGAGTTAAGAAGGGGGAGAAGGTGGGCAGCTTGGCCAAGTGGTCGTGAGGAGTCTTCTGATAAGATAATTTTCTAATTTATGTCAAGATGGTCCCGGAAAGTGTGGTGGAGAGGTATTAATCCATATCATTTCTGTCGAAATCGAAATTCAAGGGTAATTATCTATAGGATGAAGCCAACCGAAATCTATAAAAGACCAGATTAGAATGGGGAAGACATTCCAATTGAGGAGGGAAACCCATGAAAAAAGGCCGAAAAACCGTTGGAATCGTGTGCTTGCTGATAATGGCAGGATTCTTGGGATTCATCAGTTTCGAGTCTCCGGTTGTAAAAGCCCAAGTTACGCATTACGTGGGTGGTTCCGGTGGTGGGAACCATTCCGCGATTCAGGATGCCATTAACGTCAGCAATGACGGGGATACCGTCTTTGTATACAATAAAACGTATTTTGAAAATGTGGTGGTAAACAAGAGTATAAACCTCATAGGAGAGGATAAGACCATCACGATAATAGATGGTATGGCAATCGGTACCACCGTGACTGTTACATCGAATTGGGCCAACATCACGGGTTTCACCATAACAAATGGAGAAATCGGAATCGATGTTCAGACGAACGTGAACAATGTGACAATAGAAGACAACATTATTACAGGAAATGATATGGTACATTTATCCAGAGGCATTCTAATCAACAAGACCGCATCGTATAACACAGTATTGAACAACGATGTTTTAAGTATGAACGATGTAAATGGGTACAGCGCAATCTATCTTGATCAAGGGTCATCCAACAACTTGATAGAGGGCAATATTGTTTCCTCTGATCGTTGGGAAGGGAGTATATATCTTTATTATTCAAACAATAACGACATATTGTTCAATGGCGTGGCAAATGCCAAGGGTGACGCAATCGAGCTTTCCAATTCAGATGGAAACGACATCATAGGAAACGATGCAACATCTACTTTTGAAAGGGGCATTTACATCACCCTATCAGATAACAATGTTATTAAAAACAACACTGCAGGGGGAATATGGCTTTGGCAATCCTATTTCAATGATGTGATAAACAACGATATTCCCAGCGCCCCAGAGGGCATAAGGCTTGACATGTCTTCAAATAACAATATCACCACAAACGACGTGATCACAAGCACATTTTACGGAATATATGTCATAGATTCATCACATAACAACACGATATCATGGAATAATGTTACTTCAGATGACAACGGCATCGTTGTGAGGGATTCCATAAACAACAGTATCGCTGATAACAATGTTTCCGTGAGTAGTTATAGTGGGATCTATTTGCAGAATGCCGATGGGAACTTAATCACCAATAACATAGTTACAGCATACGGGTGGTATGGTGTGGTTCTCAATTTCTCTCACGGGAATGAGATTGCCGATAACTTATTGTCCCACACCGGATGGATGGGTATCAGGCTCTATTATTCTAGTGGAAACAACGTAACTAACAACATCGCCTCGAATGACGATTATGGTATCTACTTCGGGAGATCCGATGGTAATAATATAACAGGCAACCTCATTGCTTCAAACAATTTATATGGCCTATATTTCCGCGAATCCTCAAACAATTCCATTTATCACAACAACATCATCAACAATCCAACCCAAGCCTACGATGATGAAAACAATCTATGGAACGACACTTATCCCTCAGGGGGAAATTTCTGGTCTGACTGGACGTTCCCGGATGCGGATTGCGACGGTTTTATTGACGATCCATATCAGATTTCAGGGGGCTCTAAACAGGACAATTGGCCTTTCACAGAGATTTCTGGTTGGCTTTCCGAATGGACGAACAAATCCGCCTTTTCCAACTACGTTCCAAGCGGCATGCCTGACTTCGACCAGCGCGAGAAGGGGCAACGAACTGGATTAAATTATTGGATGTCGATCAATGCAGGACCCAATGGTACTCTCGATTCGGCATTCGATCCCATTGACAATATGGTGAATCCTTCACCTGGCCAAAACAATATCTCGATAGCACCCGGTTCAGATCATAGTATAGATTCGGCTTTGGTTTTTGATGACACCCTAGAATATGCATACTGTGGACCAACTGCTGCAGCCAATGCCCTTTGGTGGCTGGACTCACGGTTCTCTGACCCGGCTGGCTTCCCAGGGGATGGAATTGACAATTATTCGTTGATTGCTGATTATGGGGTTGGTGATGATCATCTACCTGAGAATGTCCCCTTGGTTATTGAGGATCTCGCTGTGCGATTTGAAACCCATTTATGGGGAGATACAAATGTTTCAAGAATGGTCAATGGTTTAAATCAATTGCTTCTATTCCGAAACCAGGATTCCAATTACACAGTGAGTAGCACACAATGGCCCGATTTTTGGGTCGTTGCCGATGAGTTTAAGAAGTGCAATGCAGCAATACTCTTTTTGGGATTCTATGATGGCGAGGGCAATAGGATTTGGGGTCATATCGTCACTGTATCTGGAATGAATATAGCTTCTCCTGAGAAAATAGCGATAAGTGATCCCATCAAGAACATAGCAAATCCCAAAGCCATCTATTCATCTTATAATGATACACTCAATGTATCCCATGATGTCTATGATGTTTTGCCGGGTCCTCCCGGCCCCATATCCAATCCACCGCCTTCAGTTTTCTGGCTTGTGGGTTATACATCAGGATATAATTTCACAATAACTCCGCCTTATTATGCTGCAGTCGAGGATGTGGTTTATATATCTCCTCGTACACTACCTGATGCACCGGGAAATCCCTCTGTGTCTATTGGGGTCACATATGTAAACCTGAGTTGGAATGCTCCTTCTGACGGTGGCTCTCCCATAACGAATTACACGATTTACAGAGGCACAACATCAGGGGGGGAGACCTTCTATATGGAGATCGGAAATATCACCTTCTTCAACGATACAAATGTTACTGGAGGCATTGAATACTACTACAGGGTAAGTGCAGTAAACGGAATTGGCGAGGGTCCCATGTCCAATGAGGTGAGCGGTATACCGATGTCAGTACCCACGGAGCCTCAGAACCTACAGGCGGATGCAGGTAACAAATATGTGAACCTAACTTGGGATGCCCCTTCCATTGAGGGTGGATCCCCCCTCGTCGGTTATAATATCTACAGGAATGGCACGGTGGGGCCCTATGCCTCTGTTCCTGCCGGCCAATTGTGGTACAATGATTCCCTTGTGAGCAATAATATCACCTATACTTACAACGTTTCCGCAGTGAATGGAGTCGGCGAAGGGTCAAACTCAACTGGTGTGGATGCAACACCTGCAACCGGAGTTGCTCCCTCGGAGCCACAGAATCTCCAGGTTGATTCCGGTGATAGCTATGTGAACATCTCATGGGATCCACCTGCATCTGATGGCGGCTCTCCAATTAAAAATTATAGGATTTATAGAGGTAACATATCGGGTGGGGAGACATTCTATAGGGAAATCGGTAACATTACATTCTTCAACGATACCAATGTAACTGGTGGTATTACTTATTATTATAATGTGAGTGCTTCCAACATCAAGGGAGAAGGACCACTGTCCAGCGAGATTAACGCCACCCCTGTTTCTGTGCCAGGTGTCCCAATCAACTTCGGGGGCATACATGGAGATACCTACATAAATATAACCTGGGATCCTCCAGCTTCATTTGGAGGCTTTCCCATAACTAATTATACCATTTACAAAAGCACTATAATAGGTCAGAAAGTATTTCTCAAGCAGATCGGCAACCTGACCTATTTCAATGACACTGACGTTACCAAGGGAGGAACCTATTACTACATCGTAGCTGCAGTAAATAGCCTTGGAGAAGGACCATCGACAAGTGGAATCATCGTTTCTCTTCTCACGGTACCAGATGCTCCGACAGGCTTAACTGCAATTGCTGGGGATTCATACATAGAATTAACTTGGAATCCTCCTGTTTTGGATGGCGGCCTTCCCATAACAAATTATACGATATACAGAAATGGAACATTCTTCGCCGAGATAGGGGACCTGGCAAGTTATAATGACACCACTACTGGTAATGGTATTACTTATTTCTATATGGTAAGCGCAGTTAACTTCATTGGAGAGGGACCCAAATCAAGTGAGGTGAATGCGACATATGAAACCGTACCGTCCGCTCCTATAGGCATTGTCTTTGACACCGGAGATTCTTATGTGAATCTGACATGGAATGCGCCGCCAATTGGAGGTGGCTCGCCAATCACAGGCTATAACATATATCGAAACGATACAGTGGGAGTTTACGCGGTTGTTCTTCCAGGTCAATTATGGTTCAATGATACAAACGTGACAAATGGCGAATCGTACACCTACAACATATCCGCAAATAACAGCCTCGGCGAAGGCCCGAACTCGACTGGTATGAGTGTTACCCCCATGACTGTGCCTTCTGTTTTAGAGAACCTTCAGGTCAAAGCCGGTGCAGGCTACATTAACATCACCTGGGAGGCTCCTGCTTCAGATGGCGGCTCGGAAATTACAGGTTATAATGTATACAGAAACGGGACAGTTGGTGTTTTTGCCACGATTTTGGCGGATCAATTATGGTTTAACGATACAGATGTCGTAAATGGAATCACGTATACCTATAACATAACTGCCATAAACAGTATCGGAGAGGCACTATACACAGAGGTCATTATTCCAGCTGGCTCTGTTCCATCTGCTCCAATTGATTTAACAGCAACTGTTATAGGAAATTATGT
This sequence comes from Thermoplasmata archaeon, assembly GCA_020351895.1. The sequence goes on from CP070672.1 coordinate 471,397, forward strand.
GGCTCTCACCTGGAATCCACCCCTCTCCGATGGCGGCCTTACTGTTGCCAATTATCGAATTTACAGAGGTATTGAATCGGGAGGAGAGACATTATGGGAATTTTTAGGTGATGTCACCCAATACAATGACTACACCATAACCAATGGAACCACGTACTACTACAAGGTGAGTGCCTTAAACATCCTCGGAGAAGGGCCCTTGTCAGCCGAAGTAAGTGCAATTCGAGTTGGACCTCCATCTGCACCGACAGGCTTGATTGCTAATGCAGGTGATTCTTATGTTTATCTGGTTTGGAATATCCCCTTCTCAAATGGTGGCTCATCCATTACCAACTACAAGATCTACAGAAGCAATGTTTCCGGGGAGGGGGAATTTCTTATCATGATTGGAAATATCACATTCTATAATGACACCGCTGTTATAAACAACATTACCTACTACTACAATGTCAGTGCAGTTAATGGTGTCGGAGAAGGACCATTATCCAGCGAAGCCATTGCTACACCTTCCTTACCACCCGTTCCAGTGAATCAAATCCCTACGATAGTTATTTACTCACCCACAGCCCAGGCAAAAGTAAACGGTACCATTGTGATTTCAGGTACAGCAAACGATACCGATGGTGCGGTTGAGAGCGTTGAAATAAAAATCGATGATGGTGATTGGTTCGAAGTGAGCGGTACAGACTCCTGGAACCATAGTTTGGACACAAAATCCCTGTCAAACGGGGCCCACACCATCTATATTCGGTCTTATGATGGGGAGAATTATTCCGAAGAATCCAGTGTGGTTATTGAGGTGAACAATCCAATACCAGTAAAAGAGAAATCCATCTTTGAAGAGGCTTGGTTCTGGGGATTAATAGGGTTGGTTGTGATAATACTGTTATTTTTATTTTTTATATTCCTAAAAAAGAGAGGGGAGGAAGAGGAAGAGGAAGAAGAGGAAGAGGAAGAGGAGGAAGAGGAAGAAGAGCCTGAGGACGAATTAGATGAAGAAGAGGAAGAGGAGGAGGAAGAAGAGCCTGAAGAAGAAATAGAAGAGGAAGACGAGGAGGAAGAACTAGAGGAGGAGGAACCTGAAGAGGAGAAAGAACCCTAGGGTGGGAAGGAACTTTAAGAGGAGCAGCAATAATATTCACTGGAGTTACTTGTAGTGTATACAATCTGTGCATTAAGATATTACAGGATAGATAAAATTGAACAGCACTTATATATATAAATAATATAATTTCCCCTCACCTTATACTCCCATCTCAGGAGGAATAAAATTGAAGGTTCTAAGATGCAGAATATGTGGTGATCCATACCTGGGGGAGGAGATACCCACGAACTGTCCGTTCTGCGGTGCTCCAGCCAAATACATGATTCCTGCTTCTGACTGGAAGGATCCCGAGATTGATGGATTGTCCCAGATTTCGAGAAATAATCTCCAGAGTGCCCTTGAACTTGAAATAGAGAACACCAAGTTTTACCTCTGTGCCTCCGAAATGACAAAGAACGTGGAAGGAAAGCAGATGTTCAAGGCACTATTCAAAATCGAAAGAGAGCATGCATCTATAATCTGTAAAATACTAAAAAAGGAAAAGACGTCGATATCTCTGGATAAACTCGCATGTTATCCCTCTTATAAGGATAATCTGAAGGATTCGCACGATAGGGAGGAAAGAGCAATAAAAGCCTACAGCCAATTCTTCAAGGAGGCCAAGGAGCCCAGGATAAAGGAGATATTCGGGGCCTTGGTGCTTATCGAAACCGATCATTTGAAGCTCTCCGAAGAGAGGATGAAGTAGTTGACTACAACTTGGACATCATGCTGATAATGAACAGCCTAAAATGAATACTCGCTTGTGTTAAAAAAGGATTTTTCTGACAAAAGAATAATAAGTATCCCAATCCATAAGGGATACTGGGAGGAGGTAAAGTGAAGCTCGTGACAATGAGGGCATTATTCATGATCATATGTTTACTTTTCAGTGGAATCACCCTCATCTCAATCCAGGTTTCAGAGGCTGATGAAAGTGTTACATTCGTGGTTATAAACGAGTTTTTAGCCCGTCCAAACAGCGACTGGGATGGAGATAGTATTTATAATTCACTTGATGATGAATGGATCGAATTGTTCAATCCAACCGATACTATGATAAATATCTCGGGATGTTTTATTGGAGACGATGGAACGGTACTGCATCAGATAACAGGCAACAGTGAGATTCCGCCATTTGGATTTTTGGTGATATATGGCAGCGATTACGGCTCTCTTTCCCTGAATAACGACGGAGACATGGTGAGATTTCTGGATACGGATGGTATAACAGAAATTGACACCTATGATTACTCAACCTCAAGTCAGGACGTGTCTGAAGGAAGAGAAACTGATAATGCCACACTTTGGCAATTCTTCGATATTCCTACACCAGGACGGCGCAACCTTGATGATCCGCCCATCATAGCTTCCATACATCATACTCCCCAAAATCCAAAGTCTTCGGATCAAATTACTGTAATTGTTAATGCATCAGATGATTATGTAATAACTATCATGAATCTCAGCTATTCAGTGGATGGGATGAACTTTACTATAGTCGAAATGAAGGATGATGGTATTTACACTGATAAGATTGCTGATGATGGGATCTTCACAGCTTCAATTCCAAATTATTCGAGCGGTACCACTGTACACTACTATATTTCCTGTGTAGATGATTCAAATCATAATACTCTCTCCCCGATAAATGCACCATTAACGTGTCATACCTTTGCATTCAATGATGGAGATATACAAGTCGTTATCAACGAGTTTTTAGCAGATCCTGGGAGCGACTGGAATGGTGATAGCTATATAGAAAGCGATGACGAGTGGATAGAACTCTTCAATTCTGGTGAAACTGTTGTTAATATTGGGGATTGGGTAATCGATGATGCCCTTGGCGGTGTGGGTTCTTCTGATCCGTATACAATACCATCTGGTTTGTCCATTAAGCCCAGGGAATTTCTTGTGTTTTATGGAAACCAGACAGGTATACTATTGAACAATAACGGAGATAACGTCACATTGCTCAACGAGACAGGTGCAGTTGTAGATGTCCACACATATCTCAGCAGTAGTAATGATACTGCCATTGGAAGATATTATGACGGGACAGAAACTTGGAAAGATTTTCTTTTACCGACTCCTGGGAGGGAAAACCATTATACCGTGGATTCACTGAATAATTTGTCGAATATCAAGATCAACGAATTTCTACCGTCGCCCAAGATTTCCTATTCTATGGAATGGATAGAGCTTATTAACTGCGGTTTGACACCTGTTAAACTCGATGGATGTCTGCTCGATGATGTAATTGATGGGGGAACAAAACCATGGCGGATACCCCTTAATACAACGATTGCACCGGGAGAGGTCATGTTGTTTGAAAGAAATTTTGGATTGAATAACAATAAAGACACGGTCAATCTTCTATATGTCGAAGATGACATCATCATTGACACCTTCTCATACGAATTCAGCGAATACGATATATCCTTTGGTAGGGGTGGGGATTGCTCCGATATTTGGGCAAGCTTCAGCAACTCCAAACCTGGCCAGTTGAATGTCCCTTATCAAGAACCGAATTCCTCAGAGGGAGACATGGTTATAACAGAGTTTTTCTATAAGGCCTCTGAGGAATATGAGTTTCTCAGGCTTCATAATCCCTCGGGTATCGTGGTTGATCTTGGAGGCTGGCGAATCTTGGATGGTCCTAACTCTTATTCTGGCACCATTATTTTTCCAGAGGATGTTATGATACCCCCCTCAGGTGATATCTACGTTGCCAACAAGGCAACGATCTTTTGCGATATAATGGGTTTCTATCCTGATTTTGAGTACGGGAATTCTCCTGCCTCTATTCCCGATATGATAACAAAAGAGAGACCCAGCTTTGCATTAGGAAGGGATGAGGCATTGCTTTTGGATGAGTTCGGCAACATAATCGATGTTTTAGTATATGGTGACTCTGAATATGATGGTTCAGGTTGGAGCGGTCCCCCAGTTTTAGACGCCAAAAAAGGTGAAATCTTAAAAAGGAACTTGGGAGAGGGTATGGGTGTTTATGAAGACACGAACACACAGGCTGACTGGAAACATGTAAGGCATTACAAGCTCGGGCAATCGGATTTTGGATACGATAGCTTTACCTACACAGGTAATATGACGTTGTTCGCATCACCGGACTCAAGTTATGAAACCATTATAAAGGAAATTGAAAAAGCCGAGAGCACGATCTATCTAAGTATATACCAATTCACAAATTGGAATATCTCCCAGAAGATCATTGAAAGATTGAATCATGGTGTGGTAGTTAATATTCTAATAGAAGGCAGCCCTGCAGGCGAATGGGAAGAGGAACAAAAATATGTTCTGCAAATGATCTCAGAAAACGGGGGAGAGATCAGATTTTTGGTCTTCAATTCCACTCTCGGCAAAAGGTTCTCCTATATCCACTCAAAATTCGCTGTGATTGACAATGCTTCAGTGATCATCTCATCCGAGAACTGGAAATATACTGGAATCCCAGTAAACAACACCTTCGGCAACAGAGGCTGGGGTGTGGTGATTAGGGACGTGCAGGCAGCAGGATATTTCGCAGATGTTTTTCTCGAAGATTGGAGTCATGTGAGCTATGATATATTCCCTTTCACACCAGAGGATTCCAAATATGGCAATGCTTCTTCCGATTTTGAACCCAATGATTGGATAGAAACTGGATATTACGATCCAATCTTGTCAAGTATGACTTTTACGGGAGAGTTCAAAGTCTCCCCGGTAATATCGCCAGATACCTCCCTTCTGGAGTCTGAAGGCATACTAGACATGATAAATTCGGCGGTTGACTCCATATACATCGAGCAGTTGGAGATACAGCTTTCATGGGATGACAAAGAAGAGGAGTATGAAAATCTATATCTTGAGGCCGCCATTGAGGCAGCTGAGCAAAGAAACGTGGATGTGAAGATATTGCTGTCTTCCAAATATGCCTTTCCCGATGACATTGACCTGGATAACTACGACACATTTATTTATATAAATGAATACGCTCTTAATCACAACATAACTGAATATCTTGAGGCCAGGCTAGTCGATTATGACAGGCTGGGATTATCTAAGATGCATAATAAAGGAATGATCGTGGATGGTAAAAAGACCTTGATTTCGAGTATTAACTGGAAAAGAAACTCCGTGGCTCAGAATCGTGAGGCGGGAGTGATCATAGAAAGCGAGGATGTTGCAGTGTATTTTACAGAACTTTTTCTTTGGGATTGGAACGAGCCTCCGAAAGCCGATGCAGGGGAGGATATCACTGTAAATGCCTTTGATGAGGTCCAATTTTTTGACTTATCCACGGATTCAGATGATAATATTGAGAGTTATTATTGGGACTTCGATGATGGGACGAATACTACCCTACAAAATCCCTTTCATGAATTCGAAAAAGAGGGCATTTATGAGGTGAAATTGACTGTTTTGGATGGCCAATACTCAGACAGTGATGTCATAACAGTGGTGGTCCAAAAGTCAGAAAAGGAAAGTGAAGACCTGGGCCTTTTCATGTCTGTGATCCTTTTAGTGATTCTCCTTGTAATTATCGCGATAATTATTTCTTTCATCAGAAAAATGAGGCAACTGTTTCTATGAGGGATTAGAATTGGTCTATGATGTTGTTGTGGTAGGAGCCGGTCCTGCAGGTTCTGTGGCAGCCAGATTCGCAGCTGAGGTGGGGGCGAGCTGTCTGATAATAGATAAAAAAAGAGAGATAGGCAAACCTGTAAGATGTGCCGAGGTTGTTGCAGGGGGTCTTCCTGAAGATTTCGGCATGAAAAACAGCTCGGAGTGGTTGATAAACGAGGCGCATTATTTAAATTTAATATCCCCAAAGGGCAGGATTGTCAGAATAAAGACGTCACCATATGTGGGCTATGTTCTTGATAGAACCGCTTTTGAAAGAGAACTGCTGGAGATGGCAGTAGAAAGTGGCTCTGAGCTGCTTTTGGGCAAAACCGTCACAGATTTAGTACCCGAGGGTGTGGCAATTGGTGATGAGGTGTTGAAGGCTAAGATTATTATAGCGGCAGACGGTGTGGATTCAAGAATTGGAAGAATGGCTGGAATTAATACCAAAAGTAGGCTAGGGGAATTAGGCTCATGTGCACAGCATACATTGGTTAACATAGATGTTGATTCTGACTGCCTCGAGTTCTATCTGGGCAGCACATTTTCCCCTGGGGGTTATGCCTGGGTATTCCCAAAAAGTAAAAACGAGGCAAATGTGGGAGTGGGTTTACTGAATGCTGGAAAGCAACATGCGGTGGATGTTTTAAAGAAATTTGTAGACCTGAAATTTCAAAATGCTAAATCCATTAGATTCCTTTCAGGCTGTGTACCAAGTAACCTTCCTCCGAAAGAATGCGTCAAGAATAACGTGATAGCTGTCGGGGATGCCGCAAGGCAGGTCAATCCTTTTACAGGAGCAGGCATTGCAAATGCATTTATAGCGGGAAGAATCGCTGGCAGGCTTTGTGGAGAGATGGCAGTGAAAAACAGATCTCTTTCGCATCTCAAAGAATACGATGCTCTCTGGAGAAATGCCATGGAAAAAAAGCTGATTAAGAGCAACAGACTAAAAAACAGGGTTTTGCTTGGGGACAGGAACATCGAGAGGTTCTTTTTCATGCTCAGGATAATCCCGGGTTTCGTTTTGAGAAGACTTGCCAAGAGGCTGCATTACTGAAGACATCATCTCAAGGAAAGAGAAAAATCTTAATAATATAGAATGAATGTTACCATAATCCTTTGGGAAAATTGAATGTGATGAAATGAAAGAGGCAAGATTCTGGTCACCAGATAATAGTAAAGTCAAGTGTGACCTGTGTGCGAGGCACTGTGTAGTGGCGCAGAATCACGCTGGCGTGTGTGGAGTCAGGGTAAACGAGAATAGAAAACTGATAACAAAGAATTATGGATTGGCAGCACCTATAAAAGTGGACCCCATAGGCAAGAAACCGCTATTTCATTTTTATCCCGAGAGCCTAGTGCTCTCCCTGGGTACTGCAGGATGCAATTTCAAATGCGACTACTGCCAGAATTATGACCTTTCCCAATCAAAAATGGACGAGGTTCAATCCAGAAAAGTCACTCCAAAAAAAATACAGGCCATGGCAAAGAGAAACAGATGTGAGGGTATAGCCTGGACCTATAATGAACCCACGATATGGTATGAGTTCGTGCACGATGCAGCCAGGTTCCTAAAAAGAAGGGGACTTTTTAATGTTTTTATCACCAATGGATATATAGAGAAGGAGCCATTTGTTGAACTGTCCTCATATTTGGACGCCGTAAATGTGGACATAAAGGCTTTCAGTGATGAATTTTACGCCAAGATTTCAAGAGCACATCTAAAACCCGTGCTCAATACATGCAAATTGGCAAAGGAGCTGGGATTGCACATCGAAATATCGTATTTACTTGTTCCACCCCTAAATTCCAATCCACAGGAGATACAAAAGCTATCGAGATGGATATTCAATATTCTTGGTAAAGACACGCCATTGCATTTTCTCAGATTCTTCCCAATGCATAGATTGACGGATATACCCACTACCCCCTCTGAGGCTCTCGTTGATGCACAGCGCATAGCAAAACTGGAAGGCTTAACGAATGTTTATATAAATAACCTCCCTGGTAGTAAGTATCAGGACACTTACTGCCCAAATTGCGGGGAAATACTCATACATAGGGAGGATTTCTTTACGATTTTAAACCGTATAAATGACGGAAAATGCCCAAAATGCAATGCCGCGGTTCTCATGGTTGGTTCAAAAAAATAGGGGGTGGGCGGGGTCCTATAAAAAAAATCCTAACGTCCCACCCTTGATTAAGGTAGCGGATGGTGAAAGCTGGCGATCTTGATATTAATCTTCGAATCGTGTGCTGCAAGAAAGAAGCCTGTAAACCTCTTCCCAACTGAAGTGTTCTTCACCACTCATTTTGTGCCTCCTTTCAATAAGAAGGTAGTTCGTTTTGGTTTATATACTTCGACTTGGGAGGGGAGAGTGAAAGTAAAAAAAAGAAAGTACCTGGCACCCAATATATCAACCAAAATGCTCAGTTCTTTTTCACACCCACCACTTCCATGTGCGGGTACGCGATATGGATTTTTTTGTCCTTTTTGATTTTACCAAGGATATTCTCTGTGATTTTGGACCTAATCGCCCTTCTTTTTTGAGCCTCGCAGAAATAGATAACATAGAAATTTACGCTTGATTCCGAGAACTCCAGCCTTATTTGTGGCTCATTGATGATCTGACCTCTGAGGTCCTTGACGTCCATCCTTTGCGCCATATATGGGGCATATTTTATCATGTTATCGCCAACAACCTCCAAGGCGCTCTCCAAGATATGCAGTTTGGCTCTATCATGGTCGCTCTCATACGTGATAGCGATTTTGATCTCGTCCCAAATATATGGTGTATCCCTGGTATAATTGAGAATAGGGGTCTCGAATATGTTACTATTCGGAATTGTGATTAATCTGCCAGTAAAAGTATCGCCCCCCATCCATTCCCCAAACTCTCTGAGGGTGGTGTGGAACATGCCCACATCCACGACATACCCTTTTTTCTTATCGATTTCTATTCTATCGCCTATTGAGTACGGCCTGTGCAGGATTATATCCACCCAGCCTGCAATATTGAGTATTGGTCTTTGTAGAACATAGAGCAGGGCCGCCACCACCACACCAAAGACGATAAGGCTCCCGATATCTATCTCAATTATTACCAGGGCCAGTACGATTATCACGAAGATCCACGTTATATTCGATAGAAGCTGCCATTTCATCTTGACCTCGGCAAATGAGCGTGTGGTCCTCTCGAAACCCTTCTCAAATGCAGGCCTAAGCGCACTCAGAATGAGCTTGGTGATTACTATAACAAGCAGGATTCCCAGTATTTTAGGAAGGAGATTGATGAATTTTTCCACTATCTCCTCCTGTTTAAGGGAAATGGGGAAGTATATGATAATGGATATTAAAACCACGAATATGGCGAAATACCACAGTATGAGCTTGACGAACCTTCTCGTTCTCTGCTCCATTATCCACCTCTGAGAACCGTGTAAAGTGTTTTGTTATTTATATGTTTATGCCCCATGATATTTTGGTTATGATTTAGGAAGATTTTTTTTAAATCCAGGCCTAACAGCGTCTAATTCAGGGCTTTTTAGGCTTTTCCTGCTTTTAACATATCAGGTCTAAGGGCCCTGAAACACATGATTTTTTATAATAGAAGGTTAATATAGGATTATTGGGGGAGATAGGAAAGAATAACAGTAAAGCAGTGCATTCGAAGATAGCCAAAGCTGTCATATTGAGATAGGTTGAGAGGATTTATAATGTTAGATGCAGAAATAGTCCGTCAATACTTTCCGTTCTTACAGAATAAGGTGGAAATCAGTACGCGTAATCCAAACCAAAAAAGAACCGCAGTGGATAATACGGCATCCACCCAATTGCCTTTGCCAGTTCTAGAAGATATGGTACATGCATTATTCAACTATGCAAATGTTCATAGAGGAGAATATGATGCCTCCCAGCAAACTTCAATGGAATTTGAAAGGGCCTACAATATAGCAGCCAATCTCGTTAATGCAACATCATGGCGAGAGATAATATTCGGAAGAAATACCACTGAGATGATCAATCTCGTAATGAGGGTTCTTCAGGATGATTTCAGAGACGGGGACAATATTGTGGTTACAAGACTTGAGCACAACTCAAATTACGTGCCCTGGTACGGGCTTCAACAGGGCCTGGCCAAAAGACAACACCCCGTAAATATCGACATCAGAGTCGTGAACTTTGAGAAGGAGTCTGCAGAGCTTGATATGAAAGAGCTTGAATCCAAAGTTGATGCCAGTACAAAAATGGTTGCTGCAACTGGAGGCTCGAACTTCATGGGAGTAAGGCCTGATATCAAAAGAATTGGAGAGATTGCCCATGAAAGTGGGTATCAGCAGCCAGGAGGCTTTAAGGGCTCCTTTTTCCTTGTGGATGGTGCGCAGCTTGTTCCTGCAAATCCTGTTGATGTTCAGGAAATTGGCTGTGACTTTTTGGCATGGTCTTTTCATAAGATGGCGATTCCCTTGGGAGTGGGCGGTCTTTACACAAAAACGGGAATCATAGAGACTTTGCCTCCTTTTTTATATGGCGGCGATATGATCGAGGAGGTTGCTGAAGGGCATGTGACCTTCATGGAGCGCCCCTGGAGATACACGGCTGGAACTCCCAATATATTGGGAACCATCGCAACAGGATACGGAATCTGTTTTCTGATCAATCTAGGACTGGGAAATCTATTTTTGGAGAATAAAGTAACTGAGGATGAAAGAATCGAATTAATTGGTCGAAAGATCGAAACAGAGATGCTTTTAAACACTCCCAGAGGTGATTTCGAGATCGATTATTCAGTTCCTGAGGAATATTCCTCTGAATGGGAGCAGTTTTTAGAAAGACATTCCGAAGTAAAAACGGCATTAAATGACCAAAATATGAGATTAATAGGTGTTAGACATGCTATTGAAACTGCCATGAGAAATATTCAAGCGCATGAGGAGGAAATAACACAGCATGCAATCGATGGCTTATCTAAGATCCCTAATGTGAGCATATACGGTCCAAAGGATGCTAGAAAAAGGGTTGGTTTGGTGGCATTCAACATAGAAGGCTTGGAGCCGGATGCAGTTGCTTTGAAATTGGATAAGTACGGTGTCGAGGTAAGGAGTGGCACACATTGCGCGTGTCTTGCTCATAGACATATAGGTATCGAGGGAAGCGTGAGAATGAGCTTTTATGTGTATAATACTTTAGAAGAAGTAGACGAGGTGGTACGTGCAGTATCTGAAGTGAGCAAATCAGCTGTAAAAATATCTCTGGTGAGCAAATCTGCCCAAAAGTATAGCAGGTCGGCAAAACCGTTGGAAGCTAAAATATGAACCTGGTAAAGGATATTTATTTCCAATGAGAATACAAAAGCCGAAATTATTAATATCCACAAGGTGTTTCAACTTCTGGCCTTGGGGGGAGATCGCCTTAAAAGGCATTCACAGAATCCAATAGGTGGAGGGAGGTAAAAGTGTGATAAGAAAGGTAGGTGCTATTGTCCTTGTGAGTCAAATCACCATCTTTTCCATACTCAGTCTGGGAAATTTATTCATTTCTGGGGACGGAGATCCCTTGGCTGGTGGAGAAGATGAGGAACCGCTGGGTACAATCGATTGGAAAACATTAGACCGTTTTGGGGAGCCAGTTGTTGTTTCCGGCAACCAGGTCTCAGATCTTATTGGTACACGGGTAAACGACCTAGATGTTTTTTCCATTGATAACGATATAGTTGTTTATGCGTGGGATGGTACAAATGGTTTGTGGAAACAAATACCCTATCAGGTGGATGAACGAAACCCGATTACAGGTAGCTGGGCAGTGAACAACGCCAACAGCGTGTTAGATGACAATGATGAGATTGTGTTCATGTCCCAGGATACTGGCGATCGGGCTTCTTCTAATGAGTGGGTGATTGGATGCGATGCTCCGAGATACGAAGTTGAGGTTACAGATCCTGATTCAGGCCAGAAAGGATGGGCATATATCTATAAAAGCTCAAGAGTGGAGGCAGATTTTACTGAGGATTATGTGAGTTTCGATACATCTTTAAACGACGTATTCACTGAATCATATTCCATGGGTTTCAGGGATGGAATAGGAATGATCATGGACTATTTCAATGTCACAGAGGCAAAAGGGGGAGACGGAGTGGATCTGGTTGATACTTTTGAAATCGAAGCCAGTGCGACGGTTATGATGTTTACTGAAACTTATGATGAGAATAATTTAGCTTCTGACTTCACCAGGAAAAAAGACGGTTATGTAAGATCATTAGGTGTAGTAAGTTGGCACATTTACCAGAGTCAGTTTGGCGTCACAGTGGATGCGTATCTCAATTTTACGTGGAAATTCTACCCTGAACATGTGAACGTCGCAGGACACATACAATTCGACATAGATGGAAGTGTGACTGTTGATATGTGGCTGGCCTTAGATCATATCAGCACTGCGATTCCAATGGGCTACAGGGATCTGGGTGGAAACACAGGAGTTATAAACGGCATTGTTGATGATAGTATAACTGACCCAGATGTGCAGGAATGGTGGGAGGTTAGCAGCCCCCATGGAGGCTACGTCTGTTTATGGGATATCAATCTTCTGAGTGATACAAACGGATTGAAATTCGATGATGATTCCACTGCTCAGGATCATGACAATGCAGAGCCTGGACTATACGGCAGAACAGGGGCTTATTTCGATGACATTGATCATGACCAAGAAACCTATGCGAACATCTCTTACTATCCCATACCCTCCGATGTATCAGGAGTTGCAGAAGCTATTGTTCATAATGTCACACATCCTCTTCTGGTTACTGTCACAGTGCAGCATTCCCCCACGATATGGGTGGAGAAGAGCGTGGATGTACATTATGCAGGTTCGGGATACAGCTATGTATGGGTGAATGTACCGCATATAGATGCGAATTCAGATACAGATTTTATATGGATGTATTACGACAATCCAGATGCTATCCCTGCTCTGGATGAGAGCGGGACTTATGATAATAATTATATGATGGTTCAGCACCTGCAAGAAACTTCTGGGACTCAATACGATTCTACAGGTTATGATAATGATGGAAGTCCTGAAGGTGGAGTAATCCAAGATGCTACTGGCAAGATTGATGGTGCTGACTTCTTTGATGGTAATGATGGTTTCATTGATTGCGGAGATGATTCAAGTATTAAAATAACTGGAAATTTAACCCTCAGTTGGTGGGTATATTTTGAGAATGTTAATCCAGTTAAAAGGTCACATGGACAAGTATTTACCTATCATTACAGGGAATATAGTATTAATATTGATACCTTATTTGCGAAAATCACATTTGTACATGGTAAGGGTACTTCATATGAAATAATTGATAGCTCATATACAAATACATTACAAATTGCATC
>CP070672.1:484595-488658 GCA_020351895.1 Thermoplasmata archaeon
AATTTCGCGTCTAACCTATAGGCGTGGGAAGGTAGAGCAATAAAGGAACCATTGTTACTCTTAGAATTTACATTAGCGTTTCGTTAAATCAGCTCGCCAGACTCCGTAATTCAAAAGGCCGAGAATTAGATACTTGTTATCAGGTGTAAGCACGAGATTATCTGCCACATTATCTCTTACTTGATTTTGTACTTGATTTTCTATGCTCGGTAACCCACGGTTAATAGGTTCCCAGCTATCCCCGGCGTCTCGACTCAAATAGACACCCCTGTTGGTGCTCAAGAATAAAATGTTATGATCCGGTGGGTATATTAACAGTGTGTAAAACTCGCTTCTTTCATCAAGGCCTTTCATGATTTTAAACCAGTTCTCTCCACCATCCGTTGATTTCATGACCTCACCACAGAAATCATTCCTGTGACAAAAACCTTTATTTTGTCCGTTTTTGGACGAGGAATACATAATGTTGGGATTATCAGCGTCGATTGCCACCGTGTAAGGCCACTGCTCCTCGGACATCCCGTTGCTCTTGATTTGCCAGGTTCTACCTTGATTAACTGATTTAACAATCCCATTGTATGTTCCCGCAAACAGTATGTCATGATTATCAGGGTGCATGGTCAGAGAAAACATGCCGTCATTTCCAAGGCCCAGGCTCGAATCTTTCCATGTATGTCCATTGTCTTCACTTATGAAAAATCCCCCGGGGAAATGCCCGTAGTACACTCTCCCGGCATTATCTGGGTCAAATAGTATCGAGCTGAACTGATACATCCTTCTTTCCCAGGGGCTCCACCAGCCTCCACCGTAGGTCCTTCCCAAGTTGTTCCATTCTTTTCTTGTTGGATCGAACTTATATATTCCGTAACCTCCTGTTCCAGCATAGACCACTGAATCTGCCGACTCTGGATCAACTTGGATGTCATCTACGTAAACGTGTGAATCATCCAGAGTTTCAAAGGCAATAGAACCGTTGAGCAAGGGCTCAGGGTCTGTGTATTCAATTCTTAATATTTCATCTACATATACCCTGATGTTGTTCGCATTAATTTCTACCTCGAGGTCATACCATTCGTTAAGGGTATGTGGTTGTCCGTCGCTTATCAAATTGGTGAATTCACTCCATCGGTTGAATTGTTTTTGGAGATAAAGTCCACCTTGGTGAAATCCCAGGAAATACCTTCCTTCGTCGGACATTCTGAAGTTCACATGAACACTGCCTTGAAGCAGCATTACCTTTGTCTTGAACGTATAGTTACCCCAGCTTTCCGAACCGGCTCGAGCCCACTTATGACCGATGCCCTGTAAGACGAAATTGCCATTTTCTGAGGTAACAGACCAGCCGCTTCCTTCTACATTCCATTTATCCATACGGCCATCCTCAAAATCATCTTCAAAGGACTGACATTCAATACTGGTAATCCGAAGTGACCTTATATCCAGAGTGTTCAGTCCCTCGTTTAGTTCGTCCCAGTGTTCTCCCTTATCGCGCGTTAAGAAAACTCCTTCTTGCGTTCCAACATACACTTCATCCGGGTTGTCGGGATTAACTTTAACGGCTGTGACATGTTTATCCATCATTACCCTGTCGTCTCCATTGGCAAACATATCGAAATCCATACCGTCATGGGATACAAACAAGCCTTTCCCAAAAGCACCCAGCCATACATTCTCCGGATTCTGAGGGTTAATATCAAAGTTGTAATAACCCTGAATGGAAGGATCCTCAACCTTTATGCTGGGTGTCAGAAAGTTTTTATCGTTCCAGTTCTTTCCGCTGTCATCGCTTCTTAAGAGTCCTCCGGGATATGCAGAAGCCTAGATTCTGTTTGAATTTGCTGGATCGACTTCTATTTGTATCTTGTGAACATAAGCTTTTGGTTTATTGCTCCTGGCCTCATTCCATGTTATCGAGCCCTCGCGATTTATAACTCCTGAATATACTCCGGAACCCTGTGTGGACGCATAAATATGATTGTCTTTTACCTTGACCGAAGTCATGCTTGTCGACCCCAGTCCGTTGTTTTCTTGTCTCCAGGTCTGTCCGGCATCGTTGCTTACCCAGACACCGCCCATCATATCGGCAACATACAGGTTTTGGTTGTCGTAGGGGTCTATATCTATACCTTTCGCCTCACTTATCGTCTCCAGAATCTGAATCCAGTTCTCTCCACCGTCTACACTCTTGTATACGCCACAGCTGCCTTCAAGGTTATCGATACCTGGAGCCAGCATGTAGTCTGGAAGTTCACCGCAGAGTGCGGTGGCGTACAACGTATTGCTGTCCAGTGGGTCAATATCTATATCGTACATGCCCGTTCTTGGCAGCCCGGTGCCTTTATCATCAAGCTGTTCCCACGTGTTCCCTCCATTCACGGTCTTGAAAACACCGTGGATGTGTGTGGTTACGTAGATAGTATTTACGTTATTCGTGTCGATCTCTATATCCAGTACAGCCCTCGGCAACCCGGGACTCAGGTCGTCGATTTTTATACCGCTTTCGATCTTGGCCAACTCACCCTTATGAGCCATTGGTGGCTTGAAAGCAGCAGCATAGATTATATCTGGATTACCAGGATCAATAGTGACAGTCGAAGTCATCATATAGTCTCCGCTAAAACTGTAGTAGGTGTACCACGTCTTGCCACCGTCGTCTGACCTGTGGATACTTGGTCTGACTCTGTCACAGGCATAAATTATGCGGGGATTACTCTCCGATATGGCGAGAGCCGTGGGGGAGAAGGTGTGCTCTTCATTCAGCAGCAACCAGTCTTCCCCGCCGCTGGTTGTTTTATAGGTTCCGCCACCCCAGGTACCGGCATAGACCGTATTCTTATCCTCTGGATCTATCTGTAACTGGGAATGTCCCCATATCGTGGTAAATGTCAAATCGTCATTCAGTATATCCCATGTTTTCCCCTTGTCGTTGCTTGCATAGATGGTACCCTCATCACCTATTACACCTGCATATAGCCTGTTTGAATTCGACGGATCAAACTCTAAAGCTGTTATTCCTCCAGTCTCTTCAATCTTTAATAACTCAGTCCAGCCAGAGTTCTCCGCCTGATATTTGGAATATCTCCATACGGAGGCATGGCTCTCAAATATCTTTGGCGAATAAGAGGCATACAGGATATTGCTGTCGTCAGGGTCTATCTCGATGTCGTAAGCATAGTCAGGGGAATTTGTCAGATAACGCCATGATTCACCTGATTGTGAAGGGTTAAACTCGGATATGCCGACCCCGATATTGGATACGTAAATTCTCCCATCCTGGGCGATTTCAAAATCGAGTACCTTCGCCGATGAGAAATCTCTCGCAATCTGAGTGAAAGTCCTCCCTGAGTCGTAAGATTCAAAGATATTGGTCATCTCGTCAATCAAGAGGATATGATTTGGATTGTTGGGGTCAATCTTTACCTCATCGCCGGCATTGACCGGCGTAAATGGCTCCCACGTTCGTCCCCCGTCCCTTGTTAGATAAGACTCCTGTATTACATTGCCGCTCGTTAATACAGTATTCAAATCCGTCGGGTGAGTAGTGACGATAGTAGGCGATGAGCAAATAATATCACTGTCCATTTTCTTCCAGGTATTCATGCCGTCTTCTGACTTGACAAGTCCCAGAGCCCAGGGTGAGCCCGCCTTGCCATAGACGATACTAGGATCATCAGGGTCAAACAGGAGTATATCCAGATTGAAGCTCACTCTTTCAAATTCCTTAATTGTCGGCATGCGAATTATCTGATAGTCGGAGCCGTCAAGTTTAAGTATTTCGGGACCACCGTAAGGGTTGAGCAGGTAATAGGTTGACCCTTGAACCACAACATCGGTCACACCGTTGGATAAGAAATCAAGGTCCGTTACAGAGTTCCATGTTTTACCGCCATCGTAGGACTCTCTTATAAGCTCGGACACCGGATAGGAAACCTCGTGTAGAATTGGATGTCGAAAAGGTAAAAGTATATGTTCCATATCAGCAGAGTCTTGCACAATATTGGAGATAATGACATCATCTGGTACATTGAGGTTAACTTTCGACCAGGTCTTGCCGAAATCCTCT
>CP070672.1:488758-503511 GCA_020351895.1 Thermoplasmata archaeon
CGTAGACAGATATTCCTTCAATGTTCTCTGATGCGTTATTTTTATGAATGAAGTTACCGTTAGATAAACGAATTCTGATTCCATAGTCATTGTTTAAAGCTTCGTTAAAAGAGATATTATTATCATGAGAAATTGTAAAACAAGATCCATACCGAGAATTATACAAGATATTATTTCTAGATACCAGATTGTTGCTGGAATTATATAAATACAAACCAGTGCTGGACATGCCTTTCTCGTTGTGAGAAAAATTATTTTCTGTAATGTTATTCCCATTGCATGAATCAAGATACAGTCCGTAATCATTATTTGAGGCGGTATTATTTGTAATATTATTTCCAGAGGAACCAGACAAATAAATTCCGTAAATATTATCAGAAGCATTGATTTCTGTCACACTGCAATTAAGCACATTTTCCATTCTTAATCCCGAGCCTCCTCCGGTAACACTGAATCCCGTTATATTCACCCAATCCGCCTCGATCCTCACGGCATCTCCCGACCCACTCCCATTGATCATTGTCGCGATTTGATTTTCCCCAGCCAAGTTTAGAGTCTTATTAACAATCACATTCTCGTAATAAGTCCCGTTGTAAACGTAAACAGTATCTCCATCACTGGCGTTGTCTATGGCATCCTGTATTTTGGTGTATGCTCCACCACTTCCAGTTGTGTTGACATAGAGAGTGGTGCCTTCAGCATTTACTGAAAAGTCCACAGTAAACTCTACGATCACGATTAGGCTGAGAACCATGACCAGGCTCAGCCAGATTGAGATTACCCTCCTACTCATGAGGGGATGTGATAGCTTGGCCAGATTTATGTGTTACGCTTTTGCGGTGAGTGTGGAGGTGGTATTTATTATGGATATTAGGATTCGTGTAAAGATAGTTTTCAGTCACTTACAAAAAGTGTACAAAACAGTTTATATACTTATTATACCATGATTTTATGGATCAGGTTTTGGCGGGAAGGGTGGGAAATTGGGACCATGTGCAAGATATGAACCTACTTGATATGATGGAATAACTCGAATAATCTTAATGAAAGCTTAGGTCACATGTCTTATTTTTACATGAAACAAAAGATATGGTTCTAATGTAAATCTATATTCTCCCATTCTTCTACTTACAAAAAACGTACAAAAGACTTTATATATAATAAAAAAACGGAAATAATATTATATCATAAGTATATATATATATTATTATAGGGGGAGTAATGAACAAGGCGGGAGCGTGATATGGGAATTAGAGGTAATGGGTTAACAGAAGAAAAGTATTTTCGACATTCAATTCCAGCTGTGTGGATTGTATGTTTCCTGGCCTTTTTTGGGCTGATGATGAGCCAGGCAAGCGCAGGCCCCATAATTAAAGATGAAGAAACCTGTGGAAGCTGGTGCGATGATTTTCGGAATGAGGAGGGATTGGATAACCACTTCAATTTAACCTGCGAACCGGGAAATATTGGACTTATAAATACACCTGATGCAACAAAATGGGTAAATAAATCAATAGCCGTGGACAACGGGGATCCCTTTGATCTCTTTTTAGCAAAAAGACCCTCAGTATTGAAGGAAGATGGTGTATACAAGATGTGGTACTCGGGCTTCAATGGTAGAAAAAGCAGGATCTTATATGCCACATCAACAGATGGAATAGAATGGTTAAAGAATCCGGCTCCCGTAATTAATGTGGGCCCTCCAGGAGCTCCAGATGATACACATTTGAATAATCCGATAGTGATGAAGGACGATGGGATCTACAAGATGTGGTATGCCGGTAACGATAGCACTACCGATAGAATCATGTACGCCACTTCCTCCGATGGATTCGAATGGACGAAACATGATGTGATCTTCCCGGACCTGGATGTCCATCCAAACACAGTCATGAGGGACGGATCACTTTATAAGATGTGGTACCACCAGCTTGTGGGTGGCCACCATAGGATATTCTATGCAGTTTCATTAAACGGAGAAAACTGGATAAAAAAAGGCATGGCACTCGATCTGGGTGATCAGGACCAACTTGATGACATGCATGTAAGCGGTGCGTCTGTCCTCAAAAATGACGAAGGTAGATACAGAATGTGGTATTCCGGTCACGATGAAGAAACAGGTTACAGAATTTTCTATGCAGAGGCTATTGATGAGAGAACCTGGATAAAGCATGGAATGGTAATAGATATTGGAAAGCCAGGTACACCAGATGATCAAGCTGCATCCTACCCTTTCGTAATAAAAGATGATGACATTTACAGGATGTGGTATATGGGGACATCAGGTGATCTTGAAACGCAGATAATGCATACGATAAGCCCACCCAGGTTCGCGGAAACCGGGAGCCTCGTATCAGTCACAATAACTTTACCATCCAGCCAATCCTGGAGTAATCTCGAGATCGATAAGATGGAACCCAGTGAGGATAACCGAATCCATGTTACAATATTGGATGGAATAACAGAGGAACCGATTTTAGGATTCGAGAAAATATTCGAATCTAGTATTGACATCTCATCAATTGACAATAATAGTCATCCCACAATCAAGTTGAAGGCGACCTTTGTGGGATCGGGTGATGCTACTCCGATTCTGAAGGGATGGAGCGTAACGTGGGTCCTTTCAGGGGATAAACAGATCACACCCCAAGGTATTCAATTAGCAGACATTCCATGGGCTACAGTCATGATGGCAGCATCTGCGGGAGTGATCCTCTTTTCCCTCGCATTCGCAGGAGGAACAGAAGTGGGTAAGTACAAATTCTTCCCTGTTATCTTTCCCCTTTACTCGAGATTGAAAAGAAAGGAGCTTCTTAACTTGGTTACCCGAAGCAAGATCTTCGAATATATAATGGAACATCCAGGGGATCATTACAGCTCGATCAGGCAGGAGCTGAATCTAAACAACGGCGTTCTAGCCTACCACCTCAAGACTTTAGAAAGGGAGGAATACATCAAATCCATGCGTGACGGAGTCTACAAGAGGTTTTACCCGGTGGATATGGATGTCCAGAGGGTGAACGGCTTTGGGACCCAGTCAATCCAGGGTCAATTAATTATTCATATTATTAACAACCCGGGATTGACCCAGAAGGAGCTCTCCAAGGCATTGGGTATAAGTCAGCAGGTTGTGAGCTACCATTTGAATCTCTTGATGGAGACGGGGCATGTGAGAGCTGAGAGGAGGGGGAAGGTGCTCAGGTATTATGTTAAAGGGGCGGTTCCCTGGGGTAATGTTTGAGTTGGGAGATTTTCATTGGTCTATTTCTACATGTGATTCACATCAGTGAATTGTCTTTACCAACTTTATCGAAAACCATTTTAAATCTACTTACAAAAAGTGTACAAAAGAGTTTATATATATTTTAAACGAATTAGAAGGTGAATATTACGCGATATTTGGGGGAATAGAAATGGAAAAAAGAATTAAGAGAAGATTAGGTGCCTTGGCAATTTTGGGAATACTTGTGATGGTTTCATTAATACCAATGGTTCTCGCTACACCCAAGTGGGGCGAAGATCCCAATGATATTAATGATACCGGGAGCTATTATATTGACATCGATTCAAATAATGATGATGAAGATCAGGCATTTGCAGTAACAAAGCATGGATTATCAGGTGTTGGTACGGAACTCTTTAGAGTTCAAGAAGATGGCAATGTTGGTATCGGGACCCAAAATCCTCAAGCAAAATTGCATGTGATGTCTTATGAAGATCAAATTAGGGTAAGTTATCCAGGTGGAATGCCTTATATGAACCTCATGGCTGGTGGAGCTTGGTGCGGTATTGAAGTCCATTATTCATATGATAATCTTTTTTCGATATGGGATGGCGATTGGGAAACTGGCGAAGTTAGGTTGAATATCAAGGAGGATGGCAGAGTAGGGATTGGGAAACTCGAGCCAGCCACGGAGCTTGATGTGGATGGTGTCATAACAGCCACAGGAGGGAATTCCGATAATTGGAACACAGCCTATCAATGGGGAGATCATGCATTAGCAGGCTATCTCACAAGTGAAAGCGATCCAATATTCGGTGCAAGTGCGGCAAGTGGAATCACAAGTGGAGACATTACCAACTGGGATACGGCTTATGGCTGGGGAGATCATGCATTAGCAGGCTATCTCACAAGTGAAAGCGATCCAATATTCGGTGCAAGTGCGGCAAGTGGAATCACAAGTGGAGATATTACCAACTGGGATACGGCTTATAGCTGGGGGGACCATGCCCTAGCAGGTTATGATCCAAGTTCAACTAACGAGTTACAAAGTCTTGCAGATGCTTACGCATTTGGCGGACCAAGTGGAAATTCTATACAGCTTACTCAAATAAGCGGAAGTATCCATATTTTCAATGATGATCCAATCAATAAACCTATTCTCTGGTTAGATGAAAGAACAGGCAATGTTGGTATGGGAACGACAGCCCCATCAGCAAAACTAGATGTTGAAATTCCACAAAATCCTACTGGCCTAGATGGAGCAGCGGAGATAGGTATTAACAATTTAGCAACAGGATATTGCGCAATCGCGATGGGACAAAGTAGTACTGCTTCTGGAATGGGCTCAATCGCAATAGGAAGTAGTTTAACTGCAGGTGGAAGTTTTTCAATCGCGTTGGGAAAGTCAATCTTGATCGAGCCTAGTGCAACTGACAGTATTGGGATTGGTTTAAATTTCGATCCCACACCACCAATATTAACACAACCTCACACAATGGCAATTATGAATGGCAATGTTGGCATTGGAACGACGACTCCAACCGAGAGCCTAGAAGTCAATGGTAATATCAAACTGTCTGGAGATATAACCTCCGATGGAGAAATTTGCATAGGGAGCGGTTGTCCATGAGATCCTCCGAAATGACCCATGGGGTGAAATAGAATGCAACAGAAATGGTTGGAGATGGTGGCCATACTGACAACCTCGATAGTCGTAATGTCTCTACTATATCCTGCCGATCTGATCTTAACTCGGGATGAGGTAAGTGTAAGCGCCCAGAGTTTTGAAATTCTTCAAGATGAACATGTTGAATCATATATCCTTGATGGAATGCGTGTCAATAGAGGCACAGGGATGCCAATTGCTGTCTATAGTGCCGATTACACCGTAGCTCCAAGCGATCCTGAAAAGATGGCACGCCAGTATCTCGCAGAGAATGCGGAATTGTTTGGTATGCCAGATGATTTGAACGATCTAGTCCATAGAGTAACGGTAGAAACCCCTGGAGGCTACCATGTCCGATTTATTCAGATGTTAGATAGCTATCAGGTTTACGAAAGTGAGACAGTGGTTAATATTAATCCCCAAAATAAGGTTATGTTCGTTGCTAATGGGTATAATCCCTTTGTGACACTTCCACATGGATCTATCTCCCTGTCAGCTTCAGAGGCGCTAGAGGATGCAAAGAATTACTTGAAAGTTGATGGAAAGATTCAATATGAAAATACAGAAACTATTGTCTATTATAATAGTGGGGAGTCTCGATTGGCACACAAAATCAACGTTGTCCCAGCTGAAACCCCCCTTGGAGACTGGGAAATCTTGATAGATGCTTACACTTGTGAGATATTCAGGGTTGAGGATAAGGCAGTTTATCAAAATCATGTAGATGGTACAGGTACGGTATTTGATCCAGATCCCCTTACAAGAGCTGGTGCCACTTATGGCGATCCGGGTTTCGTGGACAATGATGATGCTGACAGTCCCCAATTGACCAATCAACTGGTGAACGTTGTACTTCCTGACATTACGCTCGATGGGGGTACTCATTTCCTTACGGGACCTTGGGCCGAAATTGTGGACTTTGAGGCGCCGTTTGATGGAGTTTTTTCCCAGCCAGGTTCAAATTTCGACTTTACCCGTGGGGATGACGAATTTGAAGCAGTGAACGCCTACTATCACACTGACAAATCAATGCGTTACATTAACAATGAATTGGGATTCACTGTGACACCTACCCAATACGTTGGGGGAGTTCAGGTTGACCCCCACGGAGATAATGGTGATGGTGGTTCACATTATAATCTTAATACAGGAAGAATTGCACATGGAGAGGGGGATGTTGATAATGCTGAAGATCCAGATGTTTTGCTTCATGAATTGATGCATGGTGTCCATGATTGGCTTACTGGTGGAGGTGGTGTGGGCTTTTCGAATATCGAGGGGCTAAGTGAAGGCTCAGCAGATTATTGGGCAGTCTCTTATAATCGGGCTCAATTGTTCTGGGACCCAACTGATGCGGAATATAATTGGTTTGGACATTGGGTTGGCCATAACCCATTTTGGGCTGGGCGAATTACAAACGATCCTGGAACTTATCCAGATGATTTGGATGGAGATGACATTCATTCCTCGGGTCAGCTATGGTCTTCCACACTAATGCAAATATGGGATGATATTGGAAAAACAAAGACTGATAGACTTCTACTCGAAGCTTTATCAAATTTGAATGCAGCTTCCGATCAGAATGATGCTGCCGTGGCTTTCACCATCGCTGATGCTACATTGTATGGCGGGGACAATCTCGCAGCAATAATACATTGGTTTAATGCGAGAGGCTATACCGTCCCCGGAGGTAATGATCCACCACCATACGTCGAAGCTACGCCTCCGTCATCAGGCGACTGGTGGATCACCCAGGATTGTTACCTTCATAATGACGTCGTAGCTCCAGCCAATGTTATTGTAGCGGATAACGTCGACCTTACTATTACAGCATTCGCATCTTTAGATATCGATTTGTTAAATCATCATATTAGGATTGGTGTTGGATCTCGGGTAATGATACTCCATGGTGCAAGGTTACACTAAACAGGCTCGTGAGCTTTACTCGAGCAGATAGGGCATGGCAAGCACGCCGATCCTGGTGCGAGCCGGAAGGATGCTCATGACCGTCACGCCATTATTACCTTCCTAACCATGAATTAAAGTTAATACCCGAAGCCAGTTAAATACCTCCGATTACCACGTGTCCCCCAACCACTCTTGATGCGCTTTGATGGATACGAATGTTGAGATGTAGGTAAGGTTATTTCCTATGAACTTACAAAAAGTGTACAATAAACTATATATATAAAATACACCCTAAAAGGAACAGCGGGAAAATCTGATTTTTCCCGAATCAGATAGGAGGCGATAAACATGGTTAGAACAAACTTGGAAGAAATTAAATTTGATTGTGTATTGAAGAAAATTGGAGTATATTTTACTACGCTTATACTGATAGGGATGACGTTCTCTGTCTTACTCACCCCTTCAGTGGAAGCTGATGAAATTGCAGATGTAGAAGTTCAAATAGCCGATGTCGTATTTGAAGTCAAGAATGTAGCAGATCCGCCTTATTATAACCAAAAATGTTATGTTACCATTACTACGCTGGAACCTCCACTCCAAAATTATATTTCTACGGGAACCGATGAAGACGGAAAGGTGACTTTTTATATTCTCTGGTCGTACCATGATTATTTAGATGATTGTAGTGGGGATTTATATATTACAATATTTGAGTATAAGTTGAGAAGAGATATCGGTGAATGGGAGCAAACAAGATGGAAACATTGGCAAAAAACGGACATTGACGATGATTTTGAAGGGGCATATATAGATCAGCGTGTTGTATATCCAGAGGATTTGGATTTTACAGTTGATGTTGAACCAGATGAGGTGCCTGTTTATCGATATATGATATATGCAAGGATAATTGTACGAAATGCTGGATCTAATCCCACTAAAGGGAAAGATAATACTACAGATCTCAAAGATATATTGGTTGTTATTAATAGTGCGGTACTGTACCAGCAAACGATAGAAATTACACACGTGATTCCACCCGAAGAAGCATATACCGGTGGTACAGTTACTGTTGAAGGCTATGTTGGCACAGAAGAGAGCCCTGCCGGAGAACCAGTTATAGGTGTAAAAGTGCTTGTAGAGATTGTTGTTGAGTCTATGGTTGAGGGACAGGCTTCCGCATATAAGAGCAGACATGTATATACAGATTTACATGGGCAATTCACATGTACTTTTGATATTCCAACCGATCCCAGATGGGCAGGTGATGCTAAAATTTATGCAACAGATGCAACACGTATGGCCGATTGGTATATGTTAAGTGGAGATACAGCCAAGTATTATGGCCCCCATATAAATCATGTAGCCGGTGGTGGCACTGCTAGAGGCCAAGTAGTTACAATATATGATATTGCAGACCCGGATAATGAATATAAAGTAGGTGATACTGTTCCAATATATGGTAAAGTTGAATGGTTTCATCTAAATGCGCCAGGAGGATTTCATGACCTTGAAGGAGCCACGGTCCATATAGATTTAGAAAAAAATCGTCATATTACTCTGTTGGGCCCACTTACCACGGATTCAAATGGATGTTTCTCAACTTCATTTTGGGAACAACCTGAAGCAGAGAATGTTGGTTGGGCATTTGTCAGAGCTTGGGTTAATGCATGGGTAGATGATGGTCACTTTTATATGCCATCCAATTTAGCCAAGGATGATTTCTATTACGCTCCTCTTGGTGACCCAGAAATTCCTCCCCGTGATATTCCAGTTACCTATCAATGGCCTGATGGTTGGGAACTCGGATACCCGGTAATAAATTGGATCGGGGAAGTCGAGGTTTCGATTTTTAATGATGTTTCCTTTAAATATATAGAGGACCACGTAGAATTTGTGCCTGAAACATATATAGGTACAGCTTATGTAACGGGAGAGAATCCCCCATTTGTCTATAGAGGGCCAGTAGCAAATCTGGCATAGAACCATGATAGACCCAGAGCACCACATCCTTTATTTAAAAGATAAGATAATAGTGTTAGATAAAGGATATAAGCCCACCTGCCCAGAATAAAACAGTCAAGCTTAGACCCAACCTCCAAAACACAATCGACTCAGGGAAGAGGATAGTATCTTATGCCTCATCTCAAATAAAAGTCCTCTAAGGCTGGAACGAATTATTGAGAACCATTGAGACTTGGGCCGACTATAACGTGGTAGCTAATTATAGAATTTTTAGTTTGAAATCAAAGACAGATAAATGGTAGGGAACTCGAGATACTTATCATGGTACTCAAGTTCTCTTTTTTACATATTTTACATTAACATTAAGTACTAATAACATGATTAGATGTTATGGAGGATAAGATATGACAGATATTGGGGAATGGTTTAAAAGAGAATGGTATGATATTCATGAGATGTTAAAAACAATGAAAAGAGAAACAATTGAGAAACAAAAACCCATTTATGCAGAAAGATTTGTTTGGAGGGGATCGTTGGTTATGGTTAAAAAAAATGGAAATGTTCAAATAAATACTATGACAGATGAAAAAATGGAATTTCTTAATCAATTTAAAAAAAGACAAAAAAAACAAGAACAAAAAACTTTATTTTCAACCGAATAGAAAAAAATTGTTAAAACGAGAGGGTACACGTAGAACCTCTAGCGATTACTTGTATAAGACTTTCTCCGTGAGGTAACCTCTGGTTTTATTCTCTCGTTTCAAACCTTTATTGTTTTCAGAAATGTATATAATTATCGTATAACCGATACTTTAAAATCTGTTACATCCCTACCGATATATCACATAAAGTTATCAATGCTTTTGGTTTTCTCACCTAACTTTTCAACCCTCTGCATTACTTTTATAACATCTTATATCTTTCAGATTACTGAGAATACCTATTGTTCGAGTAAGGGGTCGATTGAATGATATCAATTGATTAAAGATTATGCTGAATACCATCGCAATGCTAAACCATAATGAAATTACCTTCCTACCCATGAATGAATGTTATTACCTAAACCAGTAGAATACCTCCGATTACTTCAATCCTCGCTTTTGATGCGTACCGGTGGTGAAAAGGAATTAGGGGATGGGGCAACCCTTCAAAACGGAACATCCCACTCGCATTTGGACTTGGCATGAACCCAATACCCTCTCCCTGGCTCAAAATAATCATTCTCGCCAAGGTCATGCCAAGTTTTGGTTTCAGCATCATACCATTGAATTAAATCAACTTGGATTCCGAAAGTTAGGTTATTCAATCCCTCTGTTCTATTATAGCTTCTGAGAGATGGGTACCCAACCATGTTCCAGCCCTCCTGCAAAGTAATTGTTTGATTCGTTGTTGGCTGGCTCCCCTGATATTGGAAAAGCACTCCGCCGGGCGCGGTAATGTGCACCCAAAATCCCATGATATTCTGGATACTGTCTAAATCATTTAATGGATCTGGCTTTCTCGTATTATTGTGTTTCCAAGGATCGGACATATCGCTGGCATTGTACCACTGCACAGCATCATAGGCTCCGCTTATACTTTTTAAAACAGAACCAACATTTGGATCATATTGAATATACGGTATGAAGATAAGGTTCCATCCAGGGTACAGATAAATAAAACCAAAAGGATCGATTAAGGGAAAGTTGTCCAGCTGGAAATACCCGTTTCCCTGGTCGATTTCGGGATGTGGAATCTCGGTATCCCCTACACCGTCACCTGCTATGCGGCCTCCGCTTCCGTCATCCAATCCTGTATAATCGCTCCAGTAGTTTCCCTTACCCTGGCCATCGTCCCACTCGTGATCAACGGAGGTTGTATAGTTCAGAAAGACCTGATTTGTGTTGAACATGATGTTGTTGTGGTAGAAAGTGTTGTTATTGCTTGTATTCAATAAAGATATCCCCCACATATTGTTCTCTGAAATTATATTGCCCTTAAAGAGATTGTAGCGTGTATCCTCGGTAAGATTGATACCACATTCATTGTTTGAAATATTGTTATTAATTATGGTATTGTTTCTGGCACCCCCTTCAAAGCGGATTCCATCTGCTTTGTTGTGCGATATATTATTACCTCTTACCTGATTGAAATAACCTGGGGAAATTAAGAGTCCAGTTCTATTATTGTTTACGATTTCGTTTTCTCTTATCACAATGGAGAGTGTGAATAGGATGAGTGCTATTCCGTATTCATTACTTGATACATTATTCCCTATAATATTGATATCATCACATGGTCCAATCGAGATACCATACATTTTGTTCATTGTAACATTGTTCTGAATTATATCATTGAACTCGGAAGATTTAATGTATATTCCATCTTTTGTATTGTTAAAAACTGTATTGTTTGCAATAGTGTTTCTATCTGAATTCTCCAGAACGTAGATTCCATGGAGTATTTTAGATTGATATACAACATTGTTCGTAACATTGTTAAAATCGGAGTTCTGAAGTTCAATTCCATTGAAATTACTATTATGCACTTTATTGCTCCTTATCGTACATTCATCGCTTTTATACAAATGTATCCCCGATGTACTACTGTTATGGACGTTGTTGCCTTCAATTGTGTTTTTATTAGATGATTCACGGAGTACTATCCCATATGGATTTCTGTATACAGTATTGCTTCCAATAAAGTTTGAGTTTGAATTACGAGGGAGATAGATCCCCACAAATGAATTCTCGAAGACAGTGTTATCCGTTATATTGTTATAGTTGCATCTTAGGAGATGGATCCCATCATCAACGTTTGAGAAAGCAATATTTTTAGTTATATTGTTCCCGAAGGCTTTCTCCAGATAGATACCCATTTTACTGCTATCAGAAACGTTGTTATATGAAACAGTGTTTGAGTCCGATAAAACAATAGCAATGCCATGCAATTGGTTCGAGATAATGGAATTGGATGTGAGGTTGTTTCGTTCGGATGAAGTCAATCCGATACCTGTATTGGTATTCAATGATACATTATTGCCAGTAATTATGTTATCATTGGATGTGGTAAGATTGAAACCATTTTCATTATTCCAGCATGCTGTATTGTTGATTGCACTGTTATTGTTCGAGGTCTCGAGTCGTATTCCATAATCACTTTCTGATATGTTGTTATCCTTCATCATGTTCCAATCAGAAAAAGCAAGGTGGATGCAAACCCTGTCATTCGAGGATGCATTGTTATCTATTATAGTGTTATTGGAAGAAAAACCAAGATCGATGCCGATGTCATTATTCAAAGCATCGTTATCTGTTATTGTGTTGTTTGACGCCCATGAAAACGAAAGACCATAACCACCGTTAAAAGAAACATTGTTGTTTGTTATACTACTGTTTCCTGACGCAGCGAACCAGATACCGGTATCCTCATTGGAGGATATATTGTTGCCCTCTATGATGCAGTTTGACGATGATCCCAGATAGATACCGTTATCGTTGTTTGACACATTATTGTTTATTATTACGCTGTTAGATGAGATATCGCATACCATGCCCCAACCTGTGGGGAGCCCCCTGTTCGAATTAATATTGTTGTTTGTTACGCTATTGTTTGATGAAGATTCAAACAACATACCATGGGTTCCATTTGTAATAGTGAATCCCGTGATGTTTACCCAATCTACATTCACATATACAACATTTCCACTTCCTTTTCCGTCGATGATTGTGGCATCCCTGTCCTCCCCAGTCAAATTGATGGTCTTATTCACCACCAAATTCTCGTAATAAGTTCCATTATACACAAAAACCGTATCTCCATGGAAACTGTCATTGATGGCATCCTGTATTTTCGTGTAGGCTCCATCACTGCCAGTTATATTGACATAAAGTGTGGTCCCTGAAACAGTGGGTGCAAAATCCATAGTCACATCCACAATCAAAATCAAACTAAGTACCATGACTAAGCTCAATAAGATGGTAATTACCTTCCTGCCCATGAATTAAAGTAATTGCTAAAGTCTGATAAATACCTTCCGATTGCCTCGATTGTTCGCCATGCTCCTTATTGATAGTATAGAAATTATATTAAGGTTTGAAAAAAATCACCATATTGTCCATGGAGGAGAAATATGACCGATTTATCGGAACCCGGGATTACTTTTATAATTATAGGAGCAATCATGATGTTTGCAGGAGTGTTTTTTCCTTTTCTTGGAATTATTTGTTTCTTTGGCTTTTCTTTAGCTTTCATCGGCCTTATCTTTTTGATTGTGGGATTTAGACAGAGTGAAACACCTTCTTATCAGCAGTATCCTCAGTATCCCCCTCCACCAAGGCGAATATGTCTCTCATGTGGAAGAGAAATAGGTTTTAATGCGAAAGTCTGCCAGTATTGTGGATATGATTTTCAACAAAATTAAAAAGTCCTTATTGTTTCCTCGTCTATTTTAAAGAGGATTATCATCTACATTGGAACATCCCAGGTTGTCTCAACTTTTGAATGAATCCAATACCCTCTTCCTGGAACAAAATAATCATTCTCACCCATATCATGCCAGGTCTGCGTTTGGGCATCATACCACTGGATGAGGTCAACCTCCTGTCCGAATGTGAGGTCGTTCAATCCTTCTGTCCTTGTATAGCATGTCAATGAAGGGTAACCTACCATGTTCCAGCCAGAATAGAGGGTGATGGTTTGATTCTCTATTGGAGCCATGCCCCTGTATTCAAACATTATTCCATTGGCTTTCGTAATGTGTATCCAGAAGCATATCATATGATTGATGTCATTCAAATCATTTAGATTCAGAGCTTTTGAGACTTGATTATGTTTCCAGTGATCGTCTGTGTCCGTTGCATTGAACCATTGGACTGCATCATATGAACCTTTAATGGGCTCCAGAAGCGTGCTCAATTCGGTGTCATACGGGATGTAGGGAAGCGATATGAGGTTCCAACCTGGATAAAGATATAAATTTACGTGAGGATTCATTAGCGGATAGTGATCCTGAACACCAGCACCTCCGAGAATGTAAACATAGGGTGTATCTCCAATCCCATCAGAAGGAGGAACATCCTGACTTGGAGTGCAGTTCAGATCCACACCATCGTAATCAAGCCAATAATTTCCACCCGAGGGATAGGTATTATTCCAGAAGCTCAAGTTGAGGTCATCATAGGCCTGGATATGATCGGGACTGTAAATTTCAGTGGACCCATTGTTATAGGCTATGTTATTATGATGAATGGTATTATTATGGGAATTGTTTATATAAATGCCATAATAGGAATTTGAAGTGATATTATTATAGATGATATTATTTCTATTTGATGCACGTAGGTATGTTCCGTTCCCTGAATTAGAGCTTATGTCATTCCTTAAAATATCATTTTTAGAGCTGGATTTTAAATAAATCCCGTACTTAAGATTTGAATTTATTACATTGTCAAAGAGATCATTGCTTGAACTGGACTCTATATATATTCCATGTCCGGTATTTGAAAGGATATTGTTATTGTCTACTGTATTAATTGAGGTTGATTTTAGATGAATTCCAATATTACCATTTGAATATATGTTGTTATAGGATATTGTAATGCTATAACCCTTATCTATAATCAATCCATTGTTATTATTTGAATAAATATTATTATGGGATATAATATTGAGTCTGCTATCTCTAAATTGTAGGCCAATGTTTGAATTGGAAAAGATGTTGTTATGGGATATCTTGTTCTCACCATCGGCATTACCGGGAACGACATCAATACCGATTGCGTTTTTTGAAATATTATTATGATCCACTATGTTCCTGTTGGAGGTGAAGTAGAGATATATGCCAACACTATTATATGTTATATTATTTCTTGATATGGTATTGTCCGGGCTTCTGTCAACCCACATCCCAAAATCATTGTTCGTGATATTGTTTTCTGATATGATGTTATTTGAGCTTTGATATGGATATATACCACAGGTTCTGAAAGGAAAAACGGGGGCCCTGTTATTGAA
>CP070672.1:503611-506303 GCA_020351895.1 Thermoplasmata archaeon
CTTGAGACCCTGCACTACTACTTCAGAATCACTGATTCCGCTGGAAACTGGCTTGTGGGGCCTCAGGCGGATGTTGATGTGACTGACAACGATTCTCCAACTCTCAATGCCGACAATTCGGATAGCCTTGCGAGTCTTGGTGATACCTTCACGTTCAACGTGGATATCACAGATAACATTGGCATGAACGAAACTCTACTTGTATATTGGTTCGGAACAGATCCCCCAATAGAGGTTGTGATGAGCGGCATAGGCCCATATAACTACCAGATAACCATACCTTCGGATCTTATGTTTAAGCTCCATTACTATTTCAAGGCCAGTGATATATTCGACAACTGGCTTATGGGGCCACAGGTGGATGTGAATGTCACAGACAATTATGCTCCAACGAACCTTTTGGACACATC
The DNA here is from genome assembly GCA_020351895.1 of Thermoplasmata archaeon. The sequence goes on from CP070672.1 coordinate 504,022, forward strand.
AGATACCACAGCCACAACAGGGGATGCATACAACTTCGTTGTCAACGCCACCGATAATATCGGTGTAAGCGAGGTGTATGTTGTTTATTGGTTCGGTACAGATTCCCCAACAAATGCCACAATGACCGGGATAGGGCCTTACACCCTGAGCATCACGATACCCTCGGATTCCTTGGATACCCTGCACTATTATTTCACAATTGCAGATGAAGCAGGAAATTGGCTCGTGGGTTCCCAGGTCGATGTTCCTGTCCAGGATAACGACGATCCAACATTCGTTTCTGATGATTCCGATGATGATGCCACAACAGGAGATGCTTTCACGTTCAAAGCCGATTTCGCAGACAATATCGATATTGCCAATGCCTATGTGGTTTACTGGTTCGGAGGGGACCTTGAAACCACTGCAATCATGATTGGAGCGGATCCATACACCAAGGAAATCATCATACCCGCTGGTTCAGAAGATACACTCCATTATTATCTTAAGGCAGTGGATTCTGTAGGCAATGAATACATCGGAGAACAACAGGACATAACTGTAACTGACAACGATCCACCCACTCTCATATACGAGAATTCAGATACAACAGCCATTACTGGCGGAAGCTTCGAATTTAACGCCACCTTTGAAGACAACATAGGAATTGCCGAGGTGGAGGTGTTCTACTGGTTCGGCGAGGATTCTGTAACCAGCGCAATCATGACAGGCACCGATGTGTACACCCATTCAATAACTATACCAAATGATTCCATTGAACCGTTACACTTTTACATCGTGGCCAGGGACTCACATGGAAATGCTTTACAGATCGGACAAAGGTCAGTTCCGATCACTGATAACATTCTGGGAACTTTGTCAAACGATCAATCCGATACCAGTGGAAAGGAGGACAAAGAGTTCAATTTCCAAATAGATGCTTCTGACAATGTCGGGATTTCACAGGTCACTGTGACCTATTGGTTCGGAGAGGATGATTCAAAAAAGAAGACCATGCTTTTGACTGCCACAGATGGAACCTACACCGGCTCCATAGTCCCATCTGAAAGCGGCACGCTGCACTATTACTTCCAGCTGGTTGATGAGGCAGGTAATACACAAGATGGCCCTGATGAGACGGCTAGCATCGCATCTGCGCCTAAGGAGGAAACCGAAGAAAACATATTCCCATGGATCATCGTGGTGATACTGATTGTGATCATCATTTTGCTCTTCCTTTTAACAAGGAAGAAAAAGGAAGCTGAGGAAATTCCGGCAGTACCTGGAGCAGCACCCGGAGTAGGACCGGAAGAGTTGGAGGAACCTGGTGAGGAAGCCATGCCAGAGGATGAGACTATCGGGGAAGAAGAACCAGATAAATCAGCCGAAGAAGACGTCGAGGAGAAGCCAGAACAAGCCTCAGATGAAGAGTCAAAGCCCAAAGATGAACTTTTTGGAGAATATGTTGATGAGGAAGGTATCGAGGACGAAAGATTTGAGGAGGAACCTGAGGGAGAACTCAAAGAGGGAAAGGGACTTGAGGATTCAGAACGCGATGAAGAATCATAGCTCGAAGAGGAACTTCATGAAGAAGTAGATAAAGTAAAAATCGAGGATGAAGAACTAGAAGAAGATCTATAGGATTAAATCTACCTAGTACCTTAAAAACGCAGCCACTCCACCCAGCTCATCTAAAAACTCGTTGTCTTTAATGAATTCCAAAGTTGTTCCCATTTCCTTGGCAGACTCCACGAGCTCCTCAATCACATCCACGGTAAATACCTCCTTACCGCAATTCTCGCAGGTCTTTGCGGTGCCTGATTTGAAAATATTGCATCTTTCACACTTCCAGCCCTTGGCCTTCTTTCCCATGTTTATTAGAAGGAGTTCTACTCTGCCCTCAATAACCGCATTTAATGTATCCTCCAAACCATAGGCTACAAGACCGCCTTTTAAAATCTCGGCTTTAAGGTTGGCAACCATTTCATTTTCTTCCTCTCTTTCCTTCTTGAAAAAGTCCAAAAGTGAATCGCTCAAAAGCTGTCCCTCGGGGACATCCATATCCTGATCAATGGCAGCAATGACTTTATTTTTCAAATGATCTGGTAAGAACTCTTCGAATTCCTTTTTAGCATTTCCAGGCCCTGCCAAGATGATTCTTCTCACCTTTTCCTTCTCTAAAAAATCCTCCAGATGTTCCACCACATCCTTAAAAAAATGCTCAATGGCCCCCTTTCTCAGCCTCTGAAAGCGCATCTGGGACCAGCCTCCCTTCTTGTGCTTGTTCATGATGTCCTTGTGC
>CP070672.1:506403-511267 GCA_020351895.1 Thermoplasmata archaeon
CCAAATCTGGCGTTGCACTCGATTACCCTTGGACCCTTTGAGGTTAGAATGAATTGTCCATAGAGAATGCCTTTGTATGGTGTACCATCTGCCTTCATGGCTCCTATGATACTCTGCATGATATTGACGCATTCCTGGTATTCTTCCTTCTTTAGAAAGGGCAGTAGGCCATCTTCCTGGGAATAGGAACCCATGCCTCCTGTATTCGGCCCTACATCACCCTCATATGCCCTTTTATGATCCTGAACAGCGGGCATTGGTATTATATGGCTGCCGTCACAAAACGCCTGAAGTGTAAGCTCTTCACCCACCATTTTCTCTTCGAGTATAAAGCTTGATGATCCACCTATACTTTTATCGATTATGTCCTTGCAGTAATCGATCACATCCTCCTTGGTCAATAGATGCTCCCCCATTACCTTTACACCCTTTCCACCAGTCAGACCTATTGGTTTAACCACTACCTCCTTATCGTAATCCTGCAGAAATTTCTCTGTTTCTTTGATATCATTGAAAAAACGATAATCCACCATGCCCGGCAATTTATGCCTTGCCATGAGATCCCGCATGTATTGCTTTGATATCTCTATCTGGGATGCCTTCTGGCTGGGTCCTACGCTGGGTATGCCCTCCTTTTCAAGAACATCCACGATTCCCACACCTAACGGAGCCTCAGGACCTATTACAGCAAAATCCACTCCCTTGGATATCGCCCATTTTACTACTTTGTCCACCTCGGTCTCTTTTTCGTATAAAGTATCCTTGCTCACCTTTGTTATCCCTGGGTTTCGGTTCTTCATGACCGAGTAAAGCTCAACATCTCCTTTGATTAAGGCCTTCACTATGGCATGCTCTCTTGCGCCACCTCCAACAGATAGAACTTTCATACCTCTTACCCCCGGTTCAAATTCGTATGGGTAATAGATATTTAAGAAGTTATATGTTTTGGTAAATCCGAGTTCTTCACATCCCAAAAATGAATTATAATAGGTTATCGATAGGGTACTAATGATTAAGAGCGAGGTAATAATATGATGGCTCAAGAATTGAATACTGAAAAGGGATTGAAGTACTTTTCCTACGGATTTGTGCTCTATATGATTGCTCTTGCACTTTTGTTTATCGTTCTTATTGCCCTTATCGTTTCAATCGACGAGATAGCCGCCATCGATGAGGAACAAGATCCTGAGGAGGTACTTGGCCCGCTGGTTGGTTTTTTCGCAGGCCTCTGTTTAGGTGGTTTATTCATATTCATAGCTTACATTCTTTTTCTTGTGGGATTGATTATGATTTATTCAGGTAGAATGGAATTTGGAGAAATTCATGCGAATTCTGTTTCAAAAGGCACTCTATTTGTGGGAATAGGAATTATTGTAAGTTTAGTAGGTGGAAGTATTGCAGGATTTTTAATGGGAACCATAGGCAGCTCTGTGGTGGGTATCGTGACTGCCATCTTCATATCTCTTGGAACCATCTATCTAATATTTGAGATATCGGATGAAAAAGGAAAGCAAATGCTTTGGACTGGAGGAATATTATATGTAGTGGTGGCAATAGTATCAGCAGCCGTTATTATATGGTTATTCTTATATCTAGACCTGATCGATGTTGGAACAGGAACAGAAGATGTGAATGCCATAACCCCGGCATTATTGATCCCCCTGGCCGTGGGTTCAATTGCTTTGATACCTATACTGATATTTTATATGGCCTATAGGAGAGCATATTGGCGTGTGAAAAACAGGGAAATACAGCCATTACCGCCTTTGTATCCACAACCTTTTGCAGGTCCGTATCCTCCTGGGTATCCCCCCGGACACCCGGGATACCCGCCCTACCCTGGACCCTATCAACCTTATCCACCGTATCAACCACCGCCATATCAACCACCCCAACAACCAATAGAGCAACCTGGGGAAGTTGCACAACCAGTTGCCACTCCTGGCACTCCAGTGCAGCCTCAGGCCGCAACTCCAGAGCCGATTAGAATTAAGAACTGCCCACATTGCGGAACCCAGATACCAATTGGTAGCACAGTTTGTCCTGTTTGTAAAAAAGAGATGAAGCCTTAATAAATGCTCCTTTTGCCCTTTAAAAATAAATTATAGTAATTTGATGACCATCAAATAGTGAAGAGCAGTAATGCGGGGGAAAGGACAAATATTTATGGTTGAATTCGGGCACCCCTATTTCGTCTTTTTTCCTTTGCTTTTTCGAGGGGTGAGTTGAATATTTGGAACGATTTAGGCATTTTATTTAGAACATCGTCATTCCTAAGAAATCGTAAATGAAACATCAAATGAAAAGATCCACCTGAATACCAATCTATTAAAGCGGGATTAAAATAAGGATCGATGTCGAATACTCAATATCAACAGTAAAATTACTCGGACTTGAGTATCCTCATATCACAGGATGCAATGCAGTATAACCATATACATACCTTATCCTAATCTATGATCTGGCTATGAGAATCTTTAAATTGCTGGAAAACTCGGATACAAACCTAAGGGGGGTCAACATCGAACTATAAAACTGCCTTTTTCTTTATTATTAATATCTTTTTGATAATAATAGCACAAAGAATATAAATGAGGAAATAATTGGCATGATTTGGAGCATATTGGAAATTTAAGCGCGAGGGGTTAGTTTGTTAGGAACAATACCCTATAAATTGAAGGTATGTCTAGTGGGTAATCTAGCGGTGGGTAAGACCAGCCTTATCAGAAGATATGTGTTTGACCAATTTTCAGATAGGTACAAAGGCACTATCGGTGCAAAAGTCAGCAAAAAAGAAATTGAGGTAACAGATCCTCAGACTAAAGAACCAGTGAATGTTCAATTCTTGATATGGGATATAACAGGACATCAAAGCCTTCGTCGGCTACTGCAACAGGCATACTTTTCAGGAGCCCAAGGGATAATCGGGGTGTGTGACACCACAAGGGAGGAGACCTTATCGGATCTGGAGAAATGGCTGGAGAACATCCAGGATTTTACCAGCAATATCTCCACTGTGTTACTTGGAAACAAATGCGATCTGGTTGACATCCAGAACATAAGCTTAAACGAGCTTAAAAATACTGCATCTGGTTATGAAAAATCCATGGCATACCTCTCAAGTGCAAAAACTGGGTTTAATGTTGAACTTGCCTTTAAAACGCTAGGCGAAAAAATTTTAGAGGATGTGATTTTATCAGAATTTTAAATTTGGAAGTGGAAAATTGTCTGCATACATAACTCAAGAAGAGTTACTCAAACCTAAGAAAAAAGTTGATTTTTTATCCGTGAAAGCCAAAGAATCTTATGAATTACTAATGAATTTGTGTAATGAAATATCTTTTGCGGAGAATCTGAGTTCATTTGAAAAGAGTTCATCTGAAGCAGATGATATAATATATCTACTCAGTAGGAGGATTATCGATCACTTGACTTATATTCATTCTTTGATTTCAGCTTACGAAGAATATTCTAAAACACTTGAAAAATTGATTCCTCAAGAAGAAATGAGGAGGAAATAGGATAATCTTTCTAACGATCTGAACATTAAATCAAACGATTGTTGATATGTTGACCTCAGAAGAAACTGGGTCTTTCACAGGGAACATAGCCTTAACATACTTGATCCCCATATTACTCGCCAATTTAATTCATAAAAAGAATAGAACTATTGTGGAGGAGGTTTTTGTAATCCATGAAGACGGGCGTCTGATTTCCTATGCAACTTTAAAAGTGGATGATCCTCAGGATGAAGACATAGTGAGCGGTTTGCTCACCGCCGTGAAGGATCTTCTTACGGTTGTATTCGTGAAAAAAGAGGCCAAGGGGGATGTGGGGCCATACAAATTTGAATTAGGGGACAGGAACATAATTCTAAGGATGGGAAAGGAGTTCTATATTGCCATAGTATTTAAAGGTAAGGAGGATAAGGCCTTACTTGACAGATTCGATTCTGTTATGCTGGATATCCAAAAAAGATATGGTGATGTTATTGATAGCTGGTCCGGTAAAATGGAAGATGTTGAGGGAGTAAATGAAATCATTATGTAAATGCTGCCATTGGAGGAATTATCGGGTGCTGAGAGGGAAAAGATCAAAGATAAGGGATTATTAAAGAGAGCAATTGAGATTTGGTCTTATTTAATGGAAGAGGATTGAGGGTCAAATGAATAAAATAAGCTCCCGTTTACCCTCGTGAAAGTAAAGAATATCGGTATTTATCTTTCTTCTTTCTCCTTTGAGTCGATAGAAATTTTTATCGGTACAATATATGATATAGTAAAATGCGGGGGAAGGGACTTCGATAAAGAATTTAATGGTAATTAAAGGTGCAAGCTTTATTTGTGGGTAAATAAGTTATTTAGAATTCTGCCTATATAAATCTGTCTATATAAACGCTCTTTAAAAGGGTGTAATGTGGTATTTTCGCATGTTTAAAGGGTTTATTTACCTATAAACCCTTCTTACTTTATTTTGCCAAAAAGTGATAAATTGCGTTTAAAAGAACAGGGATGTCATTACGGTCACAATTACGGTTGGGTAATCATATATAAAACCTATGCAAAATCCCTTGAATGTAGACCCGTATATAACCGTTGCTGAAAAGTACGGTTAGTTTACGGTTACTTCACAGCATAAATTCCGTAGAGACTGGCTACGGTTAAAAGAACGGTTCACAAAACGGTTCAAAAAATCACCTAAAAATAGACCGTAAAGCAACCGTGTTCGAACCGTAACAATATGAACGGTACATTCCGTGAAATTTTATGAAAGAAAATGATAAGGAAGTATTACTTCTCCCCATCGAAAGAACCCTACGTTTTATAATAAAGTTACCAACAAACGCTTTTTAACCGTTATGCCC
>CP070672.1:511367-515490 GCA_020351895.1 Thermoplasmata archaeon
ATGAAGGGGAAATAGAAAAACCCGAACTTGGTGAAAAGGAGGGCGTATCTCCCGAAATTGCTCCTCCCTCTCCACCATCGGAAGATACGGAGAAGAATGATGAAGTTGTAATAGAAAAACACGAACTTGATGAAAAGGAGCAAGAAAAATATATTGATGAACCTGAACTAAAGGAAGATGAGATAGTCCCTCGTGAAATGCCACCACCACCTCCTCCACCTCCACCAATAAGTAGAATTAAAGGATACGATGCAGAGGAATTGAAAAAGGAAATCAAAGACTTAGAATTCTTGGAAAAGGAAAGAACACCAGAAGAATTACTCACAAAAATCAAGGAGGAAAGAAAGCTTTTGGAATGGGAAAGAGAGACGCTGAAGGAAGAAATAGAACAAAAAGAGAGAATAATGAGAAAGAAGGTGAGAAAAGTAGAATTGGAAGAAGAAGGGGAGGAGGAAGAGGAGGAAAAAACATCCGCAAAACCATCGGCAATCAAATCCTTTGCCAAAGAGCGAAGAAAGAGAAAAGAAATGAAACGGTTTGCAGACTACCTGTTTATTGGTGAATATATATTACTTTTAGTATTGGTAATGGCCTTTTTGTACGCAGAAGGAATTTCATTTGATCCCATTTATCTTCCTATAGAAAGCTCGATCTATCTCATCATCGTTTTCTTACTAATTATCAAGGTAGAGAGGTTCTATTTCAGGTTCCTGAACATGAAATACTCGGGTACTCTGCAAAGGAAGGTCATTGGTGTGGAGCATTTCAAAGCCATAGAGATTCCACCCATGATGCTCACCACATTTGTCATAGCTATGTTTCTCATACCCATCACTTCCGAAATAATCAACCTAGTAGTGGATATGATCAGCCTCGAGAGACAATACATCCCGTTCTCTTCGGGATTTGTATTCAATTTGGCAATGCTCTTTTGTGCAAGTCTCGTTTTAAGCATCCTCTGGTTGCTATTTCTGAAACGGTACAATGATAAAGTGATTACTCCCGAACTAGAGAAGATCTCGGAGCCCTTTGTAATAGAGGATGTGTTCGTGATAACCAACAGCGGCCTTCTGATAAACCACTTAGCAAGGGAATCTAACCCTGATGTGGACGATGACCTTCTATCGAGCATGCTCACAGCGGTTAAGGAGTTCGTAAAAGATTCCTTCGGTAATAGCAGCGAAGAAGGAGAACTGGATGAGCTTCAGTACGGCAAGTTGAGAGTCATAATCGAATATGGAAAACATGTCTATATCGCTGCAGTGGTCAAAGGCCAGGAATCAATGGATCTGCGCCCATACATGAAGAGAATATTAAAACAGATACAGCGGAAGTTCGGCCGTACTTTCGACACTTGGGACGGGGACCTCGCCAAAATGAGGGGAATCGGAAGCCTAACTCAGCCTTTGATTAAGGTCCAATGAGATGATCTTGTGGTATTCGCCTGAATATCGTGTTTTTTCCTCTGAATTTACCATCAATCACCTTGTTGGTTTTTTTCTAAAAATCCTTGCATCAATTCCTGCTGCTTGATAAAAGCATCTCTTTCTCCTTCACAGTTCACAATGGGCGCCTCTGCACTGTAAAGCTTGCACCAGCTCATATCATTCTGTACCCCTTCAATTGCGTGAAAAGGGCAATTCTCGCACTTCATCATTATATAAATGTTAGTTATCCCTTATATATGTTGTTAAAATAGGTGTGTTTGTAAGGGAAAGTCGGGTCATTTTTTATTAGATTTTCTTGACCATCACAATGGCATCCTCGTCCCCATAAAAACCCTCAATGAGTCCGATTCGGGCAAAACCCAACCTCGTGTAAAAGGCAATGGCATTGGTATTGGATGTTCTCACCTCCAGATAAATCTCCTTTACCTTGATATCTTTTAAATTCGAGATTATCCAATGAATGAGGCTCTTTCCGATGCCTTGATTTCTGACCTGGGGATGAACAGCGAGATTTAGAAGATGTGCAGTTTTTTTTCTCGACCAATGTCTCAGACTCTGCTCAGGTAGGAATATTGCGTAGGCCACGATGATGCCCTGTTTTAATACCACATAGAATCCCTTGGGGCTTATTTGATTCAATGCTTCGAACATGTTGGAAGACCAGGGATTCGTAAATGAGAGTCTTTCAATGCCCAGCACGTCGCCTAAATCACTTTTTTCAAATGGTCGGAAAGTAATTTTCGTTTCTTCCCCAAATTCCATTTATCCAGCTCCTTTTAGAGATCTTACATTTCTTTAGAACCTTACATTGATTGTCTTTTACGTGTATATCTGTTACCATGAAAGTATGATTTGAATCTAGTTTCAACTTTTATACTCATTCACTTTCAAGCGTATATCTATTACTATGAAAATTTGTTCAAAATCTGGTTTCATCTTTTATGCTCATTTCAAGGTTTTTTTCAGGATTTTATTTGAGGTTTAAAAACTTGCATTAAGACAACAGATACTTTTTAGTTGAAGATTTTTAAAATTAATAACATTTTCATAACCTGGAAATTGCCATTCACAACAAACCTTATATACCTCGATATCAATAAAGTTATGACTACATTACTTTCAGGGGTAAAGAGTGGGCAATTGGGGCGCCGGGGATGAGATAGCCGCCCTGTTCACCAGTAATTCTAGCGTCAACTACGAGAAAGTAGTAAGGGAGCGGATTAAGATACTGACCGACGATGAAAATAGAATGGAAGATATCTCTGGGCTCCAGAAAAAAGGATATTCAACTGCCAAGATGCTCAACGATATTTTAAGGAAGCTAAACGAATTCGATTGGATCGTGTCATCTGCAGTTATCCGAAGGGACGGAATCTTGATGGCCTCCAACATGGCGACTCCCACTTCAACTGAGACCAAGAGAGCCTGTGCCATAATGGGTGCAACAATAGTTGGGGCCGCAAAGAACATTACCACGAAATGCAGGATGGGTTTTCCGAAGCAGATCGTGATCACTGCCAAGGAGGGAGACATAATAATTTCCGAGGCAGGAAGCAAGGCCCTGTTAATCTGTGTCTCCAACACACGCTTTAATGATGTCCTCATGGTGGAGGAGATAAACAAGACTGCACAGAAGATCGCAACAATTGTTTAAGAAAGAATTTTTTTCAAAATTCGGTCGGAAATTTTTCACAAGCCATACATATTCACGTGCAATATTTCCCACAAAAAGTTAACATTTCTTATAAACTTTATGTCGCTTAAACCATAATTATTTAAATAAACAAATCTATTTACCTCAATCCCTTAGAACCCCCCATATTAGGGATAAAGCGCACAAACCCTGAAAAAAAAGAGTGAGGAATATTCAACAATTTAATTCATGGTGAGGCGCACCATTCGAGCGCCGAGGTGGGGCGCGATGACATGCAGGAGGGAAAGAAGGGAGGAGGAAAAAAACTTCTTTTCCCAAAATACCAGAATCCCCTTTGTCTCAGAGGGAGGAGGTGGACAAGAATGAGAAAAGGAATGGCAATCATATCTGTGATGGCTATGGTACTAATGGGACTTATGGTATTGGTGAATCCTATTGCAGCTGATGGTGAGGATATCAACAAAAGATGGGGTTGTGGTTCCGAATATACAAGGGCATTTCTCGGAGAGGAAAAGACGGTCCTCATAACGGCTGTTGTTCCATACTTACCAATGACACTCGAAGATCATCTTCCAGAAGGCTTGAGCTACGTACCATTTTCGTTCATGGTTGATGGCTTTTCGAAGACTCCAACAGTAGCGGATCATGTTGTCTCATATGACTTTGAATCTACAGGGACTTTCGAGATAGAGTTTCAGGTGCTTTATGACTCAGCTCCAACAGCCCCACTCCCGGTAACGGTGTATAACTGGGCATATCTGAAATCTGACGGATGTGTAAAGGCCAGCGATGACGCTAGAATAACAATGGACCCATACTGTGGCTTCCACAAAAATGGACTCTTAATTGAATCTGGGAGCGATTTGATCATAGAGAAAAATGAAAATGCCATTTGGACCTTCCATATATGGGTACGAAATCTTTACACTGAAGCTTTTTGGGGTGAGGAAGTAACTATGTATAATGTAGTAGTTACTGACAGGCTTGCAGCTGAATTGGAGGTCGATCCGGACCCTGCACC
>CP070672.1:515590-522327 GCA_020351895.1 Thermoplasmata archaeon
ATGCATTCGATCCCTCTCTGTGAAGAATTCACTATTTCATTGTTGAATACATAGCAGTTATTTGAATACAACAGATAGATTCCCATAGAATTGTTCACAAATATCGAGTCATTTATCTTGATATTAGATCGAAAAGAGCCGCTCACTCCTCTTGTTGCGTTTTCAATGGTCATACCACTTATATTAATGAAATCGGCATTCATCTCAATTGCCCATCCCCCCTGCCCATCCATTATAACAAGATCCTTGTCTTCACCAGTTAGATTGATGGTTTTATCTATAATAATGGTTTCATTGTAAATACCAGCATAAACGTAAACTGTATCCCCTGGTTGTGCAGCATCCACCCCCTCCTGGATGGTGGAGTAGGTTTTTCCTGATCCAACCTCCCTTACCGTGGCACTGGCCTTCAATATGATATCTGTCTTTAGGTCTATTACCAAAATCGAGCCCAAAATAAGAATCAAAACCATGATTATTGATTGAATAGATTTTCTCTTCAATGCCACTCCCTCAACTAAAATGTATGCTAAGGGGATTATTAAATGGTTTTGATGCTCTTATATATGTATTATTAATACTATTTCCTTCTTTAGGACATCTTCCTTTCCCTCGAAATATTTATGAGGTAGTATCACCATCTATTTTAATGGATCGTATGAAGGTAAAGTGGGTTGCTCTGGTGCTTGCGGTTTTCATTTTGTCAGCAGTGGCTGGTTGCATTGATTTTGATGAGGAAGAAAAAGATTCTGATGGGGACGGTTATAAGGATAAAAACGATGAGTTTCCAGATGATCCAACCGAGTGGAGCGATATCGATGGGGATGGAGTAGGTGATAATTCGGATGTGGATCCCTATGATGCCTCCGTGGGAATAGATTCCGATGGTGATGGAGTGGGGGATGAGAAGGATGAATTTCCGAATGACCCCGACGAATGGGAGGATTCTGATGAGGACGGTGTCGGGGATAACAGCGATGCATTTCCCAACGATTCAACTGAATGGAGTGATACTGACGGTGATGGAGTCGGGGACAATTCCGATTCCTTTCCCCTAAATCCCGAGGAAACAAAGGATTCAGACGGCGACGGTGTAGGCGACAACAGTGATGCATTTCCCAATGATCCTGATGAGTCGAAGGATACTGACGGAGATGGTGTTGGAGACAACGAGGATGCATTCCCAGAAGACCCCAAAGAGACAAAGGATTCAGATGGTGATGGAGTAGGGGACAACAGCGACGCTTTTCCCTTCGATCCAAAGGAGTCCAGCGACAGTGATGGCGATGGTGTGGGAGACAACAGCGATGCCTTCCCAAACGATCCCTCAGAGACTAAGGATTCGGACGGGGATGGAGTAGGGGACAACAGCGACGCTTTTCCCAATGATCCGTCAGAATGGAGCGATTGGGATCACGATGGAATAGGTGACAATACAGATGATTCAGATGGCGATGGTTATGTGGATGCCGATGACGCTTTTCCCGATGATCCTGACGAATGGAACGATACAGACAACGATGGAATAGGCGATAACTCAGACGATGACATAGATGGGGATGGAGTATTAAATGATGATGATGAGTTTCCCTATGACCCAACAAGATCCAGAACCATCTACAACGATGTATCTCTTTCTCCGAGGTCAGGATGGCTAGATGCGGGAGACAATGCGATTCACACCGAGCAATTCAATTTTGCGGAATCTGATATATATAATGTGGAATTTCTTATATATATCAATGAAACAGATGAAGATAATGCAGAAACAGATGAAGGTTCAGACCCCGATACTGTTAAAGTCACGATCGAGGGAGGAGAAAATTCTGATTCCTATGAATCGGAGACCGATTTTCAATGGCAGAGAGCTTGGACCGCCAATTTTCTTTCCAACCAATGGACCGTTACAATAGAGGGTATTGTGTTTGGAGGCGGAAAGGAGGTTTTCGAGCCAGGGGTTGGATTCATCGTCTACGAGGATGCGGGAATAGCCTGGTCATTACATGTGGATTATACGTATTTGACCTATGAATGAAACTTCGATTCTAACAACAGTTTTCCAATCTGGTCATTGTTTGTAACTTCCATTTTAATAACCGTTTTTATACATCTTTGAGCTTAAAAAAAGGGGGGTGGTGATGGGTAGAATGAAGAAGGTGTGTTTGTTCCAGCTGAGAGGTCACCACCCCTGAGAGGAGGTAAGTGTCATTAAATTTATCATTATGTATTTATATAAACGTATCGTGGTTATTACCCTCTATACACCAATAATCATGTGCGGTAAAACAGAACAATAAAAATGGTATATGATAATGATATCGTACCAATTCTCCTATTATCATTCATTTCAATCTTCTCCATTCCCTATCCATAATGTTTTCCCACCCGCCATCCCCCTCCTCCATCCTTTTTTACTGTCCCACCTGCCTAACCCCCACCACCCGCCCTCTTTTATGCTATATAGGAGAAAAGGTAAAATTCAAAGTCTCCACCATGCACACCAAATATATTTAACTCAAAACTTCATTTCCCGCGCCATGAAAGGCTTCAAAGCGGTTCTTTTCGACCTTGATGGGACCCTTATTTATTCGAAAGGAGTGATAGGAAGTTGTATTAACGAGACCTTGGAGCATTTTGATATTCCACCATTTAAACAGGAGGAGCTCTATGAACTGATCGGGGTGCCATTGGGAAAGGCATTGTCCTTAAAATCCCAGGACATCAAGCCCCTTATGGAACATTTCCGTAAATTATATGTTACAAGGTATCTGGAAGGGACAGACGTTTATGATGGCATGAGCTCTATTCTTTCGATGCTGAAGTATGAAGGGAAGAAAATAGGCGTGGTAACCCTAAAAAGCACACCTGTTGCCGAGGAAGTACTGAGAGGACTGAATCTCGCTTGTTTTGTGGATGCAGTGGAAGGAGACGATGATGTTTCAGAGCTCAAACCGTCTCCAGATCAGATAATCAAAATATGTAAAGCCCTGGATGTTGAGCCAGAAGGCACAATCATGATAGGCGATACAACAATGGATATCATCGCCGGAAAGAAAGCGAACTGCAAAACCATTGGCGTGCTATGGGGGGCCATGAGCATGGATAAACTATCTGAGGCAGGCGTGGATTTTTTGGCAAGAAATCCAAAGGAGCTCGAAAATCTGTTGAAAGGCCTTTAAAAAAGAGGTGATTTAATCTATTTGGTATCCATTCTGGCCATGATCCTGATAATTATCGGGCTAATATACACGTTCTGGAAAAAGGCGTATTTAACCCACACACTCCTGATTGTAAATGTTATTATATTTATGCTGGAGTATTTTGCTTATGATGAAATATTCGATGATTTGGGATTCAGGCCAGAGTACCTATTTACTGGAGAGAAAATTTACACCATAATTACTTCTATGTATCTGCATACCAACGTCATTCACCTTCTATTCAACATGATATTCTTGGCCTTTATAGGTCTTTTATTGGAGGAGAAAATCGGTACACTGAGGTACGGGATCATATACTATTTCACAGGATTTACCGCCGTTCTAACCTTCTCATTCACCTCAGGTATCCTTCGACCAGAGGTTATTGTTGTGGGAGCATCGGGAGGCTTGTTCGGGATACTTGGGGCCTATGCAAGATTATATCCAACTGACAAGTTCGCATTTTTTCCATTTCCGGTTCCACTTCCCATTTATACATGGGCCTTTATCTTCCTTTTGATCGCCATTGTCGCCACATTCGTGCCTGGGATATGTCTTCTTGGCAGGGTGGCGCATCTCGCCCATGTGGGGGGACTTTTCGGAGGTCTGGCAATAGCCCCTGCGGTAATGAGAATCGAGACAAAAGAAAAGAAGAAGATGACGAAAGTGAACTACGACGCATTGGATATTTTGGCTCAAACGGATGAGGAAAAGGAAATGCTAAAAAAGATCAAATCCGAGGACGAGCCCGAAATCAGGGATGCCTGGTTAGAACATTTTCTTTCAAAAGTAAGATGCCCTCAATGCGGCAATATCATGGAGCAAAAGGGAAGAACCCTAAAATGCACTTGCGGCTTCGAACTTAAGTATTAACTTTCTTAAATCCAATAACTTTTATGTTTAATTATGCCTATTCGCTTTCAATGAAGAGACTGAATGCAAAGGCCTGGCTAGAAAAAGACGGTAAGTTTTTGGTGAGTGAGGGAAGGGCCCAGATTTTGGAGTTAATAGAAAAGACACATTCGCTTTCCAAAACAGCCTCAGAGATGAAGATGTCGTACAGGCATCTTTGGGGCATCATCAAGGAGATGGAGAGTGCTTCCAAAGAAAAACTGGTTGATTCTGAACGCGGGGGAATAGGAGGAGGAAAAACCGAGCTGACAGGTGCAGGAAAAAGGCTTTTGGAGGAGTACAATCGGGGAATGAAGAATCTAAATGCATTTCTGAATAATAGGGGCTTTCTAAAACCTTCCTTGACCGTGGACGGGATCATCATCCACGAGAATAAGCTGGTTCTCATCAAAAGGGCCAATCCACCTTTTAAGGGCAAATATGCGCTGCCCGGGGGTTTCGTGGAGTACAATGAAAAGGTGGAGGAAGCCGCAGTTCGGGAAATAAAAGAAGAGACAGGATTTATAACAGAAATAAAGGGGATAGTGGGCGTTTATTCCGATCCAAATAGGGATCCAAGAGGTCATACAGTATCTGTAGTCTTTGAGCTGAATGTGAAGGGTGGTAAGATGAAGTCTGGATCCGATGCCAAGGAGGCAAAACTATTTTCTTTGGATAAAATTCCAAGCTTGGCTTTTGATCATGATGTGATTGTAAAGGACTTTTTAAAAAGGGTGTAGACCTTGATTTATTGAGATGATTCATTATCTAATTCATAAGAATGAAATCTTCAAATATGATTGAGTATCATGTGCCCTTCTCATTTCATCTCTTTCTTTTCGAAAATAAAATAGGTAATCAATAGGGCTATGACTAAATAGAAGAGCATGACGAGCAGGCTTAAACCGATCTCAGGAATGAATATATTAAAGGGCCCTGCATCAACTGTAGTGGGGTAAGGCACAGAAAGAATATATACGATTATTCCAGAGCTGAATGTCAAGCTGGCCCAAGGTGCGACTCCTGCCGCCATGAACATAACATTTATAATATCCATTATTAAGAAGAAGAAAAAGAATACAAGCACATATGCTAAAGCAGCACTTTTCATCAACGAGCTGAAAAGAAAAGCCACTGCCATTCCCGCAAAAAGATAGATTAAACAGAATAGAAAAGAAAGAACGATCTCCTTGGGTAAAGAACGATTTATTGCCCCAATTGCACCCATTGTCGCTCCATAATATAACATGATTATAAGCATGGCAGATAGTATACTGGCTGTGAATTTTCCCATGAGAATTACCGACCTATTCAGGGGATTTGGGAACAGGATATAACCGGTTTTTTGTTGAAACTCTGAGACTATGGCATCGGCTCCAAAAAACGTGAAACACAGCATTGCAAGAATCGAAACGAAGGTACCGAATAATTGGGCAAATTCCAATGCATCCGAAGGGTATCCATCTCCAAGAGCAGGGGGAATACCTAGAATCAATCCTATGATCAGTGCAAGGATGATCAACATCGCCATAAGCCTTCTACTGCGGAGGTACTTTAATAATTCATAACGGACAACAATAAAATACTGCTGGAGATTGGATGGAACAACGTTATGTCTTTGAGAGATCGATGTTGACGATACTTTTCCCTCCACCATGTTTTCACCTAATTCGTATCAGATATCATGCTCATATAAAGGTTTTCCAATGCTGTACCAACAGTCCGAAAGGAGGTCACCTTCATACCTTCTATATTTTGAAGATTTGAAAGAAGGTCAGCTTTTTCGGGATATCCCCCTTCGAATTCCATTACAAAAACCTGTGGATTATAGACCACTAGATTTTTTACCATAGATAGGTTCTGGATTGTTTTCACTTGTTCTGGTGTGATATGTGTTAGAGTCTGCACCTCTATTTTAATGGTATCCGCCAGGCTCGATAACTTGTCAATATCCTCATACATGATCAGTTGACCCCTGTTGATCATGGCTGCCTTATCGCATACCTCCTGAACTTCGAATAAAAGATGGGAGCTCATGAATATGGTTCTCCCCTCCCCTTTAAGAATCTTGATGATCTCCCGAACCTCCACCATGCCCCTCGGATCAAGCCCTGATGTGGGCTCATCCAGAATTAATATCGGTGGCTCATGTAAAAGTGCCTGGGCAATGGCAAGCCGCTGTTTCATTCCCTTGGAGAACTTCCCAATGCGCTGGTCTTTCCATTCCTGAAGTTTAACCTCTCCTATGACATGTTCTATGCGCTCTTGTAACCTGCTTGGCTCGATACCTCTTATCCTGCCCAGATACGTTAGAGTTTCAATAGGGGTAAGGTAAGGGTAGAACTCAGGGATTTCCACAACCGAACCAACCCTTCCAAGGGCTCCTTTTGGATCGCTTTCCACATCCATACCTTCGATGTAGGCATTCCCTTTTGTGGCCCTGAGCATGTTCGTTAGTATCTTTATTGTCGTGGTTTTTCCAGCGCCATTTGGCCCCAAGAAGCCCACGCAGACCCCGTGCTCGATACTCAGATTTAAATCGTTCACAGCCGTGAAGCTGTTGAACACCTTTGTAAGATTCACTGTTACTATTGCCTCGGTCATTCAAACAATCCCTTGAACCTCATCCCCAAGCTTTAAAATGAA
>CP070672.1:522427-541714 GCA_020351895.1 Thermoplasmata archaeon
GAATTATATGAGGCAATATTGGAGGATATGGTATTGTTTGAGGAACAAAAAAGTTGGATTCCGATTGAAACATTTATGAACTCTTGTTTTTCAACCTTAACATCGGTACAATTGACAAGTATCACCTGACCAACCTCTGGAGGAACAATCGCACTATCGATATCTTTCCAATATATTAGCGGTTTTTCATTAATGGTGTTAGAAGTATCCATTATATGAGACATCCAATGATCAAGATCACTTCCATAAATTTGGATTCCATTGTTAATCAGGGTGTTATTAAAGACAGTTTGTCTACTCGAAGAGAGTATATTAATTCCATCTCCAAGATTAGATGATAATATATTATTATGGACAATATTATCACTTGAAGAAATAATATTTATTCCATTCCAGTTGTCTTCTATTATACAGTTGGTTATAGTTCCATTCGTCACGTCACCGAGATATATACCCTGATTATAAGTATCATAGTCTTCTTCAATGGTTCCTCCCCTAATTTGTGAGTTTCTTATGATAAAATAAACCCTTGTTGATTCTATTGATATACCATCGGATTCTTCGGCATTTATTTCAAATCCCTCAATAACATAAGGATTCCCCTCGCTCCCATCCCCAGGCCAGCCCTCATTGGCTGCTTGTTGTGCAAAATCAGCGTTTCCTTCGATAGATATCGGATTGTGGGGAGTGTAAGCACTAACTTTTGGCGATTGTGTAATAAAAATCCCTGCTAAACAGCTCGTTAAGGCTATCAGAATAACTGCTGCTTGCCCCACCTTTTTCATTCTATTATGCCCCTCTTTGTCGCGACAATACAATAATAATATGTATCCTTGCTATATTAAGTATTTTGGAGGGGTATTTTGACTATTTCTATTGGGTAATAATAACTTAGAGGGAGATTCGGGAACCCAACTTTTTCATAAAAAGTTGGGCCAAATAAGGGGCACCTTATCTATTACTCTAATTACATACGATAGCCCAAAAAAATAAACGCCGAGGGGGAGATTTGAACTCCCGAGGTGCAAAGCACCACGAGCTGGCTGGTAGAGCAACTCCAGGCTCGCGCCGTACCTGGCTGGGCCACCTCGGCATAATATGGATTAAATGGCCAATCAAGATAATACCCTTGCATTTATTAACATTTTTGCAATTGAAAGAATAGGGTGGGTGGGGAAGAAAAGGAAGGGGAGAAAGAATAAGGAGAATTGGGGAACAGGAAAGAGTTGAGGAGATTTTACCCTTTTCTCTGTCTTTGCCATTGGCAAACTTTATATTTCAATCAATGTATTACTCTGCAATTCTGGGATAAGGCAGAGAGGTAAGAAAATTATGGCCGAAGAAAAACCCCCTTCAGGAACTTCACCCATGATGATAATGATGTTCATGCTGCTTGTGATGCTTATTTTAATCGATCCAGGGATAAGACGAGCCATAGGCAATGCACTGAATCCTGTGCTCACACCCCTTTTAGGCTTTGATTATCAGTTCCCTTTGATCACACTGTTTCTTGCTGGTCTTTTTTCAATCAGCCTCTCCACCATACTAAGACATTTTACCACTAACTGGATGGAACTTGCAAGAATCCAAAAGATACAATCTGCCTTCAACAAGGAGATGAGGGATGCCAGGCTTAAAAACGACACAGCAAAGCTGAAAAAGCTGCAGGAGAAGCAGCCCGAAATCATGAAGATGAGTCTGCAACTGTCGTCGTCCCAGATGAAGATGATGCCAATTACCATGATTTTCTTTATCCCGATTTTCGTTTGGCTCAGCATATTCATGTATCAACTGCCAGTTAGAACCATATCGGTGCCCTGGGCAACCAAGGTCAGCCTATTGGTGGGTAGTGTGTGCTTCTTCCCAAATTGGATTATTCTTTACTCTCTGCTCTCAATACCATTCAGCCAGGTCCTGCAAAGACTGCTCAAGCTCTACAAATTCAGGGGGAAGTTGGCCCAATTGCCAGAGGATTAGGAGCCTTTTAGATGATAATCACCATAGGAGGACCACCGGGAAGTGGTAAGACCACTGAGGCTAAATTGTTGTCAAAGGAACTTGGCAAGGACGTATTTGTAATAGGAGAGATATTTCGCTCCCTTGCCAAAGAAAGAGGGTGTTCCCTGGCCGAGTTCGGAGAGATAGCCTCAAAGGATCACACAATAGACATGGAAATTGACAAAAAGACCGTGGAAATGGCCAAATCCGATGATTTTATTCTAGAAGGAAGGCTCGCTGGTGTCATGCTACAAAGAAATAATATTCCGGCATACAAGATATGGCTGGATGCAGATATTAAGACCCGGACAAAAAGGATAACCAAAAGGGAAGGGGATGACATAAACGAAATCGGGCACCGTATCCTAGAAAGGGAAAACTGTGAGAAGAAGAGGTATGAGGACATTTACGGAATTAGGCTCGATGAAAGGGAGATTTACGATTTGGTAATCGACACCTCTAATATTTCTGCTGAGGATGTTGTTAAGATCATTTTGAACAGCATTTAGGTGTAGCCATGTTGCCGCAGGAGAGGATTCAGAGGAAGAGGTTGATCAAATCCAAGGCCTTGACAACTAGTAAACTTGGCATGGCACCAAAAGATCGAAGCCTGGATGAGCTATTAAAATCGGGTATTGTCGTTCTCGATAAACCTTCTGGCCCCACTAGCCATCAGGTATCGGCCTGGGTTAGGGACATCTTGGATGTGGAAAAGGTAGGCCACGGAGGAACTCTCGATCCAAGAGTCACAGGACTTCTCCCCATAACCTTGAATACGGCAACAAATGCGGTGCGAACCCTTTTGATTGGAGGAAAAGAGTATGTGGGTATAATGCAGTTCCACAGCGATATTCCCCAGAAAAAGGTAAAGGAAATTTTCAAGGAGTTCACCGGAAAAATCTACCAAATGCCTCCTGTTCGCTCTGCAGTGAAGCGAGAGATGAGAATCAGAGAGATATACTATCTAGAACTTTTGGAAATGGAAAAAAGAAGGGTGCTTTTTAGGGTGGGTTGTGAAGCAGGAACCTACGTGAGGACTCTTTGCCATGATATTGGAGATGCACTGGGTATTGGGGCGCATATGTTGGAGTTGCGAAGAACGAAATTTGCAAGCTTTACAGAGGGAGATGCCGTGACCTTGCACGATATAAAGGATGCCTTTATTTACTGGAAGGAAAATAATGATGAGTCATACCTCAGAAAGGCGGTTTTACCCTTGGAAAGACTCCTAGGCCATATCCCGAAGATAGTTGTTAAGGATTCTGCAGTGGACGCCATCTGCCACGGAGCAGATCTCGCCCTTCCCGGAGTATTGCAGCTGGATAGTGAGATTAAATTGGACGATATGGTGGCTCTTATCACGAGTAAAGGAGAAGGGATCGCCCTTGGGAATGCTCAATTAACGTCAGAAGATATTTTCGAGAAAGAGGAAGGGATAGCTGTGAATACGAAAAGAGTATTAATGCCCCCTGGGACATATCCCAAGCTATGGGGAAGCAGGTGAAGTTTCAATTTCCGCTCCATGCAATGGATTTTAAGGCTCTCTATTACAAAAAAAACTATATTTCATATGTGAATGCAGGAGGGAATGTTGGCTAGAAGTTCTGCAGCCTGGATATTGGTTCCTCTTCTTTTGGCTATAATCCTCATTTTCTTGATGATCCTCCCATTCGCCCTTATATTCATTCTAATAACAATATTTTTCTTGATTTTCTTCAGAGACCCGGAAAGAAGGATTGGATACGGAATAGTGGCACCTTGCGATGGAATAGTATCGAACATAGATAAAAGACCTGATACATTAAGGGTCTCCATAATCATGGGCGTTCATAATGTTCATGTTAATAGGGCACCATTTGAGGGGATAGCAACAAGTTTGAAACATATCAAAGGAAAGCATGTCCCTGCATTCAACAAGGATTCAGAGGCAAACGAAAGGGTGGAAATCATCATTAAAACCAGCTTTGGTAAGGCAAGACTCGTTCTTATTGCAGGCGCATTTGCCAGAAGGATCGTACCCTATATTAGAAAGGGGCAGAAGCTAAAGAAAGGGCAGAGAATCGGAATAATAAGGTTCGGCTCAAGGGTGGATTTGTACCTGCCAAGGAACAGAACCAAGGTTCTGGCAAGGGTTGGCGTTAAGGTTAAGGCCGGGGAGAGCTGTTTGGCAGTGGTGTTGAAGGATGAAGTTCGATAATTCTATTACCGCAGATTTAATGACGCTCCTAAATGGATTCGTGGGTTTACTTGCGATAATGTACATCATAGATGGCTATTTCACATACGGTATTTTGCTCATCCTATTGGGTATTATAATTGATGGTGTGGACGGAACCTTGGCTCGGCTTTTGGGAAGAGACGAGGGTCACGGAATCTACCTGGACTCAATTGCAGATACAGTCACCTTCTGCTTCGCCCCCTCCATATTGTTATACGGATTGTTCTATGATTTAGAAAAGGGTACCAGCTTTCAAAGCATTGAGAATGCTTTTACTGTAACTGCCTGTATGCTGGTGGTTCTGTTCGGGATACTGAGGTTGGCACGGTTCATAGAGAAAGACCATAAATCAAAGTATTTCATAGGACTTCCCACGCCTGCCGCTGCGTTAATGATAGTCTTGTCTGTTGAGGCCATTGCCAATCAATTTGCTGTGTTGCTGATTGCCATGATAATATCTCTTTTAATGATCAGTAAAATCGAATATCCAAAGCTCCAAGGATTTCTCGGAGGAATTGGTGGAATTGTAATTTTAGTGGGTATAATCGCGATTTGGATTCAAAGTTGGTATGCCAGGCCAATATCATTGTTCGTTTTGGCAATGGCAAGTATTTATGTAGTAATAGGGCCATTATACGCGGCAAAGTTCGAAGGTGAGTAGATGGATGCTGCAGACAAGTATTTCAACTGCACAGACTCAGAAAGAGCGGCATTTGAGGCAGGTATAAAGTTGGGAACAGTCTATCATCAATTTGTTGGTGCACCTATAAGTAAAACCAATGTTGAGGTTTTGGAGAAATCCATTGCCGAAGGAGCAAGGGTTCAACCCTTTGTCAAGGATGCCCATGTGAAGATAGACAGGAGCAGGTTGAGAGATAAGAGCACGGAATTCGATTACCTCACGTTAACGGGAGACATGTTGGATGTCAAGCTCACAGTGAAATTCAGGGATGTTGAGGTTGTCTGCGAGATGAAGCATATAAAGGAGATGGATTACCCATTGATGTATGTTAAGGAAGTCATAAGAAACTAGAGAGGGGGAAATTTTTTACTGGTATGGACCTAATTTTCTCGATTATTGTGGTATTTTCCCCTTCAAAAAAAGATTTAAGTACCTAAGGGCATACATACTAATGGATGTCAGAAGCACAGGTTCATAACTATGCCTTTCGGAAGGCGTTGGGGTATGTGAGTAACAAAAGGGGTAGATCGGGAAGCGAAGAAGTCAGGCAGACCTATGAGAATGCAACCCATCAGAAGATTTCAACAAGAGCCCCCTATCTGCCCTCTTACATGCCAATCAAATCCTTTGTTATACTACTTCAGATAATAATGAACAGTCTTGGTGATAAAAAAGTAGCAAATTCAGGGAAAAGGATCCATAGATGTTATGATGTAGGTTTCTATCTTTACACAGGACCTTCAGAGAAAGACAGCCCTTATCATTATCTCGATCCTCACAAGCCCCTCTCTGATGTGCTTGGTGAGTTCTACCATAACTTAAAAACACCAAGTGCTTTTTTTAAAAACTGCGAAACAGGGCTTGTAACCCAGGGCTCAACAACCACGATTACATGGAAGGGATTCGAGGAATACATTGAATTATTTTTTTATTTGGAAGGTATGCATGCGGGCATGATCAAGGAGAGCATAAGTGAAGCTACCATGATGGCGAAAAAGTCGAAGGATACATTCACATACGAGATAGAACTAATAGGCTGATTTTTGAAGGTAAAAGTAAATAATTAAAATTCCTGAAACATTTTCTTTATTTGCGCTCTCGTGAAGACAGGCCCGTCCTTGCAGACATAAATCTCGCCTATGTTGCATCTACCACACTTACCAATCCCACATTTCATCCTGTTCTCAAGGGTTGTGTAGACCTGATCATCTGTAAAGCCAAGTTTCTCAAGATTCTGGACAACGAATTTGATAGCAATTGGAGGGCCGCAGGTGACTGCGAAGGCATTTTCGGGTGATGGGGCCGCAACTTCCACAAGCTGGGGTACGAAACAAGTCCAGTGATTGCATCCTTCCGGCCTTTTGGTCTCCACAGGACATGACATATTTATCTTTGGCCATCCCTCTTCTGCATCGGCATCTATCATACCCTCTGGGCCGAACTTCCAGTCGATGCACATCTGAAGATCCACATCATCACGTTTGTCGATTTTTTCAAATTCATCTTTGTAAGCAAGGTCAGCCGGAGTTCTGGCGCCGTAGATCAACAAGACCTCCCAGAATTCATTTCTGTGTTTCGGGTCAAGCACATACTGGTAAACACTTCTTAGGGGGGCTATTCCTACTCCCGCGCCAATGAAAACACAGTTTTTACCTTTGAATTCCTCCATTGGAAAACCGTTTCCGTAGGGGCCCCGTATTCCAATGACATCACCTGGGTTCATCATGTGCAGAGCAGATGTCACATTACCAGCGCGCATTACGGTAAACTCAAGAAAGTCCTCCCATGTGGGAGGTGAGGCAATGCCAAAGATGCTCTCCCCCACTCCAAAAACACTGAGCATTGCACATTGACCCGGAATATACTTGAAGTTCCTGCGAACCTCGTCATCATTGATTCTTACCTTGAAGGTCTTTATTCCCCTGGCTCCTGTTGCTTCCTGCCTAATCTCCAAAATTGTGGCAAGGTGTGGCTTGTAGAGGTTCTCTGGGCTCATTTTTCGGCCTCCTTGACTTCCTCTAGTATTTCTGTAATATCGATTCCTGTTGCACATTTTGAGATGCACCTTCCACAACCCACACAGGCTATCACCCCGAACCTTTCGGGATAGTACCTGAACTTGTGATAAACCCTGTTTCTCATCCTGTTCTTCTTCCCGGGTCTTGGATTGTATCCCGAAGCATGGACAGTATATTCGGGATTCATGCACGTGTCCCAGGTCCTTATCCTCCTTCCACAGGAGCCATGTTCTTCATCAGTAATATCGAAACAGTGGCATGTGGGACATAGGAGGGTACATATTCCGCAGCCGATACAGGTTGCAGCTTTTTTATCCCAATATTCGGATTCGAACAAATCTCCCAGCTTATCCTTCACACCTTCAACATCCACGTTCTTGGTGACTGCCTCTTCAGCTTCGGATTGGATCTTGTCCCTCAATTTCTTATCCTCATCTGTGGCCTTGGTAAAAAGCTCATCAGGTTTTCTTATCGTCTCCTCTCCCTTTTTGGTGAGAACCTCGACATAATATCTATTACCCAAATCAGTTAAAAGAACATCCAGGCCTTCCTTGGAATAAGGCTTTCCGCCAACAGACGTGCAGAAGCAGTTATGGTGAGGGTTCGTACAGGCCAATCCCATGATCACTGTGTTGTCCCTTGCGCTCTTGTAAAGACTGTCCTCATAATCCCAGTAAAAGAGTTTATCCAGAATCAAAAAACTACGTGCATCACAGGGTCGAACTCCCCACAACATCACCTTCTTTTGCTCTTCTTTCGGCTCGGTGATCTTGGGCTCGGCACCTTTTTCGTACTCAAAAAGTGTCTGTGTCTGGGGGAAGAAAACCTCTTTGGGCGGCTTTACAGAATTGCTGTAATGCAAAACGACCTGGTTAACATTCTCCATTACATCAAAAACTATGGCATTGTCCTTTCTTTGGGGGGCAAATATCTTGTAGTCCGCAAGTTCGTGGGACCATTTTGGAAGGTTTTCTTTTTTAATTATCAGATCATCCATTTCTTCAACTCACCTACTTTTCGAATTCATCGGGGTCCTCTACACTGAATGTTGCAAACAGGGGTGCATCTTCCGAATTCAGGCCAGCTTCGTACCCATACAACTTCTTGATTTCCTTTTCCAATTTCTTGTACAATTTTCTAAGTGGTAAGTCCATTGGACACACCCTCTCACACTCTCCACAGTCGATACATCGGCCCACCATATGCATGGCCCTCATGAGATGATAGAAGGCATTGTTGGATACATCAGTTGATTTGGAGCTCCATTTCATTGGCTTTGCGCAATCGGCTATGCATTCCTCGCAGTAGCACATGGGACATACTTCCCTGCATGCATTGCATCTAATGCATCTTTCAAACTTATCCTCCCAGTATTTCTTCCGCTCATCAACAGACATTTTCTCAAGTTCACGAACAACGGTAAACCTATCCACACTTGGATTGTCCACACGCTTTCCGATCACCTTGTCGGCATCCCTGGGATTGTGATGAATGCATTCCTTGCATTTATCCAAAAGAACCTCTTCTCTTGGGAAGGCCTCTTTCTTACCTTTTGATTCGCATGTGAACATCATCTTCTCTTCTTTTACATCCATGTCGTACATGTCAGAATGGGACATTCCCTTCTTCCATACGAGATGCTCCATTTTTTCTGGATCGATCATTCCAGTGCATGGAATACCTATAAAATACACTCTGTCTCTAGGAAGGATATTCTCCTGAACAAGGATAGTAATTGCCCTGGCATCGCAGGGCTTTGATATGATGCCCACAGGTCTTAGATCTGGCTCCTCTCCTTTTTTGGGCTGCTTCTTCATTTCATCCACCAAAAAGACAACGAGATTGTTCACGCAGGTGGGATTCCATACGAGCCTGTCAACGTCCTTTGGATCGTCAATAATTACAGGCCTGGCGCGGAATGCATCTGGGCCTTTTTCGTATCCAATTATGTACTTTACCTTACCTGATTCGAGAAGCTCCTTAGCCTGCTTTCTAATATCGTCTTCAGTGGCACTCATTCACAACCTCCCTTTTAAAGGCGGAGTTGGGCCCTAATTTACTAACGTTCTCTGTCATCTTTTTTATCACATCAGCGAACCTGCCTCCTTCAGAGGCCGAGATCCACTTTACCTGAAACCTCCTGGGATCTATTCCTACATGCTCAAGCAATGAACCTAAAACCTTGAGTCTCCTTCTTGTATACATATTACCTTTTGAATAATGACAATCACCAGGGTGGCATCCTGCAATAAGAACTCCGTCTGCCCCTTCCTGGAAGCTTTTGATTACGAATCTTGGGGAGATTCTCCCAGAGCACATGACACGCACTATGCGAACATTTGGAGGATATTGGAACCTTGATACACCGGCCAAGTCTGCACCTGCATAGGAGCACCAGTTGCATAAGAAGGCGAGTATCTTTGGCTCGGTTTTAGACAAGCTCCCACCTCCCGTTAAATGCAAAATTCGAGCAGGTGAGGGCGAGTTTCTTTTTCCCCCAGGTTTTTCTCTGGGAGCCCGAGCCAGAGGAGAATTTTGCTCCAAAGAAAAAGGCGGTATTCAAACCTCCACCTCCTCGAAGGCCGCCCTAATGACAGAGAGTATCTGCTCATCTGAGAAGCATCTTTGCTGAATTGCACCTGCTCTGCAAGCCGCAACACAGGATCCGCATCCTTTACATAGCAATTCCAGAACCTTTGCCTTGCCCTTTTCATCCTTTTCTATTGCATCGTAAGGGCATACCATGATACATGTTTCGCAGCCGCTACATTTAGCAGAATCAACCGCTGAGATAACTCCTTCCGCCTCAAGATATTCCTTTGAAAGAATGGTACAAGCCCTTGAGACCACTGCCTCAGCCTGGGAAATACTCTCGTCTATGAATTTCGGAGAGTGAGCAGAGCCGCAGAGAAAGATACCATATGTTGCAAAGTCTACAGGACGTAATTTCATGTGAGCCTCCAAGAAAAATCCATCCTTTGAAAGGGGTACCTTAAGTGACTTTGAAAGGTCCTCATTATGGGGGTCAGGAATTGTGGCTACACTTAAAACCACAATGTCAGGATCCAGTATTAGATCCCCACCTAAATTGGGCTCCTTGGCAGAAACTTTCAACCTGCCCTTCTTAACTGTTACCTTTGGTTTGAAATCAACATCATACCTTACAAAAACAATTCCTTTTTCCGCGGCCTTGCGATAGAAATCCTCCCTGAAGCCGTAGGTTCGCACATCCCGATATAGAATGAAAACCTTGGCCTCTGGATCCTGTTCCTTTACTTGAAGTGCATTCTTTATGGCTGTTGTGCAGCATATCCTTGAGCAGTACGGAACCTTCTCCCCTCGGGATCCCACACATTGTATCATAACAACGTTCTTTCCCTTGAACTTGTTCTCCACAAGTAGCTTTTCAAATTCAAACTGGGTCACTATCCTCTCATCCTCCCCGTAACCATATTCCTTTGGTTCGTACTCAAGGGCGCCTGTCGCCACGATCACGACTCCGTGCTCGATCTCCTTTTCCTGATTTTCAAATAGAAGTTTTGTCTTGAAGTTCCCCACATATCCTGAGATCGATAATATCTTGGCGCTCTTGAACACCTCGATGTTCTTGTTCTTCTCCACCTTCGCAATCATACTATTCATTTCTTTTTGTGGATTCTCATCTGTTAACACATAACGGAGATGCCTAAGATTTCCTCCGAGCTCAGAGGTCTTTTCAACAAGGTATACCTTGTATCCCTGATTAGCCAGACCCAAGGCCGCAGTCATTCCCGAAATTCCTCCACCAATTACAAGGCTGCTGCGCTTCACATCCAGTGTTGCTTTTCTCAGGGGCTCCAAAAGCCTGGCCTTGGCAACTGCCATTCGAACGAGATCCTTTGCCTTGTCAGTTGCTGCTTCGTGCTCGTGCATATGGACCCAAGAGCACTGATCCCTGATGTTGGCCATCTCGAAAAGATAAGGATTCAATCCCGCTTCCTGTATTGTACTTTGGAAGAGAGGTTCATGGGTTCTCGGAGTACATGATGCCACAATCACCCTGTTCAGATCATGTTCCTTTGCCATTTCCTTTATGCGTTCCTGGGTGTCCTGGGAACATGTGTACATGTTGTGTTCGGCATAGGTCACATTAGGGAGTGTCTTGGCGTATTCCACAACTGCTGGAACATCCACAACACCACCTATATTTATCCCACAGTGACAGACGAAAACACCGATTTTGGCGCCTTCAAGCTTCACATCCTTTTCAGGAACCGCCTCCATCTTTGCAACCATCTTTCCCCTTTCACTTGCAACCATCTCTGAAGCCTTACCAGCTGCCCCTGAAGCCTGGGCCACGGTATCAGGGATATCTTTAGGTGATGAGAATGCACCGCAAACAAAGATTCCTTCCTTAGAGGTTGAAAGTGGCGTGAATTTTTTGGTCAAGACAAAGTTATGCTCATTCAATTCAATTCCAAGTTTTTCAGAGAGCGCAATGGCATCTTTTGGTGCATCAAAACCCACAGATAGGACCACCATATCGAATTCCTCTTCCTTGGGTTCACCACTCTCTACAAAACTTATTATTACATTCCTTGTTTCGGGATCCTCCCTTATACTTGCGGGCCTGCTTCTAGCAAACTCGATTTTGTACTCGTCCTGGGCCCTGTTATAATAATCCTCGAACTCTTTTCCAAAGGTTCGGATGTCCATGTAAAATATCTTGCAGTCCAGACCTTCAGTGTGCTCCTTAGCAATTATGGATTCCTTGATTGCGTACATGCAGCATACTGCAGAACAGTAACTTTTTCCGCACTGCTCATCTCTAGAACCCACACATTGAATGAAGGCCACCTTTTTCGGAATCTCGTAATCGGAAGGACGAAGTACCATGCCCCCGGTGGGGCCTGTTGCAGAAAGAAGTCTTTCGAATTCTATGCTTGTAACCACATTCTTGTAAAGTCCGTATCCGTATTCCTTCTTAATTTCTGGATTGAACTCGTCAAATCCTAAAGCCAGAATAATTGAACCTACGTTGATTTCTTCCAGTTCCTCCTCCTGGTTGTATTCGATTGCATCTGCTTTACACATCTTCTCGCAGATTCCGCAACCAATACATTTTGTCCTGTCGATTATGTAAGTCAGAGGTACCGCCTGGGGATACCTTATGCTAATGGCACCCCTTGGAATCAATCCTTCATTGAACTCGTCTATGGCCTCAACAGGACATTCCTGTGCGCATATACCACACCCTGTACACTTTTCGGCACTAACCCTCCTTGGATGCTTTGAGATGCTCACCCTGAAATTGCCCGGCTCCCCTTCCAGTTTTTCAATATCAGAGTTAGTGATAAGCTCGATATTTGGATGTCTTCCAGTTGCCACTAGCTTCGGAGCCATGATACACATTGAGCAGTCATTTGTGGGAAATGTCTTGTCCAGCTGTGACATAACGCCTCCAATGCAGGGGCTCTTTTCGAGAAGGTATACCTTGAATCCGGACTCAGCCAGATCAAGTGCTGACTGCATACCTGCTATGCCGCCTCCCACCACAAGGATGGATCCAACTTTCTTCTTTCCCCCGCTTATCCCACCACCTCCACTGTTATGTATTTTGGTGATCTGTCATCGATTCTGCTCAGTGCCATCTTTCCCTTGTGTCTCAGCCACATGACGTGCTTTCCCACTTCCCAGCTTGGAATGTCCAATTTCTCTGATATTTCCTTAACCGATTTTGGTTCGTCTTTTGCTAAAAGTAAAATCTTGCTGCGGGTATGTTCGGCATCCAGGATATTTCGCATTAGCTCATCGAATTCATCCTGGGATTTTTTCTCACCATAAACATTGCCCTCTTCCAAAAGTTCCCTTTCTTTTCCCAGAAGGATTCTTACGCGTGAATCGGATGCTACTTTTTCCGCAGCCTGAAGCTCGGCAGAAATTCCTTTCTGCTCCTTTCCTCTTATTGGCCCCAATTCTCTTATCTGGTTTGTGAAATCTTTTACAGTATTTGCGAATCTCTCACCTTCCGAGGCCGAGATCCATTCAAGTCTGAGCCTTTGAGGATTCACACCTGCTTTTTCTATAAGGTCTGCAACCCATCTCATCTTCTTTTCGGCCATGAGGTTTCCCGAGATATAGTGGCAGTCACCTGGATGGCATCCCAAGACCATGACTCCGTCCACTCCTTTTGCCAGTGCATCCAAAATGAAAATCGGATCCACCCTGCCCGAGCACATGACCCTTATTATTCTCATATTGGGAGGGTACTGCATCCTGGAAACTCCTGCTAGGTCCGCACCTGCGTAGCTGCACCAGTTGCAGGCGAATGCCAATATCTTTGGCTCGAATTTTGCCAATTATGGCACCTCCTCACAGAATGCATCGATTTGGGCCTGTACCTGCTGGTCAGTAAAATGCGACATTGTGATTGCATGTTTGGGACATGTAGCTCCGCAAACACCGCATCCTTTGCAAAGTGCAGTTAACACCCTTGCCTTCTGGGTTTCGTCATCCGATTCTATTGCATTGTAGGGGCAGTTCAAGATACATATTCCGCACCCGAAACAAACATCCTCATCGACATGGGATACAATTCCCTCAGCCGATATTGCCTCCTTACTCAGAATCGTACATGCCCTAGATGCTGCACCTGCAGCCTGCGAAATGCTCTCGTTAACAAATTTCGGAAAGTGGGCGGCTCCACAGAGGAATATTCCGTCGGTAGCAAAGTCCACGGGTCTGAGTTTCATATGTGCCTCCAGGAAGAATCCATCTTTGGAAAGAGGCACCTTCAACATCTTTGCCAAATCATAGTTACCCTCTTGCGGCTCCATTCCACAACTGAGAACGACGTTGTCTGGCTTTATTCTAATAACCTGGTTAAGAACAGGATCCAATACTTCAACTGTCAAACCATCCTTATTTTTTACAACTGGTTTTTTTTCATCGTTGTACAGGATAAATTTCACTCCCATATCCGAGGCTTTTTTATAGTAATCCTCTTTGAATCCATAGGTCCTCATATCCTTATAGAGAATGAAAATCTGTGTATCAAGATCAATCTCTTTTATCCTGAGAGAATTCTTTACAGCCTGAGTGCAACATATCCTACTGCAGTAACCGTGATTCTCATCCCTTGATCCCACGCATTGAATCATTACAACAGATTTTCCCTTGAACTTTTTCTCACCAAGCATTTTTTCGAGTTCAAGTTGTGTAATAACTTTCTTATCCTTTCCATAGAGATATTCAGTTGGTGTATAGGGTTTAGCCCCAGTTGCCACGATTACGGTTCCATGTTCAAACTGTTTTGATTCACCTTCATGCTCAAATGTTGTTGTGAAGTTTCCAACGTACCCTTCAGTGCTCTTTACATCTGCATTGCATAAGACTTGGATTTTTTTATGCTCCTCTACCTCCTCAATGATCTTCTTAAGTTGTTCTTTTGGATTGCTTTCTGAGATTAGTGAATTCACACGATTCAAGTTACCTCCCAGTTCTTTTTCCTTCTCCAAAAGCAGAACCTTAAAACCGTTGTTCGCCACATCCAATGCAGCAAAAAGACCTGCTATTCCTCCGCCAATTACAAGACATGTTGGATTCACTTTTAAACTCTCTCTTTCAAGTGGTTTTAATAGATTTGACTTGGCAACAGTCATCCTCACAAGGTCCTTTGCTTTCTCGGTTGCCTTTTCCTTTGCATGCATGTGAACCCAGGAGCACTGTTCCCTGATGTTTGTCATGTCGAAAAGATATGGATTCAATCCAGCCTCCTCGATTGTTCCCTGGAATAGAGGTTCATGGGTTCTGGGTGTGCAGGAAGCCACAACCACCCTGTTCAGATCATGCTCCATTATCAGATCCTTGATCTTCTCCTGGATGTCCTGGGAACATGCATATAGAACATTCTCTGAGTGGACAACCCCAGGTAGAGTACCTGCATACTCAGCAACATCCTCAACATCAACAAAATTCCCAATATTGATCCCGCAGTGGCATATGAGAACCCCGATTCTGGGCTCGCCAGAAGTATCTCTTAACTCCATTGGAGCCTCGATTTCTTTCTCCTTTTTCTCTGCATATCCTAATGCTAGGGCTGCTGCACCTGATGCCTGGGCCACTGAATCAGGAATATCCTTGGGCTCCGAGAAGGCGCCTCCGACAAACACTCCTTTTCTACTGGTTTCTATGGGATGAAACACAGATGTTCTGCAAAATCCATAATCATTTAATTCGATGTCAAGAGCTTTTTGGTGTTTTTCAGAATCCTTAGGCCTTCCAATTCCATTTGAAAGGACAACCATGTCGAAATTCATATGATCAGGCTCGTCCTTCTCATCCACAAAATTCACAATGAGATTCTTATCTTCCTCCCAGATATCGGCAACCCTGGATCTAATGAATTTAATACCCAGATCCTGAGCCCTCTGATAGTAATAATCAAACTCCTTTCCGAAGGCCCTTATATCCATATGGAAAATGGTAATATCCAGATCAGGGGAATGTTCCTTTGCTATTATTGCTTCCTTTATGGCGTACATGCAGCATACAGCTGAGCAGTAACCCACTCCTCTATTCCTATCCCTTGAGCCCACACATTGAATGAATGCCATATTCTTAGGCTCCTTACCATCCGAGATTTTCTTGATATGTCCTCCAAAGGGGCCAGATGCCGATAGGATCCGTTCGAACTCAAGGGCAGTAATCACATCATCGAATCTGTCATGGCCGAACTCTGGCCTTGTCATAGGGTCTATTTCATCATAACCAGGCATCACAATAACTGAGCCCAGCTCCAACTCGATTTCCTCTTGCTTTTGAGAAAAATCAATTGCATCAGGTTCACATACCTTGATACACTGATAACAACCCGAACACGTTCCACAATTCAAGCAACGCAAAGCCTCTTTTTTTGCTTGCTCCTCAGAAATTACGGAAACAACCTCATTAAAATTCTTTTTTCTCTTTGAAGGGGGAAGTTGGGGTGCCAGGACCCTTTCTTCCTTTTTGACAGGATATTCTAACTTTAGATCCTCAAACTCAACAACATTCTCTTCTGGAGCCTCCGGCTTGTATTCTTCACCGTTTAGATAGGAATCTATGGCATAGGCTGCTTTTCTTGCTGATCCCACGGCTTTCACCACGGTGGCTGGACCTGTTTGCACATCACCAGCTGCAAAAATTCCCTTGATATTTGTTGCATATGAATTTTCATTAACAATTATGGTATCATTTTTTGCCGTTTTCAATCCAAGGGCTTTCAAGGATTCTATCTCTGGGCTTTGACCAATTGCTGGCATGACGCAATCAACATCAAGTGTGAACTCTGAATCCTTGATGGGAACAGGTCTTCTTCTTCCAGATTCATCGGGTTCACCCAGTTCCATTTTAATGCATTCCACTCCCACGACCTTTCCACCCTTACCTAGAATTTTTACGGGTTGTGTCAGATATTGGATCTTTATTCCTTCCGATTCTGTAGCTTGGATTTCGGATTCGTGAGCAGGCATCTCTGCCCTGGTTCGTCTGTATAAAATGAAAGCCTCGCTTCCCATTCGGTGGGCCACTCGAACCGCATCTATTGCAACATCCCCTCCTCCGATTACGACAACCTTTTTTCCCAGTTTTACTTTTTTACCAAGGTTTACATCCCTTAGGAATTTTACTCCTGGTATTACACCATCCAAATCCTCGCCAGGGATTGCCAATTTCTTGGATCCATGGGCTCCGATTCCCAGAAATACTGCCTGGAATCCATCATTCTTTAAATCATCCATTGTAAAGTCCTTTCCAAATCTCTTTTTCAGGACTATTTCAACACCTTTTTTCTTGATGTATTCTATTTCAGCCTCGAGAATATTCTTTGGCAGCCTGTAATCTGGAATACCAACAGCCAGCATACCCCCTGCAACAGGAAGTGCCTCGAAGATAGTGGGGGAATGCCCCATCTTGGCCAGATAATATGCACATGTGAGACCCGCAGGTCCTGAGCCAATTATGGCAACCTTTTTATCACTGATCTTTTCAAAGGGCTCGATTTCCTCATCTTGATTTTCCAACTCCCAGTCCGCAATAAAACGCTTTAAATCGGCAATGGCAATGGGAGAATCCACCTCACCTCTGTTGCACACATCCTCACATGGATGCGGACACACTCTGCCACAGATCTGGGGTAACGGATTTGTCTCCCTGTGGGATTCCAGGGCTTCCTTGTATTTACCCTGGGAAATAAGAACAATGTAGGCCTGGACATGAACTTTCGCAGGACAGCCTGCCTGACAAGGTGGTGTACCTTTCCTATCTATAATGTATTTTAAAGGCACAGCCTGGGGAAACGTGATGTAGGCTGCCTTTCTGGGACTTAATCCCTCATCGAATTCACTCTTTTTCTCGACTGGACAGGCTTCCGCACATAGGCTACAGGCAGTGCATTTTTCTTCGATTATATACCGTGGTTTTTTGGTGATAAAAGCCTTGAAATTACCTGCTTCTCCCTTAAGATCCTTTAATTCGGAATTTGTTAAAAGTGTGATATTCGGGTGTCTTCCCGCAGCAACCAGTTTCGGTGATAGGATACATATCGAACAGTCGTTTGTGGGGAAGGTTTTGTCCAACTGGGCCATCTTCCCCCCTAGGGAAGGGCTTTTTTCCACGATATACACTGAAATACCCTGCTCTGCAAGGTCCAGTGCTGCCTGAACCCCAGCTATTCCACCGCCGATTACTGCCACGCCTTTGCTCATCTATTTTCTCCCTAAAAACCACTCTGTACTTAAAATTTCCAGTTTGAACCCCAATTTATTATAGATACCCCAAATTCTGCCCCCCAAATACCAGGCTTTTTTAGGAATTGGACTTAGTTTAATAATAGAAATGAATCTAATTCCCATTAGTTTTGAATACTGGCCAGATTTAGACTTTATACCACCTCAATTCGGATATAGCAAATAGTTTATAAAAAGGTTATCTGAACCGGTTGGTGACAGACACATATGAATAATACTCCAAATCGATACAATTAGTAAAAAATATTAGGATTTAAAAAAGAAAAAAGTTATGGGATTACATCCTACGTCGTAACCCCAAGTTGTGCCAACATTGTAAGGCGATCGAAGAATATGTGTTCCTCTGCTATCTTGCCCTTCTCAAACCGTAATGCAGAACCGAGGGGAATTTTAACGGACTTGTTTGTAGGTGGGATAGTTTTGCCCCCAGGTCCCTGCAGTGGCCCCTTATGTGTTCCTGTAAGTGTGTACCCGACATAGGCCCAATCTCCCTGGCCAAAGATCTGGTCCCTAGTCAATTTCGCGTCAGGGAAGGTATTATATAATCCTTGGACTACCTCACGATGGGCCGTAATGCCCTTTGTTGGTTCAGGTCTCATTGGACTGTACGAGATAACATCTTCGGTATGATGTGAGGCGAAGGCTTCCCAGTCTCTACTGGCGGAGGCCTCATCAACGGCTTTAATCACTTTAAGGTTCTCTTCTACACTCATTTTTTTCACCTCCTCCACGAAGTGGGATTTGGGTATTTGTTTCGCGCCCTTCCTCGGCGCAGTTCTTTTATAATTCAGGCTTTTGGTTTATCGACCTGGTCTAGCACGTGCATTTTTGGTGTCCTACAAGACCTGCTCGCCCCATAGCCTGTTTTAATTTTTGTGAATCTACATATTTATTAGCCCTATCCGCATCATCCCATTCCAGGAGAACCACGACTTCATTTGGGTCACTTGGATTGCGATATACATAACCGCCTTTTGATCCGTTCTTTCGACGATCGGCCTGGCGTTCTTCGTCGTCGTATACTTTTTTCCACTTCTCGTAATCCTCTACCTTCTGTATGCTGAGTAGATATGCCATTATTTTGCACCTCCTTTTCATTGCTCTTTTTATAGCGTTAAGCTATGACATTCTCTTTTTTTAAATTCAAATCTCTAATATCATCCGGGTACAGACGGAAAAAAATGCAAGGATTGGGGAAATAAATCCCCAATCCCATGTTGGAGGGAGGGATAGTATAATTCTTATGTTGGGTTTATTAAGGAGATTATTGCACACCTAACTGCTGCATCATTCCCGCAATGTCCTCCACACCCCAGCGCTCTACAGCTTTACCATTAGATAATCGGATGATATCAATTACAGGCACGTGGATCTCCGGTCCAGTTGCTGGTATTCCCATGAACTCGCCTTTGTGCGTTCCATGCATCGTCAACCTTGTGACCACCCTGTCACCTTCAGAGATCATATCCTCCACTGTCGCGTGGAAATCCGGGAATGCGGAGCGGAACATGGTAAAGGTTTGTTTTAAACCTTCAACACCCTTGGGTATGTTTGGGTCTGGTGGATTGTGGTCTACAAAATCCGCAGTAACGAACTCATGCGCCA
>CP070672.1:541814-544383 GCA_020351895.1 Thermoplasmata archaeon
AATGGAGATGTATTTAGGAGTAAATCCCTCGATGCTGTCAAGCGCAAGCTGGTTTCTCTTTCTAAGAAAGACCACATGATCAAGGATTCTGTCCGTGGGAAGATTAATCTCAGAGGCAAGTTCCTTTACGGACATGGCCTTGCCGGTGATCAAATCAAGTAATCTTTTTCTTTCGAACTCAGCTTCAATGGCGTCCTGCATGAACTCATCCCACTCTTCTTGGCTCTTGGTTTCATTATATACATTTCCCTGCTCCACGATTTTCCTTTCCTTTGCCACGATGGCCCTGAGCCTGAAGTCCAAGGCAGCTTCCTTGGCGGCGTTGATGTTGGCAAGAAGTTTCTCATCGGGTTTATCCCCAGAAAGCGGACTCGGTCCCACGCTTTTGATTTGCTCTGGAAACTCTCTCATCAGAATGGCGAACCTTTCCCCTTCGGAAGCGGCTACCCATTCCATTCTCAGTCTTTCAGGCTCCAATCCTGCCTTCTTAACCAGTTGTTTGGTCATCTTTATCTTTCGCTCAGCCTGGTAATTTCCCTCAAGATAATGACAGTCACCAGGATGGCATCCACCTATGAAAATGCCATCGATACCTTGAACAAAGGCCTCGAGCACGATATAGGGATCGATTCTTCCTGAGCACATCACCCTTATAATTCTGATATTGGGAGGATATTGGAATCTGCTGACACCTGCAAGGTCAGCGCCAGCATAAGAGCACCAGTTGCATAGGAATCCTACGATTTTCGGTTCGAAATCAGGCATTTATAGCACCTCCTTTACAGCGGCAACAACCTGAGCAATGAGTTGTTCGTCCGTGAACTGCTTCAATGATGCCGCTTTCTCAGGACAGCTCGATGCACATGTTCCGCAACCCTTGCAAAGCACTTCCGTTACCCTGGCTATTCCGTTTTCGTCCTTCTCTATGGCATTGAAGGGACATATCACGACACATGTGCCACAGCCTGAACAGATATTTTCATCTATTGTGGAGACCATACCCTCTGATTCCAATGTTTTCTTTGAAAGTATTGTGGAAGCCCGGGAAACCGCGGCACTTGCCTGGGAAACACATTCCTCAAAGAATTTCGGTGAATGTGCAAGCCCGCAAAGGAATATGCCCTCTGTTGCGAATTCAACTGGGCGAAGCTTCATATGGGCCTCCAAGAAGAACTTATGTTTGGAGAGCGGTACCTTCAGCATCTGTGCCAGATCCCCGTTGTCGGGATGAGGTATCGTGGCGGAACTTAAAACCAATAGATCAGGTTTGATTGCAATTTCCTCCCCAAGGAAGGGCTCTTGGATTCTGACCTCCAATCCTTTCTTGTCATCCACCTTTGGTTTTGTTTCATCATCATACCTAATGAATTTTACTCCCTTTCTTGCAGCCTCCTCGTAAAAGACCTCTGAAAATCCGTATGTTCTGATGTCCTTGAATAAAACGTATACATTTGCATCTGGATTCAATTCTTTAACCTTTAAGGCATTCTTAACTGCCTCGGTACAACAGACTCTGCTGCAATATGGTCTTTCATCGTCCCTGGAGCCAACGCATTGAATCATCACTATGGTATCAGAGTCTAATTTCTTGGCTCTGGCCAGCATCTTCTCGAACTCAAGTTGGGTCAATACCTTGTCGTTTTTACCATAGAGATATTCCTTGGGTTTGTACTCCTCCCCACCTGTGGCCACAATAATTATCCCATGCTCGATTTCCTTATCATTACCCTCGTGATCTATTACTGTTTTGAAGTTGCCGATGTATCCAGATATGTCCTTGACGTGGCTGTTTTTATGAACGTGTATCTTTTCATCGGATTCTATGTTTTTTACCATTTCTTTCAGTCTTTTTTGGATGTCTTTTTTCTCACCGATCATTTCGTAATGTATTCTTCTCATCAGTCCCCCAAGCTCGTGATCCCTCTCAACTATGAAGGCCTCATATCCTTGTTTGGAGAGCTCCTGCGCAGCAGTCATTCCAGAAAGACCGCCGCCTATGACCAATCCCGAAGGTTTGACTTCGATGGGAACCCTCTTTAAAGGCTCCAACAAGCCTGACTTTGCCACCACCATTCGAACGAGATCCTTGGCCTTCTGGGTAGCTTTCTCTGGCTTGTGCATATGAACCCATGAACATTGATCCCGGATGTTTGCCATCTCGAAAAGGTAAGGATTCAATCCTGCCTCGGCACATGTATTCTGAAACAAAGGCTGATGGGTTCTGGGTGTACAGGAAGCCACAATAACTCTATTCAGATTATTTTCCTCTATCTTCTCTCTAATCTTCTTTTGGGTATCCTGGGAGCATGTGTATAGGTTGTTCTCGGCATAGGCGACATTCGGTAATGTCTTTGCGTACTCCACAACCCCAGGTACATCCACCACGCCGCCAATATTAATTCCACAATGGCAAACAAAAACACCTATCCGTGGTTCTTCACCTGTGATATCTTTCTCTGGAGGATACTCTTTTACAGTCACCAATTTCCCCCGCTCTGAAGCCACAACAGAGGAAGCTTTTGCTGCAGCACCGCTGGCCTCAGAAACGCTGTCAGGAATATCCTTTGGA
>CP070672.1:544483-549907 GCA_020351895.1 Thermoplasmata archaeon
AACACAATAAGAAACAATAACATATCAAACAATTATCGGGGAATCTGGCTCTGGGCATCGAGTAACAACACAATAATTGGCAATAACGTGTGGAATAACGAAGAGGGTATTGGCCTTTGGTCTGCATCAAACTATAATACTGTGACACTAAACAATGTTTGGAACAATGGTTATAACGCCTTTGATGACGGACATGGCATAGATATCGATTTTATATCGTCAAAGAACATGGTCTATCACAACAATATCATCCATAATGCAAACCAAGCCATCGATACTGTGAACGATAACTCTTGGAACAACACCTATCCTTTGGGTGGCAATTACTGGTCTGATTATGACGGTGTGGACATTTATAAGGGCCCAAATCAGGACATTCTCGGTAATGATAGTATAGGTGATACTAATTACACAATAGATGTCGGCTCGGTTGATTACTATCCACTGATGTATCCAATGGGTAACTATCTATTCCTTTTCGAGGGTTGGAATCTCGTCTCGATTCCAGCAATCCAATCGGATGAATATTTAGGCACGGTTTTAGAGCCAATTACGGGATCTTATGACTCTGTGCAGTGGTACAATGTCAGCGACAGCTCTGACCAATGGAAGGCAAACAATACCTCAAAACCCGATTCCCTTAATGATCTGGAGGATATGGGACACACCAAAGGATTTTGGATAAATATCATTGAGCCAAGGGGGGTTCTTTTCCAATACTCAGGCACCCAACCAACCCAAAACCAAACCATCACCCTCCATTCTGGCTGGAACATGGTTGGATTTCCTTCATTGAGGAACCACAACAGAACAGAAGGATTGAACAACCTTACCCTCGGGCAAGAAGTGGCCCTAATACAATGGTACGATGCTGAGACCAAAACCTGGCATGATATGGAAGTGAATGATTATTTTGTGATCGGAAGAGGGTATTGGATTTACGCAAAAACCGAGTGTGAGTGGGAAGTTCCCTTATAATAAAATACAAAAATAAAAGTAAGCGGGCCTGCCGGGATTTTCATGTGCACTTCACAATTTGAACCCGGGATTAGGGCTCACCCCATCCGAAAAGAGGGATGCCGGAGGCCCTAGTGATATCCACTTCAGTCCGGACAAAGACCTGCCCGGATTGCTACACCACAGGCCCAAAAGAGTTACTCCTCAAAGAGGCTCGGTGCTCCAGTATCAGGCACAGGAGCAGGAGCTTTTTCCTTGGTTTCCTTTACCTTGGGCTCCTCCTTCTTCTTGAATTCGGTATAGCCGCACTTGCCACAGGAGACGCGGTTTGAGTGTTCAGCCAAAAACACGCCATCCCCGCACTTGGGACATGTCTTTTTCTTTCTGATAAGGGCACCGTCCTTGACCTCGTAATGATTGACCTTAACCATCTAAGCACCCTCTTTCTTCTCTTTCTTTTCCTCTGCCTTGCCCTTTTTCTCTCCCCCCTCCTTCTTCTCCTCAAGAAGTTTATTCCTTTTTAGAACTGCCTTGGTTTCCATCTGAAGGGCATCGTCTTTTTTCTTGTAGACCTTGGCATAACCAAATGTCTCTGGTTTTCCGAACTCGGGTTTCATATTATCTATCACTATTCTATCTTTATTTACCTTCAGCAACGTGGCTATCTCATCCCTGATATCCTTACGGCGTGGTGTGATCTCCTTTGGATGTGTAACCTTGAAGTTCACCTCCAACCTGCCAATAACCGGATTTTCCTTCTTTGTAATAATCTCCACTTCCATATCCAAACCTCTTTTTCATTTCATCTTTTTAAGCACATCCTTGACCTTCATCTTTGCTTCTTTCTCATCCAACACCACAACGAGGCCTATGTTGGGAAGACCGTATATGACGGCCGTGTTTTTGGGTGCAAGCCAAACACATGGGAGGGCAGCGAGATCCTCCTCGCCTTCCACCTCTATTCTCACTGTATCTTCGGTCTCATATGCGGATTTAACTGCATTCCAAAGTTCCCTGGTTAACATCCCGGGAGGGTTGTCAACGTTAATAACGATTTTCCCGAATTCTTGAATTTGTGCCTTAAGGTTCTCAACATCATCTCTTTGAATCTTGAAATCAACAACGGAAATATCTGGAACGATCCCTTTTTTATAGAGAGTCAATGTGCACTTATCACCCACGGTCACAATGATATCCACATTCTTCAGGATGGCATCGAGCATGTCCTCATCAACCACCTCCCCCAAAGGAGTTTTCAGTTCGTCTCGAAGCCCCTCAGGCAGTCTCATAGATTCTTTATGAGCGAAAAAATCATCATCTGACCTTGAGTGCGTACTTTCCATTTGCATCGATACCCACTTTTTTGGCGATTTCGGAGCGTGAATGGTTGACCATAATGAGGTAGCCCTGCCATTCTCTAGAGGTTTTTTCACCGCATATAGGGCATTTATCCTCTTCTGTGATTATCCGACAAGTCTTACAGGCTTTTAATGTAGACATACTTTCATCCCCATTTTTACATCAGCTTTCCTTACCCTTTTTCTTCGCCTTTTTCTTGACTTTCTTCTTCTTTTTTGGTTTCTTTGGTGCTTCTCCACTTATATCCTCTTCTATCCAGTCAAATTTTCCTAATGCGGGTTGCCTCATTGTCAGACCTATCTTGCTCTCCCTAGGGCTTCTTTCGTTGATGCTCACTGCAACGATTCTTGCCCTTGCATCATCCCCCACCTTAAGATCCCTGCGTGAATCCTTTCCTATGAGCCGTGAATTGGCAACATCCACGTCTATGCGATCGTCCATGACTTGGCTAATATGCAAGAGGCCGTCTAAGGGGCCGAAACGCACAAACGCTCCGAACTTCAGCATCTCACAGACTGTACCATGAACTATTTCCTGCAATTCGGGAACGAATATCAAGGCATCATACCTTACACCCTGATAAACCGCACCATCGCCATGAACTATCCTTCCCTCTCCAATCCTTTCGATGTTCGTGGTGAGTACCGTTAAACCGCCGTTTTTACCGATCTTACCTTCAAAGTTCTCCTGTGTAAGTCTCTCAACCACCTCATCAACATTTTCGGTGAGCTGCTCAGGAGGCACCCTCACCACCTCTTCTCTCGTAACTATCAGATACATTTTCATTCACTTCCATGAAATTTCGTTGTTGCAAATCTTAAATCTTCAACCTACTATGCTCCACTGCACTATAAACGACGCGAACACTAATGAAACTATCGACATCAATTTTAACAGTATATTCAATGAAGGACCTGAGGTGTCTTTGAATGGATCGCCTACAGTGTCTCCGACAACTGCGGCCTTATGCGGCATGGACCCCTTTCCTCCAAAATGTCCTGCTTCGATATACTTTTTTGCATTGTCCCATGCACCACCAGCGTTGGCCATCATCACAGCCAGTAAAAATCCTGTAACGAGTGCTCCTACAAGCAGACCTCCAAGGGCTCGGGGGCCGAGAAGCAGGCCAACCACAATAGGTACTATTACCGCCGTCAATCCAGGCAGGATCATCTCTCTTTGGGCTGTTCTTGTACTTATATCAATACATGTATTGTAGTCCGGTTCAGCTGTTCCCTCCATGAGTCCTGGGATTTCTCTGAACTGTCTTCTTACCTCCTCTACGATCTGAGATGCTGCCCTCCCAACTGCCTGCATTGTCATTGCACTGAATATGAAGGGGAGCATACCGCCGACAAAAAGACCAACCACGACTGCCGGATCCATCAATGAAATATCAGTTATACCGGCAGCATCTGTGTAAGCCACAGTGAGTCCCAAGGCCGTTAGGGCAGCAGAGCCAATGGCAAAACCCTTTCCAGTTGCCGCTGTCGTATTTCCCAGTGCATCAAGGGCATCTGTTCTCTTTCTCACATTTTCTCCAAGATGGGCCTGCTCTGCTATGCCTCCGGCATTGTCAGCAACAGGGCCGTATGCATCGGTTGCCAGGGTGATACCCAGGGTGGATAACATGCCCACTGCTGAGATGGCAATCCCGTATAAGCCTGCGAAAACATAGGACAGTAAAATGGCTGCACCCACTGTGATTATTGGAAATAAGGTGCTTTTCATCCCCACGGAAATGCCATTTATTATCGTGGGACCGGCCCCGGTAATGGAGGATTTGGCCAAATCCCGTGTGGGCTGGTAACTGTCAGATGTGAAGTACTCGGTGCTGAGGCCTATTATAACACCAGCCATAAGTCCAGATAAAATCGCTCCAAATACCGAGATGTTTTCCCAGCCAAGCACAAAGTAAACCGCAATGAACGAAAAGGCAGTGACCAAAATGGCGGCCAGGTATATTCCTTTTCTCAGTGCCAAAAGCAGAGCACGCTGCTCTGCCTTCTCTCCAGTCCGTACAAAGAAGGTTCCTATTACAGAAGAGAAAATACCAAATCCTGCAATCACAACAGGCAACATCACACAAGTGACAGGAAGTTCTCCATTGGTATAGGCCACATAGCCCAAGGCCATGGTGGCGATTATTGACCCAACATACGATTCATATAAATCCGCACCCATGCCAGCAACATCTCCAACATTATCCCCCACATTGTCGGCTATGGTTGCCGGATTTCTGGGATCATCCTCGGGAATCCCGGCTTCCACCTTTCCAACCAGGTCTGCCCCTACATCAGCTGCCTTCGTGAATATCCCACCTCCAACTCTGGCGAACAATGCAATGGAGCTTGCCCCAAGGCCGAAACCTGCTATTGTTGATGTGATGGTTCCAAGATCATCCCCTGATACCGCCGAGAAAAAGAGGTAAATTACCATAAGACCAAGGAGGCCCAGTCCCACGACTGAGAGGCCCATGACAGTGCCACTGGAAAAGGCTATTC
Organism: Thermoplasmata archaeon; assembly: GCA_020351895.1. The sequence goes on from CP070672.1 coordinate 549,304, forward strand.
TCAAGCCTTTATTTAATCCCAATCTTGCACCTTCCGTGGTTCTTACATTGGCTTTTGTGGCGATATTCATCCCAATATACCCAGCGAATGCGGATAAACTGGCACCTAAAACGAAGGCGATTGTGGTAAGGACACCAATGAGAACCGTGAGAACGAAGATCATTACGAACATGAAGTAAAGTATGGCCATGTACTGCCTCTTCAGGTAGGTCATGGCCCCTTCTCCTATGGCATTGGATATCTTCTGCATCGTATTTGATCCGGGATCTGCCCTCATGATCCTTCTTGCGAATAGAAGCGCGAAAAGAAGCGCGATGAGGGCAGCGATTAATGAGAACATTATGAGAGTTCCGCCTATCATGCACAATTCCCCTAATAATGCCAAAGAAATCCTGATTTTGTGCGGTTATATCCTAATCCATATATAAAATTAACTTATAGAAAAAGGAGCTGTATTGACGGTTAAATTACGGTAATAATCGTAGTATATGGAAAGAAAGCCTTAAATAAACCCTCTTGCATTATCCGAATCAAGAAAGGGTATGACGGCCATAGCGGTGGGGCTACACCTGGTCTCATTCCGAACCCAGAAGTTAAGTCCACC
>CP070672.1:550007-552897 GCA_020351895.1 Thermoplasmata archaeon
CCAATGGAGGTTATATTCGATGCCTCATCTTCCGCTGGCAGTCAATATGATGGGGCCATTTTTTCATGGAATTTTGGGGATGATCCAAATGAAAGTATACAGACAGATTCTCCTATCATTGTTCATACTTACAATACGTATGGTGCCTATGATGTGAGTTTGACTATCACCACTGACTGTGGGAGCCATACTTTGACACTTTATGATCTGATAAAAATAAAGTCATCTCAGCCGACCAGAGAGGTTGGGGAAGAAGGATCAGGGTATGCTTATACCTCAATCCAGGAGGCTATTGATGATATAAATGCAAATTACGGTGAGGTGATTCTGGTTCATGACGGTACCTATTACGAGAACATTATCTTCAAGGGCAAGCGGGTTACTGTTTGCTCGAAGAATGGAGCTTCTTCAACCATTATTGATGGCAGCGCAAGTGGGAGTGTTGTGACATTTAATTCTCATGAGGATGAAGATTCGGTGTTAGATGGGCTTACTATACAAAACGGCAAGGCTTCCTATGGCGGAGGAATTTATTGTACATCTTCCTCTCCGAGCATCATCAATTGCAAAATTATCGGAAATACGGCTGATCGATATGGCGGCGGAGTTTATTGCTCATATTCCAACTTCTTAACGATAGCCAATTGCGAAATCAGCGATAATGTTGCCCGGTACGGGGGGGGGATTTATACCAGCTATTCTTTGCCATATATCACTAATTGCATAATTAATGGAAATACGACTGATCAAGATGGCGGAGGGAGTCATTCAGATCATGGCTCGCTAATTAATACTAATTGCACCTTTAATGGAAATTCGGCTGGAGACGATGGTGGTGCAATTCGTAATTCTTCTTCCTCGTCAACTATCATTAATTGTACATTTTATGGAAATTCGGCTGGAGACGATGGTGGTGCAATTCGTAATTTTAGTTCCACGTCAACTATCAAAAATTGCATACTTTGGGGGGACACACCGGATGAAATTTGTTATTCTGGTTTCTCAGTCACATACTCCGATATCCAGGGTGGATATTGTGATCCGAACATAACGCAAAATATCAATGAAGATCCCTTGTTTGTTGATCCGAATGCAGGTGACCTTCATTTACAGTGCAATTCTCCCTGTATAGATAAAGGCACTGGTAATGACGCACCTTCTACGGATATAGACGGCAACCCCAGACCTTTAGGGGAAGGATATGATATAGGGGCCTATGAAATGCTATGTACAGGCTTGGCTACTCTTACGGTGGTATTTGAAGAAAATGAGTACAGTGTTTATTTTGGAATTAGTGAAGATGGGGATCGGGAAGAATGTTCAGACTCAGATAAGCTTAATCTTGGCTTCAAGGACCCGGATGCATCTTTAGATCCGAACATATTTTATTGTAAGGACCAAAGGGCCCTTGAGCTGATCCCCACAAGATATCATTGGGTGTTTCAGGTGGAGTTGGAGGAATATAGTGATTCTAATAATTATCCTTACCTTACCTGGAATTCTAATCTATTGCGTTATATCCCTGAATATATCGCTCGTGTGGTGCCTGAGTACAAATGGTATGGGTGGATTTTGGTCAAAGGAGAAGATAAAGATGGCGAAGAACTGAACCCTGATATGACCAAGGTAAAATTTTATCAGATAAAAGAGGGTGATGGAGAGTATTTTTCCATAGTCTTCAAAGAGATTGATAATTATCCGCTTGATCTAAGAAGTGGCTGGAATCTTATCTCATTACCGATGACGCCTGAAAATCCCAGCCGACAAACTATCTTCCCTGAGGCCATAGCGGTCTATTACTACGATCCTGTTGAAAGAATATATATATATGTAGAAGAGACTGATGAAATGAAACCGGGCCTGGGTTATTGGATTCTGGATGATCAAGAAAAGATTTGCAAGATTTATGGCGATCCAGTGACCCATTACTCCTCATCTGAGCACTTAGATGGTCTCCAATTATATAATGGGTGGAATATGATCGGGGCCTTATCCGGAGCAACCACTATTTCCCTTTCTAGTGGAGAAATCAGGGCCGTTTATGAATTCGATCCAAATGATGGTTACGATCAGCCTCAGTCGGTGGATATACATTCAAACTCGGCCCAATATCTAGAGCAAGGTAAAGGATATTGGATTCTCCCCAGTGAAGAGAGCATCCTTTATGGAGAGGTTGAACAGGGCTCACTGGTCAGATCCAGAACAGGGGAATTTTCTAAAGTCAGATTCAGATCCGGTGGTCCCCTGAAAATGAAGATCACCACTATTGGGCAGGAAAGAGTTAATTGTGCGAATAAGTCTAAGGTTGCCTTAGGAATATCCGATACAGCATCACAAATTCCATCACTTCCCTTCCCTCCATGCACAACTATCCTCTCTAGCATCTATGATCTTTCGGACCGTTCTGAGTATATTTCTGACATTCGGACTGAAGGGCCTGAAATCCAAACCTGGGTTCTGCGGGTGAAAAATAAGCCAAACTCTGGTTCAGGTTACTATCCATTGCTTAAGTGGGAACTGACTTCACTTTTAAATGGTTCCTCCGTGGAGTTAAGAAAGGGCGCCTAGGAGAGTTGAGAAATTCTGGTAGGGAATATGCAGGCAACTACCTCTTATCAGATGAAGGCAGATGATGGAGAACAATTGGCTATAGTTTGGAGAAAGAGCGGCCCATCTTATTCCACTTACTATTTTGACAACGATGAAGATGGTTATGGAGTTTCCGATAACAGCAGGCAACTTCCCTGGCCGGAAGGAAAATACACGGCTGTTACCCCCGGAGATTGCAATGATGATGAGGCAACGGTTCATCCCGGAGCTTTGGAGATCTGTGATGGAAAGGACAATGACTGCGATAATGAAACCGATGAAAACTGCTCTCCTTGTACAA
>CP070672.1:552997-564871 GCA_020351895.1 Thermoplasmata archaeon
CAGCTCTTCAGCATATTCCAGGATGATGTTGCCCAGGGCGCCACTTTGTGACATGAATCCCACATGACCTTCTATCGGTAATGTGGAGCCGAAGGTGGCGTCCATTTTTATTTCATTGGCTGTGTTTATGACACCCATGCAGTTTGGGCCAACAAGGCGCATGTCGTAATGCTTTATTTTTTTCACAAGTTCTTTTTCTAGCCTGATCCCCTTTTCCCCGATCTCCTTGAAGCCTGCAGAAATTACAACGACGCCCTTCACTCCTTTTTCACCGCACTCGTCTATCACTGACAAAACTGATTCCTTGGGTACGACTATAACAGCCAAATCCACATGATCTGGTATTGAAGATATATTTGGATAGCATTTTATGCTGTTCACGTACTCGGCATTTGGATTGACAGGATAGACAGGGCCATTGAATTCATAGGCAACTAGGTTATAGAGGATCTGCCTTCCAATTGTCCCTGCTTTACGGGATGTTCCCACAACAGCAATGGAACTTGGTTTGAAAATGGCATCAAGGTTTTCAGACATGAATTTTCACCGCTTGTGAGGTAATGATACACTTATGGTTTATAATTTTTATCTTCTCTTTTTATTCCCTCATCTATTAACTTCATCCCGATAATCATGATTAATCTGGAGGAATGGATAGTTGAAGAAGGGCAAAACGTCCACAGAATACAAAACATTTTATAAGGAACTTGTAGATTACGCGGCAATGTCCATGATAACTGTGAAAAAACTCAATAAGAGGTTCGGGAGAAAATCTGTAATAAACGAATTGGATTTGGAGGTTGAAGAGGGCGAATTCCTAGTTATGTTCGGGCCAAATGGTGCCGGAAAAACCACGCTTATAAAGATTTTATCCACTCTCTCTAGACCTTTATCCGGGTCAGTGGAAATAAACGGTTACAATATAAGTGAAGAATCCCTAGAGGTAAGAAACAACATAGGAGTTTTGTCCCATAATCCCTTTCTATATGACGATTTGACTCTAAAGGAGAATCTGACCTTCTATTCGAGAATGTTTCAGTTAAAAAAGGATGAAGACAAAATAAAATTTTTGGCCCATGAGGTTGGGTTATTCCACAGATTGAATGATAGAGTGGGCCAGTTTTCAAGGGGCATGAAACAGAGAGCCGCAGTGGCAAGGGCCATTCTTCACGACCCTCCTGTACTTCTTTTGGATGAGCCCTTCACAGGCCTGGATTACAAGGCCTGGGGAATTTTAATGGATATTCTGAAGAAGTTCCATGGGAAGGGAAAAACCATCCTTTTGATAACACATAATGTTGAGCTTGGCCATAAGATCGGGGAGAGATTGACAGTATTGGTCAATGGTAAGATAGCCCTTGATAGAAAAAAGACTGACATAGGTTTGGAAGATTTTAAAGAAGAATATCATAATCTAATGGGGAATCAAAAATGATGTCACAGGCCCTTTCCATCGCAAGAAAGGACATAAAAACCGAATTCAGAACCAAGGAGATGATATTCTCCATGTTCGTCTTTTCCCTGATGATCATGGCGGCTTTTTATTTTGCCTTTAACTTCTACGATTTAAGTTCTGAAAAACTCGATCCCTTGGTCTCTCCTATACTGTGGATCACGTTCTGCTTTGCAGGGATGTTCGGCCTTCTATCCTCTTTTTCCAAGGAAAAGGACCGCGGCTCTTTGGATGGGCTCATGCTCTGCCCAATGGAGAGGTCAGCGATTTATTTCGGCAAGCTCATTTCCAACTACTTTTTGATTCTATTGGTGGATATTTCATCATTGATATTATTTTCGGCATTCTTCCGTTTCGAATATCATGGAAATACAATACCAATATTCGTTGTAGTATTGCTTGGATCCTTTTGCTTCGTAATCTCAGGAACTTTGGTTTCGGGAATCGCGGTAAATTCACAATCTATAAGGGGGGTTTTGATACCAATATTATTAATACCTGTAATCCTTTTAACAGTGTTAATGCCCGCAGTGAATGCCACCTCAAAGGCCTTAGAGGGCGACATAATCGATGCAATTCCGGAGTTGAGGACATTGGGAATGTTTGCAGTGATATACATAGCAGTTGCGTATCTGTTGTTTGAATATGTTTTAGAGGAATGATGATGAAATTCGATAGGAGGATGGAGGCAGTCATTTTCATACTGGCACTTGTATTTGTGCTGCTATCGATTTACACCGCCCTAATTTACACGCCTTTGGTGAAGGAAGAAGATGGATGGACTGCACCCGAGGCCCAAAAAATCTTCTACTTTCATGTCCCTGCGGCATGGGTCTCGTTTTTAGCCTTTGGAGTGGTATTTATAATGAGTATTCTATATCTTAAAACCAGTTCAAAAAAATGGGACACAATTGCCTTTTCATCTGCTGAAATCGGTGTGGTATTTTGCACAGTTGCCATCATTACTGGTGCAATATGGGGTAAGGCTGAATGGGATACATATTGGAGATGGGAGGATACGAAGTTGACAATTACCTTTGTTCTATGGCTGATTTTCATGGCCTATCTTGTTTTAAGGGGTGGTGTGGAAAGCGAGGATACTGCAAGGTTAGCCGCCGTATTCGGAATCATAGGTTTTGTGTGCGTTCCCTTATCATTCATTTCATCGCGGATTTGGCAGAGCATGCATCCGAATGTGGTTGCAACAAGTGAGGGTTCCATGTCGGCCCAAACCGGAATCGGCCTTCTTGTAGGAGTCATAGCATTTACATTTCTTTATCTATTCATGCTGAAAAAACGCATACAGATCCAAGAAATGAGTTCAGAAGTTGAGGATTTAAAAGAGAAAATCGGAGGGATTTAATGGAGCCACTAGATGCCTTATATATTGCATATTCTATTATATGGGTAGGATTATTTGGTTACTTGGTTTATCTGCATATAAAGCAGATGAAAATTTCAAATGAACTGAAATTGCTACATGAGATGGTGGAGAAGAATGAGCAAGAATGAGGACATTGAAATAGATGCCGAAATGGAAGGTACTGACGAGCATATAGAGGAAGTACCAATCGAATCAGGCTCGGATGGGGATAAAGGGGAGGAAGTAAAGCTAGAAGCAAAGAAGAAGAGAATGTCCTCCAAAAAGAAGAGAATTTTGATAGTAGTTGTTATCATAGCAATCGCATTGGTAGTGGTACTTTGGGGTGCCGCACCTCCGGATTATGATACTGTTTCAGAGGTCTTGAAAAACCAGGGCAAATATGTTGGGGAAGATGTAACTGTGAAGGGCAAGGTGGGTAATTGGACCGGTGGCCATAACTTTACAATGGTTGATGATAACAATGCGTCCTATGCAATCCACGTTGTCCATGACGGTCCTCTGCCTGAAGGCTTTGCAGAGGAGAAGGTAATAGTTGTGGATGGAAAACTCGAAGAGGGGGAATTTGGCCTTACCATCAAATCAACAAAGATACAGGTGGGCTGCCCTTCGAAGTATTGATCATCTTATTGGTCTTTTTTCTTTGAGCAGTACATTCAATGATATTTATTAAAATAAAATAAGAGAAAAGGGAGAGAAGTTAATTTGCCGTAGCACTTGCCTCATTGCTGTAACCTGATTCTATCACTGTCTCGTCCGGGCATGTCTTGTATGCCGTAACGACATAAGTGTATGTCTGTCCCTTTATCACATTTCTATCCAGGTATTTTGTGGTAGATGTACTGGCTATGAAGGTGTACTTTCCATTTTGAGAGTAGTATACATTATACCCCTCTGCATTTCCAACAGGGTTCCAGTTAAGCTCTATTGAGCCTCCACCCTTCTTGGAGAATTGTGCTGTAAGTCCTGTTGGAGTGTCTATTGTGCATGGGGGCGCAGGAATATCACCGACCTGGGTCATCATAACCGGGGCACTTCCACCGTTATGTAGCCATAGATCCCAAATTGCATCACCCCATCCCTTGAGGTTAGCAAAGAAAGGATCTGTTTGTGCGATGTAGGCTGAATCGGGTAGGGTCCTATGGGCGGGATCGCCATTTATTTCCCATTTAAGGAACTCGATGTATTCTTTGGAGGTTGTCTGATAATATAATGTGGCGTACCAGGTTACGGTGCCAGCAGGTTTGGATATGGTTACTTCGTCATATCCTCCTGCGTATTCAGCAGCAGTGAAATAATCAGTTGCATTTGCCCCTTCCCATCTTGGCTGGGCAAGTCTATCGTACATCTTACTAGGATCAAATCCCTTGGGTGGAATCCTGTTGTCCTTGTATCGATCAGAGCCCAGTGCGAAATGGAATGATTTTTGCTCGCCTGTTATATCGAGACTCGACATCTCACATTCCCAGACAAGTTCTTCGGTCTTTGCGGTGATTGTTCCTCCAGATACATAAACCTCGTTTCCATCTGCATCCTGTGTTGTAATAAGAGGATCATATGGATTGATTTCGCTGTTTAGTATTGGAACACCATTAGAGTCAAAGAACTTCACATTGAGGAACATCCTCCTGCCTTCAGGGAATCCAGAAATGAGTTTGTGTCCCCCGTTATTTTTAACTCTGATAGTGACTGAAGATGCATCCTCATTCTCAATACTCAAGGTGGCCGCCATCTCCAATTGCTGAATCGCCCTGTTTGAGCCGTCCACCAATTCTTGTCCATATCCCTGAAGCCCGGTAATATCGATTTGAGCCCCCTCGTACTTCTGGCCCGAAAGTATCTGATAGTTGTACGGATCATAAACAGGCCCTGTCTGATCGGCAGTGGCCAGGATACCTGAAATCCATGCATTGCCCCCAGTTAGATCATGTAATGGAAGGTCGTCTCTGGTTGGTGTCCCCTTCTTATTACATCCCATCCCAGACACATCCCTCATATGGCAATCCTGGCATTTATTTGCCGTATCCACCCCTGGGATATTAGTAGGAGCACCACCTTCTCCATTTCCATATGCGCTTAATAGAAATTCGCTTGTCGTCCTTTCCACGTGATAATAGGTTGCTGCAGCCTGAGTTTCGGGAACATCTGCACCTAAAAATACGCTGGCAAGAACTGGATTCGAAACATCGTGGCATGCAGAGCAGAATTTCATGCTCTGATGGTGGCGGGAATAAAGAACACCGTGTCTTGCTTCGGCATCCCAAAACGGTCCGCGCTTGATATTAGATGATGGGTCTACAAAAAACTGCCCAGATGCATGTTCAATATAATTATCGAAATTGCCATCTCCATAATAGGTAGGTAAATTGGTGTTTGCATCTAAAAATGGTGTTCCATCAAAGAGTGTGTGAGTATTTAAAATCTGAAGATCCCTTTGATAGGTTTCCTGCGCCATTGTAATTGCAGTTGGGTCATTTACCACAGGAACATCGGGTTGATCTAATTCTGTAAAGGGATCTATCATCCTGTGACAGAAGTCGCATTGAACCCCCTCGAAATCCTTACCCTGAAGGCCGGCCGTGTTTGTGGGTTCGGATCGACCTTCCAGCCACCCTGTTGGGGAATGACACCTGATACAAAGATCCCCAACATTTGGGTTGCCCAATACATGAATAGAATCCTGATCTGCAACTGTTAGGCAGGCAAGCCATAGGGGATCACGGGCTGCCTGGGCCATCATGGAGCCTCTCCAGGTATAGGCAGGTTCCACACCGGGATTGTAACCGCCGTGGCAGTTATCGCATTTATTGGCCGATTGAAATGACCCTGCATTTCCGGGTTGGGTTCCTGGCATGAACAGGTTCCTGTCTTCTTGAACAGGGGTAGGAGTCCATGCAAAAGCCGTGTTTAAGATTATTACTATTCCTACAGACACCAGTAATAAAAAGAATATATGCCATCTTGTTATTTTCATTCTTTCCCTCCTTCCTTTCTATATTTGTCATCACTATTGTGCTCTTTGCAGAATCGATGACTATTCCCTAATGGATTTAAGGATATAAAAAATTTTTGTTAATAAGTTAGATTCTATACTCAAAATCGAAAAAGCTGCTTTCCACCTCGTAAATTATCGGGGAATAATGAAAGAAACGAAATGTTATAATCCCGACCAAGGACACGCTTTAAAAGATTTTGTTATAATATAGTAGTCCATTTCTTCAACTGATTCGATTTCTGATAGTTTATCTGTGAAATTCTGAAGCTCAATCATGTTATTAACAATTAATTCACAAAATAGGTTATAATCTCCAATAACCTGACTCACCATATGAACATTCTTATTTTTCTTAAGGGAATTTGCAACCTTTTCTAATTCATCTTTATCTACCTTGGCAAGAACATTTGCCTTTACCGCATTACCCATCTTCTTATAATCTAGAAGTGCGGAAAAGGACCTGATGTATCCCCTATCAACCAGGTTGTTGATTCTTCTTCTTACTGTTGCCTCGCTTGTGTTCAGCTGTTCTGCGATGTCGATGTTTGTCATCCTTGCATTTTTCTGTAATATCTGTAATAGGTTCATATCGGTTTTATCGATAGGAGGTTGATCCAATATTTCTGAAAATAATGGCGGAATGTTCCTGTTTGATTTTGTCTTTTTATTTTCATTTTCCTTGGATTTTTTTCCTGATTTTCCTTTCTTTTTCACATTTTTTTTCTTTTTCATTCGATCCACTCCCTATACTTGTAATCAAACGATTTTTAAGACGGTTTTGGAGCCTTTGTCAGTATATTCGGAATCTGCTAAATCTATATACCTTCCCCCCTTCATCACGCTGGTCAAAAGCCCTGCCACTGCCAAGGCAAACGGACATACCCCCCCGTGTAGTTTGAGAATATCATGCACTCCTGCAACAGCAAATGCACATTCCCCTATATCGAATGCATATGTATCATCGTCTATCTTATCAAATGATATATCCTTTAAAAACTCTTCATTTGACAAATAAGCTCTCAATCCCTCCATATTCTCCTCCAAATCGGCTTTCGGATCCACAACCTCCAGGTTTTGATGGCCCAATATCTTTGTCATGTCTTCTATAATGTATGGAAATAGGATTTTGTGTTTTCCTTTATAAAGCTCAGCTACGACCTTCTCATATGAAAATAGGATTCCATGCAACAGAGCAGCTACTTCGGAGTAGTTTATAGGTCTAACGTCTTTGTACTTTGGCACGTATTTATCCCCCTTTTTATTAATTATTCTTTTTTTATTAATTATTCTTTTAAACTGGTACCTATCTTTTAAACTGGTACCTACCTTGACGAATTTATACTTTTCTAATACGAAATCAATCAAAAGTACGACTAAAGCAGTTATAGAAAAAGAAAATTTGTACGTTTTTCGATGTATTTCTTTAAAAAAATGGAAAATAAGTCGAGTTCTAAAAAAATAATTAATCTCATTTTTTATAAATTTTGATGCTAGGGTATTTATTGATGTTTAATTGGTGGCAAGAAATCACGAATATTATCAATTATAATCCAAAGCCATATCCAACGAATTTCGTCTTAAATATTCCCGATTTAGTAATAATGTTTATATAATATCATTTCAGTACCTATCTCAAATTCTGATGGGTAGGTGATCAAGTGACGCGGAGAAATGCGATATTGATATTTGGGATCTTGGCAATAATTGCCGTTATAGCGGTTGTTGCCGCAGCAGATCAGAATGATAGGGGAACGAGAGCAGGAGAAACATATGTTGGCTCTGAGGAATGCAATAGCTGCAAACATGGCACCTCAACCAAAGAATATCTAAATTGGTCTGAGACTGCACACGGGATTGATTTTTCCAACTGGGATTACCATGGAGTTCCAACCAATAAATACACATATGGTGGTGGAAACGATACAACTGGTATGACCGGTTCATGCACACCATGCCATGTTGTGGGATACGATCAGACCGATATTGGAGGCTTCGATCCAGCCCTACCATGGAATGATACATATAATCTCCCACTTCTTAGAATCGGTTGTGAAAACTGCCACGGACCCGGCAGCGCGCATATAGGTTCAACGTCGCCGAGTGATATCAATCTTGGACTTGACAGGTATGCAGAATCTTGTTTAGGCACAGAAGATGCGGAATGTCATTCTGGATATCGCCAGGGTGGAAATGAATCGATTGGCGGTTGGACTCAATCTGTGCATGGCCCAGCCGATGATATCGCCGATCCAGAAAGTGAAGAGGGATCATTAAACAAATATTGTGCCCGGTGCAAGGACCCATCGAATTTTGTCGAAGGAGCATCCCGGGATGATTCTTATGATATATCAGAATTCAGGGGAATCACTTGCGGAGACTGTCACGACCTTCATCCTGATCCCGCAAATACCCATGAATATCAATTAAGATGGGATGTTGAAGAAACATGTGATGCTTGCCATAATGGTGGCCATCATGAAACAATGAGAACAACAGAACTTTCCGGTGAACCCTCTGTCAACCGCACCGATTACCCATACATGGACGAGGTTTCTTGTGTCGAGTGCCATATGTGGAGCTCACCACGGGATCTGCGAGGCACAGAATACGAGCATCAGGGCCATGACTTTTCAGCTACAATCGATGCATGCTTGGAGTGCCACTCAACAATATTTGAGGACATCCCGGATACTGATGATACTGTAAATTGGACAGCATGGGAAGAAGATTATGCCGAAGTTTACGAGGAATGGGAACATGTGGTCGAGGCTGCACAGGAAAGACACGAAGACCTCATCTTCATAATTGAAGGCGATGAAACAACCGATGGACTTCTTGATGAGGTAGAAGAATTAATGGAAGTTGCCGAAGACAACGGCACATGGACAGACCACCTTGAGGAGTTGTTCGAACAGGCTGAGTTTGACTACGAACTAGCTGAGCACAATTCCCACGGTGCACATAACCCAGCATACGGAATTGCACTGCTGAATGCCGCGATAGACGGATTCGAGGAAATCATCGAGGAGCTGGAAATGGGAACCGTTAAGGGCTGGGTGACTGACAAAAATGATGCCGCAGTAGCAGACGCATACATTAATGTAAACGGACATGGTATGAAAACAGATTCAGATGGTATGTATATGCTGATGGTGGAACCTGGAACATACGATGTCTCAGCTTTCATAATGGGAACAGAAGAAAAGATAGCCGCTGATGTTGTAATTCACTCGGCAGCCGTTGTTGTCCAGAATTTCACATTGGCTCCAGATTTCGACGGTGACGGAACAGCAGATACAACAGATACTGACGACGAAGGTGATGGTGTCGCTGAAAAAGCTGATGACTACCCCTAAAATCCACCAGAATGGAAGGACACAGACGGTGATGGTACAGGCGATAACACTGATACCGATGACGATGGTGATGGAGTTCCTGACATAGAAGACGCTGCTCCATGGGATGCAACAATAGACACAAAAGTGGCTGATATCGGAGAAAAAGATGAGGAAGAGGCGGATACCACTATGTATCTGGCTCTAATCATTGTGCTAATCATCATCATTGTGATCCTCATAGTGATGATGGCAATGAAAGGAAAGGGCAAACCAGCACCAATGCCACCAGAGGAACCGCCAGCAGAAGAGGCTGAAGAAGAGGTCATAGAAGAGGAAGCATAAACCTCTTTTTTCTCTTTTTATTTTTCTTTTTCTTATTTGTTTGAGTTAAGACTCTGTCGCTCCTAAATCTTTGAATTCTGAGATCTCCTTCATAAATCCTATTTCGGTCAATCTTTCGGATAAAAAGCTTTTATCAAAGGTAAAAACAAATAAATACTGTGTAATGATTATGCGACCTTTGGGGCAATTCACAAGGGGTATGGTATTGGAACTGAAAATGAGCTTTTGGGAGCATTTGGAGGAGTTAAGAAAACGTCTCATAATCATATTTGCAACTGTAATCATTCTATTTGTGTACTTCTTTGCTTTCGGATACAGCTCCACCAGTATCGGGGGAATAACCCTTGTTTATCCCATACCTACCATGGATGACTCGATATCAGCGGTTTTCTTTAGGAAAATTCTTGATGATTTGGTACCTGCCACAGTAAATGGACAGCCCATTGAGGTCTATGCTGGGCTGACAGGAGGCATGGTCACCTTATTCTATGTTTCGATTTTCCTAGCCCTGATTTTTGCCATGCCTCTTATAGTACATCAATTATGGTCCTTCTTTGCACCCGGGCTGTATTCACACGAAAAGAGACTTATAATGAAGATGGTTTTTCCAGCATTTGCACTGTTTTTAATCGGCTGCTTATTCGCGTATATGATAATTATTCCGTTCATAATTAAATTTCTTATAGATGTAATATTTGCGGTTGGAGGAGAGCCGTTAGTAACAGTTGAAGATCTGATAACTTTCATCCTTTTGTTTACACTGGCCTTTGGTATTGTTTTTGAATTGCCCATAATAATGGCGGGAATCACGAAACTGGGAGTTATAGAGCCTCAGTTTTGGAAGGAAAATTGGAGGTGGGCCCTAATCGGATCCCTCCTCTTCGGAGGTGTAATCACACCAGACGGAAGTGGGATAACTCAATTGATGGTGGCAATTCCTATGATGGTATTGTATGCTATCGGGTATCTGGTATCCAAAAGAATGAGAAAAGGTTAAATACAGGTGATATAGATAACGTGAAAACGGAGTGAAAACCTATGCAAGGATTAGAATGGATAATACTACTCATCGCTTTGGTGGTAATATTCGCTTTTGGTGGTAAGAAACTACCTGAGTTGGCAAGAAGCCTTGGAAGAGCAAAGGGTGAATTTGAACGAGGGAAAATGGAAATCGAGAGGGAACTGAGAGACGAAAGATCCAAAGATTTAAAAAAAGAGGAAGGAGACATCGTAAAGGCCGCACAGGATCTCGGAATCGACACACAGGGCAAGTCAGAAGAGGAACTCAAGAAGGAGATCAAGGAAAAACTGTAGTTGCTTGTGATAATCTTCAATATCTTCTTTGTACCCGTGTCTATTCCTCTTTTTAGTCATTCAATATAAATATCATGATCATTTCTTATTGCGAGTTCTAATAAAAATACTAGAAGCTTTTGTTAAATCTTGAAAGGAGTTTATATTAACGAAAGAATAAAGATTCGGATCTATATCCTTTATATCCTCCTCAGTAAACTCTCTTATATTCAGATATTTGAAGGTGTCCTGAAACCGACATTTCCCTTCTGCAAGAATGTTCTTTATAGCAGATAGCATGGCATCTTTTTTGTAAACACCATGTAGAGGTTCCCAGTATGAACCGATTAATGGAACAGCTCCATCGGCTCCATTTGCCTTATCAAAAAGCCTTTGATAAAGTTCGCTTTTTATGAGGGGTGAATCACAGGGTGATAGAGCCACATATTCTCCCTTTACCTGCGTAAATGATGAGAGAATCCCAGAAATCGGTCCTAAATCTGGTATTTCATCAGTCACTATTTCTACATTTTGACCGAAATATTCTTTTAATGGAGTTGTCTCTTCATTACACGAAACTGATATTATTAACTCCTCGGTTACATTTTTTAAAATGCTGTATGGCCAATAAATAAGGGGTTTACCGTGAAAAAGTATGATACATTTATCAATACCCATCCTTGTGCTCTTTCCACCGGCAAGAATCACCGCAGATTTCATATGACTTGAATAAATTGTGGGACTAAATAAATATCGACCCGATTTAGACAATACAAGGATCAAAGCGATTATCCAATGATGCAAGGGAGTATTTTTTATGAAAGATGATCTATGATATTCGATAATGAGATTGGGAGATAATCAATTATATTATCAATATTTCTCACCAATCGAATGAATCGAGTCTCGAGATTCATATTCCTGTCCAAGGAACACCTTTGTGGGCCTTCATCACGATCTGGGTGTTGGTCTCGATAATTCCATCAACGCCGAGGAAGTAGTCTAAAAATTCATGCATCCCGCCCATTGAACTGAATAATGTAACACACAGAAGGTCGTACTCACCAGTGAC
>CP070672.1:564971-569730 GCA_020351895.1 Thermoplasmata archaeon
ACAACATATATGGTCGAATTTCCTCTCTTCAATCTCTAAATCCACCTCCCCGAAGTCCACTTCCTGTATATCAATTGTGTTGGCGCTGGACAGTCCCCGAAATAGAAGACACGTGGATTTATCCGGTAATATGTAACCTTTAACATCGAAGGGATAGTAGGTGTAGAATAAAGGGAAATCCGCTTCTGTGATGTTCAACTCCTCTACATAATCCATATAGGAGTCGATGTATACCCCGATATAGGCCTTGATTTTCTCATCCAAGCTCGATTTTTCAGACTTTGGTTCAGAAGATTTTTGTTTCTCTTCCTGTGCGGGCTTTTTCTGCTTTTTGCCGCCTTTTTCTGGCATTTGATCATCTCCAATTATCTCGCACGCCTCTTCTTAATAATAAAATACTTAAAAGATACACTTGCCTAAATAGATTGTGGTGTAAGTCTTTATACGGAGGTTTCCGAAGAAAAGAAATCGAGCAGAGAGTGAGTTTTCAGTACGTTATCGGGCAAATGGTGAATGAAATAAAAAATATATTTTAATCAAGGTAAAAAAATTAAAATTTCCATTATTGAAAATAATATTGAAAGGTTTATTAATGATTAGAATCATACATATTTGGATAAGGAAATGGGGGACCTAATATATAACAGGGGGAAGCTAAATGGTGGAAACCCAGGAAATTAAGGTTAAGATATGTTTGGTTGGTGAAGGGGCAGTTGGCAAAACGAGTTTAATCAAGCGATACGTTTTAGATGCCTTCGATGGAGAGTATTTGACAACAATTGGTACCAAGATTTCAAAAAAGGAAGTCACGCTTCAGGTTCCTTCCGATGAGAAGGAACAACAGGTGACAATGTTGATATGGGACATAATGGGGCAGAAGGGCTTTAGGGAGTTGCTCCAAGAGGCCTATTTCTACGGTGCTCAGGGTATAATCGCAGTTTGCGACATCACGAATAAAATGACTCTGGAAGATCTTGAGGGATGGATTGATGCGGCAATGGGTGTAACCGGTAAGGTACCCATCGTGTTTCTGGCCAACAAGTATGATCTCAAGGATGATGCCCAGTTCAATCTGGATGAATTGAAAAATTTCGCATCTAAGTACGAGAAGTCGGTTGTTTTGACCTCCAGTGCAAAAACAGGGGAGAACGTTATTAAAGCCTTCGAATCACTGGGTTCAGAGATATTGAAGGAATAGATAATTGCAGTAGATCAATGATATAACCTTTTTAGCGTGAGCGCTGAGCGTAAATGGCAGTAAGCATCTTCAAAACCCAAAGTGAGAGGAGCAGGCAATTCCCCTGTATTTTTAGACACAGGATGTTCTTCCTGACGCGCTGCCATTTAATATTTGTAATTTCGGAGCACAGCTTTCTGAGTATGCGTGCCAAACACCGAATGGTCTTATGACGCTACTCCTCTCAAATAAAAAGTATGTCAATGTGGTTTTAAATATTTTTTGCTTATTTCGCATAAATACAACATATGGCAAGGATAATGGCAATGACTTGCCATTTACCAACTGCAATCCATGATAATCCCATAAAAAGCTTTATTTAATAAAATCAGTATATTACCCAGTTGAAGATTGCATGAGGCAAAGAATTCTTGTTCTGATATTATTGGGACTTTTCATTACGCAAATTCTTGCGGGTTGCACATTGTTTTCTGACGACGATGAGTATGGAGAGGGATTCAAGGAAACGGATCTCGTGGCCCCTAAAGTACCATCCTACGCACCTCATGATACAATTGAAAGGCCCGATGTAAACGAATCACAACTTGCCCCTGGCTACAGCTACAATCTGAGTTGGGCCATGGGAGAAGTGTATGCAAATTGGGGCGGATTCATCAGTATCAGCTGTGAAAATACCGGTGTAAATGATATATTCGTATACAGGGCAGGTATCGTGGTGAATTGGTCCTTTCCTTCAACTTGGATATATGAGGAAAGAAATGTACTGATACCAACAGGGGAGATTGGACATTTGGGTTTGGTTTACTTTGATGCACCCAATGTCACGGGAGACTACGGTTATCATATCATCTTATCGCTTTTAGTAAAGGACAACGAGCTGTTTTCTGAGCATAACGTTGAAAGTTGGTACGACAACGGCACGGTCCACAGCAAGGATAAATCGTTCTATGTCCACTCATTGGAACCTGCCCGCGAAATCAAATATGTCTATAACTACAAACATTACCAGGATAAACTCAATTCAAAAATTGATTTTAATGATGTCAATGTGCAAAACAATGCCCAAGAAATAATAGAGAAATATCCCGGAGATTACAATATTTATCAGGTCCTAGCAATATTCGATTTCATGTTAAACGATCTTACATATATCTCTGATCCAGAGGGTAGGGATTACTGGGCATCATGCAGCGAAACCTTAAAGAAGAAAGGAGGTGACTGCGAGGACCTCTCCATACTCTTTTCGTCCATGATCGGTGCAATTGGGGGAACTACAAGGATATATCTGACAAAAACCCATGCCTTCCCTGCAATCTATATAGGTAATCTGGTCCAAAAGAATGAGATCCTCGACGCTATCAGGCTCTATTACGGCACAGAGCCTGATTTTGTGTTGTTTGGAGGGGAAGGGCACTATTGGCTTGCAGCAGATCCTGCAGGTTCATTGTATCTTGGAGGCTTACCGGCTGATGCCGAGCCAGCACTCATCTCGGAATCTCCTTTGAGCCTGGACTTCATTTTCATAGACACAAAAGAGATCCATGTGATAGATATTCTGGGATAAAAGAAGAAATGGTCAAGGTGGTGGCGGAGGCGGTGGTGGATCCTGTGTTTTTGGCACTTCTGGCTCCATTATATTCTCTTTGAATGCAAACATATCCTCCTCAGGGTTGGTCTTTTTCCTTCTCCATGTCAAAAATACCATGAGAATGATTATCACGGCAGCTAACAAAGCCAAAACAAGCCAAAGCCAAATCAGATCCTGTTCTTTTGCCTCCTTTTTGCCAATGACTTCAAATTGTACTGTCATGTAATCGATTTCTCCTTCCCGATCCTCAACCGAGATGTTGATGTAATGCATCCCGACATCCTTGTTTTTGGGTGTGAATGATATCTCGCCTAAATCGGAGTCTATTTCAAATAAATCGGTATCATCATGGAATGTCAGTGAATCTCCAATGTCCACATCAGATGCCTCGATGGTAAGAATGAAAGGTACACCCACTGTCAGGTACTGCTCATTCACATGAATTATAGTAGGTGGGTCGTTGACATTCTCGATAATGAAGAAGACACTCTGAAAATCCACTTCCCCATCCTCGTCCACAACCGAGATGTTCACCAGATGCACACCGACATCTTCGTTTGTAGGAGTAAAGGATATCTCCCCTGTGTTTGGATCGATGTCAAACAATGTTGTATTATCGAAAAATGTGTATGAATCATCTGAATCGATATCAGAGGCTGTGACAAATAGAGAGAAGGGCAAATCCTCAGCCACCTGCCAATCGCCTATGAAATCTAAAATCGGGGGGTCGTTTACGTTTAATACAGTGAAGGTTATTAATTGACTATCTTCAAGACCTGCAGCATCTTTTACCATGATTTCAACTGTGTATGTTCCGACATCTTCATTTGAAGGTGTGAAGGAAATCTCACCTGTTTTTCTGTCTATATCAAAAAGATCAACATCATCATAGTAACTTAAGATGTCATTTGAATCAGCATCAGTTGCCACAACCTGATAGTAGAACAGTTGATCCTCGTAAGCGTCTAAGTTCCCTATGGCTGAAAGTTCCGGTGCATCGTTTGTATTGCTGACAAGAATTGTGAATTCTTGAGTATCATAGGAACCCGAAATATCCGTGACATTGACTATAACCTCATTATTACCGACAAGATCGTTTGTGGGAATCCAGGATATCACCCCACTTCCTGCATTTATAACCATACCCTCCGGTGCAAGATCGAGTTTATAGGTCAATACATCCTGAAAATCCACATCACTTGCATTCACATCATAGGTGTATAATGTATCCTCAACTGCGTATATCACGGGTTCAGATATGATCACTGGATCATCATTTATGTTGCTGACATATATTTCGAACATCTGAACGTCAGATTCTTCTCCATCTGAGACGTTGATTGCCACGTTGAACTTGTGAGAGGCCTGAGAATCACTGGGTGTCCAGGATATCATTCCAGAGGAATTGATCTGCATGCCTTGCGGTGCGGAATCAAATGAATAGGTTATCATTTCGAGAGGTGAGACCAGGAGATCATCATCCTCCACAACTAGCTGATACTGATAGAATGTTTCTTCGGTTGCATCGGTTATGGGAAGCGATACTATGAAAGGAGGATCATTTGTGTTTTCCACAGTCAATTCGAATTCCATGTAACTCTCATCTTGATCTTCATCCATTGCTGTTATGTTTATGATATAGGTTCCAACATCTTGATTCTCAGGTGTAAAGGATATCAAACCTGTTGATGGATTTATCTCAAACATACTACAATTAACAGAGAAAATGATGGTGTCTCCTGCAACGTCCGAGGCTGTGATTTGGAGAATGAAGGAGGAGTCCTCCTGTGCAACCTGGGGAGGTACAGGATCAATAACTGGAGCAGCGTTACTCAGGGTAACATTTATGATATCGATATCCAACGCCAAATCGTTATCTCTTACCTCCAGGGTAGCCTGGAACGTTCCGTTGTCATCATAGGAATGGGTGGGGTACTTCCCATAGCCGACATTCCCATCCCCGAAATACCACG
>CP070672.1:569830-576049 GCA_020351895.1 Thermoplasmata archaeon
AGAGTTACATTCGATCTTCCTTACAAATTTATCCATAATGAGACTGTTAACATCTTCCGAAATTATGATGTGGAAGCCTTGTATCTTGGATTCTCGGAAATTGAGGGTGTGGAGTTGACGTCTTCAAAAACAATTACTTTCGAATGGGTGGATGATATCTCACCTGTGATTTCGGATGTATCTTTTGGTCCTTTAAATTGGAATCTTGGAAAGGAGATCGTTGTAGGTGCTAGTGTTGTGGATTCAGGTGTGAAGTCCGTTAGTTCTGTCTCATTATTTTATCGTGTCGATGATGGAAAATGGAAGGAACTTAGGATGTTCAAAGTGGGCTTAAATCGGTACGAGGCAACCATTCCAAAGCAAAGCGAAATCGGAAGTATATCTTTCTATATATCCACAGAGGATATGGCCGAAAATTCAGCAGAATCAAAGAGATACAACCTTTCAATCGGACAGGAAGAAAATCTATTATTTTATGGAGGATTTATTGCGTTGATTATTATTATTTCAATAATGCTCGCAAGAAAGGTAACGATCCATAGAAAAATAAAAAAATATGCCACTAAATACGAATTTAAGAGGACGAAAGGATGAATATGAAGAAGTTACATATGTATCTATTCTATATTTCTTTAATAGCGATATTATCAATACCCCTTATAACCGCACCCACTGCCGTTGCAGATGGTGCAGACGCTGAGCTACATGAGGTAGAGGTTACAGCGTCTCCTTCTTCTCAAGGTAGGGGAGGTATAATCATTGTGGATGCAGCTGCACTTTTTTATGGTGGCTGTTGCTATCACCTGTATGCAAATGAGGTCACCGCTAATCTCACAGCTCCTGAAGGAATTGAAGTAATCCAAGGACCCACACCCCAAAAGTATGATGAGGTTGATGCACAGCCTGGTGGTACTGCTACTGTTGTACATTTTAAATGGAGTGTCAGAGGCAATGTCAATGGAAGGTTCAATTTAAGTGTCGTTGTTGAGACAAAAAATTGTGGGAGTGTAGAAAATGAAGTAGTTGTTGAGATAGTGGAAGGCTGTATAATCTCCTATCCCGACCTTTATCCCAAACAGCTTTCAGTTGATAAGGAAAATATTCTGGCTGTTATGGCCTCAACTTCTTTGGAAGGGAGATATGTTGAGGAAGTAACCCTGTTCTACGTTTTTGGTGAGGAATTTTCGGATGGGGAGCCAAAAAACGATACATTATACCTTGTGGAAGGAAAGAAGAAAGTTGGGAATCCTATAGAATTGGAGCAAGATCAATTCATTCCCGAGGAGTGGATGTGTAAATTAGAGACTCCCTCCAGTGGAAAAATAAACTTTTGGTTCGTAGCAGAAGATGACAGAGGAGAAAATACATCCAGCTCATTATACAGCATGGACGTTATTGATCAAAACAGAATTGATACCATCAATGGTGTCATATTTTGGGGCTTAATCGTTGGCAGTTTAATAGGTTTTATTTTAATTTTCTTAATTCAAGATATTCATACAAAAAGGAAGGAAAGCAAAAGAAATATTGTGAAACTGGATACGGAATTTGAAGGCGAGGAAAAGGTGAATAGAGTCCGTGAAATTATTGTTGTTAGTGTGTTAATTATTTCGCTGATCCTAATAATTTCCGCTTTAATCTTTGGATTTGTACAAGAGATAGTTGAGCTTGCGTTGGGATAGAAATGGGATTCAAATTAAGACTCGATAACTTTCGGATGCTGCTACAGGTAATAGCATTGGTCACTCTAAATTTCACTGTCATTGGATCCCTCATGGTTTCCCCATTTCTGCCCATTTTAAGGCTTCCGAAGGTATTTCCAGGCATGGTTGGTGAAGGTGTTCCCCTTTGTATATTAGGCTCATGGGAACGAACATTGACCACGTGGTGGCCAATATTGTTGATGATCGGTCTTCTTAGTGTACTCGCCCTGATCTGCATTATTTTCGGAAGGGCTCTTTGTGGTTGGGCATGTCCAATAGGATTCACCCAAGATTTAATAGATAAGGCTAGAAATAAGCTGGGAATCCGTCCTGTAGAACCCTCATCACGGCGACATGAGCGATTAGGATCAATCAGATTCGCAGTACTTTTATTCGTTACACTTATCGCCTTCAGTATTGGCCTTTCGCTTTTAGTGGATGAAGCAGCAGGAGAAGTCTATAGGTCACAGTGGCCTGCCATGGCACAAACCGCACCTATATGTGTGGGCTGCCCCGTACCTGTTATAAGATACATGACTATTGACGTCATACAAAATCAAAAGCCTAACCTGGCTGATCCAACGAGTTATCTTCAAATATTTGTCTTCTTCTTGTTCTTTGTGGGTGCATTCACTACCCCTAGGTTATGGTGCAGGTACGTTTGCCCTGTTGGAGCATTAAGCAGTTGCTTTAATAAGGTGAGCATGATGTCCATTTCAAAGGAACAGAATAAATGCACAAAATGCGATGTCTGCATCAACGTATGCCCCACAAAAGTTCAAAATGTAAAAGAAAGCGATATAACCGGTAAGATCGGAGATACAGGCTGTATATACTGCCTCAAGTGCGTGAAAGCCTGCCCAGAGAAGGCTTTGGCATTAAAACTCCGAAGTAAGGAGATTTACAATGGTGATGGTATATGGAAAACAAGGACTACAAGTCTGAGTTCAAAAAATCAATAGAGTTACAAATCGCAAAAATGAGGGAAAAAAGCGACATTTCGGCCATGAATCACTATTATGAAAGTGCAAAGCTCATTTATCAAGATCTTGGGTTTTCAGAACCCATTGTTGGTATATTTTGTAATTTGGTTCCTGAAGAACTCATCCTTGCGGCAGGGGCAAGGCCGCAAAGAATCTGCGGTGGATTTCAGGGAACCATATCGATATCAGAGAGTATACTTCCCCAAGTCTACTGCCCATTGATCAAATCCACGGTTGGCTTTTTTATGAAGAACATGCTGGATGATCTGAAGCTAGTCGTGGTTCCCACAACATGCGATGGTAAGAAGAAGGCTGCCGAGATACTTTCCGAGAAAAAAACCACCCTTATCATGGAGGTGCCCCATACCATACTTACCCCCCAGGCAAGGGAATTATGGTTTAAGGAGTTAAGGAACCTGAAAAAGAACCTCGAAAGGCATCTCGGAAAGAAAATCACGAAAAAGGACCTAAGACAGGCAATGGTAAAGACGAATATGAAAAGGGAGATGCTTATCGATCTTTATAACCTCAGAAAGAAGAATCCACCAATCCTTGGCTCGGATGCCCTTTTGGTGGGCCATATGTCATTCTACGAGGACCTTGACTCTTGGATTGATCATACAAAAAATCTTATTAATGAATTAAAGAGCAAAGAGGCGACTTCTGAAGATTCCATCCCAAGGATCATGCTCACAGGCTCACCTACTATACTTCCAACCTGGAAGATCCCTCTCCTCATTGAAGATGCTGGTGGAATCATTGTGATGGACGATTTATGCAGCAGTGCAAAGACACTCCTGAGGAAAATCGAACTGCGCTCTTGGACAATGTACGACATGCTCATAGGTTTAGCAGATCATTATCTGATGAGCGGATGTCCGTGCTTTGTACCAAATGATGTAAGAATGACCAGACTTCTTAATGATATTAAGGAATATAATGTGGATGGTGTTGTCTATCACAACCTTCAAGGGTGCCAATTGTACGGGGGGGAAGCATGGAGGGTGGAGAGGGCATTAAAAGAAAGGGGCATCCCCTCACTCAAACTCGAAACCAGCTATGGAGAAGGGGATGTAAAGCAGCTTAAAATTCGTGTGGATGCGTTTTTGGAGATGCTCGAAGCCAATAAAGAGGGATGATTTCAGGATTTTATCCTCAAAATGGCGAAAAAAGGCACTATGGAAAGGTATAAAGTAAATGAAAAACATATACTTTGGCGAGTTCAGTCAATTTACAACCGAAAAAGGCCATAGTGCTGAACAATTCGTATGATCTATGGGAATAAAGAAGGGTAACACCCCACCCAAAAGAAATATTGGAGGGGCAAGAATGTCTCTGAAGAGAATAGAAGTAACGATGATATTATGTGTCTTGGTGGGCTCGTGCATTGTCTTATCAGATACTGCAGAAGCATGCTTCACAATTGAAGTAGAATGTAGTGATACCAGTAACTATGTGGATATAGGAGAATACACTATATACGAAATTGAGGTTTCATTAAGCCCAGGCTGTAAGAGCACATACTATGTGTCATTTGGAAATGATCTACCATCCGGTATAGGATGGAGTACTGAGATTCTAGATGAGTCCGGGGGCGTCATAGAATGGGGTTATGAGCTTGTTTACTCAGGCACCGTGACCATAATTTTTTCCTTAAAGGTATCTGCGCCAAATGATGCAGAACCTGGTGAAGAAGTTACATTTACAACATATATATACGCCGATGATGATTACAATCAATGGTCTGAAGAGCAAGTAATTACTACTACAATAGTAAACAATGAAGCAAGATCACCCAACTCAGTTACGCTCATAGAATTGGGAAATACAATCAATTCTATAGAACTTCAATGGACAGAATTCGATGAAATGCCCATCTATTTTGGTAAATATGAGGTTCACATGAGTTCAGTTCCCAATTTTACACCGGTCAGTGGTACAATAATCTATACGGAGAACACCTTTCCCCAAAACAATGAATACAATGTCACTGGATTATCTCCAGGTAGCACTTATCATTTTGTGATCCGGGTTTGGGATAATGACTATATATATGGACCTTTTTTTGCCGATTCGAATCTTCATATTGGCCATACTCCGGGTATAAATTACCCCCCAATAGCAGTGATACTGGAAGATCCTTACGCAATCACGAACCGCAACGCCACACTGTCGTGGAGCATAAATACGGACGATGATTTTAAGCAGTACGAAATACATGTATCCGATACACCCGACTTTACACCCACCGATGATACGAGATTTGTAAGTCCAATTACAAATCAAACTGTTACCGAATATGAAGTATCGGGTCTAGATGAAAACGCCACCATCTACTTTAAGATCAAAGTTATTGATAACGGAGGATTACACAGCAATTCCAATGAAGTAAGCTGCACTACTTTTGATTATGTCCCTGAGGCCCCAATCCTGTATGAACCCCAGGATATCACCGCTTTCTCCTTGGATTTGATTTGGAGCCAGAACTGCGACACAGATTTCAATAGATACGAGGTGCACATGTCCCTAACACCAGATTTTATTCCAAGTCAGGATACATGGGTTGAGACTCTTACCAGCACTGTAGACAACTACACTGCCATAACTGATTTGGATGAGAGCACGACTTATTACTTCATAGTCCAGGTTTGGGACAATGCCGGTAATCACGCCGATTCAAACGAAGTGGAGGTAACTACCCTGGATGGAACCCCACCTAAGATAATCTTAACTTCTCCTTACGATAATCAGGTAAACCTTGACCCCTCCCAGGATATTGTGGTCACATTCAGCGAGGCCATGAATACTGGGACCCTCACTTTTTCCTGCTCCCCTGATCCCGGTGGTTGGAGCCAGGTCTGGGAAGACGGTGACGAGCAGGTAACTTTTTATCATACTGACTTCGATGACGACACGCAGATCACATTCGAGATCACCTTTGCTGAAGATCTGGGAGGCAACGAACTCGTTTCAGGCAGCAAACCAAATCCCTGGACTTTCTATACAAAAGATATGACATCCCCAGAGGTGACCTCGAATAATCCTTTAGATGATGCAACAGATGTTTCAATTTCTACTGAAATACACATAACATTCTCAGAGGAAATGCACCAAGAGTCAGTTCAAAACGCCATCATAACCGCTTTTTCCTTCAACCCTACCTGGAGCGGAAATACCATCACATTAACCCCGGTTTCTGATCTAGATTACGAGAGATTGTACACTGTCCAGGTAACAACGGATGCCAAGGACTTGGCAGGGAACCAGATGTCCTCTTCACACTCGTTTAGCTTTACCACAGAAGAAGAAACCCAAGAACCTCCGGATCCAGTGAACCATGCCCCTGTTGTGAGCGTGTCCTCTCCAAACAGCGACATAGCAGACGAAACATTTACCATAGAGTGGAGTGCCTCAGATCCAGATGAGGATACATTGACAGTAGATCTATACTACGACACAGATAAAAATGACGGCAATGGAATGCTGCTCATTCAATCCAGTGTCAGCAATTCAGGATCCTATGTCTGGGATAT
>CP070672.1:576149-585377 GCA_020351895.1 Thermoplasmata archaeon
CAAAGGTTTCAGGCGATTATGGTGCCACTTTTATCAGCGAAAATGTGACTCAAATGGTGGGATATAAGTCAAAAAATTTCATAAAGAAGACAAACTTCTGGATCGATCATGTTCATCCTGATGACAAAAAACTCGTCTTAAATGAGGTTTCAAAAATATCAAAAAAGGACTGGCATACCTTTATGTACCGCTTTAAACGCAAAGATGGCACCTACATATGGGTACGCGATGATATGAAACTCATACGGGGCGAAGATGGAAAACCACTTGAGATAGTGGGTTATTGGGTCGACATAACACTGCAGAAAAAGTCTGATGAGGTGCACAGGGAGAGCGAGGAAAAATACAGCAACCTTTTCCATAATTCCAATGATGCCATAATTATTCACGATTTGAAGGGTAAAATTCTCGACGTGAACCAGAGAGCCTTGGATCTTTTTGGTTTATCGAGAAAAGAAGCCCTTAAATTAAAGGTGCCTGATCTTCATCCACCTGAGGAATTAAAAAAATCTAAAAAGGCATTTAAAAACATAGCCAAAGACGGTTTCATAAGCTTTGAAATCAATTTTAAAAAGAAAAACAAGGAAGTATTTCCAGCCGAAGTGTCATCGAGCATCTTCGAGATGGGAGGCAAAAATGTCATCCAGGGTATTGTGCGGGATATAACTGAGCGTAAGAAGGCCGAGGATGCCCTAAAAGAGAGCGAGGAAATGTACAGATCACTTGTCGAGACCTCACCAGATGCCGTGACAGTAACGGATTTGGAAGGTAAAATTACCTATGTATCGGATAGGGCAGTTGAATTTACCGGGTTTAAAAAGGCAAAGGAAATTATCGGAAAAAATGCATTTGATTTCATTGATCCAAAGGATCAAGAAATTGCCCTTAGAAACCTCCAAAAAACCCTGAATAAGGGATATCTGAGAAATATTGAGTACACAATGCTCAAAAGGGATGGCTCCAGATATACTGGTGAACTCAACGCTGCAATTATCAAGGACGCCCAGGGAAATCCAAAGGCCTTTATTGGAACAACAAGAGACGTAACCAAGCGAAAACAGGCCGAGGAAGCACTACGGGAATCAGAGGAGAAGTTCAGGAGTCTAGCAGAGAAATCACCAAACATGATTTATATAAATAGGATGGGTGCTGTAGTCTATGCCAACGAGGAATGCGAGAATGTAACAGGATACACAAGAGAAGAGTTCTACTCCCCTGATTTCGACTTCCTGACTTTAGTTGCACCTGAATCAAGAGAAATGGTGAAGGGAAATTTTGCCAAACATATGAAAGGCATAGAGGTCCCTCCCTATGAATACACCCTCATCACCAAACAAGGCAAGAGAATCGAGGTTATAAATGCCACGAAGATGATAAGTTATGGACGAGAACCTGCAATTTTGGGTATCGTAACGGATATCACAGAGAGAAAGAATGCTGAAAAGGAGATAAAAAAGTTAAACGAATTTAACGAATCCATAGTCCAATCCATGGCAGAGGGTATCATGATCTTAGATGAAGAGGGAATCATCACCTTCACAAATCCAAAGATAGAGAGTATGCTGGGCCATAAGAAACAAAAATTGATTGGTGAGCACTGGGAGAATATAATAGTCCCTGATTATCACAAACGTATGAGGGATTGCTATGCAGAAAACTTACGGGGGGAGGGCGATAGATTTGAGGGTGTATTCGTTAAGAAAAACAGGACCGAGCTACCTGTCAGCTTCTCTGCATCGCCACAGATTAAAGACGGAGTATTTAAAGGGATTCTAGCGGTGATAACCGACATATCAGAAAGAAAGAAAGAGGAAATCGCAAGGGAGGAATTGATGAGATACAAGGTGAAAAGAGGCTCCTCATATCTAATAGAGGAAAAAGAACTTGACAGAGGAAAGGACCTGATTTACGAACTCTTCAAAAACCGTCTTTCTGGTGTTATCATAACAAGAGAGCATCCAGAGAAAATCAAAAAAGAGATCGATATCAAGCTGCCTTTGTACTGGATGACAAACGATCCTAGGGATAGGATGTCTGTTAAGCCTGAGTTTCCGCTTTTGGAGAAGATAATTGACGATAATATAGATAGAAACACCTTTGTCTTTTTGGACAGGTTTGACTATCTTGTAACTCAAAACGATTTTAAAGAGGCTCTGAATTTTATCCAACATCTAAATGAAATTTTTTATGCTAGAAAGGCCATTTTAATCATATCCCTTGATCCGGATACCCTGACATCGCAGGAGCTGAGCCTCCTTGAAAAAGAAACTTCCACACTTGAAAAAAGACATGAGGAAAGGCTATCTGCCGATCTTATTGACCTTCTTGAATTCGTGAACAGACACAACCGCGTTGGCGATAGCCCCTCGTACAAGCAGGTTGGCGACGAATTTAAAATTAGCAGAACAACCGCTAGAAAAAGAATAAAAGAACTTGTGGATAAGGGGCTTATGGTTGAAAAGAAAAGTGGCCGGTTCAAGTACCTTGTACTAACGGAAAAGGGTAAGGACTCAATATAAATTTTTAAAAAGACTGTCACTATCTTATCCTATCTTTTCATATTTTTTGCAACATATTTTAATTTATGGTTAGTACTTACTTGTACTCGGTAAAGGCGGGCGGGGCGTATGAAACAGGATAAACTGATAACAAAATGGAACGGTCTCCTCCCAATCGTGGAGGACATGCCCATGCAAGAGATCATCTGGGATAAGATGAGTTACTACATGCATATGGTAAGAGACATGGGATGTGAAGAATCAGAAGAAGCTATCGGGGTTTGAAGAAAATGAAAAAATCGAAGGGAACAGAAAACACAGGCGAACTTTTAAGCGACTGCAACTGTCTGAACTGTCGCCTCGGAAGAATCGAGGAGCAGCTCGATACGCTCCAGACTGCTCTCGAGTCCATGAATCCCCCTGCCAATCCCGGTAAATCCTCGAGGAGTAAGAGGAAAAAGAAATAAAAATTCATGAATATGGTATATAATCAACCTCATCCGCAAAGAGATTTGGGGAATCACAATTTAGGCTAACTGGCCCCCAATTTCCCAACCCTTCCTCGCACAAACGCGGCTATCTGACCCGAAAATTTTTCCTCCTGAGGGGAGTTGGGGGCCATGTTTTCTGGGTTTTTAAAAAAAGATTTCGATTGAATTATTTTTAGTCTTTTAAATAGGTCAAATATGAATTAGGCTAATTTTTATATCCATATCATTTGAATCATCACCTTATGGAATATCCGAACAAAAAATCAGATAGGTCTTCCTCTTCTTGTGAATCATCAAAAAAATGTAAACAAAAATAGATGGTATTCCTATAAGCCTTTATACTATCAAATCTATTATTGGTACGAGGGGAAAAGTAGACTAAAAGGCGTTGAAAAATGCAAATGAGGCTGTGGGCATGGCACCTCAAAAAATAAAAAAATGTGTATTGAAAAGAAAGGTATTTTTTTCCATTATTTTGACTACTATCCTATTATTGACATCGCAGGCCTATTATTTCGATGAAAAGGAGCAAATCCAAAGCCAAGAACCTCAACTTACTGTACCAATTATGCAATCCGAGCCTGAAATTGGCAAAACACTTTTAGAACCTGATGAGCCCATTGAAATTCAATCCTCACAAAGATCAACAAGAAACAATGATGAATTAAAAATAGATTTGAAATGGCTTGATGGATTTGGAACGATAATCGGTTACCTAAACTCCATAAAAGCAGCGGATGTCGACAATGATGGGGAAACAGAGATAGTATTCGGTAACTCTGAAGGATATGTCTATGTGGTGGGTGACTCCGAAACCGGTTATTCCGAAGAATGGAGCACAATGGTTGCTATATATGCCTTCGGATTATCACTGGGTGATGTTGATAATGACGGTACAGTCGAAATAATTGTTGGCGACAGTGAGGGTTACATCAATATTTTTGGTTTCAATGGAACATCCTATGCACTGGAGTGGACCAGCCCCGATCTAGGCTCAGACCTATATGGCCTCACAACCGACGACATTGATAATGATGGTGTCGTAGAGATCATTGCCGGAGCAAGTGTTGAGGAGATTTTCGAGGACAATATATTTGTTTATTCATGGCAGGGCTCATCATATGAGGACGAGTGGAGCTTTGCATTGACAACAACGTTGGGATATTTAGGGCTCTTTAACATTGCAGTTGGCGATGTGGATGGTGACAATTTCAAGGAAATCGTAATAGGTTCATTTGAGAGCGAGGTGATTGCAAATGATCCTCCTGTAAATCCGATACCTCCTAATCCAAGGCCGAATGGCCAGTTCGGTGGTAGGTTCTATGTTTTCGGTTATTCTGACGGTTCAGGTGCCTTGGAATGGCAAAGCGATGATTTCGGGGAATGGATAATAGGACTCTGCGTAAACAACACAGATGATGATTCCGATCTCGAAATCATTGTAACGGTCTACCTTGGAGAGGTCTATGTGTTCGGATATTTAGCCCTGGCTTATACTCAGGAGTGGCAGAGCAACGGCCTTTCAGCCTATGCCCTGACAACAGGATGGATAGGTCACCCCTTTTACAGCAGAATAGTGATTTCCAGCTGGGAGAAAATCATTGTATATGAGAATTCAATGGGCTGTTATGAGGAAGTATGGAGCAGCCCTGATTTGGATTCATTCGTATATGGTTTGGGGATTGGAGATGTGGATGGTGATCCAATTTTTTATGAGATACTTACGGGATCGAATTACAGATTCTATATCCATGGATCAGAGAACATTGGATCTTACGTTGTAGAAGCTGAAAGCAACAATATCGGTGCAATAGAATGCATATGCGGAGCCGATTTAGATTCTGATGGACTAAACGAAATATACTTGGGAACAGGAGGGGGTGAGGTCATGGTAATGGAATTCAACAGAGTCACATGGGCTGTTGTGGACACAATATCACTTTCAACCATAACCATAACCCATCTTGCCATCTCGGATGTGGATGGAGATGGGGTTAAGGAAATAATCGCAGTGGAGGGCCATGCATATGTATCGTGGAACGAGAACTTCATTTTCAGATCATCTGGCGGCGATTCAGTGGTTTATATAGCAAGTTACTCTGGCTCTGGCTATACAGTAGAGAATCAGATCACCGTGGACACGGGTGCCACTTTTGCCTGCGACGTGGGGGATGTTGATGAGGATGGAATCTCCGAGATCCTGCTTGGTGGAACCGGATACGATGCCGCCAACGAGGACCCCTTCGTGGGACAGATAAGGGTAGTGGATTATGATGGGTCTGGATATAACGTTGTATGGGAGAGCCAATTCTATCGGGAGTGGAACATGGGTGTTGCAATTGGCGATGTGGATGAGGACGGGAAAAACGAGCTCCTAGGAGAAGATTCGTATGTCGATGGGAATGACGAGGATCGTTATATACTCCGCCTGTATGAATGGAATGGGAACACATATGTCCAAGACGACACAATCGAGATAGACTCGGAAAATTACGCCCTGGATATTGGAGATTCAGACAATGATGGAACCTTAGAGATGGTTACAAAGGGAATCTTCAGCGGCGCACTGGAGGTTTTTGGCAACAACAGTCAGGACGAGACCACGATATACACCCAGGAATGGAGCACAGGGGCCTTCACCACCTTTATTGATGAATGCATATCAATTGCCAGTCTAATAGAGGGTGGAGCTGAATATTTGATCTTCGGTGAATTGGGTGTCTTTATTTATGAATTTTCAGAGGGCACCTACCAGCAGATTTGGCACAGCCCCGAAATTCCAGCATCCGTAAAGAATCTATATGTTGAAGATGTGGATTATTACTCTGGTTACGAGATCATAGGTTCCTCAGGAGGTTACAATTTCATATACGGTGATGATAAACGGCCAATAGCTGTTTTGAATGTTAATGATGACACAGTTGAAATAGGTGATACGGTGCGATTCGACGCATCCCAGTCCACTGGTGAAACCGAATTGGAGTACTTCCTCGATTTTGGTGACGGTGGAAGCATTGGTTGGACCTCATCGGCTTTCATGGTTCATGGATACTATTCAGAAGGTACCTATACAGCCTCTTTAAGAGTCAGGGATTCTCTAATGGTTGAGTGCAAGGACGCTTCAACCGTGAAAATCACGGTCCTACCCCTAAATTCCAAGCCAATTGCGTACATTGATTCCATATCACATGATCTTGCACTGAAAGGTCAGAAGGTAATATTTGAAGGCCATGGGGAAGATGACAACGAGGTTGTGGCCTACAACTGGCACTCCAGTATAGACGGTGATATCGGTGATACTGCCTATCTTGAAACCAGCCAGCTGTCAGTAGGGGTTCATACCATATTTTTCAAAGTCATGGACAATGAAAATATCTGGTCCAATGAGGTATCTCGATCCATCAGGGTCCATGAAAAACCCACTGCAAAGATAATCGATATATCTCCGAATCCTGCAATCGAGGGTGATATGATATCCTTCGTGGGCAATGCCACAGACGATGGGGAAATCACAGAATATGAATGGAATTCCAGCATCAACGGTTTTATATCGGATGCGCTATCCTTCGATTTTTCGGGGCTTTCTTTGGGAGACCACGAGATCACATTCAGAGCAATGGATGATGATGACGTATGGTCCAACAAGGCTTTTGTTTCCTTGAGGGTGAATCAGGTTCCTAAGGCCCGGATAAAATCCATCAATCCAAATCCAGCAAGCCAGGGGGAGAGCGTCAGCTTCAATGGGATCGGAATCGACGATGGTGACATTGTGGAATATAGTTGGCGCTCAAGCAAAGACGGCTTTTTAAGCGGCTCTGGCTCTTTCTCCTATGCTGGCCTTTCGGTTGGAGAGCACATCATCTATTTTAAGGTCAAGGACGAGGTCGGAATGTGGTCGGAAGAGGATGACATGGTCCTTAGGATCAATCAGATCCCCACAGCCCATATAGATACCATCTCCCCGAATCCTGCCATGGTTGGAGAATTGATCTCATTCGAGGGGCATGGAACTGATGACGGCAGCATAACAGCCTATTACTGGGAATCAAATATCGATGGTTCTCTAAACACAAGGGCCTCTTTTTCAACATCATCCCTTTCTATTGGCATTCATTCCATCTCATTTCAGGTGAAGGACAATAAAGGAGCATGGTCAGAGATAGTCACAGGAACCTTGACCGTTTTCGATACTCCTGAAAATGAACCACCCACCGCCCTGATAGAGAGCATCTTGCCCTATAAAAGTGAAGAAGGGGAGTATGTGACGTTCATTGGCCGCGGAGTCGATGAAGACGGCGATGTGGTTGAATATTACTGGGAATCGGACCTGGACGGCTTTCTCAGTGACGGAAGATCATTCACCACACCCGATCTTTCTGTGGGCACTCATTTCATCACTTTCAGGGTGAAGGACGACAGCGGTGAGTGGTCAGAGGATATCCACGCAACCATAGTGGTGAAGGAGGCCGAAAGCGAGGGATTCTTATCGTTGATTGCAGCAAATACGCTTTTGTGGCTTTTGATAATTGTCATATTGATTGTGGTGATCGTTAGTTTGATTATTCTTTCCTCGAGAAAAAGGAAGAAAAAGGAGAAGGAGCAGGTTCATTATGGGTTTTACAAACCAGATCAGAAATAGGATTGGAGGGGATTTTATTATTTATATACTTGATTAGCTTCTATATCTGTTATATTTACATTATTATTCTGTACAAAGAAGACACCTATACCTTCCCAATAAACCGCTTTGCTCATCCCTACCAATTTTCTTAACGATTAGCCACACCCTCAATCTAAAAATTGTAGATCTATCACAATTCCGCCACTCCCTCCTATTCCTCACTCCGTAACAAGTCCTTCGTTACCCCCTCCTGCGCTCTATTCGAAGGAGCTTGGAGAACCGCGGTTTTTTGGTGGGAAATATTCAATCATATCTCATCTAAAAATGCTATATCTTTCTTCCGATTAAAACAAACAATAAACTCAGATAGAATATCCTTAAAACCAATTATCAAGGGCACTTCATCAGTTAAGGCCAAAAAAGCCGTCATTTTCAATTCCTTTGAGGTATTCCCAGATTCATCAATAAATTGAGCTGTAATTTGCCCGACATCACAGGGAACTCGACATTCAGTTTTGCTCGAAATCCCTTGAATATCGAAAGTTCCCGTTTTCTTTGTCTTTATTCCTTTCCAGATCGATTTGGGCAGGATTGATGTGTGGGCTCCGGTATCTATAATGGCATCCATCGGTGCTGACCATCCTCTTGGAGTCTTAAAAACAACCCATCCCATCAATCTGGTCAATAGATATTCTTCATCATTAGAGAGTTCAGATAAAACTGCTTCAATAAAATGAAGATTGATTCTAGTAGACATGGTGTCCGCACCCGATATAGGTGGAGTAAAACAGGGATCTGTGGGTTTTCTTTTTAGCATTTCTTTGCACTATGCTCAGGATTTTCCCGGAACTAATGACTTTCTTACCAAAAACAGCGATCCACTTATCAGGGTATTTTCTCAATAATTCCGAATAGTTGTCTCTGACCCACTGTGCATCCTCCCAGAATCCGTTAGGCACGTTATGTACTTTTGGCATTTGGACACCTGTATTCTATATTATCCTCAACTGATAAATAATTATTGCTATGGTTTTATTTTGTTATATGTATACTATTATAAATCAATAGAATCAGAACCTTGACCCACGCCCAATCGGATATTATCATCATCTTTTACTACCAGTGTGATTGTTCCTGGGCCCTCGTAAACAAGAGTTGTCGTATCTATAAAATCTCTGGGGTTGACTTCTGGAGATGGATATGGGTCAGGATTGGGTGGATTGACTAAATTCGTAACAATCACAGTCTGTGAACCGTAGGAATAGGTGAGAGTTTCATCATCACTGCCAGGATCAGTAACATGAGAAGTAATCTCAAAATCAAGGCCAATAAAATGCGGATTCAACTCGACCTCCCAGGGTTCGACATGATTCCAATGCTCGCTGTTCCTTTTCTTAGACTGCTGTACATTAAAGGTGTGGTGAATCTGGTTTATTGTTCCATTTGAAGATTTAATATAGATCCAAACCGGGTTGGCTCCGACATTCGGTGGGTCCTCAGGTGTAAAAGTCACATTCGCAGAATATGATTTTAAAAAGTCGATACTCACCGGAATCCAGGCCATCTGAACATTCGGAGAGCCTGGTAGTCTTTCGATGGAAACAGAGCCAAGGCTGTC
>CP070672.1:585477-588646 GCA_020351895.1 Thermoplasmata archaeon
ATCCTCAACTCTGTAGACGCTTCCCATCCCGCCTTTACCCAGTTCTTCGATGATTTCATATCTGTTAGCAAAAATGGTTCCACGGATTAGATCCTCATGGGGAGCTCTTATGGTTTCTGTGGCAGCCATGTCTTCAGAAGGTTTCAAAGGTGAGGCACACTTACCGCAGTAAATAGTGTCATCGGGATTATCATGATGACATTTGGGGCATTTTACTGACATTGCTTTGCCCTGTACCTAGGCGACAAAAGAATATCAAGGAATCAGAGGGGTGTCAATGAGGAGTAAATATATGAGAAAATCTACAAGGTAAAGTTGTTCCCTAATCCAAAGTGAATGTCTAATGTTACATTTAAAAGCGTGATGCTGTCCATATCCCGCTGCTACAACCGTTCAAATTTCCTTCCATGTAGTCTTTATCAATAAAATATCCATTCCAGTTTTTTTTACAGAAGCAGATTATGGATAGATCGAATTTAACATTGTAGCCATCAGAGGTATATGCGGCTATTCCATCAAGTTCATCGGTAACTGTTCCCCGGGTTTTTTTTCCGCTGAAAGTAAGTATTTTATTGAATTCAATACCGTTGTAATGACCTGTAAATATCCAAGTTCCTCTTACATCATTTTGATTTGTTAAGTTACAGCCAGTACTAAGCATTATTCCGGCTAGGGTGCTTGTCACTATTAAAATATAGCGAGCTTTCTTCATTTTATTCCCCCTTATTCCAGTCTTGCTCTTCTTCACTACTGAAATTCCATCTGTTTTATCAGCAACAAACGTGCCAATCTAATGCTATCGTTCAATTCATTTGCTTAATTTCTATCCGTTCTCCATAAATGATGAATTCAGGACATCAGTCCCATGGCATTTCTAATATCAATAATTGCAAAAAGAACATTCGGTTCTGTCTCATTTGTCCTATTTTAAGGACAAAAATTCTGTAATAGACATTTTCATTAGAAAAAATTTTACCGACACCTCAATCAATGGATATGCAAAAGCGGATTCGACAGATATTACGATCGAATGACTTCTAGAGGTGAGCTATTCAATAGGAAATAAATATCACTCTTGGCCTTTTATAGCGGTCAGCCTAACTAAACCAGAAATGCAGGAGATACATCCCTTAGATGGATGATATCACGAATCTTTCCCTTAACATTCCACTCATTCAGACACACAACCTGGCAAGAGGAACAATCCTCGCAAATTTGACGGGGAAGATCCAATGACGCGATAAGGCTTTGAGCGAGGGCCGGCTGACGATAACCGTAGGCGTACATATATGACCGCATCAAATCAGGAATGGGGAGTTCTGCATAGCATTGCTGCAAACATTGGCCACAACCATGGCAGTATAATCCAGAGTTCAAGGCATCCCTTTTCAGGTCATTTTTTTCGACCTCAGTCAAGTTTAAATCTTCCATAACCGAGAGGTCATCATTCATTTCCTCAAAGTTGCTGAATCCAGGGATGGTGGCATGGACATTGGAATCCTGCAGGACCCATTTTAAAGATGCACGAGGGTTTACGGGCTTTTCGCCTTTTCCCAATCCTCCTCTTATCACCTTCATAGCCACAACTCCCAATCCTGCGTTGACAGCTTTGGCAACGGCCTCTTTAACCTGCTTTAGATTTTTCTGTTTGTGATTGTAAGAAGCCATTACGACCTCATAAAAATTTGAATCAGCAGCCGCATGAACCGCCTCCGGAACATTGCTGTGGGTAGTGATACCGAGAAACCGAGCTTTCCCAGCCTTTTTTGCCTTTTCCATCGCTTTCATTGCAGGCTCATGGAAGGCCGATTCTCTTCGAGAGACCATATGATGGTAGACAATGTCCACATAGTCCATTTTTAAACGTTTAAGGGCCATATCCAGTTTCTTGAGAAATTCATCAACTGTTGCTGCTTTTGTATAAATACCCGTTTTGTAATCTTGGGGAAGATGAATCTTGGTACCGAATACAATAGATTCCCGGGGCACTCCCTTGAGGACTTCACCGATCATTTCCTCATTACGCTTTTGCTGCGGCTGAGCGGCGGTGCTGTCGAAGTGAGTGATACCTGCATCGAGTGCTGCCCGCATAAGAGCCGGGCTGCCAGAAGAGAGTATTCCCATTCCGATCACTGGAACTCTTATCCCGGTCTTTCCAAGAGTACGATAGATAAGTTTTTCCTCTTTTTGGTTTTCACCCCGTCTTTTATCTGTGAAAGGGAGGCAAATGAAGCTTGCCATCCCCGCGACCGAGGTTTTCATGAAATGCCGTCTGTTGATCAATCTGTTATCCATTTCGCTGCCCTCCCTAAATGCATTGCTGCCAGCCTCCTGGCGGCATCCTCAGCAATCCCTATGTGGGAGTCCTTCCCTTATCTGGTAACTTCCTGCAAAAGCAGGACCTGTTGTCAGCTTATCTTTGGGTGCCTCCATGGTTTCACTGACCTCAATATCTTTGGAAGGCAGGAGAGGTGTGGCACATTCTACGCAAAATTTCTGGTTTTCAGGATTATCGCTTTGACATTTGGGGCACCTAATTGCCACTTTTTTCCCTTTCTTTTATTGGGGAAAGGATAGCAAGTTGGATGGAAAAAAGCAAACTTTACCTAAGAGATTGCTTCGCCATGCTCGCCATGACAGGTTCTGAGCATGTATAATACCTCCTTCATTAAAATACGATGAAGTGTAATCTTGTAGAACAGGGATACAAACCAGGAAGCTGTCTGACGCAGATTAAAGATGGCCAGAAAAAAGCTTGCGACGTTACCCTCAAACGGGAGGGCAGCCAGTGGTCTCGTCTGATCAAATCAGCGCATCTTTCCCGACCTGAGCACTACTTTTCTATTTACCAATCAGGCTGCAACCATGGCTGCTTAAAGTGCCATTCCTGGGAATTCACTCAAAAAGCCAACGGCCAATGGCTCTCGGCAGAAAAGATCGGATTGATTGTCAGGGAATACGAAAAAGCCGTCACCGTGTGGGAACCTCGAGAAAGATCGACTATGTGGCACGCCACAGATTTATGCCGGAGCTGTGGGAGCTGTATGCTCTACAACACCAAGGGATTGTTGTGCCCTGATATTCTCGGGCCTGAAAAGATTGCCTTCAGCCCTCAAGGCTTTGGCCCGGCCAGAAATATCATGGCCTTCACAGGTGGGGATTTATCATG
>CP070672.1:588746-605833 GCA_020351895.1 Thermoplasmata archaeon
ATCCTTCGACTAACCCAGTAACATAGAAAAAACCCATATCTGCATGTGGTTCCGAGCCGTTAAGGAGTATGATGGCGTCGGCATCATCGCAATCATCTAGGATCTTCTTGACTCGATTTTGGGTCATCAATTTACGGGTAATACAGTATTCCAATAAAAAAATATGCATGGATTTGGAGAAAATTCCTTCTTTTACGGCAAAGTATTAACGGTAAAAGACCGATATCCATGATCATGCCAAGAGGAAGAAAAGGCAGAAGAACCAGGAGCATGATAAACATCGCTAAAGAGAGAATAGACATTTTATTCGAACTGGCTGAAAATGAGGCAATGGATCATAACCTTCATAGGTCAAATCGGTATGCTGAGCTTGCAAGAAAAATCGGAATGAGGTACAATGTCCGTATCCCAAGATGGTATAAAAGGAAGCTCTGCAAACACTGCCATTCCTATCTTGTTCCCTCAGTCAATTCCAGGGTCAGGCTCAGAAGTAGAAATATCGTCATTTCTTGTGATAACTGTGGCGCCTACACAAGGATACCACTTATCAGGGAAAAGGGGAAAATCAAGGCTGGAAAAGCGAAAAGCTGAATATACATTGCATAAATGATTCAGAAACCCTTTAATAGTGGTACAATATTTTCCAAGGGATACAATGGAAAAAGAGGTGGAACTGCCCAAGATATTCAAGCTGGCATTCTCATTTTTGGTGCTAATAGCAGGCCTTCTTCTATACTTATACTGGGCAGCTTCATACGATGCCTGGACGGATGTGGGCCTTTATGCAGTCTCGGCTCCTGTAATCGGATTCGGCCTTGTGGGCATCTATTTATTCACTAGAAAAGATGTGGAAGAATTAGATCAATAGGTCTTTGCCATGTAGGCAACGATATCCGTTGGTTTTTGGCAAATTAAACATTGTCCACTGTACTCTTCCTTCTCAAAAGGCGTGCCCAGGACCTTCATTTCCGTGCTTTCCTCCATTTCAAGGCCACAACCCTCATTCCCGCACCATCCAACCTTCACGATACCTAGTGCTTTTCTCACGTCCTCCAGGCTATCTGCAAAAGAGGTGGTTTCCGCAACCATCTGTTGTGCTCTATTTAAGAGGTTCTCAGAAATTTCCGAGAGGGTTTCCTTCACCTTAGGAATCAAATTCCCAATCTCCACCTCTTCCCTTTTACCCAGATCCCGTCTTGCGAACGTCACAACTTTCGAATCCATGTCTCTTTTGCCCAGTTCCAGGCGTAAAGGCACACCCCTTATCTCCCAGTCGAAGTACTTGCTCCCGGGTCTAACCTCTCTGACATCTAAGATGACTCGAAAACCGGCCTCTTTTAACTGGGTTTCAAGTTTCTTTGACTCCTCTATAATTTCTTCCTGTATACCCTTGGCAAGAATTGGAACTATCACAACCTGATAGGGAGCGACATCCGGCGGTATAATGAGTCCTTGGTCGTCACCATGCACCCCAACGATGGCACCAACCAGTCTCTCGCTCATGCCGTATGTGGTTTGATGCACGTGCCTATGCTCCCCGCTTTCGTCCTCATAGATTATATTATATGGTTTCGAGAAATTTTTTTTGTACTGATGTATCGTACCTATTTGCATGGTTCTGCCGCTTGGCATAAGGGAATCGGCTGCAAGGGAATAAAATGCTCCTGGGAATTTATCCCAATCAGGACGTTTGAGTATTAGGAACGGAAGGCACAACTTCTTTCCAAGTCTCTTCATAATTTCAAGATCCTCAATAATCTGGCGTTCGGCGTCCTCGAAGTCGGTGTGACAGGTATGCGCCTCAAAAAAATGGATCTCCCTGACCCGGATGAATGCCCTTGTCTGCTTGGTATCGTATCTAAAAGTGTTCACAAGCTGGAAGGTCTTTAAAGGTAGATCAGCATGGGATCTTACCCACAACGCGAATATGGGATACATGGCAGTTTCTGATGTGGGTCTTAAAAGCAGTTTAACCTCAAGCTCTTCGCCTCCTGCCTTTGTAACCCAGTACACCTCGTCCCCAAAACCCTTTATATGTTCAGCCTCCTTGGCAAACTGGTCTTCTGCAATCAAAAGTGGGAAGCAGACCTCAGAATGACCTGTTTTCTCCATCTCGGTTCTCATGGTCTCATCGATTAGTCGCATGAGCTTCCAGCCGTAAGGTGTCCAAACATTCATACCTTTTATTGGATAACGTTTATCGGTAAGACCTGCAACCTCCACAATTTCGGAATACCATTCACTGAAATTCTCGGATTTTTTCATGGGCTTCAACCTTTTGGGTGTGCGATAATGAAGTTATATAGTTTAAGAATTTTGGTGGCGAGAATTAGAATTGAAAAACACCTTTTACTTCAAAATGAGCTTGGCTCCGCACTTGCATGGAAACATAAAAGGTCTTGTTGTGGCCTTTACCTTCAAGTGCTGATTGCATTCCGGACACTGGATGACAACGGGTTTGGCTTCTTCCAGTGAGGGTTCTTCCTCGAATGCCATAAACGACATTATCTCCTCTTGGGGAGCCGGCATGAAGGTCATTGGCGCCTCGCCCCCTGTATCGATGGCATCGAATGTCATTATCTGCCTTTGGGCCCTACCTCTTCTTCTCATCATCATCAGGGCTATTATTATGGCCACAATGATTATTATTCCCAAGGGACCGCAGATTAAGGTGGGCATTCCCATATAATCCTCCTCGAAGACCCCGAATACGAGCTCTTCTTCAACTGCAGAAACCTCCAGCTTCTTGTTGGTTTGACCCGTTGGAAAGCGTACTTCATGCTTTTCATCAGCCGCTTCAAAATAATACTCATGCTCACCTTCGTCCAGTTCCAGCTCATACTCGTAAGTCTTTCCAGCGATGAAGTCTTCTTCCTTAGGATCGCTTTCGTACATCTTCCAAGATATCCCATTGATAATAACATTTATCTCTTCTGGCTCGTCGTCGTCATCGTCCCTATAAATTATGGAGAACTTGAATTTATCAGAGGTATCACCCTCTTCCGGGTGAACTCCACCTCCCTGTAGAACGGGAGCTGAATTTATCTTGGTTGTAAAGGACCAGGAAAATTCTTCAAATCTGATGCCCTCTTTATCCTTTGCAGTGTTATCAATGGTTACAGTATAGGTCTCCCCCTCTTCAAAATCCACATCTGGACTGAATGTTAATGTCTTTTCGCTATTTGTCCAAATTGCAGTTCCGCTGGTTATTTTAAAATCCTCAGTGGTACCTGAATGTGTGTAGCTGAATGCATTCTTCATGGTGTCGGTATCCATGGCCTTGTCGAAATTTATCACGATATCCACATCGATGGCAACCTCATCTGAATCATCCTCAGGCTCCACTGATAGCACCTTTGGAGATTCCGGTATTGTGGTGAATATCCAAAAATAGAATGGCAAATTTATTCCCTCGTCATCCTTTGCCGTGGCCTCTATACTTACCGTATACTCCTTGGCATACTCCAATTCTTGGGATGGTTTGAACCTCATAATCTTCGAATCGTCACCCCAGGAAACATTGCCATCACTGGCATCCCAGGTTATGTTCGTGTCTTCGTGGGTATATGTGAACGCCTCTTCAACCAAGGTTTCGTCCATGGTCTTGGAGAAGGTGATATTGATCCAAGTCCCTACCGGAACCTTCGTAGCCAACTTGCTGGGGATCACAGAGGATACTCTAGGAGGAACGGGTGTGGTTCTAAAAGACCAGATATAATCATCCTCCTCCCCCTCCCCTCCGATTCCGTCGTTGTCACCATCTAAAAATGCCAAATCTACATCAAATGCACTGTGATTGACTGTGAAAGTGTAAACTGTATCATATTGAAATTTCACAAAGGGCGTAAATATCATGGTTTTGTCATCGTTTGTAGGGATCAGCTGGCCATTGGTTGATTCAAAAACCACATCTCCATCACTGTAGCTGAGGGCCTTCTTAATTGATTCAAAATCCATGCTCTTGCTGAAGTTCATGATAATGCTGGCATCCGTTGGGATAAGCGTTGTGTCATGCTGGGGGAAGGTAGAGACAACATTAGGAGGAGTCGGAATAGTAGAAAACGACCATGTATAGTTATCCTGTGATATTTCCCCAGGTATACCATCTCCGTCGCCATCAAGGAGTAATCCATCCGTATCAATTGCCGTGTAAGATACAGTCAACATGTATTGTACACTGGTTGCCAAAGTGTTGTTTGGCTTAAAGGTAAAAGTCTTGTCGCTATTGCTCCAGCTCCCTTCTCCATCCAAGACATTCCACGTACTTACGCCATCCGTATAACTGAATGCACTTTCCACAGAGCTCTTTACCATTGATTTGGAGAAGTTGATGAAGATACTGGTATTGATATGAATATTCTCTGATCCATCATCTGGATAAGTGGAGACAATTTGGGGCGGAGCCACAAAAAAAGAAACATCCAATAGGAATAAGCCCCCACCTATGGAGCCTATATAGGCCACAGACTTATACACGAAAACCTCCTTCGCGAAGCCTTCGGTATCGTAATAGCCCACCTCCGAGGGTGAATTCGGATCCATCACATCTATAACCCTCAAGCCTTCACTCCCATCTACAACGTAGGCATGATCTCCAGCTACAAACACGCCCATCGCATTACCCATGGTATTGAAATCTGCTACAAATGAGGGGGAGGTGGGAGTACTGATATCCAATATCCTCAGACCCGACTCGTTGATGGCGATATATGCATAATTACCCTTTACGAATACATCCATGGCAGTGTCTGGTGTGGCGTGAGAAGCCCTGTGGGTAGGGCTACTTGGGTTTGATACATCCACTACGTTAAGACCATTATCACCATTGGCGATAAAGAGATAATCGTCTGAGACATGCACGCCCATGGCCTCAGTGGCTAAGCCATATACAGTGTCCTCGAACGGATTTAATGGATCATTTACATTCACGAT
This sequence comes from Thermoplasmata archaeon, assembly GCA_020351895.1. Next base: position 593,679 of record CP070672.1, read on the forward strand.
GCTCACTCCATCCTCGCCAACAGCCACATATGCATAGGGCCAATCTAGGAATATGTCCTCGTAATAGCCGTCTATCCAGGCATTACCTGTCTCAAACGGATTTCCAGGATCTGCAACGTTAACTACGACAAGCTCATCCCAATCAACCAAGTAGATGTAGTCATCTCTCAGAGTTACGCCTTCTGGGTACAAGCCATCCTCTAAATAACCAATTTCAACTGGGCTTAAGGGATCTGAGATATCATATATACGAAGGCCAGTGGAATCCGCACCTACATAGGCTAAATTCCCGTTAACCACCACCCCTTCAGGGAAATCTCCTGTGTGAAATGTGCCTTCCTCTGATGGAGAGTTGGGATTGCTGATATCAAAAATTACGAATCCATTGAATTGATCTGCAATAAATGCGTAATCATCGAGCACATAGATACCTTGGGCGAACCCCTCTGTATCACTTGAACCTCTGAGGCTCGGATTATTGGGATTGCTCACATCAATTATGGAAAGGCCGCTATCTCCACCTGCCACAAAGGCATCGTTATTCACCACATATACATCCAAAGCCCCGGTATCATAGGTTGAGTAACCTCTGGGATCTGCGGGATCTGATACATCTACCAGCCATAAATTCGTAATGGAGGCAACATACGCAGTTTCTCCTGAAACATCGATACGGATGGCGAGATTGGTTTCGTTCCTGCCCAACTCCATGGGATTATCCGGATCGCTCATATCGATTATCCTCAAACCGTTGAGATAACATGCAGCATAAACCGTGGAGCCTATTACGGATAAACCAGTTACCGTGGTTCCGCTATAGTGTCCCGCAAATGTTGGATTTGCCGTGTTGGATATGTCTATGGCGGTAATTCCATTGTCTTCATTGGAGAGATCGGACATATCAAAGGTTGCGAGATAGGCCATGGAACCTGAAACAGAGATGTCGTAGGCCATAAATCCTTCTTCTATTTGATATCCGCCTCTTCTACTAGGACTTAAGGGATTACTGATATCGAAAATCGATAGGCCGTAATATGCATCAGCCACAAAGGCCAAAGAATCTACGATTTGCACAGCTGCTGCATAGGAATTGGTCTCCACAGAACCGACTATATTAGGATCTGATTTATCAGAGATATCAAAAACCATTAGATTGTATCCTACTCCAACGTAGGCGAAATTGCCAACCACCTTTACATCGATGGCTTCTCCATATAGTAGGCGAGAGAGGAGATCAACATTGCTGCTTTCCGCCCTGGTTCCTCGAGAATCCTTAAAAACTCCTCCCAAATTCCCCACAGAGGTTGTCTCACTCAACTTTGATTCATCCTGCAAGGTCTCCCCAACATATGTGGCGAAAAGACTGATTAAAACGATGAAAAGCATCATAAAGGTCATGGTCTTTCTTATGAACAATAGCCTTACCCCCTTTTGTGGGTTGTAAATTGTATATGAAGTAGTGCTATATATAAATGTCGAGAATGAAGGTTCTGGGCCCATGCAAAGCCCATATGTTTCTTTATCCTCTCGGATTTTCCTTTTTATATTTCCAGGCATATAACATCCCTTACTTGCTCACAACTATTGTCAACACATCACCTTCATGAAGAACATGCCTCATTCCGACGGTTTGTCCAGGAAATTTCGCGCTCTCTCCCCAGATATTGGCATATCGAAAGCGTTTTTTGAAAGTCCTGTGAATGATATCACAAACATCTCCAACTGTGGAATGTTTCCTTATGACCAAAGGCTCCTCATAATCCGTCTTTTGCCTTTGAGGTTTCATGAAGATTCTAATGAAATCCAATTTGTTGTATATTTCCTTTCTAAGCTCATCTAAACCCTTACCTTCCTTGGCAGATATGCCTGATATGGGCACATCCCCAAGGGTTTTCTTTATGGCGTTAATATCTTCTTTGCTCACGAGGTCGATTTTGTTCAAAACGATTATACCAGGTGTGTAAATCCTGTTCTTTGCAATGGCATCAATGAGCCTGTCCTCTGTTATATCCTCTCTTATGACTATATCGGCGTTTACATGGCCGTATTCCCTGAAAATGGCGGCTATGGTCTCCTTGTCCAATTTTGTGAGATCTACAGTTGAGTTGATGACAACCCCTCCTCTGTCCTTCTTGGTAACAATAACATCAGGAGGTGATTGGTTCAGCCTTATACCGCCTTTGCCTAGCTCCTTCACAAGAAGATTAAGTTCGCAATTAAAAACATCTATCATCAGAAGGATTAAATCGGCGCTTCTGGCAACGGAAATCACCTCTTTCCCGCGCCCCTTTCCCTTTGAAGCACCCTCCACCAAACCTGGCAAATCCAATATCTGGATCTTGGCCCCATTGTATTGCATCACACCTGGCACAACTTTCAACGTTGTGAAATAATAAGAAGCGACTTCGCTCTCTGCATCGGTTAAAACGTTCAAAAGCGTGCTTTTACCCACACTGGGTAATCCCACGAGGGCAACAGTGGCATGTCCCGATTTCTTGACTGCGTAGCCCTTTGCCTCTCCCTTTTTAGCCCTGCGCTTATCTAGCTCATCCTGAAGTTTTGCTAATTTGGCCTTCAATCTCCCAATATGGTGTTGAGTTGATTTGTTGTAGGGAGTGTCCCTGATCTCCTCTTCTATCTCCCTTATTTGATCCTCAATGTTTGCCATATTATCAGCCGAGAATTATTTTCGTTCCTTTTTCTCCATCCAAGGCCTTCTTTAGATTTTCGGGTGTGGTTATTATGACCTCCTCACCTCCCTTTTCTAGGAATCTTATGGCAGAAATTATCTTTGGCCCCATGCTCCCCGGGGGAAAATGCCCCTGTGAAAGGAAGGCTTTGGCCTCTGCAACACTCATTTTGCTGAGTTCCCTTTGCTTGGGTTTTCCAAAATCTATTGCCACAAAATCGACATCAGTGAGCATGATCATCAAATCGGCCTTTATGCTGGTTGCAAGCACCTGTGATGCCAAGTCCTTGTCAACCACGGCTTCAACACCGGCATAGCCGTGTTCTGTTTTTACAACCGGAACACCACCACCCCCAGCCGCAATTACAACTTCTTTTCCCTCATCTCCTTTCAAAAGCCTCTCGATTGTCTCGCTTTCCAGGATCTTTTGCGGCTCAGGAGAGGGGACAACCCTTCTGTAACCTTGTCGGACCCTATCCTCCATCAGGGTCCAACCCTTTTCCTTGGCCAATCTTTCGGCCTCTCCCTCAGGATAATAGGGTCCAATGGGTTTTGTGGGATTCTCGAAGGCCTCATCCTCAGCATCCACAACCACCTGCGTTATCAGGGAGATGGCTTTTGCCTCAATTCCAAGCTTTTCAAGCTCGTTTATCAGGCTCTGCTGTATCATGTAACCGATCTGACCCTGTGATTCGGCCACACAAACATCCATTGGCATGACTGGGGCAATACCTTCGGCAATTTCGTTTCTGAGAAGGATGTTACCAACCTGTGGGCCGTTACCGTGGGTTATTACCACATCGTAGCCTTCTTGAACCATATTTGCGATGTGTCCACACGTGATTCTTATGTTCTCGAGCTGCTCTTCTACGGAACCGCTTTCGTCAGGCTGCAGAATCGCATTGCCTCCTATGGCAATTACCACCATCTTTCCCATGGAAGGTATCACCTCTGAGTCTAAATTATTGCGCAGATAATCTTGGATTCCAACAAACCATTTACTTTTAACCCCGCCAACCCTCCCGCACCATGTGGTACTCATCCAACTGTTGAATCTTATGCCTTGTGAATTCTATGGCAGCAATGGCGAAAATGATGGCTAAAAACAGCCCGAATATGGAGCGCATGGATGCGAACAGGTTGAATAGAGCGTGCATCAAAACCGCCAATAAGTAGTACGGTAATATATAATGTCCTCTGCCAAGTATCTTCTTCTTGCCTATACCATATCCAGTTACAGAGGTAGCGCTGGCATGTAACAGTGCACTGGATATGCTTCTAACGACTGCGGTTGCAATAAAAATAATGAACCCCTCTTGAAGGGCTAAATACCCATAGAGCAGGTTCTCAGTGGCTGCAAATCCAAGGCCAACTGAGGCACCGTAGATGAGGCCATCCTCCACCTCGTCCAGATCGCTTCCTGCAGTGAACACACCAAGCCCTTTTGCAGCTTCCTCTGCTATGGGAGCGATTATAACAGCTAAAAATAGGGTGCTTAGGTAATCGTCCTCAGTTATGGCCTCGTATACTGGCCCTTCCAAGGTTATCTTAAACAGCAATATCAATATCACCGAGAAAAGCACGCCGAGAATCACGCCAAATACGGCTCCCCAAATGAAAGTGGAGGCGATTCTTCTCCAGGGCTCTCGTAGGTATCTTTCCGTGTTCCTTATCCATATGATATATGCTATGGAAGGTAAAAACGCCACTGCGAATAGAATAATATAAATCAAACAAGTATCGCCATTCATGGCCAGAACCTACCGTTAGATTAGTATTTGTATATTTAAACATTTGGGGGTAGGTTTTGCCCCAAAAAAGCGTTTTTTCACCTCTGAAGTTTCGATATTGTGAAAAATCAGAAATTGCTGGGTGAGGAAAAAGAGGAGGAAGAAAAGACCTACGCTCCCCTTACGAAACTTTTAAATAAACCTATGGTTAATTAGGTGACGCAGGAAAATGACTTTGGATGTATGACAATATCATTGATTTCATTCATTCCCGTGTTAAATATTACACCCTTCGAGACATCAATTCGATATTAAGTGTAGGAATCAATTAGGTTCTCTCGATAGAGAGACAAAAACCATGTCTCCAAGCCTGGGAACAAGGTCATTTTTCTCGAAAAACACAAAAAATAAAGAGGTGAAACATATGAATATCGATCCCAGTACTACCAAATATCTCATAAGGGCCAGTATCGTCGCTGAAGGTATAGTGGAAAAACCGGATGTGGTGGGAGCCATATTCGGACAAACTGAAGGACTTTTAGGAAACGAGCTGGATTTAAGAGATATGCAAAAAAGTGGAAGAATTGGTAGGATCGAGGTAGAAATAGGTCAGAACAAGGGTAAATCAGAGGGGGAGATTACGATTCCTTCAAGCCTGGATCAGGTGGAAACCGTCATTTTGGCCTCTGCTTTGGAAACCATAGACAGGGTTGGGCCCTGCAGAGCCAATATACAGATAACCAGGGTGGAGGATGTAAGACTTGCAAAAAAGAAGAAGATAGTGGAAAGGGCCAAGACTCTTCTTTCCACTCTAATGGCAGAGTCCAACAGCTCAGGTGAGAGCCTCACTGCTTCAGTTCGTCAATCGGTACAGGTTGAGGAGATCATACACTATGGTAAGGACAAATGTCCTGCAGGACCGAACGTTCCATCTTCTGATGCCATAATAGTTGTTGAGGGAAGGTCGGATGTACTGAATCTTCTGAAACATGGGATTAAAAACGCCATTGCCGTGGAGGGCACGAATATACCAAGAACCATACAAGACCTTTCAAAAGAAAGGGTTGTAACCGCTTTCGTAGACGGGGATAGAGGTGGAGAGCTGATACTCAGGGAACTTCTGCAGGTGGCAGAGGTGGACTTCGTGGCTCGAGCCCCTCAAACAAGAGAAGTGGAGGATTTAACACAGAAGCAGATCATGAAGGGACTGAGAAACAAGATACCAGCAGAGCAATATGTGGAGATGTATGGACTCGAAGGCATCGAACTGCCTCTTGCCTCAGCTAAAAATAGCGAGAAAGTGGCAGCCAGTCCACAGCAAAGCAGAGCAAGAAATGAAAAACCCCAAAGAAGTCCCCCAAAGCGTTCAGCAACAGCAGCCGCCCCACAGACAAAGAACAGTGGCAAGAAAACAAAAATACTATCCGAGCAACAACAAAAATATAAAACAATTCTTGACAATCTAAAAGGGAGCTCAAAGGCCCAGATGCTAAACCAAATGGATTCGGTTGTTACAGAAACACCCGTTCGAAACCTTGCGGAATCCCTAAAGAACACCACAAATAATGTCAAAACCCTTGTTTTTGACGGCATTATAACCCAGAGATTGGTAGATATCGCCACTGAAAAGGGTGTTGACACCATTGTAGGCAGTAAATTGGGCAATGTATCAAAGCAGGTGACCTCGGTTAAGATTCTGACCAAAAATGATTTGAGTTAGAACTTCTTATGTAGAACGATAATATAACACACAAATGGTAAAAAAGCCAAGGAAAAGGAAGAAAAAATGCGAATTCGGCCATAATACAGGGTCAGTGTTGTCATGAAAAAGGAGAAGTCTGAGAAAGAGAAGACCGAAGAGGAAGAACTCCCTCACCTTGATGAAATCAGCACCACAGCTGACATTCATATTCCACAAGATCCGCTTAAGAGAGTGGTGGGCCAGGACGAGGCAGTGAAACTTGCCTATGTTGCTGCCGCCCAAAAGAGGCATTTTCTTCTGGTGGGCCCCCCCGGAACAGGGAAATCCATGATAGCACAGGCTCTGTCCTTGCATCTTAATCCCCCAACCGAGGAGATCAGGGTGGTTCACAATCCCGAGAATCCTGAAAGACCCTTTGTTGAGGTCAAGGCTAAGGAAGAGGTGATTAAGGAGAGAGAGACCTGGGAATTCGCAGAGGGGGAGCTCATCGATCCCAAGGAGGCACCGATAAACGTTGCCGAGAAATTGGGTTACAAGTGCATGAGCTGCGGGGCCTATTCCTCTGCTTCTGAGCGTTTTTGTCCGAAATGCGGGGAGATCAAGATCACTGGGCCAAAACAGGCCAATAACCCTTTCAGCGATATTTTCGGCGGCCTCATCGAGGTTACTGTGGGACAGCTTGGGAAGAAAAATGAAAGGGTTACCACAACCAGAAAACGCTTCGGAAAGGAGGAGGTAGTGGTTTATGAAAAGGCCGGAAACATGATCAAGGTTCTGGACCAAAAGGCCCTTGAAAAACGGAGGGAATTTGAGAAGGTTGACCCGAGAAAGGTCCTTGTTCCATTGGAAAGAAAACCCGTTGTTTTAGCCACAGGAGCCAGCGAAACTGAGCTTTTAGGGGATGTGAGGCACGATCCTTATGGAGGCCACCCTCAACTTGGGGTTTCACCCTTTGAAAGGGTTGTACCTGGCTCTATTCACGAAGCGCATCAGGGTGTGCTGTTTATAGACGAGCTTCCTCATCTTGGCCATTTACAGAGATTTATCCTCACAGCCATGCAGGAAAAGCGATTCCCTATTTCCGCCAGAAATCCTCAGAGTGCCGGAGCCAGTGTCAAGGTTAACAATGTTCCTTGCGATTTCATATTCGTGGGGGCATGTAATATCCAGGATCTCCACCACATATTATCTCCCCTAAGATCCCGTATCATTGGCTCTGGTTACGAGGTACTCGTGGAAACCACAATGGAAAATAGTGAAGTGAACAGGGCAAAGATGGCGCAGTTCGTGGCACAGGAGATAATCATGGACGGTAAGATTCCCCATGCAACCAAAGAAGCCATATTGGCCATAATCCAGGAATCCAACAGAAGGGCAAAGGAGATAGAGGGGAAGAACCATGCCCTGAGCCTTCGCCTGAGGGAGATGGGGGGTCTGATTCGAGCCGCAGGAGACATCGCCGTCATAGACGAGGTAGAGTTCATAGAGGAAAAGCATATCAAATTGGCCATGAAACGCAGCAAGACCATCGAAGACCAGATCAAGGATAGGCATGGTTCATATTATGCTGGCCTTTCAACGGATATCTCAAGTTCCCAGAGGGAAATGAATCCTTATCACTACTGGAACCGATATTCCTATGATGATAAAAGAGGGTACGAATAAGAGCAATCTTAAAGCACTTTTTTCATGAGGTATCCTGCCTCTCCATCCTCGTAATAGGAAGGTAAAAGTGACAGGATATTAAAACCGTGAGAATCGTAGAATCTTATGGCCTTTTCATTCGAGATCCTCACCTCCAGATTCACGGCCTTCAGATCCAAAATAAAACATCTAGATATGAATTCCTTAAGAAGCTGAGTGCCTATTCCCCTGTTTCTGTAAGAGGGCTGAACAGCCATAAGAAGTATCCTTCCCTCTTTTGGTGCAGATATCATGGCTGTAAGAACTCCGATTACACCCCTTTCATCCTCTGCCACCATAAAACCGCTTCCCCATCTTTGCATGAGGGATAGGTAGAATTCTGGGTTATAGTTTCTATTGAATGTTTCGGCTATTAGGGCTGTGACCTGCTGAAGGTCCTTTGGGTGAAAATCCCTGATGAGCAACACGCAGTCCATATCACTTTTGTAAATAATATACATAACGGTGGTTGGCTATGATCTGAATAGTGATGTGGATGAAGCACAGATTATCTATTTGTTCCGAGATTGCGGGACGGAGGAGGGGGATGGCGGGCGGGTAAAAAATGAAGATCAATGAAGATATGGACGGGGAGCAATTCGGAGGAGCCAATTGTAGATGTTCAATAAATCATTATAAATTTTCATAGAGGGTGGAGGAAGGCGGTGACGGGAGGATGTCATTATAGATTGTAATGGCTAATATATTAGGTCTCCAAAAAATCTAAGTTTGTTATTTTCAGCTGCTACTTCAAGGTTTCAAGCTGCGATATTATGTTCCATATTAGGGTCCTGCCGTGTAATGGAATATTTGGATCATTGGCAAGTTCGTCCAGAATAAAAACCGCGCTTGCAGTTCTCAAATCCAGGGCATCGTTGGAATTCAGGAGTATTTCCTTGGCCTGCGTGGCGCCCCTCCTTATATTCCTTGGAACAGAGGTGTCTTCGGCAAGCTGGTCCAATACTTCAATGACCTGGTCCATTCTTGCCTTGGTATCTGCCATAAGACCGCCTCTTGTAAGAACCGCATTAAACACCCGTAACGCGCTTCGCAACTTAAATGTTTTGAAAGAATTATCTATATTTATAATTTGATTTGCGTATAAATTAGAAAATGAAAATGGAAATGAAGCCAAGAAAAGTGGATCGGATCGGACCCATGCCTAAACCTGCTTTTTCGCGCCCCGCTCCTTATAGGTCGTAACAACCATGAGAGTTTTTGTGTCCTTTACACCCTCTAAAGATCTTATGGATTTTATAATAAAATCATTGCAGCTGTTATAGTTCTTGAAATGCGCTTTGGCTATGATATCGATGTCACCAGTAACCAAAAACACATCCTCGACATCCTCGAACTTCGTAATCTCGGCAGCCAATTTTTCAACGGTTTGTGTGTCCACCTTCAGTGTGATTAGGGCAGTCACACCCTCGCCACCGTAGTAATTTTCTAGCACCTTATCTTTGGTCAGACTGTCATCATCCTGTGCCATGGCAATTCCTCTGAAAGTGAGTTAATATGGTAAGTTACATAATAACTTTTTGTTTAAGTTTTGGTTTTAGTGACATTATTCACAAGAATTCGTCATTTCCTTTCCCTGCTCTTCTCGAATATGTACTTCGACCACTCGTGGATTCTTTTCGCCTTTTTGAATATAGCCTCATCCACGTCCACAATCTCTTTGGATCCGTGTTTTGCCTCCCATCTCGCCTTTACGAGATACCTGGCAAAGTATGCAATCTGGTGCTCTATTTCTTTTTTATCATCTTTTCCCACCAAGGATTCCGTGAGCATGAGCTCGTGAATCGCAATCTCACATGTCTTTTCCAAGGTTGTGAGGTATCGGTTCATTTTATCCTTTGATAAAGGTTTCGGGGGCTTTGCAGGTTTAGAGGGTTTGGAAGGTTTGGCGTACCGATATTGCCCCCTAGAAACGCGGACTATCTTATTCTGTTTCATTAACTTTGTAAGAATTCTTCTTACACGATTGATATTCACCTTGCAAGCCTTTTGCAAATCTTTAGGTGTGAATATCTTGTCTGGATTCCCTGCAAATTTGGCCAATATTTTCTCGGTTTCTTTCATACCATCACCCTTTAAGACCATTGGTCTAGCTTTTTCTGGGCTTCGCTTTTTCGTTTGATTTTTACCTTCTCCAATGCACTTTGCACCCTGCCCTCTGAGAAATCGTAATCACCCACTAGCAGTTTCATAACCCTTTGATCATCGATTTTACCAAGCGATATTTCATATTCATCCGTTATTTTCGGTCTTAAGAATATGTTTCTTACCTCTTCATAATTTTCTATGATGAATTCCTTCTCCTTTATGATTTTTTCCAGGTTCTCGTGCTTCTTTATTAGTTTCAAGCCCTTTTTCGGGCCTATGCCTTTTATACCCTCGTTGAAGTCGGTTCCCACCATTATAGCCACATCAACGAGCTGCTCCCTGGTTATTTCAAGGGATGTCAACACCTGATTGAGATTAACCTCCTCAGGCTCCACATTCGTATATTTTCTCTGTTTAGGAAGCTTTCTCCTTCCAGTTATTGTGAGGTTTCTTATAAGCTTAGGAGCGCCGAATAATAATGAATCGAAATCCTGTGATGCCGCAGCCCAGACATGACCTTTTATTGCCATGTAGCTAGCCTGGGCCTCACCATCTCCCGGAGATTGAACGCATGGTATACCTAAAAATCCCAGCAGTTCTTTGGAGGTATTCACCATCTCGGTTGTGAGAACAGACGTCTGTTTTGCCTTAGATCTTGCCCTTTCCAAATCACCTTCCTCCAAGGCGCTTTTCCATTCCTCTCTTGCCTTTTCTCTTATAAACCTTCTGTCCTCGATTGTACCGCTTTTGAGGTCATGGGGTTCGCCATCGAATACGAATACAGGATTTATCCCTGACTCCATGAGATTGGTCGTTCTGTAAAGCAAACCCGTTAAATGGGACGTGGTCCTTCCCTTGGTATCGGAAAGCGGTGTTCCGTCGGGCTGCCTGATTATGGAAAGGAATTGATAGATAGTGTTGTACGCATCGATGGCCACCCACTTACCTTTAAAATCTGATATATCCCTCTTTGTTTTCGGCACTATATCAGATATGTTCACTCCCATAAGTCCTCATTCCCGCATTGATTTGGGGTATTAGAAATCTTTGGTTTGACTCTGAATATCCCTCAGAAATTCTGGTAAAAATGGTATCTATTGGTAATTCCCAAAAAACTTTAATAAGCAATGAAGGTATTTTAATCCCACAAATAGGTTTAATTGGTAACCAACAAAGATAAATAATTATGGCTACATATATTCCAATGAACCTTTTGGGAATGTGCAAGTATGGTTAGGAAGATAGATACACTAAAACGTCTTCGCCTCTTTGGTGATTTCTTGATGCTAGGTACTTTTTTATTGCTATTGTGGTTGTTTATTTCTGCTTACCTGTCAGGCTTCAGCACCACTGTTCATATCAATAACTACGGAGAGGCACATGTTGAGATGATAATCCTGGTATTCTTTCTTCTGCCGTTATTTCTGGTTACCACGGCCCTTTCCTTCCTCGACTGGAGACAGACATGGAAGGCCAAAGGAAAGATTTTAAATGATATCCCCATCCGAACCTATGAACCCAATCCGTACGAGAATTTTGTGGAGGAGAGCCTTATATGCCCCGAGTGTGGGAGTCAATTCATTGTTAAAGGCCCAAACGCTGAAGGCATGATCTCCTGCCCCATGTGTGGTGTCAGAGGATGGTACAGTCCCATCTATGCAGAAAAATCCCACGATGAGGATAGAGGTCCAGAAGTGAAGATCATCAAGAATATAAGACAGTGATCAGAACTGTCGGTTCCCTTTTGTTTTTCAAATTTTTTGTTACAATGTAGATATTAAAATTATGATCTCATTTTCTCATGGTTTCTGAACATAGGGCGGGATGAGGAGATTTGGAGGGAGGATTAAGTTTTACTCCGGTTAATAATTACAAAACCTATAAATATCGGGTGTCTCTTACAAATCCAGGGAAAAGGGTTTGAATGCGTGTGGTTGTAAAAAGTGTGATTGGCCATGGTTTTTCCGTGGAACTGCAGCTTAAAAGAAGTATGCGGATCTCCAGGATCAAGGATGTGCTTTGCCAGGGTAGGAAACTTGAACCAGATGAAATTTGTGTGACTTATGATGGAACCATCCTAAATGAAGAAGATAGGGTTGATGACCTATTTGACTGCGAAGCTCTTACCATCATTCCAAGGGGAATTACCGGGGCAGTGGACGAGCAGGCACTTATAGAAGAATATAGATACCTAAGGGAGCAGTTTCCCCTGGTTAAGATGATAGATCTGATGACCTATAAAGGC
>CP070672.1:605933-609695 GCA_020351895.1 Thermoplasmata archaeon
CAGGTGGGCCGCTTGTTGCCTTTCCCCCTTCAACCAAAACTTCTAGAACTTCAGCCATGTAAAATTCACCGTCCTTCAGTCTCCAAAACCCTCACATGATCACCGCGAATTGTTATGGGAATGGGAACCACTGCCTCAAAGAGCTCCACTGTGATTTCCTCCTTTGACTCGTCTATCTGCTGAACCCTTGCCTTTTCTCCCTTGAAGGGGCCTGCAATCAATTCCACTATGTCACCCACGACTATACCTGCAACCAAGGGTTTGGGTGTCAAAAAATGATCGATCTCTTCAAAGGGGATATCCCCCTCCACGACTCCCCTGGCACGTTTTATTCCCTTCACGACCTTTCCAAGGCCGTCGGGATTTATGGTTTCTACCAAGACATAGCCACGGAGCTTTTCAGGGGCTAGAATAGAATATATCCCTGTCTCCTTTCTCTTGGCCCTGCTGTACAAAGTATCCGCAACTGCCCTCTCGTGGCCAATTGAGGTCTTGATGGCCTGGACGCTCTGTCTAACCAATATGGCGAACGTTATTGAATCGGATTGGGCAGGATCACCCTTTGAAGTTGCGGTCACAACCATGTTCACCCTCTCGCCGTACTCCACACTATGAGGGGCCGTAATCTCGATCCTAAGATTCAGGGTTTTGCCGCCTTCCACATCAAAATCGGTCTCGAGAATATCCTTCATCTCCTTCTCAAACAGCTCATCCCTATCACGGTATAACTTGATGAACCATTCAGGTGCAACCTCGGTTCTTAGGGAGATAATCGTGTTTATGGTGATGTGAAACGTATCCTTTTTCTTTCCTATGTTTTTGATCTGCATATCAAAGCCTGTGGCTTTCCCGCCAATTACAAAGTGCTGGACATCATCGCACTTCATCTTAACGCCATAACCCTCCACAAGCTCTTCTTTTGGCTCCTTTTCCTCGGAGGCCTCCTTCTCCTCCTCCTTTTTCTCGGTTTTAGCCTCCTCTTTAGGATCCTTTTTTTGACTTTCTCCCTCATCGTCAACTACATCCACTCAAATTCCTCCAAAATTAGCATTATAATGACATCTTAGAAACCGAATACATCGCTGAAAAAGCCAGGGGCTGAAGTCCATATCCAGAAGATCACAAAACCTATGCCACCCAAAAGTACGATACCTATGCCCGTTATCTGAAGGGTCTTAGTGTACTCCTCAGAGCTGGGTTTTCTGGCCATCTTCAGGACCCTGCCGTACTTACCTCTGCCTATGTATTTTGTTCTCTCTTCGATTTTCTCCTGGATTTCCCAAGATTTTTCCATGATATTGAGTTTCATAATTCGACCTCGATATTCATAACTCTCAGGTATATTTGATTCTCTTTAGTACGTATTTGGTATAAAAAGGTTTACTTCACAAAGTCTATACCTATTTCACTCTCTGCCCTCACACCACCTGGCCCGAGTATCTGCTTCGATTTTACTCCGGTTACGACTATCATCACCCTGATTCTTTGCTCGATAGTGGGATCGATTGTGGCACCCCAGATGATCCTGGCATTGGGGCTAATCCTGCTGTGCACCTCCTCTGCCACGGCTTCAGCCTCGGAGACTGTCATATCATTGCCCCCAGTGACGTTCACCAGCGCACCTGTTGCTTCGCTTATATCCACCTCCAAAAGTGGAGAGCTTAGAGCCTCGTTTACTGCCTCGATGGCCCTGTTATCGGATTCAGCTTCGCCCAAGCCAATCATTGCCACACCGCCTCCCTTCATTATGGTCTTGAGATCGTTAAAATCAAGGTTTACGAGGCCAGGCTTCGTGATTATCTCGGTGATGCCCTTAATTGAGCGCATGAGAATCTCGTCGGCAACCTTGAATGCCGCGTTTAGTGATAATCTTGGAACCAGCTCGAGTAATTTGTCATTGGGAACCACTATAACTGTATCTGCCACCTCCCGAAGGCGCTCCATCCCATATTCTGCATTTTCCATCCGAACTATTCCCTCGGCTCTGAAGGGTGTGGTGCAGATGGCTATTGTCAATGCTCCTGCCTCCTTGGCTATGGACGCAACAACGGATGCAGATCCTGTGCCTGTACCACCACCAAGGCCGCAGGTGACGAACACGATATCTCCACCAACCAGTGCACTTCTGATATCCTCCTCAGCCTCCCTTGTGGCCTCTTCCCCAACCTGCGGTAAGGCACCGGCTCCAAGGCCACGGGTTGTCCTTCTTCCAAGCAATATCTTATTAGGAGCCGCTATTGTGAGTAGGTGCTGGGCATCTGTGTTTAATGCATAAAGATCGGCACCCAGAACTCCTGCCTCAACCAGCCTGTTCACTGTATTGCATCCACCACCACCGCAACCAACGATTTTGATGTTGGTCTTAAGCCCTGCGAGCACGCGCTCAAGTTCATCATCATCTGCGGTGTGTGTTCTCCTTTCCCTCATTGGGATTTCCGGTTCCGATGGCTCCATGGGTGATCGTGACAATACTTCCTGGACAATAGATTTCATATTAAACCTCCAAGAAATTTCGTCCGATAATGCCTTTTAGAATATAAAAAGTTTCGGTCCATATGAAAACAGGCCTTCATGAATTAGAATATTGAATTTTAAATATTATATAAAAAAGAAAATAAAAGTGAAGAAGGAATGGGATCCCGTTTTGTTCCACCATACCTTTACTTCACGAAATCCACGCCTATGTTCTCTACTCCTTCATAGTATTTCTTCTTGCCCAATACCTGCTTGGATTTGACTCCAGTCACAACCAGCATTACCCTTACTGTGTTCTCCAGCGTTGGATCGATTGCCGCACCCCAGATGATCCTGGCATTTGGATTTACCCTTGCATGGACCTCCTCGGCAACCCTCTCGGCCTCTGATACTGTCATGTCTCTTCCACCTGTGACATTGACCAAGACGCCATTGGCATTGCTGATGTCGAGTTCCAGAAGAGGCGAGTTTAAAGCCTCGTTTACGGCTTCCAATGCCCTGTCCTCACCCTCTGCACTGGACTCTCCAAGGCCGATCATTGCCACACCAGCGCTCTTCATGATGGTCTTCAGATCGTTGAAGTCAAGGTTCACAAGGCCGGGCTTTGTGATTATCTCTGTTAGGCCCTTTATGGAGCGCATGAGGATTTCGTCGGCAACCTTGAAGGCAGCGTTCAATGACAATTTCGGAACCAGTTCCAGGAGCTTATCATTGGGGATCACCACAACGGTATCCACAACGTCCCTGAGTTTGTCGAGACCGTAGTTTGCGTTCTCCATCCTGAGTTTTCCCTCTCCTTTGAAGGGATAGGTGGCAAATGCGATGGTCAGCGCACCCACTTCTCTTGCAATGTTTCCTATGACTGCAACGCTTCCCGTGCCAGTTCCACCACCAAGTCCGCATGCCAAGAACACGATATGGGAGCCTGTTATGGCGGTTCTAATCTCCTCCTCGGCCTCTCTTGCGGCCTCTTCACCCACCTGGGGCAATGCTCCTGCCCCAAGGCCTCGGGTTGCCCTTCTTCCCAACAGTATCTTTCGCGGTGCTGAGATGGACAAAAGATGCTGTGCATCTGTATTTGCAGCTATGAGTTCCGCACCAACAATACCTTCTTCAGCAATCCTGTTTATGGTATTTGAGCCACCACCTCCACAACCTATTATCCTAATATTCGTCTTGAGTTTGCGGAGCATCTGCTCCAACTCGGCATCCACCTCCAGGTTGGGTGTGGGATAGTTGGGTTTTGTTTCCTGCATATTCTGCATGTTCACATTTCTTGATAATGCC
>CP070672.1:609795-612579 GCA_020351895.1 Thermoplasmata archaeon
CGACAAAGGCAAATCCCCAAAAACTTCCTTGATTTTTCTTTCTTAATCAGGCTTTAAAAAAGAGAATAGAAGAGATACCGCAACTGATTCTACGTCACTTTCAGAAATTGTTTTTTTCAATTTACTTAGTTCCTCAGAATCCAAGGCCTTAAGTATTTCTCCCTCGGCAGAAACCCGCTCGTCTACCTCGAAGCACAGGTCTTGGGGAACATATGGAAGAGGTCGGATGTGATGAAAATCATAGAGGCTTGGCCTATTTTGCCTGGCAATCGTGAGGAGATCTTTGAAACCCTTGGTCGTGATAAGAGCACACTTAGCACCTTTTCTTTCCAATACTGCGTTTGTGGCCACTGTGGTTCCATGTGAGAGAATCGATGGTTCCATGTCTTTTAGGCCTTGGTTAACTGCCAGGCTGGGATTCTGTGGTGTGGAGGGCAGTTTAAAGCTTTTAAGTTCTCCTTTATCAAGAACCACGAAATCTGTGAATGTGCCCCCTATATCCGTTGATACGTGCATCTTCAATCAGTTGGGTACTTAAGCCCAGGGAAAAAAAGATTTTGATTGTGATGTAAACCATCTTTTAAATAGCGCACCAGATATACCCCCACTATCTCTGGTGAATAAAAGATGCTTAAAGATAAACTCAAGGGTCTCTCAAGATTCCCGAAGGTATTTTGGGTTGCGCAGACCTTTGAGGTAATGGAGAGAGGGGCATATTATTCGATGATGCCTATTATTGTCATTCATGCCATTTGGAATGTTGGACTTCCAATATGGTTGGGTACCATGATTACCGCGTTTATGTACCCATTTCAATATGGACTTCCAATGTTCACTGGTGCTCTTGCTGAGAGGGTGGGTTATAAAAGACAGATCATATTTGCATTTATCGTTCTTACCTTGGCTTACCTTTTTCTTGCATTTGCTTTTAATACTGCAACCATGATTCTCGCAGTTATTGCGGTTGGTATCGGTATCGGTTCTTACAAACCACTTATATCATCAACAGTGGCTAAATGCACATCATCTGAGGACCGGAATCTCGCCTATGCAATTTATTACTGGTTTGTTAACTTTGCTGCCTTTGTAATTCCTTTAATATTTGTTATCGTAATATTTTTAGGTGCAATTCAAAGATCAACTTACCATATAGTATTTTTATGCGGTGCAATTCTTGTCAGCGTCAATATAATAACTGCACTTTTTATATTTGAGGAGGTTCCGAGAAGCGGAAAAGTAAAAACTGTAGCAGATGCAGCAAATAATATTAAAATAGCAATGAAAGATAAAAAATTCGTAGTGATGGTCGTCTTAATCGGTGGTTTTTGGGCTCTTTATTCTTCATTTCTATATGCTATGCCATTGATACTATTTGGTTTTAGGCGTCTTCCTGATTGGTTTGACGTTATGTTATTAGGTGTCTTCAATCCATTTACTATCATTGCCCTTGGGATTCCTTTGGCTAAATACATTGAAAAGGTAGAATCCATGAGGGTTGTGTTGACTGGAATTATGATATATTTGATCGGTTTAGCGATCATTGGTTATACTCTACAATGGGAATTGGTCATTATCGGTATTATTATTGCTTCCATTGGGGAATTTATTGTTGCTCCTGGATACATGGCGTTCGTCTCAAAGCTCGCACCAAAGGAAAAGGTATCTGCATATGTGGGCTGCAATTTTTTATCATATATGATAGGGCTTCTTGGCGGAACATTAGCTTTCAGTCTAGTGGTTTATTACGTAGGAGTAGAACTTGAAATGCCTTACTTCTTTTATGGTATTCTGATGTCATTTGGTCTTGGATTACTTATCGCATTTGTAATTTATTATTGGACATGGGGCCAGGATATCATCGAAAGAGCTAAAAAAATAAAAGAAATGGAAGAGGGCATCGATGATACATCTGAAATTTCATCTGATTATAAAGAACCGATCATTTTTAGGATATTTGATAATAAACTCTCGGTGGTTATATGTGCCATATTGATCCCAATAGTGCTTTTTACAACTTTTAGCATGGGAACCCTCACTTTCTATCCTCCAGAAGAAGAGGTAGAAGAAATACCCCCATTCAATGTCGAAGATTATATTGTAATTGATGGCCCCACCTTTGATTTCGGCGGCACACTCCAAGAAGGAGAATCAGACAGTGAGACCATCGCCATAACCCTAGGGGAGGGTGAGATTTTGGCGGAGGGAGAGCTTCTTAAATCCATATCCTTTGAGCTTACATGGGAGGACGAGCCAGATCAAGGAACATTTATTACATGGGAGAACGACCCAGATGAATTCAGTATAACGGCGTCTTATGGGGAAAATATCACAGATACAAAATCCGGGCAAAATCCTCATGGTGATCAGGGGAGCATATCAATAACATTCGAGCTTTCTCACGATACAGCCAAATCCACAAATGGAGTGGGGGCATGGGACGTGGAAGTGACCCTTGAAAGCTGCGGCGGTTTTGGTAACCATCCTCTCTATACAGATAACTCAAATGACTACGATCTGGTAGTGACCACAGAGATTTACTCTCGTGAATAAGAGGATATGACCTCATAGGGTTTAAATTTAATTTTATAATGGAATGAAAGCAAAAGAAAAGCCCTCTTTTTTAACAAGTGTAACCTTTTTCCTATCAATGCTCTTGACATTTTGATGATTGGGCTAACATTTTGATGAATGTGCCAAAAATACCTTTTATAGGATTTGACAAAACGTGTAACCATGACTGATATGATGAATGACATGTCAAATCAAGTGTTACATGTAATTGAC
>CP070672.1:612679-616596 GCA_020351895.1 Thermoplasmata archaeon
CCTGGTCGTTTTCCAAACGGCTCGATGTCAAATTCAACTTTATCGATCTCCGCATTGTCAGTCGCGTCAACGCGAACCCAGAAGGGAACAGTAACCTCCTGTTCATTTGCTGGCTCAGTAATCTCTACGAAGGGAGGTTCTGCATCAATCTTTATATTAATGGTGTTTTCTTGTTTATTTCTATTTTCAACATTATTCGCATTATCAACCGACCAGAAGGTAACCATCCATTGCCCCATCCAATCGCTTTGTTGGGTGGCTAGGAGTTGGATACCACTTGATGGATTATACTCTTGTGTTTGTCCATTATTGATTGTATAATATGTAGAATCAATACCGCTGCCTGTTTGTTCAGGAAAATCAGCAGCATGTAGCCAGATAATGACGCTCTCATCAATATACCAGTCATTTAATCCTCTTGCACCATCGATATGGTCAATCGTCGTAACTGGTGGTTCATCATCTTCACCTATGTATCTTACCATCCATTGATCAAGTGTGGGAGAATACGAAGGATTCGTACGAGTGAGTGTGGCACGAAGTCGAATGACATCATTATTTAGACCAGAAAGATCCTTTCCTGAACTAATATCCTGATACCCAGGTATTGATGCACCTGATTCATCAAGGATATCAAAAATAACAGTTCTTTCATAGACTGCACTGAAATCAAACCATTTGAAAATATTCTCTGGTGCAATCCTCTTTGAAGTAATCTGTGCACTGAGAATAATATTTTGCTCATTTCCAAACGTACATGTAACATCTTGAGATTCCCCAATATTTAGATGCCAAATATTACAATAAGCATCCGGCATCCCATTAAAGGGTGGAGCATAGTTTATACGTGCATCCTCCCATGTAACAAATATCTCTTTTGTATTAGAAGCAACATTCACCCAGTCAGCTTCAGCAGAAGTACTAGCAGAAAGTTGAATATCTTCATCGTACACAGTAACTTCACCATCGACTAGTACGAACCTACCCCATATTTTTTGTCCACCGTTGAAACATACTAAAAAGGCGGTTTCAAGATATGGAGCAATATCTGTTCTAACAAAAGAGCTGCCTCCTTTAATTAATTGTGTCGCTTTAAGATTACCGGAGGTATCAAACACTTTACCATATATGCTTCCCCGAAATTCCTTATCAGGTGTTCCACTGTTATAGGTTACAAGGTAACGTTCAGCTTCATCAGAAAATTCAACACATGGATAAAGATACCGTACACTGGATGATCCATCAGCGATTAAAAATCTATTTCCAATAGGTATCAGGTCTTTAGTAAATAACTGTCCATAGATATCTTTCTCCCATTCACCGGTTTTTTCTTCGTACACAATCATATATTGTTGATGAAGGTTATCAAAGGCAACCCATGGCAATCCTTGATTATTTGCAGCTACACAAATCTGTTTTTCTTCACCTATTTGATTACCGTTGGTATCATAGAGCTTACCATAAATATCCCAGTTACCACCTCTTATATCTTCCCATATCACACAAAACCGATTGTTAATGGGATCGTATTTCACCATTGGATCCGCTTGAGCTTCTACTTCCTCACAAATTTTAATATCAGATGAGCTTACCACACCATTTGATGAAACAAATCTTCCAATAATATCCATTGTAGTTTCATCATCAGATGTCCCCCAATGCACCCATACCACAAAGAATTTACCTCCTCCATATGCAGCTGAGGGGTCCTCATGATGCCATTGTTGACCTTGCCCTGATCGTATAGTAAAATCCTGTTGAATAGGATTACCATCAACACTATAGAGAGTTCCTCTTATATCCTGTTGATAAAAAAATGTATATGGAGCTCTAGGAGCAGTTCCTTCTTCCCATACGACCAAAAATTTGTTGTCTCCAAAAGCTACATCTGGATCCCATGCACCCTCAAGGTAAGTATGGTAGGATAACTTTTCATCATTTGGCCATTCTTCATCCCAATTATGGAACACTTCATAGAAATTACTTTGACTGGTTGCATCATCATTTCCATAAAACATATACATAGTAGTTGTTCCCGTCGGAAGAAAAGGAAGATACACCCATACAATGGCCTGATTGGCATTATATGTTTCAATCCAATAAGGAAGGTACTGTGTTGGATAATCCTCGTGTCTAAATCGAAGGTCGTGATAATCAGATGCCATATCTGAATCGTAAGTAACAACGAGTTTCATTGCATAATTCTCTAATATTTTCCCAACATTATTTTTTACAGTCAAAGGTTTCATGCAATTCCAATTTGGATCTGTCCAAACCGGAAATGTACTTTTCACTCTCGCCTTACCATCATCGATTTCATAATCATAGGACATCGTGGATTCAATAAGTTGTTCACTAGTAAAATCGTCGATCCATTCATAGATCGGTTCATCAAGAGGATACAGCGGTGGTGCTCTGAATCCATGAACATTTGTGTGTTCAATTCCCATTTGAACCATTGCATGAGACGTAGAAATACTTAGTAGTCCAGCTACTACAAAAAGAATTATAACTTTCCATTTTTTCGAGTTTTTCATTTCTTACACCTCCTAGGGAGGATTCTCATAGGTTAACGCATCATACCATTGTCCGTTCAATAAAAGATCTAGATCGACTGTCCCTGAAATCTCGATAACCGGCCAAATATAAAGAAGAAGGTTATACCAATACCATTCAACACATACATAAATCCCGACATTTCGAACATGTGCTTCAGCCCCCCATAAATCTTGCCATATAAGTGATAAAGACATATCTTGAATATTTGGAGTATTAGAGTATTGATTGATTCTAAAATAACCGGGATCAATATACCGTTCTCCTTGGTGCCACTTCCATTCTACATCAAAATGAGGATTCTGGGACAGTTCAACGTATCCATCAAGCGTAATCCCTGTTCCAGCTGTAAGGTTTTCAAGCATACTAAAATCTATTTGTAGAGGATCATCCTGTTTGAAATCAATCCTCACATGACCTGCTTCCCCCGTTATCCAGTCGAAGTCGAGCCATGTATTTTTCCCTTGGTAGGTCAAATCGAAATGAAGCCCGCTTAACGTATCGACCACACCACCAATAGAGAGATGATTTACTTTAAGTTGATCACCTGAGGTATCAATATCCCAATCGGCTCGTAGGTCATCTACTGAGAGTTGATCAATGGTGAGGTGTAATTTCGAGAGAGGCGCATCCTGATCATTATTATTCACACGAAGATTATTCGAAAACATCTTTTTTGCCGTATCCATGTAAACGTAGCCGTCTGTTCCGATCTTAAAACCGGTTCGGAAATGTCCCTCCTCAATCTCAAACTTATTATAAATGTCATATCCCGCATAGGAAAGGGAGAGAATAATAGGATCTCGATTTCCAAGATAACCCCGTGTTGCATACACATGTCCCTGTAATTGACCCCACTGAAGTGCCCCCTCGGCATAGGAATCTGCAGGCATATCTAACATTTGCAGAATTGGTGTAGCTTGTTCACTTGGGAAATAAAAATCTACTCTCTGAATATTTTGATTACAGTCGTGATAAATATTTCCATAAATCTTATTTCTTGGATCATCAGGGATTCCATCACCAATATCATATATTGTAACCCCTACCTCACCTCCAACTTCTGCACGACTTGGAATGCTATTTGCAGGAATGTACATGAATTTTATATTTGGATCTTCTGCAACTGCCTTTGGATAATAAATAGAAATCTCACCGGGACTACTACTCATGTCCATATCTATCAAACCCTCAGGATTCACTTCAAAGACTGCTCCAGTACGTACTTTAAGGGTGGCTTTCGCTTCAAGTTTTTCATACATCGGAATATTATTAAAGTCAATAAACGCCTCGTCATCAGTCTCGCCATCAGCCTTTGGATAAAACACGGTTATCTGATCAAGATCGTTTTGCATATCTAA
>CP070672.1:616696-619207 GCA_020351895.1 Thermoplasmata archaeon
GGTCACTGTCACCTCATTGGATGTAGCTCCCTCATTATCATCCACTGTGTATGTAAAAGAGTCTGTCCCTATGAATTTGTCATTTGGGTCGTAAGTAATTGTTCCGTCCACATTAATTGTAATCGAGCCATTATTCGGGTGAACAATAATGGCAACAGTGTTTGGATCGATCGTTCCATCTAAATCTGTGTCATTCTCGATTACATTGATTGTCACATCTGTACCTTGTTTGGTATTCTCTGTGTCATCGGCTGCCTTGGGAGAACCATTCACATTAATGGACACAGTAGCAATATTAGAATCCACAGATCCATCGTTAACCTTAAATGTGAAGCTGTCTTGGCCGTAGAAGTTGCTATTAGGCATATAGGTAAGATTTGGTTTCGTTACGGAGAGTGTGCCTTTAATCGGACCTGTAACTATTATGAAAGTTAAGGGATCACCATCCCCATCATAGCCTGTGAGTGTAATAGAAACATCCACGTCTTCATCCGTTGGAACTGATTGAGAATAGGCGACCGGAGGGGTGTTCTCAAATGTGATCGTCTGCTTGTGAGTATCCTCACTGTGTCCAAAGAAAGCCCGCTCTCCTACAATGGCTTGCTGGTAGTACCCAATCCAATGAAATTCGTCCAGATCAAACTTTCCCAATTGACCTGAGCTGATGGAATAAATGATCTCCAGGGTAGAACCAGGTCCGATTGGATTATCTTCATTAAAGGTATCCGGTGTCTCGAGAATCCAACGGTATGGAATAGTATTGGTATCATTGTAGATATCTCCAGCTTTTCCAATTTTCTCTGTATAGTTAGTAACATCGTTTCCATCAACCAAAATGCTTACTGTATTTACTATAAGGCCCTGGGGAATGTTATCTACATAGTAAAACCCTCTTATATCAATAGGTTCTTTATTTTTAAAGCTAATTGTAACCATTATAGAATCTGTAATGGAGCCTCGGGTCCGAAAGGCTTTGATTTTGTCAAAGGTTCTTGAAATATTTGTGGTGGTTGGGTGCGTTGAAAAGCCGAAAACCGGTTTTCCAAAAGGATATGGAAGGAATAATATGTATAAAATGCACAATATGATTAATGAAAGTTTGGATGTTTTCATATTACCTCCTTTATTGCCCAAATGCCCTTTGTCTGTATGAGCTGGATCCTATATAATCCCTAACTTAAGAGTACAAAATGCAAAATGAAAAATAAAATTGGAAAATTGTAAAGCTACCTCCACCGATTTTTTGCAAGAGATCCTCTCTTATATTTATTATTCGTCATTTTTTATTTTATATTTTACATCTTCATTTTCCAGAAATATGTGTTTATATTAGAGCTCATTGGGCTGTGCCCCTGTTGACTGGTGCGTTAAATCACGGAATGAGTTTATCGACAGGGGTATGAGCCTACGAGAAAACATAATCTTTATTTATAAACCAGGCAAATAAAATTTCCAAATTCCATGAGCATCCGGCTGAATGGTTGTCTGATGAGTATCCTTCAGCAGCCTCCCGTTTTCTACTACTATTCTTCCAACACTAACAGTTGTTGGATTTCTATGGCATCAGCTATCATCTGAGCAAAAAGGGTACCTCCTTTATCGGAAAAGTGAACATCGTCGATCTGGAGGCTGGAGTCGCCAACGGGGAATTGGCTGTAAGCATCTAACAGGGGTATTCCCGCATTATTTGCAGTCTCCTTAATTTGGTCAACAAATTTCTTCTGTATATCGTTCTTTCGAAAACCCCAATGGGGCGTTATGACTAATAGCCTGGCCCCATGTACTTCGGCAATTCCTTGAAGTGTTATTATTCCATTTTGAAAAGCCCAGGATCCCTCCAAAGGATCTTCTGATCGAGAAAAACGAAGAATCTGTCTCACCAGGTCATACTCAATACCACGCTTTCTGTCGAATGCCACCACCAAGGCAGTTACAAAAGCAGACTTCATTGCCCATCTTGGTATATAATGTTGGGCCGAAACTCGAGAATCATCCCAATGTCTTAATGAATGACTGTAGTCTGGCCTGAAATCCTTAAGCCCAATACCTGCCCAAAGATCGTTATGTCCAGCATAAAGTATTACGAGGTCTGGCTTGAAGTGTACCCCAAGAAGGGCAAACTGAACAATATTGAATGGAAGGGATGCTGCATTCATACCAAAGTTGAATACCTGCACCTTTTTTGTAGGGTGTTTTTTTTGTAAAATGGCCTCTAATTTCTCCGGCCATGTTCTACCGTCTGTCACCGTGTCATAGGTCGTCGAGCCTCCCAGGCATATGACGCGTAAGGTATTGTCTGGTTTCTCTATGCTTACTTCACCCCCCCTAAAACCCCATTTGTTTGTTTTGATATGCCATATGTGTGGCTCCTTCGATCCTTTCAATTCAGGCCATGGGGGAGGGGTCCATATGATGGTATGCTCACTGTTTGGGCGCAGTGAAAATGGCAAAAATGGATGGCTTATATATCTACCCTCAATCTGCATAGTAGGTGCATGAGGGGATAATACA
>CP070672.1:619307-628477 GCA_020351895.1 Thermoplasmata archaeon
GGTATGACGGCCATAGCGGTGGGGCTACACCTGGTCTCATTCCGAACCCAGAAGTTAAGTCCACCAGCGTTCCCTGTTGTACTATGGTGCGCGAGCCCATGGGAAGCTGGGATCGCCGTCAGCCACTTTCTTGAGGGGAGACTTTCTTATTAATTAGTGAGCTAATAATTTCTTCCTTTTGACATCATGAATTCCCTGAACTTATGGAGGAATCTATCCACATCCCCTCCAAAGATATCATCATCCAATCCTTCACCGTATTTGTACATTCTAACCTTCCTCAATATTATCTCAGCAAGCTCATCTGGAAAGGGTATCCCGGGTATCTTACCCTCTGCATAGGCCATTCCCATACCTGCAGTGTGTATATGCACTGTAGCTATTCCCAAGATTCGCTCCAGTGGATTGTGGGTGATGTTCACATTTTGAACCCTGCTGTAAGGAATGGCATTCTTTCTTTTCCAAATTACCCCCTTCTCAATTATAACCATATCATCTGTGAGAAGGAAGGTATACGATTCATACAGAAGATTTGTATAGATAAACAGAAAAATCCCGAGCCCCCCTAATAGAATGATATAGATTACTAAACACAATCCCAATGAGGAAATAAAGATGATGGGGAATAGCATAAACATGTACAAATGGGATATGATGACCCCTATCCAACGCCAATATCTTTTGACATCGGGATCAAGGTGATCCGGTGTCTTATCCGTCCATACATGCTCCAGCTTTCGTGTAGTGGCCTCGTCAAGATTCGCTGCTGTCATGTAATATCCTCCAGTATGTTCATTGTACATGACAGAGTCCTTATAAGAATTGCGGGGGATAGCCCAGGGGTATCTCCTAAGCAGAAAAGAGATTGACCTCTATTTAATCAATAATCATAGAAACCTTTACCTGATTTTCTTCCCAGATACCCTGCGTCAACCATCTTTTTCAAAAGCGGGCACGGCCTGTATTTGGGATCCCCGAAACCAGTGTGCATTACATTCATGATGTGCAGACATGTATCCAATCCGATTAGGTCAGCCAAGGCCAAGGGACCCATGGGATGGTTCATCCCGAGCTTCATCACCTCATCTATGGCTTCCTTGGATCCAACGCCCTCCATGAGGCAGTATATGGCTTCATTGATCATGGGCATTAAAACCCTGTTTGATACAAAGCCTGGATAGTCGTTGACCTCGACAGGTGTTTTGCCAAGTTTCTTTGCAAGTTCAATTGTAACCGAAGTTGTTTCGTCGCTTGTGGCTATCCCTCGAATCACCTCAACGAGCTTCATCACAGGCACGGGATTGAAAAAGTGCATTCCAATGAACTTATCCGGTTTCGAAGTGGTTGCACCAAGCTGTGTGATGGAAATTGAGGATGTGTTTGATGCGAAGATTATCTCATTTTTGCAGAGCGCCTCAAGTTCACCATAAACCTTCTTCTTTATCTCCAGGTTCTCTATGACGGCTTCCACAATAAAATCCACATCCTTTAAATCCTCCATTCTTATTGTGCCAGAGATCCTTGAAAGGATTTTGTCCATATCTTCCTGTGTAATTCTATCTTTGCTTACGCTCCTTGTAAGGTTCTTATTGATGTTCTTCATTCCACCCTCAACGAACCTGTCCTCTATATCCCTCATCACGACATCGTAGCCTGCCTGGGCGAATACTTGGGCGATCCCGTTTCCCATGACACCTGCACCTAATACCCCTATTTTAGAAAGCTCCATCTTAAAGCCTCCGCTTTTCCATCTCAACTATCATGGCAACCGCGTTTCCTCCTCCTAAACAAAGTGTTGCCAGGCCTCTTTTTAATCCTCTTTGTTTCAATGCATACAACAACGTAATAAGCACCCTTGTTCCGCTGCAGCCGATGGGATGACCTAAAGCAACGGCGCCCCCGTGAACGTTGAACTTTTCATCGGGGATAGCTAACTCCTTTTTCACAGCCACCGATGCAGAAGCAAAGGCCTCATTGTGCTCGAATAGATCTATATCATCCACACCGAATCCGGTTTTTTCCATAAGCGCCCGCACTGTTGGTATCGGTGCCTCCATAACAAGCTCAGGGGCAAGTCCGCCGGTGTTGTAATCGATTATCTTTGCCATGGGTTTGCAACCCAGCTCCTCGGCCTTTTCCCTTGAGGTCACGATCACTGCTGCACCACCGTCACTGATCTGAGACGCATTGCCAGCCGTTACAAGGCCATCCTTTTTAAAAGCTGGTTTAAGATTGGCCAGTTTCTCTAGAGTGGAATCCGCTCTTACCCCTTCATCGGTATCAAATTCAATGGGGTCTTTTTTTCGTTGTGGAACCGAAACCGGAACAATCTCCTCCGTGAATTTTCCTTCGGAAATTGCCTTTGCAGCCAGTTCATGGCTCCTTAAGGCCAGCTTGTCTGCATCCTCCCTTGTTACATTGAATTTCTCGGCAATTATTTCACCTGTTATACCCATGTGAAAGTCGTTGTATATGTCCCATAGTCCATCAAATACCATGGCATCAATGAGCCTTCCTTCCCCTAGACGGTATCCATATCTGGCCTTGTCCAGAAGATATGGGCCTAGGTTCATGTTCTCCATGCCCCCTGCCACTATGAGGTCTGCATCCTCTGCCTTTACTGCCGAAGCCGCCATCATCACAGATTTGAGACCTGAACCACACACCTTGTTCACGGTAACCGCCCCTATATCTGGTGGTAACCCAGCATGTATCAATGCCTGTCTTGCAGGATTCTGTCCCAAGCCAGCCGAGATCACGTTCCCCATTATCACCTCATCCACTGAGTCTCCTTGGATCCCGGCTCTTTTCATGGCCTCTTGTATTGAAATTGCCCCCAATTTCGGTGCAGAAAAATCACGAAGTGTACCATTGAATCTTCCTATTGCCGTTCTTGCAGCACCAACTATAACCACATCTTTCAAGTAACTCCCCACCTTTGGCTCGGGTATCAGGATAACTCAATATAAATTTAATGGGATTGCACATTTTACATTTTTTATCATGATATTAAAATACATAAATTTCAAGGACTATTACCCCATGTGGATGATATGCCAAGACAGACCTGTGGTGGAATACTGGTTTCAGACCGAAAGATACTCTTAGGTAAACGAAAAAAAGACAGGCTCTATCCCGATATCTGGGACATATTTGGAGGACACATCGAATTAGGGGAAACCAAGGAGGAAACCTTAATTCGGGAATTGGAGGAGGAAATCGGTATCAAGGTAAAAGAATTCGATTTTCTTGAGAGCTACCAAGACAAGGATCCAACATACGGTATAGATTACATTCACCATATCTACATTGTGGATTCATGGGAAGGTACACCCGAAAATAGAAATCCAAGAGAGCATGAAAGCATAAGGTGGTTCTCAAAAAAGGAGACCGCGAACCTTAAGATGCATGGGGAAGTGAAAAGGATTATACTTGAGAAAGTTGATTTTTGATAAGATAAATAGCACCTGGATTATTTCATTTTATAGTGTTTGGAACAAAACCATTAAATATATATGTGAACATATGAACAATTGTTCATATGTGTTGATACAATGAAAAACGAAGTATGCGATCATACGATAATCGATAAAAAGGGTGTTGAAGCGATAAAGAAAATGATGATCGAACCAGATACCTCGAAAAGGTTGTCCACAACATTCAAAGCCTTGGGGGATCCCACAAGAATCAAAATCGTTTATGCACTTTCAAAGAAGAGGCTCTGTGTATGCGACCTTTCCGCAGCCTTGGGAATGTCGCAATCTGCAGTGTCTCATCAACTGAGAATTCTAAGGAACCTGAAGCTCGTTAAATACGAAAAGGTAGGAAAAAGCGTCTATTATTCCCTAGATGATGAGCATATTCTGAACATCTTCAATAAATGCCTGGAACATGTGAAAGAATAAAAAATAGGAGAATGACCTTGATAGAAGCATGTGGGGTTGCATCCAGTAGGAAACTGAAGCTCGCAATTGTTTTGACATCGTCAATTCTTGTGGTCGAGCTTATTGGAGGCATTATTTCCAACAGCCTTGCCTTGTTTACAGATGCTGCCCATGTTTTCATGGATGTTCTGGCCCTGGGTCTTAGCTTGTCCGCAGTAACCATCGCGTGTAGACCCCTTGATGAAAAAGCCACTTTTGGGTATCATCGTGCAGAAATATTTGCGGCCTTGATAAACGGAGTACTTTTGGTCATCGTGGTCATTTTCATTTTAACGGAAGCCTATGAACGCCTGATTTCACCCCCTGAGATCAGAACCTTTGAGATGTTGGTTGTGGCAAGTATTGGCTTGGTCGTGAACCTGTTCGTAACCTTTACTTTGAGGGGGCATCATGACCTAAATATCCGGGGTGCATACCTTCATGTTCTGGGGGATACCCTCTCCTCATTCGCAGTCATAACTGGCGGTGTAATAATCATTCTGACGGGGAACTATATAGTGGATCCGATTCTGAGTGTATTGATATCATGCGTCATCGTGTACAACTCCCTGAAACTGCTTAAGGAATCTGTGGATATTTTAATGGAGAGGACTCCAAAGCATATTGACCTTGATAAACTGAAAAAGGAGGTCCTGGCAGTAAAAGGTGTAAAAAGCATACATGATTTGCATGTCTGGAGTATATGTTCCAATGTTCACGCATTAAATGCCCATCTTCTGGTTGACAGAATTAGTGTGAAAGATACCGAGAAAATCACAGCCGAGATAAACAGACAGCTTTTTGAGGGATATGCCATTAGACATACCACATTACAATTCGAATGTAATGAATGTGGTGTCCAAGGGATTGTAGGTTCAAAGGGAAAGGAGTGAACAAAGCTCATTTTTCAAAATCCCTCGGGGAAGGAGCAATGGAAGGTTTTACATACTCGAAAGTTCATCCTAATGGATATCATTGAGATATAAACTGAATACTGGGAGAAATATGAGCGAATACATAGAGGCGTTGAGCTACCTTATATTAATTGCATTCATTACAGGATTGGTTAGGGGCACAACGATCTGCACATTTCTGTGTGGACCCAGCCTTTTGAGCTATACCTTAAGCGAAGGGCGAAATTGGAAGACCGGGGCGGTATTTGCCCTAAAATTCAACATCGGAAGGATAGCTGTCATAACGGCAGTGGGGGCTCTCATAGGTTTTTTTGCAGGGATTCTGGTTTCAGGTGGATTCGACATGCCTCTTTTTACATTGCAGGTTATAGGTTATTTATTGGTGGGGTTTTACTCTATAGTGCTTGGCATCATGTTATATAGAAGGGCAAGGAGAAGACAAATTGATCCCAACTGTGATTGCAAATCACATTTTGCGTTGGTGAACAAATTAAGAAATAAATACCCGAAACTCTTCGCCAACCAAACCATTGCATTGATACTCCTGGGCCTTATTATGGGGGTCGCTTGTCTATTTGAAATAATCCTTTTGGATGCCATATTCCTTGGGGCAGCCTCTGCCATGTTCGGTGCCTCGTTCGGGGTGGCCACGGCTTTAACAGGTGCCTTCACCATGTTCATTTTTGGTGTAGGATCGGCGATTCCCGTCATCGTATTTAACGCATCGGCAGGCTATGCCTCCTCGAGGTTCAAGCCCCAGAAGATAAATTCTTTTACAAGCATAATGGCCATCGCCTTGATCACAATGGGATTTATAGTGATTTTCGCCCGGGGACTTGTACTTCTAATCCTGCTCAGTTCTGGTTGATTAATACCTTTTTAATTCAAGTTGGTACCATAAGATTAAAGTAGGCAATATTCCCTCACATATATCGTGAGCAACGTGGGGAGTGAAAACAGAAAATTTAGGAGTATTGTAATTATATTCTTCCTCCTTCTTAATTTCATTGTCATCCCATCTACGGATAGTAATGGAGACGGTATAGGGGATTACCCACCACCCAACAATGGGGATTGGATCATAAGAAACGAGACCTCTGTGTCCAATGAGACCATCCTCCTTTTGGGGAATTTAGAAGTCGAAGAAAATGCTTCTCTTACCTTAAGTAATGTTACCCTTCTTATCAATTCAAGTATCGGTGATATTCATGGGATTTATGTGGACAAGGGGGGATCATTGAATGTCTACAATTCGAATATTTCCAATCTCTCTGGACCCTACATATTCACTGTCGATGGGGATATGATCCTAGAATCCTCATTGGTTAGCAACATGTTGTATGGTATCGATATTGAATATGGTGATGTGTTTATAGCTAATAGTACCATTTATAACAAGAATCAGTACAACATGTACGGATTAAAAATCAATGGGTCCCCCACTCTCATTAACAACTATATACATTCCAACCACAGAGGGATCGCCATCAACTTTGGTGGAGCACCACTACTTATCAATAATACAATAACGTCCAATAATTATGGAGTGGTTAGTATTGCATATGGTTTTGCCACCTTAATAAGAAACAATATCTCATACAATATATTAGGCGGTATTACAGTTGAACTTGGCCATTTTGAGATTCACAACAATAAAGTAGCCTCCAACGGTGGATTTGGGATTGAAAGCGATCATGCATCTATTAACGCAACAAACAACACCATCTACGATAACGAGCGATGGGGCATATTTTCCTGGGGAGCACCTCTATTTTTAGAGAATAATACCTATGATGTTAATGGAATGCATAATGGGGAGGGAGATGTTCTTCTGGAATGGGACGTGCTCATCAAAGTGTTCGATCAAAACAACGAGTCCATTGAAAGTGTTGACCTGACCATCAAAGATGATCAAGGAGATATCGTTTGGAGCGGCACCACAATTGGGAATGTCAGAACTCTTGTTTTACGGGAATATGAGATTGTAAATGGTGGAACCCTCATTCTACATTCTCCATATAGGGTTAGTGGAACCAAAGATAACTTTTCAAATACCATGATTGTGGATGTCAAGGAAAATAGGGTCATACTTGTAACTATTGAGATTGAAAAAGATGAATTTCCTTTGTGGGGTTTGTTGGTAGTAATTGGAATTTGGATGACCGCCCTCATCCTGATAATTATTGGCTTGATTTTGAATCTGCGAAATAAAAGAGGAAGACTGGTTTAATTTTTTGAATAATCTGAAAAAAGGAATATTAAAATATCAATTACCTTATACACACCCAAAACCCACTAAATCGCTTAATATGCAAAATGCACAAGCATTTTGCACCTTGCGTGTTCCTCCGGAACACTAAGGTATAAATTCACTCGCTAACTTTGGGCATTTCCATTACAATCTATAAGAAATGCCCACCTTGCGTGGAAGCAAAGCTTCCACTCAGTCGCAAAATTGCTCACTGCGTTCACAATTGTGCTCCTGTAGTGTAGACCGGCCAATCATTTCGGCCTTTCGAGGCACCTTCTCGGTATCCTTGGTGTCAAGGCAAGCCGAGGACTCGGGTTCGAATCCCGACGGGAGCATTTTAATATTTTATTGTTTTAAGCCATGCTCCTGTCTCGTGTCTGATTTATGTCTGAACATCGATTATTTCTTAAGCTCAAACACCCGTCGGAAGCATAGGATTTATAAAACATGTTACCTTTATTTTTAATTTATTTATGGTCATCAATATTTCATTAGCATGTTAATACTTGTACATAATAGCTTATATGTGGTGTATTTTTTTACAAAATGTATATATACGGTCCAAATCCATATTATCACACCAATTCAAGGTAAAATATTAATTATTATCCTCACAACATAATCATTTAACGTAACCCCGATTTGGAGGTTAGGAGGGGTAAATAAAATGTGGGCGAGAAGAACCATTGGAAAGGCCCATATATCAAAAAGTGGGCAAGAAGTGGATTACAAGGGAGTACCCCGGTATAAGCATAGATCTCCATTATTCAATCGATTTTTTACCGTATTTATCGCGATCTGTATGATTTTGGGTGGAATGATATCCTTCATTCCATTACTCATACCAGAAACCCTACCAAATGCCAGTGGTATTATCATCAAAGACATATTCTTCGATGATATGGAGCCAGGGGGACCTGCTGATCAAGGACAATGGTTGCGACAGGATACTCTTTTAATTATGCCGCCACAACCTAGTGCAAGTATCTGGGAACTGGGAACACCTTCACCTCCCCCAACTGCCTATTCACCAACAAATTGTTGGGGTATAGAATTGGCTGGAGCATATCTATCCCCAACTGAATTTCTTTTGATCACGCCTGCCATTGACTTGTCCACTGAAGCTATATTGAGTGCCAAATTGAAGTTCTGGCACACATATTCTTTTGCTTTTGGTGATGGAGGTTGGGTCGAGGTAAATCCTCAAGGATATTTTTACGGAGAACTGATATTTCCCAAAGGAGATTATCCTGGGCATGTATTTTCTCCTCAGGGAGGAAGTCCCGGATACAATGGCACTATCCCAGAATGGAGGCAGGCGATTTTCGACCTATCGGATTTTATGGGACAAACTATTTCCTTAGGATTCCGATTTTCGGGTTATCAAGGAGATGGGATGGCCCGAGGTTGGTACATCGATGATGTCGCTGTGGAAGTTGAGTGGTTCGATGGCCCTAAGATAGGACCGGATCAAACAAAAGTTGGTCTTGCTGGAGATACTTTATCATATAACCTTAACATCACGAATTACAATGTAGTTGATGATTACATAGACCTTCATTATACAGACACAAGAAATTGGCAGGTGCGCATACTCAATGCCACAACTTACCTGCCATTGCGAGATAACGGTGGTGTTGCTGGTTTACCTGATGTTTATCTTTCTCCATTGGAGTCCAAAGATATCATCGTGAATGTCACCATACCTGCTGGTCTTAACGAATGGGATGTGACAGATATTACAACCGTCTATGCGGTATCTTTTGATAAACCACTGCACCAAGATACGGCTGAATTGATAACTAAAACTCCTTGGCCTGACGTGGGTGTCAGTAAAATCGACCTCCCTACTGTAAGAAGCGTTGGTGATACAATAATCATCAACGTTACAATAAAGAATTTCGGTGATTGGACAGCAAGCTTCGATGTGGAGGGAATACTTACCGCCATGTTAATCAATCCACCATCGACAATACAACCCCCTATACAATCGGTATTGAATCTTAAGCCTAACGAGACCGTGGTTTTACAGTGGAGTTTTGTTCCCACAGTTGCATGTGAGTATAAATTTACAGCCACAAC
>CP070672.1:628577-633425 GCA_020351895.1 Thermoplasmata archaeon
ACGAGCCACATCATGGTGGTTTTTCGGTCCATTATATCTAGCCACCCAGAGTTGCTCACCAGCCGGACTATATTTGATCGTGACAAAGTCAGATCCCGTTCCATTTCCAGAGCTCATTCCCGTTATATAAATATTCCCGGACGAATCCAAAGCAATGTCGTAGGTTTCCTCATGACCATTCCCTGGGCCGTTGTATCTTGCTACCCATTCTTCTGAATATTGTGCATCTGCCATCGGTGCAACATATGAGAAGAAAGTAGCAAAAAACAGCCCGCAGAACATGATACACAATACTCGCTTCATTCCAATCCTTCCTTTTCGAGGATTATATAATCCAAACCCTATAAATAAAGTGTGGAACTATTTTTTGAAACCCTCTTTAGCTAGAAGAATTACATCAAAAAGCATATACCATCCAATAAATATTAGCCGGACATGAAATTGGTGTTTCTTGGCTCTGGAGGCAGCTGGCCCACCAAAGAGAGGAACCTGTCCTCCATAGCATTGAAGATGAACGGCGAGATAATCCTATTCGACTGCGCCGAGGGTACACAGCGACAGTTGTTCATATCAGGACTCAATTTCATGCATGTGAATAAGATTCTCATCTCACATTTCCACGGAGATCATTTCTTGGGCCTACCCGGTTTGATTCAAAGCATGTACCTCAACGATAGAGCCAAGGAATTACATATATACGGCCCCAAGGGCACCACCAATATCGTAAATGGCATTCTTACCATGGGATACTTCAATCCCACATTCGATATATTGACTCACGATCTAAGCGACGGAGATGAGATTACCCAAGAGGACTACGATATCTGGGTTAGGGCTGCGGATCATGATATCCCAGCACTTGGATTTAAAATCGTGGAACATCAAAGGAAAGGTAAGTTCTATCCAGAAAAAGCCCTAGCCCTTGGTGTAAAGGAGGGGCCACTTTTTCGTAAACTCCAAAACGGACATTCAGTGGAAATAGAGGGCAGGATCGTTAAATCCGAAGATGTCATGGGAAAACCCCGAATGGGCAGAAGCGTGGTATATTCCGGGGATACCAGACCATCCAGAGCCATAATAGAGCTTGCTAAAGACTGCGATGTATTGATACATGATGCCACCCTTAGCGGGGATCTAGAGGATAAGGCCAAAAGATACGGTCATTCATCGACCACACAGGCTGCCACCGTAGCCAAGCAATCAAACGCAAAAGTTCTGTTTTTAACCCACATAAGTCCCAGATACGATGATGCTCAAATTCTCGAAGATGAGGCAAGAAAGATTTTTAAGCATTCATTTGTTGCTTGGGATTTTTTAGAATATGAGGTTCAGTTAGATTAAAATATTTTCCTGGGATTGAATATACAAATAAGAAAATCAGGCCAAAAACTTTATTGATAACAATGCTATATGTAATAATTAGTATCGAAAACTATAATAGGTCGTCAATAACTATATCTCCCAAGCCCGAACCGAAATGTAGCATCCTTTAGATTGAATTTCCCATCAAAAAAATAAAAAAGTAAGAAAGAGGTGCAAATTTTGCCTGAGGATCAAGAAAAGGGTGGTATATGTCCCATATGTGATGCAAAGGTGGATATAGACACCAAAAGATGTCCTGAGTGCAAGGCAGATTTAACTGTTTTTGGGGTTAAAACCGGCGATGAAGAGCCTCAAGATGTCAAGATTCCAGAATATGAAGAGTCCCTGGAAAGACTCTTGGGAGAGATCGGTGAAAAGAACGGAAAAAAAGAACACGAGCTCTTTGAGGAGATAATGGCTGCAGTGGATAAAACTTCAATGCCCAGTGAGGAAGGAGCCGTTGAACCAGCTCCAAAAGAGGATTTGGCAGCTCCCCCTGCGGAAGCAGCTGAAGCCGGGGAAGTGGCGCCTGAAGGAGCCATTATGTTTGAATGTCCCCTATGTAATACCCTCGTTGAGGAGGATGCAAAAGCATGCCCAGGCTGCGGGGCAATATTTGCAGGAGGTGAGGAGGAAGCGGCAGCGACGGCGGAGGGGGGCGATTACGGGCAGGCTGAACCTAAGACAGAGTTTACAACCCAATATGAAGAACCTGCTCCCCCTGCAGAGGAAACTCAGGTGTTTGAAGAGACTCCAATGGTTGAGGAGGCAAGTGCCCTCCCCCCGGAAACAATGCCCGAAGCTCCCGAGCAGGAGATCGTTGAGGAAAAACCGGCCATTGAGGAGATTCCTCCCCCCAAAGAGAAAAGGAGATTTGGCCTCGGTTTGAGAAGGGCGCCTGAGGAGGCTGTGGAAGCCGAACCTCCCCCTCCTCCTGAAAAAGATGAAAAGACTTTACGGAAGGAACTTTCTATGTGTGTGGCAGAGGTGAAACCTCTTTTGGCCACGGCTAGAAAGGTTGGAATCAATGTTTCTGAGGGAAGGAAACTCATTGATCAGGCAATTGGTGCTGGTAAGAAGAAGGACTTTAAAACCGCCATTACCTTGGTGAGGGATAGCCAAAAAATCATAGAGAACGTCATAAACCAGACCGTATTGGACTCCATCCAGTCAAGCCAACTACAGCTCAATGCAATAAGCAAGGCTGGTGGGGATGTAAAAGAGCTAGAGAATATGCTGGCCAAGGTGCAGGTGCAGCTTAACGAGCGGAAATATACCGAGGCTGTGGAACTCGCTAAAAAAGTGGCTTTGGATGCCGAGGAATCAATAAAGAAATTGAAGACCGAGATCACGGAAAAAGAGGCCACTGAGATAGGGGCAGACGTCTCAGAGAAGCTTCGATCACTTATCGAGCTAATAAAATCGGGAGAGGAGGTCAAGGTAAATGTCAAGGGGGCAAGAACCCTTTTGACAGAGGCACGGGTGGCCATAAATAAGAATGAATTGGATCAAGCCGAGAATTTGCTCACAAAGGCTAGAGAGGATTTTTTAAGGGAGTTACCGAAACAGTTAACAGACATAATCTCCAATTCCAAACCTGTTTTATACAAGGCGAAGATGCAGGGAGTGGACATAAGACCCAGCATCAAGCTCCTAAAAGAGGCGAGTACAGCCTTAAAACTCAACAACTATCTCGATGCCCTTGAAGCCATAAAACGTTACAACACTGCCATGACCCAATACATGGAATGAATCTTATTTCTTAGGCATCATCATACGATATCTTTTCCATCTCCCTCTCTAAGATCTTCAATTCCTGTTCTTTTAAAGTGTGTGGCCCAACAGTGAGCATAAAAACACTTTTGCTCTCAGATACATCATCTATTAAGTGCCTGATGAATCTCAGAACCGCATCAAAATTGTTGTTGCTTATCAGATATTCGATGCCATCCAGGATCAAACATCCCTTTTCCTCTTTCTTCAGAAAATTACCGATTTCATAGATAATTCTCTCAAGGATTGGGGGAATGGTTGTCTCCTCTGCGCTCTCCTTATCCGTGAGCCATATTATTGAGATGCCTTCCAATTCTTTTATACTCTTCATGTGCTTGGGATTGGTTCTGGTGATGCAGAATCCCTTATATCCCTTTTTCAACATTTTTCTGAACAATATGATGCTTGATTTCAGTTTCTCTTCCTCAATGAGATAGCAATGCCCGCCCAAAAGCCCTATTTCCTTGTCTTCTTCTACCTCCTCACCCTTTTTCTGTGCAATAGCTCCACATCTTGGACATTTTTCCTCTTCTCCCAAAGGGAAACCACAGACGAGACAGATTCTCTTCTCCCCTGATATTTTACTTTTGCTGGCTTTTTCCTCCAGGAATTCTATTTCTGCCTGTATATTTGGAATCTGGTTTGGGTTCTTGAGTTTTGCTTTTATTCTCTCCACCTCTTCTTCGAAGCCAGCTAATGTGAAGAACTCAAGCTCTGCAGACATTTCCTCCAGGGTAGTCACATTCTCTTCATATTTCTCGAAGGCAGTTTTAACCACTGAAAGATCCCCGGATAGTATCTCCTCCAGGGATGAAACGTCGTATCCATTCTCCTTCCAATTCTTCAGTTTTTCCTGCAGGGCTTCTCTTTCGAGATTCTCCTTCTCCTCTTTTCCTCCCCAAAACAGGCCCAGTCTTCTCGCATCTTTTGCCTGGGTTTCGGCTGTTTTATCTGTCTTACTTTTTTTCTTATCCTTGCTGTATTTATTTAATATGGTTTCGACATCCACATCTGAGTGCAGCTCAACCATGGCCTTTTCGTGGTGTAAGTCCTCTTTAACCTCATTTAATGTGTTCTCACCGGCATACACCTTTCTGATGCGCCTTTTGGGGTATTTCTTATCCCTGGTTGCCACCTCTCTGATCCCGATCATTGGCTTTGAGTCCTTGAAAATCAAATAGGATGTGATATCGTCTCCATCCCTTTCCAGCCTCGCAATGATGTAACCATCTATCGCCTTCTCATTTAAAATGTTCATTATGTTAGGGAGGGTCTCTTTGCCTCCCCTCATGACCTTCCCTATTTTGGTGCCTTCAGGAATGTCCAATCCGCTCACAATCCACCCCAAAAGTCCCTAATGCGTTCATGAATTTAATTGTTTTGCTTAAAGTAGTCGGGAGAGAGAATAATGTGGTTTAGGTGTTCTCATCCAAAATCTCGTATCTCTTTGTACCCTTGATCTTCTCCTCTTTTAGAAAGCCCTCCCTTACAAGGACGTTTATGTTGTAGCTGATCGTTTGCTGTGATTCCTTGATTTCCTTTGTCATTTCCTTTTGGCTGGTTCTCGGATGCCTCTCTATAAAATCCAGGATATTCTCCTGGGTTTTGCTGAGCTTTATCCCGTTTCCTTCGGGAACCTCCACACCCACTGGGTAGAATCTCCTGTATCTTTTGTCTCTTTTCGAAAAAATGAATCCCTCCTTTTCCAGTTTC
>CP070672.1:633525-654597 GCA_020351895.1 Thermoplasmata archaeon
AGTCTGTTCATATACAATAATATTCCCCGAACTTGAATTCGTTGCACCATCATTGTCGGTTACTGTCAACGTTATCGAATATGTCCCTGGAGATGTATAGTAATGATTTGTGAAAATTCCTGTTGAGTTGGTCTCATCCCCGAAATCCCAGATATACATCACTATTATTCCATCCGAATCGGTTGATGATGATCCATCACAATTGATGTGTTCATACATGTCTGTTGACGTCCCGCTTAAAAAGATGGATGCAATAGGGGGAATGTTCTCAGGTATAACCTTTTCTGTCACATTAATGATGGTTGTGTCAGAAGCAATTTCTCCATCATTATCCACCACAGTCAAGGTCACAGTATAGGTATTGGCTGTGGAAAAAGCATGATTTGAATACATGCCACTATCCTTTCCGCCATCACCAAAATCCCAGGTGTACTCCACAATAACTCCATCCGTGTCTGTGGATTCCGAAGCATCGAACAATAGACCTGTTATTTCCTCTACTGTCGAATTGCTAACTGTAATAACAGCAGTTGGAGCCTCATTTTCCGGCTCTTCTTCATCTTCCCCGGGCACCGTAACTGCGAATATAGCCAGAATCAGGGCCACAACCGCAATTATCAGAGTCACAATTTGTATTAGATTGTCCCTTTCCATATCTATCACCCATACAACCCAAACAAACGCGGATTGTTAATTTTTCGTAAGTTGTGCTACAATATATTATTTGTGGTGTATTGTTTTGTAAATGGGCATTAAAATAGAAAAAGACCCAAAGGGAATAAAAAAATAAAAAGAGAGGGAGAAATCTCCCTAGTTTAATGTTTTTGTTGCGATGCTACCGCCTGTGGGTTCGTATACGAATTTAACTATGTCACCAGATTCCCCACCATGAATGACTATCATGTCAACTGCATTCAATTTGTCATCTTTGTTTATGTCCTTGTAGGTGAAGTTCAATCCACCTGAGATTTCCTTATGTTCTTCTTTATCTGGGTAAATAAGAAGAGTATCATCTCTGCTCTTGTCGTAAACACTTATTTCGATTTTCTTGAGGTTTACTGAGCCCTGGAATTCTCCAATATATTTTCCAGGATCGTCTCTATCTTCCTCGAACTGCACACTATGTATAGGTGTAACTTCGGTGTCTGGTAAAAGGACAGATACTATCGTATACAACACAGCCGCTAAAACCACAGTTATAGCTACCATTAAAATGACCGCTATAACCGGAGACACGCCCCTCTCATCAAAGATTTTTCTTTGGGGGTATAGCCTGCCCGGGTGGACAGGTCTTTCTTTTATGGGTTTTTTCATGGTTTGGTCCTCCGTAGGTTTCCCTACAAAATTAAATATGAGTATCCGTGCTAATAAATATCACGGTATTGTTCGGTGAGTGGCGAACAAAAATAAGTTTTTTCAATCTACCCACCACCTTTACCACCTCCTCCCACCCGAGAAATCTCATCTCATCCCTCCTCCAATAAATACCCCCTCCTCCCACCCAAAATTAATTAAGATAAAAAGGAACAGAAAAAATCGGAATAAAAAAATCCTGCTCAATCACAATTATATGAGAGCCTGCTCATCGAAATACTCTGGAGCGTATTTACGAAGTTCCTTTACCATAATCTGGTGGACCATCTTCATACCTTCAGGGCCCAGGAACATCTCCAAAGCCTCTTTCATCTTCTCAATAAACTCCTCCGCTTGTTGAGGGGTAAGGTTCTCCTCAGTAGCCCCTACTTCCTGAAGTTGTTTTATTATTATTCCCGGCAGTACAATAGGTGCTATGGGGTCGAGCCTTTGCTGGATGCTTTGAACAAATTCCTTGGAATTCATTTGTGCGCCTCATACAGAGAACTTCTTAAGATGCTCTAAATGCTCCACCACTTTCTTGAATATCATGAAGAAACAAAATCCTAAACCAAAGGCGATAATCGCTCCAGCAGCATTGAATATCCACGAATCACCTAAGGCGCCGATGAACCTGAGCCCGTAACTAAAAAGATAAAGAACTGAGGCGATCAAAAGGTATGTTACCGTGACCTCCACCATTCCTCCCCCGGTCAGTTTTAAAGCCTCTCTGCCCTTAGTCAATCCCATGAAGACGGCAAAAAGTGCGCAGAATACACCAAATAGCTCAAGAACAGACAAAACTATCGAAATCAAATTCATCTAACCACCAGAAAAAAATAAACACATGGAATATTTATTTATATTGTTCTCATTATCTGATTCTGAATAATTGAAGTTCTGAACTTCTTCCATGAATAATTGCCCATTGTAGGAAAATCCACAACCTTAATAAACCCTGACTCTCTTATGATTTGCGAGAACTGATGACCTATGGTATTGGAAGGTTTGGGCGACTCATTGAAAACAACTCTGAGAAAGATAGCAAATGCTCCACATATAGATAAAGAACTGATCAAAGCGGTTGTGAAGGATATTCAGAGAGCCTTGTTGCAGGCTGATGTCAATGTCAAGCTCGTGCTTAATCTGACAAAGGGGGTAGAGAAAAGAGCCTTGACAGAAAAGCCTCCCGCAGGTATGAGCTCAAGGGAGCATGTAATTCGAATCATCTATGAAGAGTTGGTGAACATACTTGGGGAAACCAAGGATGTGGAACTGAAAAAACAGATCATACTCATGGTTGGTTTGTACGGCCAAGGTAAGACCACAACTTCCGGCAAGTTGGCAAGATTCTTTCAAAAAAAGGGTCTAAAGCCAGCTTTGCTCGCAGGGGACACCCATAGGCCAGCAGCTTATGATCAGCTAAAACAGCTCGCTGAATCCATAAGTGTTCCATTTTACGGCGAGCCAAAGGAGAAGAAGGCAGTGAAAGTTGTTAAAAACGGTTTGAAAGAGCTTTCGGATAATGATGTTATCATCGTGGATACTTCAGGTAGGCATTCTCTAGAGGACGACCTGATAAAGGAGATCAAGGCCATAGGAAAGGTCACAGCAGCCACTGAGGTCTTTCTGATTCTTGATGGTGCAATAGGCCAGCAGGCCGGGCCCCAGGCAAAGGCATTTCATGAAGCCGTCAAGATTACTGGGGTAGTTATAACTAAATTGGACGGCACTGCAAAGGGTGGAGGAGCTTTAAGTGCAGTCTCTGAGACTGAGGCACCCATTGTTTTCATTGGTACGGGAGAGCATATAAACGATTTAGAGAAATTTGAGCCTCCAAGGTTCATATCCCGTCTTTTAGGTATGGGCGACATACAGTCACTCCTTGAAAAGGCCCAGGAGGTCATGGACAAGGATGTGGCTGAGGAAACAGCAAGAAAGATGCTCTCTGGCAAGTTCACATTGGTTGAGATGAGGGAACAGCTGGATATGGTTTCTGGGATGGGGCCCTTAAAAAAGGTCCTGAGCATGCTTCCAATGATGCCGGGCATGCCTGATAAGATCCCAGATATGGAGATGTACCAAACCCAGGATAGGCTGGAGAAATTCAAGGTCATTTTGGACAGCATGACAGAAGAGGAGATGCTCAATCCAAAGCTCATAAAGTCCTCTAGGATATCGAGAATCGCAAGAGGCAGCGGATGCGAACCCAAGGATGTTAAGGAACTTTTGAAGTACTACAATCAGACAAGGAAGATGCTCAAGGGTTTCTCATCCAACAGGAAGATGAGGAAGGCCTTGATGAAACAGTTGAAATTCAGTGACATGGGAATGTAGTATCACATCTTAAGCATGGTTGGAATCTGAATGCGAAGATTTGTGGTAATAGGGCATGGAGCTATCACCTCCTCGGAATTCAACCTAAACGATCTTTGCGGCTCCACAGGCAGATTGGATGTGCTTTTAAGGTGTATAAATTCGACTTTTTTTCTTTCACACGATCTAAGAAGAGATGTTGAGCTGTATCTGGTTCTCCAGGGGGAGCCGAATCCTCCAAAGACAATAAGATTGGTAGGAAATGAGCTTAAATATCTTAATCCCGATGAACGAAGTACAGCAGCCTTAATCAGAAATGCCCTTATGAAGAAACTGGAAGAAAAGGAGGAGTTCTCCACCCCAGGTATTTACATTTCAAGAGCCAGTTTTGAGGAGGTCCTGAAAAATCTGGCAAATATTTCAAAGTTAATGTACCTGAAAGAGGATGGTAAGGTATTAGAACCGAAGGAGATAAAACAGGATTGTACCTTTATATTGAGCGATGATAAAGACATGAAGGATGAAGAGGAAACAATAATACAAAAATACGAGCCTGATATAGTAAGTCTAGGTTCTATCAGCTATCATTCGGATCATTGCATTATCATGATTAATTGGATGCTGGATGACGAATCTGAATCGATATAAACCTGGGTATATTTAATAGGTCAATATATTTTAAATAACGTGAACCGTAGGAAATCTTGCCCTGTTTTAGAGTAAAAAGAGAGGATTACCTATTTAAGCAGAAATCAGAAAAAGATGCATATCCTTAAGATCACTCGACTGGGTAGTACAATGCATCCAATGTAAGAAAGCTTCTTGCGAATAGGTTAGACATCTCGGCATCGTCTCTCTCAAGGAATAGAAGAAGTCCCCTTGTCACAGCAAGCATGAAGTCCATTTAATATCAATCTCCTTACTCTCTCTTTCGATTTAAGGTCTCAGCACGCCCAATTTCAGTTTATGCTAGTTCTGGTATTTTTAATTACCGTAATAATTAACACAATTCCAACCGTTAAAGATATATAATTTAGCATCGATACATATAAATTAGTAATCGTGTAATTAAAGGCTCTCACAGGGCCGATTTAAGTGGGAGAGAGTATTGCTGAATTCGACGAAAATCCTGAAATTGAAGGGGGAAAAAATTGGAGGCCTGAAATGGATGATCATGAATTGATGTTCGAGTTATCGCATTCTGGAAGGTTGGAAGCATTATATTTACTTAGCAAGGAACCACAACGGCTTACAGATATTTCCAAGGCACTAGGTCTTACTTCAGCGGAGATATCAAGACATCTTGGAAGGCTTTCAAAGGCCCAACTCATCACAAAAGATGGAAAAGGACAATACAGCCTGACGCTTTTTGGGAAAATCATTCTTCAGGAATTATCGAATCTGAAGTTTGTTACAAAAAACAATCAATACTTTTCTACACATGATTTTTCAGCAATTCCAAATGAAATTTGCTGGCTTAACGCCATGTCCAACTGCAAGTTGGTAAAGGGTACATTGGAAATCATGTCAATGGTTGAGGATTTGAGTAAAAATGCAAACAAGCATGTTTATTTAATATCTGAACAACCCATGAGGACAATGGTGGATATCAATCTCAAAAGAGCGAAAAAAGGGATAGTCTTCCGGCTAATCTATCCAAAAGGAGTCGATGTGCCTGGTGAATATCGTAAAAAGAAAG
This sequence comes from Thermoplasmata archaeon, assembly GCA_020351895.1. The sequence continues at coordinate 638,894 of CP070672.1, forward strand.
GGATTCCAATTGAGGTTGGACTGGTGGATGAAGTTCTGTTTGGTATGAAATTGAATGAGAAATCCGGAGGTATTGTGGTTCCAGATCTAAACGGTAAAATCGATTATGGATTTGCATTGGTTGGTATTAATCCTCAATTCCTAGTATGGTTGAACATCTTGTTTGACAATTTTTGGCAGAAAGCTGAGTTGGCTTTTTAAGAATGGAATGTTTTGGTGGTAAAAACTGTTTTGACAGACCTTTATTTCCATTCTAAAAGTAACTTAACCAGTTCGTTATGATTTCCCTGGTTTATGTAATTGGTATTAACAACTACGTCCAAGATTTGTATTCCAAGATTCTCTTTCTTAAAAATCTGAATAGATTCCTTAGCTAGAAGAAACGAAATGGGGTCATTGTTGAAACTTATTGAGTCCAATACGAACTTTTCACTGATTTTCTTTATTTCTTTGATAAGCTTTGCATCGTGCACTATATTCATAATATCGGTTAAGTCGGGATCATCCGGATTGATTTCGTCCAAAAGCGAGAGAAAAGGTCTATTATCCTCCATTATAATAGTTGCTTTCGATTCCATGAATCTCGCGATCTTCAGGTTAAGGATAAATAAACTTTTCATGTCAGCCGCCTCAAAATCCAGTTTTTTGATGAACTTAGATGCAACTGCAGATACGGCTTCTTCCTGCTTGTTTGTGATGTTGCCACCCTCTATGGAGTAACTCTCCACATCACCTGCTCCAAGGTCTTTAAAATCTTCAAAGGCCCTTTTCTTCTCCTCTTCATGTTCACCCAGTGGGGATATAACGATCACATGATTTTTATCTTCGTCTTCAGGGATAATAGAGGTGACTACGAATCCCCTTTCACTAGTATAAGGTTCACCGATTTCCTTGGTTATAGTCTCCATCTCCATTGCTGTGCTTTCATCATCCCCTTCCACTAGTCCTTCGAGGAATTTCTTCGCTACATCGGGATTGGATATTACAGTTTCCATCATCTCTCTCATCCCTTTATATACATCTTCTGTCTCAACCTCCAATATCTCCTCTAGCAAAAGAGCACCACAATCGCTACATTCTTCCTCATCTGCGTAGACCGTTCCTTTGCAGAAGGGGCATTTGAACTTCTCGGTTGGGACTTCCTCTTCCTTTAAGCTCAAGAATTGGGAGAGTATTTTGTAATTGAGGATATCTACCAATCCTTTTTCCTTTGCCTCATCATCCAATGTGAATTCCAGAAATTCACGAAGATGCTTAAATCCAGTATTGTACAATTCTGTTGCCTTTTCGATGGTAACATCAGGTATGCAAGTGAACTCTATTATAGCCCGTTCCTTTTCTTTGATTTTCACAATATCCAAGCCTTAAAAACAGTATATCTTTTCGAGATAAAAAACTAACGGTTTTTGTAAAGGGGGTATCAGTAAGCACGAGATTTGTTGATTTCGAATCCTCATTTACCTTTGCTACGACACATTTTTTTAGGGGATGAGATACCGCTATTTTTCATCAAATATCGGATTTTGTTCGAGATTATTTAACTTTAGACAATGATTAACATATAGTTTTACCAAAACTTAAATATATACCCAGACCATTTATTACCATATACATCTGGGTAGGAACTATCCACAATATCTCCTAATACTGATTCGCAATTCTGGAGGGGGGAATCGATACCATGTGGGCTAGTAAACACAATAGAAATCATGACTCTATCAATAGAATTCTTTCTGTGATCATGGCAATTTTCTTACTCTTTGGAGGATTGTTTTCCTTTATTTCTCTCTTTGTTCCAGAGAGCCTACCGAATGCTGGAGGTACAATCAGGAACATCTTTTTTGACGATATGGAGGCAGGAGGACATGCAAATCAAGGCAATTGGACCACATTTGACATCATCGCCATGATGCCCCCACAACAAAGTGCCAGTAGATGGGAGTTAGGAGTACCTGCACCACCCCCTGATGCCTATTCTCCCACAAATTGCTGGGGTACGGAGTTATCAGGAGCGTATGCGACACCCACTGAATATCTGTTAATCACACCCATAATCGATTTGACCTCAGAGGCGATAAAAAGCGCGCAACTATCTTTTTGGCATATCTATTCATTTGCCTCCGGAGATGGTGGTTGGGTTGAGATAAATTCTAGTAGCACATTCAGAGGTGATTTAATACATCCTAATGGTGGTTATACCGGGTTAGTAAATTCAATAATGGGAGCTAATCCAGGCTATAATGGAACCATAATGTCTTGGAATCCCGCAAGTTTTGATATCTCGGCCTATATAGGCCGAACATTCCAGATAGGATTCCGCTTCTGTGGTCTTATGGGGGATATGTTTTCTCGGGGTTGGTATATCGACGATGTGAAAATAGATGTTGAATGGCTGGACAGCCCGTTAATCGGTCCAGACCAAACAGGTATAGGACTTGCAGGCGAGACCCTATCCTATACACTCAACATAGTCAATTATAATCTGGTTCCCGATTATATCGACATTCATTACATAGATACCGAGGGTTGGAATGTCCAGGTACTCAACGCCACCAAACTGCAACCCTTGGAGGATAACGGTGGAATATTTGGCTTGCCAGATGTTTTTCTCTATCCCGAGGAATCCATAGATATCGTGGTGAACATAACCATTCCTTTGGGGGTCATTGAATGGGATGTTTCAGATTTTACTACCATTTACGCAACATCATTTAACAATTCCAACTATGATACCGCCGAGCTTGTTACTAAAACGCCCTTTCCTGACGTTGGTGTGGTTTCCTTAAATATGCCATCAATAGGGGGTGTCGGCAACACCGTTGTGGTTGATGCGGTAGTAAAGAACCATGGTGATTGGACCGTGAGCTTCGATGTTGAAGGAGTGATTTCGGCAATGTTGATCAACCCGCCATCCACAATGGAGCCATCGATACAAATGATCTCAGATCTTGCTCCAGGGGAAACCGCAAATCTACAATGGACCTTTATCCCAACAGTTGCCTGTGATTACACTTTCACTGTAACATCTTTACTTGATATCGATCAAGTAATATCCAATAACAGATCCTCGAAAACCATATCTATTAAAGACATGTTGTGGGTGGACGATATGGAGACTGGGGGCGATGCCGCCAGCGGGTTGTGGGCAAGTTTTGAAACCAGCGGTTACAGCTTCCCCACCCAATGGGAGCTGGGAACCCTATTTGGGCTTGTGGGTCCTAGGTCAGCTCCTTCGCCAATAAACTGCTGGGGTACGGATCTGGACTCTACCTACCTGGAGGATACCGATTGTTACCTATTCACTCCCGCTCCTTCTGCATTTGATCTAAGAGGATATTCCGAGATTAAATTGATCTTTAATCATTGGTGGCAAATCCAGGATACACCAGCCGGCGATAATGGTTATATAGTATATTCATACGATTCCGATCCGATTTCCATACCTAGTATACAGGGCCCGGTCACTCAGTATATAGGTGTTTCTCCTGGATGGGAAAGCGAAGAGCTTGATATGAGCTTTTTAGCAGGTCAGCCTTATGTCAGGTTTGGCTGGCAACTTCTTGAAGATATCGGGGGCAATAAATTCGAACCAAACCAATGGCCAGGCTGGTATCTCGACGATGTTATGGTCTGGGCCATGTATGCCAGACCCATGTTGATAATCACCGAGGTGGTGGATAGCGGAGGCGATGAATATATCGAGGTCTATAATGCAGGAACCCTTCCTGCCGATGTTTCTGATTATGACATAACCTTGGATTGGGGTTCCTCATATCTTACCTCAGGAACCTGGAATGTCGGGATATTACCCCCAAACGGACATGCCTATTACAGAATCCCGGCTGGTATTGATGATCTTGAGGATCAGGGTGATACAATAAGCATTGTGAATACCTCTTCTTCTGAGGGATTGATAAACGACCAAATTTCATACGGTCAAAAGGGGACTGTACCTGATCCCATTCCCGGGGAGAGCGTATCAAGGTATTGGAATATCACTAAGTATGATGATACATGGGCAAGAGACCCAACCCCAACAGTTGGCTCGCAAAATGACGGACCCGGCCAAGTTGCCACAAAATATGTAGTACTAAACGAGGTTTTCTTCAATCCAATTTCCCCCTCTGATGCATTCATTGAGGTTATGTATGTTGGAGATGAAAACGATCCTGATGTGGATGTTGATGGTTGGATATTAGTGGTAGGTGATTCTGTATTCCCCATACCTCCTGGCGCATACAGCACGCAACTGAATTATGCAAATCCTTTCTATGTGATAAATGCCAGCATGATACCAGGATTATTCGGCACAGTAGATGTGAATGGGGATAATGTTTACCTATACACGGATTCAAGACTGTTTGTGGATGAAGTCGGGTGGAGCAACCCACATGATCCTGATACCTCGATGTCACGATATCCCGACGGATTTGGAGTACCCCTTCATGGGAAGCCATTTGGTTTGATGGGATATGATGACCAAAGCTCTATTTCTGCGGGATGGGTTTTCAATCGGCCTCCAACCATACCTCACATCCTGGCATTCCCCGATCAAACTAAATGGAATTTCCCAGGAGAATATGTCAAGTTCAATCTGACAATAAGAAATCTTCAAGGAGAGGGAGATCTCATAGAGATTATAGGAACCAGCACCGCTGGTTGGCTAATTGAGATTTACGATGCACAGGGTATTATCCTGCTTTCGGACAGCGACTTGGATGGCAGTCCCGACATATGGGTCAATGGCAATGAGGCTCTCAATATATCGGTTTGGATCTACATCCCGGAAGATTTTCCCATACCCGATGAAGATGATATTACCATTTATATTCAATCTGATAATGATGTATTTGTGGGAGATTTTGCATTCCTCAATGTGAAGGTCTATCCGCATCTTGAGCCTTTAAAATCCATAGCCCCGTCTTCCATATATGTGGAAGGAACAGGATACGGGGAACAGGCAACAATAACCCTGGAGGTTACGGGTGCGGGCCTTGCCATACCTGGCCAAAGATCCAATGCTGCGGACATTGTTTTTGTCATCGATGATACGGGTTCCATGGGGGATGTGATTGACGAGCTTAAACAAGCAGTAAACGAATTGGTTGATAGACTGGAGGAAAATATTTCGAGCCTACGCCTTGGATTGGTGAGTTTCAAGGACTTCCCTGAAATCGATATCGATCAGGACCTAACCTTTGATATGGATGCTTTCAAAAGCGCATTAAATGCCCTGGAGGCAATCGGTGGTGCTGATGGGCAAGAGGATGCAGATTATGCCCTTGAAACAGCAGCCAACCTTTCCTGGAGGACTGATACCAATGTCACAAAGATCATGATTCTTATTACTGATTACGATACCCATGACAACCTGCACCTCACCAATGTAGCAAAATGGGCATACGAAAAAAAAGGTATCCACACAAATACCATTGGAATCCCCCATATATTTGGATCACCTCCTGGATATTATGTGCTCCCCGAGGCTGAGTATTGGCTTAAAAGAACTGCCGAGAACGGCAGCGGATATTACCGAGAATATGGATTAATGGATGACCTTGTTGACATAATCCTCAACGGAATAATGATGATAGTGCCAACGGTGGATCTTGCAGGGGAAGACCCTGATATAACTGACTCTAATCCCATGATAACAGACGTTCTCCCACCTTATATTTCCTATGTCCCTGGCACTTTCTCTATCCCACCTGATAATATCTATGTGAACAGCGAAAACCGAACCATTCTCCAATGGAATGTCTCGCGCCTTCGAATAGGAGATATTTGGAGAACTTCGTTTAGGATCACGTCATCCGAATTGGGATTGGTGGATACCAATGAATATTTCCTTTCAATAATAGATTATACCCGTTGGGATAACAGCTCCAAAACAAACCTGTTTCCCAGAACCCAAATCTTTGTAAAGTTACCTGATCCTCTTCCTCCAAAGCTATTTATAGATATTGTGGACGATTCTGGTGTTCCAAATGGCAAGGGAGACAATATTTTACTATACTGGATACCACCATCCTCTCCGAAAATAGAATATTATCTTATATACCGATCAGATGATCAGAGGAGTTTCGACTTCACTACACCATGGTTGCGAACCGATGTTTCCGATGACAATGGGGTTATTCCTCTTCGCACAACCTGGAATGACACAAGGGCAGCTAAGATCGGCGATTTGAATTACAGCCAAGAGGTGTATTATACAATAAGAGCCGTGAACGTTCTCGGTGAGATGAGCAGCACCAGCAGAACTGTTGGAAAATGGACAAAGACATTCCCTCAAGGAGTCTCCACATTTTCCCTCCCACTAAAATCCTTAGAGGCCATGAATAATACCACAGACTATTATCTAAATGATATGACCGCAAGATACATCAAATGGATGGACCCTGCAGAGCACATTTGGATGAAACATGGAGATGGTGGGGTAAATGATTCACATATGGTGTTAGGAAGGGGCTATGAATGTGCATTCGATTCGCCAACTACCTACACATTCTTGGGTATTCCGGGTGCCATGATCAGCTATGATGACGACAGCGGATTTTTTGGATTTGACAAAGCCAATGAAGCAAAGAGCCTTGCATTATCTGTTGAGGCAAACGGAGATGTGAGATTGACCTGGGAGGAGCCGGGTGGTATGGATTCTGGAGATTTATATGAGGTGTACTATTCGAATAAAAGGGATGGTTTCTTCGGAATACTAAATGTTGATTACTTCCCAGCCTGCGCCCCTGTTTACTATGGAAACAATACCGCCACTCATATAAATGCCCAAGCCAACAACCCTGGGACTCAGCTTTACTACATTGTGGTGCCTTTCAATTCAACAGGTGTAAGGGGTTCAAGCACTTATAGCATGGGAATTTGGATGGAGGGATTCCAATCTCAATATGATTCTATAGGTATACCATTGAAATTGAGCAGTTACCCCACAGTGGACTGGTACTGTGACAACATTCCTGATACCGTGGGAATCAATTATTATATTGAGGGAGAGCAAAGATGGTGTTGGCATTCCACAAGAATGCCAGAAGGAGCCTATGATCCTCAAATGGTGATGGGGGAGGGTTATCAGATATCCACCACAAGTGCTACGAAATTCATATACGTAGGGGTGTAGAATCAAGGGCGTACCCCCTGTTTTTACCCCATTTTAGCATATTAAGAGAGTGAGTTCAAATCTGTGTTAATCTCATATGTCAAGTAACATATCGAGCCTTGGTACAATTTAATAATCCGATTTTTATCTCGTAAAATTATTATATAGTGACAATACGTTACATAGGTGAGGCAGTCTCATGGCCTGCTTAAAGTGCGGTAAGAGCACCGAGCGAGAGGTATATATCTGTAAAAGGTGTGTTGAAGAGGCGAATTCCCAATTTCACCTGGGCAGGAGCACGGTAGTTTGCCCTTCGATTCTCAATTATCCGGATTTGAGCGGAGCCACCTTATTAAGTGTGGAGGAGGATATAAATCTCGATGCTCTGAACCTTCTTGGTGATATTGCAGAGGATGCGCATTATATTGATGCATTATCCACCCAGGTGGAGGATGCCACTGAGGATGATGGTAACAACCTTTTAAAGAAATTTTCCAGAATATTGGCCAATTGCGGACTTCATCATGATATCGAAGAAAGTCCGCCGCCACTTTTATCCCAGGGTGATTTGGTGCTGGCTGAAGGTGTGCTAAAAGGAGCAGTCAATTTGGAGAGCAAATTTCCAAGCCTGTCTGATGCTGAGCTTTATCTCCTTACGGGGAGTTTGTACTACAATCTCAGTACGGCTAACAGCGGAGTTATTCCCATTACAAAGAGGGAAGACCATTTGGAAAAGGCTGCGGAATATTTCGACAAGGCATTGAGCATAGACCAAGGCTCAATTTCTGCCTGGAAGAACAAGGCCAAGGTCCTCCTTGAAAAAGGGGAGAACAGCGAAGCAATCGAATGTCTTAACTGGATACTTGAAAACCTCGAACTTCCTGGGGATGATCTCAGTGTTTTGCTTAATAAGGGAATTGCATTATTGAACTCACAAAATTACGAAGAGGCTTCAAACTGCTTTAATGAGATACTTGATAAGGATCCAGCAAACGTCGAAGCTTGGCGGAAAAAAGGAGATATTTTCGCAGAGACAGACAGGTGGGGAGGTGCGATTCAGTGCTATAACGAGGCTGTCAAACATGATCCGAGCAGAGACGATATTTGGATAGCAATCAGTAAAATCTATATCAGCCATGAGAAATATAAAGAGGCCTCTAATTGCCTTGATGAAGTATTGAGGACTAATATCTGGAGTCATGAAGCATGGTATCTTCAGGGGGTTGTTTTTTCAAAGATTGGCAGGTGGGGTGCCGCAGTACAGTGTTTGAACAAGGCCCTGAGTATAAATCCCTCCCATATTGAGGCCTGGAAAGCAAAAGGAGATCTTCTTGCAGGTAGCAATCGATATGATGATGCCCTGGATTGTTACGAAAGAGCCTTGAAGATACAACCCGATAATTTTGAGTTCATCGTTTCAATAGCAAGAGTCCTAAAATCCATGAAGAGGTACAATGATGCCCTTCAGATCTTTGGGAAAGCTTTGAAGGTCAAAGAAGATATTTCAGAAGCTTGGTACGAAATGGGCGACATACTTCAAGAGACTGGGAAGGTATACAAGGCTCTAAAGAGTTTTGATCATGCCCTTAAAATCGATCCATCAATGATAGAGGCTTATTATAAGAAAGGACTGACTTTGGAGAAGCTCAGAAGGTATAAGGAAGCACTTCAATGCTACGATAAAGCCTTGGAATTGGATCCAAACTTCGAGAAGGCTTTGAGGGCTAAGAATGATTGTCTGCTTAAAATGAAGGATAGATGAGTAAAAGGTCGAAAGATGCGATACTAGAGATGATAGAGTTGGAAAAAGAAATGTATGAAAAAAATGAACTTGATACACATCTTATAGACGCAGTTAACCGAATGGACAGTGAAGGATTCAGATCTTTCGCAATTAAATTAATATCTTCTTTGGGCCTAGAAGCGATATCCCACGATTTTATGGGAGAGAGTGCAAATATAGAGGCTAAGGTGGGGGAAAAAATACAGGATGCCGAGTATCCAGTCTATAATATAAGAATTCAGAGGAAGAGGGATGTGATTGAACCTGAGATCCTTCAGGAATTCATTGCAGAACAAAAGGGTAAGGATAGAGGAATGATATTTATCACAACCTCTCGCTTTACAGACGATGCAAAGCTGTATGCGAAAGAATTTGAAATAGATATCGTGGATGATGCATCATTGGTTGCTATTATGCGAAAATTCGACCTCGTGCGCGATGTTATGACATACAAGGATTCCAAGATTCTAAAAACAGAAATAGGAAGGTTTCTTCCCAGTATTGACAGGCTAGAAAATATAATGGAATCAGGAAATAAGGCATACATTAATAAGGACTATCCTGAGGCCTTGAGATATTTTTCAAGGGCTACTGAATTGAAACCAACTTATGACACGGCATGGTATATGACGGGTGTGATTTTAAACGATTTGGAGAGGTACATTGAGGCCTTGGATGCATTCATGAAAGCACTAGAAAGTAATATCGAGAATGAGAAAGCCTGGTACAGTATGGGTTTGGCCCTGTTCTCTCTCGGTAGATTCGATGAGGAACTTGAGTGTTATGATAAGGCTATTGAATTGAAGAGGGACTTTTTAAGTGCTTGGAACAACAAGGGCGCTACACTGCTTCAGCTGGAAAGGTTCGAGGAAGCGATTACATGTTATGATGAGATTTTAAAACGAAATGATAACTTCAAAATGGCCTGGAACAACAAAGGGTTGGCACTTAAGAAATTACGGAGGACAGACGAAGCAATGGATTGCTTTAACAAGGCCATAAGAATAGATTCCAATTACATAGATGCTTGGATGAATAAAGGATACTCACTTTTGGACGCGAGGCGATACAAAGAGGCATATCATTGCTTCGAGACCATCTTGGTCCTGGATGCCAATAAGTTATCGGCTCTTTACGGTAAAGGAAGGGCTCTGGAGGGTATTGGCCAGTACAGCGAGGCTGTAAAGTGCTATGAAAGGATAATTACCATTGATTTGGGTTTTAATGCGGCTAAACGGCGAAAAAAGAAGGCCACCAAATCTTTTGAGCAGAAGGGGGACTCACTTCTAGATGAAGATTTCTTCGACATAGGGGCAGAAATGGCATTGGAATATCAGGTCACATCACCTGGTGGAGAGAAGGGAAGAATCCTCGTTGAAAAGAAAGTGTCATTACCGCAAGTAATTGAGGTGGAGTCTAAAGAGATGAAAGAAGACGATATCGAGGTTTTAATGGAGCGTGAATTAGAGGAGGAAATCAAAGGTGTAAAGGATTGGATAGAAAAAGAGCGGAGTGATATTGGAAGAAAAACTCATGAATTAGCAGTTAAAGCAAAGGCAGTGGAAAAAGAGGCACAGGAATACAATGAAAGACAAAGAGAGCTTGAAGAAAAGTGGAATGAATTAGAGCGAAGTGAAGAAGAAATCAGAGAGACAACTCTTGCCCTGACAGAGGAGAGGAAAGCAATTGAAAATGATAGAAGAGCCCTTGAAAGAGAAAAAAATGAGGTGGCGAGACAGGCTCAAGCCGTAACGAAGGCTAATAAGAACATGACGGCAAAGGAAAGAAATTTAATCTCAAGGGAAGAGGAGATGAGAAAGCGTTATGAAGCCTTGGAAAACAAAGAGAAAGACATATCCCTTGACGAGAATGACATCAAGTCCGCAACAATGATTCTTAAAGAGGAGAGAGAGGCATTGGAAGATGAGAAAGAAGCCATTAGAAAAGAGAGGGAGGCCTTTGATAATGAGAAGGAAAAGGTTGCTCGGCAAGTTGAGGCTTTAGCACAGGCGAGAGAAAAGATGTCATTAAAAGAAGATACGATACGTACCAAAGAAGAGGAAATGAGAGAGTATGATGAGGGTATTGAGAACAAGGTTGATGAGCTGACCCGAAAGGAGAGGGAACTGGAAAATGTTGCGGCTGAGCTAAAAAAACAGCAGCAAGATATAGAAGTGCAGATGAAAATTCTAAGGGATAAGGAAAGAAGCCTTCAAGAAGATATGAGACTTCATGCTGAGAGGATTTCGGAAGAAGGAAAGGATCAGGGGCAGGAAGAATTTGAGGAACCTGAAACAGAAGGGAGGGTTGAAGAGGAAGAGGAGGTTGAAGCCGCTTTACAAGAACTGTTGAAGGCCGGTGATTTGGCAAAAAAGGAGGAGGCGGTGATTGCAGAAGCACAAGAGGAAGTCATGGCGGTTACAGAAGGGGAAGGCGTTTTGGATCAGGCTGAAGAGATATTTGAACCCATGGAAGAAGAACCGTCACCGAGTATCATGCCTTTACCAAAAGAGGGGATGGAAAAGGGTTTGGCTATTGAGGAAATGACGGCATTTAAAGAAATACTCGCATATTACAGCCTGGAGTATTTTGATGATGCCTTGGAGAGCATAGAGCAATCTCTACGGGATGGTTTAAAATCTAAACTTCTTTGGAACTTGAAGGGGAATATTCTTCGAGAGAGAAAACAACTTGAAGAGGCCATGGTCTGCTACGATAGTGCCCTTAATTTGGACCAGAATAATATCATCACTTTGACTAACAAGATGTCGCTGAGTTCCGATCTTGGAAGAAATGAAGAGGCTCAAAAATGCTGTAAAAGGATTCTCGCCTTAAGGCCAAATGATAGGATGTTTTTCCTTCAGAAAGGCCTTTTAGAGGTGAAAGCAGGTATGATTGATGAAGCCATTTCCACAATCGATAATCTACTTAATATCCATGATAATCTGGAGGTAGCCTGGAATCTTAAGGGGATCCTTTTACAGGGCCAGAACAAGGATGAAGAGACAATATATTTCTATGAAAAAGCATTGGAGAAAAATCCAGAGTATGCCACGGCATTAAACAACAAAGGGGTTATGCTTTTTCATTCTAAAAAATACGAGGAGGCCCTGGATTGTTTTAACAAGGCTCTCGAGTTCATGCCCAATGATCTTATTGAACGTAACAAAAAGGCTACCCTCCTACATCTGGATAAATCCGATATTATCGAAGATCAAATGGAGCCGGAAGTAACAGATAAGGAAATTGAAGGATTTATCGAAACAAGAGATCCCTCTGAGGTGATCGATGAAGCAATTAGCGAGTTAGAAAAATTCCCCGAGGCCCAAGAAGAGGTTGTAAAGGAGGAAGAGAGCGGTGGGGTTGCCTCCCTTTTCATGTGCCCCTCATGCGGGGCTTTCGTCAGTGAATCTGCAATAAAATGCGAAAAATGTGGTTATGACTTCGAAGAAGAAATGGAGCATATGATTGATGAAAAAGGTGAGGAAGGGATCGAGGAAAAGACCGAAATGGAGGTTTCGGAAAGGCCAAAGGAGCAAGTTAAGGAAGAGATTATTGGAAAACCCAAAGTGGAGGTTGAGGAAGAAATCAAGAAACCAGTTAAAAAGGAACAAAGGGGGAAGCCCAAGGAAAAGGTGGAGAAGGAATTAGAGAAGAAATATAAAGTTAAGGCAAATAAGGAAATCGAAAAAAAGGCCAAGATGGACACTAAAAAAGAGCAAAAAGATAAAGTTGAGAAAGATATTCATAAGAAACCTAAAGAGAAGGTTAAGAAGGAAATTATTAAAAGACCAAAAAAGGAAAAAATGAAGGTACCAAGAAAGGAACCCCCTAGGAAGGCTAAGAAGCCCACCAAGGAGGAAACTATATCAAAACTCATGGGTATTTCAGGTGTGGGCAGATCGAAAGCTGAAGCATTGTATGATGCAGGTTACAGAAGTTATGATTCCCTAAGAAAAGTTTCCATATCAGATCTATCAAAAGTCAAGGGAATTGGGAAAAACCGGGCCAAAGATATTAAAAACTGGCTGAAAATTAAAAAACTCAAGGATGATTAACAGTTCATAACACAAGATTAGGTGTGATAGAAATGACCGAAGTTAGGGACTTGATGAAGAAGATGTGCGTGATCGGTGAAGCAAGTGTTGGAAAGACAAGCCTGATTCGCCGGTTCGTGGTGGATAAATTCGATGATAAATATATTGTCACAATTGGCACAAAAACCTCAAAGAAGATCTTAAATTTCAAAGATGGTGACACCAGTGTCAATTTAAAATTGATAATCTGGGACATTCTTGGGCAAAGAAGCTTTCCCAAGCTTAAGGAATCGGCTTTTAAGGGCTCGAATGGGGCCTTTATAGTTTTGGATCTATCAAGGAGGGAAACCCTGTACGCATTTGAGGGTTGGCTTTCATCTCTCTACAAGGTGGTGGGTGAGATTCCAGTGATCGTTCTGGCTAATAAGAACGATTTAAAGGGGGAGTTCGGCAAGGAGGAGATAGATATGCTTGTCAAGGACTATGGTTTTCCATATTACTTAACCAGTGCCAAGACTGGGAAGAATGTAAACGATGCTTTCTATACCCTGGGAAGAATGATGCTTAAGCCCTCGAAGGAAAAGAAAATCGGGCCAGTGCTTGAAAAGTCCAGGGCATTTAAGATGGAGATCGATAAAGAGATAGACCCAGACAGGAGATTCACAATATTAGAGGTTGAGGATATAATCATGACAAGGTACTGCGAGCTTCTTGAGGACCCTGAGTATGCCATGGCTATCATCAGAGCACAATTCAAAAGAGCAGATCTGGATTTCAGAAATCCTTCAATTGAGGGTCTTAAACAGGTTGTTGATTTCCTTATCAGTGCCGCCGCAGATCAGGTAGAGTCATCACGGTTGGATAAAGAAGGAATAGTTTATGCGAATTTGATAAGAAGAATCGGTTGAAGAGGCAGAATATATATTAAAATTAAATTGGTGTGATTGACCATGACCAATCTAAAAGAAATTCAAAAGAAGATCATTCTTCTCGGTGATGGGGCGGTGGGAAAAACAAGCCTAATTAGAAGGTTTGTTGTGGACAAATTCGATGATGAGTATATCGTTACAATAGGCTCGAAAATCACTGCAAAGGATCTACAGATGAATGTGGATGGTGGGATGATCTACCTCAAGCTCCAAATTTGGGATATACTAGGTCAGAAAGGGTACACAAAACTGCATAACTCCAGTTTTAGAGGAACGGATGGAGTATTCTTTGTAGCGGACATAACGAGGAAAGAGACCCTTGAGAACTTGGAGAGCTATTGGATCCCAGAAGTTCAAAACATAGCAGGCACGGTTCCTTTCGTTATAATGGCAAACAAATCCGATCTTATAAGAAAAGCGGAATTCAATGAGAATGAACTGAAATCATTTGCATCCAAACACAAGGCGCCTTTCTACCTTACGAGTGCTAAAAGCGGCGAAAATGTGAAAAGAGCATTCGAAGCCATTGGTCGAAGAATGCTTAAACTCTGGGTTGTAGAGCCTCCAAGACCCACTGAAACTGGGCCGATGGATGATAAAGTAAGCGATATTTCCATAGTAATCGACAAAATAATGGACGATTTTTGCCAAGAATACGGTGATCTAGAGGATGCGATGCCTGTTTTGAGAAAACAATTCGAACTTGCAGAGTTGGATCTCAACCACCCCACTGAAGAGGCCTTAAGAAGGGCTGTTGGAAGATTGGCGATGATCGAAAAAGGCTATAAGAAAAAGGAAATTGCAGATATAAATTATAATAAAAGGATCAAATGGATAGAAGGAAAAGAAACCCAATCATGAAAGATCCCAAAGCTCGAAACGAAAAAATCACCTTCAATGTCAAATTCATTATTAATGCATCATTGTATTAGGATATAGACCTGCTAGTGAATCATCCAGTGTACAATTTTTCTTCCGCTTTTTGATAATCAAACATGATTTTCTAGTCAAAAGTTTTAATCAATTTTAGTAGCTATGATATGTACGGCTATTATAACATATAAACAGTGGTTATGAGCGAAGAAAATGGGGAAAAAATAGCACCGATAAAAGTTAACGAATCAGAAAATGCCATTGGGATCAATTCAATTGTAATCATAATCAAGCATTTAATAGGTCGAGGCCAAAAGATGCTCAAAAGTTGGACGAAGAAGGTGTATTCCCTCTGCTTAATCTTAATGCTCATTATATCCCCTCAAATTTCCATATTTCTTTGGAATGGGAAAGAATTAGCAAAAGGCGCAACACTTTTAGATCCCATGGCGACAATAACGGGTCCGGATGATGAAAGCAGATTTGGATGGAATGTATCCTGGGTAGGAGATGTGAATGGTGACGGGTATGATGATATCATTGCAGGGGCGCCCTATAACGACGCAATTGTGGGGAACTGGTGGGATTTAAATTGGATGTATCGCATGAAACTGACATTCAACAACAGCGATCAAACTGAAACTCTACAGGATTTTCCGGTTCTAGTGAATCTAAGCTCAATAAATATTGATTATGGAAGGTTAAAGCCAGATGGGACGGATTTGAGATTCGTTGACGCGGATAACCAAACTGAGCTAAAATATCACATTGAAGAGTGGGATATCTCGGGATACAGCTATGTTTGGGTGAATGTTACGGAAATTCAAGGCAGCCCATCATCGGAACATATCTGGATGTACTACGGAAATTCGGATGCCTCCAATGTTCAGGATGTCAAGGGAACCTACGATGGTAGTTTTTCCGGGGTGTGGCATATGAATGAAACCTCAGGGATACACTTAGATGCCA
>CP070672.1:654697-659947 GCA_020351895.1 Thermoplasmata archaeon
ACGGCACGATGATCACGATACATGGTGGTGGTACTTCCAGAAAAAGAATGCACTCAGCCAGGGATTACTCAGGGGGGGAGATTATGAAAACCCTTAGAGATGAGGTTTTAAATCGGAACATAGAGGTGATAGAGTTCTCCCCAGCAATCGAACTCTTGACTGAAAAAGGCAAGGTAACAGGGGCGATTTTATACAATCTGGAAACCGAGGAGTATATCGTGGTTTCCGCCAAGACAACCATCCTAGCCACAGGAGGCTCAGGAAGGCTGCACATACAGGGTTTTCCAACAACAAATCATTACGGTGCCACGGCAGACGGTCTTGTTCTTGCCTACAGAGCAGGGGCTGCCATGGCCTTCATGGACACAGTGCAGTACCATCCCACAGGGGCCGCATTTCCAGAGCAGATTGTTGGCCTGCTTATCACTGAAAAAATGCGGAGTCTTGGAGCACAGCTCGTGAACAAGGAAGGAAAGAGGTTCATATACGAGCTTGAAACAAGGGATGCCGAGGCCGCAGCCATAATAAGGGAATGCGAAGAAAGGGGAATGGGAGTTGTAACTCCCAGCGGAATGCAGGGTGTGTGGCTCGACTCTCCACTTGTGGAAATCATCCATGGAGAAGGCATCCTAAAAAAAAGTGTCCCAGCAATGTACCGGCAGTTCATGAGATTCGATATCGACATAGCACAGGTACCCATACTTGTATACCCGACCCAGCACTACCAGAACGGTGGAATAAAGATCAACAACAAAAGTGAGACTGGTGTTAAGAATCTGTATGCAGCTGGTGAAACTTCGGGAGGAGTGCATGGAAGAAACAGGCTCATGGGTAATTCACTTCTAGACATACTTGTGTTCGGAATAAGATCCGGGGAGAATGCGGTAAAGAAGGCAAAGGACACAAAATTCGGTAAATTGACACTTGATCACATAGAAAAATATCATGCTGAGCTGAGAAATGCAGGTATAAAAGAAGAAAAACTTTCTCCCTTGATATTACCGGACTACCGAAGAGAGGAGACCAAGGCAAGGCATGTTGGGATTTTCGAAGGTGGACTGGCTTAGACTGAAAGATTTCTTATACAAATCCCAAAAGATAATACTCTTTTCATATATTACCCCATGGTATCATGACTAGGGTTTTCATAGACGGAGCCGGAATGACGAGATTCGGAAAAAGAAATGAATCCCTACCTGAGCTAGTTTATGAGGCTGTATCAAAGGCAAAGGAAGATTCTGAGATCGAAGAATTCGATGCAGTCTATGTAGGTTCCATGAATCCAGAGGAGTTCACAGGTGACGGAAATATTTCCACGGTTATAGCGGATCATCTGGGCATAAGAAAGCCTTCCCTTCGCATTGAAACAGCCTCTTCAACTGGATCTTCTGTTTTTCATGCCGCATATTTGGCTGTGGTTTCGGGGCATTTCGAGAGTATACTTGTTGTGGGAGGTGAAAAAATGACCCACCTACCAACCACCGAAACAACAGGGATTCTGGCCAAGGTGATATCTCCCTTAGAAAAACAGTACGGTGCCACAATGCCGGCTCTGGGTGCACTGGTTACTCGAAGATACATGCACGATTTCGGACTTAATAGGGAGACCCTGGGACTTGTGGCTGTAAAGAATCACCACAACGGTTCCCTCAATCCAAATGCCCATTTTCAAAAGGAAGTTTCATTAGAAAAAGTGAATGAAAGCAGGATGATTTCGGATCCCTTGAGGCTCTTTGACATAGCTCCCATATCGGATGGTGCATGTGCCTTGATTCTATCCTCCAAAAGAGGTGAGGGGAAGGTCGCAGGAATCGGCCATGCAACAGATACATTTGCACTCCAACACAGGGATTCACTGACAGGGTTCAAATCGACCCAAATTGCAGCAAAGAAAGCCTATGATATGGCCAAGGTTGGCCCAACGGAAATTGATGTTGCAGAGGTTCACGACGCTTTTACTTCCTTGGAAATAATAGATAGCGAGGATTTAGGATTTTTTAAAACAGGAGAAGGAGGCAACGCTCTAAAAGCAGGAAAGACCCTGTTGAATGGGGATCTTCCTCTAAACACGTCTGGAGGTCATAAGGCCAGGGGTCATCCCATTGGAGCCTCCGGATTGGCCCAGATATGTGAGGTTTATTGGCAGCTTACTGGTAAGGCCGAAAAAAGACAGGTGGATGGGGCAAAGGTCGGCCTTGCCCAGAACATAGGAGGATTTGCAAACAACAATCTTGTTACGATATTGGAGGTGTACTAATGATCAAAGGATCAAAATGTGAATGCGGAAAAAACGTTGTTCCACAAAGAATGTTATGTCCTGTATGCGGAGGCAAAATGACAGATGTGGAGTTTGGGAATAAGGGGACTGTTTTGACGCACACCACTTTGTTTGCTCCACCTATGGGATTTGAGGAACCAATTAGATTTGCACTCGTGGATCTTGAAGGCAAAGCGCAACTGATGTGCACGATAAAAGGTGAAGAAGAAATGATAATCGGGGATGAGGTTATGGTTAACAAAGAAGAGAATCTATATTTTTGTGAGCCTTTAAAATAATGAAAGGGAGAAATCATGGCTGTTTATATTGAAAGTGTTGGGATGACAAAATTCGGGAGTCGAAAGGAAGGTTTATCTGAGCTTTTTTTGGAAGCGGCAATCAGAGCTATCTCCCTAATACCTGATAATAAGAGAGATTTTGATGCCCTTTTTGTGGGAGCAATGAACCCTGCTGAGATTTCCGGAGAGGACAATATCGGGGCCATGATGGCGGATTACCTCGGCCTTTTACCAATTCCTGCATTCAGGGTGGAGAACGCCCCTGCATCTGGCTCCGCTGCCCTTCATCAGGCATATTTTGCTGTGACTTCCGGAATATACGAGAAGGTGCTGGTCTTGGCTGGGGAGAAGATGACAGATAAAAATTCAAAGGAGCTTGCTGGTATCTTTGCAAAGCTTGCTCCCGAATATGAGAGGAAGTATGGGATTACTGTACCTGCCCTAACAGCCATGTTGACAAGAAGGTACATGCACGATTTCGGATTAACCAGAGAGGATCTTGCTTTGATTCCCGTAAAAAGCCACGAAATCGCGAAAAAGAATCCCAATGCTCATTTTCATAAGGAGATTTCAGTTGATGATGTGCTCTCAAGTCCTGTTATTTCCGATCCCTTGAGACTTTATGATTGTGCTCCTATCTCAGACGGTGCCTGTGCTGCTGTTTTAACATCCAATCAGGGAGAAGTTGAAATCGTTGGCTTGGGCCACGGGGCAGACACACTCTATTACCAACATAGGGATGTGTTTTCCTCTTTTCCCGCAACAACACAGGCTGCAAGTGCGGCATATTCCATGGCAGGTATTGAACCAAAAGAAATTGATGTTTTAGAGACCCATGACGCTTTTTCGATATTGGAGCTGGTCAATTGCGAGGATCTGGGACTGTTTGAGAGAGGAAGATGTATTAATGCCATAAAAGAAGGAATCACGAAATTGGGGGGTGATTTACCTGTTAATCCCTCAGGTGGTCTTAAGGCCAAGGGCCATCCTGTCGGAGCAACCGGCCTTGCCCAGGTTTGCGAGCTGTTTTGGCAGTTAACAGACGATGCAGGATCACGGAAGGTGAACTCCCCAGAAATTGGACTTACTCATAATATAGGTGGTTTTGGAAACAACGCGGCAGTGACGATTTTAAAAAAGGCCGATTGATTAAAACAGCGAGGCCTCAAGTATGAAAAGGATCCCAATCACAATGAACAATATACCGGAGCCCAGTTCTATCCATCTGGTGGATACCTTTTCTGACAATTTCTTTCCAAGAACGACACCTATGCCGACGATGAGTGCAAAAGCCAAAATCGCCCCTATAAAGACCAGTATAGGGGATTCATACTGGGCAGTCAATGCAATCACCATGAACTGGGTCTTGTCCCCGAACTCGGCAATGGAGATCAACATGAATGTTGTGGAAAACACGCTTTTATTCTTCGCTTCTTTTACTTCATCTTCCTCCTCTTCCTCAGATTTAGCCTCCCATAATGTCCATATACCGAATATTATGAAAATCGCGCCCGAGAGGATTTTCACATAGGTTACATCGATGACACTGAACAGTACGGTTCCTGCTAAAACTCCTAAAACCGTGACCATGCTCATTCCCAAAAATACCCCAAAAAATACAGGAACATGCGGATATTTCGAGGCAAAGGATATTGTCACCAACTGGGTCTTGTCACCAAGTTCCGCCAAGAAAATTGCAATGAATGTGACAACCAATGGAATGTACCATGTCATGTTTTCAGAGGGGGAAACGTGATAGGAATTAAAACCTTTTTATGTGGACATCATCCAGGTATTCATAAAAATCAAAGGCACGAAAGCTCATGCTACTTACAAAAAAAAATGAAAAAAAGAGGGTCAGATTACTCCTCTTCTTCAGGCGGTCTTTTAACTACTTTCTTTGGTACGACTGTGGGTCTTCCTTCTTCCGGCGGTCTCACAACCTTCTTTGGAACCACAGTGGGAGGCCCTCTTACTACCTTCTTAGGTACAACCTCTGGCGGTCTTGCAACCTTCTTAGGCACAACAGTGGGCGGGGCAGCTGCTGGAGCTTCAGCCCTTGTTACGGCCTTTGGAGGCACCTCAACAGGAGGTGCAGCAGGTGGAAGCTCGTACTCTTCTTCTTCCTCTTCCTCGAATATACTGCCGCATTTGAAGCATATGGCCGCGCTTTCTGGATTTACGGTCTTGCACTGTGGACAGGATTTTGTCCTGCCTTTTCTCAGTTCCTCTTCCCTTGAAAGCCATTCTTCGAATCCCACGTACTTTGGACTGGCCTTCCACCAATCCATGAACTCCTCATCGGTCATGCCTGCTCCGCGCTCGTCCTTGGCCTCGGTTCTGAACTGATCCACATACTCCATGTACTGGCTCTTCATCCTCTCTACGTAGTCCTTCTTCTCCTTCTCGATCCCAGCAAAAACGGCTCCGCACTCTGGACAGGACTTGGAGGTCACAGGAATCCAGGCACCGCACTCACTGCACTTTGCTGTGTCTGCCTCGAATACGGCACCGCACTTGGGACACTTCTTCTCACCCTCTGGTATGAAGGCACCGCACTCACCGCACTCGACAAGTCTGCCGAGGCCGTATCTGCCAAGAAGTACTCCCACATGGACTACAAAGAGGAACCCGATTCCGATTATTATCAGTATCAACTGTAAATTATCTTCAAGGAACGTCTTATCCTCTCCC
>CP070672.1:660047-675019 GCA_020351895.1 Thermoplasmata archaeon
ATCCTTGAGTCGAAGACGCCTAGATTTGTGGCTTCTTTTGTCCTTTGGGTGCCTCTTGTTCCTGTATTTTTTCGGGGTTTTCCCCCCTTCTTTGCCTGCCTTTTGGTTTTTTTCATATTTTCTCCTCCTTTTTCTTTGGAGTCGTTTTATTTTTCGATTATAGATACATTCCTCCATTTATGTTCAATACATGACCTGTAATATAATCAGCATCATCGGATGCAAGATACACCACAGCTCGCCCCACCTCATCTGGCCTTCCGAATCTTCCTTTGGGAATCTGGGCTAGGATCTTTTCCTTGATTTTATCTGGAATACCCTTGACCATGTCGGTCTCGATGAACCCCGGGGCGATGGCATTTACAGTTACATTTTTCCTTGCAAGCTCCTTGGCCAAAGCCTTGGTCATGCCTATGATTCCCGCCTTTGATGCGGCATAGTTCACCTGACCAACGTTGCCCATCTGACCCACTATGGAAGTTATGTTGATTATCCTACCATGATCTGATTCCAAAATTCGATCTATAAACGTGTTCGTGCAGTTGAAAACTCCCGTCAAATTCACAGATATTACCCTGTCCCACATCTTTTGATCCATCTTGATAAAGAGGTTATCAACATTTATACCCGCATTGTTCACCAGTATATCTATGCCACCAAAATATTTCTCAATTGCACATTTCATGTCCTTTACACTGTTCATATCACTGACATCGGCAGGATACATCCAAGTGTTAACACCAAAATCTTCTAACCACCCAGCAACTTCTTCCGCCTCAATTTCGCTTGATCGATAATTTATGGCAACATCTGCGCCTTCTTTTGCCAATGCAATTGCAATTTCCCTTCCTATTCCTTTTGAGGCGCCTGTGACAAGGGCTCTCCTTCCGTTGAGCCTGCCTCCTGGATGGTATGTCTCCGAGGTGATGCGATGTGTGTTTTCATCACCTACTTCGAAATCACGATTTTTTATAGTCATACTTCCTCACCCCCCTTTCACTAGTTTTGGAATGAGTATAGTTAATAAATGTACTATCGAGATAAAACTTATGAATATATATAAGCCAATTTTGGTGTTGTTATCTTTTTTGATAATTATTAGCGAGCGGGATGTTGATGTGGAATCAAAAATATCATGATGTGAAATATTATCCGTTATATTCTTAAACTGTTTTTCGAAAACCCTATTGCCAGTAAATTTGCTACACCGAGGAGGACAGCCATTTTCTCCGGTTAAAAAGGTCAATTTCTCCATGGTTTTCGTCTTCATACTGATTTCACTTCCCTGATTTTGAGTGGTAATAACCTAACAATATATAAATGTTTCTCAAAGTCAAGTAAAAGATGTAATAGCTTTAGGAAAAATAAAAGATAATTGGTTTTTGTTTCTGAAACAATAATTATATAAACCCCTAAATACATATTGGTTAATTAGATGTATTTGCATCCTCAAGCATACCAGTAATCAGGGGCGTGACAATCTGACAGAAGCTGATCTTGATGATATCGACAGGAAGATAATCAAGTTGTTGCGGGAGAATGCCCGAATGACCGTGGCGAACATGGCCCGGAAAATTGGTAAGATGACTGAAAATGCAATTCGCTATAGGATTGAGAGATTGGAATCAGAGGGATACATATCAAAATATACCATACGTCTTGATCCAACAAAATTCGGAAAAAATTTGACAGCGATATTCACATTGAATATTCTGCCGGAGCATATCAAATCAGCGCTGGAATATTTGAAATCCATGGATTGTTTAACCCAGATCTACTTGACCACTGGTGATATCTCAATTGTCGCAATCGGATATTTTGAGGACAGGGCCGCCCTGACAAACTTCATTACCGATAAATTGAGAAGAATAAAAATCGTTGATTACCAGGTGATTACGGTTCTGGAAAAAAGCAAGCATCAGCTCTATTCGATTTGATTCTTAGCACTTTGAATTGCAAACCGGGTAAGTTTATCCCATTTTATGGGGTTTGGTTCACTTTTGCATTTATTCCTCTTCCACCACTTCCTCTATCTCGAACTCGGTTCCACAACTCGGGCACACAGTTTCTCCGGGACCCAATTTCGTCCCGCATTCTGTGCATTCAAGCTCTTCTTCGGGTTCTACGGCAGGTTCCTCCTTCAATCCTTCCCAAGCTGGCGCTGCTCCAATTCCTTCCTTGGGAGGAGCCTCTGCGCCTTCTTCTCCTTTAGCCTTTTTCCCCAAGAGTGCAAGTAGTAGATTGATCACCAAAAGAGCTAGAACAACGATAAGCAGGATCTCTGCAATTCCGAATTCAGCTTCTTCTGCCTTTTCCTTTGGTATCTCATCAATGGAATCCTGCAACTGTTGATTTCCTGTCTCTAGTTCCTGATCCAGGGCATTGAGGTTGGTTAAAATTGTATCCAATTTGGCCAAGTCGTTTAACATAGTGTCAATATCATCCAATCTTCCATCGATTTCAGTCTGTAAATCTGAGACGGACTGATTTATGACCCCTACATCATTGGCCAGGGCGGAATCATGGGCAGATAGATTCAAAGCCAAATCTGCAAGTTTGTTGTTCAATTCTGAAAGATCCAGTGTCCCTAGATTGTCAATCAAATCCTGAATTGCGGTTATATTCTCCTTGATCTCGGTATCATGGGAGAGGATATCGGCATCGAGATCTTGAAGGTCCCCTAAAACCTGTGTAAGATTTTCAAGCAGTTGATCT
This sequence comes from Thermoplasmata archaeon, assembly GCA_020351895.1. Next base: position 662,763 of record CP070672.1, read on the forward strand.
CTTGTGAGATTATGCTGATCCTCAACGAGGGTAATCAATGACGTTTTAACATTTTGCAATTCTGAGTCATGTGTAGTCACATTGGAGTCCAGGCTCGAAATCATGGCTATTGAATCGTTTATTCTATCAAGTATGTCACCTGTTGAAAGTCCAGGACCAGCGGAAATTGTATCATTTATTTTCGTTATGGTGTCATTTATCACAACATGATGCATATTTAGGTTTGATTCAAGCTGCGAAAGGGACATTAGGACATTGTTTAGATCAGTGGTGATCGTGTCCAGGGAGCCTGCAATTGTCATGTTCAAGTCCGCAAGTTGTGCATGCAAAGTATCGTTGGTTGCTGTAAGGTTTGCATCAATTTGGGCAAGAACCACCTCAAGCCAGTTTCGTAATCCATCATTGCCGCTTGTAACATTCTCCAGAATACTTGATAATTCACCTGCCAGAGAAGCGTTCATCCCCGAAATGTCCACCGTTATGCTGTTCATCAGGTTTTGGATATCTAGAGCCAAGGAGAGGTTGACTTGTTGTAGATCACCCAATATATTAGTTTCAAGTCCAGTCAACCTTAGCATTAGTGAATCGTTCACACCAGTGAGTTGTGCATTCAGATTGCCGATTTCTGTGGGAACCGTTTGATTCAGGTATTCTAAGTCTTCCTGCAAATCCCCTATACTCGTATTCAAACTGTCCAGATCAAGTTGAATTTCATTTACCCTGTTTTGGATATCATTCACTGTCGTGTTGATGTCATCGATTGTGGGATTCTGCCATCTGGTGTTATCGAACGGGAAGAAGTCCACATTATCGGGTACACCATCGTCATCGTCGTCGGTGTCGTAGCAATCATACTGGCCATCGGCATCAAAGTCAGGTGGAATGGATGAGTTATCTAAAGGATCGCTACCGCTTAAAACTTCTAATTCGTCACTATAACCATCATCATCATCATCTGAATCTAGAGCATCAGGCACGGTGTCAGAATCGGTATCCGTGGGCGTTGAGGGAAATGAAAGTGGATCGCTTCCACTCAAAATCTCGACTTCATCGCTCCAACCATCGTCATCGTCATCAGGATCAAAAAGATTCGCAATAAAGTCTCCATCAAAATCCGCTGGTGTCGACAAGGGACTAAGTGGATTGGATCCACACATAACCTCGATATCATCATTCCAGAGATCGTCATCATCATCAAGATCGAAATGGTCACAAATTGAGTCTCCATCTGTATCAAGGGGCATTGAAAATGCATCAAGGGGATCGCTTCCGGTCGCCACCTCCACTTCATCGCTCCAACCATCGTCATCGTCATCGGTATCCAAGGCATCTGGTGTGGTATCTCCATCCGTATCTGTTGGCATAGACGAGGAGTTTAAAGGATCGCTTGCGCAAAGGATTTCTACATCATCATTCCATCCATCGTCATCATCATCGGTATCGAGATTGTCACCAATACCATCTGAATCTGTATCAATGTACTCTGTTGGATTTTCAGGAAAAGCATCATCCCAGTCGTAAACTCCATCATCATCCCGGTCTATGTGGGTCATGTATATATTATCATCACCAAGTCTTTCGTCCTGCCACGCAATAATATCATCATAGATGACTGGGGTCACCTGCCACGATAAATCAGTCGTGACCTGGATCTCCTTCCCCTTGCTGATATCGTACATGTATATATCATAGTTGCCGTTTCTGAAGTCGTGGTAAACTACTTTATCTTTGTAAATATCAGGAAAACGTTGTTCTATCAAATTCGTGGTAACCTGAGATGTGGTATTCGTGCTTATCTCATACATGTAGATATCCCAGTTCGTATTTCTATTGTCTTGCCAGACGATCCTGTCTCCATAAATTGCAGGGTACCACTGAAAATCCGTATCATTGGTTATGGCTATCTCCTCGTTGGTTGTTAGGTTATACATATAGATATCATAGTTACCATTCCTTTCATCCACCCAAACAATCTTGTCTCCATAGACCACAGGATTACCCTGATTGGATGTGTTTATGGTAATCTGCATCTCAGTAGCATTCATTAGATTGAACATGTAAATGTCCTGATTACCATTTCTATAATCATCATAGACTATTATATCTCCATATATGTCAGGATATCCCTGAGAATTACCATCCGTGGTAATCCGTATCTCTGTCGCGTTGCTGAAATCGTACATATATATGTCGTTTGGATCGTTTCTATCATCCATCCACACGACTCTATCTCCGTAGATTTCGGCTTTCCACTGAGTTGCTGCCTCTGTTGTCAACTGGATTTCCATTTCATTGTCAATATCGTACACAAAGATGTCGTCTCCAGGTGTACCCGCATCGTGCCACACAATCCGATTACCGTGGATTGCCGGTCTTTCATTGTCAACACTGCTCCACGAAATCCGTGCCTCGTTGTCGGATGCTTCTACTTTTTCCACAACATTCAGCATTCCCACAAAAATCGCACATACAAAAATCCATACAACTAGTATAGATACCACTCTTTCTCTTATCCTGTCTTGTTTCATTTTAACCTCCCCCAAGGGTTAATTTGAGAAGCGAATCGTGATTTTCCCATATATATGTATCGTTGCGGAAAAGTAAACACAGTTTTGTCGGTTTTAATCCTGAATCTCCAGGTCTAACAGCAAAAAGCTCATGATTTTCCCGTGCTTGTCTAACCTCATTGATCTTGTGACCCCTCCATCCAATGCATTATATAAAACGAAATTGAAGGCTTTTAGGTTCTCTACCTCATAACGCTTTACTTCCCCCTTTACCAGCCCCTTAAAATGCTCCTTCACCACCTCTTCCGTGACTTTTTCCTTTATCAACCCATAGTCCTTCTCGTCATATGGAATGAGTGCAATATTGAGTGTATCTCCCTTATCACCGCTTCTTGCATGGGCGATTTTCCTCAGTTTTATCTTACCCATTCTCTGCCTCCAAGATCTTAAAAGCCGGATTTACTTCTTCCCTTGGGATGAATGCCGAGGTAATTGCGATATTTTCCTCTACTCTCCTTGTTACGCCACCACCTCCAGCCGGTCCATTTGTATAAAGCGCTTCCACCTCATTACACAGTTTCTCTGCATTTTTTTCGGTATGAGCCCTACCAATAACCCGTAGTCTGATCTCATTGGGTATTTGCGAGGGTTTACCACTAGGCCAGAGCGATCCCACACCCATAAAATCGAATCTAAGGCCTTTAAAATCCAGATTTAGTGCTCCAAACCGTCTCATCAATACCTGAGCCGCAAGTTGTGCCCTTGACATAGCTCCCTCCCCACCATAGGAAATCTGAGCTTCCCCCAGAAAACCGTTTCTGAATCCGATTGAGACCTTCAATTCTTCAGGGCGGTCTTTTCCTCCTCCACCCGTGATTTTTACCCGATCTTTCCCAACTTCATCAAGGTATATCTTCGTGAAATCGGCTATTCCATCCGCTGTGATGTAGGAACTTGGATCATGGACCTCGTAGAGTAACTGCTCCTTGCAGGTTCTTAGACTAACCTCCCCACCTGTATCAGGAAGTTTTGTTATGATGGCATCCCCATTCTCAGATATTTCGGCCATGGGAAATCCCAAATTTGCCAATCCCTTGACATCCTTATTTTCAGGATCCGCGAAATAGCCCCCTGTAACCTGCCCCCCGCATTCTAAAAGATGCCCTATGGCAATACCCTTTCCTATTCGTTCCCAGTCATCTTCCTTTATTCCGAATTCGAACATCATGGGAGCCAAGAAAAGCGAAGTGTCGCATGTTCTGCCTGTAATTACGATGTCGGCTCCCTTGTTTAATGCACCAATTATTGGCTTAGCTCCCAGGTATACATTGGCTGAGATGATTTTATCCTGTATTTTGGGAATCTCCTCATCTTCTTTTAAAACCGAAAAACCACTTGATTTTAATTTGTCTTGTATGTCATCCCCCAAAACCACTCCCACCTTCAAATGTGTTAGATTCAATTCCTTCAATAACTCTATAACTTTTCTTCCGGCAGCCATGGGGTTTGCTGCCCCCATGTTTGTGATTATCCTTGTTTTGTTCTTTTCACATGAAACCAAGACTCTCCTCATCCTCTCTTTAAGCAATGGATCGTATCCTTTCTCTGGCTCGATTAGTTTGCGTAGTTGGGCAGAGGCTATGGTTCTCTCGGCAAGGCATTCGAATATCAGATAATCCAGATTCCCTTGCTCTGCAAGATCTACAGCTGGTTCAATTCTGTCTCCTGAGTAACCTGCACCTGTTCCGATTCTGATTATTTTGTTCATCTTAATTTCCAACTAAAAAGCACATAATAACTGCATTAAAGATAATATTTTCCTGTGTATATTGATGTATTAAAGAAGGATCATTAAAAAATCGATAACATAATGTTTATTAATAACAACGAAGAAGGGATTACCATTGCATTTTTCCGGTTGTTCCACAGCTTGGGCACTGAACCCTAATGGTATCTTTTTGCACAAAGAACAAGCTGGAGCACTTAGGACATTTGATCTGCATGGATGGCATGACAGGCTTTTGCTTGGGATAAGCTCTTTGTACATTGGTTATTTTTGGAGGGGGAGGAGGTGAGTAAGGTTTTGCAGCTTGTACTTGGTGAACTGGTGCTCTTACTATCTTTGGGGGCCCAGGGGGAGGTGGAGGAGGACTAATTCCTGTTGCTTTTTGCGGGGGAGAGGATAAAGAAGGTTGTTTCTGGTAGGCCCGCGAAATTGGGACTGTACTTGGAGGAAGCCGGGCAGTAGGAACCTGTGATTGTAATTGTGAACTATAAACCTGAGAATGAGATGCAATAGGCTGAGTGGATTGGGTTGGAGCTCCAGGATAAACAGTGTACTGCTGCCAGGAATCTAAAGCTTCAGCCCTTCTGCGCCTTCTTCTCACAGCAATTACAGTTCCCAATATGACTGCCAACAATATGGGAATTAGAAGGAAAAATATGGGTACCTCCCAACCGTAGCCTCCTGGGCCTTCACCAGGTTGGGATCCGGCCTCCTTTATCGATACCAGTTCCATACTTTGGACCAGTTCCCTGGTCGGAGTGTAGTATTCTGCTTTGACCGGGAATCCAATTTCAGGTGAATAGTAATTCAAGGAATATCCCATAGTTGAACCAAAGAAGGGTGTACCTCCACCCCCATAATAGTCCTCAGAAGAGTCTATAGTCCAAATAACAAATGTCTCATATGTTCCTGCTGGGATCGTGACATTTTCTACATGGAGGGCTTCAAATTCTGCTGTAGATTCATAGGAATCCTTCCAAGGCTCTTCTTCATCATCGAAATTTTCTTCAGTTGAAACAATACATACCGAGGTCCATGTATCTGCTATACTCATTGGGAAATTATAACTGTCCAGTGGGGGATCGTAAGTGATGGTTGAATCAGAGGAACCGCTCATACCAAAACTTGAATAAGATGTCTTAGTATATGTCCCTATTGTTGCTAAATCAGAAACTCTCAGGTATTGTGTCCCTTCCGATGTGATAGAAGACGAGATGGTATCCCCCTCGAAAGTCATGGTCATATCCATGCTAATGGTCATATCTATCACATAAGCCTCGTATCTATTGCCATCGAAATTTATGGTTTCTTTCTTCATTACCTTCAATGTCATTTCAGAGGTCATCTCCATTTCCATGTCTTCATCGAATAGATCATCATCTAACATGCCCATATCCATTGAATAAACGTATTCATACCCGATTTTCAAATCAGGAACATCAGTTGTTCTGGGTGAGATGGCATTGCTCTGATCCACATAGACGGTTATGGAATCGAAATAATACTCTGTTCCATTGAATGCCCGGGCATTGAGGGTATGTTTGCCATCGGGCAGCTCCGTTGAGTCCCACTGGTAGCTCCAGCTCTCCCAGTTATCGTCTGAAGACGTTGATATCCAGACGTTTTCAGATTTTGAATCGAATTGTATCTCCACCGAAACAATCCCATAATTTGGATCCGTGATACCTGAGATGGTCTTTGTTCCACTCACTGTGGCACCCGGTTTGGACTCTGTTATCATGAGGGGAACCTCATAATATATGGGATCTCCATCAGGCATATCAAAATCAGGTACCATATCCATGTAGAACTGTTCATTTGCCTCATCATCCTCGTACGCGTCACCTGAAAAATCAAAATCCGATATGTCCCCTAAATCGCTTTCCTGAATCCTCACCTCCAAGGTATTGGTACCTGAACCTGAGGCCTGAATCATTTCCGGATTTTCATCCCCCATTCCCATTCCGGTCCCCACACCATTGCTGTAGGTGACCATATAGACCATGGAATCGCCGTCTAATATGATAAAGGAGTACATTATATCGTCAGAATCAGTGATGAGCCCACTCACAGTCATTTCGAGAATAAGCTGTGTACCCAGGATATTTTCCGATGAACTTATTTCCAAGATATCGATATGGTCATATCCTACTTTATGTTTGGTTCCCTCCATATCAATTACATCGCCTTCAAGATCCTCGTATGTGAGATCATAGCCCTCTGCAAGTGAAAAACTGGAAAAACACATTACCGCTAAAACTACGATTAAAAGGGATTTATAGGCCATTTCCAGGACTTTTGCGGACATACACAACCCTTCAAATTTCCCGAAAGAATTCATTGTTCTCACGGCTTAATAGCTTTTTGGTATTAAATTTCGGTAAATACAAAAGGTAATATCTAATTGGCAAATTATAAGTATCAAAAATTGTATGTACGCATAGAGTACATGAAATATTAGGTGAATACATGACCCCAGGGCCCACGCGATCCGACATTCCTGACCTACGGGATTTTCTTGACAAGCTTCCTGTAAAACCTTGTCCAACAAAACTTCCAGAAGAGTACTGCAAGTTATGCAGAAGGTTAAACGGTGAGGTTGCAGAGTATTGTAAGACCAAGATACCTCCCGAAAGACCGGAGAAGGAAGAACTTTTGGAAGAATTAGAGGAGTTAAAAAGGGAAGAAGAGGAAGAGAAAATAGAGGAGCCTGTTGGTATGCATGGAAGAACTCCCATTTTGGAGAGACCGACATATGAGGAGGGAGAAACCTCCTTGGAGTTCGTTCCCTCCGAAAGGAGCATACAGGAGGCAAGAAAGGCCCTTCCAAGATTCAAACCAGTTCAACGCGGTCCCAAGGCCTTTAGGCCCCTTGAGGAGCCCAGTTTTGAGGAGTTCGAATCATTTGACTTAGAAAGACCATCCATTTTTAGAAGTCCTTCTTCTCTTGCAGAAAGTGAGGAGGACATGATGTTCAGTTTGGTGGCCGATGAGGGTGCAATCGAGGTCGCTCCCATAGAGGTGGAAGTCGAGGATTCAATCCCATCTGAAACGGTTTTCGAGAGCTCTGAGGGTATTGTGGAGGCTGTGGATATCGATGAGGGTGGCATATCCCTTGATATGGATGAGGATCTGCCAGTTTTCCAATTCATTGAGGAAAGCGAACCTGAGATCGTCGAGGCCGAGATAGTCGAGGCCGAAATAGTCGAGGAGGGTCCAGTTGTAGAGGAATCCTCCCCTGAAGCTGGAGTGCCAGAATCTGACCAAGATATCTCAGAATTATCAGATGAAATCTCCCAGATGACCCAGCAATTGGAAGCAGAATCACAAGAAGGATTACCAGAAGATGAATTCGCCTTTATTCCGGAAGCAGAACCACAACCTCCAGAGGAAGCCCTCCCTAGAGTGAAACCCAAGAAAAAGTTGAAGATAAAGAAAAAGGTCGTGGAGAAACCCAAAAAAAGGCCCAAGGTCAAAAGAAAGTTGAAGTTAAAGAAGGTCAAGGAGACAAAAGTTGAGGAACCTGAGGAAGAACCTATACCAGAGATGCCAAAAGAGGCGTTAGAAGAAGAGATTCAGGCTGAGCCACCACAAGAGCCTTTTGAGGAACCCATGGCTGAGCCCAGTGAGGAGGAAATACATCCTTCCGAGATACCATCATTGTCTGAGGCTATGGAGGAGGAACCCGAAGAAGAACCAAAGGAAGAATCCCTACCAGAGGAGATACCCAAGCCAGCTGAGGAGCATAAACCCAAGGTCAAAAGAAAGATGAAGTTAAAGTTAAAGAAGGCCAAGAAGAAAAAATTAGAAGAACCTGAGGAAGAACCAAGGGAAGAGTCTTTGGCAGAGGAGATACCTGAACCAGTTGAAGAGCTATTACCTTCTGAAGACATTAAATCCATGACCGATGCCATGGAGGATTTACATGCCATTGAACAAAAAGAGGAGGCTTTGGAGGGGGAAATGGAACCAAGCGAAGAGGCGCTGCCTTCCGAGGAAATAAGATTCGAACCTGAATTCGAAGAGTCAGAACCTGTGAAGGAACCATTAATGGAAGAACCAGAGCCTGTTGAGGAGGCTATACCACCAGAAGAAACAGAACTCAAGCCAGAGATCGAGGGGGAGATACCGAAAGAGGAAACAAAGACCAAGGGAGTAGAGCTTTTCTTATGCCCCGAATGCGGATCCTTTTTAAGCACTGACGCAACAAGATGCGATACCTGCGGTGCAATCTTTGATACAGATGAGGAGGGGGAGGTAACACCAGAGGAGCCTTTGGAAAAAGGACCTGAATTTGTGCCAAGTGAAGAGATGGAACATCCTGAGGAGGAGCCTATTGTGAAGGAGCCTGAGTTTGAATTAGGTGAAGAGGTGGAACTTCCTGAAGAAGCACCAATAGAGGAGCTAAAGGAGGAAGAACCTGAATTAAAACCAAGTGACGAGGATATACCTTATGAAGATCTACCCATAGAGGAGGTTCTGGAAAAGCTATTGGAGCCAGAGCCAAGTGAAGAGACTTCACTGGAGGAAATTAAGTTTGAGCTTGAACCTGAGGGCGAGATTCCAAAGGAGGAACCTAAGGAGGAGGTTTCGGAAGAGGAAACCCCCGAACCAGAGGAAAAAGTTGAAAAGAAGAAACCAAAGAAGAAGGGTAAGAAAGTAAAGCTCAAGAAGAAGACAAAGATGAAGAAGGTCAAATTAAAAAGGTCTGCAAAGAAGAAAGAATAAGGGAATTACTTTCGATTTTACCTTAGGTTCTGTAAATTTTTATACACCAAAAACACATTCATCGTGTTTTTTCCACAATTAGCTTTTTTTCATTTACTAGGCGAAATTTTGTTAAAGCCGTACAGCATTCCCTATCCCATAATAATGCCCGAGTGATGTAGCTTGGATATCATAGAAGCCTGCGGAGCTTCTTACCCGGGTTCAAATCCCGGCTCGGGCGTATTCATTTTAATGTTCCTTCACCTTTTTGTGGAATACAAACATTTAATTTTAGAAGATGAACATAAAGAAAGATCAGAATCCTCAGAACATTTCCTCAGAAATTCCCACCATTTTTAATACCTTCACATCCCCAGGGGGTAAAACCCTCGATATCTCCTCCTGCTCTACATCAAAAATTTCCCTCAGCCTACCTGAAAAATCGCTTTTTTTCATCTCACCAGGTGCGAAAACTATGTAACTTTCACAGTGCGTAATCACGGCACTTTCTGGTGCACACATCACCTTTTCCACACCTTCGTAATTCATCTTTCCCACTGCCAATTTCACTTCTATATTCGATATTATGTTCTTCCTTCCCCTGATTATGAAGGCTCCCCTTGGTAGAAACTCTCCCGTGGGGGGTGTTTTACTAACCTGATCCGGCAGAACCCAGTAGGCGGTGCCGGCTCCGATTTGGGCATTCCATGCCTTTGAGAAACATAAAGCATATTCACAGGCTTCTTTTAGGGTTCGATCCGAAAACTCACCATCATTGTTCTTTATGACAACACTTGGTGCCCCGTGAATCTCGGCATGTGCATACCTATCTCTATCTGAGAGATATTTCTTCACAACTTTATCATTGGTCTTGGCATCTCTGCCTGCAATCACGATGTTACCATCAGAGGAGAAAAACCATCTGTATTTTTCAAACCAGAACTGTTTAGTTTTCCTCTTCTCCTTTTTTATCTTCTTTTCCTTTTCAACGTCCGCTCTTTTTATTTTTTGCTCCGTTTCTTCAAGGGATTTTTTGGCACCCTCCAGCTTCTCCTTCGCTTTTTTGGCCTTATCGTAGAACATACCTGCATTCTCTTCCACTGATATTCTAAAATTCAAGGATATGTTTGTGGTACCTCCCTCCTCATCCTTTAGACTGAGCACGACCTCGCTTTTTTCCGGCTCCAATTTAATAAAGGAAGGGTACTTTTGAAGTTCGGTGATCAATTCAGTCATCACTTTTTCCTTTAGTGTGGCATTTATTGTACTCAGTAACTTCTCACATTCTTGATAATTGACATAGATCAGCTCTGCCTTTCTTTTGCTCTCATCGGCTCTTTTTTCTAGGTTGGCTATAGCCTCTCTTTGTTGAGCTAGCTGCCTTTCGTATCTTGCTTTTATATCCTCATATTCAACTTCCAGGGGTTCCTCCTTCTCCCCGCTTTCAAGATATTTCTCGATTGCCATGCTGAGTTCAGAAAATTCTTCCTGTCTATAATCCTCATAGATTTTAAGAGGAAAAGGAGTAATGTCCTTTGGAGTCGAATCCTCAAGTATCAAAAAACCTCCCTTTGCCTCTTTCAAGGAATGATACAATTGTCTCACATTTTTAAAGATCCTCTCGATCTCATCCTCGGATAACCCGTTTGCCTTTCTCCCCTTTTCGATTTCAGATAAAAGGCAAACTTCCTCTGCATAAATACCCCCCAGGTTCACATCCATGGCAAGGGTTCTGACGAGGTCCTTTTTAGAGGATTTCAGGATATCTTCAAAACCATCTTTATCAAGAGTATAAAAATCTACTCTGGATGGAGGAAACACATACTCTCTTTTGGCCCTTACCTCTCTTCTGCTCCATGATTTCGGAATTAGAGGTTGGATTATACTACCTTCTTGTACCAAAACCACATTTCCCTCCCGGAACATCTCAAAAATCAGCTGATAATTATCGCCCTTCTGAATATGAAAAACAATTATTCTGTCGAATCCGTGCTGCTCTATCTTCGTGATTTTGCCGTTATTCAGATGTTTTCTAAGAAGCATAGCAAAGGACGGTGGTGTCTTGGGTGTCTCTTGTGACTGGGTGGAGAGGTAAATCCATTTACCAACCACTACAACCAGGTTCTTTCTACCCATCTCAGGAACACGAAGGCGCAGAAGCAGTTTTCCTCTGGCCAGCTGGAAGGCCTTGTCTATTCGTCCTCCAATAAGAGACTGCAACTCATTGACCATTGCTGCTATATCGAAGCCTGACATTCCCTCTTTCATTGGGAGGGTTATACGCATTAAATATATAAAGATTGTAAGGAATCCAAAAAAACAAAATAAACTGTGGCTTCTCATGTATCATCCAATAAGAATTTAGTCATGGAGAGGAATCTTTCCATTATATAGTATCATCTCATCCTCATATCGAAACAAAAAGGGATACACCCAAACTCCCACATCGACAGCTTTAAAGAAGATATCCGAAAACTTGGGATCCGTTTCTTTATTCGGTGCAAAACTCTCGGCATCAGGTCTGAACACAAGAATCATAATAACAGCTTCGTCTCCTTTCTCTTTTGCCTTTATCAAATGTTGCAGGTGCCTCCTTCCCCTTTCAGTTGGTGCATCAGGAAAAAGGGCAACACCTTCTTTAGCTAGGGTGCATCCCTTTACCTCCACCCAAATCTTCTTCCCGCTATTCTTGGTCAAAAGAAAATCCAGCCTGCTTTTTCCGAACTTGGCTTCAGGTTTGAAACTTTTTATCCCACCAAAGGGACTAACTTCTGGATTCTTTATGATCCATTCTGCAATTTGTCTGTGAAAACCCGAGCGAACTAGGATCCATTCCTTGTTGTGATTGGCTGCAATTAAATCCCATTTGGTCTTACGGTTCTTGGTTGTAGCTTTTCTCAAAAGTACCTGGTTCTTAGGATAAAGGAGCTCCTTGAGCCTCCCTGGATCATGAACATGCACCTTTACTTTCCTCTTCTTCTCCTTCTTCGAGCTCGTTATGTCTGCAATACCCAAGAACCTGTTTGGCCTTGACCTGAAAATCCCTTTTGCATCCCAGGGAATCTCCATGACAGGAATCGACATTCATTGATTCTCCTTTTTCCACCATAATCGAGTATACATATAAAAACCTATAAGAATGAAGAGGAATATTGTGGGTGCATCATATGCCACTGTGGCTTAGAGGTACACTCAGGATCTTTGGGGATCCAGTGCTTTAAATAGCGATTCCTTGGTAAGGAATAGGTCGGGGGTTC
>CP070672.1:675119-678123 GCA_020351895.1 Thermoplasmata archaeon
ATCATCGTCGCAATCAAGGAAGACCCAGGTGATGTCCATCCCAGTAACCTCGGGAATCGCTGGGACAGGACCGATGTATAAACTCACCTTTTTTCCCTTGTACGGAAGAGGAAAAGTCATGGGGAGGGTGGTGTTCAGCCATTTATCGTTTCCTTTAGGGTAATCCAATATGCCATCTGAATCGATATCCCCGCCCTCAATTCTATCGTCCACACCATCATTATCAAAATCGTTTGGATAAGGATCAATAGAATCTGGTACAGTATCTTTGTCTTTATCCCTTTCTGTTATTGGTCCTGGTTCTGGTCTCCCATAAACCACATCATTTATAAAAGGCACCAATTGTCCCTCCAATATATTCCCCTGAACTTTTAGATAGAAATAGAGTCTTTCTGATTCTTCTGCAGCATAGTAATTTGAGATATCGATGTTCGCATTATCCACATCATCTGCAGGATCGTAAGGCGCACTGGCTTTATTCCAGTCTCCAAAAGCTCCATCTACAGTGATTTGTTCTGGGGTATTTACATAAGCGTATCTGATATTCTCTGTATTCAAGAAAACAGCGCCTAAATCCACCACAACATCATCCTTTGTCATTATCCTAAACCCCACAGCCTCGCCATCCAAGCCCGAAGAATCTACAAAAATCGTGACTGTGGCCTTGCCTTTAATGACCGTACCGAGTTGGAAGGTGGCTCTGTCACCCACGAAACTTGCAATTCCTGCAAAATCCCCCTGAATTCGTAATAGAACAGCAGGAGTTGAAGCAGGTTTTGTTACGGTGATGCTATTAAGAACAATCTCATGGTTCAGACTTTCCAGATTCAACCTAAGCACAGGCTGATTCGGGTCCGCAGAAAGGATATCACCCATTATCATCGAGCTCTGAGTTACGGCAAGTACACCTCCCACATTGGTTGTTGTGGTGTCTGAGAAGTCTTCGAAGCCTCGAAAATCCTGGGTATGGAAGTAAACTTCCACTGGCTGCGACTTCTTCATAAGAATTCGAGAGCGCTCAATTCCCACTTCCAGCGAACTTCCAGAGACATAGCTATCCGCATAGCCCCTTCGTTCAAATCCGTCCCAGCAGAATTGATTTTCGGAGGTGAATTCAAATAGGAAGGAAGCAAACACAGCCCCGTCCTTTCCATATATCTGAATCATGTAATCTGCACCCATGCCGCTTATCAGATAACCTGTGTCTGAATCGCTATCCAGATCTATGAAAATATGCACTGTATCCACATGACCCTGTGAGTCGCCCTTTAACATATCCCCCATGACCTCCAAATAAAAGGATAAGTAGGCGGCATCCTCTTTTACCCTATAATCCACAATATTTATATTATCAGGCAGATCCAACTCTTGCTCATCATTAATACTAGCGACACCCAACCAATCATTAAATTTCCCGTCAATAACGATGCCTTCCTGGACTTTGACAGAGGTGAAAAGATATGGTGACATAAATAAAAGAATTAAAATAATAAATACGATTGCTATTCTGATAAGACCCCTTCTTGGCTCTATAGCCTTTTTAGATGGACCTGTTCCGTTTGTTATTCCATTACCGTTCGTGATGCCATTAGTTATCCCGAATCTCATTGCTTTGAGTCCATTGGTAAGCCCATTGGTTAAGCCGTTTGAGATTCCTCGGCCTGCTGTTTGAATGCCATTGATAAAACCATTTGTTAGGCCTTCTTTTTTCCTTATCAGGCCATTTGTTTTTCCTTGGGAAAGACCCTTTATCGTCTCTCGCCTTGTTCTTAGTCGGCCATTAGTCAATCCATTTATCTTTCCTGGTCCGGTACCCTTAAGTCCGTTTATCCGGTCGTTTGTTCTGCCTCGTCCTTCTTCAGAAAGGCCATTTGTAATACCCAAAGTAAGACTGCGCTTAACAGGCTTTTTCGGCTCGATACTGAAACTAATGAGGCTTGTTTCTTCCTCCTTGAGGGGTTCAACCTCAATCACTTCAACAAACTCATATGTCACCAACTTCTTTATACAACTTCGTTCATGAATTTTTCTACCTCGTACATTCTTAAATACTCTACCACAGTATCTGCAGATATTACCAAATGGACTCACTCTGCCTCCCCAATATTTGTTTTTTGAAATTGCCAACCCTCCTTCCACAAGCCACCTTGAGGTCTAAATAATTCTACTGCGAATTAATTTATCATATTTTATCCAATATTCCCCTAAATTCGTCTTGATACTATAAACTCCACCCCATAATACGCCCAATATGTGCCCTAAATCGCCACGAATGTATAGAAAGCGTTATAAATATACATATATAAATATTTAAGTATAACAATGAATTCACATACCCAGATTATGTAGAATTAATTCATTTTCAGTAAATATTCTCAATTAAATAAAAATCAAGATATTACAATTCACAATGGAACTTCCCACTCACATTCCGATTTAGCATGAACGAAGTATCCCATTCCCGGTTCAAAATAATCCGTTAGACCAAGCTCCTTCCATTTTTGTGTGGTAGAATTGTACATCCATATGGAATCAACATGTGTGTCAAAAGTGAGGTTGTTCAATCCCGCAGTTCTGTCGTAACTTATTAAAGAAGGATAGCCCACCATGTTCCAGCCCGGGAAAAGAGAAATAGTCTGATTTACAGTTGGCTGGGTACCTTTATAGGGGAAAAGCGTCTCTCCAGGGGGCGTGATATGGACCCAGAAACCCATACTTTCGTCCAATTCGAAAAGATCATTTCCAAAAGGTTTCCCCACTTTTTTATGCTCCCAGTGGTCGTTTGTATCCATTCGATCATACCACTGGACTGCATCGTACAGTCCATCAATTGAAGAGAGAACCTCGTCTATATTTGTATCAGATTGAATATATGGAATCGAGATTAAGTTCCAGCCTTGCTTTAATATAGTGTAATGGGCAATTGTCATATTAGCCCCTGCATACGAGCTTGGCATCAAGTTTCCACCTACAGCGGCATATTCCAGGTATACAATATTGTTGA
>CP070672.1:678223-683061 GCA_020351895.1 Thermoplasmata archaeon
ATCATCAGGGTACTTTGCATATGAAATTCTCCACTATTCAAGACACTCTCTACTCTTTCCAAAACAGCAGGATAATTATAGCCCAGGATAATGAGCCCAGCACAATTGTAATCGATGAACTCTTCGTCATCGACACTAATGAGGTGTGAACCCTCGCCACGTTTGAAATATATCGGATACTCACCTTTCATAAATCTTTTGTTCTCACTCAAACCTCTATCAATAAAAATTGAACCGTAAGGAATATATTTTATTGCTTCCTCATACAGCTGCTGTGATTTTATTCTCTGCATTCTCCATTCTCCCCTTTATATGTACTATTGAATTGAAATTATTTTATAGTGGAAGTGGACAAAATAGTCTCTCTGTGAGTGTGTAAAGAAAGTCAAATAATCTCTGTCAGTATTTATTTCTTATCTTTTTAAAATAATTTTCGTTACTCAATCATTCATCAGGGGATTCTTTCAACATAACAGTATAGGTTACGGCGAAAATAATAATCAGCCATTGAATGATAAATCTCCAATTAAGGTTCACATTGGTAAGATTTATTGCATTAAAAATCATCTCCATTAACACGACACCACCAATGGTATTAAAAATTGTTCCTTTTCCACCAAAGAGTCTCGCACCGCCGACTATAATAGCTGCTATAATTGTTATCTCTAATCCCATAGCTGCAGTCGGGAGGGCAGCACTATATTTTGTCACAAATAAGAATCCAGCAAAGGATGTGAGTATTCCCTCAAACATATAAACCTTTGTTAAAACAGAATCGACTTTTATACCTGTTAAAAATGCACTCATGCGGTTTGATCCAATAGCGTAAATATGCCTTCCAAATACGCTTTTTTGTAATATTACATAACATAAAATCGCTGTGAGTATTAAAAACAGATCTAATACTGGTAAAAAACCTATAGAACCCATACCAAACCATAAAAAGGGGTCGGGTATCCCGGTTATAATGTGTTCTTTGGAATATAAAAGAAGAATGCCCCTAAGAATCGACAGCATACTGAGGGTAGCAACAATTGAGTTAACCCTAAAATAGATAACCACTATAGCATTGACAATACCAATGACGGCTCCGAGAATAAGCACAACGAGTAGGACAACCGGTATAGAAATGCCACCAGTACTCAATTTTGCTACAATTGCTCCGGTTAAGGCTACATTTGCTCCTACCGATAAATCAAAATAACCACCAATCATCAGCATCAAACATCCACAGGCTATGATACCTGGAACAGCAATATCCTGAAAGATATACAGAATGTTGTACTTTGTTAAAAATGTTGGAGCTATAAACTTCATTATTAGTCCCAGAAAAATGATAATTAAAAAGATTCTATTTTCATTAATGATTCTCAATGCTGTACTCACGCCAGTATCTTTTTTTAAACCCATATCTAAGCTCTGCTTCCTTCGGGAGACAACAAATATTCCCTCCTGGTTTTTACATCCTTTATCATCATTCAACACCCATCATCATTTTTACAATAATACTGCGATTGAAATCTTTTCTAGCTATTTCCCCTGCATTCTCCCCACTCATCAATACCACTATACGATCAGCAACCTGAAAAACATGGTCTAAATTGTGGCTGATAAATATTACACTTACACCACGTTGCTTTGTCTCTAGAATCAGATTAATTATCTTTTCAGCTTCAACTACTCCCAAACCAGCGGTAGGCTCATCCATAATGATTATTATGGGTGGAGTTCCAATCAAATATCGTGCGGTTGCAACTGCATGCTGTTGCCCGCCAGAAAGTGTAGATACTGCCTGGTCAACACTCTTTACTGTTGTCTTCAGCTTCTTCAGCGCTTCCTCCGTGTTCCTCCTCATCCTTTTGTCGTCTACAAATACCTTCGCTCTCCTGAGCTCTTTTCCCATATATACATTTGCTGTCACACTGAGAAGACCGGCAAGCGCAAGTTCCTGATATATTATCCCGATTCCTTTCTTACGAGCCTGGCTCGGATGAGTAAAATTCACCAACTCATCATTGATATAAATTTCACCTTTATCGGGCATATATGCACCGGCAACAACCTTCATCAAAGTCGATTTACCTGCACCATTGTCTCCAACCAGGCCCACTACCTCTCCTTCTCTTATAGTCAAACTTACATCTTTTAATGCCTGTATCTTCCCAAAGCTTTTCGATATACCTTCTAGTTTCAGTAAAGGTTGTTTATCGTTCATCTTTTATTCCTTTACACTATTTTTAACGAAAACCAAACCCTTTGCAAAATCATAAGAAGTCCAATCGTACAGAACAATCTATAGAGCAATTCACAAACCTCTAATCCTCGTATCTGTGATAATAACTGTCCAAACCCACAACAAGAATGAATATCATACCTAATATCACTGCTTGCCAGGCATATGGTATTCTCATCAATGTAAGCCCATTATTTAAAGTTGCGACTAAAATTACTCCTGCAATACTACCCTCGATCGTTCCTCGTCCTCCTGTAAAAGCGGTACCACCCATAATTACCGCTAAAATTGCCCTCATTTCATAATTCTGTCCGAGAGTGTATGAGTACCCGCCGATCCTGCCAACCGCCAAAGTGGATGCGAGCCACACTAAGGCAGCAAGATAAATGTATGTAAAAATTCGTACCCGTTGAGGTTTGATCCCGGTGAGATAAGCGACAGTATCGTCCGCACCGACAGCGTATACTTTCCTTCCAAAGGGTGTCTTGTAGAGAATGATACCTGTGAGAATGCAAACACCTACAAAGAAAAAGATGGAAACAGGTACAGGCCCAGCAAACTTTTTACTCATAAAGAACAGCCAAGACGGCATTATGGAGGAGAGGAACATGTCCTGAGATCCATACGATACTAGTTTTACACCTTTTAATATCATCATCATAGCAAGGGTTGCAATTAAAGCCGGTATCTTCACTATGTTGATCGCTATTCCGTTAATGAATCCAACAGCCAGACACACAGCCATGGAAAAAGGAAATACTATAAAAAACCCATTCAACCCCTTCAAAATAAGAGCAGATGCCACAAGACCTGATATTCCAGCAAGAGAACCAATAGATAAATCGATTCCCCCTGAAATTATCACAACGGTTAATCCGCAAGAGATGATTCCTAATATCGCCGCATCCCGCAGAATGGCAATAAAATTGCTTACTTGAAAAAACTTATTCGATGCCAATGAAAAAAAGATCCAGCACCCAAATAATATCATCCAAATAATTAATCTTTGTAAAATACCTTTTTTTACCTTTTCTTTATCCAATAAATCATTCGTCCCGTTCAACACAGTACGATTATTTACCATAATGAGTATCCTTAATAGTTTCCCCTTGTGAAAGTAAATAAAGGTACCTTCACAAGGGGAACAGGCATACTATAGTATATATCCTTCGGTAACTAGAATAATTTAAAAGGCGTATGGAGCCATCTCATCGAGATTCTCGAGAGTAACCCAGTGATGACCTGTATGAATCTCCTGGTACATCATCTTCCATGGCGGCACATTTGTTGGGCCCTTAGGCGCTGCTGCCCACTTATTACTTGGATGCTCCATTCGAAGAATACCTGCAGCAACATGCACCCCCAGCCTCGCTATCTCCCGCGGCATATCAAATGAGATACCATAAATCTCTCCACTTTCAATATAGGGAATCATATGCTTACCGAAATCAAAACACACAATCTTTACCTGATCCTGTTTTCCTGCTTCTTTAACTGCCTCAAGAGCCCCCAGAGCCGTGAGGTCACTGATGCATGCAATCAAATCAACATCAGGATACGCAGTAAGGAATCTCTCAGCTATCACGAGAGACTGCTCCCTCTCCCAAAATCCAAACTGTTTATCCAACACCTTTATATCAGGGTATTTATCAAGTATCTGGTACAAACCTTCATCACGCTCTGTAGCACAGGTTCCCCCTGGATCACCACTAATATGTACTACTTTCCCTTTCCCATTCAGAGCTTTTACTACTAGTTCTCCCAACATATTCCCACCTGAAATGTAATTGACTCCTATATAAGCTGCAGCAGGAACATCAATCTTTTCATTGATGTAGATCACAGGAATATTTGCCTTATATGCCTCCAAAACCGCAGGCTTTAGAACCTCACCCCCTAAAGGCTTGAGCAAGATTGCATCAACTCCCTGGGCAACAAATCCCCTGATGTACTTATCTATCAGCTCTGGTTTTGACTCTCCTTCTTTCGGGATGTATTCAAATCCAAGCTCTTCACAGCCTATCCGTGCACCATCTAATAGGGCCTCAGTATAGGGAACCAGGCTCTCTTCTACATACCCAATCACCATCTTTTTACCCGGAGCTTTTGCTGGGGTTACTACCTTTTCTTCAACTCCTGCTTCTTCTTTCTCGGCAAATAAGGAAATCGCACTAAACATGAAAATCAAAATCAGTAAATAAATTCCTAATCTTTTCATTAAAATCCCCCTTCGATTTTATTTGTTCTGATTTGAACCAAAGTGTCCAATGCCTTTTTAACTTCAACGAAAAGTCATTAGATAGAAAAATACTATTTTTCTTTATTCCATGCGCAATTTCCTCCTTTCATAAGTTTTTATTCCATTAGATTAAAACTGATTCTAAAGAGTGATCCTGTTTTTGTCAACACCATATTTCATAATCTTTTACATTTAACGTAATGATTTACTAAATAATTGCAATTTATTCAATTGCTGTTTTTTTTATTAATGTTTTTAAAAATGTCAGGGTCCTATGCGGTACATGTTCCAGAAGGTCTTAAAAGTTTTATCAAGATTTTTCACAACTACTGTGACCTGTGCAATACCCTTTTCAGGATATGAGCC
>CP070672.1:683161-691235 GCA_020351895.1 Thermoplasmata archaeon
ATTCGATGAGGGATTGTACAAACGTAAGGCCATCTACAAGCCCTTTCCCCAGGCTGTTCCGCCTTCTTATGTGATCGATTTTGAAAATTGCATAGAATGTGGCTTGTGTGTGGATGTGTGCCCAGTGAATGCAGTCAATCTGGAGGATAAGGAAAAGAAGATTGAGCTTGATGTGGGTGTAATAATAATTGCGACAGGGTACGAATTATTTGATCCTTCATCACTTGCCGAGTACCACTTTGAGCACAAGGATGTAATCACAGCCCTTCAGATGGAGAGATTATTCATCAATGAGGCGGCAGAAGGAAAGGTATTGAAGAGGACTAGTGACGGGAAAAGGGTGAAGAAGATAGCATACCTGCTATGCGTGGGATCCAGGGATGTGAATAGAGGTGTGGCCCACTGCTGCAAAGTTGGTTGCACCTATGCCATAAAACAATCTGTCCAACTTAAGGAATATTTCAGATACATGGATGTGTGGGTATATTACCTGGATATCCGCGCCTCCACAAGGGGATGCGAGGAGTTCTACATGAGATCCCAGGATGAGTATAAGGTCAATTACGTCAAAGCCAGAGGTGCCGAAGTTGTTCCTTCGGAAGAGGGTTTAATTGTCAGGGCAGAGGATGTTACTGCAAATGAGATACTAGACCATGAATTTGACATGGTTGTGCTATGCCCGGCAATGCTCCCTGGTAAGGACTCGCAGGATTTGGCTAAGATCCTGAAGATACCCTTTGGTGCGGATGGTTTTGTTGCAGAGAAGCATCCAAAACTCGATCCAGTGAGCACGCATCGTTTGGGAATCTTTGCAGCAGGATGCATCCTTGGTCCAAAGGACATCCACGAGTGTGTAACAGATGCAAACAGTGCAGCGGCAAAAGCCATGGAGTTCATTGGAGAAGGAACAATGGTTGTTGATCCGATTAAGGCTTTCATGATCAAGGAGAATTGTACGAAATGTGGAAAATGTGTTCCTGTATGCCCTGTAAATGCCATCGCCATCGAGCCCGAGATAGAACTCGATTCAGTTGCCTGCATAGGCTGCGGTGCATGTATACCTGAGTGTGAATTTAAGGCATTGGATATGCATCATTATTCAGAAGACCAGGTTTTGGCAGAGATCCAGGGAATTTTAGAAGGTAAACGAGAGGGAGATGAGCCAATAATCTTGGGTTTCTTTGGAGATAGACTGGCCTATACAGCAGCCGATTCGGCAGGTACAGCTAGAATGCATTATTCCCCTGATATAAGGATCATCCGCGTACCCACAGCGGCAAGAATCGGTTTAAAGGAGATTTTATTTTCCTTTGAAAAAGGCGCTGATGGAGTTCTGTTGTCTGATGAGGAGGGGGGAGAGTTATCTGAGGTAATCGAAAAAAGGATAGAGGAATATCGAGTCAAGATTGAGGAAATAGGAATAGAAAAGGACAGGCTCCAGTTCATACCAATGCTACTTCCTACATTCAAGGTCATGCCAAAGATGATAGATATGTTTGTAAAAAAGGTTAAGAAAATGGGGAGGTTAGATCCAAAGGTAAGGGATGAAACCAGTAAGTTTTATAATAAGTAAAATGGATTTTGATCCCCTTCGAAAAACACTAAACTCGGTTATTATGCCCCTCCACAAAGTTTAAAGGCCACTTTTTGCATTAAGAATAATGATGAGGGAGAGAATTAGTTCAGTATTTGTATTTCTATTGTTGATATTCTCGATGTTTGCAGTAATAGACATCACTTTTGACTTTGTGGGGGAAGTACAAGGTCCCAAGATATATGTCAATAAGTCTGGATCAGGAGGTGCCTACACAAGTATACAGGCTGCAGTGGATGATGCTGGTAATGGATACACCATTTTTGTTTATAGCGGTTCTTATTTTGAGAACTTGATAGTGGACAAATCCTTAATTTTGATGGGAGAAAATAGGGATACCACGATAATCAATGGTTCACAGGGTGATGATATTATTGCCGTTAATTCGAATTCTGTTACTATATCTGGATTCACAGTTACTGGTGGTACTGGTCCTTCTGATGCAGGGATACAGCTAACAAATGTCCAAAACTGTATTATAAATAATAACAAGGTTCTTAATAATACTAGGGACATTTTTCTTTGGGATTCACATAAAAATGAGATAAGTAATAACAACGCCTCTTCCAGCGAATGGTACGGTGTTTCCCTGCAATCATCATCAAATAACACAGTAATCAATAATGAGATACGGGATTGCTTCGACGGTATTATTTTGGCCTCAGGATCGGAAAATAATGAAATCTTATACAATGATGTTTCATCATCCAACCAGGCAAACATCGACATATGGGAAGCTAATGACAATTTTGTGGCCAACAACACTCTCACTTTTAGCAACGGCCCGGGTATCCAGATCATTGGATCATGGAGTAATTTCATATTCAATAATTCTGTCTATAACAATGATTTAGGGATTACTGTTCTGAATTCAACATTCAATACAATTGCAGATAACGTTGTAACCTTAAACAACGGTCGAGGGATATATTTACAAGATCCCTCAAATAACAACACTCTCACCAACAATACAATCTCATATAATCAAGAAGATGGAATCGAGTTATTAAGCTCTCCTCATAATTATATTACGAATAACAAGATCTCGAACAATCAGTATGGTATAGATCTTCTCCCAGCATCAAATAATACCATAGTAAATAATGAGATTTATTCTAACAATTGGTACGGGATAGCGCTTCGCCCATCATCAAACAACAACATCATTCGAAACAATGATATATATTTGAACAATAACATTGGCATCTACCTTTGGGAAACTTCCAATTATAACATAATATCAAACAACAGTATATCTGATCATGATAGTTATGGCATACGCGTTTCCACATTTTCAAATTTTACTCAAATTGAAAACAACACTGTATCAAATAATTCCATTGGTATCTCAATTTCTTCATCTTCAAACAGTAACATAACAAATAATTCTATTCAATTAAATGGCGGCAGTGGTGTAAGCCTTGACTCATCCCACAACAATGTAATTATAGGGAATAATATATCATTTGGAAACGACGGTATCTCATTTTCGGGTTCTACATATAACTATGTTACACAAAATAATGTTACGAACAATGGAGATGGGATATTTCTCGACTCATCGTCTAAAAATAATATAACAAACAATAATATTTCTAATAACACTGATGGTATCGATTTATCCCCCAATTCATTAAATAATACCATAATAAGCAACAATATATCGAATAATGGCGATGGAATCTATATTTCCTCTTCTTCTACTAATAATACGATATATCACAACAACTTCTTAAACAACACAGATCAAGCCGACGATTTTACAGATTACGGTAACCAGTGGGATGACGGCTATCCCTCAGGGGGCAACTATTGGTCTGACTACAGCGGAGCCGATGATTTTAGGGGCCCTGATCAAGATATTCCGGGGGGCGATGCAATCGGGGATACAAATTATTCAATTGATGCGGATTCCACTGATCGCTATCCATTAATAGATCCTTATGGTACCAAAAGGCCAGTTCACAATATCGATAAGGATATTTATTATCATAAAATCCAAGATGCGGTGGATGATGCAGACCCTGGTAATACAATATTCGTGAGCAAGGGTACCTATTACGAAAACGTTGTTCTGAACCGTAGTATAAATCTAGTAGGAGAGAATAAAGAAAATACGATAATAAACGGGAGCGGAACCGGCGATACGATCAGGATTAATGCAGACTGGGTGAATGTGACGGGATTTATGGCAACTGGATGCGGGCCATCTTTTAATGATGCTGGAATTCATCTTTACTATACCCAGAATTGCACAATCACAAATAACATCGTAAGTTATAATCCAAAGCGCGGGATCTATTTAGAATATTCCAGTTGGAACATTGTTGATTTCAATATTGCTTCCAGAACCGATGGGATCGGTATCTATCTATATCATTCCCATGGTAACAATCTAAACGGCAATAATGCTTCCCAAAACAGCAACAGCGGCATCCATCTGTCAGATTCAACAGGTAATACAATCTCAAACAGCACAGCCAACTTCAACCAATTCTACGGAATCGTCGCTTCCAGTTCCGACGGTAACAATATTACAAGTAATACAGTCTACTCGAATTATTGGTGGGGAATCCAGGTTCATTGGTCATGGGGAAATATCCTTACGGGCAATACCGTATCTTCGAGTAAAAAGGCCGGTATCTATCTCTCTTCCTGTTGGGAAAACACCCTCACTAACAACACATTGATTGATGATGGTATATATATGTGGAGCAATTCGTTGAAGGATTGGAACACACATAATATAGATACCTCAAATATAGTTAATGGGAAACCTGTCTACTACTGGAAGAACCAGACCTTAAGAACCATTCCAAACGGTGCGGGACAGGTAATACTCGCCAACTGCACAAATGTTAAAATTGAGTGGCAAAACCTGAACAACTGCAGTCTAGGTATCCAGCTCGGTTTTTCCAATTACAACAATGTCACGAACAATACCGTGGAATCGAACCAATGGTATGGTATCCATTTAGTCCATTCCAGCGGGAACAATATCACAGGTAATATGGTTCGTACCAACTACCACGGGATTCTTCTCTTTTATTCGGATGGTAACAATATCGCGAACAATACAGCGCAATCAAACCAGTGGGATGGAATCAATATCTGGTCGTCCGACAGAAACAATATCACAGGCAATAGTGCCTTGCTAAATAAAGAGAATGGTATAAATCTGGACGAATCACATGATAATTTTCTAGAAGCGAATAAACTTTTTTCAAATGACCTTAACGGACTCTACATGGAATCCTCCATACGATCAAATATAACGGGGAATACTATCCATTCAAACAACGAAACTGGTATTTATATGAAATCATGCTCCTTTAACAGAATCACTGAAAATAACATATTGAACAATCACGACGGCATCCTGATTTCCTCATTTTCGGCGGGTAAAAACAAATTCTACCACAACAACTTCATCAACAACACTGGCGGGTACCAAGCATATGATGGTTTAGGAAAGAACTATTGGAACGATACCTATCCTACCGGTGGAAATTATTGGTCTGATTACATGGGTGTTGACAATTTCAAAGGTCCTCAACAAGACATTCCCGGCTGGGACGGATTCGGAGATACAAATTATACCCTGGGAGGCAATAGGCGGGATTACTACCCGCTCATGGAACCATATGGCAGTGTTTCAATCTTAGGATCGGTTCACAATGTCGATAAAGGAACCTACTACCATGTTATCCAGGATGCAATCGATGATGCAGATTCAGGCAATACTATCTTCGTAAGGAATGGAACCTATTATGAGAATGTCGTAGTAAATTTTCCTATAAACTTGACTGGGGAAAACAAATTTAACACAATAATCGACGGTGGGGATAATGGTGATGTGATTTTGATCACCGGCGAAAATGTTTCTATCAGAGGTTTCACAATTACTCAAAGTGGTAATGATATGTTCAATGCTGGGATCCGTATAGAATCTAACAATAACACGGTTTCAGACTGTGAAATCTTCGGCAACAGAAACGGCGTATTATTATACTATTGTAGCGGTAATACAATATCCTCGAATAATTTCCCTGGAAATATTGATACGTCGATAGGTATATATTACTCAGATGATAACATTGTTTCATATAATAATGCTACCTTAACTGGTGGAAGCGCGATATCACTTTATTTTTCCGACTGGAACTATATCAAATCCAATAACGCATCTCATAGCAAATATGGGATACATATTCGGGATTCAGTTATGACTGATTTATTCGATAACGTTCATCAATCGAACGAATACTATGGGATTTATATTCGCGATTCTCGTTTTGTCAACGCTCATAGAAACTCGATGATGAATGATGGAATCTTTATTTCGGGAGATTCCCTTGAGCACTGGAATACCCACTTTATAGCCACAACTAATACTGTAAATGGAAAGCCAATATATTATCGGAAAAATCAAAATGGTGGATCCGCACCACAAGGAGTTGGACAGGTAATAATTGCTAACTGTGACCAGACTAGTGTTGAAGATCTAGTTCTTATGGACGCTGCTGCTGGAGTTTTAATCGGATTCTCTAATAACGTAGAAGTCTTCGGCAACCAATTGTCCAACTGTCGATATGGCATTTCACTTTATTCTTCTCACGGTTGTACTATTGAAGATAACATAGCTATTTATGGCGAATCTTATGGTATTAGTCTCGACAATTCCAATAATAACATTGTACAATACAACAACGCATCCGATAATTACTACGGTTTATCACTTTGGTCGTCAAATGGGAACTACATTACAAATAACAGTTTTTTCTCAAACAACCAAATTGGAATTCGCCTTTGGTCATCCAATAGCAATAAACTCTATCATAATGACATCATCGACAATCCGAACCAGGCATTGGATAATAGTCCTAGCAATCAATGGGATAATGGTTATCCCTCAGGTGGAAATTATTGGTCAGATTACACAGGATCCGACGATTTTAGTGGACCCAATCAAGATATATCTGGTTCTGATAAAATAGGTGATTCCCCATATGTCATCGATGCAGATAGTCAAGACAATTATCCATTGATGTTTTCACGTGAATCTCATAAACCTGTGTACAACATCGATAAGGACATCTATTACCATAAAATCCAGTACGCAATAAATGAAGCCGATTCAGGTAATACAATTTTTGTAAAGAATGGTACGTATTACGAGAACGTGATTGTGGATAGGACTATAACTCTGATTGGAGAGGATAAATATACTACAATAATCGATGGCTCTGAGAGAGGGAATGTTATATTAATAACTGCCAATTTGGTCAAGGTGAGTGGATTCACATTGCAAAACAGCGGAGAGCCATGGCCAGATTATCATGCAGGAGTAGAGCTTAACAATGTCCAATACTGCAATGTTTTTGATAATCTCCTCATGAACAATATATATGGTATCTTCTCTGAATCGTCGTCTAATAATAACATAGAGAATAACGATATAGTGAACAATAAACACGGGATGCGTCTTGAGTATTCTTCAGAAAACAACATCAAGGATAACAATGTGTCTTACACAAATGGATACGCCATAAACCTTTATTATTCATCACACAATACCATAACAGGCAATAATATCTCAGATAATCTTCAATGTATATATTCTTGGTCATCTTTATATAACAAGATCATAGGTAACTATGTATCTTATAATATGGGAGGTATTAGCTTTCATTCATCATCAAACAATAACATGATTACAGGTAACATAATAATAAACAACACGGATGGCATTAGTGTCGGTGATTCCATAAAAATGAATATTACTCTGAATGATTTCAACAATAATGGTGTTTTTATTTGGGGGGATGAGCTAGCTCACTATAACTCTCATAATATTCCCACCAATAATATGATAAATGGTAGGCCTTTATATTATTATAAGGATTCAAGAGGTATTGAAATCGATGGGATTTTAGTTGGACAACTCATCCTTGCCAATTGTTCGGACTTTGATGTTAGGAATTTGCAGATAAATAATACAGATATAGGGGTGGAGATTGCTTTCTGTATGGATATTATGCTAAAAGGAAATAATATTTTTAATAATAAGGATTGCATCTTTCTTGACTCATCATCAAATATCCTCATCACAGAGAACCTTTTATCCTCTAATCATTATGGCAACGGTATCTGTCTTTGGAGGTCATCATATAATAATATCACATACAACGATATTCAGAATCATGGTAATGGTTTCTATTTTTACAGATCAACTCACAATAATATTATAGGTAATATTGTATCCTCAAATTATGTTGACGGATTCTATATTTACTCGTTGTCCACCAACAACATAATTGCAGACAACACCATCTCCTTGAACGGCAATTTTGGCATCAATTTCCCATTCACTAACTGTATAGACAACATGATCTATCATAACTTTTTCATTAACAATGCAAACCAAGTTTGTGATAATACTAATTCTGGTAATCAGTGGGACAACGGCTATCCATCAGG
>CP070672.1:691335-695345 GCA_020351895.1 Thermoplasmata archaeon
GATAGTTTTCGAATATTAAGGCCAGTATCCCATCATTACCAGCAATTTGACTAAAATTCATGGAATTTTAAGAAAGTAATAAAATATAATAAACTAGTTGAACACCACCCACTGGCAATCCTCAATAACCCTAACCCACAAGCCATTGCTTGTTTTTAATGTATCAAGATCGTTTTTGGTTTTGTCAACATGGTAATGCTTCCAGGGATAGTTTTTATCGGTTGAATTATAATTCTGAACCGCGATATATTTGCCTGTAAGTTGTTTAAAAGCATACATAACAGATTTGTCAACCATTGAAGGATACCCCACCATGTTCCACCCTGTTCCAGAGGCATAAAGTGGTATTTCGGTATAAAAAGGCATTTTTCCGGTATTTTGCTGGATAGAATCCCTTTTCATGTGAATCCAAAATGCGATTTTGTTGTTCAATTCAAAATCATCCCCCGGATAGGTCTTCCATGTATCGAGAATTGGATCGAACCATTGAGCGATGTCGTAATCTCCAGCAATGCTTGACAGTACCTCTGTAACAGATGTGTTTTGCATGATAAGGGGAATGGAAACAAGGTTCCATCCTTCATTCAGGGAGATGTTATAATCCACAACTGGCTGGTACCAAATGGCGGTGGAATAGGCAATGACAGAACTTGATTCGGCACTGCCCCCCTCATAAATCTCGAAAGTATACGCAGCGTTCTCCCTGGCATCGGATTCTGGAATAGTATAAATAAGGCAAACATCACCATTTAAACTCCATGATTTAACAGGGCTTGTATTGTTGTTCCTAAAAAGGTCAACAGTATATGTATTGGCACTTGGTGGGAATACCTCCAGGGATATTTCCCTTGTTTCAATAATCTGTCCCATGACATCGCATTCTAAAAAGAAACTTCTGTCGTACACTGACATGTCGTAGGCAGCTGCATAGGTTCTCCTGTTTTTTATGGCCCTCACAACGGCATCCAGGTTCCTTTCTCCCAGGGGATCCTCGGCTACTGTATAAACCTGCCAGCCACTTTGAGTGTTATGAGCATCCGAACCCCCGATTACTGCCAAAAGACGTCCTTGTGTCACGGCATTTCTATAATGCTCCCTGCCATCGGTCTCAGGAAAAAACAATGGATTACCCACAGGCTCCACGCGCCCGTTATAAATCTCCATTGCATCGAATTCATATCCCGGCTGAAGGAAAAGCGGTGGATTTCCAATCCATGTATATGAGGGATGGTTTATGATCATGATTCCTCCTTGAGCGGATATGTTCTCCCTTAAATCTTTGAAATAATAAAAATCTCCTTCTGAAATAAAATAGGTTATGTTCACAAACCCAATATGCCTTCCACTGAGGTGGAATTCCTCACCCAATGTGAAATTTGTTGTGGTGGTCCACTGCTCATTTTCGTATTTCCTCTGCGCCTCCCAATGTTCCTTGTAGGGTTCAAAACTGCTCACATGAGGAGAATGGACAAACACACCATTATTACCAAATTTATCTCTTATCATCTCAGGAGTATGCCCTGTGGATATATCGAATACATTATAGCTCTCATTGATGGTTCCCATCACAGTCCCATTTTCAGCATGCACATCGAACAGACCATGTGAGTGGTGATTGAACTTCACCCAACCAGGAGGGATTTGTGTATCCTGGGCCTTTGCAGTATTATCAGGAGGAATGAAAAGGAAACACGTGGAAATTAAGATAAACACGATTGCCGAAATACCAAGTATACGTATCTTCGATACTCTCGGTTTTATTATGTAATTTTTTAGCAAATTACCCCCTGAAGATATTTTATTTTGGATTATGTCATGTATTGATGAACCTTTACATAATCAAGATGATATATATTGTATATATGAATTTAATAGTTTTCCATAAATAATCCATGTTTTTACTGAAAAATCCATAATCCTTGAAAATACACCAAAACCTTTTATACTCCCTTTTTCTATTCCTCTTCGCTCTTTTGGAGCCTATGATTGATGAAGTTATCTGCCTTTAGGCAGAAAACAGAAGGAGGTAGAAATATGGTGAAAAACATCTATGTCAGATTCGAGATGCCCAAGGAACTGGTGGATAAAACCTACGAGGCTGTTGAACTGGCGAGAGATTCCGGCAAACTCCGTAAAGGGGTGAACGAGGTGACAAAACTTTTGGAGAGGGGTGGTGTGGCCTTGGTGGTTATGTCTGAAGATGTTCAACCCCCTGAGATTCTGGCACACATGCCCATACTCTGCGATGAAAAGAATGTCATCTATGCTTATGTACCCAGCAAACAGGAGCTGGGAGTGGCATCAGGACTAAAGGTCCCAACAGCAAGTGTGGCCATAATCGATCCTGGTAAGGGCAAGCAGCTTCTGGAGGATTTGGTCTCGAAAATTAAAGGACTGAAGAAGAAATAAGAGGTCATGTAAATGGTTGAAGGAATACCTGCTGAGGTAATAGAATTGATAGGCCGAACCGGTATGACAGGCGAGGCAACCCAGGTGAAAGTCAGGGTTTTAGACGGCAGGGACAAGGGCAGAATAATCACCAGAAATGTAAAGGGCCCTGTTCAATTGGGTGACATTCTTCTGCTTCAGGAAACGGCAAGAGAGGCCAGGAAACTCAGCATCAAATAGGCAGTGCGTGAGAAAATGGTGGAGCGTAGAGTCTGTTCGTTTTGCGGAAACGAAATAGAGCCCGGGACCGGGAAGATGTATGTCAAAATAGACGGGACCATATACAATTTCTGCAAGAACAAATGCCACAAGAACCTAATCGAACTAAAAAGAGTCCCCAGAAGAACAACCTGGACGCAACAGCATATGAGAGAAAAGTCCTCCAAGATGTCTGCAAAAAGCAAGAAGGTTTCCAAGGGGAAAAAGGGCAAGCCAGCCAAGAAAAAAGTGATGAAACAGAAAAAGGTTCCAAAGAAAGAAGCCGAAGAAAAATCAAAGGAGCCAAAAATGGAAGAAAAGACCGAGGAATGAAAAAGGAGAGGGAGACTTGGAACGTACTTTTGTCATGTTGAAACCCGGGAGCATTCAAAGAGGTTTAATTGGCAACATAATATCCAGGTTCGAGGCGAGAGGCCTTAAG
This sequence comes from Thermoplasmata archaeon, assembly GCA_020351895.1. The sequence goes on from CP070672.1 coordinate 694,424, forward strand.
ATAATAGCCATGAAGATGATGAGCGTGTCAGAAGAACTTGCTGAACGCCATTATGCAGAGCATAAGGGTAAACCCTTCTATGAAAGTCTGGTAAATTACATAACTTCGGGACCGGTTGTGGCAATGGTAATAGAAGGGCCCAATGCGATATCGGTTGTAAGAAACATGATGGGCAAAACAGATCCACAGGAGTCTGCACCTGGTACCATCCGAGGCGATTTTGGCCTTTTCACAGGTAAGAATATAGTTCACGGATCAGACTCTGAAAACAGTGCCAAGAGGGAGATCGGGTTATTTTTTAAAGATGAGGAATTCGTCTCCTATGAAAAATGCGATGAAGAATGGATTTACGGGGATTAAAGATTGAAAATTTAATCGAATGCATATAAATCCTCTATCCAAACATAGAATTTTTTTGTTATGGCATTTGAATACTCGAACGACTTTTATTAAACATTTATCATCCCGCTCAAAATATGCAAAATTTCCTACCATTAATGATATAAATTATAATGTAGTTATGTATATTGTATATTGTAGATGTTAACAATCAGGGAAATATTGGTATAAAGAGGATATTTAAAGGAAACCATAAGGAGGAATGGGAGTGAAATTTATAGGGCGTGGATTGAGTGTTGTAATTGCGATATTGTTAGTGGTAAATGCGTTATCACCAGTGTCGAATGATCCTAATGTAGGGGTTATTGATGAAACCGCGAATAGAACCATAAACATCGAAAATACTAATGCAGAAACCTTCGTCATCATCGATAAGAACACCTTTGAACATCTTAATATTGCCTCATTTTCGTATGTGAATATTGTTCATGAATACGATACTGAGGTTCTTTCCAAAATAGATTTAACTACACTAGACAACCTGAAAAAACAGGGAGTGAGAGTGCGTGAACTCACAAAGAGA
>CP070672.1:695445-702210 GCA_020351895.1 Thermoplasmata archaeon
CATGGACATTTTAATCATAATATACTAGAGGAAGAAATAAAGGAAGACGACAAGGAAGAAATCCCATAACATACCATATAACCTGCGATAGGATAAAATACCTGGGAGGCATTACAAGAATTAAAGGAAAATATCCATAAAATAAGGATAAAAATGATGAAGTTCCCTAATACAAAAAATCACTATTCCAAGACTATCTAGGTGGGTTTCAAATGGAAGATAATATAAAAGAATTGGATGATAAAACCTTTGATGAGCTTCTCTCAGATTCTGATAAACTGGTGATAGTGGAGTTCTACAACACGACCTGCCCCAACTGTAGAGCCATTGCTCCGGTTTATTCCGAGCTTTCTCAAGAGCTTCAAAAAGAGGCGGTTTTTACTCGAATCAATGTTGAGCAAAATATGAAAATCGCGGCAAGATACGGTGTCATGGGGGTTCCCACATTCAAATTTCTTTGCAAAGAAAGGCCTGTTGGAGAGATCGTGGGCTCAGTGAATGCCACCATGTTAAGAAACACTATAAAGGACTATGTCAGGCATCGATTGGAATGCCTCTCCAAGTCAACCTCAATAGTTTATGAATTGGATGGGTATGGATAACTCCAATGATTGATTTCTCTTCATTCTATTTGAATAAAGCCGGGTTTGTATACCTCAATGAAAAACATGAAGGAAAAGGGGCATTCCCCACTAAAATACCCTCAATGAATCCCCAAAATTTAAGTTATAGAAGTTGTTTAGGCGCCTTGGTGATACAGTAACAGGATTGGATGTTCAAAACCTCAGACCCCAGGGAGGCTTCAAGCTAACGAGAGTGGGTGTCACAGGTATAAAGAAACCCATTGCAGTAAAGCGGCCTGATAAGGTGGTAACCCTAACAGGGCAGATAGACGTTTTTGTGGACTTGCCCTCCAGTCAAAAGGGCTCCCACCTTTCAAGAAATGTCGAGGTTATAAGCGAGATACTGGATAACAGTGTTCGAGAACCTGTGATGTGCCTTGAGATGCTCTGCGAACAGATATGCCACAAGCTGCTGGATAGGCATGAATATGCCACGTCCTCTGAGGTTAAAATCCAAGCAGATTATTTCCTTGAAAAAACATTAGGCTCAGGGAGAAAAAGCCTTGAGGGATACAAGCTCATAGCCAAGGCTACAGCCAAAAGGAATGAAGAGGAGTCCATCAAGAAGCTCATTGGAGTGGAGGTTATCGGTATGACCACGTGTCCCTGTGCCATGGAGACAGTGAGGAAGAAGCTTGAAGCCGAGCATCCTGATGCAAAGGAATATCTTACGAAGATACCTGTTGTCACGCATAACCAGCGAAACACAACAACACTCATGATAGAAGTGCCAAAAGACTATGATATAGAGGCCGATGATCTGATACAAATTGTGGAGGAATCTCTTTCCAGTCCAACATACGAGATACTGAAAAGGGATGACGAGGCTCAGATTACCCTACAGGCCCATGAAAATCCAAAGTTCGTGGAGGATGTGGTCAGGGATATACTGGGTAGAATCCTGGTAAAATATGCGAATTTACCCGATAACGTCGTTGTTACGGCAAGAAGTGAGAGTGAAGAATCCATACACAAGCATAATGCTTTTGCAGAGAGGATCACAACCCTAGGTGAACTCAGAAAATAATTTTCGATCTCCACCCTACACTACCCAAAAAAGTAAGTGATATTCTGCATACCGAAAATACAAAAAAGCGTTTTTCTAGGCACCATACATCTCGCTTTTATTCACGATATCCAGCATAATGAGTATGAGGTCTTTGCCTCTGATTCTTCCCAAACCCCCTATTGCCAGGGAAACCTCATCATAGCTTTTTACTTGATCTATTCTTACTCCGGAACCACATATTGCAAGTGGTACCGGGTCCCCGCTGTGATTTCCCACGGCAACCGGAGTTGAGTGATCGGCTGTGAGGGCTACGCAGGTATTTGAGATATTTCCCTTAACAAAGCCCAGCATTTCATTCAATCTCTCTATTACCTGAACCTTGCCTTTTGGGTCATTATCATGACCGTAAACATCAGCCGCTTTGATATGTAAAAGTACGAGGTTATGGCTTTTCAGGGCAGAAATGGCGGCTTTTGCCTTGGCCATCATGTCTGTATCAACACCCCCTGTGGCGCCTTTCACGTCAAGGATCTCCATACCCAATGCCCTGCATACTCCCTTTACCAGCATGACCCCCACAACAGCCGCACTTTTCAAACCGAATTTTTTCTCGATGCTTTTCAACTCAGGAGTCATACCTGCTCCCCTGAGAAGGATGTAATTGGCAGGAAGTTTCCCTTCACTTTTCCTTTGTATGTTTACAGGATGCTCTTTAAGTATCTTGTGGGCTCTTTTAGAGAACTCCTTTACGATATCTGCCGTTTTCTTTGCCTCTTGGATCAAAGGCTCAGGAATATTAGGACAGCACTTTACTTTATGTGGATCAGTATCTGTTATTCTTGGTGACAGACCTTCACCTCTAATAAGAACCGCTGCACGATGATCTGTCCCCTCCTTAAATAATATCTTGGTACCCTGAATTTCCATACCATTTAAGCTTTCTGCTATTTCCTTTGTCCCTTCTTTTATTCTTCCAGCTCTTCTATCGATAATATTCAGATTCTCGTCCACAGTTGCGAAGTTGCCCCTAACAACAACATCGCCATGCCTTACATCCATACCTATTCCGAAGGCTTCAAAGGGACCTCTTCCACTGTATACCTCATAAGGGTCTTGTCCTAAAAGCGCAAGATGGGCCGTATCGCTTCCTGGGGGAATCCCAGGGGCGATGGTGTCCATGATTCCGCATATCCCATTTTCTGCAAACCAGTCGAAGTTGGGGCTCTGGGCGTATTGAAGAGGGGTCTTGTTTCCAAGTTCTGCAATGGGTCGATCACCCAAACCGTCACATATTATGAGCAGTAATCTCATATCATCATCGAAATCAGAATCCATGCTATCATTCCTCCGAAGCTCGTGGCCACAAGGTTAACCCCGTCGTTTGAAATCCATCCTTTTTGCTCGATAGTTGCACCTAATACAGAATCCACTTGACATCCCATGAATCCTATTATCAATGGCAACGACAACAGCATAAAAGGATATAATGATGATTGTGAACCATTAAAAATGGCATCGATTGAGTTTGAGAATATTCGAGGTATTAAAAAAAGCACGAAAAAACCCATAATCGCGGTATAAGTAGCGGCAATTAGGGCCCAGAACTGACCCAGCCAGGAAACACCACCGCTGGTTCCTGGCCTCACCCTGCGTCTGATATCGGTGATGAGATAGGTTTTATCTGAGAACACTCCCAGTTCACTTGCAACGGTGTCAGATGCTGCAACACTGATTGCGGCAACGAATATAACTTCAGCTATCCATTTCTCTTCTATGAAATGAAAGTCCTCATAGCTTATCAGTGCAACAAAGCATGGTGCCAGGCCGTTTGCCAGCACGTTATTAAAATGCCGCTCACCCCTCTTGCCTTCCTGTACTCCCCTTTCCTTCTTGATTGAGTATTTGTACCTGGTTGCTGCAAAGCTGGTGATTAGGAAGAATAACAGGAGAACCAACCACATTATTCCTCCAAAAATGCCTATTACTGCACCGATTATGAAAGCAAGGATGCTTCCCCATTTATCCAGAACCTTCTCCCGGTAGGCCAGGAAGCTGAGTAAAATACACAAGGCCAAGACGCCTAATACATACTCCAAAACAACCATGGCCATGATTAATACCCTAATGGATTAAGTAAATTTCGCACCTAAGAGAAGGCCATTTTGATCAGGATGGAGGTGGTGGTGGCTCCTCTCCAGGCTCCCCAGATTCTTTTTCCTCGTACTTTCCGCATGACGCGCAGTACCAGGCATCGTACTCTTCGATATACTCCAGGGGTTTTCCACACGTTGAGCAGAGCTTTTCCTCGCCCTCCTCTTTAGCTTCCTCGGCGCCTTCACCCATTATTATGGATCTTCCGCTGGCCTTCCACACCTGCTCCAGTTCTTCTGGACTACTTGGTTGGGGATTTTTGTTTGGATTAAGAAGCTTTAAGAATCTCGGATTTAACCAAACGTAAGTCCCCTGTGGTGTCATAGTGAGCCTATCAACTACAACCCTAACAACACCCTCTTTCTGTACAGCCACTTTCTTGGGAATGGAAACATCGCCAAATGTGAAGGGCTTTGCACGATCCCCGTAACCACCTGCGTATAGTTGCTCTTCCGGCTTTCCAGGAGTCGCTCCTTTTTGCTCAAGTACAAGGGCATTTATGGCCCTTTTCTCGGGTTTGTATCCAAACTTGTAGAAGATGAGAATGGCGATTATTATGCCTATTATTAAGATTATAAGATCCAGGATAAAGGCCTCTCCAACCCATGGAAGGATGCTCCATCTGCTGGGGTGATTCATCATTGACCATATTCCGATAAATATCTCGATTATTATGAAGGGGATTATGAAAAGAAGCATTGTATAAATCCTGTCCTTCATGACTATCTTTCTCTTTGCCTCCTCATTGAGGAAGTGTTCCAGCAGATTCTCTCCGCATGCAGGACATTTCACAGCCCGCCTTGCACAGTCATCATGGTAGTTTACACCGCATTTTGAGCTCACCAAGGATGGACCATCTGGAAGCTCCTGTTGGCAAAGGTAGCAATGGGTCTCGATTCTTGTCTCGTCCTCTAAACCCACATTTCCCTGTGGCATTGCCTCTTGTTTCATATTAGGCACCTCCAGGCGGTGGTGGTGTTTCATCTTCTGGAGGCGGTGGCTCCTCATCCTCATCTGGATATTTCTTGCATGAGTAGCAGTACCATGTTTTATATTCAGGTATATATTCCAAATTTCCACCGCAGGATGCGCATTTTCGCTCCTCCTCGGGGGTGGGTGCTGCTTCTGCGGGTGCCGCTTCGGCAGGTGGTGCCTCAGCTGCAACAGCAGCTGGCATCTCAGCTTCACCAGTTATTATAATCTCATCAACCAGATCTCCTGGCTGTTGCGGTCTCCCAGAGAATGGAATCTTAAGAGGCCTGAATATTCCTATTATTATGCCAATTACAGCCAAGATGATGGCAAAAATCCAAGCAATTATTGGCTTGAAGTTGTAGTCCCCTGTATTAACGTCCAATTGTCCTTCTGCTCCAAGTTGACCTATTGTCCAACTGTTTTTATCAGTAGCGTTATGTCCCCGGCACGTGAAATCAGGGTCTCCCCAGTCTGAACCGTCCACCCACACCCAAAATCTATCGTCTAAATCCCATGCACCTTCGGGTATGGTCACAGCGTACCAATAACCGTCATCGGCAAATTCTAATCCATCTGGATCCTTATACTCTGTTATGGCTCCATCGTGCTCTATATACACAGAAGCATAAGCCTCCTCGTAGCCGTCACCAGGATATTTTCCATCTTGATCGTAAACTCTCCCGGCAATTACAAAAGGGCCTCCAGTTTCGTCTGCTGCAACAATACCAATCCCCAGATTACCGAGCATCATAACCAAAATCATGACTATGATGCACCAAACCAATGCCCTATTCTTTCTCATATACTCCCCTTACCCTATTCTAGGTTTTTATATACCTATGAGTGCGAATCTCATGGTTTAGGTATAGGTGAAAGTCATATGTGCGCTACCTGTAACAACTTTACCAGTATTAATATTTTCAGGTAGAGACCTCATATAACCCCCTATCAGTTCAAGAAGGGTTAATGCTGTATATTAAGCTTATGGCTATGTTTATTCATCTTGAAGAGATTGCCTCTAAAAGGCACTTTTAGCAGGGGATATTGAGTTATCTCAAAGGTTGCCTAGATTTATTAAACCATATAAAAATCCTCTAAGGTATCAGGTGCGGACATTGGTTATGTACCTGGGATAGGATAGCTCACATCTCCATCGACATAAGCTATATACGCATCACCGAGAGCGACTTCCACATCATTTATGTTTTCTGGCAGGAATTTCGGATGACCAAGCCAAGTTCCAACTGTCTTGTCATAATAGAACAAAGTGTCGGTATCCGAAGTGAATTTATCTGAAGAGGTAATGTCATTAAGAGTTGTGAACGGCTCTGGCTCCAATTCCAGGGAGAACACAATGTAACCTGGCTCGAAAGTATATCTCTTTACACCCACGGCATAGGTACTGCTTTGCTCTTGGCCATGGTTTTCCGCCACAACCAGGTAATAATACTCATCGCCATCTGCATCTGCATCTGCATCTGTCCAGGAGGTGACCTCAGCTGTCTCTTCATGTTTAAAATCCATTGTATAGTTTGTCAAAGATTCGTCTCCAAATCTTGCTGTTGCCCGATAGATCTTATAACCTGTCACAGCCCCCCCTGCAGGTTCCCAGGTAAGCTCAACATCATCATTGTCCATGGAAACAGAAAGACCCTCTCTGAAGGCATCCTCGCTTCCCACACCTCCTATGTATCTGACGGCTGTACCGGTTGAGCCTGTGAAAGTTATCTCCACTTCATTCTCGGCTATGTAGAGCATGTAACCCTCACCCATCTTCAAGGTGAAGTCGTCCATGGTATCGGGCAGGAACTTTGGATGGCCCATCCACTGCTGAAGGCTTGTATTATATCTGTAAAGTGTATCGGACGGATCGGCATCGGCAAATATGTCCATGCCCAGAAGCTCTGAAGCACTCATTTCTTCAAATGGCTGAAGAGGTAGTGAGAAATCGTTGTAGCCCTTTGTATATGTCATTGTCATCTTGGCTGCGATATTTGAGGTGTACCC
>CP070672.1:702310-712391 GCA_020351895.1 Thermoplasmata archaeon
ATTCAGGATATCACTTGTGTTCACATTGACAGTACCATAAAACATGAACCTAACCTGCTCAGAACCTTCATCCTGGGTTTGATTTATAATCACCTCATAGGATCGATTGGAGGGTAGAAAAATAGAATACCCTCCTGATGAGTTGGAATCCGTGGATAATGATCCATTACCTTCAAAGGCAATATTTATATCCTCGATCTCATTGCCATCGTGAGTCACAATCCCCTCTACCTTTATTCCAAGGGAGAGGTTCAATTGAATATTTTCCGATTCATTGAAGTTGAAGATGTTGGAATAAACATAATAGGTGCTGGGATTCATCATATGGTTGACCCAGACATTATACTCATTTGGCCCCAAAAAGAGCTCGAAGCTTCCATTCTCAGATGTAACCTCCAATGCCTCCATATCTTCTTCATTCCTTACCTTAAAGAAAACGGTAACATTCTCGGATGTACCTCCTATGGTTCCGTTGATTTTCACGTTTTTTGTGAGGTTGAGATCATAATCTCTGCTTCCTTCACCCACTTCAATCGTGATATTTTCATCAAATAGATATCTGACATCCTTACTGTTCTCAGTGGTATTGTAATCCACCAATATGAGATATTCACCGGGTAAAAGACTTATTGAATAGTTTCCATTCGAATCTGAGACCGTTGATATATCCTCACCACCGGTTTTCAGATCTCTGAAGGTTATAGACACATTTTCAATGGCTCCACCTTTATATCTGGTGATCCCATAAGTAGTTATATTAAGGGGTGTCATTTTGAAATCACCCGAAATATCCAGGTTTGTAATGTTCAGGGGGCCCAAAGAAAAATCCTCGAAGTTTTCATACTGGGCAAAAACCGTGTAATTACTTCCCACTTGGAGTTGTACAGTGTAAAGGCCTCTGTCGTTTGTGATGACTCTCAGATCTGTTCCATTCTCATTTGTGAAGATGAGTTCTGCATAAGGGAGGCCTTCCAGAGTTTCCCTCACGTTGTTGTCATTCTCATCATAATAGGCATATCCATCGAGGATTCTACCATTTTTGAGATCGATGTTCAGCTCAAATCTTTCATGTTGAAGAATTGAATGTTTCTCAATGTATGTTGTGGATGAACCCGGGAATATGCCTTGAACCGTGTAGTTACCTTCAGGTAGGAACGCCCTATAAAATCCTGTGGAGTTCGCTATCACCAAAGTTTCCTCATCTGAACCTATGAAGTTAATTTCTGCATAACTTCTGACCTCTGATGGTTCGATGGATCCGTTATGATTGAAGTCCATGTAAACGGTCCCAAATACCTCGATGCTTTTTTGAAGAGGAATATCCTGGGAAACGATGCCTCCTTGTAGCTCGATTTCGCTAAGATAAATATAGGGATTCTTCTGGCCTATATCGTGTTTTACAGAGACACTATATACACCGTTTCTGAAGTCAGTTGAGTAGTGTCCAGTCTCGTTCGTTCTGATGATATTGGTTATACCTTCGTTTTCAAAAAGGCCATCAAACCTAATTGTGACGTTTTCTACGACAGTTCCGTTTCCTGCAATGTAGGTCATACCCATAAGATCTGTGGAAGGTGAGAGTGTAATGTTGTTAATTGAGGTGTTACCATGGCCCAAAGTGATTTCCTCTTGATACCTCACGAAGCCATTGATATCAACATTTATTGTGAAATTTCCCGGTAAAAGCCAGGGGAAACTGTAGTAACCTTCCGAATCTGTGGATACTGACATGGATGTTTCATTTGTATTGTCCTGTAGACTGATTTCTTCTTGGGCGAACACATCTCCCAGCGAAGAATCCAATTTCCCATTGATTTCACCGGGTAATATGCCCACATCCTCTATCTTTGCCTCTCCGATTTTAAACGATTCTGTATCTTCTAAGGTATTATTGTGGCCTGCCACATCTACATAAATATTGTAGGTTCCAGGTGTGAGGTCGTCGAAGATGTAGGAGCCATTCTCTTCAGTAACTGCAGAATATTTCATATCCAGGTCTGAGTTTACAACAGTGACAATTGCAGATGAAATGTTTATGTCTGTACCTCTATCGTACACGTCATTTATATTCATATCCCAGAACACTTTTCCCTCGAGGACATTGGGTTCGATTTCCAAATTTTTAACTATGTTGTAATCCCAGATGCCATCACCATTTTCATCTATATTTCTTCTCATGACCTGATCATCAGAAATATTGATATTGGTGAGATTGAGTTGGATTTTTTCCCTCTGGTTCAAAATTGCCAGTGACCTGAAGTCTCCCTCCTCAAAACCACCAGAGGTTGTCAGTAATGTTACATCACCTGCTGGAGCGATTAAATGGTAGGTGCCATTTTCATCTGTAAGTGTACTATCATGGGGAATACCATATTCATCTAGTACCGCAACCCTGGCATTCACAATGGGTGTTCCTTTGGTGGTTTTAACGGTGCCGTTTAGATACGCACCTTCATAGTATTTCAGGAACACAACCCCTGATCTGAGGCCCGAGCTCACAACACCTCCTTCACCAGAGTCATCAATTTGGCCGTTACCGTCGTTGTCTATCCCGTCAGTCTCAAGTGCCTCCCTGCGCATGTCTGCATCAATATCCGCCATGGCTTCCCAAGCATCTGGATGGTGTTTATATTCTGTTGCATTATAGGGATTCCAATAAGCAGTCCTGTAAACAAGCTGGAAATGTTTCATCATCCAACCTGGCATAGGGGGAGAATTGGTGTCATGAACCCCCGGAAGATTTGGCTCTACTCCTTGTTCTCCTGGGTCTTCTGCTTCTACATCATCCAAAGTGTACCCAATATAACATTTTAGCAGCATAGAATTTAAAACTGGCTCGTAGTATTTCAATTTGAAGTCCTTTACCTCAAGTTTTGGGTTTTCTTCCTGGGCGGTTTTGAAATCCTCTAACGTGTATTCCCTGTTATCTGATGCTACAATCCAAGTTTCGAGGAAATCGTAGGGCTCGTTATTGTCGTTTATCCTATGATCAGAGAGCTTCAAAGGGGCATAGAAGATTCCTGTGTTCTGGGCACCAAAAGGAAACAGCCTTGAATCTATGGCAAAGTACCTGAGTTGGTATCCTGTTTCTTCCTGAAGCTCATGAAGTAACCAGATCATCTCCTCTTCGTTTAACTCCTCTGGTATCCATGTCTGAAGAATGGCATATATGGGTGTGAAATCTACCGCCATATCAGAGGTATAATGCCCATATCTACTTGGATTATCCAGAACCTCATCTCTGTAATCCCAGGGTTTCAAAACAACATCCGCTATGTCATCGGCATCTATCTCATCAGACGGCTTATCCTCCCCAAAATATTTCTTTAAAATGTCCTTTACACCGTCATGAAGTCCGAATTCGTCATGTCCATCCTTGTATCTGTAATCTCCCTTATCAGCCTCGAGAATTCTCGCAATTAAAAGAGATATGGCCTGACTTTCACCATTTGCCGAAATGAAAGAACCTGCATACTGCACTCTACCTTGAAAGTTGTCGGCAGCAGTTGGATGTTGTCCAAGGTAGATGGCCCAGAAACCATAGTCCCACCAGCTTATGAAGGCTGGTCTTTCCTCAATTGGAAGCTCCGTATCCTGTTCCGATAACCAACGCATACCGTCCAGCCAGTAATCAGAAGGAAAACCGTGGCCAAAGGCACCAAAGTATTTCAGTTCGTTGAGGTTGGTTCTGTTGTACATGGTCCCGACACCATCTGGATATCGGGTTCTATTACCCGCCTCATCACTGTTGTACTCATCGGGTTTCATGAAGAATGGTAGGGCATCATAAACTGCAACATCCACCTTCTTCTTCTCCCCGAAGGGCACCCCTGCATCCCAGCCGAGCCATAAATTCGGGATGAATATCATGAAGACAAGAAACAGCACACCTACGACATGGCTCACCTTGACGCTCTTCTTCATGGCGTAGAACCTTCCCCCGCCTTTTAGACTCCTGTAATGCTTCATCATCTTACGAAAATCAAGCTTCTTGATTAACTCGTAGATCATCCAACCAGAGAGAATTGCGAATATGGGGCCAGCGTTGAATATGAATCTTGTGGCAGAGATGGCCATGTAAACGGCTGTTATACCCCAGATGGTCAAGAACAGGTAATGTGCCTTCAAATCCTTTGCCACCCTGACGATTGATATCAAAATGGCAAAAAGGGCCAGGAAAGTGGTTACTACGCCGTAAGAAAATACGGCCCTGCTGTAATCAGGTGCTTGAGCCTCTGCAATTGTTGAGAATATCTTGTTTTCTGCGAAATATCCCTGTCCGCTGAAGTAGGTACTGCCAACTTCTGGAAAAACATATGTGAGGAGCAGAAATCCGCATACGATCACGGCTGTAAGTGTGGAAAAAACTAAAATCCATGGGCTATCCCGTGTAGGAACCAAGACAGCGCTGATTATTATTACGGCCAACAATATCTCCATGGCAGGCTCTATGACATATCCCATGCGATTTCCGTTATAATATGGAATGGGTAATATGGCCACAACAGCCAATGATATTATGGTACATAATGCAACCCCTAAGGAATCCTTATTCCTCAATTTATTGAGTATCAACTGAATAAAGAAATAAACGATTATGATCACAACAGGATAAAGGAATCCCTTCCATATTAGGGCCACCGAGGCCAAAGAAAGGCCTGTTAAAAGCGAATAGGCCACAGGTACCTGATTGTATCTGAACCATTGGGCAAAGCCTTTTGGTATTTCCTTTGGGCGAAGCCAATTTTCTACCCATTTATCCCTGATAACAAGATGGTTTAAGGCCTTGATAAAGAAGAAGTATGAAAGCGCAACATAGAAAAGCACTATGGCATCATGATCAGAGAAGCCCAATGGAGATCGCTCTACATGGGATGGCATTATAGCCAAAAGAAAAGCGCATATTATACCTGTCTTTCTGTTGAACATCTCCTTGCCTATGAGATAAACTGGAATGGCGGTTAGTGCACCCCAGAATGCAGGTGAAAATTCCATGACCTGCCACGTTGAAACCCCTGAGTCACCTCCAAAGAAAGGAGCTAAAAGCATGCCAAATATCGCCACAGACCAGTCGAACATAGGCGGGCGGGGATTAATGGCTCCATCTGGATAGCTCAATAACGGATCAAATATAAGATGTCTATGATTATCTTGAACGTAATCCACAACCCTTTTGTGGTAATAGGGATCGTTTCCTGACAGGATGAATCCGTCCTCTGTTGCAGGAGGATAGTAGAAATAACTTCTTAAGAATAGGCCGAAGAGAAATATCAAAAGTAGGATAAGCATGGTCTGCCAATTCTGTGAAAGCCAGAGCCTACCTTGAGAGATTCCTTCTTCTTCGGATTCAAGGTCCCTTTTGGAGAGTTTCCTCTCCCTTCTTCTTTTTCTTCTATCTCGTCTACGAATTGGCTCGTCGAATTCTTCGTCATTTTCAGCGAGTTTTTCTTTCCTTCTGAACCTGCCTTTACGCTTGGGTTCCTTTGAGCCTTCATCTTCAGGTGATATTTCGTCTTCATCTGACATTTTTTCTCCCACCAAGGGGGGTGAATCCTGTATATTATTCTTATTTATTAATTTTCCCCAATTATTCTCAATCTTTGAGGGCTTACTCCGTAATATCCACGTATTTCAGCAAAAAAATTCAAAAATCCCTCAAATTAACAGATGCGTTTAATAAAACCTAGGTTCTTGCTGGTATGAGTCGATAATGGGAGATTCCATATTTCGACAATTTCTGGTCACCATGGGTTTAAAGGACATATTCTTTTTCCTACACAATGTTAAAAATAGCATAATGGTTAAAACTAAAATCACCTGTAAAAAGGTGTATTGGTCTTTTAATGAACCTTTAGACCGGAATTTCTGTAACATCTTGTCCCACCATATCCAATATATAAGCTTCAATTGTCTTTCATGTATTTATTTGTTTTCATAAACTATGAAGTGCCTTAAAGCATAGGGAATGTGATCCTCAATATGGTTAATAATGAACCTTGTTATCACCTTTGGAACATAGGAATAAGTCCTGTCTGGAATGGCAAGGCCAAAGCTTCTTATAAAGATGATTCTAAGACCATTATCCTCTCCAAGATTCTGTAACTCCTTTTGAGTGAATCCCTCAAACTTATGAACATGTGGATTTCTATGGTCTATTTCTTTCGAATCTGAAAGCTCTGGGTGCAGGTTCATGTCAACCCCAGTCTTTTTTACCAGGGGAATCGCCAATGATTTGGGTAGCAGACAAAAGATCTTGTATGAGAGGTTACCCCTATTTGGTGTGGTGAGAATGAAGATTCCCTTTCTTTTAAGCACCCTATTTACCTCTTGGAAGAATTTCTCGGGTTCGTTTAAATGCTCCAAGAGTTCTGATGCGATGACAACATCAAAAGAATTCTCTTTGAAGGGGAGACCACCTGCTACATCTGCTGATACGCATGCTATGCTGGGATTCTTTTTGTTAATCTCCCTCAACCAACCATATTCGATATCCAAGGCAACACAGCCTTGGGATATCGCGCTCAGTCCCTGAATAAGATGGCCTGTTCCACTTCCCACATCCAGGATTCTATCATGCTTCCTTTCAAGGACATTTTGGATTATCATGGAATTAACTTTCACATATTGAACCTGTTGAAAATATGGATGAGGGATTTTTAGGCCCTTGTTGTAGGCTTCATAATCCTGAATAAAGCACTTTGTTGCGGCATTGGTCATGTTTTTTCATAAAGTAGTTGTGTTATAAAAATATATTTGCTCTGAGTTATCTTGAAATTAAAATGAATGAATGCAAAACCCAAAAATTAGTAATATACCATCACTATTCGGTATCGAGCATTGCTTCACTTAGGGGGGATCGTGTGTACATCCAAGATTTGAAAGAGCAACTGGGCGAAGACAAGGTTTTAACAGAGGATTTTGAAAGGTTCGTTTATGGAGCAGACTGGAGTCCAAGGACGAAAAACGAGATATTTCCTCCCGATGTGGTTATAGTTCCAAAAACAACCGAGGATGTGGCAAAGGCAGTTAGGATCGCATACGAGCATGGCATCCCGGTAACGGCAGGGGGAGGCCTAACCGGTATGGCAGGAGGAGCCGTGCCCATTCATGGCGGGATATACATTGATGCCACGAGCATGAATGAGATCATTGAGGTGGATGTGCGAAATCAAACTGTAAGGGCTCAGGGAGGGGCAACACTCCAGGAGATAAACGATGCCACAGAAAAGTACGGCCTTTGGCTACCAAACCTTCCTGAATCCAAATGGGTATGCACAATAGGCTCTGAGATCGCCTGCGACAATGACTCCACATTCGGTATGAGATACGGAAAGATTCTCAATGCCCTGCTTTCCGTTCAGATCGTTGATGGGAGGGGAGAAATCGTGGAGTTGGGCCATAAAAAATGCCATTTCACATCCTCAGGATACAAGTTAAAGGATCTTCTCGTTGGGAGCGAAGGGACCTTGGGTGTGATTACAGAGGCCACAGTGAAGGTGGAGCCTATACCCGATGAACGACGCGTGGAGATGATCATATTCCCCTCCATGGGAACAGCTGTTTCGTACCTTGATAGGCTGCTTAAGGCCGGTCTTACCATCGAAGGCGCCCACATAAACTGCAAGAGAAGATTGAAATTCTATACCCACGCCTACAGAAAAAAGTACGGAAAAGACCCCGAAATCCCTGATTGGGCAGGTGCCCTTTTGGCCATCATCTTTGCAGGGGACAAGGAGGTTGTGGATTTTTCGAGAAACTATGCATTGGAAATAGCCGAGGGTATGGAAGGTGAATTGGTGAAGGAGAGAGAGATAGTTGATGGATGGTGGATTTCCAAGCACACCCTGGAATTTCCACCCTTCAAACAGAAATGGCCCGACAGTCAGAGGGAGAAGAAGTTCGGTGCCGTGGATCCTGGAATTCCAATGGGAAGGCTGGAAGAATTCTATGAGGTGTTCGTAGAAACCGCAGAGAAGCACGATCTCCAAATACTCGGGATGAACGCATACCTCGAGCATCCCAACAGCATAGGATTCTCATTGTCCTGTGCCCTATTCGTTAACTACCATGATCAGGATGAAGTTGACAGGTACAGAAAGTATTTTGAGGATATGGCCAAGGCAGCAGTGGATTTCGAGGGGACCATGAGCACGTATATGAGCGACACAAACCTCAAGGTGCCATACTTTGAATATGAGCATGGAAAAAGCACTGAGTACATGAAGAAGGTAAAGGAGATATTTGATCCAAAGGGCATTATGAATCCAGGTAAAAAGTTCGAATATAAAGGTGGTGCAAAATGAGCCTAGCAGACTATAGGGAGGACATAGAAACCTGTTTTGGGGCATCCTGTGGATTGTGCGAAAGAATGTGTCCAGTATATCAAGTGCTCAAGAAGAAGACGGCAACCTCAAGAGGCAGGAACCGTGCCATCTTAGGAATAATAGAGGGTAAGGTCAAACCATCCAGTGCCCTTGCCGAGGCCTACTATCAATGTATGCTCTGCGGTTGCTGTGAGAGATGGTGTGCTCTCCCTGACACAGAGATAGAAAGGGAACTGAGGAAATATCTCATTGAAGAGGGATTCGAAATAGAGAAGCATAAGGAAAACGTGAATAATGTAATGAAATTCGGAAATCCCTACGGTGTGGAAGATCTGACAGAATGGAGGAAGGAAATCAAATTCGCATCCCTAAAAGAAACTGAGGCACTTTTTTTTGCAGGATGTACAATGCCCTTGAGGCAGCCCGAGACCCTGAAGAAGATGGCAAAGATGCTCGATCCAAAGAATATGGTGGTTATGGACGAGGAGATCTGTTGCGGAAGCTATGTGTCAAGGACTGGATATGAGAAGGAATACAATGAACTCTCTGATAGGTTCATCAAATATCTGGCCGAAAACAACATAAAGGAGATAATAACGGCCTGCCCTGGTTGTTATACAACAATAAAGGGAAAATTGAAGGATTGTGCACCTGAGATCAAGGTAATTCATATAATTCAAAAACTGGTTGAAATGCTTGAAAAACACGAATTAACAGTGAAGAAGATGCTTGGGAAGGTCACTTACCATGATCCCTGCCATCTTGGTAGGTTAGAGGGGTTGATAGAAGAGCCAAGGGAAATTCTAAGACAGATTGCAGATTTTAAAGAGATGGAAAATCATGGTTACGATTCGAACTGCTGCGGTGCAGGAGGGGGTGTGAGGGCGGCATTCCCAGAGCTCTCCAAAGAGATTGGAAAGAAACGAATTGAGGAGGCAAAGGCCACAGGAGCCGAGATTCTCGTTTCCGCCTGTCCGTTCTGCGAGGGGCAATTCAGAAATATCGGTGGGATGAAGGTAATGGACATTATAGATGCTGTTTGGGAGGCAGTTAAATAGCGATTATTTAATGATTCAAAGGACCAATTTCCTAACATATAGATTAAACGAAATTCATCCAACATCATAAGTTGTTTTTCCTAGCTTGGGATAATATATTTATCACCTAAAACCGTATCCCAACTCCACCAATGGACTTTGGGTCAGGGGTAGATTGATGAGAAGAAAGGTCATCGCGCTGATAGGTATTTCTATTGCCATGATAATCGTGATGATAATCATCACTGACCCGAAAAAGATGGGAGAGATACTTGTTGAAACCGATTTTTCCCTAGTCCTCGGTGTTGTGGGGCTATATCTAATAAACGGTTTTGTTAAGGCTGCAAGATGGCAGATTCTGGTGGCCTCTTCTGGCAGCAAGATCAAGTTTTTTCGAATCTACCTTTTTCTGTTAATAGGACTCATGATCAACAACACCACACCGGGCAGGGTCGGTGGGGAGCCGGTTAGAGCATATCTTCTTCGCTCTCAGGACAATATCCCAATGGGTCGAGGTTTATCCACGATTTTTGTGGAGCGGATCGTGGATTTGATTGTCTTAACCTCCATGGCCCTAATCGGTATTGGACTCATAATTCCGATTTTATTGACATCGGATCTTGGCATAGAGGCCCTGCTTCTTTCATTCATCCCGGTGATTGTTGTTATCGTGATACTGATATATGTGGCCACTCATCCAGTTATACTCAGAAGAGCCGC
>CP070672.1:712491-718188 GCA_020351895.1 Thermoplasmata archaeon
GACATAAGCGGATATAATAGAGGATAGTTATCTTTACTATCAGCATCTATTATATATGGATTCTTGCCACCTCCTACACCTGTTCCATTATCAACTATACCATCGCTTCCTACCACATTTTGATAGGGACCTTGATAGTCATCATACGCTCCCTCGCTTGGCTCATCAAAATCAGACCAATAATTACCCCCGCAAGGATAGCCATTATCCCATTGATTGCTATTATTTGTATCATCATAGGCTTGGATTGCATTATCGATAATATCGTTGTGATAGATGTAATTATTAATAGATCCAGATATATTGATGCCACATTCCTGGTTATTGGAGACGTTATTACATATTATTTTATTGGTGTTTGAATTTGACCACAAAAATATGCCTATATCGTCACTCCACTGAATTAGATTATTGGATATAGTGTTGTTTGAACTTGACCAGAGATGTATACCATCGATAATGGAAGTAAAAATGTTGTTGTGTGATATTGTATTATTGTGGGAAGCAGAGAGATAAATACCATTAACTGTGTTAAATATAAAGTTATTATATATTGTATTATAAGAGCTATATGAAAGACAAATACCATGAAATCTCCAATTAAACCAGTTATCAGACACTGTGTTGTATGAACCTTTATGGATAACCAGGGCAATGACATTTTCAAAAAAATCGTTATTAAAAATTTTATTGTTTGAACTCAACTGAAGTCGCATGCCCTCTCCACAATGATCCTGAATGTTGTTGTTAAATATGATGTTGTTAGAACTTGAACTGAGATATATTCCGTAAATATCGTTCGAACGGATTTTATTGTGATGTATTGTATTGTTCCCACTCGATATAAGCCATATGCCACATCCAGAGATATCAATGTGGTTCCCATTACCTGAAATGTTGTTGTAAGATATCTTGTTACATAAACTTGAGCTAAGAATAATTCCATATCCAGGGCTCATAATACTACCATTGTTTGAATAGAAACTATTTTTAAAAATTTTGGTGTATGAACTTAAATTGAGATAAATACCATCACCATTATTTGAGACGTTGTTATGGGAAATAGTATTGTTAGAACCTGATAGATATAATCCAGTAAAATCGTTAAAGCAGATACTATTATTGAATATGATATTTCTTGATCCAGAGATATTTATCCCATAATCGTTGTTTAAAATGCTATTGTTATATATTGTGCTGCTTGAACTTTGGTTTAAATCAATGCCTAACCAATTTTTTAAAATATTCGAATCCTCAATCCTCCCGTTCGTGACATTAAAGAACCAAATACCCAAATAAGGCGATTCACTTCCATGCACATAACAATCCCTTATTATGAAATAAACAGTTGTATTCCTAATTTCAATTCCGTTTGCAGTCGATGCGTTTATTTCCCAACCTGCTATGATATAGGGATCTCCCTCGGTTCCTGCTGAGGATGGATTGATTACACCGTCATCGTCACCATCAGAAAAATCATCATCCCCCTCAATATAAATTGGATTATGTGGAGTGTAGGCACTGACATTTTCATTACAAATATCCATTAATCCTATAAATCCCCAAATTATTAGAAGACATGCTAATTCCATGGAGATTAACTTATTTTTCATACCTACCTTCCTTAATTTTACATTGTGATTATCCTTTATCTATTTTTCTATTTAACACAATATTTGTACAATCCCGAAATTACTTCCCCTCGGTAAATTCAGAAGCTCTATATCTATACATGAGGAAACTTAACCAGAGGAAGGTAAGGTGGATTATTCGGGAGATGGAAAAGGGTAAGATGTCTGTGTATTCGATAGCAAAACTCCAAGGGATAACGCCTAGGTGGGTGAGGGAACTGTATAAATACTACCAGGAGACAGGAAAGTATCCCTATTCCAAGCGGCCGGGAAGGCCACTTAAACCCATTTCGGATAGGGATAGGATACGGGTGTTGGTTATGAAAAAGAAACATCCTTTATCAGGTGCCCTTACCCTAGAAAAGCTACTTGATCGTGAGGGCGATCATATTCCCCATAATCGGATTCACAAGATATTGAAGGAAGAAGGTCTCGCAAAGAATGAACCCAAGAAACAGAAGAGACGTAAATGGGTTAGATACCAGAGGAAGCATAGCAATAGCTTGTGGCCTACGGAGTGGTTTGAGCCCAAAGATGGAGAGCATGTTCTCCCGTTGGAGGATGATGCCTCAAGGTTCGTAATTGGTTTTGGTGCATTTACAAGAGAAACAGCGAAGAATGGAGTCCTTGTCCTTGAAAAGGCAATTAGGAATTATGGCTGCCCAAAACAGGCGATGACAGATCACGGGACCCCGTTTACATCCCTGCCAAGGGAAACTTGTAAAGATCCAAAACCAAATGCCTTCCAGAAATGCTTAGCTGCTCATAATATCCGACACATAAAGGCAAGAGTGAATCATCCACAATCCAATGGTAAGGTGGAGAAACTTGGTGACACACTCTTCAAACTCAAAGAACACTTTGGAACCTGGAGGGCTGCCATAGAATATTATAACTACGAACGACCACACTGGAGCCTTAATACCAAAGAATGTGAAACACCATTCAAAGCATATATCCGTAAAACTTGGTCACAATCAAGGATTAAGTTTGTGAAAGAACACCACGAAGAGGTCTCAAAATTCGCTCCTGATTACCTCAAACTACTTGAGGGAATTAATAAATAGGAAGATGAGATTATGAAATCAAATCACCGAGAGGAACTTAATTCAGGATTGTACAATTTAACACAATATTCTTAAGATGAAAAATAAGTGGCTCACATAAGAGCAAAATACAAAGATTATAATCCTTGTGATGGTGGAGATGATTGGAGCTCTGAAGGAATAGAATCTCCCTTATTTTCTACTATCGTTCCAGCACCCCCTTTCATAAAAACCACAGCACAGCTTATTATCCCGAAAATAAGGATTATCAGATCCACAATCATTCCAATTCCAAGCCATGAGGGCACCTCTAGAGCACCTATAAACAATGAGGTTATGCCTGTAATAATCTCCACAATTACAAAGGGGAGTGCAGTTGTGAAAAACGTGTAATATTCATCAGTTAGTTTTTCTATTTTACTCACCAAAGGCCTCTTTTTCGCTGTTATTAATCCTATGACAAGCAAGATAGCTGCGAACATCAAGGCAATCAAGGGCTTTAGATTCTCCTTCTTTGAGGGTGGAGCAGGAGGAGCAGTTGTGAAGGACCATGGATTTGCCTTATCTCCTGTAACCAATGAATTACCTGCCAAGTCCTTGGCTGTATTGACAATAAATACTTGGTAATTCGTGTCTTCTAAAAAATCCTCATGGGGATTGAATATAAGTGTATCGTAATTGTGGTATGTGGAGGACCATGTCGCCTCCCCATCTATGATATACCAGGTCACATCACCATCAGTATAACTGAAAGCATCTTCAACACTCTCAGTATCCATTGTCTCACTGAAAATTATTGTTAGATTTGATGTTGGTTCCACATCGATGGCGCCATCAATCGGGACGGTTTCAATTATCATGGGTTTTGCGGTGTCGACTATAGTCCAGGTATCATTCCCCAAATGTGCATCCTCATAATTACCCGAGAAGTCAAAAGCTCTGGAGTAAAACTGATATATGCCATCCCCTCCAATCTCTGAAGTGTTAAATTCCCAAGACCAGGGGGCTGTGGTATCTCTGTTATATAATATCCATTCACCATCTTCTTCCTTATACCACAATTCTACCCTACGAACTCCATTGGTGTCGTTTGCTTGGGCTGTTAAATTAAATGTAATTGTTGTGGTAAATGTAGGTAATATATCAACCCCTGATTGAGGCTTTCGTGTGTCAACGATTGTCCATGTATCATTTTCTGATGGTGCATCTTCATAGTTACCTGACGTGTCATTTGCCCTGGAGTAGAACTGATATATTCCATCCCCACCTGCAGTTAAAGTATCGAAATTCCATGACCAAGGGGCAGATGTATCATTATCATACAATACCCACTCACCATCATCATAAGAATACCATAGTTCCACAATTTGAACTTCCGTAGCATCGTTTACTGTGGCGCTAACTGTAAAGGTAGTTGCAGTTCTGTAGAGGGGGATAAAATCAACCTCAGATTGAGGTTCTGTGGTATCCTGCATGGTGAAAACACCTGATTCTGAAGCCCAATTGTCACTTGCATCAACCACCCAGATTGTGAATGTGTATGTCCCTAATTGCCCATAGGATCGATTCAAATAGAAAATCCAGCCAAATAAGGTATCTATATCAGAGAAGTTCCCGACAAGGTTCCCATCAGGATCATGAATTTCTATCCAAATCCCAAGAACTTGATAATTGTCTATAATGGTCGCAGAGATATTTACATTTTCAAATATTTCCTGAGTTTCTGGGAATGCAGTTTCATCATAAATTGAGGGGGAAGTTATATCCTGAATCGCAAGATATCCAGATTCTGAAGCCCAATAGTCCTTTGTATCGTTGGCCCATATCGTGAAGGTGTACGTCCCTAAGATATTATAGACCTTATTAAAATAATATCTACCATTTTCAGAATCATACAACATTGAATAATTTCCCACAAAATTTGCATTCGGATCGAAAATCTCAATCCAGACACCATCTAGTTGATTGTTGTCTGTCACATTTGCAGAGATATTGATGGTGGTCAGGACCTCTTGCGGGTCCGGAGAAATTACAATATCTGTTATAATAGGAGGTGGATTATCCTGAATGACAAAAGTATCCGATACCGAGGCAAAAGTATCACCTGTATCGTTGGCCCATATCGTGAAGGTGTACGTCCCAAAGACATCGTAGGTCTGATTCCAGTAATACCTACCATATATCGGATCGTAAAACATCGAGAAATTTCCCATGAAAAATCCACCAGGATCACGGAGTTCAACCCAGGCTCCGAATAATTGATAATTGTCAGTTATATTCGCAGAGATATTTACAGCCTCGAACACCTCTTGTGGATCGGGTAAAGCCGTTGTGTCTGTAATGGTGGGAGGTATTGTGTCCATGATAAATGAACCTGAAACAGACTCCCAATTATCATTGGTATCGTTGGCCCATATCGTGAATGTGTATTCTCCGAGTACACCATATGTCTGATTCCAATAATATCTGTGGTTTATTGAGTCATACAACATCGAGGAATTCCCAATAAAAAAACCGTCGGGATCGTAAACCTTGATCCATACTCCGAATAGTTCGTAGTTATCTGTAACATTGGCAGAGATGTTAACTTCACCATTTACAACCTGGGGATTTGGTAATATTGTTATATCTGTTATCGTTGGAGGGATGGTTCCTTGAATCATAAATGAACCTGAAGATGATCCCAAATTAAGGTTGGTATCGTTTGCCCAGATCGTGAAATTGTATACTCCTATTTTGTCATAGGTCAGGTTCCTATAATATCTTCCATTTACAGAATCATAAAACATTGAAGAATTCCCCAAAGATAATCCATCGGGATCAAAAATCTCGATCCAGGCATCGAAAACTCCATAAATGTCTGTTATTATTGTAGAGATGTTCACATCGTTTCCAACTTCCTGGGGATCTGGGATGGCTTTAATGTCCCTTATGGTGGGCGGAATCGTATCCGTACCCACAGGTTCAATCAGTGGATAATAATCCTCCCTATTGTCATCGAATTCATATGGATTCATACC
>CP070672.1:718288-727656 GCA_020351895.1 Thermoplasmata archaeon
ATGGTATAGTTGATAATGGAACAAGTGTAGGAGGTGGCAAGAATCCATATATTATAGATGCTGATAGTAAAGATAACTATCCCCTATTATATCCGCTTATGTCTCTAAAAAACTACACTATACTAAAACAAGGCTGGAATCTTATCTCTATTCCATCAATACAAAATAACACATCCTTGAGTTCTGTTCTGCAACCTCTTCAGGGAGAATATGACGCTGTACAATGGTATAACTCGACAGATCTGACCAAACCCTGGAAACAATACCATATATCTAAGCCATCCCAATTTAACGATTTAAATGAAGTAAACCACAAAATCGGTTTTTGGGTACATATTACGAACCCAGACGGGACAATATTTAGATACGAGGGTTTTAAACCGACAAAAAACCAGACCATTACACTCTATCCTGGATGGAATCTAGTAGGCTATCCATCTCTTGTTAATAAGAACAGAACTGGTGCTTTAAATAATCTAAACTTCAGTGAAGATGTCAATTCAATCTGGACATTCAATGCTGTAATGCAGAAGTGGGAAGAAATCGGTGAGTTGGATTATTTTGAAATTGGAAAGGGATATTGGATTCATGCTCTTCATGAAATAATCTGGGATGTGCCTTTATAATTTAATGTAAAAGTTTGCTACCCTTATTCCGCTACAATATTTATAGAATCCGATAAATCCGCAATATCCCACATCACAACCTCTAATTCCATGGTAGCAAACAAATTCAAATTCATGGCATGTTTGTTTTTTAGATACTTTATTGCACATTCATGAATCTCGTGCGGTGTATCCTGGGTATATGAATGCTTTCTCTCTTTGAGCAAGCTCAGCCTTTTTTTTATGGTATGAATGTCTTTAAAAGGTTTGATAGGAACAATAACTTTTGGAGGGGCTCTATCTTTTAAACCTTGCTCACGAACACCTGACATCTTAAGATTATAGCCACAATTCGATAAGGCCTCCCTGTATTCTTCGATAACAAGAAAATCCGATCTTTTACGGAGGACCGAAACCAAGTTTCCTATCCCCACCCTCTTCAATTCAATCATTGCATTTTTCCAATCAGAAATTAGATGTAGAACATGGACACAAATTATGGAGTCGAAGGAAGAATCCTTGAAAGGCAGGCGGCAGGCATCACTCAATACGAGGCTGTCAATCCCTTTTAATCGTGCTTTTTCCAGCATCTTTTCCGAGATGTCCACCCCTACAACCTCTATTCCCCTATCTTTAAGGGGTTCGGTGAACCTGCCGGTGCCGCAACCAATATCAAGGACCGTATTAGAGTCCTTAAGATATTTGGCCATGACATCTACTACCTCATTCATGGTTTCTTTTGGCAAACCTCTTGTCTCATCATAGATTTCCACAATCATATCAAAGAATGAGCTCATCTGATCCTCATTACCCTGTAATTCCTTATATCCTTTTGCTTATCATCTAAAGAAAAAATCACGGTAAAGTATTTAATGAAACATTCTATATTGACGCCCACTTCATGTTACCTCATGGGGCCGTGGGGTAGCTTGGTCAATCCTTCGGGCTTTGGGAGCCTGGTACTCCAGTTCAAATCTGGGCGGCCCCACTTCAATTTTTTATGTTAGAAATCTTGGGGCCGCCGTGGACCAATTCTAATTTATTTATGATTGAATAAATTGGTCTACCACGCCCCTCGGTTATAATTGTAATACAATTATGTCTTAAACCTCAGGGCTGGGCGGCCCCATTTCAATTTCTTATGTTAGCAACCATGGGGCTGCCGTGGCCCAATTTTGTTATAATTTAAATTTACGACATTGGACCACTTCGTGTTTCGGTTATATTTGTAAATCAATTAAATCTTAAGCCGAAACACTGGGCGGCCCCACTTTAGAAGAGGATCTACTATGCCCATTTTTTAGGAAGCCATATTTTTATCAGATTTGATATTTTTAACCAAAATGCTATGATGTAACATACCGATTTTTTCCTCCCCCCCTACGCACCTCCAACGCCTTAATACCGAGGTATGCCTTTTCGTGAAAACACGATTCTCAGTGGCCGTAGGGGGGCCATGATCTTTTTAGATTCTTAAAATTAAACTCCCTTTACCGAATTATAAGAATATAAGAGCGGACAGTATCGAGACTTCTTCTCCTTACTCCTGAATCAGCCTTGCCAAACCCACTACCTTATCCCCTTCCTTAAGCCTCATCACCCGAACACCCTGTGTTGCCCTTCCCTGCTCCCTGATGCCCCGAACAGGTATCCTGATTACCATACCGTTTTGACTGGTGACTATGAGCTCATCATCCCCAGAGACCTCTTTTACACATACCACCTTGCCGTTTCTTTCAGAGGTCTTGATGTTGATCACACCATGGGCCCCTCTTTTCGTCTTTCTGTAGGCAGAAACCTGGGAGCGTTTGCCGTATCCGTTCTCTGTTATTGAAAGTATAACGGAATCCTCTTCCACCACACTCATGCCCACAACCTCATCATCCCCTCTCAGCCTGATGCCGATTACACCACCTGCAACCCTCCCCATGGACCTAACATCACTTTCTGCGAACCTCACAGCCTGTCCGTTCTTAGTTGCTATTATTATCTCCTTTCTTCCGTTTGTTAGCTTGGTTTCCACAAGCTCATCACTTTCAAGGAGATTTATGGCTCTTATACCAGTGACCCTTGGATGGCTGTATGCTGAAAGCACTGTCTTTTTAATCTTCCCCTTTTTGGTCACGAAAGTCAAAAACTGCGACGACGTGAACTCGTCAATTGGGATTGCCGCGTTGATAGCCTCCCCCTTCTCCAACCTTGGCAACAGGTTTATTATGGCCTTACCCTTGGCATACACCCCTCCAGGGGGTATCTTGTAGGTCTTCAGCCAGTAGACCTTACCCCTGTTACTGAAGAACAGGATGTAATTGTGGGTGGAAGTGACGAATAGGTCCACTACATAATCTTCTTCTTTTGTCTCCATACCCTTCCGACCAATACCACCTCTCTTCTGCGTGCTGTAGGTGTCCAAGGGTAGCCTTTTGATGTAGCCGGTATTGGTTATGGTCACCACCATCTCCTCATCAGGAATCAGCTCCTCGATATCGAAATCATCTGCGGCATCATAATCGATATCTGTACGTCTGTCATCACCGTATTTTTTCTTAAGCTCGTTAAGCTCCTCTTTTATGATGTCTGCTATTTCAGATTCACTTGCCAGGATCTCCTTAAGGCGGGCAATCAGCTTCTTAAGCTCCTCGTTTTCGTCCTTTATGTTCTGCCTCTCAAGGCCGGTTAGCTTTTGAAGTCTCATCTCTAAAATGGCCTTGGTCTGCTCAGGAGTAATCAGGAACTTCGAAGTCAGGGATTCTTTGGCATCATCCAATGATTTCGATTTTCTTATGATCTTTATCACTTCATCGATGTTGTCCAAGGCTACGATCAAACCCTCGAGGATGTGGGCCCTTCTCTCGGCGCGGTCCAGCTCGAACTCTGTCCTCCTTCTCACGACCTCCCTTCTATGGGTTATGTAGTGGTGGATCAATTCCGTAAGGCTCAGGATCTTGGGTTGGTTGTTCACTAAAGCCAGGTTGATTATGCCGAATGTTGTCTGCATCTGGGTATGTTTGTAGAGCTGTTTTAAAATGATGTCGGGAATGGCATCCCTTCTCAGCTCGATCACCATTCGCATTCCCTTTCTGTCAGATTCATCCCTCAAATCGGTTATACCCTCCACCTTCTTCTCCTTGACAAGGTTGGCTATGGATTCGATTAGGTTGGATTTGTTTACCTGATAGGGAATCTCTGTTACTATGATTCGCTGCCTGTCCTTTTTACCCTCTTCGATCTTGGTCTTCGCCCTTACCCTAACCAGTCCTCTACCCAGAGTGTAGGCAGAAATCACGCCATTTATCCCGCATATTATGCCCCCAGTGGGAAAATCGGGGGCTTTGATGACCTTCATCAGTTCGTTCACATCTGTATCTGGATTGTTTATCATGAGGATGATACCATCTACAATTTCTTTCAGGTTGTGCGGCGGCATATTGGTTGCCATGCCCACTGCAATGCCTGATGAGCCGTTGATGAGAAGATTGGGCAGTTTGCTTGGGAGAACCACGGGTTCTTTAAGAGAATCGTCGTAGTTTGGAACGAAATCAACAGTCTTCT
Organism: Thermoplasmata archaeon; assembly: GCA_020351895.1. Next base: position 722,446 of record CP070672.1, read on the forward strand.
TATCGATATCAGCCAGCATCTCCTCTGCCATCTTGTTGAGCCTTGATTCTGTGTATCTCATGGCAGCAGGTGAATCACCATCAACGGATCCAAAATTTCCTTGTCCATCTATGAGCATGTACCTGAGAGAAAAATCCTGGGCCATTCTCACCATTGCATCATAGACTGCCACATCCCCATGAGGATGGTACTTACCCAAAACATCTCCCACGACCCTTGCGGATTTCTTGTAGGCTTTCGTGGATGTTATACCTGATTCCTGCATAGCATAGAGGATCCGGCGATGAACTGGTTTCAGGCCGTCTCTTGCATCTGGAAGAGCCCTGCCCACTATCACGCTCATGGCGTAGTCTATGTAGGATGTTTTCATCTCATCCTCTATTGAGCGGTAAATCACCCTTTGTTCGCTCTCTTCCTGGGCCTCTTCTTCAGTATTTGCCAAATCTCCCTCTCCTATCTCCCTTTTATATCCATCCTATCCCTGATCTAAGGGCTTAGACATCCAGGTTCACTACCTCCAATGCATGCTCCTGTATGAAATCTCTTCTCGGTTCCACCTGTTCCCCCATGAGAGTGGTGAAAAGCTCATCTGCATAGGCTGCGTCATCCAGCGTGACCTTTACGATGATCCTGGTTCCTGGGTTCATGGTAGTTTCCCAAAGCTGGGTGGGATTCATCTCTCCCAGGCCCTTATATCTCTGAATCGATACATTTTGATCCTTGAATTCCTTCAGCTTCTCATCCTTTTGAGCCTCTGTGTAGACATAAACTTCCTTGTTACCCTTCTTTAACCGATATAAGGGGGGATTTGCTATGTATATGTAACCTGCGTTTATGAGATCCTTCATGTATCTGTAAAAGAATGTGAGAAGCAATGTCCTTATATGGGCCCCATCCACATCTGCATCTGTCATTATTATTATCTTGTGATATCTTGCCTTATTGATATCAAAATCCTCCATGATATTGGTGCCAATGGCGGTTATCAAGGTCTGGATCTCGGTGTTTTTATAGATTTTATCAAGCCTGGCCTTCTCCACAGTCAGGATTTTTCCTCTCAAAGGCAGTATGGCCTGGAAGGTTCTGTCCCGGCCTTGTTTTGCAGAGCCTCCTGCGGAGTCTCCCTCCACCACATAAAGCTCACATTTATCTGGATCCTTTTCAGAGCAGTCCGCAAGCTTGCCTGGAAGGTTGCTCCCCTCTAAAACCGTTTTCCTTCTTGTGAGCTCTCTTGCCTTTCTTGCGGCGATTCTGGCGTGGGAGGCGATTATTGCCTTTTCAATTACTGATTTCGCCGTTTTGGGATTCTCTTCAAAAAAGTCCCCCAATTTATCCCCAGTTATTGATTCCACGATCCCCTTTATCTCGCTGTTTCCGAGCTTTGTCTTGGTCTGTCCCTCGAATTGCGGCTCAGGCAGTTTTACGCTTATTATGGCCGTCAATCCCTCCCTGCTGTCTTCGCCGGTCAGCTTATCGGTGTCGTTTTTTAAGATTGAATTCTTTTTTGCATAATCGTTTAACGTCCTGGTGAGCGCGGCCTTGAAACCCGAGAGGTGGGTGCCGCCCTCGATGGTGTTTATGTTGTTTGCAAAGGAGTGGGTGTTGTCCATATAACCGTCATTGTACTGCATTGCCAACTCCACTATGATCTCATCCCTTGCACACTCGAAATAGATGACATCCTCATGAAGAACATTCTTGTTCTTGTTCAGATGCTGGACAAAGGAGATTATACCTCCCTCGTACTGAAAGATATTCTCCTTTCCGCTCTTATCGTCCCTTATGCTGATTTTAACATCCTTATTAAGAAACGCCAATTCTCTCAATCTTGTGGATATTGTATCGAAATTGAATTCTATCTCACTAAAGATATCGGAATCAGGCATGAAGGTAACCGTGGTCCCGGTCTCTTTTGCATCGCCGGCAACCTCCAACTCCTTGACAGGCAATCCCCTTTCATATCTTTGAAGGTGCATCTTCCCGTTTCTTGAGATCCTGACCTCCAGCCATTCGGATAGCGCATTCACCACAGAAACTCCTACTCCATGCAGACCACCTGATACCTTGTAGCTCTTTTTATCGAACTTTCCCCCTGCATGGAGTTTTGTCATGACAATTTCAACACCTGGCTTTTTGTATTTTGGATGAACCTCAACAGGAATTCCCCGTCCATCGTCCATGACAGTGACACTGGTATTTTCGTGTAAAATGACCTTGATCTCCTTGCAGAAACCTACCATGGCCTCGTCTATGCTGTTGTCCACAACCTCATACACCAGGTGATGTAGCCCTCTGGCATCTGTGCTCCCGATGTACATGCTGGGCCGCTTTCTTACGGCCTGTAAACCCTCAAGAACCTGAATATCATCTACCCTATATGTTTCCTCTTTTTTCATAATTAAATCCCTTTCTTCTGAGTCCATCCATCCCCTCTTATCAGTATTGAATTAAGTGCTGAAGAAGGAATTCATATTACGTATAGTACTGTACATATATAAAGGTTTTTTATCGACGGTCGGCTTAGGGTAATTAAGCTGTAAAAAATTATGCAAATTAATGGCCTAAAATAGGAAAAAGTCCCGATATTTTAATGTTCTATCAGAATCCCATTTCTGAAAGCTCTATATCTTTTCTCTTCTTTTCAAGGAAGCCATAAACAGCTGAATGCTCACTTCCAGAAAGCAACATCTCAATGGCAGTCACAGCCACGCTAATTTCAATGTTTTCACCAATTACACCTATTGTGTTGCCATATATGGAGACGTTCACACCAGTAAGCTCCTCTATCAATCTCCGCGTCTTTCCTTTTGTTCCTATGACCCTGGCCCTTATTCGCCTCACATGTTTTTGATTCTTCCCAACAAAATCTCTCATGTCCAAAAGCGTGAAGTAAACCTCGTCATTCAGCAACCTGAAGGCCTTTGTTGGGGAGAAACCGCGTCCTATGGCTTTGACCATATCTGCACATTTTAAGCTGAGAATGGGATCTTGCGATTTTGTATCATCAATTGTTACATCCCCGTTTTCTGAATCTATGTTTAAGGTGGTTCCAGTTTCGTCCTCGATTCTTTTTTTGATCTCTCCATCCTTTCCAACGAGAACACCCACCCTCTCCAAAGGTATTTTTATGAACCTCATTTATCGGCCCCCTTGATGTAGTCCATTACGTCTTTTCCCTCTGCCTTCACACCCAATTTTTTGAAGTACCGACATATGTTCTCCACATCTCTTTTAAGGAGTTCCTGGGCCATGGGATGCTCTAAAACCACAGATTGACCCACATCAATGAAAAAGCATTCACCGTTTTGTACCAAAACGTTGTATTCGCTTAGATCGCCATGTATGAGCTTTGCCTTCAAATAAAGGTCCCTTGTCATCTTTTTAATGGTCTTAAAGCTCTTTTTGGGGTTGGGCAATATGACATCTTTGAGCATGGGTGCAGGCTGGTTTTCGTTGCCCAAATAACGCATCACAAGGATATTCTTCAGCTGTTTTATGGGCTCTGGTGTGGCGATTTTAGCATGATGCATGCGCATTAGGTTCTTGTACTCCTTTTGTGCCCAAAGATATACGATTCCCCTATGGTCCTTGGGTATATTCCTGAACCTGGGGTCCCCTGTTATGTATTTTGTAAGACTCTTGTATGTTGAGGTTGAAACGCGATATATCTTGACTGCAAGTAGTTTTCCATCCTCATCAGTTGCGCAGAATACATTGCCCTCCTTTCCCGTGGAGATCGGGTAATCCAGGGTTGCAATCACTCCCATGGAGATGAGCTTGGTGATGGTTAAAAGGGTATTTTTATCGAAAACCTCATCGTATGTTTTTTTGTCCTCTGAGTCCTTTTCAATCTTCTCAAAGGCTTCGATTTTTCCTTTCAAAATTCGCTGCATCTCCTCCTCTTTCATAGCCATCCCCATATTTGAAACATAGGTTGATGATTAAAACATATCTGCAAAGATCTTGGGCAACAGGGTCTTTCTCTTTAAGGAGCTGGCCTGAGTTTTTGTGTATCTGTAAATGATATCTGCCTTGTCATCCTGAAAGTCCCAAGGCTTTACAATGAGTAGATCACCCTCTCTTATCCACATCCTTTTCTTAATCTTTCCTGGTATCCTACCCATTCTCGATTTTCCATCCTGGCACATGACCTTGATGCGGGAGGCACCAAGAAGCTGCTCGGCTATTCCGAATATCTGGCCTCCATCTCTATCGGGTAATCGAAGCCGAACATATCCTTCTTGGGGTCCAGGTTTTTTGTACAATTTGTTATCCACCGTCAAAAGGATATGAAACTACCTTTAAATAAGTTTTGGGTTTTATTGGGTGTTTTTCCTTTATTTTTCAATGTATCTGCACTACAACATTGCGATTTCTCGGACCATCGAGCTCTATAAAAAGTATCGACTGCCAGGTTCCCAAGGCCGCTTTTCCATTGATCACTGGCAATGCGACTGAGCAGCCGATTATGGAGCCCAGAATATGGGAATGTGCGTTGTTATCGATGCGGTCATGGGAATACCCATCACCTTTTGGAACCATCTCGGATATCTCCCTCAGGATGTCATTTAGGAGTCCGGGCTCATCCTCATTTACAGTTAACGCAGTTGTTGTGTGAGGTGTAAATACGATAAGCTGCCCTTCTTTGATTTTGGATTTTTTCACAACATGATCAACCTGTTTTGTAAGGTTCACTATGTCAAAATCTCCATGGGTTCTGATATTCAGGGTTTCTTTATAGGGTGGCATTATAAGGGGTATTACAATGGGAAAATAAATTCTTTCGTATAAATCAGGGAAACTGTAATTTCCACATTACTTACCCTCTCCATTTCCTGCCCTTCTCCCCTCTTTTGCTCCTCCACCCATCCTAAAAAGAGATTGAAGTTGAAGACTTTATGAAAAAGGATTTACCCTCCGTCCAATACCCCCTCCTCCTACCCTAAAAAGAGAATGAAGTTGAAGCGTGTTTAAGAAAAGTTTTATCCCCCGTCCCTCACTCCCTCCCCCCACCCAAATTCTCAATATATGCTGAATTCTAAGCATTCTTTTTCCTCCTCAAAACACAAATATTAAAAACTTCCAACTTAATCCCCTGGAAGACATACCACGTTATGCGGGTGTAGTGTAGCCTGGTATCACTTAAGCTTGCCAAGAGCCTTTCTTTTGCCTGGCAAAAGAGGTAGAAGAAAATCGTAGACAGCTTATAAC
>CP070672.1:727756-732058 GCA_020351895.1 Thermoplasmata archaeon
ACTGTGAATTCCACCAAGCAAATCCAATTAATTAATATTGGCACCGGGATCTATAAAGGCACTTATGAGCTGAATAGTAGCGATGCGGAATATTCCAGGTTTCTACATTTTCAAGCGAATGCCTCATACGGGTTAAATTCAGACTCCATCAAGGAAAGTATCAGACTCTCAGAAGAACCAAGTACTTCAAAACTATGTATAGATCTGGATGTGGATGATCCAAGAGACAATACACCCAGACCTGGTGATACTGTTGAGTTCACTATCAAAATAGAAAAGGACGGCATCCTAGTAGATCCAGATACCCTAACAATCACCTCTCCTACAGGATCGCTTACCTATAATAGAACGGCCATTGGGATTTATAAGACTATCTTCACGGTAAACCCGAACATGATGGTAGAGGATATAATCAAAATTGAGGCCGAAGCATCCTACAATGAACAATTATCTACATCTGTTATCAACCTTTTTGTGGATTTCATCAATGTATGGTTGTTTAATGAAACTGTGGATGAGGAGACAAACACAATAAACTTCGAGATTTGGGTGGCTGATTTGGAGGGGAAACCCGTGGTCGATGCTTCTGTAAATCTCATGATTGGTCTTGGTTATTACGTACAATTCGGCCCAACAGATCAAGAGGGGAAAGCGCTTGTCTCAATATATCACGGCGAGTCAAATTGGCCTTTCATTCATTTATCCGGAGATGTAACCACCCCTTCTGGAATCAGACAGGATATATCTTTGTCCTTTTTAATTGGTGAGTTTAGAATGGGGCCCAACCCTCGGTCAGATGAATTTGATGTTTTTCATGTTTCAGGTGAACGCAGGGTCGAACTTGGGGAAACTTTTGATTGCGAGTATGTGGCATACTATGACAAGATTTTATGGAAAAACGATAGGATTTATTACTATGTGGTTTTTCATAATGTCACGTTTTTAGAAGAAGATTTATATCAAACATCGAAGGAAGGTTATCTTGTAGATAAGGATTACATTAATACTGATAATGAAGGTAAATTTAATATCACTTTCAAAGCACCAGATTACCAGGGTGAAATAACAATATTCTTTGAAGCCGGAGTTAAATACTCATCATCCTCGAACGATAATCTCAGTTATGATAGAACCTCATACCCATATATTTCGGTTCTAGAACATGAGAATGGACCTTCAATAGAAGAGCGATTGAATATTGATATCAGTGATATTATTCTCGGTGGGAAGACAAATGTAACTGCAACCATGGATGGCTCATCAGGTTATATAGGAAAAATAACCTGGTATTTGGATGATGAAAAGTGGTCCTGGCGTGATGGATCTTTCGAATCTTATATGACCCCAGGTGATAACACACATGAGGGGGAAATATATATACCAGCTTTCTTGCCTTTAGATAAGGTATGCACGATAGAGGTGACACTTGCCAATCCGGAGACAGGGGATATCTATTATAATTATATAAAAGCAATGCCCAGTGGCAAAAATCCAGACATGGATGATGATGAACTCCCAGATAATTGGGAACTGTTCCACTTTGGAGATTTATCCCAGGGTGCAGTAGATGATTTTGACGATGATGGATATAGTAACCGCGAAGAGTACCAAGCTGAAACAGATCCCAAAGATAACAGTGTTTACCCAGACAAAGGTGAGCCAGGGGCGCATTGGTTCCTATCCAATAATAGGTGGATAATCCTACCTGGGATCATTCTCATTGCAGTCATTGCTGCGGTTCTCCTCCTTTTAAAAGAAAAGAAGAAAAAACCTGTGGAAGTTATACCTGTGACTCCAATTCATCCTGAAGAGTTACAATGGGCTGAACCTCATTATCAACAATATTACGATAAGAATGACCCTTTGTAAATCTAAGAAGAAAATCTTGATAATAATCGGCTCATTAGTAAGTTAGTCTTCGTATAAGGGAGATAAAACAATCCCATACACTTATATACCGCAAATAAGATTCTCTTTTTCTCTCTTTTTAGGCGACTTTTCTTGCCGGAGGGAAAAGAATACGAAAATTAGATAAATAGATAGAGTAATATATAGCCAGACAGAGGTAAGGAGAATGAAAAAAGCCATTATGTCTGTTTTGACAGTTTGGATATTAGTAAGCAGCATGTTTATTGGGCTGATCAGTTTCAGTGATGTAGATACTGTCCAAGCCCCCTATATACTACACAACCCCATCAGAATCAACAGCAATGCCGAGTTCGCTTCAATGGCGGGGATAGAGGGTTGGACCGGGAATGGCTTACCTGGAAATCCTTACATTATCGAGGGATATGACATTAATGGCAGTGGATACGGATGCTGCATCTACATCGGGAACACTACTGTCTATTTTAAGATAAAAGATTCATATCTGCACGAGGCAAGCGGTGTCTATAACCCGCCGTACTTTGTTAGATCAGGTTTGACTATGTACAACATTCAGAATGCGACTATCGTTAACAACACTTCTTCCTCGAATAATGACCATGGCATCTACCTCGACTCTTCCTCAAGCAACAACACTATCTCCAACAACATTGCTTCCTCGAATGGTAACTATGGCATCTACATCAAATCAAAATCCAATAGCAACACTATCTCCAACAACAGCGCATCGAATAACGAGAATGGTATCTACCTCTCTTCATCCAACTCCAATAGAATAATTAACAACACTGTATTCTCAAACAACCTATATGGCATCAACCTCTCCTCATCCAACAGCAATACCATTTCCAAAAATAACGTATCGAATAATATATATGGCCTTTGCCTCTCGGAGTCCAATCACAATACTATCACTAATAAAAACGCATTTTATTATAACCAATTTGGCATCTATCTCGATTCCTCCAACAACAACATGATTACCAACAATAACGTATCATACAACAATTTTGGCATCTACCTTTACATATCCGGCAACAACACCGTCGGTAATAACACCGTATTCTTGAATAATCATGAAGGCATCGTCATCGACGCTTCCAGCAATAATACCATTGCTCACAACAATGCATTCTCGAACATATTGAATGGCATCTATATTGGCTTCTCCAGCAACAACACCATCACATACAACCACTTATCGAATAATTATAGAGGCATCAGCCTCTACTCCTCCACTGGCAATAAGATTTATCATAATAATATTATAAACAATACATTTCAAGCCAAAGACAATACAAATAACGGCAATCTGTGGGACAATGGCTACCCCTCAGGTGGAAATTACTGGTCTGATTACACAGGTGTAGATTTGAATTCCACTCCCGCACAGAATGTCCCTCCCCCAGATGGTATTGGAGATACAAATTATTCGATAGACAACGATTCAGCTGATAACTATCCCTTGATGAACCACATTGGGAATTTCACATTTCTCTATGAAGGCTGGAATTTGATCTCGATCCCATTTATTCAATCAGATTCCAATCTGAAATCAGTATTATCCTCCATAAACGGGTCTTTTGACGCGATCCAGAGGTTTAACGTAAGTAACACTTCTGATCCCTGGAAACACTACCAAATCTCTAAACCATCCCACCTGAATGACCTTATGTATATCAATCACATTATAGGATTGTGGATTCACATCACTGAACCAGGAGGAGTTCTATTTCGATATTATGGCACCCAACCAACCTCCAACCAATCCATCCCCCTCCATTTGGGTTGGAACATGGTAGGCTGGGCCTCCCTCACAAATAAAAACAGAACAGCAGCCTTAAACAACCTCACATTCGGATCAGAGGTGGATTCCATCTGGACCTTCGATGCTGCCAACAAGAATTGGGTGGAGATAAGCGGAGAAGACTACTTCGAGGTGGGTAGAGGATACTGGATTCATGCGACGCAGGAATGTGTCTGGGAAGTACCGATATAATCGATTTTAAGGGGGAGAACAATCCCATACACTTATATACCGCAAACTATATAAGGCCGCTTCACCTTTAAATAGGTGGCAGCAATTTTCGGCGTGGGTCGGGAGCTGGGAACGAGTTTCCTGTCATGAGCGACCCTATTCTATTGTTGTCTACATAAATGGAGATTCAAGAAACCCGGCGTTTTTGTCGTGACCTCTTGAATCTGACACTCGACGATTTGATGAGACCAGATAACCTGCCAATAATAATTACCACATGCGGATAATTAATTCCGGTTGATCCTGCCGGAGGCTACCGCTATTGGAATCCGATTAAGCCATGCGAGTCGAGAGATTTAGGATCTCGGCGGACGTCTCAGTAACACGTGGATAATCTGCCCTTGAGTGGGGGATAAGCTTGGAAACCTGAGTATAAT
>CP070672.1:732158-736220 GCA_020351895.1 Thermoplasmata archaeon
TACAAGATATGAATCAGCAAATAAAGGAGTAACCACCTCGCAATTTCATAAAAAAAGGCAAAATGAAAAGTGTGATACACCTCTTAGATTCTTAACAGATGTTAATGCTGCAATTGATGTTGCGGGTGTTAGGGGAGGGGATTATACGGCGAGAATAACAAGGCAAGTGCGGTTTGATATAGTAAGAATAAGGGATGTTTTTATACATTTTGGTTTTCAAGAGGAAAGTCTCTTTGACTCTTCACCCACCCAACTTGACTATGAGTTTCGATATTTAGGAATCGGGTATAAAACTGTCAAAGGGAGGATCGGATTATTCTGGGATCATACATGTTATAACCCAGTCAGGAAGCTATCGGAAAATAAAATCAACGCTATTCACTGGAATGAATTGGGAATCGGATATAAAACCATAGGTTTTATGTCTGGCCATAAAAATGATGGGATTAGATTTAATTCTAACACAGAGTGGTTAAATACTATTAATTGGAAAGCCTCTTTTAGTAGAATTTGGATGAGAACAAAAAATAATTATGAATGGATGTTTACATTATGTATAAGGGATGATCTCTTCAGAATTGATAATCAGGTTTTTTTCTGTCAATTCAGTCTTAACTCAATCTATGATAACAGAGGTATTAACCTAAATCCATGTATTGAGATAGGAGATAGGATCTCTTTTAATAGTAATAAAAATATTTATCTTACCCCTTTTGTATCTTATAAATATTTTCATGATTGGTATCGTTTGGGACAGGGTGAGGATTTTTTATTAGCAGGTCTTTCTTTAGAAATGGCTCTGGATCAAAAAAGACAGAACAATCTTTTACATCAAGAGAAGCCAAATAGTGTAGGAGTGACTAAATTCACTATAGACGGAGGGTATGCCGGTTTTATTAATAATAAGGAGTATGGTTATAAGAGTGATATAGCCATTGATTTAGATCTTTTTACATTAAACAATGATAAACTACTAAGTTTATATACCTATATAGGAATTCTTACACTTCCTCATGATCTTAATCCTTACATTGTTAGATATAAGATTGGCCCTTCCCTTAAAATTGATCTGGATAATTTTGGGATAGGGATTTTTCATTCCTATTCCGCCCTTTATGGCCTAAAGCATGAAAGTGCCATGAGGGATTATCATCTTGTTGGTTTAAAGCTAGAAGATAATAATGCTTCTTGTTGGGATTGGGATCTGAATATTGGTTTTTATCCCTCCTCAAGAGGATTTGATTACTGGGGTGATGTGCAGGGAAGCCTGGGGTATGGTTTGTTAAAAGGGGAGATAACTCCTTATATACACTTTTCAGCTCATTATTTACAGGGAAACAGTTCTCTGTTTGGTCATGCAATTGAAGCGAGAGTAAAAATTCCCGGTAATACAGGTAACTTTATCATCTATGTATGTATACAAGATGATTTTGATGTTTTTAGATTTGAAGAAGGATCACAAAAATTACTTGGCTTTAGATTCACATTTTAATATAAATAAATTAATCGTTTTTATTATAATAAGAATTTATAGACAATATGTTGTCAGCAGCTAATTTATGGAGTGCCGTAAGTGAAAGAAGCCAGGCCAGTGTAGATTCAGCGCCCTCATTTGGATTTACACCATCAGGATTTAAGCCATCGCGGCACCCGCCTGTCCGTGGGTTGTAGAGTGAGACATGAAGGTCATTATCGCCAAGAAACCAATTAAAGCAGGTTGTAGCCCTATCTATCCATTTTTTATCCTGTGTGACATTAAAGGCCTCAATACATGCATCAATCATTGAATGTGCTTCCAAAGGCTGTTGATCAAAACGTGCTCTGTTTTCGGTTCTTTTATACCAGTTATTATTGCCGATTGGAATATAATGTCCTTCACCGAGCTGTAGTTCGGCTAGCCATTCAAGTGCCTGCAGCCCCTTAGTAAGCATTTCAGAGTTGTACATCCATTGACCTGAAAGGATTAAGGCGTGAGGCAGCTTACCATTAGCATAAGTGAGGACGTCTTCACACCATGGCCAATCTGGTAAGCAATTAGCGTTAAAGGCCTCATAGAGTCTGTTGGCTATTACTTCCCGGGTTCTCCTAACTGCACTGTCTCCCGGAAATCTGGCTAAATATGCGTGAATCCCCACCAGGGCAAAGGCCATGGCCCGAAGAGATATGAATCCTTCAGCTGCAACCAGTGCCTTATTAAATAATGTGGCAGATATGCTCAATAAACCAGGATCATCAAAACAAGAGACTGAAACACCGAGACCCCAAATAGCCCTTCCATGAGAGTCTTCGGAGCCTTGTTCCTCTAACCATCGACGATCATAGGTCTTAAAATTACGAAATCTGGCAATTTCCTCATTAAAAGCATAATGTAAAAAACTGAGATAACAGGTACAGAGTTTAGAAAGTAATCCTTCCTGAGGGGGCATGAATTGTCTGACCATGGCAGAGAGCATTAATGCTCTGGCATTGTCATCGGTACAATATCCGTGCACGCGATTGGGCAGGTTAAAGATAGCATGCTGGAGAATTCCTGTGTCATCTGTAAGGGTATTTACATGGTTAAGATTAATCTCCGGCAATTCCAGAAAAATCGGCTGTTGGGGTCTTTTTAAGTAAAAAATAGTCCGTGGACGACGAGAACGTTCGCTTTTGACTTCACTGAAAACCTCTAAATAACGGCGAGCCACTTCTTTCCAGATTGCTGACCGGCTATAGGTGTAAGCTCGTTTACGCATTGCATTTCGCTCAATATGATTGTCAAGAAGATTAATAACCATGTCTGCCAGGGCATCGGGATTTTTAAAAGGAACAAGGTAGCCCCTTCTATCGGCCAGCATTTCTTTTGCATACCAATAGGGTGTTGAAATTGTGGCCTTCCCTGTACCCAGGGCATAGGAAAGCGTTCCGGAAACTATCTGTTCCTCTGCTGTGTATGGAGTGACATAAATGTCTGCAGTGCCGAGAAATTCACAAAGTTCCTCAAGAGTCACGAATCGATTTTGAAATATCACGTGCTCGGCAACATCAAGTTTTCTAGCCATTCTTTGGAGGTTCAAGCGATATTCTTCACCATGTGCTTTGAGTACATGGGGATGTGTAGCACCAAGAATAATGTAAGCGATATCAGGGTGTTTTTTAGTAATTTGAGGAAGAGCTTGGATCATATACTCAATGCCTTTATTAGGTGAAAGCAGGCCAAAGGTGAGGATGACTTTTTTCCCCTCTACCCCAAACTGGTCCTTATAATAACTGGGATCAATGAAGGGGGTATCTGGAATGCCGTGATGAATAAAAACAATTTTCTCTTCTGGTGCAGAATGGATATCTATAAGAAATTCACGTGCCTTTTCACTCATAACCACCAGGCGATCAGAAAGATCAATGAGTTGTTTTACGACTAAGGCTTGCTCATGTGTTACCTCTTTAAGTACTGTGTGCAAAGTTGTTACAACAGGCATCCGAAGATCGTTAAGAAGTTGTATGATATTACTTCCAGCAGGACCACCAAAGATACCATACTCATGCTGTAGACAGACTATGTCTATCTGATTCATATTGAGAAATTCTGCTGCCTGCTTATAGTCAGAGAGCTTATTTTGGTTTATCTCAAAACGAACCTGAGGAGGATAGACGTATCCTTCCGGAATATCGTTCATAACAATAGCAGAGCATTTTCCATTCGTTATCTCTGCTGACACAGCTCCCAGAAGGTCAGTGGTAAATGTGGCAATACCACATCTTCGTGGTAGATAGTTCCCAATAAAAACAATTGAATTTAATTCCTCATGATATTTGATGGGAGAAATCATAGCTAAAACCCCCCCTTGTATTTATTTTAATAAACTAAAACCTCCTTTTGATCAAAATATGTATTTATATTGATCCATCTCCCTATAATACATATTATATATGATGAAATCAATCATTTATCAACAAATTTTCAAAATTTCCGAAAAAAAAAATATATTCTATTCATTATGCGGGATGTAAGCACTTAACCAGGTGAACCTGAAAGCCAAATTCGGAGCCCAGCAGTCAGGAGTCAGGAGCCAGGAGTCAGAA
>CP070672.1:736320-738833 GCA_020351895.1 Thermoplasmata archaeon
AGATTCCAAATGTGGTATTTTATGAGGATGATTACATATACGATTATTTCAATGTCAATAACTATTTTTGGGACAAGGATGGAGACATTCTGATTTACACATACGGTCAGGTACATGTACAGGTGATAATCTATTACAATGGAAGTGTGGATTTCTATGCAGACGAGAACTGGTTTGGTATGGAAAACATAACAATAAGGGCCACAGACCCATCTGGGGCGTTGGTGGAGGACATAATAACCGTCTCCGTGCTTCCGGTGAATGATGCACCAGTTATCGCACAGATACCAAATCAGGAGGGTGTTAGGGGTGAGACCTGGATACTGGATATAATATCGTATCTGTCTGATTGTGATAACAACATCACAGAGCTTGGGATAACAATTGAATCCCAGTATATCATGGTTGCAGGAACAGTTCTGATATTTCAATACCCATCAAATATGGAGGGGGACATAGTGCATGTCACTGTTAGTGATCCCAATGATGCCAATGCAACAACAGTTTTTAATATAACCTTGAGCCAGGTGATTATTCCAAAAGGAGGGGGGATAGATTTAGTACTTTATGTTGCAACTATGTTACTGATTGTTGCCATTTTAGCATCAATACTTATCGTATATGCATTTCAGAGGGGAAAATATGAGATAGAGGAGTTGTTCTTGGTATACACTAAAAACAGCCTCCTGTTATACCATAAATACAAGGGCAATCAAGAGTTGAGGGATCGAGAGATAACAGCCAGTATGTTCGCTGCTGTTCAGGATTTCGTAAGCGATGCCTTTGATTCCAAAGACCACAAGAAGGCTCCTCTCAAGGAAATGGAAATAGGTGATAAAAAAGTAATGATCGAGCGTGGCAAGTACACACATCTTGCAGCCGTGTTTAAAGGGGGTACATGGCGCCTGGAACCAAAGTTAAAAGAGACGATCTTGGAACTGGAATCGAATAATAGCGATTTACTTCAGAATTGGGACGGTACCATGGATGATCTAAGTGGTCTTGACAAATATCTCAAAGATCTTTTTTAATCGAAGTAATGGGTAAAATCACCATGGCTTTTTCCGAAAACCATCTCACCGTTTTACCACAAGTGGTCCTTAAATGGCTCGAAGGTCATGAAATCAATATGATGGAGGATGTATCCTTCCGGAGTTCTTTTAGCCATATCCCCTTCTTTAGAATGGTAGGCAATGGCGTGCACAACCCTGGGAGGAAGATCGAACTTCATTGCCAATCCCGCTCCTGAAAAGGTATGCCTAAGTACCTTTCCTGTTTCACTTGTGACGAGTTTGCCCTCAACCCTATCGTATTCCAAAAGTTTTCCAACATCCACCAGTATTGCAGCAGCAGTAAGCACATCTAGGTCAATGGGCAGTTCATTCCCAAACTGCTTCTTCATCTCCTTTGCAGCAGTAATCGAAACATGCACTACCGCCCTTTTGTGGGTCATGAACGAGACCTTTAGATCTTTAACTAAAAGTGTGAAAGGAATTTCCTCCAAATCTTCCGGTGTTAGAGGACTGTTGTCAAATGCATACTCCCACACCTGAAGTACCTTCTCTCTCAGGCTTTCATCGGATATCCACTCCGCTTCTGGCCACATCTTCGCGGCCCTAGGATATTTTTCTTGAAGACTCATGAATTTCACCTCTTCTTTTTCTATTACACGTTTCTATTTCTTCTCCTTAAGCTTCTTCCTTGTGTATTCCAGTAATCCACCTGCCTCTGCAATTGCCTTTATTTCGGGGGGAAGAGGCGGGAATGTGAATTTCTTATCACCAACAAACAGTTCACCTTTTTCAAGGTCAAGGTTAACTTCTTCTGACCCTGTGTAAGCTTTTACAGCCTCTGGATTCTCAATCAAAACCAGGCCCTGGTTTATTGCAGCCCTGTAAAATATTCTGGCAAAGCTCTCTGCCACAACTGCTTTGATTCCAAAGGCTTTTAGACCGAGTACAGGCTGCTCTCTTGAGGATCCGCATCCGAAGTTTCTTCCCGCAAAGATAATATCTCCTTCCTTAACTTCCTTTGCAAAGTTCGCATCCAAATCCTCCAGAAGGTGCTCCTTTATCTCCTCGATTGTACTTGCCGTGTAGCAGTACTTTCCCGGAAACAGCATATCAGTATTCACACTATCACCGTACTTCCAGACCTTCATCATGCCACCTCCCTGGTTTCCCACCTCTTTCTTTGGGGTGATTTTCTACGCTGTTGTGGAAAACATTGCTCTTGATACTGAATATGTTTTCCACTACATAGTGGAGGACAGACATAGTTTATATCTAATTCCCGTCCACCACAATGGCTTCGGGTCGGCAAAGAAAACTGCGGGCAATCAAAGATTCCCCTGAGCCTAGAAAAACTATCGTTTTTCCACGGACCCGGCGGAAAAAGAAACCTCCCCTTCACCTGCTCGAAAATCACTATACAACCTCCCTGGGATCCGATATTTTACCAGTCAACGCAGATGCAGCCACCGTTGCGGGTGAGCCAAGATAGATCTCGGCGTC
>CP070672.1:738933-747164 GCA_020351895.1 Thermoplasmata archaeon
AAAAAAATTGGATAAAAAAGAAAAGACGGGGGATGAAAAGAAAGAGAAAAAGGAAAATAAGGTACCAAAAGAGGAAGAAGTAGAGGAGGAAGAAGCCGAAGAGGAGGCTGAAGAAGAAGGTGAGGAGGAGGAAGAAGAGGAGGCTGAAGAAGAAATCGAAATAATTGAAGAGGAAGAAAAATACAAGGTTAAGATCAAGCCAGAACTTAGTGCTGTGATGAAGCACAGGCTCGAAACAAGGAGACAGATCAAGAAGAAGACACCCGATTTTAAACGCCAAGAATGGTTCAGGTATAAACGGTTGGGTAAAGCCTGGAGAAGACCAAGGGGGCGCCACTCGAAATTGCGTACACATAAGGGCTACAGGGTAAATGTGGTGTCCATAGGTTATGGCTCACCGAAAGGGGCAAGAAATTTACATCCCTCTGGATTCGAGGAGGTCATGGTGCACAATGTGGCCGATCTGGAGAAAATCGATCCCAAAACTCAAGCAGCAAGGGTCGGGCACAGTGTAGGAACAAGAAAAAGGATAGAGATAGAAGAGAAAGCCGAAGAAAAAGGCATAAGAGTTCTCAATCCAAGGGGGCTGTGAGATGGACTTGAAGAACCAGAGGAGATTGGCATCAGAGATACTCGGCTGTGGGGAGAACAGGGTATGGATAGACCCGACCCGCATGGAGGATGTGGGTGAGGCCATAACAAGATCCGATGTCAGAAGATTGATCGACTCAAAGGCAATCAAAGCCAAACAAAAGGTGGGCGTTTCTCGAGGAAGAGCCCGATACCTGCAGGGACAAAAAAGAAAGGGTAAAAGAAGGGGACACGGCTCACGAAAGGGCTCAAAGAAGGCACGGACACCCAAAAAAAGAGCCTGGATAAACACGATTCGCCCCATTCGAGCTCAGTTGATGATGTACAGGAAAGAGGGCAGGATCGATTCGGCGACCTATAGAAAACTATACAGGCGAGCCAAGGGTGGAATGTTCAAGAGCAAGGCAAGACTGGATGCGCATTTGAGAAGCGAAGGATTGTTAAAGGAAAAATAGGTGATTTATAATGGGACATGGTCCGAGATATCGGGTAGCAAGAAGAAGAAGACGAGAAGGCAAGACAGATTATAGGAGGAGAATAAAGCTTCTTAAATCCCGAGAGGCGAGAGCCGTTGTAAGAAGGTCCGAAAGAAACCTTCGCATCCAGTTTGTTCTGTTCGATCCTAAAGGGGACAAAACCATCGCCACTGCACAGGGACTTGAGCTGGAAAAATTCGGCTGGAAAGGTTCGGTTTCAAACACCCCTGCGGCGTATCTCACAGGTTACCTTGCCGGAAAAAGAGCCATTGCCGCTGGGTTAAAGGCCGCTGTTTTGGATATCGGCCTTCACACTCCCACAAAAGGCTCCAGGGTCTTTGCCTCATTAAAGGGAATGCTTGATGCAGGAGTCGACATTCCTCATAGTGAAGAAGTTTTACCCTCTGAAGAAAGAATCAGGGGGGAGCACATTGATGAAAAATTAAAAGTTCAGTTCGATTCTACAAAAGCCAGCTTAGAGGAGGAGAAATGATGTACTGGAAGCCCAAGACTCGCCTCGGAAAAATGGTAGAGAAAGGAGAGATTACAAACATGGCTGATGCCCTAAGAACACGTCTTCCTCTTAGAGAGCCCGAGATCGTGGATATTCTATTACCGGATTTGGAGGATGAGGTTCTGGATGTTAACATGGTTCAAAGGATGACCGATTCCGGAAGAAGAGTAAGATTTGCAGTCACGACAGTTGTGGGCAACAACAATGGCTATGTTGGTTTGGGCAAGGCCAAGGGAAAGGAAGTTGGCCCCACCATAAGAAAGGCAATTGACAATTCCAAATTGAACATAATAGAGGTGAGAAGAGGCTGCGGTTCCTGGGAATGCGGATGCGGAACACCACATTCCTTGCCTTTCGATGTTAGCGGAAAGAAAGGCTCGGTACGAGTGACTTTCAAACCGGCACCGAGGGGAATTGCCTTGGCCGTAGGTGATGTTGCGAAACCCGTGCTCAGACTCGCAGGAATAAAGGATGCCTGGGCATTCACAAAGGGACACACCAAAACCACGGCCAATTACGCGGCAGCGGCATTTGAAGCCCTGAAAAAGACGGCAGAGATGAGGGTTCTTAAATCCCAGGAGGATGAAATGCATATCACAACAGGTATTATTCCTGGTACGGAAGTTGAGAGAGTTATAGAGGAGCCCGAGGTGGAAGGGGAGAAAGAACCGGAGGCTGCCGTAAAAGAGCAGATGAAAGAGGAGAAAGATAAGAAGAAAGATGAAGGAAAAAAGGAAATTGAGGGGGAAAAAAAAGAGGAGCCAGATAAGAAAGAAAAAGATGTGGATAAGACGAAAGTAGAGGAGGATACGAAATGACATTTGCAGTGATTCGAATCAGAGGAATCGTGAATGTCAGAACCGATATCGAGGATACATTGAAGATGCTGAGGTTGAACAAGGTCAATCACTGCGTCATATTGCCCAAGACTAAGAGCTATTTGGGAATGCTTCAAAAGGTTAAGGATTATGTTACATGGGGAGAGATTTCTCCAGAAATTTTGGCAAGGATGATTCTTCACAGAGGAAGACTCATGGGTGATAAAAAAATCTCGGACAGCTATATCAAGAAGAATACGAAGTACAAATCCGTCATGTCCTTTGCAAAGGCAGTCTCCTCGGGGGAGACTAACTACAACGAGGTAAAAGAGATAAAACCAGTGATAAGACTTCATCCCCCGAAAAAGGGCTACGAGGGAGTGAAGAAGAGCTATTCTGCCGGTGGTGCCTTGGGATATCGCGGCCAGGATATAAACAAACTCATAGAGAGAATGATATGAGGTGTTATGATGGGTAGAACAGAGAAACATCGTGGCAGCAGGACACATGGCAGAGGAAAGAAGGCGGGAAGGGGCGCTGGAAAGCGTGGTGGAAGAGGAAATGCAGGTCTTCACAAACACAAGTACATAACCACTGTCAAGTACGATCCTAAGCACTTCGGTAGATACGGATTCAAAAGACCGAAGTCACAATCCGAAAGAGAGCAAAAGACCATCAATGTGGGTCAATTAGAAGAGCAGCTTTCAATGTTCATTAAAAAAGGATATGCAAAGAAGGCGGGGAATAAAGTTGAAGTCGATCTGAGCTCTGCGGGAATAGATAAGCTTCTGGGCTCGGGGATATTAAAAAGCAAATTTCAAATCACGGTAAATTCCGCTTCAAAACTGGCAAAATCCAAAGTGGAAGAGGCCGGGGGAAAGGTGTTGGTAGCAGAAGAGGCGATGGAGGAGAACACCATAGAGGCTGAGTGATAATGGCAGAGGAAGCAAGGAATAAAGCGGTGGCAATACCGGTCATCCTCCTTTGGATAGCGATAGTGGTGTTTTATGCATTTTCATCACAGTTTGATCCTGTTATAATTTTCATCACGGCAGCCATTTTCGGGCCTTTATTTGGAATACTGTATCTCATGCTCTCTTACAAAACCGAGGGGAGCAAGCTAGCTGGCTTAAAACCCATAACAGACAGGTTACCTGCAGTAAAAAAACCAGAAGGTCATGTGGCATTTAAGACCAAGATGATGTGGACACTGCTTGTTCTTATCGTTTACTTCATAATGACGAATGTGTTCATATACGGTCTTTCCAAGGAAGACACACTTGATTTATTTTCAGAGTACCGTGCCATAATGGCAGGGGCCTCAGGATCGCTCATGCATCTTGGTATCGGGCCCATAGTTACGGGTTCAATCATAATGCAGCTTTTCACAGGAGCTAAGATCATAAAATTGGACCTCACAAAACCCGAGGACAAGGCAATCTACCAGGGAACCCAGAAATTACTGGTCATAGTAATGATCGTGGTGGAGGCGGTACCGCAGGTTTACGGTTATCTGCAACCGGATTTAAATTTTGTGGCTAAATTAGACACCATGTCAGGTGGTTACGGGGATCTTTTGGCCAAGACTCTCATCGTTCTGCAGCTTTTCGTAGGTAGTTACCTGGTCTTCTTCATGGATGAGGTAGTTTCAAAATGGGGTATCGGAAGTGGTATTTCCCTTTTCATAGCGGCTGGAGTTTCTCAAGCCATATTTACGGGGACCATAAGCTGGATGCCCACCTCGTCCTCGGAACGGTACAACATTGCAGGTGCGGGCCCTGCCCCAAGCGGTGCGATTCCAAAGACATGGTACCTTCTTACGAACTCGAATGTGGCACAGCTGTCCCAGGGCAGGTTCGAGACGATTTTGCTTGGACCTCCGAATCCCATTATCGCCCTTGTGGGCACCATCGTCATATTCCTGGTTGTGGCCTATGCCGAGTCCACGAGGGTTGAGCTGCCCCTTGCTCATGGAAGGGTAAGAGGTGCAAGGGGAAGATATCCCATCAGGCTGATTTATGCATCCAACATCCCTGTGATCTTGATGGCCGCGGTCTTGGCAAATGTGAATATGTTCTCTCTACTTCTCTGGACCCATCCCTCAGCAAGCAGGATTCCCTTAATCGGTCGTCAGTGGTGGATTGGAGGTTTCACAGATCCTGAGAATCCAACGCAGCCGACCATGGGAGGTGCGTATTACGTGTCCAGAGTGAATGGCCTCGGGGAGTGGTTCCTCCCCTTGATGAACCCCGAGAGATACGGGGTTTACATGAGGGGTCATGAATACTGGCAGGTGTTAGCGCACGCTATCATCTACATTGCCGTGATGGTCATAGGCTCCATAATATTCGCCAAGTTCTGGATCGAGACAACGAACATGGGACCGGAGGATGTGGCAAAGCAGATTCAGTCAAGTGGTATGCAGATTCCTGGCTTCAGACGTGATCCGCGGGTCCTTAAGAAGGTGTTAGAGCGTTATATTCCAGTGGTAACCGTCATCAGCGGTGCCTTCGTGGGTGGCTTGGCGGCCCTTGCCGATATGGTGGGTACAGTGGGAAATACAAGCGGAACCGGAGTCCTTCTAACCGTAGGTATACTCATACGTATGTACGAGGACATAGGAAGGGAGCAGCTTATCGAGATGCACCCCGTGCTAAGAGGCTTCTTCGGCGGGGAGTAAATAGCTTGGGCTACGTTTCTATTTCTGAAATTAAGTAGAATTTTTCAATTTCTGGCTATTTTGGGGTAAAATCGTGTATAAAATTTAAAGGATTTTCACAGAAGGACATTCCATATTTTCTCTACCTTTGAGTGAATCCAGTATCCTTTACCCCTTTTAAAGTAATCGGGCTCCCTGAGCTCTTCCCAATTTTGGATTGTGGCATTATAAGTCCAGATCGAATCAACATCATCGCCGAGGGCGAGGTTGTTCAGGGCTGTACTTACGCTATTATTGCTCAACGAAGGGTAACCAATAAGATTCCAACCTGTTTTGAGAGTTATACTCTGATTTTCTGTAGGTATTATTCCGGAGCATTCGAGTAGAACGCCTCCAGTTTGAGTTAT
Organism: Thermoplasmata archaeon; assembly: GCA_020351895.1. Next base: position 744,399 of record CP070672.1, read on the forward strand.
ATGCACCCAAAAGCCCATGTTTTGGTCAATATTCCCTAAATCGTTTAATCGTGAAGGTTTTAAGATATGGTTTTGTTTCCAATGGTCTGAATTATCTCCAGTGTTATACCATTGCACGGCATCGTAGGATCCATTTATGGAGTTCAGAACACTAAAAAGGTCTGTATCCATCTGGATGAATGGAATAGAGATAAGGTTCCAACCTTCATAAAGCTGGATATCATAACATTGTGAGGTATCGATAGTGAAATTCCAGACCCAATTTGGCGAGGTTATATTAAATCCATCATAGGTATAGGTATGCCAATACCATTTGCCATCTAGTAACGGTGGAGGTTTCCAAGATGTGGATGTTATCCAACCGCTGTAGTAAACTGTGCCGCTTTCAGCATCTGCTTGGTCAGAGATAGTGAAATTATAATAGATGGTGTCGTTGTCTGGATCGATAACCGGATTGACTTTTAATGATGGTGTGGTATTGATTAGAGTGGAATCGATTGGTGGGGATAGTGGGGTGGTCATTGGTGGTTCCCAGTTTGATCGGGAAAGGTAGATCTCCCAATTTGTTCCACTTCTAAAATCCTGCCAAACAATATAGACATGACCGTTATCATCCATTGCAATGTGAGGCGTATATTGGTTTTCTGTCCCAACATCGTCATTTACCCTTTGATTGCTACTAAATGTATTACCACCATCAGTGGAGTTTGCGAAATATATATCCGAGTTTCCATTTCTTCCGTCCATCCATGCGACACCAATATAGCCTGTCTTATTGATAGCGATTGATGATATCCAATGAGAACCAGGAACATCGTCATTTACTTTCTTATTAGGACTGAAGTTTTCCCCTTCATCTGTTGAGTTAGTAAAATATATGTTCTCGCCACTTCTCCAATCATCCCATACAATGCCGATTATGCCATTATTAACTGCAATAGAAACATCTAATTGTTCGGTATTTCCTAAATCATCATTAACTCTTTTGTTAGGGCTAAACGATATACCACCATCCGTAGATTTGGCAAAATATATGTCGGATCCTTTTGTAGAAATATTTCTATAATCCGTCCAAACAACATAGATATTGGTATTATCATTTACTGCAACGGAAGGTTCTGTTGCCGGGGCTACGCTATCACTCACTTTTACATTAGGATTGAACGATATCCCTCCGTTTGTTGAATTTGCATAATAAATGAAATAATTATTCCCTCCAGTCCGATTGTCGGACCAGACCACATGAATTTTGTTGTTTTTGTCTACTGCTATCAAGTGTCGCATAACCGATCCTCCAACACCACATTGTACTGTTGTATCCATTACTCTTACACTCGGATTGAAATTATGTCCGCCATCTGTCGAGTTAGCGTAATATATACCAGGTAGGTTTTCTCTTACGTCTATCCATACAACATGCACCTTACCATCGGGTCCAACAGCGATAGATGGTTGTTCTTGGGACCAATTTATATCTTTATTTATCCTCTTTACAAAATCAAATGATATGCCTCCATCAGAGGATTTGCCGATCCACATCGAATGATTAAGAGTTGTAATATTTTCTTCACCCCAAATTACGTATATAGTTCCCTCATTATCGATAGCAATTGCGGGTTGTCCTTGATCTAAATCGCTAACCCTGCCTACAGGAATGTTGGAACCAAAGATTTCACCTGAGGTTTTATTATAAATAAGGTGGCTCACCGGTGATAGAGTAACGATAAAGATGATGGATATGGTAAATATCCTGATATCAATTCGGTGACTGAAACAACCATTACTTAGACCATACTTTTTCTGAGAGATATGGACTAAAATCATGATATCCCTTATTATCCATTTACATCATTACAAATAAATCTTTTTATCAAGTAATCCAAGGTCTGTAATCGATGAAACGAGGATATTTATCGCCTACACGGTCGCCTTGTCCGTATCTATTGTAGTCTCCTCCAAGTAAAGTATCATCCCAAGGATCATAAGGCCCGGTCGTATGACCCCACCAATTGTATTGTGCGTCGATTACCACTGATGAATCATCATTATAAACCCCATACCCATGCCCTGATGATCCCCCTCCATTATTACATATATTATTGTAGTTGATTACAGGGTCGCTCTCATCTTCGCTCCATACTCCATTCATTGTATTGTTCTCAATATCGTTGTATTTGACGGTTGCGTGACTGCCTACCGTAAAATTGATGCCAGCATGATTGTTCCATCCTATCGTGTTGTTGTTAATATCATTCAGGGTGCTTCCATGGAGGTGAATACCGTCATAGGTATTCGATGATATGTTGTTGCTTGTGACGCAATTGTTATAGTTGCCAGTGAGATAGATGCCATGTTGGTTGTTCAAGGCAGTGTTGTTGGCAACGGTGTTGTTGTTGGACTCCACACAGACATGAATGCCGTTGAGGCCGTTCGAGAAGGCGGTATTGTTGACAATGGTGTTGTTGGCTGAGCGACAGAGCCACATACCGTGTTCGCTGTTCCACGAGAAATTGATGTTGGTGATAGTGTTGCAGGTGGAGTAAGCCATATAGGTGCCAATATTATTCGAGGGAGTTGTATTGTTGATGATTGTGTTATTGCTAGATTCATATAGACTTATCCCATGCCAATTGTTAGAGGATGCGGTGTTGTTAGCTATCATGTTATTTGAGGAAAAGCCTAGTTGTATACCAACATCACCATCAGATACATTCTGATTCTCAACGGTCACACCGGTACAGTTGGCGAGTATCACCTCTCCAGCTC
>CP070672.1:747264-750451 GCA_020351895.1 Thermoplasmata archaeon
AACCTCCATCAACATCGTCCTCAAACTCAGAGCAATCGGAGAAAGAACCATAAAATATCCAATTTAGCTCATCATTTAACAATCAGCTATGGAATCCCAAAAGAGGTGCGTTATGAAATCCGATTTCACTGGCCATGACAAAGACCAAGAATCACTGGATCAGGATGTGGAATTGCATATCTATCATACAGACCAATGTGATCCAAAAAAATGCACGGGAAGAAAGCTCGCAAAGTTCGGACAGGCGAAAGTCGTAAAGAGTCTCAGGCAGATTCCATACAATGCCATAATTCTCAATCCCGCCGCTAAAAAAGCGCTTTCCCCGGAGGATTTGATTTACGCAGAAAAACAGGGAATAGCGGTTTTGGATTGCTCATGGGAAAAGGCTGAGGAGCTTCTTTTCAAGTTTAGGAAGAAAGGAAAGAGCAGGGCGCTCCCCTATCTTGTGGCTGCAAATCCGACAAATTTTGGAAGACCTTTTAAGCTGTCAACAGTAGAGGCTTTTGCAGCGGCATTGTGCATACTTGGTCATGGGAAACAGGCGGCTTTGGTATTGGATAAGTTCAAATGGGGTCCACACTTTTTAGAGATGAACAGGATACCTCTTTTGGAGTACTCTAAGGCAAAAAACAGTGCAGAAGTCGTAAAAGTTCAAAATGAATTTATCTAGCAGTTTTTGTTGCAACAAAATTAAAGGAAAATCTTCAACACAAAGTACGACTCATCATCGATTAATCCATGAGAATTTATGGAAGAAGAGCATAGAAAGCATAAAAATCATAAGAAGAACACCATCAGCCAATTTTCTCCCATTTCTTTAGCTTCAGAACCTCTGATAAGGTGCTTCCTCTTTTTATCTCCTCCCTGATTCTGTTTTCGCGTTCATGCACATCCAGTGCACGATTTGCTATTTCAACTGCGTCCTCCCTAGGCACCACCACAACACCACTTTCATCACCGATTATCCAATCTCCGGTTCTTACAACCTGCTCGCCACATGTTATCTCGCATCCGATCTCACCGTGACCCTTGGGCTCTCCGGCATTGGGTGCAACATGCCTCGAAAATATCGGGAACTCCATTTCCAAGATATCGTCTATATCTCTTGCAGCTCCATCGATAACAACCCCTGCAATGCCCTTTTTTTTGCTGCTCCAAGATGCGAGTTCTCCCCAAATAGCGATGTGCCCTCCTCCAGCATCTATGACAAGGACTTCATTATTATCACATCTGTCTATGGCCTCAACAGGTTTTGCCCAATCGCCATCAATGGTTCTTACAGTTATCGCCTTTCCCGCCATCTTAGTGCCATGCTTTATTCTGGGTGTGATACCCTTCATTGCTCCTTTGGTGTGCATGGCATCTGCAATATTAGGAGTGGAGACTTTTAAAAAAGCCTCTTGAAGTTCTTCTTGGCCGTACTTACGAAAAAGTTCCGAGGAAATGGCTTTTTTCTGGGAGATTGTTTTCTTTAAGGTTTTTGCCGCGAGAGTCACATCAGGGGATTTGATAATGGCACTCCCAATGATTATTATCATAGCCCCTGCCTCCACCACCTCGATTGCTGTTTCAGAGTTTAACCCGCCTGCACAGGCCACGGGAATATTGACCTCCTCTGCCACCTTCCTGACATCCTCTAATGCCTCCACCTTCTTCATCTGCTGATCCACACCAACATGAAGGCAAACAAAATCTGCACCAAAATTCTCCATATCCTTCGCCCTTTTGTTAGGATCGGAGGAACCCAACAGATCCACCATGATTTTGGAGCCGTACCTTCTCCCAGCTTTCACAGCCTCGGTTATGGTTGCATCATCTGCAACACCCATTATACAGATAACATCGGCTCCAGCCTTGGAGGCCATCTCCACTTCTACGGTCCCAACATCCATTGTCTTCATATCAGCAACTATGGTATGGGAGGGAAAGGTTCTTTTCAATTCCCGAACACTTTCGAGTCCTTCACTTTTTATTAAAGGTGTCCCTGCTTCAATCCAGTCCACCCCCCCTAAGACCGCCTCCTTGGCTATTTGAAGTGCCCTGTGTAGGTTCATCACATCCAGAGCAACTTGAAGTACAGGCTTATTTGGCATTGGAGATTGGTAGGTCATGGGAATTTAAAAGGTTATCGGTAATATGGGTAGTGATTGTTTTTTTAACCAACCCATTGTCCCCCTCTTCCGTCCCCCTCTTCCGTCCCTCTCCTTCCCTCCTCTTCTTCCCCCTCCTTCTCCCCCTCCTTCTTCCCCCTTCTCCTTCCCTCCTCTCCTTCCCCCTCCTCCCGCCCAAAAATCTGTGTCTAATGAAGATGTTCAAATTTATTAGTCTCATTAATAATGAAAAGGTCGGAATCAATCATCCGATATTATCATCCATGATAATCATAGGATATACTGTGAGGTAAATGTCTTTATATATTTCACAGACATAAAATTCTATGTTTTGGGAAAAAAATCTTAATTCCAGTAAATAAAAACAATTTCCATGGTGTTCACGTTGGATGATATTAGTTCGTTCTTGGGTATGTATGCCTGCTCCAAATGTGGTGCATTCAATGGTGCGGATGCAACACATTGCAGTGCATGTGGAACAAAGCGACCTCCTAAGACCGATAATGTTGTGTCCAAGGAAGGTGAAGAATCTCGAATGAGTGGGAAGTCCAGTGCCGATGAATTGTTGGAATCATCCTCAGATATCTTTCTATGCAATAATTGCGGTGCATTTATAAATTCAAATGCAGAAAGATGTGGTGTTTGTGGTACAGAAATGGTGGAGAATGAGGATGACTTTGAAGATGAGATAGATGGGGAAGGAGATTTTGATGAAGATGAAACCTCTTTTGGGATAGAGACTGAGGATTTACTCTCAAACCAAGGAATGATATTATTGTGTTCCGAGTGCGGGGCTTTCTTGGGCTCTGAAGCCACTAAATGTGGAATATGCGGGATTGCTGTAGAAGATATGAAAGCCCCTGAAATTGAAGAAGATGAGGAGGTGGCAAGTGCTGACAGCAGGCTTTTCTCGGATGGAGTGCTTTTCATCTGTGAAGAATGCGGTGCCTTTTTGAAGCAAGACTCTGAAGAATGTACAATCTGCGGCACCGAGGTTTTCCAAGAAGTGAAATTTATCCATGAGGAGGAGTCCTTGGTAAAGGATGAAATCGATGACCTAATAAGTGAAGAGATCA
>CP070672.1:750551-760066 GCA_020351895.1 Thermoplasmata archaeon
GGTTTCAAGGAATCGTTCTATTGCAACTCTTACAACATCCGATTTGGATTTGTAGTCAATGCTTTTCACCATTTCATCCAGCTTTTCGAGCTTTTCCGCTGGTACTATAACCGTTATCCTTTCGGTTTCTGAGCTTTCTGCGCGTCTCTTTTTCTCCAGTGCTGCCACTTGCCATCCCTTTTATTGTTCTTCACAGATTGTCACGGGATTGTGTCAGACATTTGATAGTTTTTTGTCTGACAAAAGACTATATGTGTTTTGTCGTATATAAAGATTTCGGTTTAGGAATTAAAAAAGCTCTTGATAACAATACTGGGTATATATAATCAACTCATTAAATCAAATTATTAAATCCCCCTAAGAACCAGTGTTACTACTGTCTGACGTGTCGTCTTATAAACCCCCAAACGTATATAAACACTGTGTAATAACAGCGAAATCTTTATAAATAGGTATTTAAATCAAGTGCGAAAATGGGGGAGAAATGTAGGTTTTCACCGACTGAACGACCTTATGAATGATAAAATGGTTAGAATAAAAACGGAGGAATCATCATGGCTGAAATAAAAATTGAAAATGTTGTGGCATCAACTTCTCTTGGAGAAGAATTGAATTTGCAGGCAATTGCATTGGCATTAGATGGAGCGGAATACGAGCCTGAGCAATTTCCAGGCTTGATATACAGATTGAAAGAACCCAAGACCGCCACACTGCTTTTCAGAAGTGGCAAGGTTGTATGCACTGGTGCAAAGAGCCTAGACCATGTTCGTATTGCAATAGATACCGTAATCAAGCAGATAGGAAAGGCTGGTATCTCGGTAACAAGAGATCCGAAAATAGAAGTGCAGAACATAGTTGCATCATCTGATTTGGGGTGCGAGATAAACTTGAATGCCATCGCAATCAGTCTGGGTCTTGAGAGGGTTGAATATGAACCAGAGCAGTTCCCAGGTTTGGTTTATCGTATCTCAGATCCGAAAGTGGTGGTACTTCTATTCGGCTCTGGGAAACTGGTATGCACAGGAGCGCGACGCCCCGAGGATGTTGAGGCGGCAGTTGATAAAATCACTGATGAATTGAAGGCTGCCGGTCTTCTGCACTAAAAACTATTTTTCACTTTTTCTTTTTTATTGTAATTCTTCTATCTAAAATTGTAAGCCGAATAAATTTGCATAAGGTTAGCACATGTCAAATTTGCCGATCCTAGACAACCATGTCCACCTCCAACCGAATGGAAGGGGCTTTGAAGCTGTTTTGGATTTCCAAAAAGCAGGTGGAACCCATATTATTCTATCTCATCTTCCCCATAAAGGATTTCCTATTCATATGCCTGAGAATTTCAAGGGTCAATATGAAGTGACCTTGGATCTTGCTAAACAGGCAAGAAAAAAAACCGAGGTGGAGATTTTTGTTACCTTGGGACCATATCCCGTGGAACTAATAAGACTTGCAGAGCGCATGCCCCTTGACCTTGCAGTGGAGGTTATGAAAGAGGGCATGAATATTGCAGGAGATTATGTAAAAGAAGGCAAGGCAATTGCTTTGGGAGAGATAGGAAGGCCCCATTTTCCTGTCTCGGATGAGATCATGAATGCCTCCAATGAGATCATGAGATATGGCATGAAGATTGGTAAGGAAATCGGATGCGCGGTTGTTCTCCATACTGAGAGTGGAACACCTGATGTATGCAAAGAATTGGCAGAGATAGCAAAAGATGTGGGATTTCCTGTTAATGGAGTCGTTAAGCATTACAGCCCAGCAATCATAGATAAAAAGGATAACCATGGACTCTTCCCATCGGTTTTAGCATCCAAAAAAAATATTGATGCAGCCATACCCAAGGGCCTACGTTTTATGATGGAAACCGATTATCTTGACGATCCTCGAAGACCGGGTGCAGTGCTTGGTATTAAAACCGTTCCAAAACGAACCAAGGTTCTTTTACAGAATGGAGTGATGACCGAGGAAGATGCATTTATAATTCATAAAGAAAATCCCGAGAAGGTTTATGGGATAAAAATAGAGTGAAAGACAATTTTTTGGTCTCCCTCGTTTAGAATTATTCATTATTCTCATTATATGATATTTATCTCAATATATTTATGTACAATATATAAATTCCATAAATTAAAACTTCTGGGATTTCTAGTTGCCCTTGGGTGATGGCCTCTGAAACATAGGTTCAGTCAATATTGTAATCATAGCAAAGTAATTCTAACAATTGTTTTCGTTTTAATTCTTATTTGCCCTCTTAATATCGGATTTTTCAATGCTTCTTCATTGCCTGCCACCATAATCTCCACCGCCTCTGGATCAAATATTAATGACAAATTCGGGTGGAATGTCTCGGATTGTGATGATTTTAACGGAGACGGAATAGATGATATCATTGTGGGTGCTCCTGGGTATAACAGCAACCAGGGAAGGGCCTACATTTTCTTTGGAGGCTCAGGATTTATTGGGGATTTAATGGCTGATTCCGCAGATGTAATAATGGACGGAAGCTGGGCTGGAGCCCGATTCGGCTGGGATGTCTCAGGTGCAGGGGATTTCAATGGAGATGGAATAAATGATACTATTGTCGGAGCACCTGGAAATAATAGCAATACAGGTGTTGCATACATATTCTATGGTGACATTTCATTAAGCGGCATTATCAGTTCAAATAATGCGAACATTACAATCGAGGGAGAGAACCTTGGTGATTTCTTCGGAAGCTCGGTTTCTGACCTTGGTGATGTAAGCAAAGAGCCTCCGGTTGATCATATTGTCCTAAGCGAGGTCTATGCCAATGGTGTGGACGAAACATCTCCTAATATTGGTGAGTATTTGGAACTGTATAATCCCACCTCAAATCCGGTAATATTAAACAACTGGGTGATTGAGGACATGGATTCCCATAGTTTTACATTGGCAGGCACGATTCCCGCCTATGGATTCTTCTTGATTGCCATAGATAATTATCTCGGATCAACTGATCCCACGGAAGCCTCCTGGCCTCCGCCTGATTTTGATTGTGGTTACACTGCAGGCTCTGTCTTCGCAAATTCTGGTGATGAAATAAGATTGAAGGATGATACTGGGGAAGTAATTGACACCTTCGGATACAGTGTTAATGCCGAGTGGTACGAAGGAGCCTACTATCCTACTTTGCCTAATCCATTGGAGAGTTACGAGAGAAAATTGGGAGAGACAATGCCAAATGGTGGGAATGCTATTGATACCGAAAACAATGGAAACGATTTTGCTGTTAGGTCAGCTGCGGAGCCTCAAAACTCTTTCTCTGCACCGGAGATCCCTCCAAACCAAAGCATTTACGATGATGTGATCGTGGGAGCCTACGGTTATGGGATTGACAAGGGTAGGGCCTATGTCTTTTTCGGAAGTAGTGGAATCCCCAATAGCGCATCTGATGCAGATGTCATATTAACTGGTGAAGCTGATAACAACCATTTCGGATTTGCTGTATCAGGTACAGGGGATGTCAATTCGGATGGATTCGATGATATTCTTATTGGTGCACCTGGGTATGACAATAATAGAGGCAGAAGCTATATTTATCATGGGTCTCAGGATATGAAGGCTTGGACACAGGATACGATATTCGCGCATTGGGATGAAAGTACAGGAGCAGTCTATGATATTCTCAATGTCTATGCAATATATGAAAAAAGATGGCTTGCCCAATCATTCACACCGGATCAGGATTATCTTTTAACAAAGCTCTGGCTCTATCTTGATAATACTGGAACCACAACAATATCCATCTCATTGGAGGGTGATAATAGTGGTCCTGATGGAAATATCCTCGCACAAGCAGATCCTAAACCAAACAATCCTCCAGGTCCGAATCCTCTTACGTGGATGGAGTTCGAGTTCACAACTCCTTTTCAGGCCACTGCAGGCACCATGTATTGGATTACAGCCCGCGCAACCGGGAAGAACACGAATAACTGCTGGGGATGGCTTCAGGATTTGGATTCCAATCCCAATTATTCAGGTGGCTATTCGGCATACATGATCAATCCACCTGGAGCCTGGACCGAGGAACCTGATTATGATTACTGGTTCAAGGCTTTAGGTAAATTACCAACTGAAATCCTTCCCGATGTAACGCAAACCGGTGGAGCACAAGGAGACCTTTTCGGGTGGTCGGTCTCGGATGCAGGAGATATCGGTGGGAACGGCTTTGATGACGTTATCATTGGCGCACCAGGAACTGCAAATGGCAATGTATACCTGATAAATGGAAGCGCTGCCATGAAAGATTTAACTGTTGCAGGAATAGGTTGGGGAGACGAAAAACAGTTCACAAGCTGGGAAACTGGAGGAGATATGGAGGCTGCAGTTTACACAGGTCAATATGTTGCCCAGTCCTTCATTCCTCAGGAAACATTTCTTCAAACGAATGTGAGCTTGCTGATCAAGGCCTTTGGGACCTCGGGAACGTTAACCATTAAACTCATGGGGAGCACAGGATCTTCACCAGATACGGTTCCCGATGGAACCATTTTAGCCCAGGCTCCATCAACAAGCACAGGAAATGTTTCATATGAATGGACAGACTTTGAGTGGCTTGTCCCTTATACCTGCACAGCAGGCACCGATTACTTCATAGTAGCTGAAGGAACAGGTGCGGATACCTCAAACTGCTGGGGATGGTTTGGACAGCGAGCAGGAAACTATCCTGATGGTGATTCAGCATATGACCAGGGCAGTGGATGGACGGCTTCCGATGCCGATTTCTATTTCAGGGCAATGGGAGGGGCTGAGACAGTTCTCCCAAATGTGACATTCCAAGGTGAATCTCCAGGTGATATGTTTGGGTACTCAGTTTCCGGTGCAGGTAATTTCAATGGAGATGCCTATGATGATGTTGTAATTGGTGCACCTGGGAATGGAAATGGAAAAGCCTACATTTTCAACTGCTCTGACACCATATTACCTATTATTGGAGCCGTAAGTGCGAACTTTACTGCAGTAGGAGAGAATCCTACAGATATGTTTGGTTGGTCTGTTTCCGGGGCAGGTGATGTAAATCAAACTATCGGGTTTAATGAAGCGATTGTAGGTTCTCCATTTCATGATCCGGGAGGATTGGGGGATGCGGGAAAGGTATACATTCTATCCATGGATCTCATTCCACCGTTACCACCGGTGGGTGATCCACCCTTTAGAATCAACAATGACACCGAGTTTGCAGCAATGGCAGCAGCTGAGGGGTGGGTTGGGGATGGAAGTGCGGGAAATCCATATATCATTGAGGATTATGAGATAGACGGCGGAGGTTATGGATACTGTATCTATATTGGAAATACTACTGTGAGTTTTATAATAAGAAATTGTGATCTATATAATCCAAGCGGAAATGCTGGGATTTATAATTGGGATTCTGGTGTTGCACTTTATAATTCTATGAACGGAACCTTGACAAACAATACCTTTGAGAATTGTACGGGTAATGGGCTGCATATTGTGGGAAGTACAAACATCAGCATCTCTCAGAATGATTTTTTAAACAGCACTGGAAGTGGGATATATCTTGAATCGTCTGTAGGCAATAATATAGATGACAACACCTTTGACAACAATAACTATGGATTAGAGATGAATTCAAACAGCGACTCCAATATAATCACAAACAATTCATTTACAAATAATTCAGAAGCAATGGATTTATGGTCATGCAATGACAACATCATCTCGGATAATTATGGCGATAACAACGGTATTTTTGCCTATCTTTTCAGTTGGTGTAGTGGTAATGAGTTAATGAATAATACTATTATCAATTCCAATATAGGAATTTATCTACAAAGCAACTGCGATGGCAATACAATCCAGAATAATACGATTTCAGATATAAACCAGGAGGGCATATTTTTAGAAAGTTCAGATTCCAATGTTATAGAGGACAATGATATCCAGAAATGCAGATATGGGATTTATACGATTTTGTCCCTGTTAAATACCATCTCCAACAACACGTTATCAAATAATACGGATTATGGAATCTATCTTGATCCAGGCTCTGACCAAAATACAATTTCAAACAACACGATAGCCGACAATGGGGAATTTGGGATACTTATGATATCTGCAGATTCCAATGTTATCATCTACAATGACATCATCAACAATACATTCTATGGAATAAACGCCACAAGTGGAACTAATAATAATGAAATTCATCATAATAATTTTACCAATAACAATGGTGGTGATGTTCAGGCCTACGATGATGGAACAGGTAATAATTGGGATGATGGAAAAGGTGAGGGAAATCTTTGGGGAGATTACGAGAATAGATATGTTCCCCCTGCCACAAGCAATGGCAAGGTATGGGATATCCCATATGATATAAATGGCTCTGCAGGTGCACAAGATCTTTACCCCTTAGCTCTTTACCCGTGGAATATGGATCTCAGAATCGACAACAATACAGATTTTGCAGACACAGTAGCATTTTTTGGTTGGGCAGGAGACGGAAGTGAATCCAACCCATATATTATCGAGGGTCTCACCCTTGACGCAGGAAGTCTGGGATATGGTATATACATAGGAAACACAACGTCAAATTTCATTATTCGAAACTGCTCAATTGAGAATTCAACAGGAAATTCGCAGCAGTACTTCCGAAACTCAGGGATTTACCTGTATAATGCGACAAACGGCACACTTGAAAACAATGATATCAAAGCCAATGACGGAAATGGGATCAATATCGAATATTCAATGGATATTGTTCTAACCAATAATACCTGTAGGTACAACAACTGGAGCGGAATCTACACCGGGTATTACAGCAATATTACCATTGACACCAATGTCTGCACCTACAATAACTGGAGTGGGGTATATCTCTGGTCAACATCAGATAGTTTTGTTATAAACAACACTCTATTGAATAATTCTGAGGGTATAACATTTGAATGGTCCAACAATAACGTAATCGAGGATAACTCAGTCCTGAACAATTCAAATGGTCTCAGCATGCTAAGCTCGGATCTGAACTTTATTGCTAATAATTCCTTCAGTGACAATAAATTTGAAGGAATCTACATTGAACTTTCCGACGATAACACAATATTCAACAATGATTGCCAGGGAAATTATGACGGGATATATCTTTTATCTTCTAATTATAATAAAATATTTAAAAATCAGTTCTCCAACAACACTGCAGGAGGATTAAGTGGTATGGGAATATTCTTGGATTACTCTGATAATAACACCATATATAATAACAACTGTTCGGGAAATAAAGAGGATGGGATTTATGTCTTCTATTCAGATTACAATACAATCGATAACAACACCTGTTGGAACAATCCGGATGATGGGATTGCGATTTACAAGTCAATAAACTGCACACTTTCCAACAACACATTAACGGATAATCTTTTTGGTATATTTTTGGAGAACAGGTGCTTCAATATCACCATAGAAAACAACAACATATCTTACAATCTAGATGACGGTATCTATTTCCTCAACCTGTGTATCAACAACACCATAAGCAACAATACCATCTTTGACAACGGAGATGATGGAATTTATATGAACGATAGAAATAGGGCAAATCTCATAGATAATAACACGATAAGCGAAAATGGCGGAAACGGAATCAATCTTACCTACGATTCAGACGAATTTATTATTATCTTCAATATAATCGCCAACAACACAGAATATGGAATCTTAATTTTCGACGGCGACTGCGAGAGCAGCTTGATACATCACAACGGTTTCTTTAACAATAACGGAAGTGGTGTGCAGGCCTATGATAATGGCTCTAACGCATGGGATGACGGATACCCTTCAGGTGGGAACTTCTGGTCTGATTACATTGGAGTGGACTTTAACAGTACTGCATCCCAGGATGTGCCTCCACCAGATGGATTTGGAGACACACCGTATGATATCGACGGGCCAAAGGGTGCACAGGATAGGTACCCCCTAATTACATTCCCATGGAGTCTGCCCCTTCCAAACGAGTTGCCTGAAATTTCGGATGTAAATGCCCTTCCAAATCCACAGGAAACATTGGGATTTGTGAATATCAGCTGCAATGTAACAGATTCGGATGGTGTTTCCGAGGTTAGGTTGAATGTCACATTACCATCCGGTGGAAATATAAATATCTCCATGGTTAAAGGGACTGGAAATTCATGGTTTGACGAATCACTTTATTCTATTTTGGGTGTTTATGATTACATCATTTGGGCCAAAGACAATGCAGGTGTTTGGAACTCATCTTCGGGTCACTCATTCACAATCCAGGACACAAATCCTCCATCCATATTCAACGTTCAGAACTTACCCAGTCCCCAACAGGTAGGAGGTATAGTAAATATTTCATGTGAGGTTACAGATATTGTGGATGTTGTGGAAGTCTGGGTAAATATCTCTTTCCCAGGAGGTGGATTCAACAATGCCTCAATGACAAAGGATGTAGGAGATGCATGGTTCTATGAATCCATTTATTCGCTACTTGGGGGATACTCATACACGATTTGGGCTAATGATTCCTCAGGGAACTGGGGTATCTCCATAAATAACAACTTCCAAATTATTGATTCAATCTTACCTGTTATTTCAAATGTGGTAGATGCTCCAGATCCACAATTGCCGGGAAGCTCTGTCAATATTACTTGTGATGTAACAGATAATCTAGCTGTTTATGGTGTCTGGGTGAATACAACCCTACCTGGTGGAGGATATATAAATACATCCATGAACAAAGGGCCCATAGATCAGTGGTTCCTCGATTCAATCTATATTCCCTTGGGGATATATGATTACACAATTTGGGCCAACGACACAGAAGACAACTGGGCCTCATCCTCTGGTTACACCTTTACAATAAATGATGGAAATTCTCCTGTGATTTCGAATGTATTGGATACTCCAGATCCTCAAGAAACAGGCGACCTTGTCAATATTTCATGCGATGTTACAGATAATGTTGGAGTTGCGGAAGTTTGGGTGAATATTACTTTGCCTAGTGGAGGGTATTCAAATGTCTCCATGAACAGAGGAGCAGGAGACCAATGGTTCCTGGAATCCTTATACAGTCCTCTTGGAATCTACAATTACGTCATATGGGCAAATGATACAAGTAATAATTGGGCAAGTTCCACAGGGCACAGTTTCGAGATTCGAGATACCACATTACCCGTAATTTCTAATGTATTGGACACTCCAGATCCTCAAGAAACAGGCGACCTTGTCAATATTTCATGCGATGTTACAGATAATGTTGGAGTTGCGGAAGTTTGGGTGAATATCACCATACCGGGTGGAGGATATTCAAATGCTTCCATGAATAAAGGAGCAGGAGACCAATGGTTCCTGGAATCCTCCTACACTGTCTTAGGCATCTACGATTATGTCATATGGGCAAATGATACAAGCAATAATTGGGCAAGTTCAACTGGGCACAGCTTCGAGATTCGGGATACCACATTGCCCGTAATTTCTAATGTATTGGACACTCCAGATCCTCAAGAAAC
>CP070672.1:760166-764248 GCA_020351895.1 Thermoplasmata archaeon
AAGAAGGAAGAGAAAGAAGAAAAGAGTGAATATTATCGTTGTTGTGAGCGGCGGTATGGTGAATTTAGTCGAAGCGTAGCCCTCCCTTCCAGTGTGGATAGGGATAAAATCAATGCCAGCTACCATAATGGAGTATTAAGAATAGAAATGCAGAAAATTCCTGAAGCAAAGGCCAGGAAGATTGCGGTGAAAACAGAATAAAAGATAAAAGGGTCTATGGGGCGGTAGTATCTATCCAGCGATCAGTGAAGTTGATTGAGGATACATTACAGGATAATCACCTGCGTGGACTTGCCGCCATGCAAGATCTCTCAATTGAGATGCCGATGCCCGGACAAATCTATGAAGTCGGTACGGTAGCACATATACAACGTGTGCTGAAATCACCTGATAATAAGCTGCGAGTGATTGTGCATGGCCTGGAGATGTAGGCGATGAAGACTTCCAACTAGTCTTTTTCTGTACTGGCTTGAACAGGAAGAGTGTGGATAGACATACCCGTAGAATTATGGGCAGCTATGCGATAATTATAAGATTAGTCAGGTATTGCTGTTGAATGAAAATTTATTATTATTTAGGTTTAGATTGTGATTGCTTATGTAGGATTTTGCCTCTTTTTTTATTCCAACTGATTTATTACTTTATACAATACTTCACTCAATTCTTTAATTTCACAAGGTTTGGCAACTACCCCACGGAAACCGTATCTTTTGTATTCTGACATAATGGGATCATTGGCATATCCACTTGAGACAATCGCTTTAACTTCAATATCAATCTCTTGTAACTTCCTCATAACTTCCTCCCCCCCTATACCTCCGGGTACAGTTAAATCCAATATAACAGCGTCAAACCCTCTTCCTGACTCCTTTGTTTTTTTATATAATTCAATTGCTTCATCCCCTTCTTTGGCAAATCCTACCTCATATCCGATATACTTTAGCATTTCTCCTATCATTTCTCTTACGCTTTGCTGGTCATCCATCAACAAAATTTTCCCTTTACTGGAGCGTATTTTCTCCTCTTCAATATCCTTCACCATAAAGATTTCTTTCATAACTGCGGGAAGATAAATAAAAAAGGTCGTACCAACCCCCACCTCAGATTCTGCCATCATATAGCCGCCATGTTTTTTGATAATTGAATAACTAATTGCCAGTCCAAGTCCACAGCCCTTTTCTTTGGTAGTGAAATAGGGATCGAAAATTTTAGGTAGATGTTCTTTTGATATACCAATCCCCTGATCTTTTATAGTTAATTTTACATATCTCCCTTCCTCTAAGTGAACATTGTTCTTTGCGCCAATGGTAATATTTTCGGCACATATTTTGATTA
Source organism: Thermoplasmata archaeon (assembly GCA_020351895.1). The sequence continues at coordinate 761,502 of CP070672.1, forward strand.
TTCCACCTTTGGGCATTGCTTGCTGAGCATTGATAATCAGATTATTAATAACCTGACTAATCTGCCCCTCATCAATTTCAACCGCCCAAAGATCAGCAGGGATAAAAAATTCACATCTTGCCTTGGAACCTCTCAAAGAGAAATTTACTGTATCATCTATCAACCCAAAGATAGGTGTAGCTTTCTTAATTGGTGCCCCACCTTTAGAAAAAGTAAGCAACTGTCGAGTTAAATCCCGTGCCCTTGAGGTTGCTTTTTCCGCCCTGTCCAATATTTCTAAAAATTTATCCCCTGGTTTTGCATAAAGTCTTAAAAGAGAATGGCTCCCAACGATAGAAACCAAGATATTATTAAAATCATGAGCAATGCCCCCGGCCAGAACTCCAATTGATTCAATTTTCTGAATTTTTTGTAGTTCTTCCTCCATTCTCTTACGTTCAGTAACATCACGCACAATTTCCAGTGTAGCCGTTTTTCCATTGTATTGGATAAGCCCCGTAGATACTTCTATGTCTTTTATCATTCTAGCTTTGGATTGAATTCTTGTTTCACACGCAATGTTTCCTTTCCCATTGGTTAAACAACAGGGTTGATTTTCTTGCGTGGCTAGATCCCTGGATTGGGAAATGAGTATATCCAACCAAAAGTTATCTATCAATTCATTGACTGTATAGCCCGTAATTTCTTCCATAGCTTTGTTCGCAAACTTAATTTTTCCATCTTGAAGGATAATGATTCCATCCTTGGCTTGGTTTACCAAAGTTGCATACTTGGCCTCTGATTCATCCAGTAAATTTTTCGTTATTTTACTCTCGGCAAGGTAAGTATTAAGCCTAAAGGCTTTATCTAAATACCCCTGAATTACAAACCCCAAGGTTAATAAGTAGGCCCCAAGGCCTAAGAATTGCAATATCCACCATTCAGCGCTCCAAATCAATGAATGCCTGAGGAGCAGGCAAGACAATCCCCAGCATAGGGCCAGATAGAGAAAAAGATAAGACTCTAAATTATCAGAATAGTAAAAATCGAGGAGAAAACGAGTCCCAGCGATGACGAAGAACGTAGCTGCCAGAAGGTTTATCCAGATAGCGGTAGCAGTAATTCCCTCATTACGAAACATCGCCGGCAACATTTCCCGAAACATCAAGGTGTAAGCCCCAAATAATAGGCAAGATATGACTACACCCCACAGAACCCAATTCTTTTTGGAAGTATATCTATCTATAATAGATTGTGGCAACCAGGTAAGAGCAAAGAAGAAACCACTGATAAGGTAGCCCTCATTGCTCAGCAAGAAAAACCCCCGCTCTGGTGTAGCAGAAATGGCGTGGAACCCTTTAAAGATACCCATACTCAAAAACCCCAAAATGATAAAGAAAAGGTTCCCACTATTTTTTTCCTGTTCCCTCTTAAGTAAAACTATGGCCATAAGGAGAACCGCCATTGTTCCAAAAGTTTCTAAAGCTGAGTGGAGCGAGATATCATTCCAGTACCAATTCCGCCATAGATCTTTAAGTGAATAATCAATACATAATATACCGATGGTTATCACCACCAGGATAAAGAATAATTTGATGAACCTGGGTTTGTTCTTCGGTTTGTATCCCATATTTTTTGTACCCTTAAATAAATACTACCAACTGAATTTCATTTTCCATTTGATTTTCAAAGGTGATTCTTCTTTTCCTTTTATCACCTTATATAAAGTCATAACCAATTTTTTCATCTCATAGGGCTTGGCGACTACTCCATTGAAGCCATAACGGTCATAGTCAGAGATTATTAAATTTATTTTCTTCATTATATAACAAATAAGTTTTTTTACCACAAATTTCTGCTTATTTAGAGTATTTGAAAGGAGAAATATTGGTAATATTTAAGGCTATTATGCATTGAAATAACATAAAGAGGATTTCTTTTCTTAGCATAGGGGAGCCACTTTTTGGCGACGCTATTCTAATTCTGCGTGTTTTATGAGATAATTATATAATTTTCAAAGTGTTTCGACAAAAAGAAAAAGATAGCGCTACTTGGATAATATTCCTGAGGAAAGATGAGTTGGAATTATTCCCAACATGAATAGTTTTACCGCCTGGGAAAGTGAAGAAGGGAAGCCTCCAATAGTGGAGGCTTTATCCTACTGCCTTATTAATATCTTGATTATTTACTTCCGGGATTACCCATTGTTCCAGGATGCTGATCTATTACCAGTATACAATCCTGCCCCCTGATGTCATATTCTTCCTCACCTTCTATCTCTCTCAGTTCACCAGTGAGGGTAAGCGGAATAGTCTCGCCCACAAGTTCAGTCAAATTCAAGGTGTCTATGAGTTCCCGGGCATCAAATTTGAATACCAAGTCAACATAGCCATCACCGCCGAGGACATGACAATCACATGGATCTTCCTTCATATAGAGAGGTGTGGCAACATCTTCGTACACCCATCTAACAGGTTTTACCTCTTCGCCGTTAATACCCACTCTTCTCAGCTCAATCTCTGTTGGATCTATCGTTGCAACATCAAAATTCTGGGTACCGAGAACAGCGATCTGAACAAAGCCTCTACTATTGATATTAAGATAATTGGGGCACGCTCCAGGCTTAATATCAATATAAACCATAATCTCATTCTCCGCTTTGACAGAAATGCCTTTTATTCCTATTGTAAAACCAAGAATAAATATAATGGCTAATATGAAAAATAATATCTTTTTCATTTTCATTACCTCAAATCATAGGTTGTTGT
>CP070672.1:764348-768743 GCA_020351895.1 Thermoplasmata archaeon
AAAGGAGCAAAACAAGACCCAAGAATACACATCATCGGATTTCGATCCTGAGATCGTGGCCTTTTGCTGTCATTACTGTTCATATGCAGCAGCCGATTTGGCAGGCTCTATGAGACTTTCGTATCCAACAAATATAAAGATTCTAAAAATTCCGTGTACAGGTAAGGTGGATGTGCTCTATCTTCTTAAGGCCTTTGAGAATGGTGCCGATGGTGTCATCGTGGCCGGTTGTGAAGAGGGAACATGCCATTTTATTAACGGGAACATCAAGGCAAAAAAGAAGGTGAATTATACAAAGAAAATCCTTGACGAAATAGGAGTTGGTGGGGAAAGATTGGAAATGTACAATCTTTCCGCTGCCATGGGCCAGAGGTTTGCTGATCTGGCAAAGGAGATGACAGAAAGGATTAAAAAACTGGGCCCAAGCCCTGTTAAAAAAGGAGAGTGAGCGAGATGATAGTTGGAGAGCAAAAACCAATTGAAGAGATAAGCAAGATGATAGCCGATTTCAAATCCGTTTTGGTTGTGGGATGTAACACATGTGTTGCAGTATGCCATGCAGGCGGTGAAAAGGAGGTGGGCATACTGGCTTCGGCACTTCGTATAAAAAACAAAATGGACGGCAGGGAGCAAAAAATTGAGGAGGCCAGCATGGAAAGACAATGCGAACAAGAGTTCGTGGATCAAATCGCAGATAAAATAAAAGAAGCTGATTGTGTACTTTCAATAGCCTGTGGGGTAGGGCCCCAGACAATAGTGGAGTTCTACCCTGATACTGTTGTCCTTCCAGGTCTAAACACCACGTTCTACGGCATGCCAAAGGAGCAAGGCTTCTTTGTGGAATTCTGCGGTGGATGTGGAAACTGCGTGCTCGATAAAACAGCGGGAATCTGCCCCATCGTAAGATGCTCCAAGAGCATGTTAAACGGTCCCTGTGGGGGGTCCCAGGATGGCAAGTGTGAGGTCAACAAGGAAATCGATTGCGGTTGGCAGCTCATCCATGACAGATTAAAGGCCCAGGGAAAACTCGATTTCATGGATGAAATCCTTCCACCCAAGGACTGGACCCCAGCAAGACATGGCGGACCCAGAAAGATGGTGAGGGAGGATCTTATAATCGATGAAAGACCGGAAGATGAAATCGAAGGAATCGCAAAGGAGGGGGAGAAATGAAATCGGGAAGCAATCTTGAAAAGGTTCTCGAAGACGGAAAGTTTGCGGTCACGTCCGAGCTAGGACCACCGAAGAGTGCTGATTCTGAGAACATCATAAAGAAGGCCCAATACATGAAGGGCAATGCAGATGCTGTGAACCTAACAGACAACCAGACCTCCATTGTTAGACTCTCCAGCATAGCAGCAGCCCAGCTTATCATGAATGAAGGACTTGAGCCTGTGATGCAGATGGTGGTTCGGGATAGGAATAGAATCGCACTGCAAAGCGATATTTTGGGTGCATCTGCCCTTGGAATAAAGAACATGCTCTGTCTTTCAGGAGATCACCAGACCTTTGGAAACCATCCCCAGGCCAAGAACGTTTTCGACATAGATTCCATGCAGCTGATTCAGATGGTCAAGAACATGAGGGACGAAAAGAAGTTCTTAAATGGTGATGAAATCAAAGTTGAACCAAGGATGTTCATAGGTGCTGCAGTAAATCCATTTGCCGATCCTTTTGATTACAGGGTAAAGAGGCTAGCCAAGAAGATCAAGGCGGGATGTGACTTCATACAGACCCAGGTGATCTACGATATGGAGAAGTTCGAGAGGTTCATGGCCGAGGCAAAAAAGGAAGGACTAACAGAGCAGGTCTATATCCTTGGAGGTGTCACTCCCTTAAAATCTGCAAAAGCCGCAAAGGCCATCAACAAATTCGTCTCGGGAATAAGCATCCCCCAAGATATCATTGACAGAATGGCAAAGGCTGAGGACCAAAAGGCCGAGGGAATTGCTCAGGCTGTGGAGACAATCGAGCACTTGAAAACTATAGATGGGATAAAAGGTGTCCATGTCATGGCAATTGCTTGGGAAAGCAAGGTTCCCGAAATTGTTGAGAAGGCTGGCCTTCTGCCAAGACCGAAAGTCTGACCCAAAAAGATTTATAGCAATTTACCCCTAAAGCTCTCGAATTGAAATGAAAGCAAGGGCTATATTTTCAGTCATAGTTCTGTTGCTCTTTTTGTTGTTACAAACAGCCTCAGCAGATGATTATATAAGCCACCCTTCTAGAATCCCACTGTTCGATAATTTTGACACTCCCCAGCTCAAACCGGGGGAAAAAGGCCCCTTTAGCATGAGCATCGAGAACAGGTACGACGAAAATATTACGAATGTCACACTTACTGTGAGCATTTATGCATGTGCCACAACCTACGTCTATAAGGAGATCGGAGATGTTGAACATCCACCAAAAATCATTGGCCAGGGAACCGAGGGTTCCTTCGGCTTTGAAAGCATAAAAAACGATACATTGGTTTATGTCAACTTCACGATAAAAAGCTCAACAGATACCACCCAGGGCACCTATTTTGTCAGATTTCAGCTTGACTTTACCTACATTAACGAAACATTTCTCATGAAATCCAGGGGATATTTTTCAGATGAGGAATGGGAAAATGCAACTGCTTCTGCTACAGGGGACGATCCTGGGAGAATCAATATAGAAGCACTGGGTGTGGATGGAATAATACCAGATTCATCATTTAAGGTGTGGGAACCCATATCAATATGGCCCCTTTATGTCTGCATCATACCCACCATTGTTCTGATTGGGGTTCTAGCCGTCCTGTTCTACGCCCAAGAAGAGTATAACATGTTTCCCTGGTTAGAGCAGGGATTTAAGTACTGGACCGGCAAACTTCATCAATCTTGGCGCCTTTTTAAGCACCGTTTTCGTAAGGCCTGAGGGATAATCAATATCTCCATGCTTTGCAATGAAGCTCAGAACCTTCTCGTCGTTTAAAATATTGAAACCTTCCTCCATATGTTCATCTTTTAGCCCCACGTATATTTTTCGAAGCTGTGTTGCCCTTTTAATCTCCTTTCCAACGTCTACTTTTACCAATTTAGGGTATTCTTTCAGTGATTTCTCTGAGACATCATCATTTTCCAGGGCCGATGCCGCCACATCCGCACAATGACTCCCACAAAGCAGGCCTAGATATATCCCACCTCCGGACAATGGTTTCACTTGGGCTGCGGCATCACCCACCAGCATGGCATTATCTGAGCATATCTTCTTCATGGGCCCCATGGGAATCAAACCTGCGATGTAACCCTTTATTTTCGAGTTCCCCATAATTTCTATTACTTTTGGGTTTTTGAGTAGATTCTTAAAGTAGTATTTGGGACTCTCTTTTCCTTTGGATGTGCATAATCCTATTCTTATTCCTTCATCTGTGGGTATTATCCAGGCAAAGAATCCAGGTGCGATTTTATTTCCCACAAAGATATTCACAAAATCCTTGTTTGCATTTTCATCACCAATACATTCGGCACCATAGCCCGAGAGAATCTCGTTGGGTTTTGGAAAATTAAGGTTCCTGGCAACTTGAGAACCAACACCGTCGCTTCCAATTACCAGTTTGCATTCCATTTCTATTTTTGAGCGGTTCTCACTTAATTCCACCCTTATTCCGTCATTATGTCTTTTAATATCAATGACCTTTGCCCCTAATTGTAGCATACAACCACTGTCCACCGCCTTATTTACCAATGTACTGTCAAATACCGCCCTGTCGATCACGCATGCCTTTGGATTTGCGGCCTCAAACAGCAAACTTCGATTTGATGGTGAATGGACCCTTGCACCCCTTACCTCATTTAAGATGGCAAATTCGGAATCAAGGATCTTAAAAACCCTATGGCTGACAAGGCCCGCACATTGAACAGGTCTTCCTATCTCGCGGTGTTCTTCGAGAAGGGCCACTTTATAGCCCTTCTTGGAAATAGCATCGGCAACAAAACCTCCAACTGGGCCTGCTCCTACCACTATAACGTCATAATGTTTCATTGTGATGAAGTTGAATGGATTAAGCGTATTTGAGGCTATGGGTGGGTTTCTTAAAAAGTGGCTCCTATGTGAATTATCAGAAATAAAGATATAAATAAGAAGCGATACAGGGTCGGAAAGCGACTTGTACGATTAGGGGGATTAACTAACCTCGAATCCTAGTGATTTAGTATGTTATAAAAAAATGATGTACTGGTTAGATGAAAATATCATGTAAATGGATAAGATGACCATGGAACTGAAAAAAGAGCTTGGCCTCCTTGAAGTATTTTGCATCTCTTCAGGCGCCATGATAAGCTCCGGCCTTTTTGTTTTGCCTGCCTTGGCATTCTCGAAAGTGGGTCCGTATTTGATTTTCGCCTATATGATCGCAGGCATCCTGGT
>CP070672.1:768843-776359 GCA_020351895.1 Thermoplasmata archaeon
AATCCCTAAATATTTAATTGAAGAGTATGATGAGCCTAATAAAGTAATTTTAGAATTTAATAAAACCTTAATTGAAAATGTATACGATTTAATCCCCGTTATAAAACCCCAAATTGCTTTTTATGAAAAGTATGATGCTCTAGATGCGCTAAAAGAAACAATAAATTTTGCTCATAAAAAGGACTTATTGGTAATTTTAGATTCTAAGCGTAGCGATATTGGTACAACTTCTAAAGCTTATGCAGATGCTACGTTTAAAATTTATAAAGCAGATGCGTGTACTTTAAACCCTTATCTAGGATTTGATAGTATCCAACCCTATATTGAGCACTATAAGGAAAAAGGATTATTTATACTTGTAAAAACTTCTAATCCAAGCAGCACAGAATTTCAAAATCTATTTAGTGTAAGATTAGACAATATAGATAATACTCAAATTGAACTAGAAAAAGAAAAGGTAAAATTGGTAAGAAATTACATTCATGTAGCTAAACTTATTGTGGAATGGAGCAAAAATTTGCCCTCTTTCTTAAATTATAATAATTTAGGCGCTGTAGTAGGTGCAACATTCCCTGAAGAATTAAGATCAGTTAGAGAAATAACAAAAAATTCGTTTATATTAATGCCTGGTTATGGTGCTCAGGGAGCTCAAGCTGAAGATATAAAGAATGGATTTCATAAGGATGGTTTGGGAGGGATTGTAAATTCTTCACGAGCTATCATTTATTCTTATGCAACTAAAAAAGAGTTTAACTCAGACAAGTTTGGAGAAGCTGCTAGAGATCAGATTATTAAAATGAATAAAGAAATAAATCAAGCAATAGGATTATAGCGCTTTTTTACTTTATTTTACAGTGTTGCTAAAAATTCTCCTAAAAATCTCATTGCAAATACAGTTGGTACCAAAATTAGAACTAAAACAATTAAAGAGCGTTTAAGACCAACTTGATGAATAACATTAATAATATTCAAATCTACTGCAGAGGCAACAATTATTATAGGAATTATTGCTAATGGATCCCCTTCATAAGCTCCCGCAAAACCAAGTAACATTAGAGGAGAACCTATTGCAAAAATCACTCCAAATTGAATTAAAAAACTATATCCAACCCATTTTATACCCGTCCGTTTTTCAGCTTTTACAATAGTCAAACCAAGTTTCAATATTAGAAAAGTTATTACCATCAGAGTTCCCGCAATTATTATAGGCATATATTCTTTCAGAAAGTCTTCTCCATTTTGAAAAATCATTAGTAGCATATTATGTTTCAAACAATAACTCAGTAGGGTATATCGGCTCTGTCCCACTGTCCTCCATATGGGATAGCAATAATACAAATGTGGTGAGTGTGACAAGTCCGGGTGCCAGCTCAACAATTTCCGCAAGTTCTGTGAATGTCGGATATGTCTGGATTGGATTGGACGACCAAAACGGCCACAATAATCAGACCAAAGTCACAGTCATGGATTTTGAAGTTGATTATATACTGATAAGAGACGCCCCAGGTGGAGGAGGCAATAACCTATGCGATCCAGCCAATTATACAAGTTATCCTGTGGGACATTCAATAACATTATATGGAGCAGAGTGGAATGAGTCCGTAGGCTACATTCGAGATGTTCCTACCGCCTCAACATGGAACAGTAGTGATCCAACAATTGTAAGTGTTACAACCCCAGGCAGTTCTTCGACATTAACATGCAGTGATACCAATTTCGGGACCGTTACAATCACTTTAGATGACGGGCAGGGAAACCAGAACACCACACAGGTGACTGTGCTTACACCAACTACCGACTTCATCCAAATCAGGGATGCACCAGATGGAGGAGGAAACATTCTAACAAACATGATCTATGACAAGGGTGCCACAGATAATTACTACGGCTCGGCGTATAACGACACTGCAGGATACATAGGCCCTGTTCCTTCTATATCAACATGGGATAGCAATAATACAAATATCGTGACCGTAACGAGCCCAGGGAACTTCACGACAATAACCTGTGATAACACGAACAGTGGTTGGGTGCGGATTACATTGGATGATGGAGAGGGAAATCAGAATCAGACCCTTGTTAATGTTTTGGGATGGAGTGTAGATTATGTTCTCATCCGTGATGCCCCAGGTGGAGCCGGAAACAATCTATGCGATCCTGGATATTATCCTAATTTCCCTGTTGGACATACAACAACATTCTACGGTGCCCTATACAATATCTCGGGTGGATACCTTGGAGATGTATCGAGCTCTTCAACATGGGTGAGCGATGACACCGGTATTGTCATGGTTTCACCCACTGGCAGCTCGACCTCCATCATATGTCATAACCAGAATTGGGGTACTGTAACAATAACATTGACTGATATTGATAATGGAGTTTTAAATACTACGCAGGTTTCTGTACTGGAACCAACAGTGGATATCATTCAGATTCGGGATTCTCCAAATGATGAAGGAATTGTGCTGAGCGATCCTGCAAACTATCCAGTTTATTCCCAGGCACATGAAACCACATTCTATGGCGCAGAATACAATGATACTGCAGGCTACATAGGTTCAGTGCCAGTAACATCCACTTGGGATTCAAACGATACAGCCATTGTTGCAGTCTCAAGCCCCACAAACAAGACAACAGTGACATGCAGCAATGTGAATGTTGGATTGGTTTGGATCACATTGGATGATGGAGATGGTCATGAAAATCATACACTAGTTACAGTGATAAAAGCAGTTATTGACTACTTACGAATCAGAGATGCACCAAATGGAGAGGGGATTAATCTCTGCGATCCTGGAAATTATCCTGTCTTTGGAGTGGGCCATACGACCAAATTCTATGCAGCAGGTTATAATCAAACCCAAGGGTATATTGTAGATGTACCTGTAAAATGGTCCGTCACAGATGATTCTATTGTCAATGTCACGACCTCGGGCTCTTTTTCGGATATATTGTGCAGCGATACAAACGAGGGAGCGGTTACCATAACAGTAGATGACAACCAAGGTAATACCAATACTACTCAAGTTACTGTCTTACCTCCAACAATAAATTATATCCAGATAAGGGACTCTCCCTTAGGAGGAGGAAATGTCATCACAACCGGGACTTATATAGTATCAGATGTTGACATCTTCTATGCCGCAGCATATAACAGCACTGCAGGCTATCTAGAGGATCCGGAAGTTTCTTGGTCAAGTGACAATACCGACGTGGGCCAGGTCTCTTCTCCTGGAATATGGACCAACTTCACGGCTCAGAATGTCGCAATAAATAGTACTTGCAAGATAACAGCGACTTATACCCCCAGCATAACAAATACCACAGACCTATTGACGGTCTTGGCACCGAGAATCGATGATATCAGGATTCGAGACGATGCATATGAAGAGGGGGATATTGTAATCACCCGAACCTACTCTGCTTCTGATACAGATGTTTTATATGCAGCAGGATACAACGATACCGTAGGTTATGTAAGGGATGTTGAGGTCACATGGGAAAGTGACGATACCTCTGTTGGTAAGGTTACATCACCAGGGAATTCTTCTACCTTCACTGCACAGAATGTGATGACAAATAGCACCTGTACGGTCACAGCCACATATTCAATGAATATTTTTAACTCCACGGGACTGATAACTGTAGAACCAACTATGGATGTCATAGCACCGAGTTCACCAAGCCAACCGACCCTTGATTTGATAAGTAAAAATAAAATTGAGATATCCTGGGATCCAAATACAGAACCTGATTTGGATGACTATATTATACAGCGCTCTACAAGTCCTGATGGTCCCTGGTTATATTTGACTGTTTTGGACAAGGATACAACATCTTATAATGATACTGGTCTAGAACTCGATACAACTTATTACTACCAGATAATTGCAGTGGATGAGGCTGGTAACCCATCCGATCCTTCACCTGCGGCAAGTATAACAACCCCAATTCCAGAAGATGATGCTTTCCCATGGGTATTGGTGTCATTGATCATCCTGATCATTATTATCGTGGTCTTTGTGCTTCTGTTCCTTTTCAGAAAGAAGTCAGAATAGAGGTGATGTTTTATAAAAAAGATATACATCCTTAGGAGACTGTAAAAAGGAAGGAAAATAGTATAGGAGAGAGAATACATGGTTTTTAACATCGGAAAAAAGAAAATAACTTCGATTGTCTTAACCTTCCTTTTACTTTCCACCAGTTTAATCCTCCTTCTTACATTTCCATCCACAACTGGTGATCCCCCATTTTCCGAAAATAAGAGGGTGAATAGCGATGAAGTTGGCGTTGCAGCCCATAAAGCTCCCTCCCTTGCGGTTGATCCAACTGGTAATGCCTATGTTGTGTGGGGGGACTCCCGCAACCCAGACTGGGATATTTACTTTGCCAAATCCACTGATTGGGGGGAAACATGGACCGATCCCAACATAAAGGTCAATACAGGTTCTGAGAATCAAACCTTCCCTGCAATGGCTATCGATTCCAAAGGAACGTTGTATGTGGTTTGGGAAGACGACAGAAATGGAGATTCAGACATCTACTTCGCCAAATCCACTGATGGTGGGCAGACATGGACTAATCCAAATAAAAAGGTCAACATCGATACAGCCGGTGATGGATTTCCCAATATGGACCAGAATACCCCCTGTATCGCCGTGGACTCGGAAGGCACGATATATGTAGCCTGGACAGACGACCGCTGGGATGATACAGACATATACTTCGCCAAATCCACAAACGGTGGAGTAGATTGGACAAATCCTAATGTAAGGATCAACACTGACTCCACCTCCACAACCCAACGCAATCCAACAATAGCCGTGGACTCCGAGGGAGTGATTTACATTGCCTGGCAAGATCAAATAACCGGAGACTATGACATCCATTTCGCTAGGTCCACAGACGGGGGAGGAAATTGGACAAAACCAAGTGTAAAGGTCAATTCTGACACGTCATCAAGGGAACAAAACAATCCTTCCATTGCAGTAGATTCCTCAGGCACGATTTTTCTGGTTTGGCAGGACAACCGCTGGAACAACTATGATATTTACTATGCAAAGTCCACCAACGGTGGAACCTCCTGGACCCATCCGAATATCAAGATCAATTCGGACACAGGTTCAGCCCGTCAGTATAATCCATCCCTTGCAGTTTCTTATACTGGTACTCTCTACGCTGCCTGGCATGATTACCGAAATGCGAATGCCGATATCTATTTTGCCTATTCCACGAATCAAGGAGAAAACTGGACCCACCCCAATCTAAGGGTAAACCAGCCCCCAACTGATACCCAACATGTACCCGCAATTGCCGTTGGCATAAATGGACCTGTTTATGTGGCCTGGCAGGACGACCGTGGCGGTTTCGATGACATATATTCTGCAAATATCAATCCCGTCAATCCCTTTCCAACTGCGGACTTGCTCAGTGTAGAAGGTTTCCTAGGTACAACCCCCGGTATTCAGCATATTATTCCCCACAATCCCATTTTCAGCTTCACATACAATGACCCTAATTCTGATCCTCTTTCACAATACAATATCAGTCTCTGGGACTCTGGAGGCTCAAACTTACTTTGGTGGTGTAACCGCACCTCTTCAGTATCCTCAGGATCAGAGGTATCTGTGAAATACAATAATGCACCATGTCCTGCAAATGGCCCAACGTTGGTGGATGGTTCATCATACAGGCTCAGGGCCAAAGTTGAGAATATAACTGGAGTTTGGAGTCCTTTTTCAGAGGTTGCCTTTCATCTGAATGAAGTCCTGCCTCCCACAACACCGGTTTACCCGGCTGATAATTCCCTTATTGAATCTTCCGCAACCCAGAGCGTTATCTGGAGTTCACCTGGAAGGGATGCTGAGGGGGATTCCCCTGAGAGTTACAGTTGGGAAGTTTCAATGAATCCTGAGTTCACAACCTTAATTGACTCGGGCTCACAGCTTGTCAACGAATCAAATCCATTCAACACCCGACCCTCTGGATATTTCTATTGGCGGGTAAAGTTAAATGATGGATGGGAGACCAGTTCCTATGGAAACCAGCCCGATGGTTACTGGGCCTTCTCCACGTTTACTCCTACTCCTCAAAACAACCCTCCCACCATCACAAATAAAGGTTCAGAACCTGATACATCCACTGTCGGCTCCTTCATAGATTTCATGTTCACTGCAACGGACCCTGATTCAGATCCACTTTCTTGGGGAAAGATTTCAGGACCAAGTTGGCTGAGGATAGGAACTGATAACGGCAGGATTTATGGAACTCCCTCTTCTGAAGATCAGGGTACCAACAATTTTACAATACAGGTGAGTGATGGAAAAGGGGGATCTGACAATCATACCTTCACGATCCAAATCGAGGATACAACCACCCCGAATAATCCTCCTGTCATCACAAACAAAGCCCAAGTTCCTGACAAAACCGCTGTGAATATCACCATGACCTTCACCTTCACAGCCACAGATCCCGACTCGGATCCTCTTACATGGAGTAAACTTTCAGGACCCCATTGGCTGGATATTGGTATTGACAATGGAACCATCTTTGGTATGCCATCTATTGAAAATCTGGGCTCAAACACGTTCACAATTCAGGTTAGTGACGGAAGGGGAGGAACCGATAATCACACATTCACAATCACTGTGGATACCACTTTAGATGGAGATGGTGATGGGGTTCAGAAGGATGATGAATTTCCATTTCTATGTTTGGTTCTAATCCTCATAATCCTTGTCTTGGTTATCCTCATCCTTATTGCGCTTTGGCGCAGGAAGAAATCCGAGGAGGAAGAGGAACCATTAGGGGAATTAAAAGAAGATGTCGAAAAGGTTGAAGAACCACCTAAAGATGAAACAGCCGAGGAGAAGATTCCATATACTGATGAAGAGGAAGAACCTCCACCCCCTGATGCTGAACCGCTTCCGATCGAGGATGACGAACCGCCACCGCCTGATGATTAGTTATAGAACACAATTATAAAGATGGCACGATAATGATTTACGTTTTTTTTCCTATTCAAAAAACCGCTTTCCTCTTCCTTATGATCTTGCTTAACGAAACGCCACACCCTGTTTCTATAAAATCTACATCCATCAAAATTCCCAACCAACCCCACAACCTCGTTCTAAAATAAATTCTCCACTCTCCCCTCCTTCACTCTATTCGAAATCGCTTGGAGAAACGCGGTTTTTTTTGGTGGAGAATACCTTATGCTACATCAATAAAATCTGAACCTTGACCAATGCCTAACCTGATATTATCATCCTCATTTTGCTACGTACTTTGTTTGGGGTCCTTCCCCTACCTTCTTTATAAAACCAAATCGCATCATCTTTTTTACATGGAAGAGTACAGAGGGTTTGGATAGACCAATGACCTCGGAGATTTCCCCGCTTTTTTTCGGTTCTGTTAGTATTTTTAGTATTTCCAAATCCACATGATCCAGAAGGATATCAAAGTTTCTTAAAAGCGTTAATTCGAATCTGTGAGGCCTGCTGTCAAAATCCAA
>CP070672.1:776459-806219 GCA_020351895.1 Thermoplasmata archaeon
CCACAAATATGTCGAGATGGGACACAAGAAGGGGAATGTAATAATAACAGTGGAGCATGATAAATAGAAAAATGTTAGGTAGTGTATGGATATGGTGGAGGAACAGGAATCCAAGCTGTTTTTCTTGGGAATATTTCCAAAGTGTCCCTTCTACTATTCAGCACTCCACATGGTCCTGATGATAGGCATAATGGTTCTTGGCACACTTGGACTTACATTTCTTAATTTATGGATTGCTATGGTTTATTTAGCATATTTTATTGTGTTCTACTTTTTGGTAATGCCATTAATCCATTGCCAACACTGTTATTACAGAGTTGTGGAAACTAAAGAAGATAAGACGGTTAAAAAGTTGCTTCCATTGGATGAATGGAGGGAATCATGCTTAAAAAAGCATGTAGAATGCGGTAAAAAATGGGGATTCAATTTCTTCATATCATGGTTTTTACCCATTATCCTAATTGGCATTTCGTTATTTTTGAGCTTTTCTACAATGGCCTTGATATATTTAATTGGATTCATAATTGTTCTGGCCGTAATGCTTATTCATATGAGATGGATAGTCTGTCCAAAATGCGCCATCGTCAATGAATGTCATGCAGCTTTCTAAAACCAATATGGTGAAGAAAATGGCAATGAAAACCATTCTAATCCTGTATTCCTACCATCACATGAATACCGAGAAGGTCGCCAAGGTCTTTGCACAGGTGTTAGACGCACAGATAAAAACTCCGGACCAGGTGGATCCAAAAGAACTTGGGGATTATGACCTTGTTGGCTTTGGAGGAGGGATATACGGGGCAAAACACCATGAATCACTGCTTGAACTTGCCGATAGACTGCCGAAAGTAGACAAGAAAAAAGCCTTCATATTCTCTACAAGCGCTATCATGGGAAAGGACAAGGTGGCTGAAGATCACTCGCAGCTTCGAAAAAGATTATTGTCCAAAGGTTACATTATTCTCGATGAATTTGCCTGTAAGGGTTTTAACACAAACAGCTTCCTCAAACATTTCGGGGGAATGAACAAGGGCAGGCCTAATGCCAAGGACCTTGAAAATGCAAAGGAGTTTGCCGAGAAACTGAAGAATAAGTGAAACATAACTTTATTTTGATGTAATTTATTAAGAATGAATAAATCATTTCGATATTGGAAGGATAACCATGAAAGCCATTGTATGCACAAAATACGGACCACCGGAAGTCCTTAAGCTGAAAGATGTGGAAAAACCTACTCCCAAAAATAATGAGTTGCTAATAAAGATTCACGCTACGGCAGTGACAGCAAGCGACGCCATTGTCCGGGGCTTCAAGCTTTCGCGCTGGTCTCCTTTGGGATTCATGATGGGACTTGCATTGGGTTTTTCAAAACCAAGACGACCGATCCTGGGTATGGTGCTGGCTGGAGACATTGAATCGGTGGGCAAGGATGTAAAACGATTTCAAAAGGGTGATGCGGTCTATGGAATGACCGGTTTAAGTTTTTCAACCTATGCCGAGTATAAATCCATATCTGAGAAGGAATGCCTGGTAAAAAAACCATCCAGTGTAAGCTATGAGGAAGCCGCTGCAGCTGCTTATGGAGGTATAATAGCTGGGCATTTTATTAAGAAAGCAAATATCCAAAGGGGACAAAAGGTTCTTGTCTATGGAGCTTCCGGTGCAAATGGAACCACCGCGGTGCAGCTTGCCAAACATTACGGGGCCAAAGTAACCGGTGTGTGCAGTACTAAGAATTTGGAGTTGGTGAGATCCCTGGGAGCAGATTCGGTTATTGATTATACAAAGGAGGACCTGTTAAACAGGGGAGAGCGTTATGACCTTGTCTTCGATGCCGTTGGGAACAAGAAAACCTCAAAATTAAAAGAACAGAGCAAGAAAGTGCTGACCAAGAACGGGATATACATGTCTGTGGATAGAGGGTCACCCAAGTCTATACCTGAACATCTTGAATTTCTCAATAAATTATTTGAAAAGGGACAGTTCAAAGCCGTTATAGACAGAAGCTATCCCTTGGAGCAGATGGTCGAGGCCCACAGATATGTTGATAAAGGGCACAAGAAGGGGAATGTAGTAATAACTGTGGGACAGAATAATAAAACTAAAACTTAGTAGGAATTCAGATGGATAAATCAGAGAAGATTTGGGACAAAATAGCGGATAATTATGATAAATCCGAAAAGCGTTTTGAACCGATTCACAAAAAGACAATTGAAAACACCAGAAAATATCTCAAAGCAAGTGATAATGTTTTAGATTATGGATGTGCTACGGGAACGAAAGCCCTTGAACTTGCCAACAGTGTGAAAAGGATTCAGGGCATCGATATATCGTCAAAAATGATCGAAGGTGCAAAGAGAAAGGCAGTTGAGCATAAAATCGAGAACGTGGATTTCGCACATGCAATCATATTTGATGAGAGGTATAAAAGAGAATCATTTGATGTGATACTGGCTTTTAGTATTCTCCATTCATTAGAAGATCACAAGAAAGTTCTGCAAAGAATAAACGAACTGTTGAAGCGGGAAGGTTTATTTATTTCTGTAACACCGTGTCTGAAGGAGAAAATGGCCATTAGGAATAGATTAGAATTATCTTTCTTCCGTCTACTGATAATAATAAGAGTATTTCCGAATATTTTAACAAGATTTAAAATCCCTGAATTGGAAGATCTAATAACTAGTGGAAATTTCCAGATCATTGAAACTGAAAATATATTTCATAGGATGACTAGTTATTTCGTTGCTGCAAAGAAGATATAGGGAATAATACAATCTTTAATCGAAATAATGTAGGAAGGATACTCATGAAAGCCATCATAAGCACAAAATACGGTTCACCCGATACTCTTTCGCTCAAAGAGGTTCCAAAACCCACTCCCAGAGACAACGAGGTGTTAGTGAAGATCCATGCAGCATCTGTAAATGCAGCCGATGTGGAGATCATAAGGGGCGCCTGGAGCATGCGAATGCAGGGGCCAATAAGACCAAGACACAAGATACCTGGATCTGACATAGCTGGAGTTGTTGAAGAGGTTGGTAAAAACGTTACCAAGTTCAAGCCAGGCGATGAGGTTTTCGGGGATACTTTCATGAAAGGCTTTGGCGCTTTTGCAGAGTATAAAAGTTCTCCTGAAAAAGTATGGGATCGAAAACCTGCCAGTATGACTTTTGAACAGGCATCTTGCTATCCTCAATCGGGCCTTATCGCCCTGCAGGGCCTTCGAAATAAACACCCCATCCATCCAGGACAGAAGGTCTTGATTAATGGTGCAGGTGGAGGTATGGGTACCTTTGCAGTGCAGATCGCCAAGCACTTTGGGGCCGAGGTCACCGCAGTGGACCATACCAGCAAAATGGATATGCTAAGAGAAATTGGGGCAGACCATGTTATGTCCTACACCAAAGAGGATTACACAAAAACCGGAAAGCAATACGATCTGATCCTAGATGTTGTGGCACATCGAACAGTTAAGGATTACGAGCGCGCTTTGAGTGATAATGGGAACTTTGTCATTGTGGGGGGTTCCAGGGCCACGATCTTCAAGGTAATTTTCCTGGGTCCTATTATAACAAGAAAAAGTAACAAGAAGATGGGGCTCAATTCGTGGGCTTCGGATAGAAATGAGGATATGAGATTCCTGATTGAGCTTTATGAAAAGGGCAAAGTGAAACCTGTTATAGATAGACGTTACCTCTTAAATGAGGTTCCTGAAGCATATCGATATCTTGAAGAAGGACATGTCAAGGGAAAATTAGTAATAAAGGTTGTATGAATAGAGAAGTAGATAAAGATAATCAAAAGGGGGGATAAAAACGTACTGTTCAAAATGTGACAAGGAAGTAGAGGATGATGTAGAATTTTGTAAACACTGTGGTGCGAAAATTGGGACAGTTGGGGAAAAACCGGATTCTCAGGCCGAATCCTCTGAGGAAACCAAGGAACCAAAGATCCAAGAAGAACCTGTGGAGACAAAAGAAGAAGAGCCTAAGGAACCAAAGGCTCCTTTGGAGGAGAAAAAATCCAGAAGGGGATTGGCGGTCCTCTTAATAATAATTGGTTTGATATTTGCATCTCTATCAATATGGTATATTGCCGCCTACGAGAATGTAGATGAGCATAGGTATTATACATATGCACCCGAGACTGCCCCTAGCTCGCTTACCTTAGAAGTGGAGATGAATGGAGGGGAAACCGATATCGGGTTCACTTCCAACAAAAGTCATCCTGTAGTGTACATCGACCATCACAAGAAATGGCAGGGACCTGTTGTTTCCCAACCATCATTTTCCACCTCTTCGAGCAAGGTGAGTTTTGATTCCGGTACGGTATGGGGAGAATCTGATTCCGAGCTCACAATAACACTCAGAAGCGATGTTGAATACACCATATACGTAAAAACCTCAGATGGAGCCTTTTCTATTGATTCAGATATTCCTGGGATTTCATTTGGTTCATTCACGATCGATACTCTGAATGGTGCATCCACTCTATCCATTTCCAATGCAACGATTTCAGGGAAGATATGGGTCACAACAGAGAACGGAGCCTCAAATTTCTTTCTTTCAAACTGCACGGTCCAGGACATAGATTCAACTGCAAAATCGGGAGCATCGAGTATCCATCTTACGAATTGTACCATCGGTAATATAAAATCATATTCTCATTCAGGAGGATTGGTGATATCCTCTGAAAATTTGACAGTTACTTCGGATAGTACCTGGAACCTGAAGGTCACAAAAGGTGGAATAGGCTTGGGTATTTATCAAGTAAAATCCATGGGTGCGGATGTGACTATCAATGCGAAAACCGAGATCTGGAGAGACATCGATGCGTTCTTTGAAGGGGATTCCACAAATGTAAGAGCAAAATTCACAGCCTCTGTATCCGACGGAGAACTCATTTTATTAAACGGCTCGGGATTTGAGGGTCCTGTTTCTGGAACCATGGAATCATCGAATTATGGGATCGAAGCCCTTGATCAATTCTTTATAGATTTAGAAACAGATGATGGGGATATCCTAATCGATGCTATAAATACTTAAATCCCAACATATCCATGACCCAGAATGAGTAAGTTAAGGAATTACAATAATACTAAAAAATCTGCAAGGAGGATAATAAACTATGACAAAGAAAGACTCGCAGCGGAAATTAACGGATACACAGATGAAATTGAAGGAAACACAAAAGAAATTGAAAGAAACACCACAGAAGATAGTGGAATACAATGTGATCGACAAGAGCTTTATCGCCTCCTACATTCTGAGAATTCTATTGATAATATTTCTTGTTGTATCCATCTTGCGGAGGGATTGGCTGTGGGTTGTCGGGTGTGCCTTTACAATTTTGGTCAGTTTCACCCCCACAATCCTGAAAAAGGATTTCAATATCACTTTGCCATGGGTTCTAGATTTGATGATCTCGATTACAATTTTTCTTCATGTGGGCGGGGTCATCCTTAATCTATACGGTATTATCCCTGGATACGATACCATGACCCATTTCGTTGCCTCCATTCTTGTGGGTTTTTTGGCATTTATCATCATCTATATTCTGGATCAATATTGGGAAGGTTTACATATGGATGTCTATGCCATGGCGTTTTTGGTTGTGATCTTTGCAATGGCCATGGGTGTTGTATGGGAGCTTTTCGAGTGGGGAATCGATTTGATATTTGGTACCCATGAGCAGTGGGGTTTGCAGGATACCATGAAGGATTTGCTTGTGGATACCCTAGCTGGAATCGTGATAGCCATAATCGGAGTTTGGCTCGTAAAAAGGGGAGAATTGAAGAAATTCACAGAGGAATTTGGCGATCAGATCGATAAAGGTATCATCCAAAAGATGGATCCGCAGTCTAAAAAATAATTAATTGAATTCAGACACCTTGCGAGGCTCAAATCTTATCCTGAAATCGGAAACTGTTCTTCTTGTCCTCTTTTTTTCACCCTTCTAAATCTTTTTGAGGCCCATTTTAAGAGAATAAAAAGAAATATCAACTGTGCAACCATAAATAAAAACGAAATGTACAGCATGCTTCTATCGTTGTAAACGATCTCATTATAGAAATTATATCCTCCCAGAAAATCGAGATAAATTATAGTAGCTATTTGGCCAATGGATACTAAAATGAAGATAAAAAGGACAAAGCTTTGAAATATTCTCTGCCCTCTTTTTTCCCTCAATTTCGTAATCGGTACCTCTTCCAATTTCTTAAGATCCCCGAAATAAATCAGCATTATCATCATAATTATAAAAAGACAAATCTCCACTGTCAAGTTCAGGTAATTACCCCAGGCAAATATCCCAAATTCCATGTTGCTTAGGGGCGCGATAAGGGCGAATGAGCCAAAAAAGACATCTCCGAGCACATGGGTCAATGCAGCAACGAACAATGGTAAAAATTCGTATGTTCTTATTACACCAATTTTGTAAATAAACATTAGTACAATAAGTATGAAAGGAAAAAAGAACACCAGGCTGTGCATAATGGGTCTGAATGAATATACATGGACACTATCTAGTACAGAAGCCGCAAAAAAGATCGAAAGCAGAGTAATTGGTTTTAGGGGCTTATTTCCGAATGTCGGTCTGCTTATGATGTAACCGAGGCAGATATGGCCAAAAGTCCACATGATTCTGATTCACCTGTATGGAGTTAATAAAGCCCATTCATTTTAATGTTTTGTTTTTTTCAATTATTTCTCTTTTTAGCTTCCCGTGATCCTCTTCTGAAATTCCCAGATCCGCCCGCAACGCTTTGAGCATCTTCTCCTCTTTCTCACTTATTACCCCATC
Source organism: Thermoplasmata archaeon (assembly GCA_020351895.1). The sequence continues at coordinate 783,261 of CP070672.1, forward strand.
TTCCAATGCATGTTCCAACTGTTTTTTATATACCATTATTTCATGACTGAGATCATATTTCACAGTCTTAACCAGTTTCGGGAACAGCTTGTCCCCTATCTTTATTGCCTCCTTTCTTAGGGGAAAGAAGAAGCAGAATACGATCCCGGCGGCAATTAGCCTCGCGGCAAAATCGCCTCCGAAAAAGGTTGCAGATATAAAAGAGCTTAAGAACAACTCAATCAACCTGAATACACCGATGAGCACCAAGGTAATCACTAGATATACAAAGGTTTTCTTGACTATGAACTCGATATCAAAGAGTTGATGCTTCAAAATATCATAGGAAATGATTGCACCGGTTATGGAAAGAGCCACCATCCCAAGTTGCACACGGGGGAATATTCCAAATATCTCAACAAGTATCACACTGATGGTAAATCCAATAAGAGGAATTAAAAATGAAAGTACAAAATATAAAGCCCGTTTCTTTTGAATGGCTACTTTACTGTGCCTGTACATTCGTATGTAATTCTGGGTCGTCAGGAGGACCATCAGACCTATAATACCATAAAATATCGGCTTGAAGAAAGAATAGAAACCGGTAAACTCTTTTCCATAGATCCCCAAATCTGTATCAGGAGATTCTACAATTTCATTTGGAGGATTTAAAAGCACAAAGATAAGGAAAAACAATGGGATAAGATAGATTAATAATAGCTTTTTATTCTCAAATACTTCTTTTTTCGAAAAACCCACATACGAGAAGTGGAAGAGGACTGTAACTCCGGAAATCGAACTGATAGTATTTATGGAATTCCATACGTCCCAGATACCCGGTTTACGAGAGCAGGTTGCCATGGCAGCAGAAAAAACAGTAATTGCTAATAAGATCAAGGCAACAATAAACAACTGTACATGTTTGTCCTTCCGCTTCTTTAATAATAAGATTGCAGCAATTGAAATGAGCACAAAGCCAGATATCCAATATGGAATTGAATATAGATTGAAGAAGTATTCAGACATCTAAAATACATCCTTGTGGTTTAACATGTTAATAACCACCAAACACCTTCTAAATTCCATATCTGAAATAGGCCACTATCAATATCTTACACTTGCAATCAAGCATTCAGCTTTTTAAGCTCCACATTTCCATTTGAAGAATGGATATTAATTTTGTACCCACCACCATTCAGAGTTCCAGTCACATGTTTATCCTGATCCAATGTTTTATCCAAAGTTACTCCCGAGACTGATGCATCCCCATTTGAGGTCTGCAGATCAATTGTAGCATTGAGTGTGGGTAGTATATATACAATCACATCTCCATTGCTCGAGCTTGTGTTTATATCCTTCACAAAATCGAAGACCTCCACTATTAGATCTCCATTTGATGAGGATACCCCTGAGATCCCGGTTGTTCCTCTAACCTCTACATCACCATTACTAGATTCTGCAGACACATATCCCTCAACATCCCTTATTGTAATATCTCCGTTTGAAGATTGTACGGACTCGACATTCACATAATCTGGAACCATAATATCCATGTTAACCCTGACATGCGTATTTTGTGGATCCTCATATATGGTCTCAATAATTATCTCGTTGTTTTCTTCTGTAACCTCTATTTCAGTCTTATCGAGTTCTTCTTTCCTATTTTCAGAGACTCTCTTTTCCCCATCCAGTTTCACTGTATCGCCATTATAGGTGTTGATCTTGATATATCCATTGGAATTTTCTACAGATAAAGTGGTATTTTCATTTGCATTGTATTCCCCTGAAAAGTCCTCAGTTACCATATCAGTGTCAATACACCCTGAGAATGCTGTGATAATCAATAATCCAAGAACCAATAACGCTAAAAGATATTTCCTACCCATGGAATCGCCCTCGAAAGTGCCATAGCTTATAAATATATAGGTTTTTTTATGAGGCTGGCAAAAGGAGCTATATTCTTTTGGTCATCAATCCTTTATCTCCTTGTATTTCCGAACTATATCCTCTGCTAGGTCATTTTCAAAGTAGTTGAAGTACACGAATGTGAAAATGAGAATACCTGCAAAGAAAAACATGAAGAATCCTATGAATGACTGAATCACGCCCCAGAATCCTGGATGTTTGAGGGCGATACGAACAATAATAAGGATCGTGCCAAATGCCACAATAGTCTGTAACATCCTGGATTTTAGCCCGTCAAAAAGTTTAAAATCCTTCACTGGTCCCTTGATTTTAGCATCCAACCTTAAATATATGAACCAGGGGAGAACGAGAAGTGGAATGAATGTAGATATATTTGAGGCTATATTGAAGAGTGACATCATATCCATGAGATCCAAAAGGAAGGGACTGAAGCTGATGTATATCACTATCACTATACCGAAGAAAATCTGCCAGATTATGGCTTGTTTAAAGATTGGCCAGGGTAACTTTTGTTTTGGCTCACCAGGATTTATTGTGAGAGTTTTCGTGTCCAGAACATCAGGTATATCGAAAGCCCATCCAAGCCAGATGTAGCCAAAATAGGTTCTTCTATCCTCTTTCTTCTTAGACTCCGTGATGTTCGGTGTAATCTTCGTAATTTCAACTAAGAGATCGGGTGTTTTGCTTCTTGTAAGGGCGGACAAAAATCCGATCATTCCGAAACCGATGATTAAAAGGATTATGAAACTAAGATATGCTGCAAAAAACCCTCCAATAAAAAGACCTATAAACATAGGAATCATAACTAGAGTATTAACTTCAGTTGGTTCCCCCAGAATACTTGTTTGTGTGAGGAGAAAGAACATGCCACAGGCAAAGGCGAGGCCAATTACCAATGCAACCTTGGCGAACCATTTTAATATCCTATTTGTACCTATTATCCCTCTTTTATGATGGTATTTGTAGGCTAAAACTCCTGAAAACATAAAAGCAGCCACTAAACTGATGAGAATCGGAGATATAATGAAACTCAATCTAAAATTCCCAGTTATTATAGCACCTACCATGTTAAGTACAAAAAATAAGATGAACCAAAACAGGAAGAATATCAATATTTTTCTATCGGTTTTAAAACGATTATATTCAACTGGTGATACCTCTGATTTTTCCTTGACTCCTCCTTCTTCTACCATCAATAGGGTATTCAATCCTGTTGTTATATTTTTTGCCTAAAAATGTGAATCCAACCACAAACTAAATAACCGCCCTTGCAGGTTATGGTTTCGGTAACATGAGATTGGACGTTCCCTATGGTAAAGGCTCAATTAGTGTGAATATTCCCGATGAGAACCTAGCAGGTGTCATTCGCCCAAATGAGGTGGAGATTGGGGATGAGAAAGCAACCATATTTCAAGCCATAGAGAATCCCATCAATTCCAAGACCTTGGAGGAATTTCTAAGCGATGCAAAAGATGTTCTTTTCATAGTGAACGATGGCACAAGGCCAACACCTACGGCCAAGATTTTAGACATCATATACGATAAAATAAAGGATAAGAACATAAAGTTCATAATAGCAACAGGCATCCACAGGGCTCCCACTGATGGTGAACTGAAATTCATATTTGGAGAACATCTGGAATCCCTAAAAGACAAGATTCACATACATGACGCAAAAAAAGAGGAAGACATGGTTTTCATTGGTAAATCAAAGAACGGAACCGAGATGTGGGTTAACAAATTGGGTGTGGAAGCCCACAAGATAGTGATCATAAGCTCTGTGGAACCACATTACTTTGCAGGATTCACTGGAGGAAGGAAATCCTTCCTGCCTGGCATAGCTTCCTACAAGACCATAGAGCAGAACCACAAGTACGCCATGAGAAACGAGGCCCAGCCCCTGGCTTTAGAGGGTAATCCTGTAAACGAGGATATGGAGGATGCCATACTCACCATCAAGGATACGGAAATATTCGCGATTATGGCCGTCTTGGATCGGCACCAGAACATCTATGCAACCACGGCAGGTCATATTAAGGATTCCTTCCATGCGGCAATTGACAGGGCCAACGAGGTTTTTGCAGTTCCCATAAAGGAAAGGGCAGACATTGTGGTCTCTGTTGCCCCTTATCCAATGGATATAGATCTTTATCAATCTCAAAAAGCAATTGAAAACGGAAAACTGGCATTGAAGGAGGGAGGAATAATCATTTTGGTTTCCAAATGCAGGGATGGAATAGGCGATAAGGTCTTTTTTGACCTCCTTGCAAGCTCATCGGATGCCAAGGAGGTCCTAACCACCATAGAAATGGGGTACAAACTTGGTTACCACAAGGCAGCAAGGATAGTAGAGGCCTCGAAGAAGGGCGAGATATGGGCTGTATGCGATATCGATGATGAGGCAATCAAAAAGGCTTTTATGAAACCGTACCCTGGTGTACAAGAAGCTGTGGATGATGCAATATTGAAAAAAGGGAAGGATGCTAAGGTTCTGTTTTTGATTGACGGCAGTGTTACTGTACCTTTGATATTCCATAACGAGGATGATAATAAAAGATAATCACCAACTTATTTATAAAGTCTCTTACCAATAGATAATTAGCATGATTGCATCATAAGATTGTTATAGTATTGAAATAATAATGATTATTAGCAATTAAAATTATTTCATTCTGTGAGGACAACAACAGGGTGAGAGCCTTGGAAGATGATAATAGGGAGAAGATTAGAGGATTGAAAGTAGAGTTATTTTGGTACTTTATTATGATTGTTTGTATTTTTTTTATATTTTTACTTTTCTTCTCGCAAGAATCTCAAGGGACATTTGTTAGCGGTCACATAACTTCGGATACAACATGGAATGCATCAGGAAACCCGTATATTGTTAATGGTAATGTGTATGTGGATGAGGGAATTAATTTATCCATCGAACCGGGTGTTGAGATTAAATTCAATGGATCCTATCACTTTTATGTGGATGGGAATTTACACGCCGATGGAAACGCCTCATATAAAATAACATTTACTTCAAACAATTACGATCCCCAACCTGCAGATTGGAAAAGTATTCATATAAGGGAACAAGGCTCAGCTTATATTGATAATTGTGAGGTTTCTTACTCAGATTATGGTATCTTTATTGATCATTCATCGAATACCATTATTGTCAACACAAGTATCTTTCAATGCTCCCAAGTGGGAGTTTTTATCAAATATTCTCAAAGAACTGCAATAACTAATACGACAATTTCGAACTGCGATCAGGGAATCAATCTCTATCGTTCCACAAATATGAGCCTTTCCGAAGTGCAGTTTTGGAATACATTAACAAGGGTGTTGGTTTTTAGCACTGATTATGCCCATGAAAAACAATATTACAATCATAGTATCGTAGGTTGCAAAGTTAATGGAAGACCTATTTATTTCTATTTTGATGTAAAAAACATATCGATTACAGGATTAGAAGCTGGGGAGATAATCCTTGCCTGGGTGGAAAACGCGACCATAATTAACTGCAATGTAACAAATGGTGATGGAATATTTGTTTCTTATTCCTCGAATTCAACGATCAAGAACTGTACTATTTCTGATAATTACATGGGTATTCTTTTGCGCTATTCTCCTTTGAATTCGGGTGATAACAACTCGAATTATAACTCAATAAAAAACAACACTGTCTCAAATAATATATACGGCATAAATTTATACTATTCGAACAGTAATTTAATAACCGATAACGACATCGTTTCAAATGAATATGGTATTTATTTGTATTTCTCAGGTAATAACTGGATATATCATAATAACTTTGATGATAACAACAATCAAGTGTATTTGGTAGGAAACTCCCATCGCTATCTTAACTTTTGGGATAACGGCAGGGAAGGAAACTATTGGAATGATTATAATGGAAAGGATGAAGGTGGTGAAGGAATTTGTGAGGGATCGTACTATATTAATTATAATAATGTAGATAATTATCCTCTGGTTAGACCCTGGAAGGGTAGTTTACCACCAGATACAAAACCTCCCACAATCGGGCACAAATCTTTATCCTATAGCCAACCCATGATCCTCCCAGGGGATTACTGGCACCTTGGATTTGAAGCCAATGAAATGGTAAGATATGAGGCAATAATTGATACCTCTGATATTGAGGGTTTTGACAATTCAACTGATACGGTTCTGAGAAATAATACCTTCGCAAAATTTCATTTGATTTATTGGAACGGCAGCAATTCAAAGGGTAATTATGTGCAAGATGGCAAATATCATATTCAGGTGATAGTCTGGGATAGGGCAGGTAACTCAATAATTAAACCTGAAGAATACTCGATATCTACAGTCAGAGATTCGGATTCTGACAAGGTTTGGGATTATGAAGATGTCTTTCCTTATGATCCCAATGAATGGGAAGATATCGATGGGGATGGAATCGGTGATAATTCAGACAAAGATTGGGACAACGATGGTGTTGAAAATTACAAGGATGCTTTCATATTGGATCCAAATGAATGGAATGACGCAGATCATGTCGGCATCGGTGATAATGCGGATCCGGATGACAACGATAACAGTATTCCAGATATTGCTGAGATTCCATTGGTAATTGTAATACTTTTCATTCCTATTATCACAATATATCTGGTAAATAGAATTATCAAGAAGAAGAAAGAAAAGAAGGAATAATCCATTTACCTCTCTTGCTAATGAAATTCCTTCATTCCATTTTTCAGGGCACAATTAATGAGTTCCTTTTTCTTACCCAAAAAAAGATGCCCTATGCACCTGCAATCCGATGAGCCGAAATTTGGTACCACATGAAATCTTCCTGCGAACTTATCGGCAAGGGAGCATTCCGTCCTTTTTCGACTTTCACGATAATAAACTTTGGAAACCTCAGCCTTCTCCAATAAATAATCAATATGCCAGTGAACTTTTTTTATATTCGAAAGGTGCCTCCCCACCCTCCCTTCAATGCTATTTAATGCAGAGCCGATGTACATGTAATATCCTTTGGGAAAATGAATGACCATGAAGGCTCCTATCCCGATATTCGTATCTTTATTTAGACGAATCAAAAGAGCATATGAGCCTTTCAAAAATCTTCACTCCAGGATTTATTCTTCCTTATCCTCTTCAATTCCTGCCAACCTCTTGGCCATCTTAACCTTGTCCTCGATATCCATGTTCGCTTTGATTAAAAGTTTAGCTCCTTCAGGGGAGCCACCTCCGTGCATACAGCCGGGAATTCCAGCTCCAACAGTGAGCCACTCCACAAGCCTGGCCACCTTCACCCGATCCTCAGCAGAAGAGCAAGCCTTGAGGTATTTCTGTATGAGATGACCGTATTTTTCATCATTGAAATCTTTGAAGGAAGGTATACATCCAGTCTCCACTATCCCGCCACCAATATCCTGAGCAAGCACTTTTGTTTCATAGGGAAGATTCGCCACATGCACCTTGTTGATATTGGAGAGAAGAGGATCAGGGAGCCAAACTCCAGATGGATGTTTTCTACCCAATGCGGCAGCTGCAATTCCCATCCCGAATGTCGTTTCATTGTTTATACTCATCGTTATCAACTTCTCCCTGAATACCTTCTCAGAAAGTCCGTTTGCCCTGGCAACGAGCACTGCAGAGCCCATCATGACATCACCTTGTCCTGCCACGCATGCTCCTATTGCAGATCTATAGGGCAGGATGAAGTTCATTACAGCCTCGGAAGAGAATTCATATTCCCTGCACATGAAAACCCTCTCTTTGGGTACGAACACATCCTCAAAGAAGAGATATGCCTGGGTTATTCCCCCGATTTTAACCGGAATATCGAAGCCTTCTTCGAATTCCCTCAAGTCACTTGGATGCCTGGCCTCAACAATTGTCAATCCTTCGATGTCTCTCGGTATCACGAAGGAAACAGCATAGTCCTTGTCTTCTTCTTTATAACCCATACCAGGTAAGATAAAAATCTCGTTTGCTGCCGCAACACCGCAGATCATCACCTTGGCGCCCCTTACCACGATGCCATCCTCCTTCTGCTCGACAACATGGAGATTCATATCCGGGTCTTCCTGTTTGGAAGGAGATTTGGTTCTATCACCCTTGGGATCAGTTAGGGCTCCTGCCAACGATATATCCTTTTTCTGAGCCTCAGAAAGCCATATCTTGAGTCTTTCGTTGTACTTTGTGCCCAACTTCTTGTCCATATCGAATGTGGTTGCCCACATGGCGTTTATGGCGTTCCACCCGACACATCTTCCACCAGTGCACGTTCCAGTTAGATTGAAAACGAGTCTCTTCATTTTGGCATTTGCAATCATATCATCGGGATTCTCTATAATGGACAGATAGCGGGATATTCTTTCACCTGTAGAACTCGAGACTGTCGTAAAAATATCCTCATACTCAGGTTTAAGCGCGAACTCGAAAATCTGGGCATGGCCCTTTATTGTGGCTTTGGTTGCAGGATGGGCAGTAACATCCGATATCAACTCCCCGAACTTGTAAATGTTCGGCCTCATCTTTTTCAGGCTTTCCTTGTACTCCTCTGGTGTTCTCATAATATCAACTCCAGACCATCAAAAACATATAATACTCACATGAATTCATTTCTCTTGGGAATCTAGATTTGCATGACAAAAATCTTACTTAAGCTTTTTGAGGACTGATTTGGTGATTTGCCTCTCTTCTCACTTTTTCTTTTTCCCCTCGCCCTTCTCCTCCTTTCCACCCTCAAGTAAAAGTTCTCCCCAAAGCAGTTTCTCAATTGTCTGAGCTACATATAGTCTTTTTTGATGCATGTTCAGATCTTCATGCATTTTTAATTCAGACTGCACCTGGACCCGAACGAGTGCCAATCGAAGATCCTCTGTGGGTTTTAAGGAATTGATTTTCTCAATAAGATAGGGGAGCTCGCTGGGGTTGTCTATAGCCTCGAGAACAGGAAGCATCTTTTTATCAACCTCTTTTGATCCCCGTTTTCCTGTTAGAATCTCGATTGTCTCCTTAAAGAATTTTTTACCGTGTACCTCCACCATATTCTGCATCTTATCTCCTCTCCCATTCCTCTCGCCAAGAAACCTAGTAATTTATCTTTCTTATCTGTTCTATCATCTCTTTTACTCCGCCTTCACCTTCGGTCTCCTCAGGCTGATTCAGTACTATCTTTACATCCACGGCAACTATCCCACTCTCTGTTGCAACAATAGGGTTTAAATCCATCTCTCTGATGTTTGGATGGGAATTTACAAGATTGGAAACCTTCATGAGGATATTGATCAATTGGTCATTATCCGCCTTTGGAAGGCCCCGTACACCCTCAAGAAGGGGTTTTCCTTTTATCTCGCTAAGCATATCCTTTGCATCGCCTGCAGTAATTGGAATGAGCCTGAAAGTTACATCCTTGTAAACCTCCACGAATATGCCACCCACACCGAACATTATCATGTGTCCAAATTGTGAATCAAAGGCTGTTCCCACGATGAATTCTGGACCATGCACCATTTCTTCAAGCAGAACTCCTTTGATCTCGGCATCAGGGAATTTCTCCTTTACGCTTATATTGATCTCATTGTAGGATTTTATTACCTCGTCCTCGGTTGTGATGTTGATCTTGACTCCGCCCGCATCGGTTTTGTGGACAACTTGGGGTGATACGACCTTCATTACCAGAGGATAACCGATTTCTTTGGCAAGCTCCACGGCCTCTTGCCAGGATTTTGCCAGGCCGGATTTGTTTAGGGGTATCCCGGCGAGATTAACTACTTCCCGGGACTCATCCATCATTAGAATGGATTTACCATTCTTTATTGCTGCGGAAAGATGTTGGGAAATACTGTCAATTGGATTGGCGTTCACAATAACTCCTCCTTTTTTAGGAAGCGATAGCGTTCCATTAAGGCGTACATGGCAAATACAGCACGCTCGGGGTACTCGATTTCTGGGATACCTTGGCTGTCCAGGTAATTCTCTGAAGGCTGATGGACTATGCCAACAAATGAAACAGTAATGGGTTTTCCAGTTGATTCATGGATATCCACTATCCGATAGGCGAGATTTAACGGGTGGGCCATGGCAGTTGGGGAAAGCAGAACAATAACGGCATCGATTTCCTCAGCATTCATGAGTATTTTCAGGGCATCATCGTATCTCTGGGCAGTTGAATCACCGATAATATCCACGGGATTTCTATGGCTCCAGCTTGGGGGACAGATTTCATTCAGTTGTTCTATGGTCTTATCACCCAGGTGGGCAAGCTTCATGCCGAGACTATGAACCTGATCAGCCGCTAAGACTCCAGGGCCCCCAGCATTGGTTAAAATCGCTATATTCTCACCATTGGGTACAGGCTGATAAGCCAGTGCCCGGGATGCATCAAAAAGCTCGGAGAGAGATTTTGCACGAAATATCCCAGACTGTCTGAATGCTGCCTCGTACGCAAGGTCTGAGCCTGCTATGCTTCCCGTATGCGAGGAAGTTGCTTTGGCACCTTCTTCTGTAAAACCGGATTTGAAGGCCACGATTGGCTTGTCCCTCACAACCTTTCGAGCGATTTCAAAGAATTTGCGGGCATTCCTCAGGGATTCGATATAGAGCATGATACATTTTGTATTCGGATCATTATGAAAATATTCAATAAGATCGGCATCATCAACGTCGGCTTTATTTCCTATGCTCACAAAATTGGAAAAACCCAGAAATTCCTCGAAGGAATACTGAATCACAGATGTGCATAGCGCACCGCTTTGAGATGCAAAGGATATTGGGCCGCGCTTTGGGACGGAATCGCCAAAGCTTGCATTGAGATCACTGAATGGACTGATTATTCCGAGGCAGTTAGGTCCTATTATTCGAATGTTGTACTTTTTTGCGGTTTCTAAGACATCTTCCTCGAGTTTTTGTCCCTCCGCCCCCATCTCCGAAAAACCTGCCGTAATTATCACTACAGATTTAACTCCTTTTTTCCCGCAATCCTCAATTGCTTCCTTGACTCCATCCGCTGGAATACTTATGACCGCCATATCCACTTCAGACGGAACCTTGATTATCGAGTCATAGGCTTTGAGACCTGAGATATCATCCACCTTTGGATTAATCGGATAGATACCCCCTTTAAATCCGCCTATAACCCCCTTTTTAACATTCTCGTCGGAGCCGTAGATTATGTTGTTTAAAATCACATTTCCTACTTTGCCCTTTTTCGCAGAGGCCCCTATGATGGCCACTGAGGATGGTTTAAAAAAGCTCTTTATCGCCTCCATTTTAAACTCCCCCATATATTCTCCCAAATAGCATTTCAATTTATAATTCTATCGGTTATTTGTGGACCGTTTCTACATGGTCTTTTGATATTATGGTGAATCAGAGGTTAGGAGGTAGGATTGAGGCCAATCATCCAATAAGGGGATATATATTAATAGTAAGAAAAATATTTAACAGCAAACCCAGGGGGGACTTAAGAACAAGGTTTAAGTGGGCAATAAAGAGAATTCATAATGGAGTGGGGATTATGAGAAAACCTGTAAACTTACTAATAGTGACAATGCTAGTTTTGGGTGTTTTCCAAATTATGTTACCCTCGGATAATTTTACTGTGCAAGCTGATCCATTGCCGCCCGATACTCAATTTATAGATGGCGATTGGATTGTGAATGGAACAGAAAATCGCATTGATGAGGTTATTGTTTTGAATGGAAGCCTGATAGTCAACTCAGGGGGATCGTTGACCCTACAAAATGTCACATTGGCCATAAACTGCACCAGTTCTGATGGTGAATTCGGGATCGAGGTGAACAGCAGCGCCACATTAATAATAACAGATGTGGATGGTGATCCTATAACCACCAGCGATTCCTCCAACATAACGGACAGTCCTTTCGATGTGGATAACGATGACCCGGGTCTTGATTTCGAGTACCAATTTCAGGTTAACGATGGCGCTACATTATCCATAAGCAATTCATTAATTAGAGAATGCGGATACGACGGTTCTGATAAGGGCCTGACCATTGAAACCGATTATGCCGATATTCAGAACTGTACTTTTAGGAGCAACTATTATGGAATATCCCTTGAAAGCGCAGAGAACTTCACGATTGCGAACAATGATATAGAGGGTGGATGGGTAGGAATTTACGGTGAAAAGGACATTAGAAATGGGCAAATATATGGTAACAAAATCTATAATTGTTTGAGCAAGGGCATCGGAATTCGTGCATACAAAGTGGACATATTCGATAACCATATCTACAACAATGTGGACGGAATATACTCAAAAAGTGGAATCGTAAAATGCAGGATATTCAGGAATGATGTCCATGATAACAGCAATATGGGCATGAATATGAACGAGGGGTGGTTTTTACCCTGTACCGACAATCAATTCTTCGAGAACGATATTCATCACAATAATGAGAAGGGTCTTTGGTATTATGGACACAACACCACAATCTACGGTAATGAGATCCATAATAATGTCCGTGATGGCTTGGATTTAAATGGAGATAGGCACACAGTCAGAGATAATCATTTCCACAATAATTCTCAAATGGGGGTGAGGCTGTCCTGGGTAACAGATACAGTTTATCACGACAATATACATGTGTTCAACGGTGGTGGACCGTTGATGGGGAATTACAGGACCCATCTTCGAGTTGGCTCCAGTGATGGAGTGGAAATTTACGGGAATACGTTCCAGTACATGAAAACTGATTCTGAATTGGCAGTGAGTATGCCATGGAATTCGAACCTGACATTTCACAACAACACAGTCACCTATAATGGTGATTTCACTTTGAGCGGAGCCGTAAGATGCGATCTTGGGGCTCAAGATAGTAACTTACGCATCATTGACAATAACATATCGTACAATTATGGTAGAGGTCTTTACGTATATGGAAGCTCTTTTCCCGAAAATTCCGCTGAGATAAGAAATAATTTCGTTTATCAAAACACTGGATACAGCCTGACTTTCACCCAAATGCAGGATTATACCATAACGAACAACACGTTCATTACAGCTGGCAGTACAGGTGTGTTTGTGGATGATTGTCGAGATGGGGAATTTTCCAACAACACCGTCTATGGAAGTTTCGAGGATTTTTATATAAGAGATACCCATGGTGATACCGATGACACGCATTTTGTTGTAACGAACTGTTCATTCGATCCCTCTAGTGTCCGGCTGACACAGGGTTATCCGGATTTCACATTTGAATCGTACCTTCATGTATATGTAACCGATATTAACGGCCCAGTACCAGATGCCCTTATAAGAGTCAGAAATGCTTCAGGTAAACAGGTTTACCAAGGAAACACAGACAGCGAAGGATGGATACGCTTCATAAGATTGGCGAACCAGACCCAGATAACATCCCCAACACCGTCACAAAACATGACACTTTACTTTGATCCATACAATATCTCGTCATTAAATAGCGGTGACACTGCCTATGGCGAAATCGAGCCCATAATGTACCAATCTCAGACAGTCAACGTAATTTTTGGCTCTGATCTATTACCCGAATCCCCGAAAGATTTGACTGCAGTAAGTCAAGGGATAGATGTATATCTTAGCTGGACGCCGAGCCATTCACCGGACCTCGATTACTATCAAATATACAGGAACAATACGGTGGGAGGATGGAGTCTTGTGGATACCACCACCTTCAATTATTGGACCGACTTACAGGGGGCCTCGGACTGGTCAACATATAAATATCGGGTTCGGGCCGTGGACCAGATAGGCCAAACCAGCAGCTTCTCTAACATTGTAAAATGTGGGGACTGGGCCATAGGGGACACAAGGACCATTAGCGATTTTTCGGTTGCCCTCAACGGTTCTTTCATCATCCTACCAACAGGTGATGTGACCTTAAGGCATGTAAACCTCGGCATCAACAGTACCTATCAAGCCGAATTCGGAGTGCAGGTTCGCCCTGGGGGTCAGCTTACTATTTTGGATAACGACAACGATCCGCAGACCTTAGGCGATCAATCCAATATTTCTGCTGTTTTCAACACGAAGACCATGGAATACGTTAATTTCTATTTCAAGGTGGAAGGATCTTTGTTCGAGATGAGAAACAGCAGACTGTTTCGGTGCGGCTCTGATGAGGGACTCACCTATCCGATATGGTATCTTGATGAGCAAGCTCAGGAAGTCATAACCATGGGTGAGCCTTGGAAGAGGGGATTGTACGCGGCTAACACGGCGAATATGGTGATTATCGAAAATTGTAACCTAACAGATAACTTCGTGGCGATTCTAATAGATGACGCCTCAAACTGCATCATTCTAAACAACAATATCTCAAACAATATATTCGGAATTTACCTGAACAACACGCAATTGGCTGAGATATACAATAACATCTTTTATCATAATTTCGTGGCCTCAATATTCCTCTATAATTCAGATTCCAACACCATTCATGAAAATAACATCACCAATGATCCTCTTTTGGCTTCTATGTCAACAGAGCAGGCCGGTATAGCCATATACGAGACCGGTACGATTGCCAACCTGATTTTTGACAACAATATTGCTTATGGTGATTTCTGCATCTATATGTTAAAGGGAGGCAGCGATAACGAGATATCAAACAACAATTTTTTCGAAGCAGATTATGGGATGTTCATCTACAATACCACGGCCCCGAATCTGATTCAGGGGAATTATTTCAAAAACAATGAATATGCATTAACTTTCGATCTTTCGGATTCATTAACCATTCGGGGTGGAGGTATCCGCGGGGGTTTTTATGGATTTTATGGCTGGAATTCAGACAATATATCGGTCTCGGATATATACTTCGAAGATATCAGTGGCTTGGGAATCGCAGGACTTTACTGCTACAACATGAAAGTATGGAATACATCATTTAAAAACAACGGCTTGGCTGGAGTCGCATTTGGTAATGGAGACCTGATATTCTTGGACAACATAACAATAGAGGACTCTATGATTGGATTTTATATTGTATGGAATGCACAAAACGTCAAGCTCCAAAACTCGAAGATTTTTAATGTGGAAGAAGCGGTAATTAGTGAGGGATGCTACGATGCAGTGATTGAAAACAGTTCATTGAGTGCTATAGGATACATTTTAAATCTTACATTAGCCTCGATTATCTTGATAAACACGACCTTTAATCATACGAGAGTGAAATTGGATAACTCGTCAAGTATTTCCTACAATTGGTATGTCGATATACTGGTTCTTGATTGGCTGGCTAATCCTGTTCCCAATGCCCAGGTGCAGGTTAGAAAGGTATTCGGAACCTTGGTTTTCAACGGTTTTTCGGATGCCAATGGATATGCAAGATGGATTCTTTTGCATGAGCGCACCCAGTTTCAATCTTCAAATGAGACTTCGAATCCCTATTTCATATTTGCCGATTATGGCAATCATTCAGGCTCGTTGGAGCTGCTTTTGAATCAATCCGGCATTATCGTGGTCAGTCTTGAAAACACGGCCCCAACCGCATCCAACGTGATAATCAACCCCATATATCCAACAACCATATCTGATTTGACGTTATCCTATCAGTACACTGATCCCGAGAATGACCCGGAAGGAAGCACCCAGATTTTGTGGTATATAGATGGGATTTACAATAATTCCTTTGATAATATGATGGTCATTAACAGTGGATTCACTAGTAAAGGTCAGACATGGTTCTGCGAGGTCATACCCCATGACGGAACTGTATACGGCATAGGTATGATATCCACGCCAGTATCCATTCAAAACACACCACCCGAGGTATCCAATGTTATAATTTTAGAAGCGAATCCAAGGAGTTCTGACAATCTTCATGTGGATTATACTTATTTTGATATCGACGACGATCCAGAAACCTGGTCATTACGTAAATGGATGGTGGATAATGGCACTGGCTGGGTATATTCTGGTGTGGACTCAATGGAGCTGAGTTCGATTTATACCAAAGAGGGAGATAAATGGAGATGTTTGGTATCACCAGGGGATGGTGATGATTACGGTACTCCAGTTTTATCGCCTATGGTTGTAATTTACAATTCGGCACCAGAGGTTCAAGATGCTACAATCCAACCTGAATCTCCAAAGAGTAATGAGACGTTAATGGCCATTTACACCTATTACGATCTCGATAACGATCCAGAATCTGGGAGCATAATAAACTGGTTTAAAAACGGTATTGAGGAGGTGGATTTGAATGGCAGTCCTTCTGTTGATCCCTTGCGAACCCAGCAGGGTGATAAATGGTATTATGTGATCATACCAAGTGATGGTGAGGATTTTGGAGCCCCATTCCAATCAGACTCTGTTGTAATTGCTAATACACCACCCAGTGTTTCCAATGTGACCATAACTCCCGCGAGTCCGGGTACAGCAGACGATTTAATCGTTGAATATGATTATTATGATGAAGATGGGGATCTCGAGAGCGATGATACCATAATCAAATGGTATCGAATGAGACCTGGGGATATCGAGTTCTCTTACACTGGATACCAGGGAAAAACCCTATCCTCCACATTCACAACAAAAGATGAGATATGGAAATGCGAGGTCATACCCCATGACGGACTTAACTATGGTATAAACGTATTCTCACCCATAGAAGTTACAATCGGTAATTCTCCACCCTCGGCAACCGATCTTTCTATCTCTCCATCAGATCCTCAGACAGGAGATGACCTTATTTCATACTATGAATATTCTGATTTGGATTCTGACCTCGAGGAGGGTACAACCATCATCTGGTTCCGAGATGGAAACCAGGTTACCATACTGGACAATCTATTTTCCGTGCCAAGCAGTGAAACTCAAAAAGGAGAGGTTTGGTACTTCAAGGTAAAACCAAAAGATGGATTCGATTTTGGAACCGAAGTGCGGTCCCAGGAAGTCACAATTCAAAATAGCGTACCAGAGGCTAAGGGCTTGGAAATCACACCAAGGTTCCCACTGGGTGAGAACAACCTTGTTGCTTCATACGTTTATTATGATGAGGATGGTGATTTAGAGGTATCCCATGAGATCAGATGGTATAAGAATGGACTCCATCAGGAATTTTACGACGATATGTCTGAGGTGGAATCAGCAGCCACCGAAAAAGGCGATCTCTGGTACTTTACTTTAAGGGTTTTTGATGGCAAAAGTTACAGTGAGCAAAACTCCTCGTTTCATATAGAGGTGCAAAACTCCCAGCCCATAGTCACCACAGTTTCCCCAGAACCTCAGGCAATGACAATAAACGAGACCGAATCTCTCGAATTCTTCATTGATGTTTCCGATCCCGATGGTGATTTCTTATTGTTCAAATGGAGACTGGATAAATCAAGTGTAGGAGATGCTGAGTACTATAAATTAGAAACTGATTATGACGATGCTGGAGTCTACACACTCAATCTGTCGGTATCCGATGTTGGGGAGAAATCATACACATTGTATTATGAGTGGGATATTACTGTGAATAACGTGAATCGACTGCCGGAAATAGAGGTCAGCGAACCACTAGTATCTAATCCTAAGATGAAGGAGGATACATCCCTTAGGTTCCTGATAGAGGAAAATGACCTAGATGAGGAGGATACCCTCGAGATTACTTGGTATTTCGATGATGTGGTGGCTCAGGAAGGGGGAACCTCTTACACATATCATGCAAGCTTTGCCGCAGCTGGAGACCATGTTGTCAGAGCCGTGGTAGACGATGGGACAGATACCACGGAATATAGCTGGGATCTGAGTGTGGAGGATGTGGCAGAGGTTCGTGAGGAATTTGCGGGCATGTCCTATGATGCCTGGGGATTGGTATTGGCCATACTTTCTGGTATTGCGGCGGTATTGCTTTCAATAATTGGTCTATTTAGAGTAAAAAAGAAAAAAGGTGCACTCAAGATATACATGACCGAGATAGACGATATATCTTCCCAGAAAGAAGAGGACCCAGGTGAGTATGAACATAAACTCAATGAGCTTGAAGATAAGATAAACAGCGATTTCAGAGAGGGACATATCGAGGACCTTCACTACCTGATGCTTCAGGACATGCTGACATCCAGGCGTGGGGATGTTCGAAGGGCAACAATCTCACAGAAGTTCGAGGGATTACCTGAAGGTGTTACAAAAGAATTGGATGACATGCTAAAGGATGGTAAAATTAGCCATGAGGAATACGAGGGATTTGTGGCCACAATCTCGCAGACCAAGTCTCTTTCACCAGATCAGAGGAAAGAGCTGAACAGGATGATCGAAAAATGGGAGGTTGAGGATAAGGAATCCATTAATGAGGAGCCCACAACAAAGAAAGTCAAACCTGAAAAAGAAGAGTTCGATGATGTCATGGACGAAATCATCAATGGTTTAGAGGAAGAATAACATTCCTAAGTAGGCGATACTATCTATTCTTCCGAGGATATTCCCTCTCTATGGCCACATGCTATTATATAGTATAAATTGTATTATATATAAAGAATAATATCCACACCATTGGGCAATTTGGGAGGTATATGAATGGCAGAAAGACAGGTTCTCTCACCTTATATTGTAGCAGGAATGATATTAATATCAATGACTGGGATTTTAAACCCAATATTAATGGATTTTGCATCAGCACAACCGGATGATGGCATCAATGGTTATCAGGAATTACATGAGGACTGGACTGTGACAGGATATGAGGAATATACCGATGAAATAATAGCACTATGGGGTGATCTCACCATCCAAGATGGCGGGCACCTGGTTCTTAACAACTGTACCCTTATGATGATGTCCGAGTACCTGCAACCCTACGAAATTATTGTTGAGAACAATGGAACCTTAGAAGTTTATAATGGTTATATAACAGATACCCCAGATGATGATGATACCGAGTTATTATCTAACTACTATTATTTTGTTGCAAGAAAGGATTCCACACTTATAATCGAAAATTCCACTGTGAGGCAGAGTGGATTCATAGATTTAACAGATCCAGAGCATCTGGGATTGTCAATTTCCACAAATATGGGCCATATTAAAAACTCCAGAATAAATACCACAATAGTTGGCCTTGCTTTTTTTGGAAACAATTCCGGATTCTATGTTGAGAATTCCAATATTTCTCAGATAGGAATGGTGGCGATTATGATGAACAATGCGGAGGGTGTGGTATTGAATAATATCTCGTTTTCCGAAACAGGAGAAAGCAATGTGGTGGATTCGCAATATTCCAGCAACTTCATAGTCGAGAATTTTAATCTCCAAGGAGAACAGTTCATCAGGGCTGAATACTCTTATGGATTTGAAATTAGGAATATCATGGCCACCTCCCCAGAAAGAGTTCTTGAAATCAATAACTGCGATGGTTTTTTGGTTTTGGGGGTGGACATTGTAAATTCCCAGGCATGGAATCGCAGAATATCTGTGGAACATTGCACGAATTTCAGTTTCGATGATATCAGTGATAATGACGATACTAATGTGATGTTCTTTGGGGAATGCTCTTTTGGCTCTATTTCAAATCTTTCAGGATCAAATATCACATGGATGATTGACTCGGAAAAATCGAATAATATCACGGTAAATGATGTAAATATAGGTGGGAATGAATATGTTATACGATTCACCGATTCGCAGAATATTACTATGAACAGAGTAAATATTGCAGGGGGTAGATATCCTATTTATCTTGATACGGTTAACGGATCATCAATTTTGGACTTGACAGTAACCGATCTTCAAGAAACTGCGATTAACATCATTGATTATTCTAACAATATCTCCATAACTAACGCATATATCGAGACAAATGTAATGACATTTACAAGGGGTATCGTCATCGATTATGGTTATGATATATATCTAAAGAACATAGAAACCAACAACCTAAATCTCAGCATTCGCTGCAATTTTGGTGATCTTTATGCAGAGGACGTTAAAATCCATGGAACCCTAGATCAAAAGTACGGAGTGAGATTGCATGAAACAAGAAATGTATATCTGAAAAATATTGACATGCTAAATAACTTACAATATGGAATAACACAGTATAGATGTGTGGGAAATACAAGGGTGGATGACTTGTACATCGTCTATGCTGACCGGGGAATGGATATTTACCAATCAAACGTGACAATCGAGAACATAGTAATTGATAATTCATTAGAGGACATATTTGTCAACGATAAAAGTACAGCCACAGTGATGAACTCCACAGTTGATAAACTCGTTCTTTTCAGTGCCGATATAATCCTTATAAACTCCACAAACACAACATTTGCAGACTTTTTAGGGTTATCCCAATTGATCATTAAATGGTGGGTTGATGTTTATGTGGATGATAAAACAGGGCCCATTGCAGGAGCCACTGTTTATATTGTGGACGGATCCTTCATGGAGGATGCAAGGGGGACTACTGGATCTGATGGCTTTGCTAGAAACCTTGCAGCAACCGAGGTCATATGGACCTTCGGCCCCACTGCGGATAATAAGAATCCCCATAAAACAGAGGCAACTGGACCTGGATGGCTTGCAGACAATCTGACCTTCTATCAGGTGGACAGAAACAAGTGGGTCAATGTCACCTACTCTGGGGATGCACCACCTGCAGAGCCTTCAAATCTGAGATCTTATGCCGATGAAATGAGCAATACGGTCCTCACATGGGATCCATCTATTTCCCTTGATGTTATAGGATACAACATCTACATATCGAAAACTTGGGCCGATCTTTGGAGCTATGTTGCATCAGGTATACCAAATGCAACTGCGGCAGGCAGTACCTTCACTCACCTTGGAGGCTCCTGGGATTGGCAGAAATATTACTACGGTGTAACAACATATGATAATGAGAATGAAAGTATTGTCTTCATTTCATCAGAACTTGGTGATTGGGTAGTGAACTCATCATCCCCACAGATTATTCAAAATGAGGATATTATTCTGTACGGTTCACTTTATGTGTATGGCGATTTAGAGCTGCACAATACGAACCTAACAATCATCACCTTTGGTGATGAAATTGGTGGAATATTAGTAAACAACAGTGGTTCCTTTTTAGCAGAGAACTTCAAAGCTATTCGTAACATAAACTATCCATATTACTTCAAGATAAAACCGGATGCCGATGTTTTTATCAATAACTCGGAGATACAGCAGCCAGGAAGTGACACTTTTCTGGGAGATTGGGAAAACATAGGGATCCATTCACTCACTAGCAACATTACAGTTACAAATTCGGTAATAGATGTTATGTATGGTGGTTTGAGTATCAATGATGTAAGTAATTTTCAAGGTCTGATATACAATGTTTCCTTTGTTACGACCTTTGTTATTGAACAAGCTGATTTTCTATTATGTGTTGCAAATTCAACCAATGTTGCCATAGATAATTGCTCGTTTAATGGGGTAACAAGATATGGGATATATGGTGAAGCATCGTCCGGATTGGGAGTCCGAAAGAATCACATTCAAGTGTACAGTTATTCACAACTTCCAGCATGGGGGATTGTTTTTATTTCTTGTTCAAACTCACGTATTTATGATAATCCTTTGATCAGAGGTAAGCCAGCAATCTATATATTATACTCAATCAACATAACAGTGGAAAACTCGAATATCTCTGGGCACAGTCAGTATGGAATTCATGTAGAGTCCTCATGGTATACCTCAATTACGAGTTGTTACTATGATAGAGAAAGTGAAAGACCTGAGATTGGAATTTACATGTCCTGGTGCAGTGAAAGCACGATTCGGGACATGGATTCTGCAGAAGTGAATTACTTCCTGCTCATGGAGAACGAAACAGGGGCAATTATTGAGAACCTTTCCATCACAAGCGGCGATTTAGCCATCACACTGAGAAATTCCGATTATATTCTCTTTAAGGATATTCATATTTATTTTATCTCCAATGGTATGATGATTATAGGGGGGCATGAGATCACTTTATATAACCTCACAATCAACCTCACTCTCTATGGTCTTCTTTGCAGGAGTGCAGGACCTGTTTACCTAATAAACTGTACATTGGCCAACTGCATATCAGGGGAACTTACTGCAGAAGGATATGAAGGAGAAGCTGGGAATATCATAGTGGAAAATTCCACCATTGCACCAATTGCTGAATATTCCCTAATACTCAACAGCTCTGCAGTTATATACCTGGTAAATACACCATTTAATACATCAAAATTGAACATCAAGGATGGGGCATCAAGACTTGAGATATTCCACTATCTTTCGGTTCAGGTCAAAGATATAGATAATAATATTCCAACATTTGCTAATATCACAATAATGAATACAAATGATGATGTAGTATATGATATGACAGCACCGTCGGGATTTGCAGAATGGATATTGATCCATGAGAAACCAATATTCCGGGATAATATCTACTTTAACAATCCCTATAATATTTATGTGTTTGACGGAAATCACCTGGGAAATTTAAAGGTCAATATAAACTATAGCCAGCATTTGGAAGTACAGGTGGCAAACCAGTTTCCAATAATAACCTTAATCGGAATAATAGGGTATTACGACAATCCCTTCCCTATTCCCGATGATTTTACACTCTTTCCCACCACAAAATACGATATCGTTTTATCATACACCTATGAAGATCCCGAAAACGATCCTGAATCAGGAACAATTATCCATTGGTATGTAAACGGTATTTACAATTCCTCATTCGATGGTTATACCACTATTACTCCCCAGGACACCCAAAAGGGTCAACTTTGGCAGGCATATGTCTATCCTTCGGATGGCTATAATAGCACTTATCCTTTCTATGCTTTTGAAAGCAATATCATCCCAATCTTAAACACGCCTCCTTCGGTTTTTAATGTTACCATTAGCCCATCTGATCCAACTGGGGGAGACGATCTTTTTGTTACCTTTGATGTCTATGATATGGATGATGATGGTTTGGATGCATCCAAAACAACAAGTAAATGGTATATTTATAATGAGGGGATTGGTGATTGGGATTACTCCTCAATCGATAGTTTTTATCTTCCCAGCCAGTATACATCAAAAGGTCAGATTTGGAAGTGCGTTGTAACACCCCATGATGG
>CP070672.1:806319-811472 GCA_020351895.1 Thermoplasmata archaeon
CCACAGGAGAGGAGGACCAGTTTGTAATCGGGGGATGGCTTCCGAATCAAACGGCACATTACATCTTTGATACCCCATTAACAGGCTGGGTAATGGAAGATTCCCCTTTTGATAATTTAATGCAGGATCATGGGAACTTGGCGGGTGATTGGGGCTTTAATGCAAGTGATAATTCGGCAACACTGCACAGGATATACGAGTATCAGATTCCCTTAACTTTGCTTGATGTGCCTACACCCGTTCCACCATGGTATACCTTGGGATTCGCAGTGGGGAGACAGGATAATTGGACTGATTCTACTACCCCTGGAACCTATGATCCGAGCTTTATCGGAACCATAAATCAGACCTATTGGCCTATGTATTATGCCAATGTGATGGAGAATATGTCCTTTTTGGGCGATCTTGTTTTGAGAGCGTTCAACACACCACCTGTTCTGGATTGGACAGGGGAGCCTGGTTACATATCTGATGGTGTGAATCCAGATACGGGCTCAACCACCACCCAGTTCGAGTACAGGATAAAATATTCAGATGTAGATAACGAACCACCGGCTTCCGGCTATCCAAAATTGTACATCGAGAAACCCTGTGGCATGTCATGGGGAGGAAGTCCATACACCATGAACCGCGTGGCATGGGTAGGTGACCCGGATGATTACGAGGCAGGTGCCATATATTCGTTTATAACAACTTTGAGTTCCGCAGGTACAAACTATGGATATTACTTCAACGCCACTGACGGCATTTTTTGGGCAATAGGCGAGCCCACGGTACCTTGTTCCGATGGGCCTGATGTGAGCTCAACAAACACACCGCCGGTTTTGGATTGGACGGGAGAGCCTAATTATACAACAGATGGTGTGAATCCAGATACCGGTGACACCACAACTGTATTTGAATACAGGATAAAATATTCGGATTTTGAAAGCCATCCTCCAGCCGCTGGCTATCCATTATTACATATTTCGAAACCCCCCGGCATACCATGGGGTCCAACCCCATTCACCATGAGCCCCGACAGTTGGGTGGATGCACCAGGTGATTACACAGCAGGAAGGATTTACACCTATTCGACAACACTAATTCCTGAGGGAACCGACTATTGCTATTACTTCAACGCAACAGACGGTACGGATTGGGCCACAGGTGATCCCACCATTCCATGTACCGATGGCCCCGATGTGGGTGAGTTCAACTCCCCGCCGACCTTGGAATGGACAGGGCAGCCTGGATATGTAACAGACGGAGTGGATCCGGACTCCGGCAACACGAGTACGTTATTCGAATACAGGGTGAAGTATTCAGATGCTGAGAACCATTCCCCGGATGCAGGATACCCCAAGGTGTTCATAGAGAAACCATGCGGCAATCCGTTCCCAGGAAGTCCTTACACCATGAACCGTGTAGCATGGGTAGGTGAGCCAGATAATTATACACAGGGTGCGATCTATAACCGGTTATATAATTTTCTCAATGTTGGAACCGATTTTGCGCATTATTTCAACGCCTCTGACGGTATAGACTGGGCAACTGGTGCACCCACGGTTCCATGCACTGATGGACCCGATGTGTTTCCCCTAAACACCCCGCCGGTTTTGGATTGGACAAACGAGCCCGGTTACGGAGGAGACGGAGTGCACCCAGATTTTGGCACCACGGCTGACAATTTTGAGTACAGGATCAATTATTCGGATGCGGATAACGATCCCCCGGCTTCCGGTTATCCGGAACTGCACATCGATAAACCCTGTGGTGAAGCATGGGGCGCCCTTCCCTTCGAGATGGTAGAAAAAGATACTGCTGATACAAACTATGTCGATGGCAAGATATACTATTTCATAACTCAGTTGACTCCCGCGGGTTCGGACTATGCATATTATTTCGTAGCCTCCGATGGTGAGGCCTGGGCCACTGGTGATCCCACTGTCCCCTGCACCAACGGACCTCTGGTGGATCCTGGAAGTGTTGTTGAACCCCCACCCAACCTGGAAGTACATAGAAACCCTCCACACGTTGATCTTAATTGGGATCCCGTGACAGGGGCAGATTCGTATCGTGTCTACACTTCAACAGACAGGTTCCTGGACTTTGCCTCATGGACCCTTCTGGGCTCTCCAACAGGAACTAATTTCCAACATGCCAACGGGATGAACAGTCAAACCCAGTATTATTATATCAGGGGTTATAATACCACAGATGGTGAAGGCGGGCTTTCAGGTGTGGGAACCTTGGCATACGACTCCTTTGCCACCGGAGGCAATCCCTCTGTGCAGATTTGGTTTTCCTTACCGTACAGGAGCATGTATACAAAGGCGAGTCACATAACAAACGAACTGACAGATAGTAAAATAACGGTATTGGGAAAATGGGATTCTGAGAGGCAGAAATCCATGGTTTATACGTATTTCAGAGGGAGATGGCGCGGTCCTGATTTCGATATCAATTCAGGAGACGCCCTGTGGTTCAGGGCAGTTTCCGACTTTACCTGGTATATCAACGGCACGGACAAAGATGTGAACCTGAACTTCGTGTACAAATCTGCCAAGCGCAACATCAACTGGATTTCATTGCCATACTCAGGGTATTATGCCAATGCACATGAAGTGGTGATTGCAATAGAAGGCGGAAGCGGTGTAGGTTTCGGCAGCCCCAGTACCAAGATATCTGCCGTTGTGAAATGGGATGCTGCCACACAATCAGAAATCAGGTACGAGTACGACGGTGGGTCGGGCTGGAGCGGAGTAGACTTCTCCATAGATCCAATGGACGGTATCCACCTTGAAGTAATTGCTGACTTCGGTTGGCAGCCTGAGATGGTAACACCTCCGGTGCCTCCTTGAAATTTCCCCTTAATTTCAGGGATTAAAATATCCACCGCACAAGGAGTCCAGGGTGCTCATAACACCAAACAGGCGGTATAATCCTTGAGGTGGACTGCGAGGTGAGCGAGGCCTAATGAATGGCATTTCTCACATACCCCATGGATGTGCTCACTTCCACGACATCATACTTTTGGAAGGAGGGGGGGGGGGGTATTCTTCCTTTGATATATGTTAAACAACTAACTCTAGATTTGGTGTCGGGGATAAGTTTATAAATAATAACATTCATATAAAATTTAGGGGAAGGTTTCTTTGCAAAAAAATATAGGAGATATTAAAAGTGGGCGTGTAAGAAAAATTGTAACAATTACACTTATAATTGTGATGATATTAAACATGGGTATATGCACAATGGATTTTAATTCAGAGATGGCAGATGCTTACAAAAGCGGTGTGGATCCATATGGTTATTACTACACCGATAGCAAGGACCCAAATCCGAAGATCACGTACAGCTGGATAGACGGTGTTACAGGAGGTAACGCCACTTTATTGGGGGATGATGAGATCATAGGTTATATACCAATGGAATTTTCCATTTATTATTATGGTCTAACCTTTGATATGATTGCGATATGCTCCAATGGTTGGGTCAGTTTTGTAGACAATGAATCCACGGTCCATACTCCAGTTCCTATTCCTAATATCGACCCTCCGGCCGGTGTTATCGCAGCATTTTGGACGAACTTAGATCCCAGTGCCGGGGGAGAAGTCTACTACAAGTCCGAAGCCGACAAATTCATAGTCACGTGGTGGGATGTTCCGATTTATGGAACGACATTGCTTCAAAGATTCGAGATCGTGGTTTTTGATGGCGCTGAAATACTATTTCAATATATGGATGTTGACTTGCCCGTTCCTTCCACGCAGCCATTTTCTTGGCCTGGGGTGGGTATAGAGGATGCGCTTGGAGAAATAGGTCTTCCATACGATGATGTTATTGAAAATGAACTAGCAATAAAATACACTCTCATCCCGTCTGCCGTGTCAGATAATCTTGCAGTTACCTCATTGAACCTGGCACCTGCAACCGTAGAACTGGGGGAGACCGATATTTCCATTTTGGGATTAACACTTACAGCAGATTCGAATGTAATAGGTGTATCTTCCATAGTTGTTGAATTGACAGGTGCATGCAATGTTACAGACATCTCAGAGGTAAAATTATGGCATGATAGAAACGGTAATGGGGTGGTGGAGGCAGTAATCGATAGGGTTCTTGCCTCAGGTGTTTTTTTACACGATCCTTACCATGGTGACTTTGCGACTCTTAGCATAACATCAAATTCTGGAAGAGCTCTTTTGGTCCGTGCCGGTTCTCCTGAAAATCTGATTATAACCTATGATATAAGCGAGTCGGCATACATAGGTAATACCACCGGAGCATCGATTGAGACCATGTATGTGACAGGAATTGACACTGTGGGTGGACTGCCTATATCTTCATCAACTTCTAGTATCACGGCTCGGACTCCGGATACACTAACAGTTGTTTCCACGAGTTTACAATCAGAAGATGCTTATGCAAGTCAAGGCGAAACAATGGTACCCATGGCATTACTGACACTTTCTGCAGGATCCGATAGAGTGGATATACAAGCAGTTACTGTGAGGCTGTCAGGGTTTGCTACTGCTAAATATTTATCTGTGTATTTTCGTTTATTCAATGATGCAGATGATGATGGGCAGTTTAATACTTCGAAGGATGTTGAGCTGGGAGGAAGTGCCTTCAGCCCAACACTTCCGAATAATGCAACCGTTTCTATAAAAATTACTCCACAATATTTCCGGGTGAATTCAGGCATCACAGAGCACTTGATAATCACCTACGATGTTGGATATGAAGGGGCAATTGGAAGAACTGCGGACGTGTATATGGAGAACACTTTCATATCATGTTCCCCAGATACTGTGAATTCGGCAGGATTTCCATTCGTATCCAATCCGATACAATTTACTGCATTTAATCAGCCCGTTATCACATCTTCCTTCACTGAGAGCCCACCTGTGATAGATGGACAATATTCAAGTGGGGAATGGGCGGATGCCACTTCCTTGGATCTTATCGGCATAAGGTGTAATGGAATACAAACCATCTTCCAAGTTATGAATGACAACGATACACTTTATTTGGTTTTAGATGCTATCGGTGATACAAAACGAGATAACATAGATGTCTCTTCAATTTGCTTTGATACAGGTCATGATGAGGGCGCAACTTCGGGAGAGGAGGACCAGTTTGTGATCGGGGGTTGGATACCGGGCCAA
>CP070672.1:811572-817758 GCA_020351895.1 Thermoplasmata archaeon
ATCCCAAGAGGCGTTTTCCATGTCATTGGGATTATCTGAATCTCCTTCCACGTCAGTCTCGTACCAAGTCAACCCTATTCTTCCGGCGTCCCCTGCTGCAACCCAGGGAAGAACCCTTGCACCTGGAGTTTTTGTCACCTGGGATATTTCCCAAGTCTGGCCTCTGTCCTGTGAAACTCCCAAGAAGACATTGGCCTTATCCGCCCAGGTTAGATATACATTGCCTGCATAATCGACTTCCACAACAACGAATATGTTCTGGAAGTCGTCCAGTGACTCCATGACATCGTATCTTGAAAATGTATTGGCTCCATCATCTGAAACGTATACCACCAGGTTTCTTCCTTCGGAGTTCGGCAGATAAAGTGTGCCATCGTTTTGATCCACAACAAAATAGTCCCTTGAGCCCGTGCTTGTTGAGACGGGAGCACCGGCATTCCCTGGGATCCATCCGTATCCTGTTGCAGTGATTCGGGATTTCTGGATTATCAATCCTAAGGGAATCTGATTGTAAACAAGGTACAATGTCTCAGGATTGGACAACGGCCCTCCTCCGACTGTTGGCCCGATCTGCAGCCATTGTCTATCATCTATAGGGGTGACAGATGCCTGAGGATTCTGAAGCCATGTATTCCCGCCATCTAAGGATGTATCCACTGTAACTGTGATGAGATAAAGGTCTGTGAAAACTATTGTGCCGTCCGAAAAAACGGCACTGTAGGAATCTCCAGAGCCACCGTAGTTGATGGGGGGGCGCCCTGTTTCTTTGAAGTCCCATGTAAAGCCGTCATCAGTGGATATCCATAGGTTTCCTGAAAGGCCGCTGCCAAGGCCGGTGGGAGAGTCTATGTAAAGCCACTCTTCCCCATCTATCCCAGGCCCTGCCAGAATATGAGGCTCGAATCCTTCCCCAGTGGAGTCTGGGAGCTGAAGTGTAAAGAACTCCATATTTGTGTCCAGGTTTCGGGATTCGGAATTTACATAGTCCTGGGAGATGGAAATACCACTTGAAAAGTACAAGAATAAAAATAAAATGGAAACGATAAACACGTTTATTTTTCTGGATTTAGATGGAACTTTATTCATGTTCAAACACGTACGTCTATCTGATTTCTTGCACTTATACGTTTTGGCGGAATAGCGGGTATTTTATTAAGGGCTCCATTTCCACTATAATAAGTGGAAAACGCCTAAGAATATTATTAATCAATCGTCACATGAGTCAAAACTGAATTAAAAGTGCTGGACAACACTTAAAAATTTATTGTATAATCAGCTGAATTACATAATATATATTTATATTTTGTATATAAAATTAATATAAAGTTAACGTTTTTTTTTTTTCCTGACATAATGCTAGTCATTAATCGAAATATTTATATGTTCTCAAATAGATGAGGTTCTATATTTAGGACATTAGCCACGATAGAGGTGAGGAAACATGACAATTGTAAGAAAACTTAGAAGAAAGAAATTTGTCTCCAGCCTGTTAAATATCTTATTGGTTTTAGGTGCATTTACCGTTCTTGTACCATTATCTACACCAACTGTAAAAGCAGACATCATATACTACGATAATTGGTATATTCCACCCCCTGTTTTTGTTTATCATGAAGACAATACAATCTATGTGAACGGAACTCTAACAATAGAGGGTTCATTAACTCTGGTTAATTGCATACTATATATGAGATACAAACCTCCAAACGATCCTGATGGTAACTTGATATGGGTCAAAAGTGGGGCTGTGGGTGAATTCTATGTATTGGATAACACTATAATAACCACTGATCCCTCAAACCCAGGTCCCTACAATTTCACAATTGAAGGTAAAGCTGTAATCAACAACTCGATTGTGGAAAATATGGCTGACCTGACAGGCGAAGCTGATGGGATTCAAATATACAATTCAAGCGTAAAAATCACTAATAGTTCGGTTAGATCATCGAATGGGAATGGGATATATATTTATAATGTTCAGCCTACTATTAAGAATTGCAACATCTCTGATAATAATCATAGTGGTGTATATATGAATTCAGTTGATAACTGCCTCTTCGAATATAATAATGTGAATTCAAACAAAGATTTTGGTATCTATCTCTATTATTCCGATGGAAACGATATCTCCTACAACAACATCTCAAACAATCTCGGGTATGGCATCCGTTTCTTATATTCCGATGGGAATAACATTTCTGGCAACAACATCACTAACAACAACCTGCTTGGCATCCATATTTGGAGGTCTAATGGAAACAACATCACTGAAAATAACCCTTCTAGCAATTTACATGGTATCATTCTTGAATATTCCAGTGGGAACAATATTATAGATAATAATGCTTCTTTAAATAACTACTATGGTGTCCGTCTCTATCATTCAGACGGAAACAACATAACAGGAAATAATGCCTTTTTTAATAACAGGTACGGCATCTATCTTTATTATTCAGATAGGAACAACATAACAGATAATGACGTATCCTTGAACAACTTTAGCGGTATATTCCTTGATGGTTCCTACAATAATAACGTATCCAACAACACTGCTTTCTCCCACAGCGATAGTGGTATCCATCTCTATTACTCCATTAACAATAATATCACATACAATATTGTTTCGTACAATTTTCGCGGCATCCTTCTCTCACAATCTAGTTACAACACTATTGATAACAACACCTGCGATAACAACCTTGCTGGATTTAACAACACTGTGGGATATGGAATCGAGCTATTACACTCCAGTAACAATACTATTTCCAACAACACTGCTAACTCAAATTACAATGGTATCGATCTCTTATACTCAAACGATAATACAATCGTCTACAATACCGCCCATTCGAATAATATGCACGGTATCCCTCTCTATTACTCAAACTACAACATAGTCTCTAACAATACTGTCTACTCGAATAGCAAGAGGGGCATCATGCTCTCTTATTCCAACTATGCCATCATCTCCAACAACACTGCTTTCTCGAATGACGATGGCATCATTCTCTCTAACTCCAATAACAACACTGTTTCCAACAACATAATAAGATGGAATGGTGATGCAGGCATCAAATGTTGGAATAACAGCTCAGCCACGATAACTCGTAACGTTATAAATAATAACACCAACTATGGTATTCATATTAATTTGTTCTCTAGCCCAACAATCGATGATAACAACACAATATCATACAACACACAGGGTATTTACTGCGAGGATTACAGTTCTCCAACCATAACATGGAATGACATCCACAATAATACTGATGCGGGTGTTAATTGCACATCCGGGTCGAATGCGACTATTCATTACAATAATATTGAGGATAATTTGAAAGATTTGAATGACCCAATGTCAGGATATGGTGTGAATAATCGAGATTCTAGCATAGAAATTAATGCGGATGATAATTGGTGGGGGGATGATAGTGGTCCTTACCACCTGACTCAAAATCCTGATGGTGAGGGCAACCAAGTTTCAAACTATGTAGACTTTATAGACTTTTCAGACCACAAATTTTAATGGTGTTTCATTGCGATTCATTTATATATAACAATAGTTCATATATCATGAATAGACATACTATGGAGACAGCCCAAATGAAAAAGTTATACCTTATAGTGTGGATAGTTACATTTACAATTATAACTTTCGGATTTAACAACTTAAAACTTTGTACTAGTGCAGAAATTTTTACTTCGAATTTAATAATAGAAGGTAATCTTACAAGCCAAGTTCAACCCTCTATAACATTAGATGATTTTGGTAACATCTATATGGTATGGCGTGATTATAGAAATGACACTAGTCTCCCTTCTTATGCTCGGGGTGATATTTACTTTGCTAAATCAACCAATAGCGGTATGTCTTTTAGCGATGCTCAAAAAGTAAGCGACGACTTAGGAGATGCACAACAAAATATACCCTCTGTCTCAGTAGATTCTTGTGGTGTAATTCACGTGGTTTGGGAAGACTGGCGAAATGATGCAGATGGAAGATGGGTGGGCAGCGATGGTGGGATAGATGGTTTGAGTAATGGAGATATTTATTACGCTAATTCAACAGACAGTGGTACAACATGGAGTACGAGCAAGAAGATAAACGATGACGGAGGAACTACAGAGCAAGGGAGACCTGATATTACAGTAGATAGCAGTGACATTATCCATATTGTATGGGAAGATAGAAGGAGGATTGATAATTTTGATATTTACTATGCTAATTCAACAGATGGCGGCTTGTCATTCAGTATTAATGAGAAAGTGAATGATGTTGATGTGGCAGCAAGAGACCCTGCTATTGCCATAGATGATAAGGATAACATTCACATTGCTTGGTGTGACTATAGAAATACTGGAACCACTGGTCCAGACATCTATTACGCTAATTCAACTGATGGTGGAATAACCTTTAGTTCCAACAAAAGGATAAGCGATGACACTGCAGACATATATCAATATTGGCCTGATATTGCCGCAAATGGCGGAATTATCGGTATAGTATGGGATGATGACAGAGAAAATAGTCTCTATTTTGCCAATTCCACTGATGGTGGGATAACTTTTAGTCCAAACAAAAGGGTAAATAGTTTTACAGGGGGAATGCACCAAAGTGGTTCGATTGCAATCAATAGTGATGGATATATGTGTATAGCTTGGGAAGGTTCAGGTATTGATATCTATTTCGCTAATTCTACCGATGGAGGTGCCATATTTAGTCCCAGTCAAAGAGTGAATGATGATACAGGTTCTGACTACCAACGATTACCTTCTCTCACTCTTAGAAATAAAACCATCTATATAGCTTGGCAAGATAACCGGAACGGCAACTACGACATCTACTTCTCCCGCTCGAATTTCATTCCACCGATGACTATACCGATTTCCCCAGCAAATAATTCCACTCTAATTAATAATCCACCAACATTAGTGGTTACCCCAGTCACCGACTTAGACAACGACACAGTCTACTACAACTTCACAATTTCAGACCAGACAGATGCAGAAAGCGGCACTGTTTATTACAGTGGTTGGATAACATACACATCTTGGAAACCCCCTCCACTCGCTAACGGCATATGGTACTGGCATACTTATACATCTGATATGTGGAACACAACATCTCCAAATTGGGTTTGGAATTTCACGATTAATTCAACCTTGCAAAGTTATGAAATCCAACTCTATGAAGGTTGGAACTTGATATCGATCCCGTTTATTCAGATAGATACAAGTCTAGATAGTGTTCTAGATAATATAAATGGCTCATACGATGCTGTACAGTGGTATGATGCGGACGGCCGCTCTGATCATTGGGAACATTACCAAACCTCAAAACCATCGGATTTGAATGATTTAAAGGCAATCGACCATACAATGGGCTTTTGGGTGCATATTACAGAGCCTGGTGGGGCTCTATTCCGATGTTCTGGGATACAACCCACTGAAAACCAAAGTGTAACCCTGTATCCTGGCTGGAACCTTGTGGGTTATCCTTCGTTGAGTAATAATAGTGTAAGTACAGCCTTGAATAGCCTCACCCTCGGCGAGGATGTTGATTCGATCTGGACCTATAATGCCACGAGTCAAAAATGGGAAGAGATAGGCGATTTGGATTATTTCGAGAGAGGGAGAGGATATTGGGTTCTTACCAAAACAGATTGTGTCTGGGAAGTTCCTCTCTAACACTTTTTTAAGGTCTAAATGTTCACCACCAAAAACTACGGTTCTCCAAGCGATTTCGAACTGAGTGTAGGAGGGGGAAGTCGATTTTTAAAAAAAAATTCGCGAAAACTATTTATAATATGTAGTCAATTTGTACTACAAGTGATAAAATGACAACAGATGTTACAAGTATAAGACTTCCCCTAAAAGATGCAATAATGCTGGACCATTTTGTAGAATCGGGTGAATTCAAAAGCAGAAGTGAGTTTATAAGATTTGCGGTAAAAAAAGCGATAAACGAGATGATACTCAAGGAGTTTCATGAGAAACTTGGTGAAGATAAAAAAATGACCAAAAAGAGGCTGAATAAATTACAAAAAGAGATCAAAGATATCAGACAGAAACTGTGGGAAGACTATGTTAAACATTTATCTTGATACCAACATTTACATTATAGGTCTTTTACATCCAGAAACAAATAGTGCTAGAATTTTAAAAGAAATTATTGAGGGAGAATTC
>CP070672.1:817858-821868 GCA_020351895.1 Thermoplasmata archaeon
GAAAGGTAAACAATAACATTATAGATCTCATCACTCTCTAATTCCACTGAAAAGCTGTTACTTAGGTTCAAATACTGCTGAATCGCCTCCTCGTTTTCGAATTCATCTGCAGAACGTGCTTCCTTAATGAATTCTGTCGATGGCATAGAATCGAGTTCAAAGAAAGTGGCCGGTAGGATTTCTTCAACTTCATATGTTTCCTCCTTGCTTACCTTTGAATCCTCAGGGACAACTTCAACGATCTCTTCCTCTGGGAAAACTTCAACAAATTCCTTTTTTGTATCTTCCCTTAAGGCACTCTCATCGCCCTTCTTCTCCTCGTCAGGCTCCATGCTTCCCATCTCTTGTGGCTCCGTTTCCTTCGCCTTCTTTGATGTTATTCTTGATTCGATTTTATGGAACGTGTCCACAAGCCTTGGTGGGAATTCTGGATCCCAATCGCCTAGCTCCTCCATTAGCTCGTTTAAATTCTCAAGGTTAACTAGAAGGTCATCCGAAAACGAGAATGTCGGTTTATTTGGGTAGTTACTGAAATCCACATTTACATAGTATTGATCCCCACTTGGAGAATTCAGAAATACTGAAATATCCATGATCCTGCCATCGATTAATGCCAGGGAGAATTCATCACTGAGCTCCAAATATTGGTTGTAGAATTCCTCAGATAATGGAGCAACCTCTATTGTTGCTTCCTTATCAGAATCAAGATCGAAAGGCATAGGAGCATAACAGTGGGGGCATATCCTCTCTGCTCCATCAACTTTAGATATGGCATCAAAATACTGCTCGATGCAAACCTTATGAAACGCTACACCGCAAGAATGCTCATAATCAGCCCTGCCCCGCCTGCAGATTGCACACTCTTTGGCACGCTCAACGTCCTCTCTAGGTAGTTTTTCGAAATCAAGCTCCATATCCTTGCTAGATGGTTGAGGAATTCTTCTTTTGGGGCCCCAAGCAGGGATCATTGGGATTAGGAATAACAATAGACTTATTTTCTTGAAGAATCCTGCACTGGGGATTTCCATCACATGTCTCATTCAAGGCAAATTAAGTGCAAAGCCTCATAAAAAGTTTTCTGTGAAATTTCTTGAAGTTAGGAAGAATTTATAGGATTTTCATTGGATTGGAGATGTCTGGTGAAGATGATCTGAAGGTATAGGAGGATTTCCTATATATTTTGGCGGTAATTTCGCCCCAAAAAAAACCAATGCTAATGAAATGAATAACACAGTTAACGCAAACCAAGCTATTCCTAAAATGATCACCATAAATACTGTACAGAATAGTCCGGCCACTATAATACTGAATATTCCAGTTGCTGTCGAAAGATTCGCTATCATTGTGTAGTTTCTTACCAATATTAAAGTGATACCCATCAGCACCAAGCAAATACCGATGATTATTGCAACTCCAATATACTCTGGTCCTATATGAAAATGTTCTCCTTCCCGATCATCGAATTCTCCATGTAACGAAAATATCGTAAAAGCAGTAAAAATGAAAGGGGTTATCATAAAAAACACAAATGTTATCCACCCAATAAAAGACCCGTAATTTTTATGAAAACCAAGAAATCCAAAACCTGTTATGGCGAAAACACCCGCAAATAAGCCGCTCATAAACAATAATCCTCGAACATTATCTTCAGATAATTCAAAATTTGTGGAATTTACAAAGAAGAAATAACCAATACCAACGGAAATTAATGATAGAACAATTGCACCGATACCTCCTATATTAAAATATATTTTGTTTGGCATACCTTTTGGCATAGGCAACCGAGGTAGCATCCTGGATGCAGTTGCCATCTGAAAAAGTATCCATTCAGTACAGTCCTTGCAATGTGGAACATTTATAACCATAACACTGCAATCCTCACAAATCCCCCTACCACATGTTGGACAAATTCCGAAGGTCTCGTTCATTGGATGCTTAATACATCTCAAGAGTCTTCCTCGCGAATATTCTTTTTCGAAACCTAACTCTAAAGTTCCACTTCAAAGCTTCATACCGCAGTTTCCACAGATCTTATCGCCGTAAG
Source organism: Thermoplasmata archaeon (assembly GCA_020351895.1). The sequence continues at coordinate 819,903 of CP070672.1, forward strand.
TGACGGAATCATAGCCACAATATTCGCATGTTCGGGTTTTTTTATGTTTTTTGCCCTTTTTATCCTTTTTCGCCTTTTTCTTCCTGAGTTCTTCAACGGCTTTATTGGTAGCTGCCATATGTTTTTCCAATTTATTGTTCAGAAGCTTTATCTCCTTTTGCATATTCTCGATCATCTTCTGTATTTCTTTTAGGTCCTTCTCCACTTTCTTCCCCTCTTTAGCAGAATCAGTTTCCGGTTTCTTGTATTCTTCTTTATATTCTAGAATCAAGGGTTTATCTTTACTGTTGAGCATAGTAGATTCGTATACAGAATCAACAACCTCCTCAAAAGATTGCTTCACCTTCACATCCTCAACCTCGATAAAATCTGACTTTTCCCTCAATTCAGGGTCATTCAATCGAAATATCTTTATGTATTCTCCCAGTTTGTTTTTACTATTGAACTTTGAAGGATCAAACACCAAAGCTATGGCTTTATTGTTCAAGGATTGATAACCGGAATGGTTGATTTTGTCCACAGCTGATAGGAATAAACCGTGACCAGGATGTGTATGGTACCATCCTACAACCCAATTCTCATCCGTTAGGCTTTGGTTTATTTCATCAGCCTTTGCATAGTGCTCATCCTGAAATTCCACCTCTACTAAATTTCCGTGAACCATGGGTATTGCATCCTTTATTTCCACATCATTTCCATTGACATTACCAACAAGAAAACCCATACATTCCACCCATTTCTCCCGGGGGATATTGTTATTTGAGAATCTCATTCCGTGTCTTAAAACCTTGCTCAATGCCTTGTAGTTAAAGTTTACGAATTCTTTTTTTTCTTCGGGAGCTTCTTCCTTTTCTTCTGTCTCTTTTTTGGTTTCCCCGCGCTCTTCCTCCTTTACCTTACCTTCCTCTGGCTTAGAAGGCTCCTCTTTCGTTTTCCTTGATACCTTCATCTTTAGCTTTTTCTTCTTCAACTTCATCTTCTTTGCTTTAGGCATACTTACTTGTCCACTCCCTTGCCTTTTTTTCGAATTCATCCCTATTATGCTTATATTGGGCCCCGGCCTCCCTATTCAGGGGATCATCGGGATTGAAGAAGGGAGGATAGCAATGTATCATCAATTTCAAACATTCAAGGAGCATCACCAAATCTTTTGTAGGTGTCCATCCCATGGTCTTTGTCAGTGGATCCACCTTTCCTATTCTATCAGGATTAATTATGTCAAAACAAACATTGTCCTTCCAAAATGTTCCTGTGGGGGGTGCTCTGTCAATGTCTATATTGGGATGCCAAATCCTAGTATGGCAGAATACACCAGGTGGATAGAAGGGATAGTTGTTGAAGGTCTTAATCTCGAAGAGAAATCTGCCTCCTTCATATGGCGTGTTCTCAGCCCCTATTATGGTTACCTTAAGATGGCCCACGAAAGGCTCATCGGGCCAAAGCTCTATAAGCACATATTTATCGTTTTGAAAGCGCTGTAAAGCTTCAAAGTAATCCCTCTCTATGCGCTCGTAGTCTGTCAAAACTACTCCTCCAAATCTATCATGAACTCCTCTTGTCTACGCTTGTGTTTTCCATTTTTTTGGGTGGAAGTATATGTTGCTCTGAGTATATCATGATTTTGGATTTTTAATGCAGTCAATTTCATGTCCTGGACATTCTGATTCGGAGCCATTATAACCCGTCCATCTATCACCTTGGTGATCAAGACAGTATCAGGCAGGGCTACACCTTCTTCTCTTATGGTAGAAAGCAGATCCCCAAGGGTGGAGTCGTCTTTCATCTTAATTTTTAGCTTCTTCTTCTTTTTACCGCAGACCGGACAGTTCTCATCACTGGCAAGCTCAATAGGTGTGAAAATACCGTATGCAGAGCTGTATTCCAGGTAAGGAGGAGACATAATCTCACCGATGTCAAGGCCCTTGCTCCTATGAAGTATTTTTAGGACTTCATGGGACACTATTCC
>CP070672.1:821968-827051 GCA_020351895.1 Thermoplasmata archaeon
ATCATCTGTACCCTTTACTATGGCCCGCCCATCTGAAAAGAGGGTAATCTTAGCCCCCTTTGTTTCGAAAATCAAATGCACAGAACTTAGTCTTACCTCTCCCACCTTCTTCAACCTTTCAGCTAAATGTTCTAAGGAGAGCTTGGTTTCTGAGGCAGGTGTTATCTGCACAGAATTTCTGCCGCATAGCTTGGTTGTTACTTCAACCTTTTCAGAGCTCAGATATTCATAATTTTGGCCTGTGCAGCATTTGCAATCTTCATTTCTTTTTAATTTAATTATTTGAAAATCCTGGCTCCAGACGTCATAGATTATCAGATCCCTGGTGAAAGTCTTCCCCAAAAGGATTTTCAATGCTTCAGTGGCTTGAATCGAACCTATGATGCTTGGGATGGTATTTAGCACCCCAACTGTATCACAGGTTGGCAGTGAACCTGCCTTTGGGATGTTGGGGAATGCACAAATCAAGCAGGCCGTGTCTTTCGGAACGATGTTCATGCTCATTCCGTAAGTTGATACTGCACCTCCATATATCCATGGAATTTCTCTCTTTATACAGACATCGTTTATGAGATACCTGGTTTCCATGTTGTCGGTGCCATCTAAAACGATGTTCACATTTTCCAGCATTTTCTCGGCATTGCTCGGAATCAAATCCTTCACCACCGCTTCAATTTCGATTTCTGAGTTGATCTTCTTCAATTTCTCTTGGGCAGCCACGGCTTTCGGGATTCCGATATCACTTTCGTCGAACAATATCTGTCTTTGAAGATTTTCTAATTCTACAACATCCCTGTCAATGATTCTGATTTTTCCTATACCAGCCCTTGTAAAATGGTCGGATATTACACTTCCCAGTGCTCCACAACCAACAATAATTACTGAGGATCTTTTCAGTATATTTTGGCCATCAATCCCAATTTCCTCCAATATACTCTGTCTGTTGTATCTGTTTATTTGTGCATTTTGCATTGTCCCTCACATCACAGTGTATCGGTGCGATGGTTTATAAAGATATTAGACAATATACATTGGATTTTGGATTATATTAACACTATTATCTCTCTAAACTTATCCGATAAATATTTAAAATATAAGTATCATAATTTTTATCACCCAGCCAGACCTTGAAGAAGAATCGTTGCGGAGGTAATCTAACGTTCTTTTTCTGATCATAGGGGGGAGTACTATGCGCAAAAGAAGTTCGATCTCTATATCTTTTGCAATGGCTATCACAGCAGTGCTTCTAATTGCTGCAATGGCTGCAATACCAACAAATGCAAAAACAGTGTCAATTTCCCAGGTGGATGAGATGTCCATTTGGGAAGCGTATGCCAAAGGTTATGTCACTATTGAGAGTGTTTATGATGGACACGGTTCTCCAGTGGGAATCGAGATCACAAACAGCCGAGAGGTGAAGGTGATAATAGATGATTATGTCTTGATGATGAATCCGAATCCCATGGAAATTCCTCCCTTTGGAACTACAACACAGGATGGGGCTCTGAACCTGGTACCACTATAATGCCGAAAGAAACATTGACATATTACTATGGTTCATATACAGTGGATAACGGAGTTTATTATCCACATCTAGGCCTTTCACCATGGTGGTGCACAGAATTGGCCCAATTAACCAATCCCTATGCAACCATTTCATTGTCTGGGGAAATACTACCAGATTCAGTGGTTGGGATTGTTGAGGATCAGAGTCCTATCATGGACCTATGGGTCAATATGCCAGTATACGGTATTGATCCTGGTTACGGGGTGCTGAGAAATTATGAAATATGGAATTATCTGAATACAAATCCTTCTTTGGTTATCGGAAAAACACCTCTTTGGAGCCAGGTCATTCCTCAAAGACAAGCAGATATTACAATCACCCTTGCAGTCACGAATATTGGATACAGGGATTGTAATTGGGCTATGGTAACGGATGTTATTCCAGCGGGATATTCATATCATGCCGCCAACCCGATGCCTGCTGAGATAATAAATCCTGATGGCAGTATCACACTCATTTGGGAAATCGATTTAGATGCAGCTGTCGCCACGGTGGATCACACTCTTCCAAATGAATACCAAACAGAATGGATCACCTACACCCTGACAACACCAGAATTAGGTTCAGGGACAAGCGTATTCCTTCCTTCTGCCAATGTAGATTTTGAAGATGGCGTAGGAGAGGATGCTCATTCTGCACAGCCACTTATTGAGGTGCAATACTTGATAGAAGAGGGTGATTGTGTGCAGTTCGATTGGTCTGGGCATGATAGCTCTTCTATAAACTTCAGTTGGGATTTAGATGATGACGGCCAATTTAATGATGCCTTTGGTCCCACCACAATAAATACTTGGTTTGACGATGGTTCATACGATGTATCATTGGAAGCACGCAACCTCGATCTTGGCATTTCTGATACAGATACTATGAACATACAGGTTGTAAACGTTCCACCTTCTGTAAAAATTGATCCCGAGATTCAAGTTGTTCAGTTAAATATCGTAGAATTATCCTTGAGAGTTACCGGTTCGAAATGGAGCAATTTTGGTATGACATTATATGAGGATGATGATATTATAGGCTATATCGAGGTGGAGAGATGGCCTGGTAATCCCGATGATAATCCAATTTGCGGTGACTCAACACTTTCAGTTCAAATCGATGAGACGAAGAGCTATAGGGCCATTGTAACGTATGATCCTTATCCCGATTCAAATGATGAAATCAAGGGAGATCAGCCGAACAATGGGAAGGACAAAAAGAACAATGCCGGCAATCCAGTTTGGATTGATATTAAGACCGAGAATGGTACCACAACGACAGTTCATCACACATTCAATACCCAGCAGATTAAGATACGAAACAGCGAACACGAGAACCATGTGGAGCCCTGGGAGGTTGAGCTGGACACGTATTTTGAAGGAATTCAAGGGGTATCCATTGACTTGGAAGCCACAGCCTATGATCCCGGTGCCGATGAGTTGAGTTTCATCTGGGAGTTCGACGATGGTACCATTTTAATACATGATTATCCAAATGACGGGGGGACTTATCCGGTAAGTGTCACAGACACTGTGAACTATGTTGGATCGGCATCTGGGGTAATTTTAACGGTAATGGACGATGATGGTGGTATAGGGACTGAGATCCTTATTTTATAGGGGGAAATATCCAGATTCATCAGTCCAAAAGTCCCCCCTCTTCAATCCTCTCAGCTACCTTACCTCGACATTCTCCTTTATTGAAAATCCCCTTCCCTTAGCCTCCTCTATGATTATTTTTCCTGGGACAGTTTCGATGGGAATGGCTCCAGATTTTATTTTCTCTTGGGCTGCCAATATTGCCACAATAGAGGCGTGCCAGCCTGTGAGCCTTTGCATGGCCGAAAAACCCGTTTTTTCATCATAATAGTCTAAAAGTTCAACTGCCATTTCAGTTTCTATACCCTCTTTTTCACCATCACACTTTACTCGTATGATACCCACATCGCGAACATCGGTCTTGGTAATTTTTGGTTCAAGCAATGTGTGAAAGAATTCCCGAGGTATAACCTTATTATCATTAATCTCAATAGGCTCCTCTTCTAAGAGACCGAGTTGGGTGAAGGCTCGAAATTGTGCCCAATGACCAGGATAACGGATCGTCTTGTTTTCAAGGCTCTGGAGTTTCCCATAAAATGTCCAAGGCATTGTGGAAAGACCACCTGAAGTTACAAAAGCTTCGAGTTTATTTAAGGGGAAAGGAAAGTCCAACACCTCATATCCATCAAAACACTCCACTTCGATGATCTTGCCGTTTCTTATGAAATATGCCTTTCCGTAATATTCGTTTGTCAGGCCTCCTATGTTAAAACTCAATTCATAATTCCAGGGGGGTTTCGGATCCTGTGGTAATCCTCCATCCCAAATATATACTTCGCGGGGATTATCTAAAATGGACATGGCATAATTGGCCAATGAAATATTCATACCAGGTCCCATACCACAATCTGGTATAATTGTAATACCTGCAGATTTAGCCTCTTGATTATGTTCAAGTTGTTGTTTAACAATGCCGGTATTACCTCCGAGGTCACACATATTAATTCTCTTTTTTATGGCGATCTTTGTCAGAGCTAGGTTGAATTTGTAAGGAACCGCACTGATTACAGTTGAGATATCATCAAGGGCAGACATCAACTGCTTGATATTGTCTGCATCTACTTGATGAGCGGTCACCACATCTTGTGAAAGAAGACGATTGACATGGGCTGATTGCTTTTTTGCGGCTTCACCATCCACATCCATCAATTTCACTTCTTCGCAATCACCAAATTTTGCTAGATCATATGCTGCTGCAATTCCCTGCCTACCTGCTCCTAAAACCGCGTATTTATGGCCCATTTTTACTCCTCCACAGATCGATTAGATATGGGATAGGTACGATATTAAAGTACAGTGGAACCATCATGCTCCAAAACTACATTCTTCTCGGGCAGTGGGGCAATTTGATCTCTTCGTCGAATAGCGGAGATACCGCTTCCATACATTCTGTAGGATCGCAGCAGGTATGGCAGACACGCTTGAAAGCCTTATACGAAATTAGTTTGATATTAGGTGTGAAAAATCCATCTTTTACGGGCTCGGATTTAAGTAGGTCCGTGCTCAAATACTTCTTGTTATCATCGGGTAAAACCGTAACGACAACAGCATCCATGCCCAATTCATTTTGAGCGATAACAGCCCCAAGAAAATTCGCTCCAGATGAAATTCCTACACCGATTCCAAGTTCAGATGCAAGCTTCTGTGACATGACAATAGCATCACCGTCATCAACGCTTATGACCTCATCCAAACCCCCCAATTCAAGAATATCTGGAATGAATTCATCTGATATGCCCTGGATACGATGGGTTCCAACCTTCTGACCTGTGGACAATATAGGGGAATTGGAAGGTTCCAATGGATGCAGTTTTATTGCGGGATTCTTCTCTTTAAGAAACTGCCCTACACCCATAATTGTCCCTCCTGTTCCCACTCCAGCTATGAATGCATCGGGCCGAAGGCCACGAAAACCCAGCTGCCACCATATCTCAGG
>CP070672.1:827151-848730 GCA_020351895.1 Thermoplasmata archaeon
CCTTCTCCCATTGCACATCCCCCCAATCGTCATGATTCTTTGGGTTTTTGGTGTACAGAGAATGCTTTCTTTGTCAGGTTTTAGTAATATAATATGAATATATTAAGATTATGTCCGACGTTTGACGAATAAACTAGGCGCGGGATAATATCTATTTTATACCTCCGGAAGGGCCCTCATAATCCTTCCCCTTTCTGATTCCTTTCAATTGCCTTAATCCCCCTAAAACTAGAATAAATCCGAATGCCAAAATTGGTATGGCAACGAGAATGCATAATTCATCCTCTGAGCCTCGGTTTTGTGAAGTAAGGCTCCAATATATGAAAAACAATCCCCAGGATATGAATATGAATCCAGAGAAAATGGAAAATATCGTCCCTCCAATTCCAATTTTTGACACGACAATTCACCCAAATATCGCCCTTTTTCGATTCTATCATTGTTTTGAGGAGGCTTTATTTTATCCCCCAATTTGGTAACCAAATCATGTATGATTACAGGATAGAACTCCTAAGTTTTCCAAAGCCAAATCTTTTAAGCCTGAAAATTCAATGTACATCCCGATGCAAATCAAAAAATTAAAGAAAGGCTCCAAGTACACTGGAGATCTTCCCATGGGATGCAGATACTGCAGACAAGGCAGAAAGATGGTGATGCTTGTTACAGGACTTTGCAGATTCTCCTGCTTCTACTGCCCTTTATCTGAGAAGAAGAAGGGCAAGGATGTGGTCTATGCCAATGAAAAGCTCGTGGAGAATGATGAGGATGTGTTTTACGAGGCAAAGACCATAGATGCTCTTGGATCCGGTATTACAGGTGGTGACCCCCTTGAGGTTTTTGATCGGACAATTCATTATATAGAAATCCTGAAAAACGAATTTGGAGACGAGCATCATATCCATCTTTACACTGCTTATATACCGAATAGGGAACTGCTAGAAAAACTGCAGGATGTGAATCTCGATGAAATCAGATTCCATATCCCATTCGACCATTGGGAAAGGTTTATTGGATCTGAGTATGAAAGTGCAATTAAAGACGCATTAAATACTCATATGTCTGTGGGTGTCGAGCTGCCTGCTTTACCCGATTTTAAGGAGGAATTGAAGGATCTCACCATCTTAATGGATGATCTTGGTGTGCATTTTTTAAACCTCAATGAATTGGAATATTCTGAAACAAACTGGCATGCCCTCATGAACAGGAATTATAAAATCAGGCATGAAACCTCCAATGCCATAAAAGGCAGCCAATGGGTTGCAGATGATATTCTTAAGGAAATTGATTGCACGATGTCATTGCACTACTGTTCGTCCAGGTTCAAGGACGGTGTGCAGCTGAGAAGGAGGATAAAAAGAAGGGCGAAAAACACAAGACAGGAGAGCGACATCGTCACAGAGGAGGGATTGTTCATTAAGGGCATAGTGGAGTGCGATGACCTTGGGGGTGTGTACGAGCAGCTTAAGGAGAGATTTAAAATTCCTGGGGAACTCATATATATTGACAAGGAGAAGGAGAGGATAGAAATCGCCCCATGGATTCTGGAAGAGATCCACGAGAAGATAGAATATCCATGTTTCATTGTTGAGGAATATCCAACTGCCGACAGGCTCGAGGTGGAGAGAAGGCCCCTTTCTTGGCCCCAATCCAGGTAGTCTATTGAAAGAGTTCACATTCGAAAACTATTTTATTAGACATGGTGATATATGTCACATCGGATGGATGCTTCAATGAATGTCTCAGGTAAGTTACGGGTAAGCACCTTATTCATAATCTTGCTAATGCTCGCATCTATCTCATTTCCGAATCTAATGAATTTTTCCCAAAAGGTCCATGGAGAAGGGAGCGGTGATTTTCCCCCCCCATCCAATGGGGACTGGGTAATAACTGTGGATACAACGGTGCAAAACGAAAATTTAACAGTTGAAGGAAACATCACAATTGAAGAGGGAGCAAAACTCACATTGGACAATGTCATATTGCTCATCAACGCAAGCAATTATGGTGAGGCAAAAATAAGCGTTAAAAACGGAGGCGAACTGAAAATAATCAACAACTCCTTGATCATGGAAGGGACAACAGGAGTCAACTATGACTTCATTTTCGAGAACGGGAGCAAGGGACTCATACAAGAAAGCACTATCAAAAACTCAGGATGGAACGATGGTGGTACCTGGCAAAGTACAGGAGGAATCTTAATAATGTCGGATGATGTAGTTGTGGAAAACTCAACCATCCAGAACAATTACATGGGTTGTGTGATTGTCAGTTCCTCCCCCATTATCCGTTATAATACCATCTCGGACAATATAAAATATGGTATATTGTTGTTGAATGGCTCCGGGGAGATAATAGGCAATAATATTTCCTATAACCCAGTTGGAGTTTATTCACTGTACTCAGATTTTTCCCTTTCAGAAAATAATATCCGGGATAATGGGGATGGATTGAGACTCTCGTACTCCAGCATTTACATGAATGGCGGGAATATAACCTCCAATGATAGGGATGATTGTACCACAGGGGCATGCAGCTCCCAGGAAACAGGAAAAGGAATGTTACTGTATTATTCGAATATCTCTATGAGCAAAGTTTTCATCTCAGACAACACGGATGATGGATTGATGGCATATTACACACTAATGGAAATACAGAATTCAACATTCGCGGATAACCCAAACGGTATTCTCGGGCAGAATTCAGAAATCATCCTAAAGAACAATATTTTCAGCAACAATCAATTCTATGGAATAAATTGGATGTACTCACCCCTAGATTTAGACGATTCAAATATGTTCATCGAAAATAATGGTGAAGGAAGAGTACTATTGGAATGGGATGTTAGCATCGATATAATTGACTCCTATGGCGATTGGGTCCCCCATGCAGACCTAGAATTCAAAGGTAATGGCACCAATTATACCACAGTTGGAATGATGGGCATTGCGAGTAGATCTATTGCCGAGTACACCATATCAAATGATGGTACTTACATTGACCACAATCCCTATACCATCATAGCCAGTGAAACAGCTGATTGGGATGATGTAAGGTACAGCAGTTCGACAGTAATCCAAATAGGAGAGAATATTGAATTAAACATGACCATCCCCCTGAAAAAACCAGATTTGCAGGTCGATAAGGTGAGTTTTTCCCAAGAACCAAAAATGGGTAAGAAGATAAATATAAAGGTCGAAGTCTCGAATATTGGTGAGGCCTCGGTAAATGAGGCAGAAATTGTTGTAACCCAGAAAGACTCACTTGGTAAGAGTACAATAATAAACAAGACCAATGTCTCATTGAATCCCAATCAGAGCCTAGAGCTACAAATAGCCTGGAATCCAGAACATGAGGGCGATACCCAGATTACTGCCGAAATCGAGACAAGCTTTGATGAGAAGGACAAAGAGAACAATGAACTTGAGATCAGCGTGGATGTGCAGGAAAAGGATCTCCCCTTGTATGAAGAGCCGTATTTCATTGCGGGATTGATATCCTTCCTTTTCATATTGATAGGAGTAGGCATCTACTTAATGGCCCTGAGAAAAGAAACGGGAAAGGAATAATCTCTATCAGAATTATTCATCTTCTGGACCATTGTGCCATGGATCATAGCTGTTTGCACCAGGGCTGTTTTGGAAAGGTTGAAATGCTGGATCCCCATAGCAAACGTACATTGCTATTTCCTTCCAGTCCGAACTTGTGCCCTGGTCAAGCGGAGATATCTCCTTATTGTGGTATTTGATATATCTGTTTTCCGCCCATTGATGTGCCTTGCCTATGGTGCCATATTCCTCCTCGTGATTTAAAAGACCATCTATTGTGAAGGCATACCATGCATTGTTGGCATCCCATTCATGATCACCGTCACTCCAATCAGAGTTGATTATTCCAGGCATGTACTCTTCTCCCACACTGGAAGTATCCTGAAACAGATTGCTGTATGAGACTTCGGTTGCAGCTATAAGACCCACAGCACCGGCATATAAGTAATTTGAGGGAAATAGCATTTCCATATCTATTGCTCCTCCCCACCAGTGTAATCCCTGGATCTTAGCATTTTCACAGCATATGGACACAGCCACCTGGGGAGGCAGGAAATAATCCACTACACTGTCAGGGTGTGTTTGATCGTTTCCCTCTAATCTCGATTTTCCCTGGGGATCGGAGGGCTCTTCGGGCTTCCATACATAGAATGTGGCATGCCAACTTCCATGGCCGCGGTATGTCACCAAGGAACTGGATTCCATAATAGGTTTGAACTCAGTTTCCTTGAAGGTTTCCGTGGAGGAGCTTGGATTTTGAAGGCTGCCCCAAATGCCCTCGTTTCCTGTGGTTCTCATGTATTCAGCAACAAAACCTTCGTCTTCGAAATCCTTTGTGGCAAAGAAGCCTGGCGTCATCTGCACCCGCTCATCAGCCACCTCGTAGCCGTTCCAAACCGAAGCGTGGTCTCGCCAATTTACACTTTGGGTTCCAGTAAGTGAATATGAGACTTCCACGGTGTCTATTATATATTCGTAACCCAGAGTTCTCGATATATGGTTTGAGGCACCTTGCACATTGTAGTTTACAATTCTACCTACTGCTGCGTCCATCACATATAGATCATTATCCAGAAATCCATATATACTATCGCAGTTGACTATTGCATCGCCCTCGGCATCGCCTTCTGCACCGGTCTCATCAGGCAGTTGGAATTGAGGTACAGCCTCTGCACTGCCCACCAAACAGATGTATTCTATGGGTCCGAACTCCTCGTTTATCCCTCTTAGTTCTAAAAATGTCCCTATTGCTCGTGAATTCAACTCAACATCCATGTACCCAACTTCCTCTGTGCTGGGCTCGATATCGGTTATGACATAGGCCTGATGATATGCAGCTAATTCAGCTGCCACAGCAGATAACATTGGAATGTGGAAAGTGGCATTATAAGGCCTCCCCTCGATGGGGTTTCCATCTTCTTTATACATCATTCCTTCTGTCTGGAAGATATCGGTTTTATAATCTTCGGGATTAACTACAATGACATAATTTGCATCAACACCTAAACTCGCCATCTCTCCCCAGACATCCTCCTGATATTTGTATGTACGCTTACCCATGGTGATCATCTTGTTCTCCAAATTCGCCAATGGAGCCACCCATAATGCCTCTTTGTAGGAAGCCACGCTGATTATGCCATCGAAACCCTTGAACTCCCTTAAAATGTCCCTGTTTTTCGGGAAGACCTCAACATTTTCTACATGGGATTGAACATTTGACATCACTGCTTCCGAGTTTGTGAAAAGCAGCTTAGGGACATCCATTATATTCATATGCTCTATGGTCCAAAGTTGATATCTATCTAAACCCTCTTCACTTAAAATGAACATTGGATTGTATGTATCCCTCACAACCAAGGAGGACAATGCCGCAATGAATGTTAGGTCCTCTTCATTTTGGGGTTCCTCCACAAAAATCATGTATTGATCGGGAAGATCGATGGTGGGTTCATACTTTTCAGTAACCTCGCCGCCTCTCAGAAGGAAGGCTAAAGCCGCAATTATTAGAACCGAGGTCACCAACAAAGCAAAACCCTTTTTCCTGTCCATAGAGACCACCTTAATTCGATTTAGCCGTGGCTGATTGCTACTTTTGCAAAACTTATAATGAATTTGTGAATATATAAATATAACTACCCAATGGATGAATAAGTGCTAATGGATGAAAAAGTGATCAATCTGTTTCTATCTAGCCACGAATATATGGTACTTCTGGTGAGGATCTGAGAGCTCCAGCTCTATCCTCTGGGCAAGATGCTTCTCAGGATGGTGAAGCGCCCCTACCCTTGTCTCCAATTCCTCAAAGCTCTTAAATGGACCCTTTTTCCGCTCTTCGATTATGGCCCACATTGTTTTTTTACCAAGTCCTGGAATAAGCTCCAACATGTGAAGCCTTGTTGTTATGGCCTGGGCCTCGTTATAGACCTTTAAGAATCTTTCAGGATCTGCTTTGATTATCTCCATTATTATGAAGGGCAGCTCGCTGTGTGCTGCATTGGTTAAATCGTTGTATCCGATCCTCCTCTTGACATGAAGTATCTTCCTTCGTTTTTCGGCCTCCTTGCCGATGTAAACCTTCTCTCCCACCTGAAGTGTGGCATCGGATTTGGGGCTCAGTTCCAATATTTTAAATTGAAATGTACCTAATCCATAAGCAATGGGCCCTCTTTTATACCTCTTCTCGTCGGGTCTTCCTTGTGGTAAGTAATCTAAAATGTAAGCATAATCCTCCAATGCATTTCCCCCTTACCGATATTTCTCCACAATTTCGATGATCTTCTTGATCTCCTTTTCTTCTAGAGTGAATCTCTCCTTAGCAAAGATCGCTCTAACCTCATCAGGGTGCAATGGGAGAATATCCACAATCTTATTTGCAAAAGGTTCTGTTATTCTTTCGATTTTCATCAATTCTTCCGCCATCTTCCTCGCTTTCGTAACTCCTAATTTCGCGAAATGTTTGGCATGGTCCAAGGCCAGGTTTTGCTCGTAGGAGAGCTCCCGCTTTTTCTCCTCCTTCTCAAGTATGTTTTTGACCTCTGCCAAGGATAAATATCTTAACTTTTCATCCACAATATCGCCTCATTTCGCCTGCCTTCTCAGATGTTCCGGCCAAACTACAAGCGTCTTTTTCTTTCCACCTGCGGTAACTTCCACAAGATAGGCCCTACCCTGTCTTCCTGTGATGGTACCAGTTTGCCCGTAAAACCTTCTATGGGGCTGGCCTTTATGAACACTGGGATCGATTATTATGCTGGCCTTCTCTCCTTCTTCAAATGTTTGCAGTACTCTAGTTACCGGAGGCAGACCCTTTTGTCTCGGTCTCTTTCTCAGCACCTGCCTCGTTTTCGACCGTGTTCCCTTAGATCTTCTTACCATATCTTTATCACCCGCTCTCATCGTGAATCTTTATTACATCCAGACTTTTGATTTCGCATTTTGCCTTTATGTAATCGGCTATGCTCGGATTTGTTCTTCCCTCGTCCCCATGAATCAACTCTTTCACGTAGATACCGCTTTCTCCGGTTATCTTAAATATTGCCTTCTTTTTGTCAACAACCTCGATACCTATGTCTATTACCATTCTTTTTCTGATTTTATCTGTTCTTCTGTGTAAAACCCTCTTCGGAGTTTTTTGCTCGATTGGTCTATCCTTAAATGCACGAACTACTTCTTTAAGTTTTTCATGTTTTATTCGCTTCTTAAACTCAACCTCTACCTCATAGGTTTTAGGGACCTTGGCCTCTTTTATGGCCACCACCTCATCCTTCGTGGATGGGCGAAGATTGAAAACCTCCACCTTTCCTTTCGTATATGAATTGATGCTTTTTTCCAGCTTCTTCAGGTCAAGATCTCGTCTTATCGGCAGCTTAATTTCCAGTATAAAGGGTCTTCCGTTGCCAAGCATTCTCGCATCTATGTCTTCCCTCCCCATTCCGTGAAAACTATGTTCCGCACCTTTTGTGGCGTTCATGACTTCGAAAGCCACTAACTCTTCCACACTTGTTTCATAGATCTTTCCTGTGTTGTTGCATTTCTCGCATCCCTTACCCCAGCAGGCTTTGCAATCCCATCTTGTCTGGGGTATGCCCCGTATAAGTTTTTTGTATCTTCCATAGATGTACAATGGGGATATTTGTAATTCCACATTATCGAAACCTGTATCTATCACAGCCACAATATCTGGCTTTTCAAAGTCCACTTCTTTTTCGACCTTTGCCTCCACAAGCTTTCCAACTTCCCTGTTTACCTCTGCCTTGATTGGCTCATAATGCTCATTACCTAACTCGCCCCATAGACTCTCCTCCCTGTCCACTATTTCTGCATCGATCCTGGATCCGATAAGGAAGGTATTGTAATTGTAGGGATGCAGCTTATCCATAACTAATCCTGCAAACTTCTCCAATTCATCGAAAAGGTTACCGCAAAGCCAACATTCGAATGGCTCGTGAATTATACCCTGTCTTACCTTCTTATCCTCAATGTGTGATGTTAGGGCATTTCTCAGGTAAAAGCCCCTTTCCTTGTTGCTCATGCCATGCCCCAGTTTGGCGAACTGTCTGCCAAGACAGTGATCGCAGAGGTTTTTTTGTGCGGCTTTTTGAGCCAAGTTCAAATCGGCTATTTCTGAGATATTCATGGATTCACCAATATGCTGGGAGGAAGGAAAAAGGTTGGTTATAAATAAGGTTTACGGGAAGAATATCTTTTATAAATGGAACCCGATCATCAAAAATGAGGAATTGGAAAAACAAATCCTCAATGGATTCGTATCTAAAATAAAATGTAATCAACATTTTCAATCAATGATTATTATATTTTCTATATGGATTTGGCCAAAAGACTGATTAGAAGAATGAGCAGAAGGTACCTCCATAAAAGTTAAATGTTCTTCATATTAATTCAGCAACGAAAGGATGACTCCAAAACGGGCAATTTCTCCGAAAGTAGCTGGATTTTGCGGGGTAATTGCACCTATCATCGCTTTCAGTTGTATAGGACTTGCGGTTCTCTTGTCTCCATGGTTCAGTTGGACAGAAAATTGGTTATCCGATCTTGGGGGCTCTCCTGGTGATAGGCCGGTATGGGCTGCACATGGTATCTCCTCAATGATATTCAATTTTGGGCTGGTTGTAGCCGGAATTTTAGGTGTTTTCTTTACTCTTGGACTCAGAAATAGCGGCATTCTAAGAAATCCCTCTGGCAATTTTGGTACCTTTTCTCTTTTTATCACCACAATGGCTTTGATTGGGATAGGTGTTTTTCCCGAGACAACTGGTTCGCCCCATGGAGTGTTCTCCATGGTATTTTTCATTGGAATCGGAGTATCACTGCTATTTTTGGTAGTGGCACTGTTCAAGTCAAATGAGAAGAAACTAGGATGGCTTGTTTTCATCTTTCTTGTGTTCGGGCTTACCTCTATCCCATTATTCGTAACACCCAAGCCCATAGGCTCAAACGCAATTGCAGAGATGATCCCAATAGTCTCCGCATCTGCTTTTTCTATTGTGTTCGGCTATAATATGTTCAAACGCCGATATGATAACAATCATAATGAGGTCAGGGACCATAAGGAAATAGAGGGGTAAAAGTTGAGTGATTTGAAGACTAAAAAAAGGCATTTGCAGAAAATGAAAAATGCAGGTGTTAATTGGGTAAGAGTGGATGTGAGAAAACCCATTGAAAATTGCACCTACCTTTTCAAAGCGGCTCATGGGATAGGTCTTAAAGTTATAGGTGTAATTAAAAGTAGGACAATGTTAAAAGGTCTAGGTGTTGATACTGAAAAGTACTTACCAGGCTCTGATTGGGCAAGAAAGTGGGGAAAAAGTATCGAGCAAGCCGCAAGCGCTCTGGTGCCTTACATAGAAATCTGGCAGATCGACAACGAACTGAATCATCCATGGCACAATCCTATTCCATCCATCAATGCGCAACTTGCTACAGATATAATAGAATCGGGGGTGAATGCCCTAAGGAGTGTTTCGCCAAATGCAAAAACCGCGGCGAACTTATTCTATGAGGTAAAAAGTCCAATATCAATTCTGGACATTGGTGTTATTCAAGATGAACCTTTTATATTAAAATATAAGGAAAATCTAAAAGATAAGATCGACATCCTAGGATTGGATATTTACAGAGGAACATGGCATCTTGGCACTCCTGCAGATTACAAGAATGATTTGAAGCGTTATCATGTACTTTGGGGAGGGGATGTCATGATAATGGAGACAGGCTTTTGCACTGGAATCCTTGGGCGGAGTGAGGCCCATCAGGCGAATCACGTAAAACAGGTTTTCAATTACCTTGATAACTACATCAAAAACATCCCCTGGTTCACAGGAATCATGTGGTATGTATACAAATCCAGCCATTTAGGAATTCCTTGCGAGAATTCCTTTGGACTTCACAAAAATGACGGCTTTGAAGAGAAACAGGCATGGAAAGAATTTGAGGACTGTATGAAGCGATACAACCAATTCGGTAAAATCTTAGGCCTAACATATCATGGTTGAGTGAGGGACCATATGTAAAAGAATAATATGGAGCCATGATTGAATGAAAAATACCTCCTGGCTAGATAGAGAAGAATATCCATTCAAATCTAATTTCCTGCAGCTTGATATGGGCAGGATGCTTTATATCGATGTTGGGAAGGGAGAGCCAATAGTAATGTTTCACGGAAATCCCACTTGGTCCTTTCTATACAGGCATATTGTGAAGGGATTATCAAAGAAGTATCGCTGTATTGCCATGGATTATTTAGGATTTGGCTTGTCTGATAAACCCTCGAATTGGTCTTATCTACCCGAAGATCATGCCAAGAATATTCAAAAATTGATTGAAGCATTGGATCTAAAGGAAATAACTTTAATTGTTCAGGATTGGGGCGGACCCATTGGCTTATCCTATGCAATAAACAATCCGAATAATGTAAAGCGAATCATCATAATGAACACATGGATGTGGTCCATAAAAGGGGATTCCCACTTCGAAAGATTCAGTAAATTTTTAGGTGGAAGATTCGGAAGGTTCTTAATTATGCGCCTTAACTTCTTTGTTCGTGTTGTAATGAAATTGATAATTGGCGACAGATCCAAACTTCCCAAATCCATACATCGACATTATATCATGCCCCTAAAAAATCCGAAAGAACGAATTGGATGTTGGGTATTCCCCAAGGAAATAATCGGATCAGACGATTGGGTGAAAAGCCTGTGGTCCCTGAGAAAAAATATAGAAGATAAACCCACTTTAATTCTTTGGGGAATGAAAGATAGCGCATTCAGGGAGCAGGAATTGAAAAAATGGGAAGAATTATTTTCAAATCATAAAACAGTTAAATTTGAAAATGTTGGACATTATGTGCAAGAGGAGATAGGAAATGATTTGTGCCCCATCATTGAGAATTTTCTTTCATTAGAATAAATAGTACATTGGAGAAAGATTTAAAAATAAAGAAAGAATATGAAAGATTCATGAATATAATGATTCTTGGTTCGGGACAGGATGCCGGAATTCCGCATACTGGTTGTTTCTGTGATATCTGTAATGAAGCTAGGGACGATCCAAAATTCAGAAGACTAGGTCCCTCCATTGCGATATTCGATAAAGACGAAGGATTCTGTTATTTAATTGATTCCTCACCTGATTTTAAATATCAGTTGGATATGATAAAGGAAGAAGAAATAAGAATCCGAAGAACAGGTGAAACCTCAATAAGTGGAATTTTGTTGACCCATGCCCACTTCGGGCACTGCTCTGGTTTGTGGCATCTTGATAAGGAGGCATTGGAAGAAATAGAACTTCCCATATTTTGTACAAAAAAAATGAAACGTTTTTTATCTGAAAATCATCCATTCAGTCTTTTAGTCCAAAGAAAGAACATAGAAATAAATGAAATTCTCCCGAATAAGAGTTACGAACTAGATGGATTAAATTTTATTCCCACTGAAGTTCCTCATAGAAACGAGATAAGCGATACTGTTGGGTACATCATGCAATCGAAGAAGAGAGTGGTATACATTCCGGATGTTGATCATTGGACAGACGAAGTAATTGATGAAATAAAAATTTCTAACATCGCCATAATTGATGGCACCTTCTACTCAAGGGATGAGATTCCAAGATACGAGGAGGTCCCACATCCACCTATAGAAAAAACACTTGAACTTTTGGAAAACATAAAAACCGAGATATTCTTTACTCATATCAACCACACAAATAAGATAAATACAGAAGGTAAGGAAAGAAAAAACATTGAGGATAAGGGCCACAAAATAGCATATGATGGTATGATTTTAGAGATATGAATCCGCTTACCCTAAATTGATCCCCGGTTTCCTCAACAAACTTCATATACTAACAAAACATTATTTCTGCACACCTAAGAAATAGGGAGGAAATAAACATGGCAAAACATGCATTATGTCATTTTGAATGGTCTTCAACAGATCTTGAGCGGACGAAAGCCTTTTTATCTGGGCTATTTGAATGGAAGTTCACGCCCTGGGGAGAGGATTACCTGCTTTTTAGGACACCTGACGGCCCCAATGGGGGCATCATGAAGGTGGATGCAGTCACCCCTGGTAAGTCACCCTATTTATACATAGAAGTGGACGAGATCGAGCCCTATCTAGAGAAAGCCAAGGAACTTGGAGGTGGAATTGATACCCCAAAAAAGGAGATTCAAAAGGTGGGTTGGTTTGCTCACATATTGGATCATGATGGAAATATTATCGGGCTTTTCGAAGACCTAAAGAAAGAATAACTATTTGTATTAGTCCGATACTTCTTACTTATCTCATGGAGATGATTAATAAGAGTGAACAATATGGCCGAACTTAAACCGAAAATAGAAAGGATTATAGAAAAGCATGTTTCAAATGAATATATTATCGGCTTTTCGCTTTTGGAGGAATTGGTTCCAAGGAATTTCAAGCGCCTAAAATACGGGATCACCATAGGAATTAAATTGGACGATAAAATAATGGCAGGCATCAAAAATGGTCCCACAGCAGATTATGAGCAACATTATCATGATATTAATACCGCACTGAACAAGATCGCCAGAGATGTAAGAAGGATGTTAAAAAGACAGGGAAATAAAGCCGAAATTATCAGGGCCACCATAGAACCAAGGGAAGAGAAGAAGTATCCAAAATACGAAAAAACATTATCTGTGGAATTCTCCCATAAAATCGCGGCTACCAGAAGCGGTTTGGGTTGGATAGGAAAATCCGCACTTTTCGTTTCACCGAAATTCGGTCCTCAATTGAGGCTTGTGACGATCTTGACGGACAAGGAATTGGATACCGGTCAACCTGTTAAAAGCAGTATCTGCGGTCATTGTGATATTTGTGTCCAAAAATGCCCAGCACAGGCGATTATAGGTAAGAATTGGTCCGTGGGCATGGAAAGAGAGGACATCTATGATGCGCATAAATGCAGAAGTACGGCCAAGGAGCTTGCACAAAACCGCATCGGAAAGGACGAAGTCATATGCGGTATCTGTATTGCGGTGTGCCCAATCGGTAAGAAGATGGATATAGAATAGGATGGATAATTTGATTAGGAAAATCAGATCCGAAGATATTCCTGATGTCATGAGATTGTTAGAACAACTATGGCCAGATATTCACTTAGATCCAAAAGAAATAAAGACCATTTTGGATAAATATATTCAAAATGATGACTACGACATTTATTGTTATGAAGAGCAGAAAGTCCAAGGAATCATCACAATAACCAAGAGGGATGCATTCTATTATGGAGGTAAAGTTGCCATCATTGAGGATCTTATTGTAGATAAAAAATACCGGGGGCAAGAAATCGGGAGGAAGCTCGTTGAATTCGTAGAAAAAGAGCTTAAGCAAAATGGAATCAGAGCGATTGAATTATCATCTAACCTTCACAGAGATCGGGCGCATGAATTCTGGGAAAGAATGGATTATAAGAAATCGGGATATGAATCTAGAAAAATCTTCATTTAAAGTTAAACAGGGATGTTGATGAAACAAGTGAAACATTCAAAGACAAGTAATGTAAGCAAATGGAAATCATTTTTGAAAAAAGATACTATTGAATGGTTGTTGGAAAACGACAACCCATCAGTTAGATATTTTACCCTACGGGATATACAAGGGCAATCAGAAAGAAATAAAGACGTAATTGCTGCTAAAAAGGAAATCATGACAAATGGGCTTGTACCTAAAATCCTGGCCAAGCAGAAGGAAGGAGGTTACTGGGGAAAACCTGAAGATTTCTATGAGAGGTCAAAGTACAGGGGAACAGTATGGAATCTCATAATTCTTGCCGAAATGGGCGCTGATCCCAAGGACAAACGGATCAAAGATACCTGTGAATTCATACTAAAATGGTCCCAGGACAGAAAAAGCGGGGGATTTGCCCACATCGGTTCAAAGCAAAATGGTGGACAACATAGTGGGGTCATTCCATGTCTTACCGGTAACATGTTATGGAGCCTCATCCGATTCGGCTACCTAGACGATCCCAGGATCAAAAAAGGGATCAGGTGGATCACCACCTATCAGAGGTTCGATGACAAGGTAAAGGTGGCACCAACCGGGTGGCCTTATGACAGGTGGAAGAATTGCTGGGGAAGGCACTCTTGCCATATGGGAGTTGTCAAGATAATGAAAGCACTTGCAGAGATTCCGAAAAACAAAAGGACCAAGGCGGTAAATGGAACAATCGAGGAAGGCGCAGAGTATCTTTTAAAACACCACATCTTCAAGCGCAGCCGCAACCTTGAAAAAATCTCAAAGCCTCAATGGGCAAAATTCGGTTTCCCTTTGATGTACCAGTCCGATGCACTGGAAGTAATGGAAATATTGACAAGATTGGGTTATCGAGACAATAGAATGCATGAGGCCTTGGATCTTATTGTTTCCAAACAAAATAAAGAAGGTAGATGGAACCTTGAGAATACCTTCAATGGACGCTACCTGGTCAGAATCGAGCAAAAGGATAAACCAAGTAAATGGGTTACCTTGAATGCAACAAAGGTTTTAAAGAGGTATTATGGATAGAATTCGACATTTGATTGCGGGTTAGTTAACATGAAGAAAATCCATGAGGCCAAAGTCAATTCTTTCTGCTTGGAAAAACAGCATCTTACTGATAAGTCCAAAATAAATGATATCGTCAAAATCACAAAGGACATCGGCGGCCTACATGCCACCTCATCTGCCACAACTTACCTATCACTTTTTGTTAGGGCAAATGAATTTCGAAGGGAATACCTGGATGAAGAGTTGTATGTAAAGCGAAATCTGGGGAAGGTGAGATATGTCAGGGGAACAATGTACGTTCTACCAAGGGAAATGATACCCTTTGCATACTCAGCTATGAAGAGTTTTATTGATCCTCTTTCTTGTAAATACGCAGAATATCACGGGATATCTGATAAGAATTACAGAAGAATATCGAAACAGATTTTAGAGGCTCTTGATAGCAAATCCATGACAGCCAAGGAAATAAAAGAATCTGTAGGATTGAAATCCAAAATATCCCAAATTCTGAATCTCATGTGTGATGATGGCCAATTGATACGTGCAGAACCAAAAGGAGAATGGAAAAGCAATCTACATACCTATCGCAGAATGGATCAATACTTTCCAGGCCTTGAACTTTTTACCTTGGATGAAACTGAAGCAAAGAAAAAGGTGATCCTCCAGTATATCGATTCCTTTGGACCAGTGACTTTTAGTGATATAGCATGGTGGACAAAATTTCATAAAACGAAGATAAGGGAAATACTGGAAGATATTGGAGATGATATAATCCAGGTAAAAGTTTCTGGAAATGGCGATCCCCATTATATCTTGAAATCTCATAAAAAAGCCCTCCAATCAACTGGAGTCAAGAAGAAATCCATGGTGAATCTTTTACCAACCTTGGATCCATATATCATGGGTTACAAAGATCGAAATAGATACATTGACTCCGAAAATTATGAGTTTATTTTCGACCGTTCAGGAAACGGAACCTCCTCCGTGTTCGTTGATGGAAGAATACATGGAGTGTGGGATTTTTCCGAAAAACCTAAACCGACAGTTAAGCTATTCTATCTGAGGAATGTAAAAAAGGGAGATGAAAAAAAGATTCAATCAAAAGCAAAAAATATCGGGAAGTTTATTGCAGGATCCGATATAATAATTAAAAAATGCAAGGACATGATCCCGCTATCTAAAAGAACTGCCGGGAGTTTCATGTCACCTTTAAAGGATTGTTGAGACATTATTCATGAAAGGGACCTATATGGAAAAAGCAACGTTTGGAGCAGGATGTTTCTGGGGGGTTGAGGCTGCATTTAGAAAGGTAAAAGGAGTATTGGATACTTCGGTTGGATACATGGGTGGAAACCTCAAGAATCCCACCTACAAGGATGTGTGCACAGACAAAACCGGCCATGCCGAGGTTGTCCAAGTTGAGTTTGACCCTGATGTGGTCTCGTACGAGGAGCTTCTAAATGTGTTCTGGGATATACATGATCCTGCACAGCTAAACAGACAGGGTCCTGATTTCGGCACTCAATACAGATCTGTGATTTTTTTTCATGATGAGGAGCAGAAGAAATTAGCAATTTCATCAAAGGAGCAACTTGAGCGATCTGGAAAATATGAGGGTGAGATTGGAACTGATATTACTCCTGCTTCCATTTTCTATAGGGCTGAGGAATATCATCAAAGGTATAATGAAAAACATGGGATTGATAGCTGCAGAATTGGGTGAAATCATGGATTCCGATTACATCTATGAAGAGAAGATTTTTGCCAAGGTGATAGGAGGAATCTTGGGTTCTGTAATGGTGCTCATGCTTGTTATTATGATGTATCAGATTATTGCAGGGCCCCTGGGTGATGATCCTGCTCCAACACTGTTCTTCTTGATCATGTTCCTTATATTTTTAATGTTGACTCTCATCTTCAGCAGACTGATCATCAGAATGACGTTTCAATCAATTACAGTGGGATTCGGAATTATCAAGCGCACTATCCCTTGGGAGAATATCTCTGCCGTTAGAATCGACGAAACATCCGCCATCAAATACGGGGGAGCAGGCATACGAATGGCCAAGGTTCAAGGAAAATGGGTTTTGGTGTACAATGTAATCGGAGGCCCCAGATGTGTCCTTACATTAAAAGAAGGTAGATTCAAGGAGTTCATATTTTCCACCAAAAATCCAGAAGAAGTAATAAATGTGGTCACGGGTCAGATTGTATTAAAATGATCTTGCATGGACCTTATTACCACCCTTTGGTGGGTATAAATTGCACTAGAATTCTAAAATTCTCTTCGCAAACTTATTTTATCTTCAATTCCTTTAGGAAAACCATATAACTTCAATAAATCTAGAGGTGCATCATGTTAACCGGGATTCACCTTCTCCTGACCTATATGTGCAATATGGAATGCGAACATTGTTTCGTGTACAGCAGCCCCAGCGCAAAGGGGACCTTCACCTTAAACCAGATTAGGGAAATTCTTGATGAACTGCTTGAAATTGGGACAATAGAATGGGTTTACTTTGAGGGTGGAGAGCCATTTATGTTCTACCCCCTGATGATAGAGGGTATCAAACTCGCCAAGGAGAGGGGATTCAAAACAGGTGTTGTGACAAATGCATACTGGGTGACATCCGAGGAAGATGCCGAGCTTTGGCTCAGGCCCCTTTGTGAATTGGGTATATCTGATCTCAGTATAAGTGATGACTCATTCCATTATGAGGAGAAGGAAAATCCTGCAAAACTTGCACAAGCTGCGGCAAAAAAGCTCGGAATGCCAGTGGGCTCAATTTGTATTGACAAGCCGAGGGTAGATGCAGAAACTAATCCCTTAAAAGGAGAACCTGTTGTTCGTGGTGGAGCTCTGCTCAAAGGGAGGGCCGTGGAGAAACTGATAGTTGACCGCCCCAAAAGAAAATTCAATGCATTCGCAGAGTGCCCCGAGGAAGATCTTAAAAATCCCAAAAGGGTACATCTAGACCCCCTTGCATATGTACATATCTGCCAAGGATTGGTCATGGGTAACATATGGGAGAAAAAACTCTCGGAAATGATTATGAACTATGATGCAGAAAAACATCCGATATGTGGTCCCTTACTTTCGGGAGGACCAGCCAATTTGGCAAAAAAATACGAGGTTGAACATAAAGAAGTATATGTTAGTGCTTGTCATTTCTGTTACGAAGTCCGTAGAAAATTATTGGATAGATTTCCAAAATATCTTGCTCCAAGACAAGTTTATGGAATGGAATAGTATCATTCCACTTTAACAAAACATCATATGTTTATCCTGAATCCACATAATAGAAGAGGCTAGTAAATGCAGTATGAAGTTATCATAAGAAATTTGAAAGCACAATCAGATCCTAAAGCCGTGAAAGGTATGGCAAGGTATGGAATCAATCCAAAAAATAACTACGGTATCAGCGTTACCACCCTACGGAAGATGGCCAAGGAGATTGGCACAGAGCATGAACTTGCATTAAGACTTTGGGCCTCAGGGATTCGAGATGCTCGAATACTTGCGGCCACCATAGACGACCCAGATATGGTTACAGAGGAGCAATTAGAGAAAATGGTTTTGGATTTGGATTCATGGGATATATGCGATCACTGCTCAAGTGACATCTTTCTTAAATCAAAATTTGCATACAAAAAGGCCGTAGAATGGAGCAGTAGGGAGGAAGAGTTCGTGAAAAGGGCAGCATTCTCCCTTATGGCAAGACTCGCGGTGCGTGATAAGAAAGCGAAAGATGAAAGGTTTA
The DNA here is from genome assembly GCA_020351895.1 of Thermoplasmata archaeon. Next base: position 845,488 of record CP070672.1, read on the forward strand.
AGCAATTTCTTCCCATAATAAAACGAGAGGCTGATGATGAAAGAAATTATGTAAAGAAGGCAGTAAACTGGGCCTTAAGGCAGATCGGGAAAAGAAACCGCAATCTGAATAGAATGGCTATAAAAACTGCTAAGGAAATTCAAAGGATGGATTCGAAAAGTGCAAAGTGGATAGCCTCTGATGCCTTGAGGGAGTTGACCAGTGAGAAGATTCAGAAGAGGTTGAAAAGATGAGGACAATAAACAGTGAAATCATCGATAAGTTACTCAACTCGGATGAACCATCGATACGCTATAAAGTTTTAACCGGAGTCGTCGGTACAGAACCGGAGTCTTCCGAAATCAAGGAACTTCAGGAACAGATAAAAAAATCCCCTCGTGTGGAAATGCTACTATCAGAAAGAAATAAGGACGGAAAAATACCCCACAGACCCTATGCCAAATGGTATGGGGCTCACTGGTTGTTGGCAGATCTGGCCGATATTGGCTATCCAAAAAAAGATGAATCTCTCATTCCCTTGAGGGAGCAAATATATGAGTGGCTTTTTTCAAAGGAGCACGAGGAGAAAATCAAATCCATTAAGGGAAGGATTAGAAGATGTGCATCCCAGGAAGGGAATGCACTATATTACCTTCTTTCCCTGGGTTTGGAGGATGGGAAAACCGATGAATTGGCAGAACGCCTTTCCAAATGGCAATGGCCAGATGGAGGATGGAATTGCGACAAAAAACCAGATGCTATGAATTCCTCATTTATGGAGAGTCTTATTCCTCTCCGCGCATTGGCACTGCATGCCCGGGTAACTGGGAAAATATCTTCAAAAGAAGCCACAAAAAAAGCTGCCGAAGTCTTCCTCAAGCGTAATTGCTACAGAGGCCAAAGAGACGGAAACATCATCAAACCCGAGTTCGTTAAACTGCATTATCCATGCTACTGGCATTATGACATATTATTTGGACTAAAAGTCTTGACTGAAGCTGGATATATCCATGATGCACGGTGTGAGGATGCGTTGAATCTACTGGAATCGAAGCGGCTTTTAGATGGTGGATTTCCAGCTGAAAAGAGCTATTATCGAGTAGCAAATGAAAAAATATCAGGACGTTCTCTTGTCGATTGGGGAGGTACCAGTAAAAGAAGAATGAATGAATTTGTTACGGCAGATGCCCTATTTGTCTTAAATAAATCTGGAAGATTGTTGTGAAAAGGAACATCATTCCGGGTCTCTATATAATGGCGATGTTCCTCAACATGTAAAACCAATTAATATCGGCAATTAGGGCTAAAATTGTTATTCATGAAGATGAACTTGAGACCCATGAAAGGGATATAAGAGTTCATCAAAACATGAAATCATCTTTAATTGGACACACCAGAAGGTGATGATTCACAGGATAGGGCAATCACCGAAGTTACGATGCTCTGTTTCGCAAACTTCTTTTACCCATATGACGTTATGTAATAGGAAGCCGCCCTTAGGAGATAATGCATGGAACTGGTTGAAATCGAACATTACGACAGAGTAACCGAGTTGAAACTGAATAACGGCATAACAAATGCCTTGAGCCTGGAATTTATTAGGAAGATATTTAAGAGTCTTAAAGACTTGAAGGATGATCCAGCTGTAAACGGTGTGGCAATCACCACAAACAACCATAAGTTCTTCTCCATCGGATTCGATATTCCCTCGCTTTACGATCTTAATGAACAGGATTTCAGGATATTTTACAGAACCTACAATCGTCTATGCATGGATTTGTATACATATCCCAAACCAACCATTGCAGCCATTACGGGACATGCAATAGCAGGAGGGTGTATCCTCGCTCTTTGCTGCGACTTTCGATTCATTGGAGAAGGGAGAAAACTCATGGGCCTCAACGAGGTCAAACTCGGAGTGCCTGTGCCGTATCCCGGAGATTGTGTGCTAAGGCAGTTGGTTGGACCACAAAATGCCCAGATTATCATGGAAAAAGGATTATTCTATCCTTCCGAAGAGCTGCTACAAATGGGAATAGTTGACCGTGTGATACCCGTGGAGCAGGTAAATTCGAAAGCAATAGATAGAGTCAAATTGGCAGGTAACATGCCGAATGAGGCATTCAATTTGATCAAACGCAATCGTCAGGAGATCGTTGAAAAACAGGTTCTAAAGCATTTGGCAAAGAAGGAGAAGACCTTCATAGAGAGCTGGTTTTCGGATGAAGCACGGAAGCTTCTAAAAGAGGGCATGGAAAAATTCTGATAGTTAAGAGATATATACCTAGACAAAGAGAATAATTAACAAAGATTTCCCCTATTACCTATATAAAAAAATATAAATTCTCTGGAATCAATTTCGAATAAAATGGGGGATGTGTAAAATTATCTCAGACGAGCTTCTTTCCCGCATTCGCGGATTATCTTCACTTATAGGCAATACACCTCTTCTTGCATTTAACTTCACATTCCGGGGAAAAAAACGGAAAATCTATGCAAAAGCCGAACATCTCAACATGACAGGAAGCATCAAGGATAGGATGGCTTTTCACATCATATTGCAAGGATACAAGCGAGGAACCCTTAAACCCGCTAGTATGATAGTTGAGGCCACAAGCGGTAATACAGGCATCTCCTTTGCAGCCATTGGCCGGGCTTTGGGTCATCCTGTGATCATTTTCATGCCGGATTGGATGAGCAAAGAAAGGATCAATCTCATAAAGGGCCTGGGAGCTGAGATCAGGTTGGTGAGCAAAAAGGAGGGAGGATTTCTTGGGAGCATTGAAAAAGCCGAGGAACTGGCTAAAAACACCAAAGGAGCTTTTTTACCCAGACAGTTCTCCAATGTGGATAACAATGAGGCTCATTATCTAACAACTGGACCTGAGATATGGTGGCAGCTGGGTTTTCGTGGCCTTCGGCCCGATGCATTCATAGCTGGAGTGGGAACAGGAGGGACAATTATGGGTGTAGGGAAGTTTCTTAAAGAGAAGAATCTCGCAATAAAACTGCATCCATTGGAGCCTTCCAATTCCCCTATATTGTCCACAGGTCAGAAGGTTGGAACCCATCGTATCCAGGGTATATCAGATGAATTCATTCCAGATATTCTTGAATTGGAGGGTTTGGATGAGGTCATAAGTGTTGATGATGGTGATGCTATTATCATGTCACAGAAGCTTGCATCTGAACTTGGAATCGGTGTAGGAATTTCATCTGGAGCGAATTTTCTTGGGGCTGTTATCGCTCAAAATGAATTGGGCA
>CP070672.1:848830-851678 GCA_020351895.1 Thermoplasmata archaeon
AGAGTAATCGATGCCTGTATCACCTCTGCTTGAACCATCCTCATAGATATAAAGATTTCCGGAATAGAAATAGATGGCATAGGTCCACTGAGTGTAATTGAAACCGCCCCCTGTATCATTTTTGAATCCTATCATTGCATATCCACTGGCAGTTTGTTTTATTTTGGCTTCAAAGGCCATGCCTTTAGCGCGGGAAAAGCTGTCTTTGCTGCAAAAATAACGATGTCCCCAACCACCATCTCCTGTGACAGAAACCTCATCATTTTGGCTGACACCCGAACTGCTATGTATCCATTTACCCTCATTTATAATAGTTCCGTTAAATGTATCCGTACCCAGGTCCCATAGATATTTCTCAATATTGCTTTCAGGGTCCGAAGAACCGGTGCCATCCAGCGAAACAGACCAGCCTCCCTCAGATGCATTCCCGGAAAATTCATCAACCACATAGGGCCCACCAGCATCAGCCGTAGGGGGATTGCCCACAGTAATAGTAACTGTCATGGTATCGATGTGACTCTGAAGGGCATGGTCTGTAACCCGGACTGCTACGGTATATGTGCCTGGTGCTGACCAGGAATGCGAGGGATTTACACCTGTGTCCCCAGATGGATTAAAGCCTGCCATGGGATCATAGTCCCAGTCCCATTCATATGTATAAATACCATAATCATCGGTTGAGGCACTGGCATCAAAATTGATTGTCCAGATGCCATCAGATGCATCTGTTTCATCCAGATTTTGATCAGGGCCGGCATTTGCAGCCGGGAAAACGCCGCCGGAAATGTTTACAAGGGTGCTGTCCGTATCGTTTTGACCAGCCCTGTCATAGACTGTCAGGTCCACATTAAACACCCCGGTACCGAAGTGAAGGGTGAAGTTGGGATTCACACCTGCAGTGGTTTCCGAAAAATCATCCATGATAAATGTCCCATCATAAACGACCATCCCCTTTCTGAGGTTTATATCAGCAGTGGTATAACCGGAATTGTAGACCTCGTACCATAATGAGGTGCCTGATGGGCGATAGGAGTATACGGCCCCTGTGTCTTTCAGCTCAATCTTAAAGTCATACCAGGTGTTATATGAATAGTTAAAACCTGTATCGCCCCGGCTGTAGCTGTTTTCATAGATATAGATGTTCCCATTATACAAATAAATTTCATAAGGAAACTGATTGTAATGGAAATTGGAGGTGTTTTCGTTCTTGAATCCGAACATGCATCTGCCGGCCCCAGGGGTCTTAATCCTTGCCTGCAGGACCTGGCCCTTGACTTTGGGGAATGTAGCCTTTGTGACCATATATCGTGTTCCCCATGAATTAATCCCTGCAAGAGAGACCTCATCATCTTGACTGATCCCACCGTTTGTGAACCATTTCCCATCTTGAAACAGTGTGCCGTCAAATGGATCCAATCCAAAATCCCATACATATTTCCTGATCTCTACATCATCGGAAGATACTGAGCCATCAAGGCTAAACGTCCATCCCCCTTCAAATGCATCGGATTCATCCGCGCTATAGGGACCCCCGGCATCTGCCACAGGAGGAGCACCAGGCTGCATTATCATCGGGATGGAGCCAATAGCTCCCTGTCCGGCAGCATCCATCACTGAGAGGTTTACATTATGTGTTCCCTGTTTAAATTTATGTTGTACCGGGCTGCCTGTAACAGACCTGCTAATAACAAGATTGTCAAATAGGGCTTCTGTCTGATACGTGGAAAATCCGATATATCCGGCAGTGTAAGTGCTGTCATAATGAGAAAATAAGAGGATTCCATCCAGATAAAACTCTATCAGGGTGCCAGTGCAAATGATCTTGATATGATAAGTATTACCATTTGCAATCGGATAAGAGGGAAAGGTTGATGGAAGATCAAACTCATATATATTAGACTGACTCCCATTTGCATATTTAGAAAGGAGGATATCATTATATCCTCTTCCCCTCAGTATATACTCATAGTGGTTGCTGGGATCCTTTGCCCGAAAAATGATTTGTGCCTCCACACCGCTGCCGGAAACAAGTTTGACGTCAGCCTCTATGGTCATATCATCATATTTTTCTTCAAGCAGGGTCCTGGTCCGGCTAAGTCCGGTATCACTCTGGTGATATGAATAATTCCCGTCAATGAGATCCGTATCAGACACTGCCCAGGTCCCCTCTATAACATGCCACTTATCCGCATTCGCATCCTCGAAGTCATCAGTATAACTCTCACCGAAATCCCATTCATAAGAAACGATTCCCTCTGTATCAAAGGCATAGGATGAACCGTCAAGTGTCAGGTCCCAGATTCCTTCATCAGCTAATGCCTCCTCAAAAATGACCACATTGGTATCGATCCATGGCACATACCCTTCAACAAAGACAATGGCTGCATCACAGTCGCTTTTTGCTTCATTATCCGTGACCATTAAACTGGGGAAATAGGTACCTTCGTTTGCATATATATAGTTGGTTGTTCCTACATTCGTTCCAGCGCCCAGCGCCGTGTTTCCATCCCCATAGTTCCATAGCCAGGAATCAAGATTGCCGTCTGTGTCGAAAGAGCCTGAACCATCAAAATTGGCTGTATCTCCAACCCCAATGTTTTGGATGGGGGGCGATATATCTGAAATGGGTACACCAGCGGGCGGTCCTATGGGTTGAGCAGATACGCCAAGTGTGTTTGTAGTGGTTGACCCAAGCTCCAACACTGTTCCGAATGTCCCATTGCCATTTCCAGGATAATAATAGACCCTTCTGCCAGTGTAGTTTACTGCAATAATGTCGAGATTTCCGTCTCCGTTAAAATCATATGCGTCATAACAACCATGGTTATTAAAATCCAGACTGGGAACA
>CP070672.1:851778-857786 GCA_020351895.1 Thermoplasmata archaeon
CAGATGGTTAATTTATTTGTATCGGGGTTTTCAACTATCTGACCAGGTCTCGCTCTTATATATTTTATATCATAATCCTTTTTTGCCCTATCAACATACTCCTGGAAATTCTTGCCCACAGCCCTTAAATCCGTGTAAAAGATATAAGCTTCGATATCTTCGTAATGTTCTCTTGCTAGCATTGCCTCTTTTGTAGCATACATACAGCATACACTGGAACAATACGGATTTTCCCTGCGGAAATCTCTTGACCCGACACATTGAATGAATCCTATCCGCCTTGGATGCTCGCCATCTGGCTCAACAATAAGATGGCCTTCTGTAGGTCCAGAGGCACATATCAAGCGCTCGTACTCAATAGCAGTTCTCACATTTTGATATTTTCCATAACCGTATTCGAACATCTCAATTGGTTTGTAAATCTCGAAGCCAGAAGCCACAACCACTGCACCCACTTGCACCACGATTTCCTCATCCTTCTGCTCATAATCTATTGCTCCAGCTTTACAAACCTTACTGCAGTTCCCGCATTTATCTTTCGTGAATTTTAAGCATTTTTCCTTGTCTATCGTCATAATTCTAGGCACCGATTGGGGGAATGGGAGATAGATGGCTTTCCTCTCATCCAGGTTCATGTTATATTTGTTCGGTACTTTTGTAGGGCATTTTTTAGTACAGTCACCACAACCTGTACATTTTTTTTCGTCAATATATCTAGCCTTTTTAAGGATGGTTGCCTTAAAATTAGGAGCATCCCCTTTAAGAGAGATGAGCTCAGAATATGTCATAACCTCTATATTTGGATGGGCAAAGCATTCATTCATTTTTGGTGCTAGTATACATATTGAGCAGTCATTTGTCGGAAAGGTTTTATCAAGAAGAGCCATGATTCCGCCAATGCTTGGCTCTTTCTCAACGAGGTACACTTTGATACCTTTATTTGCCAAATCTAATGAGGATTGAATACCTGCTATCCCTCCTCCTAAAACCAGAACAATCCCATGTAAAGTCATTGTCCTCCCCCTTGCGGAATTTCCAGGGCTTTTGACGCCAATGTAGATAAATCAATAACATCTATCTCTATTGTATTCTTCTCTTCTTCAGGTCTCTTTTTCAGCGTGCATAAAAAGTGAATAAGGCATTTTGGACAGGTTGTGATCATTTTACTTGCCCCGGTGCTTTTTGCTTCTTTCAACCTGCTCATCTGCATTTCTTTGGAGTTACTATCACAGGTAATCCACGCACTGACACCGCAACACGGTCCTGCTTCCTTATTTTGCGGCATCTCAATAAATGATAAATTCTCTATGTTGGCAATTACATTCCTCGGTGATTCATATATACTTAGATGTCTGCCAAGCGAGCACGGATCATGATATGTTGCCTTCATTTCATCGATTTTCATTGTTATTTTACCTTCATCAATAAGCTCCGAGATGTAATCAAGGGTGTTAATGACTTCAAAGTCTAACTCACCGATATATTTAGGATAGAACCTGCTTATAGTCTCATAACATTCCGGACATGAAACTAATAGCTTTTTTATTCCGAGCTCCTTGAAATGCTCGACATTGAGCTTGACTAAATTTTCGAATTCTACAGTATCACCAGACCAAAGTTGATCGTGTCCACAGCACCGTTCATTATTAGAGACAATAGGCTCAATTCCCGTGGCATTTAGTATCCTTAAGGTTCCCTTTGCTGTGTCAATAGTTTTTGGATCGATATCCTTGAATATCACATCAAAGTAGGGCAGACAACCTACGAAATACATTATATCCCCTTTTTCCGAAATCTTTATGTCTTTAGGTAGCCAGTCAAGGCGATTTTGCTTCAGTGAGGGGAGCGTCATCATGCCCCCAACCTGTAAAAGCAATCCTGATTTAGAGCAAAGCGTTCTATTCCCGCTTTGTAATGCTCTATGTCTAAGCTCCCTAATAAGAGATGTAAAGGAAATCATAGACGGACAAACCTCATCACATAGACCGCAAATAAGACATGAATAAAGCCATTGATCCTCGATTACCTCAATCTCATGATTTTCAAGGATTTTCTTGACGATCTTCCTGGGAGATATCCCATGTTCCCCTCTATTCATCGGGCATATAGAACTGCATTTTCCGCATTCTACACAATAATAAACCTTATTTTCCAATATCAAAGGTGGATACCCATCGGTCATCAGCTTACCTCCCCAATCTTTATGGCGGTATAGGGGCTCATATCTAACCCTTTAACTTTATAGACAAACTTGGTTGCGACCTCAACAAATCTTTCGCCTTCTGATGCTAATATCCAATCCAGGTTAACACGTTTTACGTCAGCATCGAGCATCCTCAAAAGATCCTTCGCATTTTCTTTTCTTTCCTTCAATTTACCAATCAAATTAACTACCCCTCGTTTAATTTTATTGGTACCGCTTGTAGATCCAATCCTAATTTAATCTCATCAATTCCAAATGCTAATCCATACAGCTGCGCAAGATTCATCACAGGGATGTTTGTTTTACCTAACTCCATTGCTCCCATATCGAATTGAAGTTGACAAAAAGGGCAGATGTCGACTATACAATCTGCTCCTGCCTTTTCAATATTTTCTAATTTATCAGCAGTCATTTTTAATGCTACTTCTTTTGCTCTTGCTCTCACACCCCCGCCAGCACCACAGCAACGGTTTTTATCCATATAATCTACACTAGTAGCACCTACAGCTTCAACGAGTTTATCAAGAATCAGCGGTCTTTCGGGATCATCAATGTTTTTTACATTGGAAGGTTTAAGAAAATGGCAGCCATAATGTACTGCGATTTTTAAGTTTTTATATGGATAATTTACTGAGTCAATGATTTTTTTAACGCCAACATCTGTATATAGCAAATCTGCAAAATGTTTAACATTGGTTGTGCATTTATATTCAAGATCTATGTTAGCGAGGATTGCATTGATTTCATCCAACTTTTCTCTATCGTTATTTAATATATATGCCACCTCAAAAAGGGAGGCAAAACATCCATTACATATCGTGATGATATCCGCATTTTGTACCTCTGCGAGGGCAAGGTTTCTTGCAGAAATTGCTAACCATGTTTGCTGATCAAATGACCGAAAAACCCCAGGTGCTGGGCAACATGACACATCCTCTAAATCTGAGAATTGTATGCCAAATGCTTTCATAACTGCCCGCGTTGCGCTCTCAATGCCTGGATAGCGTAACAGGGCTATGCATCCTGGAAAGAATACATATTTGGCTATCTACTTCACGCTCCTACTATTTTATCAAAACCAGTATACCTGAGGATATTCTGCACGTCTTCTAATGCCTTAAAATTAGATAGTGTGGTAAGTGGTGAATTAATCAGTCCCAATTTTTTCCTAATCTTTTTTCCTTTATCATCTAAGGGTATTGTATGGCCTGTTTTTATCATCATTGTAACAGCTTTTTTATGTGTTTCAGCTATATAGCCCAATTTAACTGCCATATTTCGCAGAGTGTATATGATTTCCGGGATTTTCACACCACGGGGACAGCGCTCCCCACAAGTATAGCATGTGGTGCACATCCACAAATCATCCGTTGGTAAAACCTCGTCCTTGAAGCCTAATTGGACTCTGCGTATCAATTTTCTTATTCGAAATGCGGTATGCTGTCCTGAGGGGCAACTGGCTGTACATGTTCCACACTGCCAACATAAATTTACTGTTGCAGCACCAGCTTCAGTCACCTCTTCGATGAACTTTGGATTCACCAATTTCGCTTTTTTCTCCAACAATCTCACTTCATTTATCATATCAATTCGTAACTCCATTCTGTTTCATTACAAGGTTTTCCCAGCTTTATTATCACATTTCTATAAATCTCGATAACCTTATATGTCTGAGACAGTATAGAGATTGGTAATATCTTTATGTTACATATGGTTAATAAATAATTAATATAACATCAAATAGTAACATATCTTTGTTTCATTAAAATAATATAATAAATTCTTCTAAAAGATTTCATATTTAATTATGAGGTAAAATACTTAAGAACTCAAGATTTTTTGGCAATGTTTTAAAGATTAGTAAATCCAACTACACGGTCCAGATATATTCAATTCCTCCGGCAATTCGCAACCTAAGATAAGATTCACCACTGAGTATTACTGTTACCTTCCATTCTCCGGATTCGCTTGGGATGGTGCCCAGAGTCCTTTCGAAGGTATTAGGACCGAAAATCCGTTTCATCGTAGATTCTGATGCAGGGTCAGTCACTGTTATTGTTCCACCAGAGCTATCTCCCGTGTGTATATCATAATGATAGACGAGGTAATCAAACGGGCCCCATTCAGGATGACCTTGGTCAAAGAAGCTGTTATAAAAATCTATGTCTGGAGAACCTCTATTTGAAATGTATTCCTCATCGAACAGGTCCACTGCGCGAACAAAGTATACTTTGCCATTAAAATCCTTGCCATATGAAACTAAGGTCATTCCCAATAATGTGGTCCCTGAGGAATCCTGAAATGCGAATGAGCGTATCCACTCTGCGGAGGTATCATATGAATATAAGAGTAATTCTCCACTTGGTGCAGTAGCTTCAATACCAACAAGTATAGTGCTCCCGCTAATGGGCAGGTTGACAGATCTAATTGAAATCACCTTGGCATTAAACCCATCTACATCAAACATTGAGAAAGTCCATTGGGAATTTTTCTTCAAAGGAAACGAGAAGAGGGGCTGTGGTATCCCTTTCTCGTAGATAGAAAGGTTCCCCATCGTTATTCTACCGAGTATAGGATTGTAGTTCAGAACAGCATGCCGTTGCGCATCAAGGCGAGACGCCACACCAACTAGATAATCCCTCCCATCATCGGAAGCAACAACGATTCTTGATATTACATCATCTATCTCTGGAGTCTTGAAAGAATATGTCCAGTATTTTCCAGCTTCCCAAGCAGGAGCAGAGATTTCACCGGGGATTGAGCTATGTTCCGAGTATTCAAAATATCCTGTAAAGATGGTTGTTCCAAGTAAGAACCCAATTATAAAAATACTGATGATCGTTATTATCGAGATAGATATTTTCCTTCTTATGTTCATGATGCTCAACCCACCGATTATATTTATGTTCCCGCTTCCATGAGCGTTTCGTTTATCTCTCTTGACATTATACCGACTGTTTTATTGAGAATATCTTTTAATTAAGCCTGTTTCGACATAACCCTAGATTCGATCATCCTCAAGTGATATATAAGTTATCTTTGAGTTTATTAATAGCCATATCCTCGATCTGTTTCGCACTGGTACATATGATTTTCCCACTTTGGAAAAGCAAAAGTACGGTTTTAGGCGCATCAATTCGATACATCAGACCCGGAAATTGCTCGGGTTCGTATTCTACATTCTCTAAGCCCAGTCTAACTGCAACGTCATTTAGATTCAACCAAACGCCCAAATTGTATGTTGCCACGATGTTTTGAATTGTAATCTTCGGATTTTTATTCACCTCAAAGTTTGCAGCCCCAAGAATTTTGATTAGAGTTCTTATACTTCGATTAACATCTTCTACATCCTTTCCACCAGTGCTTACAACTCGTCCTCTTTTAAAAATGAGCAGGGTAGTTCCCAGATCTTTTAAACGTAAAATTAGTCCCAGGAATGTCTTAGAATTGTATTTTACCTCCTTCATCATATTGTGAATACGCTCTAAATTTAGATTCTCAGCTATTATTGTTGTACAAACGATATTATGTATTCTTAAATTCGTCATGCTAACATCAACCACAGCGGTAATTTATGGAAGTCCAGCAGCTTTCAACTCCTTTTTGAGGGTTTTGGCACGAAAATTTCTCTCTCAACTTTACACCTCATATCTATATTTAGCAACTCACCTAAAAATTCCTTGGCAGATTTTCGAGGAATCAGTTCAATGAAATATATATCACTTTCTGATTCCTTGCAAACGAGCCTTAGATGGAATAGACTCCTCCTACATCCTATAATCTCATCAATTGGCACTTCGATACA
>CP070672.1:857886-862027 GCA_020351895.1 Thermoplasmata archaeon
CCTCATAGAATATTGTAGAAGAAAGAGTAAAACTGCCTTTGCCTGTTGTTGTGGCTGGATCCTCCTCCCAATCTGTAATGTCATCCAAAGTATCGAATTTGAAATAACTTTCGGACGCGAGAATGATTTCTCCTCCTGCTATAATTGTAACATTCTCCGATTCTCCCAGCTCAAAATCTGCCACGCTTGAATCCCTGTACGCTCCTGGATCCAAGATGGGAAAATTCTGAGAGATATTAGCTGTCTCATTTAAGGTGTTCATTGGATAATATGTGATGTTGAGAATCGGCCTTTTTGAAGGATCTGAATATTCACTGCTATGAAACAATTTCCATGTGTTTAAACCGCTTGAACCCCAGAGTAGAACACCATTATTTTCATAGGTTCCATTGACCCAACCATCCACAAGAGATGTTATGTTCCATTTTTTCCATCCGTAATCCGTTATAAGTCCTGTAATTGTGGCTTCGGGTGAGATGATGAAATCCCCTCCGGGAGTGTCCCAGTTGTTGAATAAATCGCGCTTCTGCCAGTTTGCATTCATCTCTGCCCAGGGGCTCGTTGTTATTACCCTGTGTGCAGAAATATCAACTGAGGATCCGTCATTGCTGTAATAAAAATCCAGCTCCAATTGTGCATCTAGGATTTTTGTATCAGATAACGATGAGATATCGAACCAAAGGAGGGCTCTTCGTTCCCATGTACCTCTTTCCACTCTCAACTGGTCGTCTCCTCCATGATTTCGCAATTGATCGCTTTCATTCAGATAAGTGTCGATTCCATTGAGCGAGCCTGGTTGTAGAATCGTATTTTGGATGGTGATATTCCTCGGATGGGTACTGTAAAGCAATCCACTCTCTCCTGCCCACCATTCAGCTATTACCTTCGACTCTGTACCGTTGGCATAGTTCCAATTGTATGGATTCGTGAAATTCTGGTTCTGAAGATATCCTAAAATCAAATCATCTGTGCTTATCACTATGCCGTCCCCTTCGACTACGTTACTTTTTTGTCCAGTAGCAAAATCAAAGGCCGATGACTGGTTCCAGAAGTAGTTGTTACCTGTGAGGTTCACCGCCCCATTTTGGGCTGTTATGTTTTCCAGGGTGTAATTCGTCATATCCTCGAACTCCCAAGTTGATGTGAAAGTGTAATCGCCATTGTCTATGACAAATGATCCCGAGGTAAAACCACCATGAGTAGAAGTGAGCAAGAATATCATAATCGGTAAAAAATAGGGTATTATACCCCTAAAACTCCTGTTTCCAGCTCCTTTTTTTGGAATATTCATTATGTGCACTCCTAGGCTGTTAAATTTGTATGATTATATAGGTATATGATGTATTCGAATCAATTATCATTATTGAAAACACCCCTTCTACCCTTAGAAAATCGGCTATTTTAAAGGAATATTTTTTATAAGGTTTATTTTGAATGAAGTTTAGATACTGGATACAAAATGCGAAGAAAGTTTAAATACAGTTGAAATCATAGTATACGCAATACTCGGCTTGGGCGTAGAGGGATTTTCATGGTAAAAAGAATCGATTGCCTTGGAATAGCGCTTGTTCTGATTTGTGTGTGTTTGTCTTTATTAGTTATTCAGCAACCTGTTAAGGCCACAGGAGATTTGGACAACCAACCCCCAAATGGTTATTCTGAGGGTAGTGAGACCTTTTGGATTTCGAGTAACACATCCACCACCACGTCCTTTAATCCTGGGGAAACGATATATGTTGGCATTAGCACTGGAAGTGTGAACTTGGATAGGAATGGGGAATTGGAAAACGAGCTATTTCTCACAGATATTCATGGTGTACCCGTATCTTCGGATGAGAGATTCACCCAGAGTACTTTTTTATCACCTTATGAATATGGGGGCTTTATTAGTGCTCCCTCCTCCCCGGACCATTATCTTCTTAACATTAGAATCGTGGATGACAATTTGAATGAATTCGTGGCTAAAGATGTCATTATTGTCATTAATGATGCGGTACCACAGGTGCAGAAACACATTAAAACTTACTCAGATCCGGCATATTCCACAATCGATTGGACTTTCACATCCTATGATACAATTTATATGGAAGTTTTTTCAGAAAATAACCCTAATCCAGGTCAATCAACTGTAAAATTTGCCGACTATAAAGGTGGAGAGAGCGTCATAAAAATCGGGGACTTGAGCCATAGTACCGTGACCATGGTGGGAGATTACGCAAGATTCCAATATAATATATCATTGGATTTGGATGTATCTGATTTAACAAACAATGTTTTGGATGTGGGGTATTGGTATACACTTTCTGTAGACTTGGTGTCTACGGGAGGAGAGACCTTGGCCAAGAACTGGAGCATACAAATCCAGATCATCGATGTGCATTCTGAGGAGCCCTCCTTGTCTGTTTCAAATGGAGCTACCCAAGCTAACCCGAATGCAGTAGAAAGGGAAGGTAGCCAGATTACAACAATCAGCGCAGAATTCCAAGATTCTGACGAGCCAATTGCAGATTCATTTACTGTAACCTTCAAGGTCAGAGATCCAAATTACCAAGAAATTACCATCGTAGATGCCAAGTAAAACGGTCAAAGTGGCGAATTTGGTGGGACAGTAAGCGTGAGTGCAATTGGAGGTGGCATGTATATCGCAAGTTATGATCTCGACCCCGATGTCAGTTTTGTTTCCGGAAACTACGATCTCTACTTCATGGTGGCGGATGGAACAGGGGAAACTGCTGATGATGAATACCAAAACAATGATAACGAACTTCGGATCACCAGTGCAACCTCCCCACCTCAGGTGATCATCGATTCCACTGAGTGTGATCCTTCATCAGTTGACAGAATCGGTGAGTATGTCACCACCATATCGTCCCAGTTCTCAGATTCTGACAGCCTTAGTGTCGAGGATTTTACTGTTCTTTTTATGATAAGAGATCCCAATGGCAATGAGATCATCCTTGTAAACAATAAGTCAAACGGTCAGTCGGGGGAGTTTGGAGGCAGCCTATTGATAACCTCTTCTTCAGAGGGTAATTATTTAGCTAGCTACACTTTTGATCCTGATGGCTCCTTTCAGACGGGGTACTTCGACCTTTTCTGTGAGGTTTTGGATCAGCACGGAAACAGTGACTCTGACGGTTATTTTTTGAACAGCAACGAACTGAGAATCACCAGCTCTGCAGCGGAACCAACAGTGGAAGCCGGTGCAACCCAGGTTATTCCAAATATAGTTGATAAAACTGAGGATGGGTATACCACGATTTCAGCCCGATTTGAGGATGTCGATTCATTGACATACTGGAATTTCACTGTGACATTTAAAGTAAAGGATGAGAATGGTAATGAATATATTATCGTGGACTCTAAAGGACATGAAGGGCCTGGAGAGTATGGTGGCACAGTATCTATAACTCCTTTGGGCCCCAATCTTTACGAAGCGAGTTATCTATGGAATCCACCATCCATCATTGCAAATGGAAACTACAGCCTATATTTCAAGGTTGAGGATGAACATGGCAATTTTGCAGAGGATGAATACAACGATAATATGAACGAGCTTTTGATAACAGGTGAGGTTGAAGAAGAGCCAGAGGATGTTGTTCCTGGTTGGTTCTGGATCTTTTTGATATTGATTCTTTTAATAATCTTCTTTATCATTCTATTTCTATCAAGAAGAAAAAAAGGCGAGGCTTCATATATGCCCCCTCAAAGGACTGTCGAGAAGACACCTCCTCCGTACAGCTATAAAAATCTTACCCCTGTACCTCCTTCTACCCCTCCGCAGCAGGGTGATGAAATCCTGCAACCACCATCCCCTCCACCTCCGCAGGATGAAGGAAATATCCAACCTCAGTCGGATCCACCCCAAGACAATGAGGGGAATATTAATCCTCCTTTAGCATCTTCTTCGAACTCAGAGCAAATAAAGAAAGAACCATAAGACACCTAATTTCGCCTATAATCTATTAATCATCTTTAGAATATCAAAAGAGGTGCATTATGAATTCCGATTTCACATATGATGACAAAAACTTTCAACCACAATATCAGGATGTCGAATTACATATCTATCATACTGACCAATGTGATCCAAAAAAATGCACAGGAAGAAAACTCGCAAAATTCGGGCAGGCAAAGGTCG
>CP070672.1:862127-871978 GCA_020351895.1 Thermoplasmata archaeon
ATATTGTCATCCGGTATTGTATGAGTGTTGAAGTGTTCTAATTGATCGCCCTCAATGTCAAGTCCTCCATCATCAAAGATATTTCCTGTTATGTTATTATATGATGATCCATCAGTCCAAATATCATGACCATTATTGGAAAAAATGTTATTTGTTATGTTATTATTTGAAGATTTGATCCAGAAAGCAATTGTGGCATAACTTATATTGGTATATCTGAGTTCCAGATGGCCTGTGGGGAATACTTCAAAATAACCCCAATCTAAAATGGAAGGTGATGCTTTATTTGATGTTATATTGATTCTGGTTGCTTGTGTACCTACGCATGATAGATTACCATCTACTGATATGCGGTACCAATCATCGAACTTAACGAGAACGCCTGGATCGATTGTGAGGGTTTCTCCAACCGGGATGTCGATGGTACCAACCACTATATACGGGCTTCCGGCCACGGTCCAGGGACCTCCGTTGCCGTCATATACCGTGCCGCTGACTGTTGTACCAGATACGTTCAGGCTTCCGAACTGATTCATTCCCAAAAGTCCGCTTATTATAAGAATGAAAGTTATTCCCATTGAAACTGGTTTGTTATTCATAACCGCTCCCTCGGTCCAAATATCAAATGGATTTATTGCTTATTTACCTTTCGATTCTGCTAAATCCCATAAAATGAGTACGATAAAGGTTTTCCCATATTTTCACGACCAAGGAAGTAATATCAGTCAACATTTAAAATGTTTTTCTAAACTGGATTAGAGGGGTAGAACCCCTCGTAAGAACATATAAAAAGTTATTTTTGTTTAATAGACTTAATCTCGTTTTCTAATGTTTGAATTTGATCTACTAGTTTCTTGACATGCTCGTGTACATCATTTTCAATATCATCTTTTTGTGCTTTCATCGCCTTTATGATTTGTTCTTTCAGGATTTTATTCTCTTCCTCGAGATGAACCGCCCATTCTTCGAGGTTTTTCACCTGTACTTCAAGTTTGCCTATCCTATCTCTTAAGAGTGAATCCAGCATATCGGCTTGAATTGCCATAGCTATCACCCCTCAGAGTAATACAGATTTGGATTTATAAATTTTTACGGGATTAAAAGGGCGGAGCTCTTTGTGAATAATTAATATAAGGATTTTTTATATTGTATTGTTTTGAGTCAGATATTTTAAGAAGTTAATTGTATTAACAATTTTTTCTTCGATTGACCAATCATCAACATTTCTTGTGGATACATATCCAATATTTGTTAGCCCACTAATTAAAAACATGCACACTAGGATTACTACATGGTTTTTCTTCTGAATGTTAATTGTCCCCCCCCATTTACAGAAAGTAAGGTGTCCATGATAAGGTATTCTTTAATATATATCGTTTGTTTTATAAGGAATACTGGATTTAACTGGGAAACGGTAAATTTGAGCTTTTCTAACATTTCGAACCCAAATAAGTAAATTGAGAATCAAACGCCATTTTTTAAATACAAGAAAATTCTATGATAATCGCTAGTTGGTGATTCCCTTGAACAGAACTGCGAGATATGAAAAAGGACCGTCAGATGAAAAGAGAAAAGGTAGATTGAGCACCTTGTTTTTGGTATTCATGATGCTATTTAGCCTCATAATCGTGACTGATATCACATTGGATATCGTTACATTCTCATCGAGTGGCACCACATTTTACGTGAATATTACTGGTTCAGGGGGTGCCTATACGAAGATTCAGGATGCCATAAATATGAGCAATGACGGGGACACGGTATTTGTTTATTCTGGTACTTACTACGAGAATGTGAGAGTAAATAGAACCATCAATTTGACTGGAGAGGACAGAGATACTACCATAATTGATGGCGGGGGAAGCGGGGATGTGGTGTGGGTCACATCTCATTGGGTGAACCTCACGGGATTCACAATCAAAAACAGCGGATCTGCCTGGGAAGATGCAGGTTTAAGGATATGGTCAGATAACAACACCATTTATAACAACAACGTCTCCAACAACTTTGCAGGAATATATGTCTCTGGCGATGATGGGAACCTCATTTCTAGTAATATCATCTATTGGAATTCACTCTGCGGGCTGGATCTTGATTATTCTCATGGTACCAATTTTACGAACAACGCCATGCTGTTAAGCGGGATCATAATCGACGGGATGACCGATGTGGGTTTCTGGAATTCCCACGAAATCGATGCCTCGAACACCTTGAACGGCAAACCAATATACTATTTGAAGGACCAGACCTCAGGTGTGGTTCCTCCGGGAGCGGGGCAGGTGATTCTTGCCAACTGCTTCGGAGTTACAATCGAGAACCAAGAGCTCAATAACGGTTCCACGGGAATTTCCCTGGGATTCTCCCATAATAATCACATAATAGATAACAACATATCATACAACATCAGGGATGGAATCTATATGTACTCTTCATTCTATAACAATATCACAGGAAATACCATCCAGGACCTCCACAATGGGGTATTTCTGAGTTATTCGGACGGAAATAATCTTACTGGTAACGACATCCTTTCATGTAGGTATAAGGGAATCTATCTGCGTCAATCAAATGAGAATAACTTTTATAACAACAACATTTCGAATAATAGATATGATGTCAATACAGAGGGTACCCTTCTATGGTATTCTGATTCGAACAACTTCACCGCAAACAATTTCTCGAACAATCGAGTTGGAATCTATATTGATTCTGATTGCAGATCAAATAGGATCGCTGAAAATACCTTTTCATCAAACGGTTATTTTGCAGTTTATGTATTTGGATCTGATACAATTAACAATGTTATCTTCAACAACACCATTTCCAACAATTATGGGGGAATCAAGCTAAGATATCCGGATTCAAACGATATCTCATACAACATCATCTTAAGCAATTATAACGGCATATTGATGGAAGAATCCAGTAATTACAATATAATACATCATAACTATATTATAGGTAATTCGAAGCAGGTTTTTTTGGATACCGCAACGTGCACGGGAAATGTATGGGATGATGGCAACGGGGAGGGTAATTACTGGAGCGACTACAGTGGAGTGGATGACGGAAGCGGAGGACGAATATGGGGGGACGGCGTGGGCGATACAGAGATTCCGCATCCAATCACCGATCAGGGAGACGGGTATTTCCAGCTGGATAATTATCCACTTGTGGATCCGGATCCCAAAGCACTGCTTCCCAGAGCAGGCCATCTCGGGGTGGAAGGGCATCTTGAAATGACACCGGGAATCCAGCATATAGTCCCCAGCCAACCCGTATTCAATTTCACATACAGGGATTTCAATTCCGACGACCTAAGTGCATATAATGTCAGTGTATTGAACACAACTGGCGAAACCCTCCTGTGGTGGTACAACACCACAGATTCCATTTTCTCGGGGTCAAATGTGTCCGTAACCTACAATACATTACCGTATCCCACGGACGGTCCTTTCTTGGAGGATGGTAAAACCTACAAACTTTGGGTCAACGTTGCCAATGTAAGCGGATTGTGGGGTGTTGGATTTGAGGTGGATTTTCATATGAACGAGGTTCTATCACCCAATCTGGGATCGCCTGCCGATAACAGTAGAATAGAAGCATCTGAGACTCAGATAGTATCCTGGTCTTCACCAGGTGTGGATTTTGAGGGTGATTCTCCAGTGTTCTATAATTGGGAGGTGGCAACTGATTCCGGTTTCACTGACATCATAGAATCTGGCTCTGGGTCTCAAACCACCTCCGGTCAATTCGACACCAGGCCGTCAGGATCCTATTACTGGCGCATGAGTTTGAACGACGGATGGGAGACAGGTTTCTTTGGAAACCAGCCAGAAGGATTCTGGAACTTCACAACCTTTACTCCTCCTCCGAACAATCCTCCTGTCATCACCAACGGTGCCGAAGTACCTACCAAGGCCTATGTGGGAATCGAATTTACCTTCACGTTCTTAGCATTCGATGCAGATTCGGATCCCCTTTCATGGAGCAAGAGCTCGGGAGCCGGTTGGCTTGGCATAGGTGTGACGATAGGCACGGTTTCTGGCACCCCCTCTTCAGGGGATCTCGGATTCAACGATTTCACGATACAGGTGGGTGACGGAAGGGGTGGAACAGATAACTACACGTTCACAATAGAGGTGGAGCCCACCCCGACCTCCAACAATCCACCTGTCATCACGAACAAGGATTTTGTTCCTAGGGCAATCGGTGTGAATTACTCATTTTCTTTTGCATTCACAGCATCTGACCCAGATTCTGATCCATTATTGTGGAGTAAGATCTCAGGAGCCAACTGGCTGCTTATTGGAGCAACCAATGGTACAATATATGGAACACCATCATTGGCTGATCTGGGTTCTAGTGAATTCTCGATTCAGGTGAGTGATGGAAAGGGCGGAACAGACAACCATACCTTCACGATCACCGTCGATGTGGTGGAAGACGGAGATGGTGATGATAAAGAAGATGACAACTTTGTATTACTATGGGTGTTTATTATCATAATTATCTTAATCATTGTTTTGCTATTGTTCATGTTAACACGAAGGAGGAAAAAAGGGGAGGTAACTAAACCACCATCAGCAGGGCAAGTACAAGATATACCTGAGAATGAATTGCTGCCGGGGGTTAACGAGCTTGAGGAGGAAGGGAGCCATAATAGTGATGGGGCAATATAGATAAATCCATAAAATATTAAATATAATCTTATTAAATAACCCCTATGGGGAATATTATGGAGGAAAAGAAAATGAATACTATAAAAAGATATTCTGGCATGAATTTATTTCAGTTTAACGCCTAAGTTTTATATGCCATCTGCGGGAGCTAACTCCCGTATTTTGTATGGAGCCAGTGGGTGGAACTAACGGTTTTTCTCGGGGATTTTTACGATCTGTGGGAGGTGGGCTCGGTTTTTGGGGTTTTGTGGGAGTTAGCGCTCGTATTTGGTATAGAGCCAGTGGGTGGGACTGAGTCCCTAGCCGGTGGATTTTTACAGGATTTAGGAGGTGGGTTCGGTTTTAAACGGGATTAGAAAGGCAGGAGATCTTTGTGAAATGAAAAATAGATAGTTTGCTTCAAACCTAGTGATCTCTTCAACGATTTGTCCTTTTAATTACCCATTCTCTGAAGAATATATCGATTATTTGACCATCATCATCGAGAATCCCCTTGTTTTTGAGCATCTTCAATGATTTTTCGACATGTGACTGGGATTTTAGTTTATATTTCTCTATGAAATCCGGGGAGTAGTTATATCCACCTTCATTTGCAATCCCTACGAGCAGAGCCCTTTGATTTCTGCTTCTAAGTTCATCCCAAATATGTTCAAAGGCAATCGATTGCTGATCAGTGATATTCTGAATAGCTGCATCAATAACAGGTATAATTTTTGGGGATTTTGTTATGAACCAAATCTCATGGCATAGGTATTGAGTGAAATATGGATGACCTTGGGTAAAACTGAGTATCTTATCGATTACCTCATTTGAAATTTCCCCACCTGTTGTCTTGAATTTGCCTTTGATAAAAGGAGTGAACTCACCTTTTTGAATTGGACCTAGGGATAACGGCCGGGCAAATTTGAAAAATGCACGTGATTTTTCTTCGAACATCTGGCGAAGTAAGTGTTCCTTACTTCCAGCAAAAACATAGGAGACTTTTTTATGATGTTGAAATCTTGACCTCATAAGTTTTTCCATATTTAGACCGTTCAGCATTGCGATTTCTTGAAATTCATCGAATATCATCACGATCTGTTTTTTCTTTTCCTTTGCCACCTTTTCTGCAAAGTCGAAAATTTCAACCAGTTCCTCTTCATCATAGGTTTTCTTTGCCGAAAGGTCCAATGTGATCTTACCATCCGTTGATATAATTACTTTTGGTTTCAGGTTGATGAAGAAATCCCTTATAGCATTCTTTATCTTATCTAAACTGGTATATGATGCATTGATAACATTGTTCACCATCTGTATGGCAAGGTCCTCTTTTGTGGTCATTCCGTACAGATCTATATAGACAGGTATCATCTTCTTGGCCTTCCGAGTGATAAACTCGATCAGAAGCGACGTTTTGCCAAGGCGTCTTTGCGAATACAAAATAATGCTCTTTCCGCTGGATACCTCCCTGTAAAGGATGTCAATTTCTTCCTTTCTATCAACGAAATCTTCCCCAGTAACAACGACGCCGTATTTGAATGGATTGTTTACCATGATTATACTTATAGGTATACAGTTATTTATACCTTTTGGTATTATACCATTTGGTATAATGAAAATATTACAAATTGGGCGCAAATTGAAAATACGCATTCTCGTCAAAATAAGCGTATGTGATTTTCTTAGTAGGGGTTCGGTATCCGGTTCCCGGGTGTTAACTCACGGATTCCGGCCCCACAGTGCACATTAGTTGGGTTTATAATTAGATGCGTGCACGTGCATTTAAATTACCTGAATATGTTGGTGTTTTCACTCGGTAATTTAAACACGGATCACCTCACGCATTCCGGAAGGATTTTGAGGGGCAACTCACGGATTCCGGTTCCGGTTTGCGGGAGTTGACGCACGGATTCCGTATGGCCTTCCACTATCGGATCTTGGTTTTTTACGGGTATAAAAAGGTAGGGCCCTTTATGAAATGAAAAATCCTAGGATTTTTAGATATTATTTCAGTTTATTCCATTTTCTCATGAATTTTTTCAATAAATGGTTTTATTTCCGGAATATTTTCCTTTATTATCTTCCATATATTCTCGAAATCAACACCAAAATATTCGTGAATCACGATATTCCTCAGACCTATGATTCTTTTCCAAGGAACATCTGGGTATTTTTCTCGAATAGCGTCTGGAATATTTTTTGCAGCCTCGCCAATCACTTCTAAATTTCTCAATACCGCGTCCCTGATCATATCGTTTTTAATAAATTCATCATAACTCTGATCGGAGATGTAATTCTCAATTCTTTTTATCGATTCCAAAATATCTTTGACGTATAATCTGTTATTTCTTTTATTCACGCGTAAATCGCCTCTTTTAGGATTATTTCGGAAAGCTCTGGTCTTAACGCCTTTATTGTGACCAAATCCACTTCGATCCCTAAAATTTCCTCCAAGAATTCCTTTAAATCAATAATCTCCAAACCAATCGGCTCGTATAGATCTACGAGAATGTCCACATCGCTCGTGTTGGCCTCCTCTTCCCTTGCATAAGAACCGAAAATTGCGATCCTCTTCACTTTAAACCTTTCTTCCAACTCCGATTTGTGATCTCTCAATGCCGATTTGATTTCCTCCAGATTTACCATCAGTGATCACCTTCTAAGACCAAGGTCCAAAATACGGTTTCGCCTTATTATAATTATGCCTCTTTTACTGGGTTCGACCATACGTTCACTATTTCGAACAATGTGATAAACCCAGTTTTCCAGTGATTTCATCAAATGATTGGTTTGAACTGAAAATATCCATTCTGGTCAAAATACGCGCATGTGATGTTTGATAGTCCTGTTCGCTTTTTTAGGCCTTTTGCATAAATGGCAAGCTGGTTTAGGACATTACCGCCTTTCTCAGGCTTGTAGTCCAAAATGTGTATACGATTTCCTCTAACTTGAATCAAGTCAATGTGGCCAGTGAGGGGCTTTTTGAATCCTGACTCCTTTTCGGTTAGGTAAACTGGAACCTCCACTGCTATCGTGGCTGAGTCGTTTACCAGGAAGAACTCCTCCACCTGGTTGTGTCGTTCGGATTTGGTCTTGGCAAGTTCTAATGCTAAGTCTGTCATGCGGCAGGCGGGGCTGTCTTTAACAGTCCTGATTGCGGGTTTTGGGATGTTCAGGGTATTGGCGAACTCTGATGCGCGGAGGACTTTCTTTGACTGGAAAAGGTGGTCCATTGGGTTGTTCAGCATGCTGTTGATGTATTGTTTCAGTTCTGGGAACTGTTTACCTTTTATGTTGAGCTTGAGTGTGTGAACTTTGAAGAGGTAGGGTTGAGGGTGGAAAAGTCTCCTTGTTTTTATTATTTGATTTGGGTCGAGATCGTACTTCTTTCTGAGTTTTGTTGAGGGGAGTTCATCACCATAACGGTTGATCCAGTTATTAAGTGTGGAGACGGGAATCTTGGCTTTAAACCTGCGCCGCATAGTTCTTACGGTCATGTCCAGGGTGTGACCCTGGTTGAAGTAGGTTAAGGCAGCCAGGATGACTTTCGGTGGATAGGATGTGTGCGGTAGTCTTCTGTCTGTGAAGCGCTTTTGGCAACTTTTGCAGAAGTATAGCTGGGCGGTTTCGTTTCTTATTTTCCTTGTGCCGGATTTGATTATGGTTTCGGAGGAGGAGCATTTTGGGCACGCAGGTCGTTTTTCGTGAAAATCTTCGAACATCGTTGTCAGAGTCTTTTTGGCCATGATGTGGAATTGGTTTGAGATTATATTATCTTAACGCTCATATTTGGTATACCATCTGCGGGAGTTAACGCTCACGATTGGTATACAGACTAACGCTCACAGTTGGGAAAGGATTTGGGAATCAACGCTCGTATTTCGTATACCATCTGCGGGAGTTAGCGCTCATATTTCGTATAGAGCCAGTGGGTCGAACTGACGATTTTTTTGGGGGCTTTATACGATCCGTGAGAGGTGGTGGCGGTTTTACGGGATTAGAAGGGTAAGACCCTTCGTAAAAACATATGAAAAGCTATTATTAATTACTAATTTTTTTGGGGATTAAAAGGGCGGAGCCCTTTGTGAAAGTCTAAATCCTAGGATTCATTCTAAAAAATATCGAAAATGTTATATTTGACTTTAGTAATTACAAAACACATGAACAGAAAGATAGTCGCAATTGTGATTATATTATCGATTTTGTCAGTGACTTTAATTAGTGTGGGAATCTTAATTAATACCAATAAAAAGAACATGAAATATATATATGTAGGTATGGAAGTGGGTCAAGGGCGTAAAATGGGTGATACGTTCGAAATAGAAGGTGAAAAATGGAAGATAGAATGGTATATAGATAAAGAAATTGAAGAATATCCAGAGCTTAATGGTAGTATTTATAGGGAAGATGGAAAATTGATAGCAACTTTCAGTGGTCTTCGGGGAAAGTATGTTATCGATACTGGTAAGGATAATTTCTATATTACAGTTGATAACGCCCATGGTTTTATTAACTGGTTTATTTATATCTATGACTATTTACCAGTTAAATGAAATATTACTTAAATCTATTTATCTTTGAAATTTAAATGTTTTAATTTAAGTGCAACCTTCGTATGCCTGGGGGAGGAATTTTATGGTAATATGCGAGTGTGGAGATACTGTAGGAAAGGATAAATTCAAGGATTATATCAAAACATCCACAAATCCATCCACAAAGACTTTTAGCCACAGTAGGTGTGGATTCATTTTCAATTTTGTAGACAATTATCCAATTGGGAAGTATTCTTCCAAAGTGAAACTTAAGGTTATCGCAAAGGAATTTGAAGAAAAAGTGAATATGAGTTCCGAAGAAACCGGGAAGTTATTATTGGAAGTTGACAGGTTAAAACGCAACAGAAATCTTCCTGATTTCATTATCCTGAGAAATGCCTATGAAAGTATTTCTGAAATGGATCCATTCACCGTTACCGAAAGTGTCATTTGTTTCATGATGCAAAAGAAGGATTAAGACCACGAAACAAAATGAAAAGTAAGAGATTTTTAAACCAATAGGAGGTAAATAATAGACAATAGATAAAGGAGATGATAGATATGGCTAGAAAATATACGTATCCGGGAGTGTATATAGAGGAAGTGCCGAGTGAAGTGAGGACAATCGCGGGGGTAAGTACCTCAACTGCTGTATTTA
>CP070672.1:872078-879773 GCA_020351895.1 Thermoplasmata archaeon
CATTTTCACCTGCCGCCACTTCTGTTGGATTGACCTTTAAATCGTTTGCTCCCCATACTCTGCTGACAATATTTGCATCATCATAACCCGGAGCGCCTATTATGATGTCATCCAATCCATCACCGTTCACATCACCAAGATCGGATACATCCCAACCAAAATAGTCTCCTGCGGCTTCACCATAGATCGATACATTAGCATTTGTAGCATTAATATCGTTTGAACTTATGCCTGGGTATCCAAAGAAGATATACGCCGCACCCATATCGGTTCCAGGCTCGATCTTTTGTGCATAGATATCCTCTTCCGAATTGCGTTCGTCATGCCAAACAAAATAGGTGTTTCCTGATGAGTCTACCGCTACATCAACATATCCCTGATCTGATGAATCAGGTGCATGGGATACTTTGACATCATAAGAACCCCATTTAGCCTCACCTGTTGAGTTAATTTTTTGTGCATAGATATCTTCTACAAAGCTTCCACTATTGCGATCATCCTCCCATGCAACGATTGCATTATCATCAGAGTCTATGGTGACATGGGGTTTCCATTGGTATTCGGTGTCCGAATTCTGATTGACTTTTTTATCTGAAGATCCCCAATGAGCACTACCTGTAGAATTAAGTTTCTGGGAATAAATATCCCTATCTGTGCGGCCATCATCCCATACAACAATGGCATTACCATTGGAGTCTATTGCCACATCGGGACTACCTTGACTTGCAGAATCTGAATTCTGATTGACCAATTTGTCCGAAGAACCCCATTGTGGACTCCCCGAGGAGGACAAATTCTGTGCATATATATCGCGGGTTGCACCTCGGTCATCTCCCCATACTATTATGGCATTACTACCTGAATCAATGGCCACGCTGGGACTCCATTGGTCATCTGTATCAGAATTTTGATTTACTAATTTGTCAGAGGATCCCCAACCCACGGTTCCGGAAGAGGATATATTCTGTGCATAAATATCGTAATGTGTTCCTGACCGATAATCATACCATACAACGATTGCCACCCCATTGGAATCCACATCCACTCTAGGTCTATATTGATTCTCAGTATCGGAATTAAGATTTACCTTAACATCTGAAGAGCTCCATTGGGGGATACCCGATGAATTGAGTTTCTGGGCATAGATATCCCATTTAGTCGTTGCCCCGTCACGGTTATCTTCCCAAACTACAATAGCATTACCATCAGAATCGATGGCAATATCGGGATATTTTTGATCGTCGGATCCATCTGAATATTGGTTTACTAGAATATCAGAGGAACCCCATAATGGATCTCCCTGGGGACTGAACTTCTGCGCATAAATCTCTTGATCCATTCCTGAAACCCTCCAATCGTTCCAGACAACAATTATATTACCGTCAGGATCAATAGCCATTGCACAATCCTGTTGATCGGCACTATCGGAGTTCTGGTTTACTTTTGTATCAGAGGCGCCCCAGGAAAATGAAATGTCAGTATCATTATAAGGAGCTCCCACTATTATATCAGGATACCCATCTCCGTTCACATCTCCAGCATAAGACACATTCCACCCGAACATATCATTATCACTTATTCCAAAACCCTCAGCTATCTCCGCCAGGGTCACGGCCCTGCTCCCGCTTCTCCCAATATGAGCTCCAACGAGCCCTTCCAAGGGACCTTCGGTGTCTGAGATATCTCTAGTCACGTTATTCCAGCTCGAGGTCATGAAGTAAACATCGAAACTATCGTAATTGGGATCAAGACCTATGTCACTGTTTTTTATGGAGACCTCCATCTGGGTGGAATCAATCAATGAGCTTACCTTACCTAGTCTCTCCCATTCCCACGGCAATCCTATCCACTTGTAACAGTATCCCTCAAGAATCTTTTTGTTCCTTCCCTTCACCATGATCATGTAGTCAGCGTCAATTGGTATGGGTCTTGGGTTGTAACCAGAAATTGGTATCGAGTCTATGAATATGTAGGCATAATCTTCCCCTGTTTTTGGCGGGATAGGAGGTGGTATTTCACCAGATGGTGTCTCATTTCCATAAATCGGTTTCGGCACGGACTTGATGTTCCAATAGGGCACACTTATTCCCCCCATCATCTCACCGTCTACATTAAGATAGAAGGCCACTCCATCTTCGGTGCTTGCTGCTCCGTATCTTAAGATATCAAGGTTATCAGCATTTGTATCACCTTTTTCATCGTTTCTTATCACCCCTCCCCAATCCGCAAATGCCCCGTCTATGGTCACATTATCGGGAACGCTCAGAAGATAACTGCACTCGTACCTGTCATCTTCCGGTTTCAGGGTCATTACAGATACTGTACCGATATCTGTCTCTACATCGTGGTTGCTTTCAATCGAAAAACCTATGGAATTCTCTTCTCCTGCACCAAATCCAATGTCAACTAATATATAAAGTGTGGTACTTTCCCCCTCAGATATCAGAAGGTTCGGATGAAATGTAGCCACTCCGTAACTCAGCGTGCCTGTGACAATCGAGTTTTGATTCTCATCCCCAAGTCTTATCCTCATAACATCATCATCGCTTCCTACACCTATTCTCACAGCTATCAGCTCGCTAATATGAATGTCCGAACCTAACGCTTCCAATTCTAATTTTAACAGCCTATTGTCATTGCCATCGATCATTCCTTTGCCCACTCCCTGCTGCCTTATGGATAGAACCCCTTCCTGGTTGCTTATTACTGTGTCTGAATAATCCTCAAACCTGTCCCAGCTCTGCATGTAAAATAGAACATCAACAACGGCATGATTATGCAGATACAGAGCACTGTATGGCAATTTAGTTTCCAACTCAGAGCCGCTTGCTGCAGAGGATACTGCACCTTCCACCTTCCAAAAATTCCAGTCCTGCTCCATTACATCATAGCTGTAAAGACTGCTGCCAAGAATCCTACCGTCCCAACCATATATCTCGAGCATGTAGTCCACACCTATCCCCTTCATAAGAAAACCGGTGTGAACGTCCTGGTCTGTGTCTATGAAAATATATGCCGTGTCCGCATGTTGATCTCCTCCTGGCTCTCCTGCCAGCATCATACCCTCGACCGCCAGATAGAATGAAAGCTCATATAGCTCGTCTTCCACCCTGAAATCCACTATGTCGATATTGGCATTGAAAGGCTCTGATTCACCTGTATCAAAGCTCGATATAATACCCTCCCAATCCCCAAAGCTGCCGTCTATTACTATCCCTTCAACTGCAGGTTCACGGGCCATAAATAGAATGTAAGGAGTAAATATCAGCAAGACCACGAACACGACCACCATGAATACCCTACCCTTTGTCTTGTTGCCCTCCAATAAAGCCTGCCTTCCTCCCAATCCATTTGTGATCCCGTTGCCGTTTGTGAGGCCGTTCGTGAGGCCGAACTTCAAGGCCCTAAGACCCCTGGTCAATCCATTTGTAAGACCATTGGTCAATCCATTGGTAAGGCCGTTTGTGAGGCCGTTTATCATCCCAAGCCTGGACCTCTTCATACCATTTACCAAACCATTGACCCTACCGTTGGTAAGGCCGTTTATTCTCCCAAACCTGGTGCGCCTCAAACCGTTTGTCAGGCCATTTACCTTGCCGTTGGTAAGGCCATTTATTATTCCCACCCTGGTACGCTTCAAACCGTTTGTCAGGCCATTTACCTTACCGTTGGTAAGGCCGTTTATTATTCCAACTCTTGTCCTCTTTAAACCATTGGTGAGACCATTTGTTAGACCCCTTGTCAATCCCATCTTCTTGTGCTTGACACCGTTTGTAAGGCTGACATCAGGGCTTATCTTCTCAGGTCTCGCAGGTCTTCTTTTTGGTCTTTTCTCGGGTATTATATCAGGCTTTTCAATTGGTTCCTCTATCAACTCTTCTGTCTTCGGCTTCTTGGCATAATCCGGAACATTCAGCTTAAAAGCTCTTTTATAGCATTCTGCAGCTTCTTTTGTTCTGTGTAAATTGCCGAGTACATTTGCCTTAGCAATCCAGACCTTCTTGTGCTCTGGTTTTAGTTTGATTACAATGTCCATGCATTTCAAAGCTTTCTCATAGGATTGTATTTGGCAAAGCAACATTCCAGTTTTAAACCAAAGCTCCTCATCCCTGGAACTTTTCGAAATTTCTTTATCTAATTGTGCCAATTTTTGCTTTGTTCTATCCTTCTCTTCTAGGCTCTGCAAATCCTCGATCACATCTTTTATCGCCTGAATGAAGTCGATGGCATGGCTCCTTTTCACCATCTCATCCAGGATCAATATCATGCCACAATTCTGGCAGAACTCTTCCCTTACAGCCACTCTTCCCTCACATATATGGCATTTGTATTCGCCTTCGAATTCCCCTACAAAACCTCGCTTACCCATGTAACTGGTATCAAACCCATCTATGAGCTTGTCAGTCCACAAATCTTGGAATTCGGGTAGCTTTTCCATTAACGATTCAGCTACCTCATCTAGCTCATCTTCAAGTGATGGGAATCCAATTCCTTCTACTTCCTCTTTAAAATCGTCTGTAGTCTCCTCTATAAACTTGTCCAACTCATCGATTGTTGCATCTAAAAGTTGATCTGGTAATTCATCAAAATCAGAGAATTCCACACCGCAGCTTTTACACCTCACATCATGCTCTCCGACGATCCCGTCGCATATTGGACATTCAAAAACTTCTTGCTCTTCTACTTCAGATTCCTCTACTTCAGATTCAATCGGTTCCTTTTCTTCCTCGATACTTCCCTTTGCAGGCATTTTAGAAGATTCCTCATAATCCAAAAATAGATCTTCAGAATCTGTAAATTTCCATCCACATTCTGGACAGGATTCAGCTCCCCTGTCCACAAAATTCCTACATGATGGGCATTCAAAGATTTCGGGAGGCTCAGTTCGCTGTTCTTTTAGACCCTTTACAGCGATCTTTTGGGTTATCTCGTCTATGGTATCTTCGATTGATTCTAAATCGATATCCTCATATTCTTTGGAAATCGGTTCCTCTTCGGGTAAAGCCTCCTCCTCAATAGGCGTCCTCACCTTTTCCTTTTTCTCTTCTTTCTTTTCCTTTAAATTAAAACCGCACTCCGGACATTCATCGATTTTAAACTCTTCAAGGTCCTCATCAGATATTGGCTCCACAGGTGATATACAGTTTGGGCATCTAGGATCTTCATCCTCCGAGTCGATTAGATCTTTTTTAAAATAACTACCGCCACAGTAGTTGCACTTGAATGAAGGAAGTTTTAATTTGCTCCCACATAATGGGCAGGCCTTTTTTACCTTCTTTGGTTTACGAGAACTTGGTATCTGTGAACTCTTTTTCTGAGAGCTTGGTTTTGATGGGCTCTCTTTACTCTCCCAACGCTTTGCAAAGTCTCTGAAGATTTTATTCTTGCTGTTGGGGGGATTATTACCTGAAGTTGATGAGTCTTTTTTAATTCTCCGTTTTAATTTGGCTCCGCATAACTCGCATTTTTTAGATTCAGAAGAATTAGCGTTACCACAGGTTGAGCAGATAATTTGATTCTCATTCTCGCTACTCAAATTTATCATCGCCATACGTTAGGAGAATTTAATAGATGTATGGTTTTTATAAAACAATATAGATAAACAAATTATGTAGTAAATATCCAACAATCTGTACGAAAAATGCAATGATCTTGTAAGAAATTCCTTATAAAAATTTTATCCAATTTATATGTTAAATTTGGTGTAAACCTTCAAATTCACCTAAAATGGATTATGAGATATCAGAATAATTTTATCCGTATCGCAAATATGATTTTATTTTGAATTCTATGATTAAACATATCTTAGCTCTTTTCTGTTCTAATTCCTTTTTTTATTCTTCTTTTTCTACTATATACGGCGAATAATATAACAGTCCCAACAAAAGGTGCCATTAATGTGGAATATTCAGGTATATACAAGATTTCAGCCTCGCCAATATCAGTGCTTCCATCGTAATGCGGCCCTCCAACAACCACCATGTTATCGTTTCCACCATCCATTATACAGGCAAGGCCAACAGACCATCCGAAGTGCTCGTTTGCCTGTGTTCCATTGTGGACAAAATCTGCCGTGGTGTCCATGGAAGAGCCACCCTTGAAAACAAGAATTTGACCGCAATCTGTGGTGGCACCGTTGTCCCAATACGGTACACCAATGATAACATCAGGTGCTCCATCTTTATCGATATCACCTGCCATATGCACCGAATAACCGAACTTGTCTCCGTCGTTTTCGCCTGTGAGGTTTACATCGGGTGTGGTGTCCATGGAGGAGCCGCCGTGATAGATGTAGGTTCTGCCTGTGACGTTAGTAGCGTTGAACTTCTGTGCGTAGATGTCCCTATTTCCAGTTGTCCGTAAGTCCTGCCAGACAACTATTACATTCCCGCTCGAGTCAACAGCCACTGCAGGATATTGTTTGCTACCTGTGTCATTCTGGTTGATCTTTTGATCAGAGGAGCCCCATTGAGCGATTCCATCAGAGCATAATTTCTGAGCATAGATATCATCATTTGAGCCCCGATTATCGTACCAGACAATGTACGAATTTCCTTCAGAGTCAACTGCAACACGCGGGCGATACTGAGCATCACTATCAGAGTTCTGGTTGACCTTCATGTCCTCTGAACCCCATTGCGGATTTCCTCCCGAATTGAGTTTCTGCGCATAGATATCCTCGTCAGTTGCGCCGTTGCGCTCATCCTCCCAGACCACAATGGCATTTCCCTTGGAATCCACCGCTACCTTCGGCCTCAATTGAATGGCAGAGTCAGAGTTTTGGTTGACCAGTACATCAGATGAGCCCCACATTGCACTTCCAGTATAGTTGAGCTTCTGAGCATAGATGTTGTAATTTGGGGTACTGCGACCGTCATACCACACCACCACAACGGTATCATCAGAACATATAGCTACATCCGGTCTAGCCTGGCTTTCAGTATCCGAGTTCTGGTTGACTTGTTTGTCAGAAGAACCCCATAGTGCATCTCCATTGGAATCAAGTTTTTGAGCATAGATATTATTATCTCCGGATTCGCGATTATCATCCCAAACAATAATCGCGTTATCTTCAGAATCGATAACTACCGCGGGTCTCATCTGATTCGCACTATCTGAATTGTTATTGACCTTCTTGTCATTTGAGCCCCATTGCGGATTTCCAGAAGAATCGAATTTCTGGGCATAGACGTCATAATTGCCGTTTCGCCAATCTTCCCAGACGAATATGGCGTTACCTTCAGAATCTACTGCTACATCAGGATAATAATGGTATGTTTGAGTTGTGCTCTGATTGACTGCCACATCATCTGAGCTCCATTGCGCGGTGCCATATGAATCGAGCTTCTGGGCCCAGATATCATCGTAATTTGAGCTTGTGCGCTCATCCTGCCAACATATGATCGAATTGTCATTCGAGTCAATGGCAATAGCAGGGTAGTATTGATGGGCGGAGTCGATATACTGATTGACCTTCGTATCATTCGAACCCC
Organism: Thermoplasmata archaeon; assembly: GCA_020351895.1. The sequence goes on from CP070672.1 coordinate 879,572, forward strand.
AAGTATAATTATACGGTTCTGATCTGTAAAGAGGTGCCCCTACGATCACATCATCAAAAGAACCGTCCTCATTAATATCACTCACATTACCCACAGACCACCCAAAAAGATGGCGTGCATATTCACCTGTAAGTCCCAGGTAATCAGAGACGATTTTTATCCTGTGATACTCGATATTGAGTGTGGAATTTACACTATCATC
>CP070672.1:879873-897992 GCA_020351895.1 Thermoplasmata archaeon
GGAATATTCCAAGAAGTACAATATCCCCATAACCCCAAGGGGTGCTGGATCAAATCTCTCGGGCTCAGCTGTTGGATCCGGGATGGTGGTTCTCTTCGAAAAGATGAACAAACTTCTGGAAATTAAAGGAAACAGGGTGAGGGTTCAACCTGGTATCATCTATAACAAACTGAACAAAGAGGTCGAGGAGGAAGGCATTCTCCTTCCCTACAATCCAAGCTCCAGGGCATTCTGCACAATAGGAGGAAATGTGGGCACAAAGGCAAGCGGCCTTCGTAGTATCAAATACGGTAACACGAACGACCACATAAGGAACATAAGGTTCGTGAGTCCTGAGTATGGTGTAGTGGATACGAGGGGGGGATTACCTCCGAAACTGAAGGAAGCCATATTGGATTTGAAAGAGAGAATATTGAATGATTCAGAGGTAATATCGATTTTAAAGAAAAAGGAAAATGTCAAAACATCAAGTGGATACAATCTCAGGGCGTTTTATGATTACCAAACCCCTGAGGACATAGTAACGCATCTTATGGTTGGTTCTGTTGGAACCCTCGGTATTTGGACAGAAATCGAAATGGAATTGGTACCGCTTCCGAAAGAGAAGATAATCTTTCTGTTCTTCTTCGAGAATATCACACTTGCAGGTGCCATGGTTCCTGAAATCGATTTGCTATCACCTTCAGCTGTGGAGATAATGGACAAATACGGCATCCAGGTGTACAGGGATAAAATGGGATTTGATATACCTGATATGTACAATGCAGTGCTTTTGGTGGAGTTTGATGATGTTGATGAGAAACTAAAGGATGAGGTAAAGAAAATTGCAGAGAAGTCGGATGCTCTTTACCATTTAATTGTCGAGCCAGACGAAATCAAGCAAGCATGGGACATAAGGGAGTTCGTACTTTTAAATATAAAAAGGGAACACGAGGGGCCAAATCAAAAGTACATCTCCTTTGTGGATGATCTCGGTGTACCGGTGGAAAACCTGGCCGATTTCATTTCCGAGGTATCGCAGATATTTGAAATCCGTGGCATCAAATTCGTTGTTTACGGCCATGTGGGAGAGGGCAATATTCATATAAGACCTTTAATCGAGAAGGAGGATTGGAAGGAAAGGATGAAAATTCTTGCTGACCTTCTGGTGAAAGCGGCATTCAATTACGGAGGTACAGTCACTGGGGAGCACGGTTCCGGGAGAAACAGATCCTTTTACGTAAGAGAGGAATGGGGCGATAAAATCTACAGTTATTTCAAAGAACTGAAGAATTTATTCGACCCAGAAGATATGTTGAATCCTAATGTCATGCTTTCAAATTCTGATATAACAGATAATTTGGAGTTTTAAGTACATCATAATTGATTGGAGCAATATTTAATAAAAAGGATATTATGCCACCAAAGGTAATAATTGCTCTTCATGCAAATTATGGCCAATTGGATTTTTTAGGAAGAAAAGAAGATACAATCCAGATAGATGAATTACTCATCGATTTGTGCCTTTTGTAATTTGTCGCTGTAATCGATGAATACTGTTTTTATCTCGGTAAATTCCTCAATCGCAGTCGTACCAGCTTCCCTTCCTCCATTTCCTGTGTTCTTTATCCCCCCAAAGGGAAGGTGGACCTCGGCCCCTATTGTGGGTGCGTTGATGTACGTGATTCCCGCCTGCAGATCGCTTATGGCTTTGAAGGCTTGATTTACATTTTTTGTATAAATCGAAGAGGATAATCCGTATTCTATGTCATTGGCTATCCTGACAGCATCTTCATAATCATTGGCTTTTAGAACCGAAAGCACAGGGCCAAATATCTCCTCCTTAGATATCCTCATCCCATGTTCGACTTCAAATATTGTGGGCTCGATAAAGAAACCCTTGTCGTATATTCCTTTATTCAGTTTATTTCCTCCAGTAATCAGTTTTGCCCCTTCCTTTTTTCCTATTTCTATGTAGTTTAGAACCGTTTTTTCTTGATTTTAATCTGTAACAGGACCCACATCTATTTTTGGATCCAGGGGATCTCCGATCTTCAGAGACTCTGTTCTTTTTAACAATTTATCCATGACCTCATCATAAACGTCTTTGTGGATTATCAGCCTGCTTGTTGCCGTGCACCTTTGACCCGCTGTTCCGAAGGCACCGAATAGTACCCCCTCGATTGCCAAATCTATGTTCGCATCGTCCATTATGATCTCGGGATTCTTACCACCCAGCTCCAAATGAACAGGTTTTAGCAATTTCGAGGCTCGGCTGTATATATCCTGACCAGTGGGAACTCCTCCAGTGAATGAAATAGCCTTGACCCTGGGATTTTCAACCAGCTCCCTTCCCACAACCTGGCCCGAGCCGGTAACGAAGTTAAGAACTCCTGATGGCGATCCATCCTCATTGAATGTTTCGATTAATCTAGCTGCGCATAACGGAGTGCCAGAAGCGAGCTTGAATATTATTGTGTTTCCTGCAATCAATGAAGGAGCCAGCTTCCAGCAGGGAATGGCCATAGGGAAATTCCAGGGAGTGATAAGACCCACGACTCCAATGGGCTGCAATATTGTCATGCAGAATTTATTTGGAAGCTCAGAAGGTGTGGTTTCCCCAAGAAGCCTCCTTCCCTCTCCTGCGATGTATTCAACAATATCTATTCCCTCCTGCACCTCACCCTTCCCCTCGGATAGGACCTTTCCCATCTCATTTGAAATCAAGGTGCCGAGCTCATCCTTTCTCTTGCGCAAAAGCTGTGCAATTCTTAGGAGTAATTCCCCTCTTTTTGGGGCAGGAAAATCCTTCTATTTCGGGAATGCCTTCTCAGCGGCCTCAATGGCCTTTATCACATCATCCTTGGACCCTTTCGGAAAAGTGGCCAACGTTTCCCCTGTGGTGGGGCTTTTAGTTTCGAAAATCTCGTTTTGTGACGATTTAATCCATTCTCCACCGATATACAATCCATATTCTTTCATCTTAATTCCCCCCAGAATATTAGTGTGTATTAAGGTAATTCTTCAAACTATTTTAGATATTCGCCTATGAAAAATAACAAATCTGAGAATTGCGTATTTTTATTATTAGCACCTGTTTTTCATTTCTTTTTAAATCTCTTACTAAAAAGAAATTTCAGGTTTCTCCATCCGTCCTTCCAGCTTTGGAGCTTTGCCTCCCCCTTTCTCATTCTGTAAATCACTGGGACTTCCTTGGCTCTAAGACCCTTTTTCCATGCCTCGATTTTGATCTCCTCGGATAATGGCATTCCGTCACTGGTTAAATGTATTTTTTCCAGTATGCTTTTTTTGAAAATCCACATGCCTGACTGGGAATCCTTGATACGCATACTGAAAAGAATATTGGTTGTGACCTTCAAGATCCAGTTTCCGAGCCTGTGTTTAGCAGACATGACGCCTTTTTCCAATCTCGACAGCCTGTCACATGTAATAAAATCCAGATTTTCGGAATCTAAGATCTTAACCAAACCTGGGATGTCCTCTGCAGGGTAGGTGCAGTCCGCATCCAAAGTCGCTATTATCTCCCCTTCTGCCCTCTCGAATCCGGTTTTATAGGCTCTTCCATATCCCCTTCTCGGTTCGTCTATTACCCTGGCACCCTTGGCTTTTGCAATCTCCACGGTCCTGTCCTTGGAATCGGTATCCACAACCACAATCTCATATCCCCCTTTAAAATCCTTCATGGCAACATGAATTGTATCAATAACCTCCCCTATGGAGGCTTCCTCGTTCATTGTTGGGATGATTATGGATACCCTCAAAGACTCGCCCAAACCGTGGGTAATTTTTGTTATTATTTAATGATTTCTGCGGATTCGGTTTGAACGGCTCTCGGTTTGTACTTTCTGCGCCTGAAGAATTTGCAGGTAAAGTAGCCCAAAAGCGCAATTCCCAGCCTCGCCAAGTACCAGAATGTGATATGGGCCCTTATCATCTCTACGGGTCGGTAATTCTTCCATAATCTGCCATGCTTTAACGTCAGCTGCTTTCTACCAAAACCGTTCCAAAAAGCCTGCTTAAAGAAACCGAGAAGATTGCTTCTTGTCCTGTGATAAACAATGGCATTCTCATTGTATATGATTTTTGAACCTTTATCCACGGCCCTGTAGTTTAAATCAATATCCTCTGCAGTTCTAAACCACGGGTCGAATCCATCTATTTTATCAAATACCTCTTTTTTATATGTGAGGTTGCAACTTGGATAGGTAAGGTCGAAACCCTTGTAATAAAGCTCGACTCTATCAAGATCCTCAAAAGATTTGGTACCAATATTTATGGTCTTGCCAGCCACTATGTCTCCCTTTTCCAATCCTTCCCTCATCTCATTGATCCAGAGATGATGGGCAATGCAGTCACCGTCTATGAAGGCCAGTGCATCCCCCTTTGCCATCTTTCCGCCAAAATTCCTGCTCTCCCCTCTTGTACCACCGTGCTCGAATATTTTGATAAAATCATAGCGCTTTGCATAGCTTCTTGCTATCTCCAAAGTCCGATCTTCGCTGGCAGAGTCGACGATTATTATCTCGATGGGCTGCTTTTGAGTGACCAGACTGTCCAACAGATTTGGCAGGTTTCTCTCCTCGTTTCTCACGGTTATTATGATGCTTATCAGCATGGGCTCCTCGACTAAGAAATTGTACTAGTATTTCATTGTTTCGATATTGGAATTTTCTAATGAAGGCTCGGTTTACCCGCAAAAAACTGGATTTATCGCCAAGTTCTAATCTATTCGGCGGGTGGAGGGGGAAAGGTAGGAGGGGACTTTCCTCTCATAAACAGGATTTTAACTTTTTAAAAATCAAAAGAGAGATATATTAAAAAGGCATACGAGCAAAAAAACGTGAGAAATGGATATGGAAGACGAAAAAAGTCAAGAAAAACCCTTCGTTTCCGTTGTAATGACGGTTCTGAACATGGAAAGGACCATAAAGGAGTGCCTGGAATCATTAATCGACTTGGATTATCCAAAGGATAGGTATGAAATAATCATCGTAGATGGGAAATCCAATGATGGAACCAAGGATATCATCCAGTCTATAATAGATAATACAAAAGAACCTGAAATACATCTTTATGAAAAAGAGGGATTAGTTGGGGTCGGAAGAAATGAAGCCTTCTCCAAAGCGAAGGGGGAATTCGTAGCCATAACAGATGGAGACATGGTTGTACCCCCAAAATGGCTATCGAATTTAATCGATAATTTCGATGATGATGTGGCAGGGGTTGGAGGACCAAATGATAATGCTGATAAATCCTTAATCACAACAGCAATAGCCTGTATTGATGTCCAGGGCCCTTCATTCGACGTAGTTCCCCTATTTGGTGATAATCCCTATACAGAAGAGAAAATCAGCGACTCAGATGTTTATACAACAGTATGCAGAAACACAGCCTATAGAAAGAAAGTTTTGGATGAGATAGAAGGTTTTGACGAGCGGATAATCTCATGCGATGATCCTGAACTTAATATTAAGATCCTGAAAAAAGGATACAAACTGAAGTACATTCCTGATGCATTGGTAAAACATCACCACAGATCTTCAATTTCGGGATTCTATAAGCAGCAGAGACGCTATGCAGTAAGTCAGGCGATTGTTAATAAAATTCATCCTGAGCTCTACAGACATGTCCAGCCACTACCATTTCTGGGGTTTGTATTTATTCTTCTTCTGATTGTTGGTTCTTTTTTTATTCCTGATCTTGTCCATTTGTTGATTCTTGTAATTGCGGTGTATGCAGCCATATATCTGGGTTATGCAATAAAATGCGCCAGGATTAAAGAAGAAATGAGACTCATCTATCTAATCCCGATAATAGTTTTAGCCTGGCACTGGGCCTGGGTTGTGCATTATCCAAAGGGTATGATATTCAGAAATAAGGTGCTTTCAGGGGATGAGGAATTCATTAAGAGGTTCTCGAAGATGTATTAGATGAAAATTAGTCTAAATCATTGAATACAAACCATATGTTAATATCGGTGTTTTCATAGATCTTGTATCTCTCATTTGGTTACGATGTGTAAAAGCGAGAGTAATATATATTATTATATGCCCAATATCCCTCTGGAAATTCCTTGTTTTCTATGGCGAATCCCAATTCGTATTTTTTGATTAAATTAAGCGGTACATCGTCAGGATGTTTACCTAATGTAAAAGTCCAATCCATTTCATTCTCAAAATCTGAAAATCCGAATCTTCCTGAGATAGTTGATATGTTATCTGCTAATCTTAGATCATTAGTTATAATTGAGCCCGTGGTTTAATAGCGAACGAACATAGCGGCGTTATAGCTCGTATCTATTTCTTGTGAAGGAGATGATTCCCAAAGAATCCATGTAACTAGAAATGAGGCAATTACGCAACAAGTAAATATTATCAACAATAGAATTTTAAAATCTTTTTTCTGGAGATTAATCAGTTCCTTTCTAATAAGTAATCCTACAATCAAGGATACGATAAAAGATAACAGAATCCCTGAAATAATCCCCCGGATTCGTAACTAGCGCCAAAGCCTGTATAAACGTAAATAACAAGATCACGATTCCTAAAGCCAGAATCACAAAACCAACAGCCATGCTCACGCTCTCGCGGTTCATGGTAATCAAGAGACAATTGAGGCAGGGGCATAACTAGTTTTCGGGGTTATTATCTCTTCAATCTGCCTTGGCCGCTTTCATTCACTATTTTCCGTACCTTTTCTTTATATCCTCGAATGTTTCGTCCGAAAGCTCACCCTTTTCGTGCAGTTGCATAATCTGGTCGAATATCTCCTCATCGGACATGCTAGGAGGAGGTGTGGGAGGAACCGGTTCCCGTTCCGGTGTCTCGTGAACAGCGGTTTCGGGAAGTGTGGGTTCCTCCCCTATTGTGGTGTCCCCCATGTGTTCTGATACTGGTTCTTCCTGGGCAATGGCCCCGTTCCCACCCTCTTCCTCGTCTCTCCTGAGGGCTAGAAGTAAAAAGAGAATTATAAGAATGATTGCTAGAAGCAAGAACAGCCACCACAACGATATGAACCACGGCTCTTCATCATCCTCCACCTCTATAGGTAAAGGCTCGGTGATTGCGTTGGAACTAGGATGGGTTGCAGTGTTTATCTCATCACTGGCGGATATATAGTACTCAATTCCATCTATTGTTACAAATGATGAGGGGATAACTGCTGAATACACATCCCCCACATTTGACATGCCTATGATTTCAAATGTTTCATCGCCAGGTTTTCTATAGTGCAACCTTGCACTTTTTACAGCAACATTGTCTGTTACTGTTGCAGTGATTGTAAGATCCTTTCCTATATCTGCCTTTGTCACCGGTGTATGGATAATGATGGGAGCCGCACTGTCCAGGTATAAAACCACAGTCGAATAATTGAGGTGGTTTGTATTTCCCAGATTATCCTCGAGCCATATGTAAACTGTGTGTTCACCTTCCAAACTCATTATGGAAATCGGTTTGTCATCAAACCAGATCCCGTCCGATTCAGAGGAGGGAGGAGTGTCGATTTTATACCAAGCTCCATTCCTGACACCAGAATCATCGGCAGGATCTATCCAGTCAATTGAAAACGAGTTCGCAATGGTCCAGCTGCTAGGAGACGCGGTTAAACCAGTGGGCGGTGCAGGAGGTGTAGTATCGAGGTATAGGGTGGTTGAAGCATGGTTGTTATAATCCACATTGCCAAGGTTGTCCTCGAGCCAGATGTAGAGTGTCTGTGCACCTTCAATGCTGGTAACAGTTATTGGCTTATTTGCTTGCCAGGTCCCATCTGAATCATTAACAGGAGGGCTGCCAATCTTATACCATGCGCCATTTTTTATTCCCGAGGTGTTGACCTCAAAAGGATAGGTCCAGTTGATTGAAAATGAATTGGTATTTGTCCAGGTATCTGGGATCGTTATTATATCTCCGGGAGCCACTGGCGGGGTTGTGTCAATAAATACCTCAACATAACCATCCCTGTAATTGCCAGCCATATCGAATGCCCTTACAGTTATATTATGAATTCCATCACTCTGGGAAGGTAACATATATGGGCTGGCTTGGGTTATAAAGCCCCCTGTATCTATTCGCACCTCGCAATGGCTGATTCCGCTCAATGAATCAATGGTTGAAAATGTTATTTCGGGTTGGGTGTTGTTGGTCCAAGAACTGGGATTCGCAGCGGGTACAAAGGGCTCGGGCGGGGTTGTGTCTATGGTTACTGTCCAGTTTTCACTCCAGCTGCTCCAAAGCCCGTATTCATCCATGGTTCTCACACGCCAGAACCATATGCCGTCCGATATTGGCGCTCCAGGAGTCCATTCTTCCAAAATTGAAACGACATTTCCACTGGAATAATCAACACTGGAAAATAGGGGATCGTCATCCACCTGAACCTCGAATTCACCCTGAGAGTCTCCTTCTGGATCATTAAATATCCATTCGAATGTAGGTGTTCCATCCGATGTTAGCATTTTGTTTAAAGGAAGGGACAATGTGGGTGGTTGCGCTGTATTGTAGCTGTAATTAATACTGACTTCGCTTAGGGTAGGAGTGACATATCGACTGCTGGTGTACAATGTGGCCCTGTATTGTATGTAACGGCTTCGTGGTGAGGTTATTGGCAGACTTGTCTCATCCCACATCTCAGGGCTCCATGTTGACCATGACCCATCTGGAACTGGTACATCCCCTGTCCTCGTAGCTACTGTAATATTGGTTTTGGCTGGCAAATTCTCCGTCCAGTTTATAGAGTTCCAGATCGTACCATTAACCCCAGAATCGAAAACGGACGAGGTCAGGTTCCCTCGCTGGTTGTACAGAAGTTCGGCATATCCGATTCGCGGTATCGAACCGACTGAACCGGTATACCACATCCGGTATGTATAGCCATCAAATATTACAGTAGGATAACAAACATGTGCACCCTCCCATGTTCCAGGTAAACCGACCTTCATAACAGGATTTTCAGCATTTTTTGTCCAATTTATTCCGTCAGTGGAATTGGCATATCCGATCTCTTGTACGGAACCATCGTGACCTGTGTACCACATTTGAAAGGTGGAGCCATTATAATGCACTGTTGGGCTTAAAACATGAAAATCATCCCACGAATCAGGTGGCCCCAAATCGAGAACAGGGTTTCCCGCGTACTTGTTCCATGCAACACCGTCGGGGGAGGTGGCGTATCCAATTCTGAGGTTCGAAAGATTGTACCCAGTGTACCACATGTGATAGATCAACCCGTCATATAAAACCGAGGGATGGAACACATTGTGGTACTCAAAGGAATCGGGGGCCCCAACGTCAAGGACGGGATCGCTCTCAATATAAAGGGGCGAAGTGGTAAGGGGATCATCATACTTTGTCCAAGTGATGCCGTCCGGGGATGTGGCGTACCCTATCCGAACGGTATTTCCATCACTTCCCGAGTACCACATCTCAAATCCCGAGCCGATATATATCACACTGGGGGCATATACCTGCCAATCATCCCACGACCCGGAGGGCCCCAAGTCTAGCACCGGATTTGCTCCATCTTTTGTCCATTGGTAACCGTCAGGTGACGTGGCATGACCGATCCGTGTGCTCCCACCACCATCATGACCGGTGTACCACATGTGATACGTTGCTCCATCATATACGACCGAGGGTCCCGTTACTCTGTAGTCGTCCCATGCTAATGGAATTCCCACATCCAGCACGGGAACGGAGGGCATCTTTGTCCATGTATACCCGTCATCTGATTCGGCATAACCGATGCGCGGTGTTCCTCCGTACCACCCTGTATACCACATCCGGTATATAGAGCCATCAGATATTACAGTAGGACTATTTACATGTTCACTGTCCCAGGTCCCAGGCAAACCGACGTTCATAACAGGATTCCCAGGGCTCTTGGTCCAATTCATTCCGTCAGTGGAATTGGCATATCCGATCCCAGTTACGGAGCCATCGTAACCGGAGTACCACATGTGAAAGGCGGAACCATTATAATGCACTGTTGGGCTTGCAACATGGAAATCATCCCACGAATCAGGCGGTCCCAAATCGAGAACCGGGTTTTCGGCGTACTTGTTCCATGTCACACCATCGGGAGAGGTGGCGTATCCAATTCTGGAGTTTGAATTATTATTCCCAGTGTACCACATGTGATAGATCAACCCGTCATACAATACCGAGGGATGATACACATGTTTGTTCTCATAGGATTCGGGGGTTCCAACGTCAAGCACAGGGTCGCTATTAGCGTATGGGGGTAAAGTAGTTAGGGGATCGTCATATTTTGTCCAGGTGGTGCCGTCGGGGGATGTGGCGTATCCTATCCGAATGTTATTTGTATCATCTCCCGAGTAATACATCTCAAATCCCAGGCCATTATATATCACGCTAGGAAAATATACACTGAAATCATCCCAGGATCCGGGGGGCCCCAAGTCAAGCACGGGGTCGCTCTCAGCAAATGGGGGCATAGTGGTTGCCGGATCATCATATTTTGTCCATTGATAACCGTCAGGTGACGTGGCATAACCGATCCTGGCGTTCGTACCATCGTTTGCGGAATACCACATGTGATAGGTCACTCCATCATATACGACCGAGGGGGCAATTATTTTTTCATCATCCCATTCCCCGAAAGTTCCAACATCCATTACCCCGTCCGTTGGAGCTTTGGTCCAAACCTTGGACAATGTTACATTCCCGGGATCGGTGATGGTATCTACCTTTACCAGGTCACCTTCCTCGAAATCACCCTGGTCGGTCTGTACCCAAAAATCGCCAGTTGTTGTGGAAAATACAGTGAACAGGGCCAGGGAACCTAGAATCAGCACAAAAAATGCGGTTTTCAACTTGCCTCCTTCCATATCAAACACCTCCAACCCCAATAGATTTGTGCGATTATATACTTCATCAAATACCGTGTTTAAAAGCGTATAACTTCTATGTTAAAAACTTCAACTTTATAGGGGAAACAAGCCAAAATTAAAGTTAAAAGTGCACGCAATAAAAACCTTGAAATAGTCATCTTCCATATTGCATTCAGATGAATCGGGGAAGCATGAAACTGTTGGAGGCCATATCTTCAAATGCCGATCTGATAGAGTCGCTCAAGGGAGGGTTGAAACATCCCAAGGAAATGGCCGATGAATTTGGAATCAGCAGGGTGGCAATCGATAAACGGCTGAAAAAGCTCAAAAAGCTCGGGTTGATTGAACCGGTACCCTCGGTTTCCAAAAACAGTGATAGAACAGTAATCAAATACAGGCTCTCCCAAGCCTGTCTGCAGCTCCTCGATTCGATTGAAAATAACATTAATGAATTCTATCACTACAATCTCAGGGAACTGGACATACTCCTTGCCATAAGAAAGATAAATGAGAGTGAGTACCTCGAGCGCAAAATGAAACTGGAACTGGAGATAAAAAGAATGAAAGGGGAAGCCTGAATCCTTACCCTTTCAATTCCCCGGCAACATCTTCGTAATAATTCAGTGAATCAGGATTTCTCAAAGCATCCCTGTTCGTCACAGCCTTCCCGTTTATTATGTTCGTAACCGCGCTCTCAACCTTTTTACCCGAAAAGGTATATGGGATGTCGGGAGCCGCAAGAATCACAGCCGGAACATGCCTTGGAGAGGCATTGCTGCGCAGGGTCACCTTGATTTTCTTTATCAATTCCTCATTCAAATCATAGCCCTCAGCCAGCTGGACAAATAATATTATGCGTTGATCTTCTCTCCACCTCTGCCCAATGGCCAGGCTGTCAGAAACCTCAGGGAGCTCCTCCACCTGATTGTATATCTCTGATGTACCAATGCGAACCCCAGAGGGCATGAGAAGTGAATCTGAGCGGCCGAAGAATATCACTCCTTTCGTCTTGCTGTTAAAATATACGTAATCTCCATGGCGCCATATTCCAGGATAGACATTGAAGTAAGCATTGTGATACTTCTTGCCATCAGGATCGTTCCAGAAATAAAGAGGCATTGGAGGTGCCGGGGCTTCACAAACGAGCTCCCCTTGCTCATCAACCACAGGATTTCCATTTGGATCGTATGAATTGATCTTCATAGCAAGGCCCGGGCCCTGTAATTCACCGGCATAAACAGGTTGAATGGGACTACCGGTGCAGAAACAGCCATTGATATCCGTGCCTCCTGAACTGGAGTTAAAGTGCAAATCCTTTTTAATTTCATTGTATACGTATTCGAAGCCCTCAGGAAGGAGGACCGAGCCAGTCTGCCAGATTTCCCTCAAAGCAGACAGATCAAAATCGTTTTTCGGACTGATCTTCTGAGCCCTTAGGAAATTGATATAGGTTGCACTGCAACCGAACATTGTGACTTTTTCATCCTGAATCAATTTCCAAGTAGTACTGGGATCCGGGTAATTTGGATTGCCATCAAAAAGAACTAGGGTATTTCCGGTAGCCAGGGAAGTCATAATCCAGTTCCACATCATCCAGCTTGCAGTTGTTATGAACCAGTGCACGTCATCTTTTCTTAGATCAGTATGGAGGACCAATTCCTTCAACTGATTTACTAGAATACCGGCTGTTCCCTGGACCATGCACTTTGGCTTGCCTGTGGTTCCAGATGAGAACATTATATAAACAGGATGATCTGAAGGTAACTGTTCAAATTCGATGTCCCCTCCACTTTCAGAGGATAGAAAATCTTTATAGTGCACTGCTTTTGGAATGTTGCCAATGCCTGGTTCATCTTCTGTATATGGGACAACCACGAGTTTCTCAATTGAAGGAATCCCCTCCACAACCTTGACAGCATTGGGAAGTGTGTTGAAGGTCCTTCCTTTGTAGAAATATCCATCGGCTGTGAACATCACCTTCGGCTCGACTTGACCAAAGCGATCCAAGGCTGCTTGGGGCCCGATATCAGTGGCAGAGGAAGCCCATGTTGCACCAACGGAAGTTGCAGCGAGCATGGCTACTGCCGTTTCAATCATGTTGGGCATGTACCCCACAACTCGGTCTCCTGGGGACACTCCCATATCCCGAAGCGATCTTGACAAACGCGCCACTGTATCGTAAAGTTCCCTGTAACTCATCCTGGCTTCCTTTTGATTCTCTCCCTTGAATATGAAAGCAGTGTGGTCATCCCGGAGCCGAAGGAGATTCTCGGCATAATTCATTCTCGCTCCCACAAACCAGTTGGCTCCTGGGAATTTACCAAGGTCGTCAACCACGGTATCGAATCTCTTTGAGGCTTTCACCTCACCAAAATCCCACATGGCTTCCCAAAAGTCAGAGATATTGGTAATCGACCAGTCGTAAAGTTCAAAATATGTATCGAAATTCTTCCCATATTTCTTATTCACGAATTCTATGAACCTCGTCATGTTGGCATTTCTTACCTGGTCCTCTGATGGCTCCCATAGCAACTTACTCATCCTGTTCGCCTCCCCATATTCTCTAAAACGAGGATAGAAGAGACGTTATAAAATAGTTTCGAGAAATTTATCGATTAAGACAATATCAATAATTCGTGGATTATGGAGAATATACTCGTATTAAAAGAGAGCCTTTTTCTACATAACCCATGTAAGGATTGATGATGACATCACCTTCGACATTGAGAAGGGCATTATAATCGTAACCCTGGACATATTCTGAAAAGTTAACTTTGGGCTCTGTGGTTTCCAAATCGATGGTTCCATTCCCATTAAAGTCCCAGATATATTTGGTAATGTTTCCATCATTTAAGGATGAACTCGCATCAAATTCAACAGTGTAATTAGTTGAATTGGGAGTTAGGTAGATATCTGTAATTTGTGCCTGGGCCTCAGGTAGTATGTTTAAAAATCCCTCCCAGGTTTCATAGATAGTAAAATAGACTGAATTTGAATCTGGATTCACCCTTGTATTCTCCAAGGAGACGTTTATTATGTAATTTCCACTATTGTTGTACGGATATTCATTTCTGTAATAACTTTCGGATATGGTTTGAGGTGGATCGCCTGCTGTTATAAAAGTTTCGTCATCGACTCTTTTAATCTCATTGACGGTCAATAATGCATCCTCTGGATTGATAAAAGAGCCGGATACTCCTTCCTCGAGCATGTAAATATTGATAACCAATTCTCCATCTCCATCAGCAAAATCCACATTAGGATTTATATCCAGCCTCTCTACAACATATCCTACATTGTATATTCTTGGAGGGCTTTCCACATCTTTATATTCAGCCATGACCAGGTATTCGCCGTTTCCCTCAACAAAACTGCTGTAAGGTACCGCTAAAAAACCATTTCCTGAATCGTCAATCCGTACCCTGGAATCAAAAACCTCTCTGTCCTGATAGATGATACTGAGATGTGCAACACCTGCAAGGGAAAGGACAGAACCTGAATCGATTATCACATTGATCCCTAAATTAACCGGATGGGTGACATCTAGATCGATGAAAACACCCGGTCTTTCAAGTCCCGGATTAATGACCAAGACAAATATTAAAGCTAAAATGATAATGGCCACGACTATTATGGTAATTAACACAATCAGAAGTCTGGGTTTCTTCTTTTGAGGTAGCTTTGGATAAGGCGGTGGGTATTGATAAGGAACCGGTTGCGGCTCTTGTACAAATTCCTCCTCTTCGGATTGGTTATCAGAGGAGCCCTGGTTTTCCTCATATGGTAACATTCCCCCTCCTTTTTCTTTCAAACCTTTTCATGGCATTGTTTATGAAGATTAGTTTCAAAGAGGTGACGATTAATCTTGGTGTTTACATGTATTATATGGATTGCTTATTAAATAATTTGTGATTATATGACTTTGATAATAATACCAGTAAACTATAGATACAGGCTCATGCATTCAATAAAAGTGATTTGATTGGCCATCATAGAAGCGAAAAATATCAACAAGACTTTCGGCGATGTCGAGGCTCTAAAGAATGTAGAGCTTTTAATAGAATCCGGAGAATTCTTTGGCTGTTTTGGACCCAACGGAGCCGGTAAAACAACGTTGCTTAGAATCCTTTCCGGCCAACTGGAGCCCACCAAGGGCACGGCTAAGATTTTGGGAATAGATGCACAGCAAAAACCAATTGAAGTGAAAAAAGTGGTTGGAATAGTGCCTGAAGTAGAATCCCCACCCAGCTATCTAACAGGAAGGGAGTACCTTCATTTCGTGGGAAGGGTTAGAAACGTTGCCAACTTAAACAATAAAATCGATTATTGGCTGGACTTCTTTGAGCTCAGGGAAAAGGAGGATGTGATTTGTAAGGATCTCTCCAAGGGCATGAGACAGAAGTTGATGCTGGCTTCAGCCTTCATACATGAACCTAAACTGCTTTTTTTGGATGAACCCTTCATCAATCTCGATCCACTCTACCAAAGAAAGGCAAAGGACTACCTCATAGATTATACAAAGAACGGAGGGACCATATTCATGTGCACTCATATACTTGAAATCGCGGAAAAGATATGCACACGAGTGGCCATTATAAATGACGGGGATATACTTGCCAAAGGGAGTATAAACGAGTTGAAAAACCAACCCAATGAAGACCTGGAGAAGATATTCTTAAGGCTGGTTTCTTGAAATTTGTGTGATTTACATGAGAACACTGATTCCACTCATGTTGAAGGAGGAGTTTCGATTTCATACCTCCCATTCAAACAGCTTTGTGTTTCTTAGCTTTCCTGCCATCGTTTGCATCTTCTCATTTGTCACGGCTGTAAGCTCACCAAGAATATTCATGGAAATCTCGCAAACACAGTTATTACAATTGGTACATGTCTCCATAATACTATACGGCATGAGTGTCGGGGCATTCGCGTTTTTAGGCATGCAGATAGTTGAAAGACGGTTTGGAAGAAGGAATTTCCTGGTGGCCATGCCCTCCTTGCTGCCCCTGAGTTTTAAGAAGACCTTTTTTGGTCTTTATTTAAGAGATGTGATATTCTATGTGGCACTGCTTATATTACCCTTGATTTTCGGATTGATTTTATCGGTTCCTATAACACATTTCAGTCTGGTAAGCATAGGCTTTCTTTTCGTGGCAGTTTTATTATCCTTTCTCTTAGGAATGTCCTTCAGTTTCTTCATGTCAGCTGTCTATATTAGATTCACAAAGATATTCATAGGCCTAATCTGTATAATTGTGTTGACGTTGATAGGATACGGTCTCAGCATGTATGATATTGGAATCTTAATTCCCACAATCAGACTGCAATTCACAAAAGACCTCTTTTTCCTATTGGAGAGCATCGCTTTTATCATAATTCTTCCATTTTTGGCCACTCTGATGACAAAGGAAAGGCAGGAAACAAGAATCGTAAAGTTCAAAAGCGTATTTTCAGAGTTCGAAAGGCGATTTGAGTTCGCAAATTCATATTCAACCCTGCTCGCAAAGGAGTTTATCGATCTCAAAAGAAGCAGGACCTTTGGCAAGATATTCTTCTCATTCGTGGTCCCTCTTACATTTTTAAGCTTCTCATCCTTTATCGTTAAATTTGGTTTGAACATCCCGGTTGGCTTCAATACGATATTCTACGGTGCCATGGTGGGTTTCTTCGGGATTCTGATCTACAGCTGGTTGAACAATGTGGACGTTTCTGATTACCTAGAAACCTTGCCAGTTACAGTACCGCAGCTCATCAAAGCCCGGCTAATAGTTTTTGCTATTTTAACAATGTGGATTTCCACGATATTTGTGGTGGGAATCGGAATAATCAATGGAGACTTGGGTTTGATATGGCTTGCCCTGCTCATCATGTTCATAACCTCGATGTACATGGTTATAACCATAGCCTATCTAACTGGCCTTCGAACAAACACCTCATTGTTCGCACCGGATGTAATGCTCAAGTTCTGGATTCTCGCCCTATTACCAGATGTGTGTATAACAATGCTTTCCTTCACATTATATTCTGATTTTTTATTCTCGATTTTGGGTCTTGCCATCGTTTGCTCAATATTGATTCTTGCCAGCTTTATTCTGTATCGTGGTATTGAGGAGAAATGGGGAAAAGCCGAGTTCATGGTTTAGGGGGAATCATGGAATCCCAAGAAATATTCAGAAGGATCTTCCACATGACGGCCGTGGTTTACCTAGTCTATTATATCCTGCCAGAAGAATTGTTGCCAGGATTCTATAAATGGTACGGCGTTCTTATAGTCATCCTTTTTGCATTGTCTGTGGAAGGAGTGAGGCTAAAAACAGGTAAGATCTTTTTCGGATTGAGAAAATACGAAAAAAGGCAGATTTCGGCCTTTGCATGGTTCGCAATTGGTATGGGTTGCGCTTTATTGCTTTTCAAAATGGAATATGTGGTGCCAGTTGTAATAGGTATGGCCTTCACAGATCCTCTAATTGGTGAAATCAAAAGAAGAAGAGAAAAGCTATACCCCACTCTACCCCTCATCTTTTATGGAGCCATTGTTTTCTTGTGCCTCTTTTTTCTAACTGAAGTAGCCATAATACTGTTGATTCTCTTCACATTTTTGGCCACCATATCTGCTATTTTCGCAGAATGGTGGAAAGTAAAATACATTGACGACGATTTTCTCATGTTAGTGATTCCTCTTGTGGTTTTGAGTGCTTTAGATTACTTCTTCACTCTCCTTGATTTAATCTGAAAATGGTGTTTTTCAGCTACTTTAAGTTTATAATAACATATTTAAGGGCTAAGAAATATATACTCCAATACAAGACGAATTTCGCAATGGAGGTAACATTACGAGAGGAGATAGGACACCTTGTATCATTGGGCTCGCATTTATTATGACAAGCCTAGTGGCTGCAACTGTCTTAGGAGAAGGACCGGATAATACTGATGTTGCATATGGTGATTTTGAAAGAATCTCGGAAAACTTAGTGGTTCCAGAAGGCTATGTACACAGGCCAGTAATCGAATTCTTTACAGGTTTAAGCTGTCCATCATGCATGAACGGACCTCATCAGAACATGGATAAATTGTGGGAGGAAAGTGAGAACAAACCAGAGCAGCCCTTTACCTTCGTTGTATTTCATGAGCTAAATGGTGGTAATGTGGATGATCTTGCCACTGACGAGAGTGAAGAAAGGATGCGGCACTATCAACCCCAGATATCAGGAACTCCGGATGCGG
Source organism: Thermoplasmata archaeon (assembly GCA_020351895.1). Next base: position 897,947 of record CP070672.1, read on the forward strand.
AATTTGATGGGGGGTATATCAGACTGGGAGGTATCGATACAAGCGA
>CP070672.1:898092-919057 GCA_020351895.1 Thermoplasmata archaeon
CCAATAAATGCCCTGACCCACTTGCAGGAGGTATAATAAAGCCTATATATAAATAACCCAAATATTTAAAAAGGTAAAAGTGGCCGGGCCATATTCGAGCCAAAGCCTAGAAATCAAGGACTCAGGGAGGGTTTGCGCTTGGTAACGGGCTCAGGGAGATGCCCAGGTTTAAGACGAAAGCATATAACACCATAACCTGGGCGCTAGGGCTCTCACTATGGCCAGTATCCCAACATTTCGGGAGAGCCCGGACTGAGCCCACGAAAATTACTAATATAAGATGAGTGGGCTCAGGGAGATTTGAACTCCCGACCTCCGCCGTTCTGACCAGCAGGCCAGAGGATCCCGCGGATGTCAAGGCGACGTCATTTTTGGCACCGTGGAGTATATCCACAGGTGTAACCAACTAGACCATGAGCCCAACTATGACAATTCAAGCGTATAACCATGAGCATATTTCTTTTTTTGGAAATATGCGAGCTAGTGGACGAGCATAAGCGACTCCACAATGAGTAGACCATGAGCCCTATGATTTGTGGAATAAAATACAGGTTCATAAAAGTTTTCAATGTGTAAAGTAAACATACATCGGTAACATTCTTTTTCATTCTTACCCGTTAGGGTCTGAGGAATCGGGATGGGATGCTTAGACCCCGAAACGAGGCGATTAATGGTAAATGCAGTCAGAAATGGACATAAGGCAGGAGAAGTTGCAGAGATATTCGATGTTAGTAGGAAAACCGTATGGAAGTGGTGTAAACGGACTATGAAGGTTGGTAGACCTGTTTATAGAGACCTACCGAAACGTCCATATACAATTCATAGGAAGGTTACAGAAGCTGCAGAAATAGCCATAGTAGTTCTAAGAGAGGCGTTCAATTGGGGTACACAGCGAATAAAGCTTAATCTTGAACGCCCTCCCGTGTATATCCGTACACTTCTGGAAAGTGTTACCGGGAAAGAATGGGAATCGATTGTATTGAGTAGACAGGCTGTAAATAATGTTCTGAAGAAGCACGACCTAAATGGAAGTCCATATAAGAATAAGAGAGAATGGAATTACTTTAGAGCCTCCAAACCGGATGAACTATGGCAGATCGATATCAAGGGACCGATAAAGATAGGGTATCTAAAAGGATATGTATTGGTTATTCTGGATGATTATTCCAGATACTTAATCTGGTGTAAATTCTATGAAAAGATTACAAACAAGACAGTCTTATCTGCTCTATCTTACCTTATGGTAACAAAGAAGAGAAGACCTCAGAAGATACTAGCAGATAATGGCCCGCAATTTAAGAAAACATTCGAAAAAGAATGTAAATACATGAAAATCGAGGTTATCCATGCCCCTCCTTATTATCCGCAATGCAAGGGTAAGGTAGAACGGGTTATTCGAACCTTCAATGAGGAATTTCTCAGGGTTTGCAGTGTGTTTGATAACTCCCAGGCCCTGATGCCTGAGTTCCAGGCGTGGTACAATGATTCTCGTTACCACATGGGTATATCTGATTTCCCGAATGAGTTATATAATAACCATTTCGATGTTACCTATGTCCCTTGACATTACACAATGAAAAGGATTATGAGGGGAAATGAGCGAGAGCGATAATAATCAATCTTAAGCGAAGGTAAATAAATAAAAAAAAATAAAAGGGGGGTAGGGAGTTGATTGGGAGGTTGGACTAATAAAGATATTCTTATCGATTCTTTCCCTTAAGGAAGGCTTTCAGGCTTCGCTGAAAGCATCAGGCCCGATGTGGCCTGGGCATTCGAGGAGCTCGATTGGTACTCCTCTTGAAATATTGAAATCTTCTATTCCTCTTCACCTACCACAATGAACTCTTCTTGGCTTTCTGTCAAATGTCTTATCACTACTCTTCCAAGCTTTGCCATTGTTCTCTCAAGCCTTTCCAATTTCCTTTCTAAGCGATCTATTCTCTCATATACCAGATCTTCTTGCTCTGAAAAAAGCAGGATGCCGTTTGAGTCCATGTTCATTTCCTGTTCAATTGCCTCTGTCATGGTTATCCCATCCCATTTTTGTCTGACTTTTTGTCGGACATATATTGTTTTAAGAGTATATAAGTTTTATGGTTTTCATCGATAAAGCATAATATCATGACATCGTTTTACCATAATAATACCTGTCAGACAAATAAGAAGACATCAGCGTTCAGTGAGCTCTATTAAAGCACCATACGAGCTTTTGGGATGCAAGAAAACTATCTTCGAACCGTGGGCTCCCTTCCTTGGAATGGAATCTATCAGTTCAACACCATTTTCCTTGAGAGTCTTGACGGCTTCATTGATATTTTTGACGCGAAGGGCTATATGCTGGATTCCCTCGCCTCTTTTTTCTATGAATTTAGCAATGGCACTATCAGGATCCGTTGCCTGAACAAGCTCCAATGTGGTTTCCCCTGCAGGAATGAAGGCAACCTTGACCTTCTGTCCAGTAACTTCCTCTATCCTGGCACATCTCAAACCCAAACCATCACAATAGAATTTCAGGGCCTCATCTATATCCTTTACGGCAATGCCTATATGATCCACCTTCTCGATCATTTCTATCACCTAGAATATGTTGGGAGCCTTATACTCTCCAAAAACATCCCTTAAAACATCGCATATCTCACCTAAGGTGGCGTAGGCCCGAACGGCCTCGAGAATTACAGGCATGGTGTTTTCCTCGCCTTGGGCTACCACTCTCAGGTTTGAAAGGGTTTCTTTGACCTTCGAGTTATCCCTTTCCATTCTCAGTTTTTTCAACCTTTCGACCTGTTTATTCTCTATCTCCGGTGGGATCTTAAGGGTCTTAATAGGGATCTTCTTTTTGGTCGTGAAACAGTTCACACCCACAATTAGTCTTTCCCCCCTTTCGATCTGCCTTTGGTAGGTGTAGGCGCTTTCGTGAATCTCTCTTTGAATATACCCTTTCTCAACTGCAACGAGCATGCCGCCCATATCGTCGATCTTTTTGATATAATCCAATGCCTCTTTCTCGATTCTGCTGGTTAGGGCCTCCAAGAAATAGCTTCCTGCAAAGGGATCGATTGTGTTTATGGCACCGCTTTCATGGGCAATTATCTGCTGTGTGCGCAGCGCTGTTCGAACCGCCTCCTCAGTAGGCAGTGCCAGGGCCTCGTCCATTGAATTCGTGTGAAGGGATTGTGTACCCCCAAGCACTGCTGCCAATGCCTGCAGGGTGACCCTTACAACATTGTTTTCGGGCTGCTGGGCAGTCAAGGAGCACCCTGCGGTCTGGGTATGAAAGCGAAGCATGCAGGACTTCGAGCTTTTTGCAGAAAAACGCTCCTTCATTATCCTTGCCCAAAGTCTTCTTGCCGCCCGCAACTTAGCGACCTCCTCGAAAAGATCGTTGTGGGAGTTGAAGAAAAAGGCAAGGCGCGGTGCGAAATCGTCCACTGCAAGTCCCTTTGAAATTGCCGCCTCCACATATGCGATCCCATCGGCAAGTGTAAAGGCAACCTCCTGAGCAGCGGTTGAGCCGGCCTCGCGGATATGATATCCTGATATGCTTATGGTGTTCCATTTCGGAAGGCTCTTGTTGCAGTACTCAAAGACATCTGTAATCAGTCTCATGCTTGGTTTTGGAGGAAAAATGTAGGTGCCCCGGGCCGTGTACTCCTTCAGGATATCGTTTTGAATGGTTCCCCTCAGTCCTTTTACATCCGCGTTCTGCTTCTCTGCCAGGGCAATGTACATGGCGAGAAGAATGGAGGCTGGAGAATTGATGGTCATTGAAGTGCTAATCTTATCCAGCGGGATGCCTTCAAACAAAATCTCCATATCAGAAAGGGAATCAATTGCAACACCCACTTTCCCAACTTCCCCAGAAGAAAGTGGATGATCAGAGTCGTAGCCTATCTGTGTTGGAAGGTCGAATGCCACTGAGAGCCCGGTCTGTCCCTGTCCAAGCAGGAACCGATAGCGGGCATTGGATTCCTCAGCAGACCCGAAACCAGCGTATTGCCGCATGGTCCAGATCCTGCCGCGGTACATTGTGGGCTGAACTCCCCGGGTGAAGGGGAATTTTCCGGGAAATCCTAGATCCCCACGGTATTCCAGTTCAGAAATATCAAGCGGTGTATAGAGTCTATCTATGTCCATGCTCGAGGTGGTAAAAAACTCCGAACTTCTCTCAGGATGTGATTTGAGGGCCTCGAAAACCTTCTTCTCCCATTCAGCCTTTTGTGCCTTTAAATCCTTTTCTTGAGCCATGTTGTATCCTCATGTTTCAGGCTGAGATCATCTGTATCTGGCTCAGCCGAAATATGTGGAAGCCTCTGCTTCCTTTTCAATGGACTCCTTGCTTTCGGCGGCAGACAGAACATCTATGGCTATCACCATGTGCCCTGGAATGACCCTAATCCTGCCCTTGCTTTCCCTATGAGACTCGTCCAGCTCCATGCATATTGCCTCGTCGTGTCCAAAGGCAGTATAGCCCTTGAAAGTCCCCTGGGATATCAAGGGATGATCCCTGGATTCAAGAGACCTTATTATGTACTTGGAGCCTACAGTCAGCTGAAATTTTGCGTTATCCTTCATACGATCACTTCCTATGGCTTTTTTTCTTCTTCTCCGAGAGATCCTGGAGATGGTTTACGGTTTTTCGGTAATTCTCAACAGCCACTTCCAAATGGGCTTCCACGAAGTTCCAGGCCTTGGACAGGTCCCCGTATCTTATCCTGTAAGCCTTTTTTCTGTGCCCTTCATCTTCGATGTATATCTCCTCGAGAATATCCATGTCCTTGAGCTTGTTTATGTGCCGATATATGGTTGGCTTCGTTGTCTCAAGCTCGAGGGCCAGCTCTTCCACGAGCCATCCTTTTTCCGAATGGCCGAGAAAACAGTCTGCAAAGAGCCGATACGGAACGCTCTTAAGAACATCGGAGGTGCCTGTTTTTGGATCGTAGCCCTTGGGAAGATAGCCTATCTGGGTCAGAAAAGTGAGTATCACATCGTTTAAGTCCTCTATTGGTGTGAGAGGTGTGTTGGAAACCACGGTGATCTCAAAAGCCATTGTTCCCTCCAGTTTAGGTTGATGCGTAATTCGGGTAATGTAGTACGATTAATTAGGATTTTTGGTGAACTTCACAATGATTGGGAAATATCATTAGAAAAGAAACGGGGGGAGGAGAGGGGTGGTCTGCAAAATACGTTGTTCCCAACGTATTCTCGGGCTTTTTAAATCAGGCTTAATCCTCCCCCATCATCCTCAAATTCATTATGGTCTATTATCTAGTCAGGAGGTGGAGGTGGTGGGTTATTCTGCAATTCATAGGATTGATCCGGATTTGATTGATTTTCTAGTAATGAGGAATTAAATTGTGGCGGCTGATCTGAGGCCTCCATGGGAGGCTGCATTTCAGAGGGTGGTGATATTTGCTCAGATGGGGGCGACTGCACATCTTGGGAAGATAATCCCTCACCTGATTGGACGCCTGGACCGATTCCTGTCTTTTTATCCATGACGAAAGCACCCAGACCCAAGCCTATGAGAACGAAGGCCACTGCACCTAGAAGCAGAGCCATGACAATCATATCCAGGTCCTTTTCGCCTGCACTCTCACCTTCCTTTAATGCGATGTTGTTGACATTGGGATACCCTGTATCGCCGTCTATGTATCCTGTTATTATGGAATATTCCCCGTCATCTGACATGAAATCTGGAATCACAGTCTCACCCCGGTATTCCTTGTCATTCTTTCTCTCGAGGAATATGCAGTTCCCACCATCCACCCAGGAGACCCATTGGCTCTCGAATTCGTCTATGTAAAGCCCAGAGGTAGGTATTCCAGGCATCCACTTGGCAAAGATCTCATCCCCATCACCCAAAGCCTTGGAGGTTTTTACAGTGATTTTGGTCTTTCCTCCAACGACCAAGGGATCTGTCTCTATTTCTATGCTCTCAGCGCTCCATAGCTCGCCCTTTGAAATGAAGACATAATCGAAGTCCTCTTCATACACTAGTTCATCGTCGTAATCGTAGGTTGTACGCGAATGCGGATTGTAGTTCTGAGGATGTCTTGGAATTCCAGATTCAAAGTATATGTAGACATAACCCTGATGAGATGGCGCTTTGAAGGATATCGAAAAACCACCGAGCTGGTCTGTGGTTACATTTCCTGTCTTGATAACCTCCAGGGCACCGTCGATGTGCGATCCCTCATCAGGTATCAAATGCCCCTCGTATAATTCCATGTCCATGCCCTCAGAAATGATATAGTAGTAAAGCTCCATGTTTTGCATGGGAACAGAGCTGTTGTACGCGGTATAGCTTCTTGTGATGCTTGAGCCCGATTTGTAGATGTACTCCTCGCCCTGGTAAATCACATCGAAGCTATTATGGGAAGGATTCGGTGTTTCCTGCCAACCTGAAGTGTAGATATTGCCGTAAAAGCTCTGGTTCAACCCGTTTGCCGCAACATTGCCATTCACATGGATACCGTTCCAGACGTTTGTCAAGCTGAATATTGCCGTTCCCTCTTCGTTTGTGGTACCGCTGATCTCCTGCGGCGAGAAGAAGGTGACTTCTGCATTTGGAACTCCTTTCCCATTTTCGTCTGCCACACCCAGGGTGAAGGTTGCCGTACTTCCAGCCAGGGTCTCGAATCTGTACCATACTCTGAGAACATTCACGGCAATGTAAGAGTGTGCCTCTGCATGGGCACCTGCGTATGTTGCATGTGCCTGCAATTCATAGTATCCGCTTTCATTGACCTCTGGGATGGTGAACGTGACCCAATACGTACCAATTGATATCCATGTACTGTTCAAATCTGTGACCTCATCATCGGGATGCTCGAGTCTCAGGAACGCGAAGTCATCAATATCAACGGCATCCCCTCTGTACCTGGAGGTTATCGTGGCAGTCAGACTGTCCCCGGGCCAGGCACATGCATTGCTTTGATGGGCAAAGTGCATATAAAGCTCCAACTGGGCCGTTACGATCTGGATATTAAGCTCGGCACCGTCGGTATCTGTTCCCTTTTCAACATACACATCGAAGTAAGCATGATGATCATCATCCAGAATCTCGTAGCTGCCCTGAAAAACCCCTGTGGATATCTCTGACATAATAACTTCCTCGTCAGGATCGTGACGGTGTGTTTCCACCTTGACAAAGATTTCATCCGGGGTTGTAAGCACTCCTTTGTCGTAAACCATGACCTCTATGAAAATGGTGTCCCCAGGGTGGTATATCCTGTCCTCAGCCGTGATTATGACCTTAAGAGAATCCCTCTCAGCTGAAATTGCCGGAATCAAGGCTGCAAAGATCGATAGTAACATAATTAGTACTATTAACACCTTTATAAATTTCATAGGCTCCACCAAAACAACGATTTCGGTCACTTATATATATAATTTAAGTGCTGAATATCGTGATTTGATATCATCCAGCAAGGATGATTCTTCTTCTAAAATCCACAAAAGGTGTGTTTTTTGGGGAATCGATTCAAATCAAGTAGAAGTTGATGGAAAAAGGAGTATATAAGTGGAGTTTAGTACTCTTGTTTTCGTTTGAGGTATTGAAATTGAAGATTAGCGGCCTGGCTCTATCACCCTTATCGTGTCTTTTCCCTCGAATTGGGTGCCATCCAAAAGCTCTCCCGTAACGGTCAGCTCAACGTTTTCTGCAGGTGTTCTGATAAAATCTTCGACATCATTTCTGTCGAACTTCACCATGAGGGTTTCGTTCTGGACATCCCCCCATTCCGCGGGGATCGCATTTTCAAGCAACACTGTGCTTATATCGATTTCGCTTACATCGTAACCATTTAATTGGATGTAGCAGGTGATCCATCTGCCCTTTGATTTGAGGTTTAATGTGTCTGGGTCGATGTCAATATTTGCTTTTCGTTTTGGCCTCTCTCGGGAGTACTTTATTGTTGCATAATCAAAATTATCCCATCTCGGCATACCATCCGGGTCAAAAAATATCCCACTTCTTGAGCTCGCCCCCGTTATATAGACATTTCCTAGGTAATCTGAAGTTATGCCAGTGGTAAAATCTTCCCAATTACCCGGTCCATTATATCTCTCCACCCAAGACTCACTTCCAGATAGATCATAGGCTATAATAACATAATCATAGGATGTCCCATTTCCTTCGCTTGATCCAGTAACAAATATATTTCCAAAAGGATCACAAGCTATGTCACAAGTTACTTCATTTCCATTTCCTGGGCCGTTATATCTAGCAACCCACAGTTCATTCCCTGATGAGTCGTAGGCTACAGTAATAATATCATAATTGGTTTCATTACAATAGCTAAGGCCAGTAACGTATACATTTCCTGAGGGGGATACTGTTAAAGCCTTGACCATATCCCGATAATTTCCAGGTCCGTTGTATCTTGCCACCCATAATTTAGTGCCCAATGAATTGAAAGCCACTGTTGCATAGTCTGTATTTGTAGCACCACCTTGGCTGGTTCCAGTTACATAGATATTTTCATATAAATCAACAACTACATCATAGCTGACACCTTTTAAATTCCCAAGGCCATTTTCTCCTGCCACCCACAGTTCTTTACCAAGGGGGCTATAGGCTACGATCCCAAAATACCCACCTGGTGCATAACCAAGGAGATGTCCGACCACATAAATATTTCCAGAGGGACCTATTGTTATCGCATTGGTGATACCTATACTACCCCCTACCCATAGTTGATTACCGGATGAATCATATGCAACGGTACCACTATCTCCTGTCACATAAACATTTCCTGATGATTCATCTATTGCTATGTCACAAGCTCCATTATCTGCAAAAGGTGTCGGAGTATATCTTGCAACCCAAAGCTCGTTTCCCTCTGGATCATACTTTATTGTGGCATAATCATTCACACTATGATTCCCCCCTTGAGAGTGGGGACGCCTTTCTGCACTTATTCCGGTAACATAGACATTTCCATAAGAATCAACAGCAATTGCCCTAGCCAGATCTTTGCAATCACCAGAAGGACTATCGTATCTTGCAGACCAGAGTATATTACCAGATGTATCGTATTTTATGGTAAGATAGTCAATATCACCTTCCCATAGTTTTGGAAAAGGATCTGGGTATAATCTATGCGCACTTCCTCCGGTGACATACACATTTCCTGATGAATCGACTGCTACTGCCTTTGCATAATCATAAAGATTGTCAGGCCCGTTATACCTCGCAACCCATTCCTCCCATAGCTGTGCAGTGGTTTCTTTTGGTACTTCTATCACAAAAATCGCAAAAAACATTGTGATACATAGAAAGATACTCGTTATCTTCTTTCGCATCTTTTCCCCCTCCTTTTCGATGATTAGAACCTTTCTGATTCAGTAACCCTCCTGAGTTTCGTAAATACCACTCTTTAATTCAGAAGTGGTTCAACCTCCTTTAAGAATAAATGTTATTGAGAGATTATAAAGCTTCTGATTATTAAAAATTAATATTCCTATCATTACCCAAATTCGAAGGCTTCAGAAGCAATTCCCCCGTCATCATCCTCAACAATAAGTACCACAGTTCCCACACCTTCATAAACCATCGTTACAATATCCATGATATCTCTTGGATTAACTTCGGGTGAGGGATCCGGGTCTGGATCTGGAGGATCATTAAGATACGATACTGAAAAGTTTTGAGAACCATAAGTGCAAGTCAGGATCTCATCATCACTTCCAGGATCTGTGATGTGCACCGCAACCTCAAAGGGCCATCCCATCAAACATTCATTCAAATCCACTTCCCAGGGCTCCACATGGTTCCAGTGATTGCTGTCTCTTTTCTTGGATTGCTGAACATTGAAATTATGGTGTATCTTCTTGATACTTCCATTTGGGAATTTTATGTAAATCCAAACTGGATTGGCACCAATATTTGGAGGATCTTTAGGAGTGTAAGTCACAATTGCAGAATATGATCTTGTAAGGTTGAGAGTTACAGGAATCCAAGCCATCTGCTCATTTGGAGAACCAGGTAAACGTTCAATCGATACATTACCTATTGTTGCATTATTCTCGAATAAAATCATTCCCACATCATTGTACTTCCTTCCTGCAACCCTAAGACCGATCTCCAAATCAGTTGGTAAATACTCAATTGTGAGTGTTGGATCTACATTGAGCACTGTTATATTGCAGATGTCCATGTCAGTCAAATTTTGACTGTCTGTAACTCTTAAAGTCGTCACAAAAACACCATCATCTCCATAGACATGGGTTGGAGTCGGGCCTGTTGCATCTGGAACTGCACCTGTATCCCACCACAGGCCGTCACTTGCATCGAAATCCCATTCATAAACAAGCCCGCTACCCACACAGTATTCCTCTGTGCATTTTGGCATGGCAACAATGAGGGGACCGTAGCTTCCTCCCATGGCATACATACAATCTCCAACAACTGCGGATCCAAGATAAACTCTGGGCTCCAACATAAAAGCTTTTTGGGTCCATGAATCTAGAACAGGATCGTACATCTCTGTGGAATTAGTGGGTATTGCCCATTTTCCTGTTCCCCCGAAAGCATATATATTCCCTCCAAGGGCCTCGGCACCAAAACCTGAGCGGGCCGTGCTCAAGTTCGTTCCTTGAATCCATGTTTCTGAAACAGGATCATAAATCTCAACCGTTTTTACGGGACCTGATACATATCCTCCAATTGCATAGATCTTATCATCCAGAATAGTACATGCAAGATGTGCCCTTCCAGTGGGCATATCAGGTTTCACAGACCAGGTATCATTTACAGGATCGTACTCAAAAACACTTTTTAAAGTATAGTTTATTAGCGATATGCTTGAGCCTCCAATGACATAGATTCTGTCATTCACAGTTGCAATACCAAAGGCCTGTATGGGAATTGGCATGGGAGATTTGGAGGTCCAAGAATTCGAAGTTGGATCGTACTCAAAAACAGTTGCCCTGCTGATGTTTGCCTCACTTCCGCCAATTGCATAGATCTTTCCGTTTGCAGATGCCGCACCAAGATAGGCCCTTGGAGCTGGAAGGTCTGTAAGGTTGAACCATGAATCTGTTACGGGATCGTACTTCATAAAGATGGACGTAGGATTAACAATAGGATAGCAGGGAATTCCACCCATATAGTAGATTTCATCATTCAAAGCTGTGGATGCACCACCCCACGTAGGCAAAGGGATATCGGCTTTGGCAGACCACTTATTACTCTCCCACCCTGGGGAGTAGCTGCCGGTCCCATTGAAGAATACAGTGTCACCCTCGTTTACTGTTTGGTCAGAACCTGCGTTTGCTACTGGAGGTTGAAGTAAAGGAAGCACTGTGATTAGGCAGGAATCTGTATCAGAGGAATTTTGATTATCAACCACAGTGAGAGTCACAGTATAATTGCCAGTGGAATTGTAGGTATGTGTAGGATTAACTCCCGAACCATGGGGTGAGCCATCCCCGAAATCCCAATCATAAGTCACAATGGTTCCATCAGGATCATTTGAGCCCGAGCCATCAAACTGCACAATATGGCCTTCATAAACCACCTGATCTGGTCCAGCCTCAGCAACCGGTGGTTGGTTAGGAGAATAAAAATCCACAAAGGGATAGTAATCAAAATTCGTCATGGGATGGGGTATCTTGGTATCACCGATGCCGTCCCCCGCAATGGCGTGTTTGCCTAATCCGCTTCCATCATCAAGGCCCGTATAATCAGACCAATAATTACCTTCGAGCAAACCGAGGTGATGCCAATTGTTATTTGAGGGGTTATCATCCTCTGCTTGGATTGAGTTGTTGATGATTCTGTTTCTGTAAATTACATTGTTGGTTGAGTAACTGAGACCTAGGCCTATATTGCTGTTTTCAGATATTGTATTGTTATATATCGTGTTAGAGTGAGCATAAAGGATCATCATACCGTAATTGCTGCCAATAGATATTTTATTGTCATATACAAGGTTATTATCAGAATACCAACGAAGAAAAAAAACCACGATGCTTCCTGATATGTCATTTCCAATAATTGTATTGTAAGTGGAGTGAAGGTATATGTCAATTCCATCGTGAACATTGTCCGAGATTATATTATTCATTATTATGTTGTGGTTGCATGATTCGGAGATTGAAATACCGACATGGCGATTATCAAATATCGTGTTGTTTATTATTTTATTGTAGTCACATGACTCCGTAATCTGAATACCGTCCTTGCCATTGGAATGAACTATATTGTTTTCTATTGTATTGCCATCACATGCTTGTTGGCCATCGATACCCTCCTGACGGTTTGAATATATAACATTATTTTCAATTACATTGTCTCTTGAGGAGATAAGGTGAATTCCCGCCCAATTATTTGAGGAATTCACATTTATAATAAGGCAATTGTGTGCATTATTAAGTTCGATACCTGCATCTCCAATGTTGGTACCACCATGTTGTATGGAAAAACCAGTGATTTTCACATATCTTGCAGTAATCTTTACAACATCATCACTTCCTCCGCCGTCTATTATGGTCGTATCCTTATCCTCGCCTTCTAAAATCAGGGTCTTGGCTATAAATAAATTCTCAGCGTATGTTCCCGGACGCACATAGACGGTATCACCTGGGTTTGCGGCATCTATCGCCTGCTGAATTGTGGGATAATCATCAGGTACAATGATCGTATTTGCCGAGCTAATGCTCAGAGGTAAGACAAAGTAAAAGGTTGCCATGATGAATAAAGTACAAATCATTGTGTTTACTATGCGCTTCATCTTGTTCCGTCCTTTGATTTTGAGTTCCTAATGCATTGAATTCGCCATATTCATTCTCTAAGCTAAAGTTATATTTGTGGTCATTGTTCCTCCATCGTCATCATCAACAATTAATGTGACTATCCCAGCCCCCTCATAAACCATTGTTATGGTATCCATGATATCTCTTGGATTAACTTCAGGTGAGGGATCTGGGTCAGCATCAGGAGGATCATTAAGATAAGTAGCTGTGAAATTCTGAGAATCATAGATGCAAGTTATGATTTCATCGTCACTTCCGGGATCTGTGATGTGCACTGCAACCTCAAAGGGCCATCCCACCAAACATTCATTCAAATCCACTTCCCAGGGCTCCACATGGTTCCAGTGATCGCTGTCTCGTTTCTTGGATTGCTGAACATTGAAGTTATGATGAACCTTCTTGATACTCCCGTTTGGGAATTTGATATAAATCCAAACCGGGTTTGCCCCAATATTCGGCGGATCTTTAGGGGTGTATGTCACGATTACAGAACAAGACCTTGTAAGGTTGAGAGTTACTGGAATCCAAGCCATCTGTTCATTAGGAGATCCAGGTAAGCGCTCGATGGATACATTTCCTAATGTTGCATTATTCTCGAATAATACCATACCCACATCATTGTACTTCCTTCCTGCTACCCTAAGGCCGATCTCCACATCCACTGGTAAATACTCTATTGTGAGTGTTGGATCTACATTAAACACTGTGACGGAACATGTGTCTGTATCGTTTGCTCCAGTTTCATCTGTTACTCTCAAGGTTACCATAAATACCCCGTTATCGCCATAGACGTGTGTGGTGTTTCCATCAAAATTTCCATCCGGTGCATAACTCTGATTTTCAATGTAATCGTAGATTCCGTCGCTCTCAAAGTCCCACTCATAGGATACGATTTTTTTATTTGAGCCTCCGGAGTTTTTACATTTACCGAAACTACCTGCATTGTATATGGCTTGAATTTCGGATTCTGAAAGGGCACGATTGAATACCTCCAATTCATCAATTATTCCGTGGAAAGGCTGATGATGTGCAGAGGAAGGAGCATGGTTTCCGATTCCGATTCCAGGTCGATATGAGGGGTGCAAATCCCGAAACGGCCTGATACTCGTTATTTGCTCTGCTGCAAGCGCGCCGTTTAAGTAGATCCTCATAAGACCTGTGGCATCATCCAAAGTGGCTGCGACAAAAACGAACTCGTCCTTTGGAATGGGTGCCTCGAGGTTCGTCCTTGCTGTGAGGGATTCAACATGAAACCTGATATTGCCGTTGGACTGGGCCGACAGGTAATAGGGATCCAAACCGCCCCTGTCATCCCCCCTAAACAGAATCTGTGCATGACCTCTTAATGGAGGTGGGAAGGACCTGATAAAAAGCCAGGCATCTATTGTCATGGAGCCTGTGATTTTCAAGTTGTCAGAATCGGGTACAGATACTCTATCGTTATATCCATCAAAGCTGAAGGCCTGCCCCACCACACCTGGCTCAAAGGTAGTTCCACCCAATAATGTTCCGTGGTTAGCACCTATGAGGTCATTTGCATTGTCATCTCCCGGCCACCAGCTAACCAAATCTGATGGTGGAGCCAAACATTGCTGCCTACCACCTTTTGAATTGCTCCCATCAAAAAATACCAAATCGCCCTCCCTTGCATTCTGATCATCCCCAGCATCTGCAACTGGAGGTTGGATTGAAGGAAGCACCGCGATTATACAGGTATCTGTATCCGTGGCATTTTGATTATCAACAACAGTGAGAGTCACAGAATAATTACCTGTTGTATTGTAAATGTGCGTTGAGGCAACTCCTGATCCATGAGGGAGGCCGTCCCCGAAATCCCAATCATAAATCACAATCATACCATCAGGATCGTTTGAACCCGAACCATCGAACTGCACAAGGTCACCCTCATAAACAGCCTGATCAGGTCCGGCATCTGCATTCGGAGGTTCATTTACACCTAGAATTGTTACCGTGCAGTAATCAGTATCAGTTCCCCCTTCCCCATCAGTCACAGTAAGAGTCACAGTGTAGGTTCCTGAGTTCGAATAAACGTGAGTTGGCCTGATCCCACTACCATGTGGAGAACCGTCACCAAAGTCCCAATCATATGATAGAGAATGTATGCCCTTTGAATAGTATATGTCCCCCAATCTATCACCACTTCGATCCCGCCACACCACATGTGGGATGCCTTCACTGTCAACCGCTATCTGTGGACTATCAATGGACCTTGTGGAAACTTCACTCACCCTTATGTCTTTCCTGAAAGTCTGCCCATTATCCCTTGACATCGAGAAATATACCTGGGCTTTTCCACTCCTCCAATCCTCCCAAACAACATAGATGTCACCATCCGAGTTTAAAGCAATTCTTGGATGGGCTTGGGTGTATGTTGGCTCATATTCATTGACCCTAACCCTTGAACTGAAAGTATTTCCATCATCTGAGGATCTTGAAAAGAATGCATCCAAACTTGATCCAAATTTATCGTGCCATACGAAGTTGATGACACCCTCCTTATCCAAGGCCATGGATGGTCCAGAGCCATAATTATGCTCAGGCATAATGAATTTATTTTGTGAAAACGTGTTTCCAGCGTCTGTGGATTTTGAGAATGTGATGTTCCTTGTGGTCACTGGCGCTATTGTGACCTGCCACATCAGGTAGATTGTACCCTGCATTCCCACATCCATTGAGATGCTGTGTTCCACATTTGGAATATCATCACTTATCTTCACATTGGTACCAAATGTAACTCCTCTGTCTGTGGAATTGGCGAAGTACATATCAAGACCAGTGGTTCCCGTGTTTCTCGTGTCCTCCCACGCGAGGTACACAGTATCGTTCTTGTAGGTGTCGATTGCCAGGCCTTCTGTGAAGATGCTTCGGGCCCCTGGGAAATCGTTCACCTTGATGCTGGGTTCAAATGTTTGACCGTAATCAATGGATCTTGCAAAGTACACACCCTTTGGATGGCCTCCATCTGCATAGTCGCGGAAATCACTCCATGCCACAAACACATCGAGATTTTCATTTGTGGCAATGACAGGACCACCTTGACTTGCATCGATTTTATCCTCATTTACCCTTACATTGGGAAAAAAGGAATTGCCGCTGGTATTCGATTTTGTATAGTATATATCGGATCCATAACTGGCCTCGTTTCTGTTGTCTCCCCATACAACATGAATGGTATCCATTTTATCAATTGTTATTGAGGGATAATACTGGCCCACATCGGTCAGACCATCATCATTTAACTTGATTTTGGTTGTGAAACTGAAGTCGCCATCTGGATCGTATGAACCAGAGCCGTCTAATTGAACGACATCCCCCACATTTGCAGTCTGATCAGATCCCGCATCTGCAATGGGGGATTGACCAGATGGAAGGGGACCTAGGTTGTAATTATTCTGACTCGGAGAATCTACATTATGAACATCAGAAACAAGAAAATCAATGATTTGATCATCAGAAGTTGGAGAATCTTTAAAACCATCATCTGTTGTTTTAGAATATGTATTATCTATCAAATCTATGTTCACATCATTTGCAACTTCAACAGGAAGAACAGGTGTTAACAATAGTACGCACAACGCGATACTTTTTATCTTTCTTTTCATCTCTACCCCCCTCCAATTTTGAGTTTAGAGAGCTTTAAGCATAGAACAAATGGCCCTGGAGGTTCATAAAACTTACTATTTTGGGATGAATACAGAGGTATTACCAGAAAAATATCATTACCCAAGATCCTTTAAGTTCTTCTTTCCTGAAAGGAGTTGAACAAGAACATCATGCACATCCTTGATCTTAACCCGAACTTGATCCTTTGAGTCCCAACCTTTTATTGGAGCTCTCTGATCCTTTCTATTCAACACCATTCGAATAAGGTACTTCCCACGTTTGCTCGACCAGCGAGTGAATCCAATAACCTCGACCGACCTCGAAATAATCCATTTCACCAACTTCCTCCCATTCTTGGGAGTTTGCATTAAAGGTCATAACCGAGTCCACTTCCACACCAAATACAATGTTGTTCAATGATGCTGTGCGATTCCCATTTGATTGGGATGGGTAGCCCACCATGTTCCAGCCTGGATGAAGTTTTATATACTGCGTAGATGAGAAGTCCGTTCCCAAGAAGCCAAAGTTAGTTCCACCCGAGGTGGTAATATGTATCCACAATCCCATTGTATGGTCAAGGTTCCTTAAATCGTTCATGTGAAATGGTTTGGATATCTGGAAATGTTTCCAAGGATCTTCGATATCGGAAGCATCGTACCATTGAACTGCATCGTACTCACCTTCATTGGTTCGCAAGACTGACTCGATATTGGTTTCAGATTGGATCGAGGGAAGGGAGATTAAATTCCAGCCTTCCTGTAAAAAGACAGATGTCAATACTGTGATGACAAAGGTATCTGTTGCCGTTTGCCAGCCACCATCTGAAACTGTCAAGGTAACTGTATAAACCCCCGGTTCTTCGTAAATATGTGTTGGATTCTCTTCTGTACGTAGAGGAGAACCGTCGCCGAAATCCCATTCATAGGAGAAGGTACTTTCCGGTTCCCTGGCGTATATAAGATCCTCTTCTACTGTGTCGTAATAGCTTAAATGCGGATCATCGTTACCATCGATGGCTATGCCAATTGTCTTACCAGGATACCCTATGTTATTATCCACACTCTCGATATTCCAAGAGGAGGGTGTTCGTTCTGCATATTTCAAGGTTCCATTGGATGAATAAACAATGTGAGGTTCATCATGATTGTCAAGGGCGATTGAAGGATCGGCTGTGAGCCATATATCTGACTCGATGATTTCGATTTCCCATTCATTTCCAATGCGACTTGCATATTTGACCTGATGGTTGCTGTAATCGAAATAGCTTATGTGCGGATTATCATTCCTATCCAGGACTAGGCTGGTTCCTGTATCAATAATGTCAGAAGAATCAACAACCTCAATTTCCCAAGATGTTCCGTCCAATATAGCATATTTGAGGGCATCTCCTACAGTGTAACTTATATGAGGACGATCGTTATTGTCCATGGCCAAAGATCCGTTACTGCCAGAATCTATTATGTAACTGTTCCATCCAGTTCCAGACCGAATCACGTATTTTAGATTGTTATTGTACGCATCATAATGTATCATATGAGGCAGATTGTTGCTATCAAGAACAATGGAGGTGTATCGACCTCCCAACCTATCTGGAATATCAATTCTCCATTCATCTTCGTCCCAATATGCATATTTTAAATCATCACGTTCTTCGTCGTAATAACTTATGTGAGGTCTGTCATTGCTATCGAGAGCAATTGACGTATGTGTTCCTACGATCCCGCTAGCATCAACAATTTGAAGGTCCCAACCATTTTGTGTCCATCGTGCATACTTAAGGGGATCTCCACAATCTGGAGGGGGCGGTGGTGGTGGGGGCGGGGGAGGCGGTATATAGGTGGAGTAATAGCTGATATGGATATTGTCGTTGCTGTCAATTGCAATGGAATTGTAGTTACCCACATCAGCGTTACTTTCAAGAGTCTGTGTATCCCAGCCCTCATTTAGATAATAGATCCTTCCATCTGTTTGCAACACTTCACCCAAATGGATATTCCTGTTAGACCCGGCCTCCACCAAAAGAGTTGGTGATTCAACGACACTGATGATACACTCATCGCTTCCAGCATTTCCCTCTCCATCTACCACTGTGAGAGTCACAGTATAAATCCCTGGACTTTCGTATATATGTGATGGTAATGGTCCTTCCTCGAAAGGAGAACCATCGCCGAAATCCCATTCATACCTATCAATAAAGCCATCGGGATCGTACGATTCAGTACCATCGAATTGAACTGTATAACCAACAGATACCATTTGGTCAGGTCCCGCTTCCGCAATAGGTAGTAAATCAGAGTTGTATTCGATATCATATTTAATAGTGCAAAAATCATCAAAAGAACCGCTGTTTTCAACAACTCCCGTTACAAAGACATTTCCTTCTGCGTCAATTGCCAATGCCCGGGATTCATCATTGAAATTACCTAGACCGTTATAACTTGCAATCCAAAGCAGGTTTCCTGCGGAGTCATAAGCTATGGTAATAAAATCATTTGAGTCCCCGGTCACATAAATATGACCCAATATAGGATAAACAGCAATATCCTCCCCTCCGTATCCTCCTACCCATAGCTCGTTGCCATTTTGTGAATCATATGCAATTGTTGTGTGCGAGCCAGTAACATATAAGTTTTCCGAAGAATCAACTTCAATGGCCTTTGCATATTCATTACCATTTTCTGGGCCATTATATCTACTGACCCAGAGTTCGTTTCCAAATTCGTCATACTTAACAGTGGCATAATCACTTCCAGTTCCGTTTCCATAGCTCCCTCCTGTAACATAGATATTCCCTGATTGATCGCATACCAGATCCTTGGCTTCTTCATTGCCATTCATTGGATGATTATAGGTTGCGACCCATAGCTCACTACCTTCTGAATCGTATGCCACTGTGGCGTAGTCATATTGAGTCCCATCAGTTTCTGACCAATCGTTCCAGCTTCTTCCGGTGACATATATATTTCCTGAGGGACCAATAGTTATTGCTGCTACATCATCCCAACCGTTTTGTAGACCGTTGTACGTTGCTGCCCAAAGCTCGTTTCCCTGAGAGTCATAAGCCACTGTGATAAAATCACCATCATTTTCCCAACTGTATCCAGTGACGTAAACATTTCCAAATTCGCTAACTGCAATGGCATAACCATAGTATGTGTTGTTTGTTGGCTGGTAAATAGCCTCCCAGAGTTGATTGCCTGAAGAATCATAAGCAACAGTGGCAAAACCCCAACCGCTTCCCAGAGGTCTGTATGCCGAACCTGTCACGAATACATTTTCCGATGAATCTAAAGCTATGTCATAAGCATAGGCATCTCTGTCTGATGGATT
The DNA here is from genome assembly GCA_020351895.1 of Thermoplasmata archaeon. The sequence goes on from CP070672.1 coordinate 917,806, forward strand.
ATCGTATCTTGCCACCCAAAGCTCATTGCCATTCTGGTCGTATTTTATGGTGGTATAATCATAAATCCCTTCACTGTCTCGGCTGGAACCTGTGACATATACATTTCCTGTTTGATCAACCGCTATTGCACTGGCAGTATCCCATTCATTTCCCGGACCATTATATGTTGCTGTCCATTCCTCTACTGCATCATAATCTGCTCCCACTGGTAACTCTATGAAAAAAAGTGCAGCCAGAATCACAACACACAAAAAAATACTTATTTGCTTTCTTATCATTTTCATTCCCTTCCTTTTTCAATTTAGAGCTTTTTTTCCCTGTGAACCCTTCATTGAATCCCAAAAGGGTTATCCTCCTCGAATTATCCGCCAAAGCCCTCAAATATACATTATTCTAATCATAGAAATAATTTTTGGTTTATCATTTTTAAGAGAACTTATCCTACATTATTTTAAAATATCATTGAACTTCATTTCTCCTTTTATGAGTTTTTCTAATAATCCTGAGATATCACTGATCTTCACCCGAACCTGATCCTTTGAATCCCTATCCCTTATTGTAACATCTTCATTATTCAAAGAATCGTAATCCACGGTAATGCAAAAAGGCGTGCCCACCTCATCCATTCGAGCGTACCTGCGCCCAATGGATCCTGATTCATCATAGTAAGTCATGATCCCTGCCCTTCTCAATTCGTTATCAATTGGCTGGGATTTGGCAACAAGCTCGGGCTTGGGCATCAAAGGGAAAACTCCCACCTTAATGGGAGCGATTCTTGAATCAAGACGCAACATCACATATTCATCTTCCTCGTGATATGCATGCTCCAAAATCGTGTAGAAAATCCTGTCAATGCCGTATGAGGGTTCGATCACATTTGGAACATATCTTTTTCCGCTTACCTTCTCTTTAACAGTTTTGATCTCAAAGCCTTCTTTTCCCACTTCATAGCTCTTTCCCTCGATTTTCAGAATGATGGAATCTTTATCCTCAAGATCATCCCCATCCATTTCCTCTAATGCTGTTTTGATTTTTCCTGCCTCGCTTTTAAATTTCGGCCCAAGAATTTCAGGTTTAGCAATTACCTTCTTCTTCTCTTCCTCAAATGGCTCTTCAAATCTCTCAAATGCAGTCAAATCCTGATTAGAGTGATCGATATGACCCTGCAAGTCGTAGCACGTCCTGTCTGCAATTCCCACCACCTCAACCCACCCGAAGCTGGTTTCGGCCTCAGCGTCCCAGCAGTCTGCC
>CP070672.1:919157-922360 GCA_020351895.1 Thermoplasmata archaeon
CAGAGATCTTTAGATACAGGAACAAAATATACTGGTTCAGTCGATTAACCCATTTGCTCATCCGTTCGAAGGGGAGGCAGGGAGGAGGAGAATATACTAGGAGGTTTGCATTGATTTTTTTCTTTCCTCTTATGAACCGTAACCATTTCTTCGTTAAATGAGATGCGCTCCTCCTGAAATAGGTGATTGCTGCAGGTGAATTTATGTAAATGACCCGATTAGCATTCGAAAAACGCGATGCCAAATGCTGATACCGCTGCCAGGGAGCATCCCAATCTACCAGTGGGAAAAAGATAACTGAATGATTCCTAACCACCGAATGATCCCGTTTCAGCGTAACCCTGCTTTCTCAAATATCCGAACATGTTCTTTTTACTTCTCCCCCATATGTACGTCGCGTGGTGAATAGATTAAACGAGTAATTCGACTCTTATTTCTATGGGACCGCCATTAAATCGAACAGTTTTCTTACGTGATTGTCCCACGAAAATTTCTTCTCACAAACCCTCCTCCCTGCCTCCCCCATTTTCTTCCCGATATTCGGATGGTCGATGAGATACAATAGTCTCTCCCTCAATTCATTTCTATCGTATGGATTCACACAGTAACCCGTGAGACCACTCTCTATCATTTCCTCTGCAGCAACCTCATACTCAGGGGGTACCCTCTTGAAGGCAATGCATGGTAGCCCTGCTGCCATGGCTTCTAAGATCACCTGACCAAAGGGTTCATGTTTGGAGGGTGAAATAAATACGTCCGCAATTGAATAGAATCTTTCAACATCTGTCCTCCGCCCAAGAAATCTTATCCTCTCTCCCCCTTCAGTGACGGCTCTCGTTCTCTCTAATCTCTGTTTGTCAAAACCATACCCAACGATAATGAGATTTAGATCCTCCCTTCCAAGCAGCCGAAACTCCTCTATGAGCGTCTCCACATTTTTTTCAGGAGATAATCGCCCAACGTATAAAAGAACGTGACTCTTTGGACTAATATCCAACTCCCTCAGCAGCTGGTAATCTTTTGCTCTATTGAATCTAACCAGGTCAACACCTGGAGGTAACACATAAAAATGATGCCCCTCCAACCCGGAATACTGTTGCAGGGATTCTGCCATATTTTTGCTGAAAACCACGGTTTTGTTCGATTTTAATACCGATAGTTTTTCCATCCGGTCTATTGATTTCTTCCACAGAAAATTGAAGAACCTAGCCTTCAAAGTGGACCTGGACGATGCTGCCCTCAGCTGCTTCCAGTGAACGGATGGAGGTATGTAGAAAACAGGGATGTCAATATTCAGGGAGCATGTTGCAGAGCAATAATGGGGATATCTGGATATAACAAAGTCGATATCACCAACATGTTCCGAAATGAAGGACTTCAGATGCTGGAATACTATCTTTGGCTTAGTAAAGAGCATTCGCTTTGGGATTCTGTAATATGGATGCCTGATAATTCTTATACCATCGTAGGTCTCATAGCTCGATAACCTATCATCATGTTTTTCACATAGGATGACTGGTTGGTGTCCCTTCTTTATGAAGGTCTTAGATACATGATATAAATAATTTTCAATTCCCCCTAATATTGGGTAGAAAGTATGGTTTTGGAGCATTATATTCATGAATGAACTCTTTTTTCGAATTGTTGAAATACGGGAATTAATTTTCTTGCATTGGCCTCATAGCTATATAATTCAATGCATTTTTTCCTCGCTTTTTTCCCATCATGGAGCCAATCTTGGGGTTTTCAAGAAGGTATTGAATATTTTTCGCTAAATCTTCTATATCACCCGGCTCAATGATAATCCCACAATCGCTTAAAATTTCCGGTAAATCTGAAGTTGCCGATGTGATAACGGGTTTGGCCATGGCCATGGCTTCAAATAATTTCACAGGAATCTGTGCTTTTGATATGGGGCTTTTCTTTTGTGGAAGAACTACCAGATCTGAGAGATGGAGCAACTCAGGCATTACCTCGTGAGGCTGATATTCCACTTCCTTGATTCGACTCCTCATATTATCTAATAGCCTTTCTTGAATCTGCCCATCAAGTTTCCCTCCAACAACGAGCAAGGTGACTTTGTGTTTGGAATCGACAAGAGACAGCGCCCTTAAAAGGTCGTCCAGTCCCTTGTGTGCGCGAGGAGTCCCTGCAAAAATAATCACCTTATCCCGAAAGGGAATCTGCCACTTTTTTCTCAGTTGAATTCTGGGGATACATCGATTAGGATCAAAAAAATCAGTATCGACCCCATGGTATAACTTCATCCCGCCAAATTGTCCCAGTAGGGTGTCTGAAACAACCACGACCTGGGTAGCGAAACACACAAGCCTGTTAGCCAAAACTGTGTATTTGTAATCGTTTGGTGCTTTCCAGCCCCGGAGAACAAATCTCCTGAAAAAGGCAGATCGACCCATGGATTTTTTCATTTCATGGTAGGGGGCTAGTTCACAATCATCAATATCTACTAGAAGGGGTTTTTTCTGAAGCCAACTAGCCAAGAGACCGTGGAAAAATGAGCTCGGTCGGGGCTTAAAGACATAAATAACGTCGCCGTCGATCTTTTTTATAACTTGCCACATCTGGCGAAAGAAACCAGGATAATTGCAACCTTGAATCGTCTTGAATGTAAATTCATCCGCATAAGCAGGGAAAATTCCTTTCCCAAAGACCGGGCCAATGAGCTCCACCGAATAGTTCCTTTCAAGAACTTTAGCGATGGGGTGGACCCTTACGATGGGATTTTCAGAGAGATCACTAACCAGGATTGAAACTTTCATCTTACCAGATACCGGTCCACCATCTCACCCTGAGCCCGCTCTCCATGGTTCCGGGCCTTTTTCATGTTCGAATACCCAATGAGACACAAAATCCCCTTTTTCCTCTCTAACTGGACCCGACATTAGAAGTTTCCAAGGATTCGTTTATTTTCCCCATTGCTAGAATTGTTGCCGGAACGATATTAATTACGTCAATAAAATCATAACCTTGGAGATCGTCTTTATAAATATACGGGGATTATTGTGTACTAGAGAGGCGTCGATACGGCAATCACTTGTATACAAGTGCTGGAGAGTGATTGACGAGGTCCCTATACATTGAAGTATCCAGGAATTGTTGTGGAAATACGGCAGGTTTTCCCACCAATGAGCGCATCTTCTCCTGATTCCCCGTGGTCATGGCATTGATCGAAAAATGATAGA
>CP070672.1:922460-928406 GCA_020351895.1 Thermoplasmata archaeon
ACCAATCCATCACCCTCCATCCAGGTTGGAACATGGTGGGCTACCCATCCCTTTCCAACAGAAACCGGACCGCAGCCTTGAACAACATTAATTATGGCAGTGATGTCGATGTCATCTGGACGTTCAATGCCGTAACCCAGGCATGGCAGGAGATTGGACCTACAGACTATTTCGAGCTTGGGAAGGGCTACTGGATTCACTCGAAGGTTACGAAAACCTGGGATGTTCCTTTGTAATTTTCGAGCCCAGTTTAATAAAAAAAGAAAAAGAAGATAATGAAATATCTTGCCGAATCGCACACATTTTTTCGCAGTAAGGGGGCTTATGTCCGCAACACGACTTCACACTTATATATTATGTCAATTCGGTTTAGGAAATATATCCAGCATCCCTCAGGTAGAGGTACACGGATTTCATCTCCAGATCCTTGTGTTCCATAATATTTTTCAACATGATTGGTTTGATTATAATTTTGTGTAATAGTTTGTTTCCAAGTCTCTGCAACCGATATTTTCTACCCAATGAAATATCTTCAACGATTCTCTTTCCCAATTTTCGAGCCTTGCTTGCCGCCTCGGGATGATCCTGTGCCTTGCCATGCTTAACATTAAAACCAAAAGTGCCTGACACATATCCGTATGCAAATGCTCCACTAACTAGGCCAGTCAATTTCTTTGCAACCTTCTTGGACCCTATTGCTCCGGCTGTGGATATTCCAACTATGTACTTTCCTCCCAATGCCGATCTGTAGACTGAATAAATTCCAAATCTGTCCAGGAAGTTTTTCATGATGGCATTTGGTGCAAGACCATAGGTAGGCGAACCGATTATAATTCCGTCGCATTCCATGATCTTTGATTTGATCTTTTCGAAACCATCGGAAATCGCGCATTTTCCATTCCTGAGGCAATTCATACAACCCTTACAGAATTTCATGTTGTAGGAGGGTAAATGGATATGTTCCACAATCGCATTATACCTCTTGGCCTCAGCCAGGGCCTCGTCCACCAGGTAAGCTGTACTTCCGTTTCTTCTAGGGCTACTCGAAATCCCCACAATTTTTATGGGGATCCTCGCATTTCTTTTTTTTCCATGATATATTTTCAAGTTGTTCATTTGTATCACCAATAGAATGAATGTAAAAAGTTGTGTTAAATGTGTGTTCAACCGTGTTTTGATAGAATGTGAAAAAAGTAATGATTACTGTCCAATCTTTAAAATGGTTATTAAAACGTTTGGACATTTCTTTTTTTGCCAGTCTGAGTTATATAATTTTTGTGTTGATAATATCGTCTCTAAAGGTTTCGAATCTATAACCTGTATAGATTGCATAAGGGATTGCTGATACAACATCCTCCCTATTTTCCAGCTCATCAATGAGCTCTTTCATCTCCTTCATAGTGTTGGACCAGCCCACAAGAATAATGAAATTTGGAATATTGGAAAATTGTCTGAAGAACACTACCCTGGGTCCCAAAGTCCTCATGAGTTCCATACCCACTTTGAACTTATCACTTCCATCCATCAGGTTGACATGTATGAACGGTATTATATCATTTGATGAATCCGGGTGCCACTGAATAACAAGTTCGATTGTTTGATTCTCTATCATGCTATTAAGGTGTCTTTTAACGGTCTTCGAGGAGACACCCACCTCCTTGGCAATATCAGTTATTCTCTTTCTGGCATCCCAGTGTAAGGAATCTATGATCTTTAGATCCAGAGGTGACAGTCGCCTTTTAGGTTCGGACCTTGTTGGTTTTGTCTGACCAGGTGGTCCGAATGCCTCAATTGCCACAGTGACGCTCGTAAGAGAACAAGTGTTTTTAATATAGTCAGTGTACGATTCCAGGTCAGATAAGTGATTTAGATATCCACTTACATAAATGAAATTTCCAGTGGACACCAAAAGGGCATTGGTTCTGCTGTCCTTATTTAGTGACCTAGCTACTTCGTCCATTGAATCTGCTTTGGAGGATCCGAACAATAGAACCGAAACCATATCTAAATAGGAAAGGGATATGTTGGCTGTAAATGCTTTTATTATTCCTGCATCCTGGAGGTTCTGGATCCTGTTGTGAATGGCTGCTACAGTGAGTTTAAGTTCGCTTGCTATCTCCCTGTATGGAATTCTTGCATTCTGCATAAGCTTCTGACATATGAGTATGTCAATTTCGTCCATCGGAACTAGATATGTATATCAAGTATTAAATAAAATCTATGGTCTATTAGATGGTTTGCTTTCCTTTGTCCCCCTAGGAGTATATTTGATTACCGGAATTCGACTTGGGCATTTATAAAAAATAGAAAAAGAAGGTTAAGAAATTTCTTGCCGAATCGCAAGCATTTTTTCGCAATAAGGGGACTTATGTCCACAACATGGCATCCTTTCATTCTTTTAAAATTGCTTGGCTGATGAGAGCCACAAGTTTTTTAAAACCAAGATGGAGTCTCAGAGAAATCAACATCCAAAAATTTTCAAAACTTTTTATGAAATCTAAATATACTTAAACTGCAATACACATCTGTTCGTTAAATCGAACATAAGTATCGAGGATGTAGAAATTGGAGGTAAGGAATTATGGATGGAAAACGAAAGTTTTTGAGCGTTTTAGTGATAGCAGTGATGCTCGCCACTGTTTTTGCTATCGTATTGACAGAGGCAGAGATCAGTAATGCAAGCTCATCTCCAGTAACTGGTGCCATTTTCACCACACTGGAGGATGGCACGAGGGTGAATGCGAACATCTATGAAGATAAAAGGGATGTGTATCTGGACGGGGGACCGGGACCAAATGCTCCGCAAGAAGCTGCTGGACTTCCTGATGGTAACTACTATTTCCAAGTCACTAATCCATCGGGAAAGAAACTCTTGTCTGAAGATTGTGTTGCCTGCAGGGAGTTTCGGGTTGAGGACGGAGTAATTGCAGAGTACGTCTCAATGTCAAGGGATTGTGAACATACGTATGGAAATGGAAAAAATGCAGTGACAAGACCCTGCCATATGGATGGATGGGAGTATGGACAGCACGATCTCGGATTTGATATTGACCACAACGCACTTACGATACAGCTGATGCCCTACAAAGACACTCCTAACAGAGGAGGAGTGTATAAGGTTTGGGCGACTCCAATCGAACACTTCGATGGGGATCCAACCAAAATCGACAATGGATACAAACCTGGTTACTTCCACGGCTTTATCCCAAGGTACTCAAAAACAGACAACTTCAAGGTTAGGTTGCCAAAAGAGCCGCCAGAAATACCAAAAATCAGGATATGTAAGTTCCAGGACTGCAATAGCAATGGTGTCTGGGATACATGGGAGGTACCGCTTTATCGCTGGGAGATAATAGTCACAGATCCGTTAGGAGTGCAAAATACATATTGGACAGGTTGTGATGGCTGTGTGGTATTGGATGCTCCTGTTAATGGAGACTATATTATCCAGGAGGGGCTTCGATCCGGTTGGACTGTCACCGCGACTATTGTAGATGGGGTACCAATGGATCCCACAACCGAGGTGACCTTATTTGTAAAAGATAAGTGGTCCCTAAGCCATCATATCATATTTGGAAACCACCCACCGTGAACAAGAATATGTTGACTAACACCGGCATAATGGATTCGATGTTCATCCTAGGACGGCCAAATAACTTCACAACTTTCACGGATTCATTGGACAAAATAAACATCAACCGACACCACGCTCAGTCGGAGACCGTATCCTGGTTTTTCCAGGCTTACCGGTTCCAGGCTATACATAAAGACATAAAAGGACGGGGTTTTCCCCGTCTTCTTTTTAATTTTTAAACTTGAATTTTAGTAGTAAAAAATATTAATAAAAAATAAAGAAAAACTCCGCCCATATTCAGCCACTTCTTGATGAAATAAAGGGGCTTATGCCCTTCATCCGACACTTGTTATATATCACATGCACGATTTGTTATTTTTAGGGCAACAAAATATTAAAAGCTACTTTTGTCCACAATAAGGGCATAGATTACTGTCGAAAGGAATCTGTTTCTTACAATTCTTACAATATCTGATTTGCGGTAGAACAGGAGGTTTATTGATAAAATTTGGATTTGGAAATGAGGAAAGAGGTGGAGAGAGACGAAAAACCAACTTTTCTACATACCCTTGAATAAGATACCTTGCACCTAAACCCATAAACACCCCTCCCGCTATGCCAACGATAAATAAACCTAATTGATGGATCATATGCCATGTATTATTCAACTCTCCAAAATAATAATAAAGAAATCCAAGAACCATTACTAATCCACCAAAGAAAAATAGATACCCAAATATATACTTCCATGTGAATCTACTAATCATGTTTTAACACATCACTTTGTACCTCATTGACATCTCAATACTTAAGATTAATTAAAAGTGCATTGTTCTATCTAATGTAATATTCAAAAAAAGATGGGCGATTTTACACATGAAGATTGAGTTAACTTAGGCAACAAAGTATTAATCCATTTATGACGTTATCGATTTTGGCGTCGATGTAGACGCAATTTGGAAATATAATGCCACTACCCAAATATGGAGGAAAATGGGCTCTGCAGATTATTTTGAACTTGGAGGAGGTTATTGGATTCACTCGAAAGTTACAAAAACATGGGATGTCCCGTTGTGAGAATCCAGCGAATTAAAAATAGTACAAGCGATTTGTTATTTTAGAGCAATATCAAATTTAAATACAGATGTACGTATCCCACTGAAATACTATAAACTATCATCATAATACAAAAAAGAAAATATATAAACCTATAACGTGAACACCATGCCCGGAGCCATACCACATTTTGTTGCTGGTTGTGTAATGTTTATCCTTGGTAAGTATTACTTTAAAAGTTATTTTGAGGGAGAAGATAAAGTCAGGGAAACTTATCTTCTTTTACTTGTCTGTATAACTTTCAGTTTTGTTCCCGATTTTCTTTTGATAATATATTATGCAAAGGGAATATTTCCTTCACATAGAATTTTCTTCTTTCATACATTTGTTCATTTTATAATGGTACCAATAGCTATAATCTATCTCATAGCCCTAAAAGACAGAATAGACAAAAAAAGAGTTCCTATATGGATTATGGGAATGTTGTGCATAATATTGCATGTAATATTGGATTTGCTTATTCCTGACTATGGAATCTGGATATAAAATTGTCAGGGTATTAAACAGGGCAGGTTCAACTATCCCCCTAATCCCCCTTAGGTTTAACTGTATCGGTCTCCACCATCAAAACAATGGTTTTCTCTTGGGCTCTGGTCCGATGTTCAATCCCCTTAGGTACAGTATATGCTTGATTCTGATTCAATTCGATTGTACCTTCTTTTAGATCCAAAAGCAGTTTTCCAGATATCACGTAGAAGAATTCATCCTCATTGTCGTGATGATGCCAATGAAACTCTCCCTCGAATATTCCGAGTCGCACCAGGGAATCATTCACTGAGCTTAGATTCGTATTGTACCATTTTTCAGGACATGCATCAACAATGCTTTTTATATCAATGACCTCTGACTGTCCAATTTTTTCAATCAAGACAAATCACCCCTTTCAGTTGAGACTTTTTCCACGATATGAATCGATAATAAAATAGATGACAATTAAGGAGAGGATGGATATTATTCCTATTTGGATATTTATGGGTTGGTTATTTAATCCAAACAACAATAGCAATAAAATGACCCACACAACAATAAAGAAAGTTGGTAAGAGCTTCGTTAGAAGCTTGTTTATTACCCACTTATGTTTCTTATGACTCTCCTCTCCTATCTTTCCAAACCATTTCCATTCTTGTATCCCGACACATCGGAAGTACCGCCTCCTGCGGGCATTGTCAGTGCCACATGTACTTCTTCGCCCGCCACGAAGACGTTGCTCCACGATCTATTCCCGCCGCTGACCAGCAGCCACATCGTCCCCGCGT
>CP070672.1:928506-933993 GCA_020351895.1 Thermoplasmata archaeon
CTGAAGGCGAACATCCTGCGTCAATTCCGTTGGGTTACTGCCTTGGGGCTCACCATTGACCACTGAGACATCAATTCGCCACAGGTCATACGTGTAGTCTTCTTGTTGCATCAGGAATGCTATAGCACTTCCGTCCGGCGCCCAAGTCGGTCTACCAATATAATCAGCGGTGTACACTACAGCTTGGTTCGAACCATCCGCATTCATCACCATTAGATTCGTATTCTTTCTTCCTGAGATCCTATAAGCGATTGCGGGATCAGCAGGTGGTTCTTCCTTCGGTGGTTTTCCTGGTGGTTTATCCGGTTTGGGTGCCGCGGCCAATGGTATGGCCATGCTCACAATCAAAGACACTATTACTAAGCTGATTAACAGCTTTTTTGTTTTCATTTTCTTTTCCTCCGCTTTTATATAATAGGTAAAAATCCTAAATCAGATTCAAAAAGATAAAACCTTGTTGATACATGTGTATACAAGACTATATAATAAAAGATGAAAGTAAAAAAGTCCGATTCTTAAAAATCCACCATCTCTTCCGAGAAATTACTCAATAAAGCTCCCCTTTCCTCGATCTTAGTGCTATGTTCATCTCATTAAGATATAACCCGGTCCGCAAGCACCCTCTAATATACTCAGATATGTCCATACCTTGTATCTTAGCCTCCCTTTTTAATTGCTCAAGGAGATCCGGATCGATTCTTATGGTGAGCACTTTTGTATAAATTCCTTCCTTATCCATATCGCTATCCTTTCTTTGGATCATACCATCAACCTTCATCAATGTTTTCTGCCCACTCTTTTCTTCGTTTTAGGTTGCTAAAAACGATTTCCCGATCTTTAAACTCGCTCTCTGCTTCAGCTAAATATTCAACTGCAGTGATTATTCTTTCCTTCTTGGGATCACTGACATTGATTCCCGCTCTTGCCAGTTCCTGACGTAAGATCAGCATGGCTATCCTCGAGTCAGTAAAATCCTTGCAGAAATCCACCATTATGGCATCCAATGCACCAATAGGGGTTGTCCTGTCCGAGTTCCTCTGTATACCTGTTGCAAAGAGAGTTTCAAGAAGAATCTCAACAGTATTATCGGGTCGATAATCGGCCAGCAAAAGATGGCCCATGCACTCAAAGGCATCCTCCACATTGGTACCATCCTTTGCGCTAGTTGCATAACAGGATGTTAATCCTGGAAATGATTTTTTAAAGGATTCACCATTGTACTTATCTGCTAATTCCTCTATATCTTCAAATCCGAACTCATATTCTCCTTTCAGATCACATTTATTACAGGTAAACACCAAAGGAACATTCTCAACTATCTTGAGCAAAAAGGGAATCCAGTATCTCTCAAGATTCTCAAGAGTTTCTTTTCTTGTAATATCCGCCACAAGAATCGCACCTTCCACACCCACAAAGGTTCTGGCATGAAGGGCATGATAACCTTCCCTGCCGATAATATCCCAGATCATGAACTTGACATCAACTTTCTCATTGGTTCTATCAAGAGAGAACTCCTTCATGGTAACCTTACTTCCGATTGTGGATGTGTACGAGTCTTCGAACTGGTTGAACACGAATCTTCGAATAAGGCTGGTTTTGCCAACCGCCGAGTCGCCGAGAAGAACGATTTTCTTTTTTACTGCCAATTATAATTCCTTCCTCACTTTTTCCACATAATACTCCAAATTCAATTTCTCATATATCTCGAGAGCTTTATTCAGATGTTCTTTCGCGTTTTCGGTATCTCCTTTTTCCTTCCACATTAAACCGAATTCATAATAGGTTTTCCCTAGTTCTACTATTAAATGGGATGTTCTGCATAACTCTACACTTTCCATGAAATTCTTTATAGATTCATTCCATTTTTTTTGTTTATGTAAAATCATCCCCATTACTCTATATGACATCGCCAAAACTTCTTTTTCACCGATCTTCTTTGATAAATCTATACCATTATTGCAGAAGGTTATCGCCTTATTCAGGTCCTCATTTTTTAAATACAATTCTGCCATGTAACAATAAGTAGTAGATAAATCTCTTTGGTTACCAATCTCGCTATATATCTTTATACCTTTTTTAAAACATGTGAGAGCGTTTTCGTATTCTCCTTTTGAGAAATAAGCATATCCAAGTTCATTATAACTTGAAACACCACGAAGACCAATTTTTTCACTTATTTGAAGGCTTTTATTAAAATATTGAATGGCAAAATCGTAATCTCCTTTTTTTAAATATGATAATCCGATGTTTGATAAATGTTTTACAACATCCTCACGATTTTCGACCTTTTCGCTTATTTCAAGGCTTTTTTCATAAAACTCAAGTGCCTTTTTAAACTCTCCTTGTTTTTCAAATATAATCCCGATATTATTTAAATTAGCTGAAATTCCATCTAAAAAGTTTCTTGTCTTGAATATAGATAAACTTTGATTATAATATTTCAAGGCCGGGTCATTTTCTGCTCTGCACGAATGTAGATTGCCAATCCATTTTAAAGCAAGAGCTTCCTCTATGGATCCCTCCCCCTTCACAAGATCTAAAGCATCTTTAATAATTCTTAAGGATACATCCCATTCACCTTCGATGAAATAAACCTTTCCAATCTTTATTTTGATCTCAGCAATTTTCTGCTTATCGTCGGTTAAATCTAAAACAGAATTAAAAGAATCTAAACTTTTATCATGAATTCCGATTAAAGTATAAATATCTCCCAATGCTTCGTATATTTCTATTCTCTTTTGATTGTCCTCTTCAATATCAAGAATTTGAATGAAAAATCTAATTGCTTCTTCATTTGAATACTCCTTCTTCGCTCGCTTAGCTGCCTTCATGAGATAATGAAGTGCTTTATCTCTGTTCTTGCATTGATAATAATGAAATTCTAAATCTTCAATCACTTCATCCAGATTATCCCTGTTCAGTGTTTCAATAGAGTTTGCGATGATTGAGTGGTAATCCCTTCTTAATTCTTCGGGAATCTCGCTGTAAAGCACCTCTTTTATTTTTCCATGGTCGAACTTGAAATCTCCATTGTGTGAGTGGATCAATCTATGGATCTGCTCTAAACTCCTTAACTGTTCTAATAATTTGGTTTTGTTCGTATCCAGAGCATCGGTTAGGACCGATGATTTGAACATCTCTCCGATAACAGAAGCGTAATCTAACACCTTTCTGTCTTCTTTCTCCAATCGGTTCAATCTTCTTTCTATCACGTTATATATCTTGGAAGGGATTTCGATATCTTTGAGGTCCTTTGCCAACTTCCATTTTCCTTCATCTTCCATAATAATCTTTTCATCAACCATGTATTTTATCAATTGGATTACGAATAATGGATTTCCTTCAGTTTCCTTGTAGATTCGAATTTTAAATACATCGCTGAAGTCTATTTCTCCAAGAAGTGAGGACAAAAACTCGTTAATAGTCTCTTTGGGCAATCTCGCAAGTTCCGTCTTTTCGTATAGGTTTTCACGGTCCATCAACTGCATGGTCCCCACAAGAGGATGACTCTTTCCCTCCGTGGCTGTCACATCTTCGGGTCGATAGGTGCCCAGAATGAATAGTCCATAATTTCTCGTATTTCTAGCAATATAGTGCATCAATGCCAATGAAGATGGATCTATCCATTGCAAATCTTCTATGCATAATAAGGTGGGCGTTTGCTGAGCCTGCCTCATCAATCCCAAAGAGACATTTTCGAACAAAAGATTCCTCCTTATCTTTGGATTATCTTTACCATAATAAATACCGTCGTACTTTCCAGATGTAATAAGAGGCTTGAGGAGTTCTTCGATTCCAGCAACCTTCTTTTCGTCACCTCCCCATTCCTTGAGGGTTCTTTTAAAAGTTTCTGTTATCTTTGATAGGATTTCTCTCATATCATTAAGCAGGAATTCATTTTCTCTTCCTGTGAGTATTACCACAAGATTGGTGTCCTTGCGCCTCTCGATTAAAATCCGATAATTCTGGTATCCCAATGAATTTAAAGTTCCTTTTTCTTCCTCACCAGACAGCTTTGAAAGGGATTCATTTAGAAAGTCGGTAACAGTTGTGAACATAGATATAAAGATATCTGGGTTCAGCTCTGTTTCTTCTCTCACCACTTCTTTAATCAGAATGCCAGCATTTGTAACCAAATAAACGGCCTCTACCCTTGGTGCCTCCTCTGCAAAAAGGGATTCCAGATCTCCTGATCTCAGCGCCTCAAAAATAGGCATGAAAGGTGTTAGGGATTCGTACATGCAGTTCCCTGATAAGATTTGAAAACCTTTGGACTGTGCAACTTGCTTTAACTCATTTACTAATCGCGTCTTTCCGATACCTGCTTCGCCAGAGATGAAAACTGTGCTTCCCTCACCCTCTTCTGCTTTATCCAAATAAGCCTGAAGCTCTCTTAATTCGTCTTCTCGACCAACCATTTTAGGTTGGAAATCCAAATTAGGCATCTTCCCCCCACACTCACCATATTTACCCGTAGATTAATTATGTAAAGTACATTGCCTTTAAAATATTTAAGTATATACGATAAGTTTCGTGAAATATAGGAGGAATCTTGAAAAGTTTCTAATGAAAGAAATCCACGAATGCTCTCACTCCCACGCCAAAAGTCTCTTTGTATCCTTGATCTTCTTAAATCCCGAAACATCAAAAGTGCCCCTGATCTGATTCTGTGGATCATAATAATGAAAAGGATTCGGCTTGGATTTTTGTGGGTGGAAGGGGGGATAGCTGGGGCTAGTTGATAAAAATTAGAATAGGACATGCACAGAGGTATGCTCCATGCATGCATTCTGTTTATTGTTGTATATCCCTGCACCAATCCGGGGCAAATCCCTTGGCCAACTTTTCCATCTCTTCCGTTGCCAGTGTATATACCATCAAATTGAGCCAGTTGTTCTTATCCCACTTCAAGAGGGCGATCTGGGAATCGTCCGGGGACCATGTGACCATTTTGTAATCACCTGCAAGTAATAACTGAGGTGTCGGATTCGTCTGCGTAATGTCAAGAATGTAGATGCCATCAGTACTGCCGTAGACAAATGTATCTGAGGTTCGAGCCATATCCATATGTCCAAGCCATTGTGTTGTGGGTCCGTAAAGTGTGGTGGTTGTGTAATCTGAAATTTCCAGAGCCATTATATAATGCAAGCCATTGTTACTTGTTTGGAAGGCAAGTTGTGAAGCATCGCTTCTCCAAGATATTTCACCTATCCCATATCCTTCAGGGGCAGTATAGATGGTCTCCACGGCTCCTCCAGTAGCCGGAACGGTCTGAATGACTTTGCTCCCATCTTCTAGATTTTGTTTGAATGCTATCACATCCCCTGCTGATGACCAGGCGGGAGTCTGAAGGCGAACATCCTGCGTCAATTCCGTTGGGTTACTGCCTTGGGGCTCACCATTGACCACTGAGACATCAATTCGCCACAGGTCATACGTGTAGTCTTCTTGTTGCATCAGGAATGCTATAGCACTTCCGTCCGGCGC
>CP070672.1:934093-957373 GCA_020351895.1 Thermoplasmata archaeon
GTTACCGGTGAGGAGGAAACAACGAAATTAAAGATCTTTTTTGGAAGTAAATGATTTAAATTGTCTGCAAAAGGAATGGAGGATCTTTTCCAATCATATCCTGAGCCTTCATTCACCCCAACATAGAAATACCAATCCGCTCCCGAGCCTAAATCGATTTCATCGATTTCCATTATCCTGTGTATTTCAATGAAGATTTCCCTTGGAAAGCAATCTGCTTCTACATTCTCATTCAAGCCACCAAAATCCAGGATAATAAATGCATTGATCATTAGGATTGAGGCAATGGAAATAACGCACATTTTTCTTCTTAGTTGGACTTCTTCCCCCATTGTAAACCCAGATAGTAAATTGAATCACTAATTTAAATAACTTTTTAAAAATTAGTTGATTCTTAAAGAAAACACACCTATAGAACAAAAAAGCAGTGATTTTATCTATCTCTTACAAGCCATTGAAATATCTGCAGACCGAACTTCCTGTTGTCCTCACTCTCTATGAATCTGTTTGAAAATGTGGAAGAGTCACCTGAAAATACGATTCTTCCTTCACCCTCTAATTTTGCAGCAGCCACGATAAATGGGCCGCTTTTTTCTGATATCTGCTGGAATTTATCGATTCTCTCATCCGCAAAGCTCGTTTCGTCTGCCCAAACAAGGGCGGACTCTTTCTCTGTTTCCAGGGTACAACCTGCGAGGTAACCAATGCTCTTCACTCCATCTGTAATTGGATGCTCCATTATATCCTCGAGTTTCACAAAATATGGCATTTCCCCCGCACCAAGCACGCTTTCCATTGTCTTTTCATCCCTTGCATAGCGGTCATCGAAATCTGTTAACCTATCGTTTCTGAACTCCACCCCGAACTGCGTGGAGACGCCATTTAAACATTCGGCGACTCCCTTGAGATTTGCCCATTCTCCCAATAGAAGAAGACCACCACCTTTATTAACGAAATCCTTTATTTTATTGCGTTCATCTTGGGAAAACTCCCTTTTAGGAAAAGCCACCACCAGTACATCTGCAGATTGAAGCTCGCTGTCAAACATTGTTTCAGTCCTTTTAACATCGTAGCCGAGCTTCTTAAGTTCCTTGGCAAGGTTGAAAAAACCGCTTACCTCGGTATCTTCAATGCTCACGGCCTCGTCATGGCTTTCATCAAAGAGTATCTCTTTCACGGAATCCCCTTTGGATTATCTATTCAGACCTTATTAAAGTTTCTTGGTGATTATCCTATGAAATATAATTAATTCTTTTCTTTGAAACATCGTTAAAAAAATTCCATTATCTTGGAAATATTTCTCATTCTCTCATGAGAGAATGATATCAGTAAGTATATTATATAAGAATTTAATCAAAACAAGCCTATCTTACCGGTAGGTGACAAAAATGGGTAATTAGCATGCTAATTCGGAAAAGCTTGTTTGTAATTGGGTTCTTACCCCTACTTTTGTGCTTAATTCTAATCATGCCCATGGACCATGTGCCCCCAATTGGATTGACAATGGCAGCACAGCCCCCACCCTTCGAGGGTGGTATCACTTTTTGGGACGGGGACTGGAATGTCGATTCGGATGCTGTATATAGGAATCAGACAATAATTGTAAATGGGAACCTCACTGTGCTTGGGGGCTTTTCCTTAACATTAATCAATGTTACTCTCAGAATGAACAACACAGGCAATATGTCAACCTTTATTCATGTGGATAATGGAGCGTCACTCACGATTTCGGATTATGACAACGATCCATTCACCACCGAAGACGGATGTATTGTAACAAGCAACATTACAGATGATATGCATAGATTTGGCTTTTTTGCACATCAAAATTCAGGACTTTCCGTGATAAATAGCGAGATATCACATGTTGGACATGATTCGGGTTTTGATGACGAGAGGGGAATTTACATCCATACAACGAATGCGGTATTCAAAAACTCCACAATCTCAAATGGACACAGGGGAATCAATGTTTTTGAAGGATCAGGTGCCATAATTGAGAACTGTCGATTTCACAGCCTGGGAGATGAAAATCTCCGTATCCATTCAACATCTGACGCTCTAATCTTCAATAATACCATGGAGGTTACTGGAAACAATAACTATGGAGTATACATTGAATCTAATAGCTGGAGAAATAAAGTTATGGGTAATACCATCAATGTATCGGGAGGTAACAGTGAGGGCATCAGGGACGCAAGCTCAGGAAGATACAACGATCTTGTGCAGAATAAAATAAACATCACAGGAAGTGGTGCTGACGGAATCCGTGTTTTTTCAACTTATACCAATATTACCTCAAACTCGATTTGGGTCTGGAATGGTGCCGGCGATGGAATCCAGCTCAGCTTCGGTGGTCTAATTAATATTTCTGATAATGACATTGTGGCCTCTGGGGTGAACATCTGTGGGATACAAATCGGAAACGTCGATAACATAACGCTATTAAACAACAAGATCACTATAAACCAGGATAATTGCCGGGGAATGGACCTTGGTTTTTCAGCCCATGATTTATTTATGGGCAACCTCACAATTACTGTTACATCCGGAATCAACAATTTTGGAATTTTTTTCGATGATGTCTATGACGTAACAATAGCGAACTCTTCTATTACTGGGGCCCAGACAGATATGGACCTAAATTCGGATTCACATGTGGTGGCTCTAAATACTTCATTTTCATCATTTGATGTATCCGATGCTCTATCCGATCTCACCGTTAAATATTACCTGGATTTGACAGTGGAGGACTGGATGGGTGTTCTACAACAAGGAGCTTTGGTGCAAATTGAAAATGCAACCGGTGATTTGGTATTCTCAGGTTTATCCGATGCTAATGGTCAAGTTCGATTCTTACCTCTTACCGAGGTTGTATACTATCAAAGCGGTTCGATTTTTGAAACACCGCATAATATCACTGTTACATCTTTGGGATACGATCCCTGGGATACACAAGTTTCAATGGATCAAAATCGGGCAATCACGGCCACACTTCTTCCCGAAGGTGTGACATCCGCACAAAGAAGAGGGGACTGGTGGATTGACACGACTGAGGAGTATTGGAATACCACATATCTTATGGACGGGAACATAACCATCAATGCCACAGGGAATCTTATTTTGAACAACTGCACAATCATGTTCAACTGCACCAACTTCTCAAGCCAGTACCACCTTAATGTCACCTGGGGAGGAGAACTTCACGTATTTGACAATGATTGGGATAATTACACAATCAACGATGCCAGCATAATTACAGACAGCCCATATGACATTGACGATGGAAGCCCCAATGATTACGTGTTCTCCTTCTATGCATGGGCAGGATCGACTTTGGAGATTAGAAACTCACATATTATTGACTGCGGATGGGACGCACCTTTTTATCGTGACAGTGGAATATATGTTGAGGCGAACTTGGCAGTTTTCAACCATGCATATATCCGAGGGAGTTTCATTGGAATCATATTCGCGGATTCATTAAATTCAATTGTTAAAAACAGTACCATAATTATTAATGGATACTCGGATTTCTCCTGTGCCATTAGGGCCTGGGGCTGCCCCAATCTTCAGATATTATACAATAATATAGACATATCAACCACTTTGAATGATGACATAGGGATCTTTGTGGGATTCTCCCAGGGAACAACCATTGAAGGAAATATTGTGAATATTATTGGACCTGCAGGCTGGAATTATGGAATAAGTCTTGCGGAAAGCAATGATTATTTCATAGCCAACAACACAATCTTGTTAAATTCCCCTGGTGTTGGAATAAATTTCTGGCTCATGGATAGGTGTCAATTGTTTGGGAATCAGATATATACATTTGTTGATTTTGGCAGTGGAATTTCTGCTTCCGGCCTGGGAAATTCGACTATTGATAATCATTCAATAGTTCTTAACGGCGAGGGAACCGGTGTTTACCTGGATGGATTCATGGAAAATACCTTGATAAGTGATTTGTCGGTTACAAGTAATGCAGCAGACGTCGATGGAGTTTATATAGGTGGCGGGCATTGGGCCACATTCTCCGATATTTCAATTGATCTTCAAGGTGTTGGATCCTATGGATTCACAACCATTAATTCTGAAAACATTACAATTTTTGATCTTAATGTGAACATCCCCAACACATGGGGTGGAGGATTGATCTTTAACGATGGTTCAAGGAACATCTGGGTGTACTCGGCTCAGGTTTTTACTGATGGGTTTATACCAGCACTGTATGCCAATAATTGCTCAGATATTTGGATTTATAATTCCACATTAGATTCCGCATCGTCGTTTGATGTGGAGGTAGTAAATAACGCCTTGGTGACTTTGATAAATCCAACATTCGCAGATTATACCATCTCAGAACCGCTTTCCACTCTTACCGTCATGTGGTATCTTCATGTAAGGGTCATTGATGAGTTCGGTCAATCCTTCCCCGGTATTAATGTCAGGATAGAACAGGCGGATGCAACAGAGGTGAGAACCGGAATGACCAACATAAACGGTTGGTTTAACTGGACTGCATGTGTTGGATATTTTGCCACAGAAAGCGATATGTTCAATTCCACAAATCCTCATACGGTACGTGCATACAATCTTACATGTTGGGATGAGGTTCAAATCGATCTTTCTAATTCGAATCGTATAGAAGTTATTGCACTGATAAATGAAGACCCAGTTATTTCAGACCCAATTTTCAATATCCAGGTTCAGGAGGATTCAACCTATAACAGAACCTTCCATGCCACAGATTTCGAAGGAAATCCTCTCGCATGGTCAATTTCTCCATTGGAGGTTTGGATCAACATTAATTTCTCATCCGGAATTCTCACCATCACACCCACGGATGATAATATGGATACTCATGATTTCACAATCCGTGTCACAGATTTAAATGGCGGCTACGATGAGTTTATGGTTTCTGTTGAGGTTATAAACCGACCCCCTGAGATTTTGACACCTGATGTTACTTTGGCCTTTGAAGATATTCTTTATTTAAGGGATTACGATTCGGATGACGATCCCAATACGGAGTGGAAGCTTGAAAACGGCCCTACCTGGCTCGATATGGACGGGGATACAGGGATTCTTTCTGGGACTCCAGATAATTCGCATGTGGGAGTTATTGCGGTAAACATATCGGTAAGAGACAATAATGGTGACATAACATATTCCCAGTTTAACCTCTGGGTATTCAACACGAAACCCATAATATCCACAAGCGATGTTCTTTTAGCTTACGAGGATTCATTATATCTCGTAGACTACGATTCCTCTGATGACGGTCAAGGAAATATTACCTGGTCACTTCTAACAGATGCCTCATGGCTTACAATCAATCCCACGACTGGAATTCTTTCAGGCACTCCAACTAATTTGGACATTGGTTCCTGGTCGGTGAACATAACGGTTGATGACGGGAACTGGGGGAAGGACTTTAGCAATTTCACGGTGAGCGTATTCAATACTCCACCAACAATCACAACAACTGACAATCCCTTGGCAGATGAGGATAGCACCTATAGTGTAAACTATGCCAGCACTGACGATGGACTCGGTACCATTTCTTGGAGCCTTTTTACCGATGCATCCTGGCTTTCACTAAATGCCTCCACAGGCGTTCTTTCGGGAACTCCGAGAAATGAGCATGTCGGAATTTTCTGGGTAAATGTTACGGTTGACGATGGACATGGCGGAGTGGGCTTCAGTAATTTCAGTCTTACTGTGAACAATATAAATGACGCTCCCGTAATATCAACCCTGGATGTACCCGATGCTGTGGAAGATCAACTTTACTTTGTGGATTATGAAGCAGATGATGATGATCAGGACAGCTTGATATGGTCTTTAACCACTTCGACATCGTGGCTATCCATAGATCCTACAACAGGAGAACTATCTGGTACTCCTTCAAATCTGGATGTTGGTTTATGGGATGTTACAGTGTCCTGCAATGATGGAAATGGAGGAATTGACAGCCATTCATTCACCATAGATGTAACAAATGTAAATGATGCGCCACAGATCACAAGTTATCAACCCAGCGAGACATTCCCGTCTGTTGAGGAAGGAATGACATTGGATTTCAATATTTCTTACTCTGACGAGGATAGCACTTCCTTCACAATCAATTGGATACTTGATGATCAAACAGTAAGGCAGAATGTTCCCTTCTTAAGCTATCAACCCCCATATGGATCTGCAGGTGATCATGAAATCATTGTCAATGTAACTGATTCCGCTGGTGCAAGTGTTGAGAAAAGTTGGATAGTGATTGTCACTCCAGCGAATCGGGCTCCTGTAATCGATTCCTACGAGCCAATGAATCTTAAACCTGTAATGGACCCTGATGGATCTGATTTAGCATTTAATGTATCTGCATCGGATCCGGATTCTGACACCCTTACTTATCAGTGGTTTGTCAATGGAAATGACACAGGTGTTAGGTCCTCCACATTCACAATGGATAGGGCAAATTATGATGATGGAAATTACGATCTCGAGGTTCGGGTCATCGACGAGAACGGAACCGTAACCTCGCAAAATTGGGACATTACCATCCAGCCCCAAAGAAAGGAGGAGCAGGAATCAAGTATGCTGCTCCCGATTTTGGCAATTGCCATCGCCGTTATTGTGGCATTGTTATTGGCCTATCTCTGGAAGAAAAAACAATCGGAAATCGAGGATGTTTTTATTATTTCCAATGAAGGAATGCTTCTGGCACACAAATCAAAGGAGATCCGTCCCGATATGGATGATGATATTTTAGGTTCCATGTTGACTGCTGTGCAGGATTTTGTAAAAGAGTCTTTCAAGGATAAAAGCAAGTTCGGGCTTAAGAGGCTTGATTTTGGAGATTCAGTGATTCATATCAAACGGGGAAAACACATCTATACTGCAGTAATCCTCTCGGGTAAAGAACCCACCGATTTAGACGACTCCCTTGGAAAACTTGTCACAAATATCGAAACAAAATACGAGCCTGTACTTGAGTCCTGGGACGGGAATATGGAGGCGCTTCGGGGTTTGAAGGATATGCTGGATGATCTTTTAAAATAAAAGTGAAATCCCTTTTTAAATGAATTCCTCAAGCGTAGTCTGAATTGGCTCATTCAACAACATCCACTCAGGAGTATCATTTACTTCATACTGTTCCTTTGCTTCCAATTCCAAGGCAGCTTTTAGGGTCCTCTCGAACCAGGAGATATAGAATCTCTTTCCTGCTCTTCTCAATGCTGAGGACGATCTTGCGGTCTTGTGGACAAATTCTCGGTAATGATCAAGGATGAATCCATTTTCATCTACCATTTCTTTTGGAACCTTGACATAGTTCGGAGATTCGTCACAGAACAAAACAGTCCTTGCCAATGTGAAAATATCGCAGCTTCGCTCGCTTTTTGGAAGTCCCTGAATCTCCTGTAGAAGGTGGGTAAGCTCGTGACCCATTACATAATAACTGACATTTCTGCTTCGAAAGTACACCGCCTTGCCCTGTAAATCCGCCTTTCCATCTGCATTGATCGTTATCCCGACCTTTACTGTCTCCCTATCCAACTCGGGAAAGAAGCCTCTGGCTTCATCGAGTCTCTTCAAGAATCCTGCTTGTCCTTTCTTTGCCGTAAATTTTCTGGTAAAAGTCCATGGCTTCCTATACGAGTGCATCCAGAAAGGGGTAATGTGTTTTAGGAGTAAAATGTTTTCGGATTTTTATCTACCTATTCATCCCTTCCTCAATCCCCTTCACAAGGGCAACCAGTGCAGAATTTATTGGTGTTTTTATACCATGCTCTTTTCCGATATCTACGATCTTCCCGTTTATGGAATCTATCTCGGTCTTTCTTTTAATCTCGATATCCTGGAGCATGCTAGATTTGTTCTCTGCCGTGAGCCTTGCCACATTCTTTGATTTCTCAATTATATCACAATCAAGAAGATCTATTCCTTCTTTCTGTGCAACTGTAATGCATTCCTGGCATGTGCTCTCAAGAAGCTTGGTTAGCCTGGGAACTTCGAGGAGATAACCGTTCTGAAGTCCTGTCAATGCCGTTAAAGGATTGATTCCGGCATTCACTATTCCTTTTTTCCAAATCTCACTTTTTATGTTGTTGCTTACCTTAGTCTCAATACCCACTGAAGTTAAGGCTGTGCTAATTTTTTTGATCCTCTCGGTTTCTTTTCCGTCCAATTCACCTACTATTGTCTCTCCAGTACCTGCATGATGCACATGTCCTGGTTCAATGAAAGTGATACCATGGCTTGTAACACCTCCCAATGTCCTCTTCTTACCAACAGCCTCGGCGATTTTAATCTCGTTATCCAATCCATTCTGAAGTGAGAGCACAGCAGCATTACCCTCTATTTCCATTATCACTTCTAGGGCTTTTTCAGTGTCATAGGATTTCACTGCAAGAATTAATAGCTCAAATTTTTCCCCCTGCACCTTTTCTATGTTCCCGGCTGTATTTATCTTCGTTATGAGTTCGGTTTTACCAGTTATCCTGATTCCATTTTCCTTTACAGCCTCTATCTTCTCGCCCCTGCCGTATAAAGTGACGTCATGGTTTTGAGCGAGCACTCCTGCCAGAAAGCAGCCCATTGCTCCTGCTCCAAATGTCAATATCCTCATGTCAGGATAGATATGTCATTAGAATTAATAAATTCTCCCCTATTTGGAAAAAGATTTATTGGCACAATCCTTTACCGTAATTATGCCATTTCGTGCCTTTATTTCGGTTGATGTCGATTCCACACCAAAGCTTTCTGAACTGGAGGAGCGACTCAGGAAAAGCGGGGCCCAGCTCAAGGTAGTGGATTTGGAAAAGGTTCATCTGACCCTGAAATTCCTTGGAGATACAGATGAAGCCCTGATAGACGATATTGTCGAGATCATGGCAAGGAGTGTGAAGGATGTCAAACCCTTTACCATGTCTATAAGGGGAACAGGTGCCTTTCCGAATCCCAACTACATGAAGGTTATTTGGGTTGGATTGGAGGGGGCCGATGCATTGGTCACCATCTCCAAGACGATGGACCGTGAACTGACAAATTTGGGATTCAAGAGGGAAAAAAGAGGTTTTCGCCCACATATCACATTGGCTAGGGTCAAGGGTCCAAGAAAAAAGAACATCCTGGCCCAAATCCTGAAGGATTATGAGAATGAGGAATTCGGAACCCAAAACGTTGAGTGCATAAGATTGAAAAAAAGTGTGCTAAGCCGTGAAGGGCCCACATATACCACTGTAAAAGAAGTAAGATTTGAGTAGCCATATTTTTATCAAAATTGATAATTATGATGAGAGGATAAATGATTTATTTTCCCCTTTTTCTGTTCAGGTATTCATTATTTTATTAGCCAATATTTTGGGAAGATGAGATGTTATAAAGGCACTTCCCAGACACAATCTGTTTTGGCATGGATCCAGTAGCCTCTTCCTCTTTCGAAATTGTCAAACTCGCCTATCTGCTCCCATAATTGGCTAGAGGCGTTGTAGGTCCAGATCGCATTTATTTCGGTGTCATAAGTGAGATTATTCAAGGCCACATCTCGGGTTTTATTACTCAAAGATGGGTATCCAACAAGATTCCAACCTGTTTTTAGGCTTATACTTTGATTTTCCGTTGGTATTATTCCTGAGCATTGTAATAAAACTCCACCAGGTTGTGTAACATGCACCCAAAAGCCCATTTTGTGGTTAATACTCTCTAAATCGTTTAAATGAGAGGATTTTGAGATTTTGTAATGTTTCCAAGAGTCAGAAGCATCATACACATTATACCACTGCACAGCATCAAAAGAACCATTAATAGAATCTAAAACACTTACCAGATTCGTATCCATTTGAATAAACGGGATTGATATCAGATTCCAACCTTCATAAAGCTGGATATTATAACTTTGTGAGGTATCGATAGTAAAATTCCAGACCCAATTTGGAGCAGTTGTGTTCCACATATCGGATGTATAAGTATGCCAATACCAATTCCCATCAGAAAGTGGGGGAGGTTTCCATGATGCGGAGGTTATCCAACCGCTATAATAGACTATTCCACTTTCAGCATCTGATTGGTCTGAAATTGTGAAGTTGTAGTAGACTGTGTCAATATCCTGATCGATAACTGGAATGACTTTTAGTGTTGTTAAATTATCAGTTATTGTTGAACCATTATGTGGAGAAATTGGTATAGCTATTTGAGGAGCATAGTTTGAACGGGAAAAAAAGACATCCCAATTTCCGGTCCTATCATCTTGCCATACTACATAAACCGTTATATTTCTAAGGGCGAGAGAAGGAAATCTCTGATATGAGGATCCTATATCATCATTTATCATTTGATTAGTGTTAAATGTATTACCACCATCAGTTGAGTTAGCAAAGTAAATATCTTCATTATCATTTCTTTTATCTCTCCATGCAACATAGACATACCCACTATTATTCATTGCAATTGAAGGTCTGGATTTAGCCTTGCCAAAAGGATCATCATCTACCCTTTTATTTAAACTAAAACTATCGCCACTATTTGTTGAATTGGCAAAATAGATGCATTCCTGATTTCGATGATCCGACCACACGAGCCCTACAATCCCTCCGTTAGCCGCTATAGATGGATTCCCCTGGTATGTCAACGCAAGATTGTCATCATTTATTTTTTTATTAGTGGTAAACGATATTCCACCATCCATTGACTTTGAGAAATAGATGTCAGATTTGGTAGTATCATTTCTATCATCTACCCATGCGACGTATACGATATCGTTATCATCAACAGTAAGGGTCGGATCGTTTGAGGCTATAGAAACATCATTTATTATCTTATTTTGGCTAAAACTTATACCTCCATCGGTTGAGTTAGCATAATAGATATCACCAAAAGGATTATTTCTTTGATCTAACCACACAATATGAATTTTATCATTTCTATCAACTGCAATACATCGGAAACCTGGACTTTGACCTGCTGATCCCGAGTCGTCATTAACCTTCATCTCAGAACTCCAGGTCATCCCTCTATCTGTTGAGTTTGTGTAGTAGACATCGTTGTTATTCGCACCGTCTATTCCTCCTCCGCTAACAAAGCGTCCATCCCCATCATCTCTCCAATCTGCCCAAACCACATGTATCTTGCCAGTTCCATCAACAGCAATTGAGGGTAACTCTTGTTGTGATGGATCTGTATTGGTATTTACCCGTTGGTTAATATTGAAGGTTCTTCCACCATCTGTTGAGTTTGCATAATAAATATCAGCATTGTTAACACCATCTACACCGCCATCACTAATATATCTTCCGTCTAGATCATTTCTCCAATCCTCCCAAACAACGTGGATTGTCCCCCAATTATCAATAGCGATAGATGGACCTAATTGATTCGAAATGTTTATTTTTGTATCATCTACACGATTGTTATTACAAAAATAATCAGCGTTTACATCGATTTTCCTGTGATTTAATAGGTTTCCTAACAGGAGAAACATTACTATTATCGAAACTATAACTATCTTTTTCTTATTCGAAGTAATCCTATCGTTTTTCCTTCTTATCTTGCCTTCTGAGGACATTAACTTATTTACACTTGTCTGTTTAATCATAACTTCTCCAAGAGATAATATATGTTTTTGTCTTAATAACATTATGTCCCTTTTTTATTCCTAACCTAAATATCATACATTATTATTAGGGCGGGCCGTCTAGCCAAGGTGTAAAGTATACGTATCTAGAAACTTCATCTCCTTTGCCATCAAGATTATTATAAGGGGCAGGTGGGCCATTATCATCTTTATAAGGTCCACTATTATCTGTATCACCCCACCAATTGTACTCCGCATGTATGTATACAAAAGAATCAGTATTTTTAACACCATAATCCGTGTTTCCACTGATGGTGTTATTATGGATTATCCCATTGGCCCCCGTCTCAATCCGCACCCCCTCTTTGTTATTTTTGATATCGTTGTATGTGATGGTAGCATGTGAAGAAGAAAAATGAAGATAGAGGCCATAGTAATTATTGGATGATATATTGCAGTTTGTAATAGTATTGTAATTTGAGGAACTAAGTTCGAGAGTGATGCCATGTCTATTTTTCGAAATATTGCAGTTCGTAATTGTATTGGTTGAGGATGCGGTAAGATAGATGCCATATAAATTGTTCGATGTATTACAGTATGTAATGGTGTTGTTTGAGGATTGGAGGTGATAGATTCCCGTTTTAATGTTTAAGTTACAAGTGTTGTTAGCGATTGTATTGCTCGATGAAGAAATTAGAGAGATGCCAATGGCGTTCGAGTTGCAGGTATTGTCAACGATGGTGTTGGTCGATGAAGAATCTAGTCTGATGCCGTCACCATAGTATTGAATACCGTACCTGAATTTGTTTGAGTTGCAGGTGTTATTAGTGATTGTGGTGCTCGATGATGATGACATGAGGATACCATAATCATTGTTCGAAGCAATGTTGTCTTTGATATTGTTCAGGTCGGAATTGAGGAGGTAGATGCCATAATCATTGTTCAAGGAGGCGGTATTGTTGATTATTGTATTGCTATCAGATTTATTGAGATATATTCCATGATCGTTGACAAAGAACGTGTTATTAGCAATAGTATTGTTATCTGAGTAATCCAAAAAAATACCAATAGTATTTGAGCTTACATTATTATTTTCGAAAGACCAGTTATCAACTGAATTCACATATACACCACTATGATTATTATTAGAGATGTTGCAATTCTTAATAGTAGGCTGAGCATCATAGATATATATCCCATTTCCATTCGATGATCTAATCGAGCTGTTGGTGATTTTTACGTTAGAATTGTATATTTGAATCCCATCGGCTTCGCCTGTCAGATCGGCCATATTTTCTACAATCGAGTTGTTGATTACAGCTTTACCTTCAATTGTGAAATTGTAAGGATCTGGGTTTGAGGGATCGGTGGTTATTATAGTGTTATCCAAAACATAGAATTCACTCACAGCCCCACTTTTGACCCATATCAAGTTACCATCTGGATCGTTTGGAGGTTTGTATCTCATATATAGTGTGCAATTGACTAGGGTTAGTGAACCCTCGATTGTTAGAGTGCCGTTCACATAGATTGTATTGTCCTCGTGATAAACAAAAACAGGGGGTGGAATATACCAATTGTCATACCATATGATGTCCGCTTTAGCTGTTGGTGCAGATAATGGTACCAGAATGGTAAATGCACCCAAAACCAAAAAGATGTTCAACAGAGTAGAGACAAATTTCTTTCTATTATATTTTCTTATATTTTTCATAATTTCCCACCTCGCGCGCGCCTAATACCCTAGATATGAACCTTTATTAATTTGAAAACATATAAATATTTCGATTAATGACTGGCATTATGCCAGGAAAAAAAAAAAACGTTAACTTTTTAATAATAAATATCTAGCAGATGAAATCTCATCATCCTATTCCTACCTCTCATCCTTAATAAAATATCTATTAGAAAACCAAAATCCAAAGTAATCCCTTAAAACCGCCGAATAACAACCTTTTTAGGGCTTTTTAACCATCCACCCTATCCATGAATCCCGTGGTCTTGCTGTTAGCCGTGATACTTTTCACTCTCATGGGCACCTGTTTCGGAATTATAACAGGATTGATTCCTGGAATCCATGTGAACAATGTTGCACTTATGGTCCTTGCATTGCAGGCAACCCTAATCAGTTTCACGCTAGCATTTTTAGGGGCGTGGGATCCGTCCACATTTGAAGTTTCCATTGTTGTTGCTGTTCTGATTATCGGCTGCCTGGTTACCCATACTTTCCTTGACATCATTCCCTCTGTTTTTCTTGGAGCCCCGGAAGCAGACACCGCACTTTCCGTTCTTCCCGGTCACAGACTCATGCTGGCAGGACGGGGTTACGAGGCAATCAAATGCTCGGCCCTGGGAAGTTTCGGTTCTGTTTTAGTTGCGCTTCTTGCCCTCATTCCAGCAAGGCTTCTAATGGGAAGCCCGGTTTATGCCTATGAAAAATTATGGCCTTTTATTCCTTTTATCCTAATCATCATAGTCACACTTTTAATTCTGAACGAGCAAGGGGAACTTCCTGATCCTAAAATGAGAAAACGTATTAAACTTAGACGGTTGAAGATAACTGTTGAGAAAATATTGGATAATGAAAATGAAGATGAGCCTGAATCTACGAGAAAAAATATTCCCATTTCTGAAATTCCTGATCATGTGGAAGAAACGATCCGAATCAAAGGAAAAGTAAATCGGATTGCCAATTCAAAAAATGTGTTCATCGAGGATGAGACCGGGGAAATTCTCTTATCTGGTCGGAATCTTTCAAATGTTGCTATCGATGATGAAATTATTGCAGAAGGAAAAGTAGAAGGGAGGGTAACTTGGACTGCGCATCTTAAACAGAAACTCTATGCAATAATCATTTTTATTTCGGCAGGTTTTTTGGGTCTTATTGTCCTTGGAGCTCCTGGGCTTACCACCTATAACTGGTATCCAATTCCAGCCTTAGCCATTTCTCCCAGCACCGCACTGCTCTTTCCTCTTTTTACAGGATTGTTTGGATTATCAACATTAATTACAAGTCTCATAGATACTCCCACTATTCCCGAGCAGAAGATAAAAGGTGTCAAAATAAACCTGAAAAGGTGGAGGAAATTCAGAGGAGTATTTTCCGGAACATTTGCAGGAGGACTTGTGGGTTGGTACCCGGGAGTAACCGGCGCACAGGCAACTGTAATCGCTAAATCTTTGGCAGGAGGTGATGTGAAAGAGAAGTCGAAAGAAGGTGATGAGGAAGATTTGGATTCCCAAAAGGAGTTCATTGTGGCTTACTCTGGTGTAAATACGGCAAATGGAATTTTTAATGTAATCGCTCTTTATGTCATCCTAACAGCGCGATCAGGTGCCATGCACGCGGTACAGGA
Source organism: Thermoplasmata archaeon (assembly GCA_020351895.1). The sequence goes on from CP070672.1 coordinate 949,022, forward strand.
TATCATGGAGGATTCCATACACCCGTGGGAGCCTGCGGAAATGGTTCCAGTTGGGTTGACCTTGATGATCATCTCGGTTTTCACTGCGGCTGTTGCAGCGCTATTTCTTACGCTTTTTTTCGGGAAGGTGTTTGCCAAAATCGCCAATAAATTCCCCTATAAAAAAATGGTCACCACTGTCTTGATTTTCCTTGTAATCATGATATTCTTTCTAGCAGGTCCAGTCGGACTGGCAATTGCCGGTGTTGCGATTTGCATGGGTCTGATTCCCCCCATGCTTGGGCTTTCTAGGGTTCATCTCATGGGTGTTTTAATGTTTCCAATAATTCTGTATTTTCTCGGGCTTGATTCTGTGATACTACGATTTCTGGGGTTGATCTAAAATGGCCAATTTACTTGCTCATGCCTTGGCTGCCATGGCATTTTGTGCAGCTCTTAACTTCATTGTCGGAATTCCAGCCATTTCATGGGGGGTCTTTCTCGCAGGATTTTTTGCAATGCTAATAGAATTGGATTTGGATGATCTTTCTGAGAATCATCGCAGCCCAATAGGCCATTCGGTTTCTTTCGGAGTGATTTGGATTGTAACATTTTCTTTGGTGGTATGGATAATCTTTCCGAAGGAGATGGCTTTTAGGGGGATATTATCCATCATCGCAGCCTATTTTACCCACCTTCTAATAGATGTGTTCACAAAAGAAGGGATCTATGTTCATCCTAGAGGCCCCAAAATAAAAAGTTGGATCACACGCCTTTCAATGGGAGATACAAAATGCTGGGAATACTGGAATGTATTTCAAAATATACATATAGACAAATGGAAGAGACAAAATGATGATCCGATACTAAATGCATCTGTTAGTCTTCCAAGTCTTTTGATTATAATATTCTTTGTGGCAATAATGCCTTTGCCTCCTTAGTAAAACGATCATGGTATGAACCATGACCTAATACATTAATATCGGTATTCATCATATCAGACATCTGGCATTGTAATATATCATGACTAAAATCGAAATCTATTTAAAAAATATATGAGTACTTTATGGAGGGAAACATTTATAACTTATTTCCCTATACACAATACTTATGAATAAAGATATCGCTGTAGAATTAATAAAGAATTTCATTGAGAGCCCCTTACCCGATCTTATAGAAAGGGATCTAGAGGTAAAATCTCCTGCCACTAAAAAGGCCATAACAATAATTGGTCCCAGACGAGCAGGGAAGACCTATTTTCTTTTTAATAACATGATAAGATTAAAAGGGGTGGAGCGAACTGAAATGCCTTATGTGAACCTAGAGGATGATAGGCTCTTACCGCTTCAATTGAAAGACCTAGATCAGCTGCTTAAAACCTATTACGAGATCTACCCGCAAAACCGAAAAAAGAAGGTTTATTTCTTTCTTGATGAAGTACAGAATGTGAACATGTGGGAAAAGTTTGTCAGAAGGATCCTTGACAACGAGAACATTCAGATATACATCACAGGGTCATCTTCGAAACTTCTAGCAAAGGAAATAGCCACAACCATGAGAGGAAGGGCAACTTCCTATTTAGTACTCCCATTCTCTTTTGGTGAGTTTTTAAAAGCCAAAGGAATGGAAGCCGAAAAATATCTATCATCCGAAAAAAGGTCTTGGATCATGAATTATTTAAACGAGTATGTACGATTTGGTGGATTTCCTGAGGTGGTATTGGATGATGACGAGAACTCGAAAGTAAAAACACTGAAAGAATATGTTGAGGTCCTTTTGATGAGAGATATCATAGAACGCCATAATGTGAAAAACATAAAGGTTTTAAGAATGTTGTTCAATGCAATTCACGGCTCTTTTTCAAAGGAGTTCTCTGTGCACCGATTCTATAATTTTCTTAAATCTCAGGGTATTAAGGTCAGCAAGAATACTCTTTACAACTATTTTCAGTATTATGAAGACGCCTTTGCTGTAATCCCAGTTCGGAGATTCGGCTATTCCATCAGGGACATAGAACAGAGTCTACCAAAAGTATACCAAATAGACAATGGATATGCGGCACAAATGGGAATGAGATTTTCTCAGAATGTGGGGCGGCTTATGGAAAATACCGTTGCAGTAGAACTGCTTCGTAGACGATCCATTTCACCATTACTAGATTTTTTTTACTGGAAGGACTCAAGCGGAAAAGAAGTGGACTTTGTAATCAAGAAGGGGGTAAAAGTCCAGGAGCTGGTTCAGGTTTGTTACGATATCGAAAACTACAACACAAAAATGAGGGAGACGTCAGCCCTTGTGAAAGCGAGTAATAAACTTGCATGTAAGAACCTCAGGATTATAACCTGGGATCACGAAGAAAAGGAGAAAGTAAGTGGTAAGAAAGTCGAATATATCCCCCTATGGAAATGGCTTTTGCGGCGAACATAGCCGGTTTTTATTAATAGATTTACTGGCAAAACGAAACGATGATCCAATACTGAATGCATCAGTAAGTCTTCCAAGTTTGCTGGTAATAATATTTTTTGTAGCTATAATGCCATTATAGATGCTAAATAATCTTAAATACAAAATTAAGCCAATGGATATTAATTTAAATCTTAGTGACGATTAACCTTGCGAAAATAAAGGTGGTTAGATCACCATGGAGGGAACCGAGGGTTATGGGGCTTTGCTTTACGATAATGCTCGATATAGGGCTGGAAAAATAAGAAATCAGTTCAATACAGGAATAATTAAATTTATGATAAGAAGATATAAACAACCTGGCCATAGTAGAAACCGTAAATAGCGTGATCAAGAGAAAAATGGAAGATAGCAACTATTCTAAGAAGATAAGCTCCTAGAATCGGGAATTGGAAATCAGATATATCGTATATAATACAAGAAGTTCAGAATGTAATTATCTTCTTTTATTCTTGGTAAGGAATTCTTCAGAACAATCAAACAAAGTTTATAAATACTAATATCGCTTATTATCTTAAGAGGAAAATTATGATGAGGAAGATCATCTACAATGTTTTCATCATTATTCTAATGTTAGTATCCTATATAGCTCCAACATATTCATTAGGAACTGAGATTGTTGCAGATAATAATCCCACTCAAGTAAATTGGTGGGAAAATTGGTCTAGGGATAAAAATCACAATAGAATAGACGATTTGATAGAAGAAGAAGCTCAGAAAAATATGCATGAAAGAATATCGATTTATGTGGATTATGACCATAAACCTACCAAAATGGATATAAAATCACTCTCATCATTTGATTTAGAAATAGTATACATCGTCAAATGCATTGATACCGTCATTTTAAAAAATGCGAAAATATCCGATATATATAATATATCTCATCTAAATGGCGTGGTTATGATTGAACTTCAAGGTAAACCAATCCCACATTTAGATGTGAGTGTTCCGGCAATTAAGGTAAGGGATTCTTCTGAATATTCTCCCTTTACTGCTTGGGAGTTGGGATATACTGGGAAAGGTATTAACATAGCTATTCTTGATGCAGGTGTGGATGATGGACATGAGTCTCTTGCAGGTAAATTTGTAGCAGGTGTTGATTTCACACAAATAGAGAGTGTTATTGCTCCAAGAGATGGTAGCTATAACCCAGATGATGACGAATCTGCCCCATATGGGGGTCATGGAACATATTGCGCGGGTATTACCTTAGGAACAGGAGGAAGCGAGGGGAGTTATAAAGGCGTGGCAATCGACGCCAGACTAATCGATGTAAAGGCTCATTCTTCCAGAGGATCTTACAGACTTCAAGCTTATGATTGGATCATAGAACATAAAGATACGGATTGGAATGGTAATGGACCTGATGAGTACGATGGTATAGATGTTGTAAGTGAAAGCTATGGTGAGGGGTGGATTAGTGGAATGGGAGTATCAGATGGACAAGATTCCGATTCTAGAGCGGCTAATGAAGTTGTTGAGGCGGGAATAGTCTTTATTTCGAGTGTAGGTAACGATGGTCCAGACAACAATGGTATTGAGCCCCCTGCCGCTGCAGATAAGGTAATTTCAGTTGGTGCTATAGATGATCAAGGTACAATAAACAGGGAGGATGATGTTATCGTAGATTTTTCAAGTAGAGGGCCAAGAGAAGATGATGGCGATGATGACCCATATGATGAATTGAAACCTGACGTAGTTGCACCCGGCGAAAATATTATGTCAACTAATCACGCAATTGTTGGCCAAGATGGTACAGGATATTCAAGTGTAAGCGGTACTTCTTTTGCAGCACCACATGTCGCAGGAATTACAGCTTTACTACTTGAGGCAGATAGTGACTTATCACCATCTCAAATAAAGGAAATATTTCGTCAGACAGCTGAGGCAAGAGGTGATCCCTATGATGACGAATTAAGTTCTAAATATAATACTGCTTACGGTTTTGGAATAATAGATGCATATAATGCATGCCAAATGGCAATAGAATGTAATGATGTTCAAGTAACTATTGATTATCCTATCCACGATGATATAGTCCAAGATATTTTCATTATTCAAGGTAAGTGCAATACATTATTGGATAAAACATATTCCATATATGTTACAATTGACGACTCAAGTTTCGATTCTAATCTCTATAAAGCAGAGGGTATAACCAATTGGGAAGTTATATTTGATACCACTCGATTTGAAAATGGACCTCACACTATATATGCGAGAGCGGAATCTGATGCGTCATACTCACCTTCAGTGTCTGTTGATATAATTATCTATAATTCACCTTCTAAAGGGAACAATCAAAATGACAATGACCAAGCTACACAAAAGCCTTCACTTGATTTAAATGACCCAAATATTCGAAATATACTGGTTATAATAGGTTTAATAATTATAATTTCTATTATTTCTTCTATAGTAATTGTCATGATGAGAAGGAAACATAATTTTGAGAATTAATAAAGCGATTAAAATTAACACTAAATGTTATTACTAATTTACATTCGATATCTATATAGAATTTTTCCACACGGAGAAACAGTTTGAGGGCGATCATAATAAACTACAGAGATCATTATCTTTCTCATAAGACTTAAAAAGTGTTTATTTATTTCCATATCTTTTTTTTTACCATATAGCCTTATTAATGATGCTATTTGGTTTTACCAATATGTCCACTATGTCCATACTCTGAACTTCTACACCCAATATATGTATATTTTAATTAAGACTAATTAATATTCAACAAATCGCTAATTTGTAGTAGAATGAAACTTGTTATTTTTGTAAAAGTAGTAATGAAAAATTAGCACCAAAAAGTTTTTATTTTTATAATAGATTACAGCAAGTAATATTAATGCGAGGTGTCTAAGCATGACGAGGAAGAAGGTAACAGTTATAATTCTAAGTGCCCTGCTTATATTAACCACAATTCAATTAACAACAAGGGTCGAATCTGGAATAAATATTGAATATTATGGATATATTCATAAAATAAACGGAACCGTAATAACAGAATTATCAAACCATAATATAACTCTGACAATTGGACCTACTGAAACATATTTGACAACAGATTCATATGGTTTTTATTACACGACTTGTTCTCAAAGCCTTCCCCACACAGTAAATTACACAGTCGAATGGTTTGATCCAGACTTAGGAACAACCACCACAGGCTATTATGAATTTATACAAACAGATCCGGTTGATAGACGGGTTGATCCGACTTTTATCGTCAATAATAATGTTTGGGAGTGGTTTAATGATCCTAATCCTCCCACATATAAAGCATCACCACATTCAGATTTAGAGATTGTTGATATACGTTTTTCAAATGATAATCCAAATGAGGGAGACAACATAACCATTTATGCAGATATAAAAAATCGCGGTGAAAGTGGTATAGTCGGTAGTAATATAACTGTTAGTTTTTACAATGATACAGAATTTATTCAAAACGGCACTATAAACGGTCTTAATCAAAATGAGACTAAAAATGCTTCTGTATCCTGGAATAATCTGGTAGCCGGATATCACACTATTACCGTTAAAGTGGATTTGAGTAATGTTTATTTAGAAATGAGGGAACAATGGAACAATAATCGAACTAAAAATATCGATGTATGGAAATGGATATATGGTGATTGGTACATTAATACAACCGAAAATTATTCAGGCATACCTTTTGTTGTTGATGGGAATTTAAGCATCGAAAATGGTGGCAATTTAACATTGAATAATTCTAAATTGAAAATCAAATCAAATTATGATGGTGAACATAAAATTAATGTAAATAACGGTGGTGAACTAAATTTAATGTTATCTGATATAAGGGGATATAATATAAGCAATAGTTATGGATTTGAGATTTATGATCAAACAAAGATTGAATGGAGTAATGTGTCAAATATATACAATGGTATAGAAATTTATACAACTGAAATAATAATTTATGGTTGTAACATTTTTAACAGCGATAGCTCAGGAATTTATATCCAGAATGTCTCAGACCCAATAATAATTTATAATAATATTTATTCAAATTCAGGTCATGGATTATTTTTTAATCAAAGTAATACATCAGAATCTAATAATGTAATAATTGGATATAATTACATCCATGAAAATAGTGGTGCAGGTATTTATTTGACATCCGAGTGTAATTTAACTTTAATTCAAGATACTATTGATCAAAATAATATTGGAATTCAATCTGAAAATAGCAAATTAAAATATATTGATTCTATTATTTTAAATAGTTCCATAAATGATATCAAATTGAGTGGGAATTCCCAGATGGTTACCGTCGATGTTACGTTTAATCAGTCTTCAGTAAATATATCAAATGAATCTCAGCTTGTTATTAAATGGTCAATGAATTTGAAAGTAGAAAATGCCAATGGATACGCAATCAACACCCCGACGGTGATATTATATGATACTTTTGATAATGTTACGCATAATGGAACAGCAGATATGAACGGAGAAATTCGTGGGATACATTGTACAGAATATATTGAGAATGCTTCATCAAAGACTTATTATTCACCTTATAACATTACATCGTTTAAACATGGAGGTTTTACCGGTTTCATTGTATCCTCAATCAATGAGAGTAAAGATGAAACGGTAATTATTCCCGGTCCTGATTTAACAACCGTAAATATAACATTATCATCAAATATATCATCAGGTGTTTCTACAAATATTTCTGCTAATATAAAAAATATTGGAAATTCAATCGTGAATAACATTACTGTCAAATTTTATGTAGGAAAATCTCCTTTTGGAGGAGGGGATACAATAAATAATAAAATTGCATTAAATTATACTATTCAAGGGAATTGTACAATCTCTTCACTTTCCAGTGATACCAGTGATAATGTCTCTGTTGAATGGGTAAATCCTGAAGAAGGTATGAGAAACGTTAAAATAGAAATTGATTATAATAATACAATTTTAGAAATTGACGAAGATAATAATTATCTAAATCAAGAAATTTATGTCAATTCAAACATTTCAAAACCTTTCCCCATATTTGGCTATGTTTATAGTTCAAATGAGATTATACCTGTTAAAAATGCGACAGTTTTAATAGAAAATCAGAGAACAGGAGATAATATAACCTATATAACTGATTATCTAGGTAGATATATTGAAAATTTGTTAAATATGCCAAATGGCTACAATGATAGCGATACAATAAAAATTACTGCAAATTATAATGGAAATTATACAGTTAATAAAACAATAACTGTAAATTCTACAGTTGGATATAATCAGACAAACTTGATATTTACAAATTTAAACCTGACATTACCCGATCCTGAAAATATAACAATTGATACAGGAACAAATGTAAGAGTAGACAATATAATTTTTTCTGACCATAATTTATTAAGAAACAATTCTGTAAAAATTATTGCGACGATTTTCAATAATGGAAGCGTTAATTTAACAAATATCTCAGTAAAATTTTATGTTGGAAATTATACTCAAATCGGCCAGGAACAACTGATAAATGTATCATCGGGAAAATATACAAATGCCCAAATTATTTGGGCTCCTCAAGAACCTACATTAATTGGTCATGGGATTGTGCTTTATGCAGAAGTTGATCCTGATGATAATTTAACAGAAATAAATGAGACCGATAATTGCCTTGGTGTTGTAAAAATGGTAAGGGATTTACTAAATTTTCATTTAAATGCAGGTGTGAATAAAGTTAAACCAGATAATTTTACACATAATTTAACTGCATCTGCAGTTGAGACAATGATTTATGGGGGCGCAAAATATATAGTGAAACAAAATTTAACAACGGAGAAATATTATAGTTTTATACCTGGATTTAGTAACAAATACAAATGTTTATCACCATTTATTGATAACTTATCCGAGGAA
>CP070672.1:957473-967520 GCA_020351895.1 Thermoplasmata archaeon
GAAGTCTGCCATTTTGCATATTTGCATATCTTCTTCAATGTAGGCATGCCGTCTTCTATGGCTTTGGACTTTTTCAGTGTGGAGTGCATCTTCCATAACCCTCTTGTGGGTATGTAATATCCGGCTATGATTAATGTCATTAGTAACACATACAACACATTCGTTGTAAGTAGCGGATGAATGAATGTGAAGCTACCTCTGGAAAGTAGTATATAATACAGGCTCCATCCCTCTGTTACTATACCTAGAATCACGAAGCCCAATGCGATTTTGAGGGAGGGCATCATGCCCCATCTCACTGGCGGGGTCTTCACATTGGAGGCCTTATCTTCCACATAATCTATTGCTTGGTTTCCGAACTCCATTCCGTAATGGACAAAGGAAAAACCGATCATGAAAACAAATAAGATAAGGGGTATTCCCTCAGCAACAACATACATGAGGAACACGAAGGGTATGAAAAAGGCAGAGGATCCGAGGGCTATGGCATGCCAAATTCCTCTGACTTTGAATTGGAATGGTTTCACAGAGTACCCGAGGCCGAAGAACACACCAACAAGGACAAGAAAAATGGGCCAGATACTGTTCATTAAAAGAGAGATATGAAGTGAAAGTGCAATGGCCACTCCAACATGAACTATAATCATGGTCTTAAGTGTCTTTTCTCCCATTAATTCCACAGACTTGGGAATACTGGTTTTGAAGGTATCGTATTTCGCATCGATTTCCCTGTCTGTTAAGGCGTTTATTATGAAGCCCGATAGATACAATAAAACGAATGCCAAAAGCGCTTCAATCACAGGCAATTCGAAAAATCTTGATATTGTGGCAGAGCCAAGAAATAATACGGTGAATATGGCGGGAATCTCTCCAGGTAAGTATTCCAAACGACAAACTCTATAGTACGCTTTCAGATAATTCATGATTCCTGTCAACACATAATCCCCCTAAAGTCACTGTGTACTGTACCTCTTGATGTATTTGGAAGCAACTTATATAATATGTGGTATTTAACGATTTTCATGCTCTACCCTACGTTAAATCAGTGAATTAAGGTATTTAATGATTTCATGGTAATAACCAGTAATAATCAGATAATCAGATTTCTGGGTGTGGATTCAGAAATGAGATGAACCTGGAATCACTCTTCAAAATCTGTAATATTTTAAATATTATTACACATTCCAGTTTCAACGAAGATTATATTAACCACCAAATAGATATATGACCTGAAAGAGGCTCAAATCCTCTTTGTAAACCTCTAGGAGATGAAACGTTCTAATTGAGGTTATACCGCTTAAATCAAGGGAAAAATACAAGTAAATCCTCAGGAGGAGGGAGTAGACATGAGAAAAAAAGCGTCAAGCATTTTCATATGTTTAGTAATGATCATGATGGCTTTTTCAACAGCGAATAATATTGATGATCCTTCAATGGACCAAGATGTTGGTGAGCCTCCAATCGGTCAAACATTTGGTCAACCTTTATCCTCATCCTCCCCACCTACCGAATGGCCAATGTTTCACAGGACGCCGGATAGTAATGGATTCACTCCCGATGCCGGACCCACTAACCACCCCCTATTGTGGTCCAAAGGCCTTCAAGCCAATGTCAAGACCTCTCCTGCTGCTGTGGATGGGAGGGTGTATGTAAATGGATTTCTTAATTCTGTAAGCGCGTTATACTGCCTTGATGCAGAAACAGGAGCAACCCTTTGGAGGTACATTGTATCTGAAGGCCGTATCAGCACCGCCCCCTGTGTTTCGGATGGTAAGGTCTACTTCGGCAAGAATTGGGGTGATGGAAAATTCTATTGTCTGGATGCATACATAGGTTCATTGATTTGGGAGGCCATTGTAGGGGATATGTACATTCAAGGGGCAGTGGTTGTGGATGATGTGATTTACATCCCCACATCCAGATCGGGGATCTACGCACTGTACGCATCAAACGGGACTCAGATTTGGGAGATCTCTGGTGGCTCAATGCACGCCGGTGTAGCAGTTGATGGTGATGTTTTATACGGGATTTCCTCTGGTTTGAAGGCGGTTAATAGACATACCGGTGCCACAATTTGGACTTACCCCACTGGCTTTGTTTACTCGACACCTGCAGTGGCCTATGGGAAGGTCTTTGTTCAATCATACAATGGATATCTTTACGCAGTTCACAAGGATACAGGAGCCCTAATATGGAGTTACAATCTTGGAGTTTCCAATTCCCATGGGGTTCAATCCTCCCCTGCAGCCGGGTACAACAGTATCTTTGTGGGTTGCCAAGGCCGCAGTGATGGAAATAATTTCCTCTGTTTCGACCCTGATAATGGGAATCTGCTTTGGTCTGTTAACACAGGTGGAAACGTATTAACGTCTGCGGCCATTGCAGGAAACAATTTGGTATACATCGCCTCAAGCAGACTGTATGCAATCAATGTAACTTACGGAACAAAACTGTGGAATCATTATCTCTATGGCTCCTCGGTTGTGGCGTCCCCTGCAATATACAATGGCGTGGTTTATATTACCTCAGTGACCACGGCATATGCAATCGGAAATTACAGGGAGCCCCCACCCACCAATCAGCCTCCAGTGGCTGATGCTGGATCTGATCAGACTGTGAATGTTGGAGACTTGGTGCAGTTTGACGGTTCAGGTTCCTATGATCCCGATGGCAATGTCACATTCTATGATTGGGATTTCGGAGACGGCTCCCCTCACGGTTCAGGAATGAACCCAACACATGTCTACAATATTTCTGGTGATTACACGGTCACCCTAACAGTTTGGGATGATGACAATGCCTCGGATGATGATACGTGTATTATCACGGTACATTCAGTTGGTAATCTGCCAACTGCAAATGCAGGTTTAAACCATACCATTAACGAAGGTGAGGAGGCGATTTTCAATGTCTCAGGGTCTTATGACCCAGACGGTTATATAGTGAAGTACGAACTCGATTTTGGTGATGGGACAAATTATACCTGGTTACCTTCCGCCACGAATGTTACAGGAACAGATATCCTAGTTTATGTTACACGAACTTTCGGAGCCTACAACCGTACATTTTTTAATGAGGATTTACCTCGTATTCTTGAGGAAGAAGGATTTGATCCGTTAATTAGTGGCCCGGATCACATCGAGGATATTACCTCCGATATTCTGGAAAACTATGATCAACTGTGGATACTCTCTACGAATTTTTCATCTCATGGGATATTCAGCACCTCGGAAATAGATGCGATCCTTGATTTTCAGGCAAATGGGGGTGGTGTCCTTGTTATGGCGGATCATGTCGGTGGCGGTTTGAATTTTGCTGCAGATGCGAATCAGGTATCCACAAATTTCGGAGTTACATTTTCTGGCTTTGTGAATCATGGGCACAGAGTGATTGATCCCTTTATTGTGGATCACCCATTAAATGAAGATGTGGATACGATTTGGGGTCATTGGTCTGAGGCTGACCTTTCCGTAACAAATCCCGATGTAGATGTCATCGCGATTCACAGTGGCTATGAAATGATAGCAGTTTTGGATGTTGAAGGTGAAGGAAAGATGGTATTTGACACTAGTTTTACCAGAATGGAAGATGGTGATGATCCAAATGGTCATCATATTCTTCAAGGGGATAATGTTCAGTATGCAAAGAACATAGCAAAATGGCTCGGAATGGAGTTTGCCCCCGAAGCACCACCTCTTATCAACCATACATACGGAGATGACGGTTTAGGTACAAACGGGATATATACGATGACTCTAACGGTCACAGATAATGAAGGTAACTCTGCAACAGATACATGTGTCGTGACAGTGAACAATGTCAACCCAACAGTGGATTCCTTCGGTCCTTTCGTGGTTAATGAGGGATCTCCCTTAACCTTATCCGCTATTGCAAATGATCAAGGAAGCGACGATCTGATTTTCACATGGAACTTTGAAGACGGTCCCACAATCGTGAACTCGTACTTCAATGACGGCATGGGTCCAGATCCCTATCCCAGTCCTTTCGGCATATTTCCATTCTCAGCCGCAGATGATGTAGAACATACCTATGGGGACGATGGAGTTTATAGCATATCCCTCAAGGTTGAAGACGATGATAAAGGAGCAGTCTATGTTAATACCACGGTTACTGTGAATAACATGGCACCAGGCATAACAATAATGGCTACACCTTCAGGTGACGAAGGGTCATCTCTTACCTTTCAGGCTGAGGCCACAGATTCAGGGAGCGACGATCTAACATTCGAATGGGACTTCGAATATGGCCCCACAATAAAGAACACATATTACAATGATGGTGCAGGCCCTGAGCCAGTATACGATCCCCTCACAAATGAGATAAAAAGTCCAGACGGTTTGTATCCATTCATTGCCACAGATACTGTGAATCATAACTATGGAGATGATTATAATTACACCCTGATTCTGAGGGTGACAGATGATGATGGTGGAACATCCACATATACAACCACTATTTCGATATATAATTTGGCTCCCTCGATAACCTTGTTTGCCATTCCTTTGGTTGTTTTCGAGGGAATCCCTTCGACATTTATTGCCAGTGCTAAAGATCACGGAAGCGATGATTTAAATTTTGAATGGGACTTTGGTGACTCCAGCTCACTTATCAAAAATACATACTACAATGATGGAATTGCACCAGATTCTGATCCAAGTCCAGATGGAACCTTTCCATTCATTGCCACAGATACTTTAAACCACACTTATGGCGATGATTACAACTACACATTGAGTTTGAAGGTAACCGACGATGATGGTGGAGCCACCACATTCACAACAACAGTTACCGTTCAGAATGTTGATCCCACAATCGAGAGTGTTGATGCGTACATGCATGTGAACTTCACACTTCGGGTTGCAGGTGAAAAATGGCATTCAGTCAATATCACTCTCTATGAAAATGATACCGAGATATGGAGTGCAGGGATCACAAGGCAACCAGGAAGTCCGGATGAGCAGGCAGCTACTCTTACCGGTCACATTATAAATTTTGGATGCACTTATCACGCGGTAGTGGACTATCTTCCCAATGACCCGAGGGTAAATGGAAACTTTTGGGGGGGAACTCCTGTTTGGATCATCTTGGAGTTTCAGGATGGAACCTCTGAAAGACTTCACCATACTTTCAATGTAAGGCAGTCAGATTGGGATTCAGATCATTGGAATCATATCGATCCCTGGGAAGTGGATTTGACCGGGATATTTTATATGCATAATATAACCTTGGAAGCCACAGCTTCTGATCCGGGTAGTGATGACCTCATTTTCAATTGGGAATTTGGAGATGGAGATATCGCGGGGCCAAATAAATATTTCAACGACGGCCTAGGTCCAGATCCATATCCGAGCCCAGAGGGAATATTTCCTTTTTCAGTCACTGACATTGTTACACATATTTATTCAGGACCAGAGACCATAATCTTAACAGTTTCAGATGACGATGGAGGAACAACTTCAATAACAATCGACATACTATAAAAATCACCTAATAAAACAAAAGTTATTTTTAATAACATAGCCTTATCTGTACGGATTGAATGAAAAAACAAAAGAGGATGCGAATCAAGACAGGGGCTAGGACGGCCTCTAAGGTTCAGGAGAAGGAGCTGATCTCCAAGGCAAAGAAGATTCGCAAGAACCCCGAATTGATACTTCCGAGATGTGAACATGAAGGAAGATGCACCTTCGATAAGATAAGAAGGCAAGTGGCAAGGGTGCAGGATCTTGCAGATGACGAAAAAAAACTGGCAAAATTAGCAAAATCTGGGGATCAATTGGCAAGGGCATATGCAGCCACACTCCTTTTGACGCATTCAGAGAAGGCCCCGTATTTAGCGGTATTTCGCACTCCATTCGGTGAAATTGCCTATGCAATGAGGGGAAAGGTGAAAAAAGAGAAACTGATTGGTGTGCAGCACTATGACAAGCCGAAATGGAAACTCCTTTCTGTTATCGACCTTGCAGCGAAGAAAAGACTCCACATATACTCCACAAAAAAAGGCATGGTGTGTATGGGAAAGGAGGCTAAGCCACCAGCAAATTTTGTGAAGGAAATGATTGCCGCATTAAAATACGATCTCAGAAAAGAAGGTAAAATCTTTGCGTGTGAGCATCTTTCTTCCAAAGAAGTTGCTAAGAAAAGAGCCACATCAGATGACTACATACTGACAAATTGGAAATCTGCTAACATCAGCATTGCAGTTTGCGAAAAATGCACTTCCAAAAAGAGCAACATCATGGCCTCCATAACCCAGAATATGGCCATACCAAAATCCGAGGATGATTTTGATCTGGATGTAATCACGAATCTGAAGTGCAAGGTGGACTGTGAAGAGTGCGATATTAAAAAGCGTATCGATGTTAAGGAAGAGACAAAAAATGAGTACCTCACCGGAAGTGTCTCTGACTTCGAGCTCATAAAAAAGCATCAAGAAAATTTCGAGGAATTCCTAAGGGAAGGAGATAAGAAGTTTTATGTCATGGATGAAAACTGCTATGGTAGTGATATGAAAGCCTTCATCAATGCGCTGAATCCTACAGAGGAGGAAAGAGAGGGCCTCAAAGTCATATTAAAAAGGGTAAATACTCCAGTGGTCGTCACGAAGGCCACACCCAACAAGGTATTGAACATGTTCTGGGAAGAGCATGGGAAGAAGGCCATAAATGCAATTGTAAAGGATGAGAAGATAGCACAAAAACTGTTTGATAAGGCTGATTTCTCAAAATCATCCCCATCACAGATTCTAAGGGAGGCGAGCATCCTTACAAAAGAGAGGGATATTATCTCGGCCCTTCCCCAGTACAAATCCCTACCCCCCATAGCAAAATTTGCGGATAACATAGCAAGAACATACATGACCTCCGGGAAAGAGGATGCACTTCGGGCAATTGAACACTACAAAGGCGGAGATACCAGAATCAAATCTGTGGCATATGCATTCCTTCTTGCCCTAAAGCAGGGAGCCAGTAAGAAGTGGCAGTACACGAAAACAGAGATAGATTTCGCCCAATTTCTAAAGGAACCGGCATTAAAACTCTTAGATTCAGGACCAGAGGAATACCACGATAAATTACAAAGTCTCTTGTCAGCTACAGGCTCGACAAAAAGATTAACCAAGGATTAGAACTCCAAAAATCTTCTCAACCTATCTTTTTTGAGACTGTCTGAATTACCTTTTTATACCATCAACTGAATCTAGGTGGCCAAGGTGGAAAAATGAAAAGTTCAGCAATAAAACTTTTTTGTTTAATGCTTGTGGGAATGCTTCTTTTATCCAACTCCTCGGCATCTGGATTCGATGAATGGGAGGAGGGGGATGAGGTGGAGATAACAGGGCATTCCTTTGATGAGGAATACTGGACGGCAGAGATTATTAATGAAACCGAAAATGGCACTGTAACATCTTCAATATCTTATGTTAATTTTGCCGATGTACAGGTTTATCTAATTGCGCTCAAGGAAATTACCGACAATAAGGGTGGAAAAGGGATTTTGCCCTATCAGTTATTTGGAATGAATTACTTTACACCTGAAGGGGAGGAGGTTTTCATAGGAGCGATATTCGCGTTTTTACAAGCCTACAACGATACCAATGGAAACAATATCCAAAGTCCATTACAGGAGCCTGTGTATTGGATTCTACCCTTCGGACTTTCTGATATCAACAGCACCTGGATTCCCGAAAGCACAGTCATTCCTGTCCAAAAGCTGGGTGAGGGTAATTATAAATTCGGAATGAAGTATGAAAATCTATACGCATTCGCCACCCCATCTCCATTGTTAGTGGCTGCAGCATTGGCATCTGGGAATCCCGTAGCAGGATTTTTAGCACTCTTGACGACTTACGTGGCCAAATTTAGTGAATTAACCATTACCTACGAGATCAACATTAATGCTGACGATGGAACCGTGACAGCGGAGACATTCTATACAATTGGCCAGGTGACAGAGCTTTACAATCTCGTGGCTTATATACTGAACAATGAGACTCTCGATCCTCAGGAAATCCTAACAGAGGATTGGGGAATAAGTGCAGTTCACTATGTGAGTGTCTTTACATCGAGGTACGAGGTAAGAAACGCCTCAGGAAAAAAGCTGGATACGAATATAGATCAAAACATGACAGAGGACATCACCATAAACATTGGAAACGATTATGAGAGGGCCTTTGAGATAGGACACAGGGGAACCTATGATGTCATTGATGAGGACACAAATGATAAGCTCATTGAGAATGCAGATGCATATAATATAATGCTCCAGGCAAGATTGGGGGATCTCGCCCTTGTTCTGTGGCAATTGGGCTTTTCAGCGGGACTATTCAGTGTGATGTCCTATGCCTTAAGTGACGATTTTCAAGAAAAATATTCCAGCCCCAAGGACCTGAGACAGAGATGGTGGATGAATATGGTTCACAGTGCTGCACTTTGGTATGCTGTTTCATTTCCAGGCTGGCAGGGAAAAAGGGTGGTTCATGATCCTGTTTACACCGCCTATTTTGGCGATGCAGCTGATATTGAAAATGGTGGACCATGTGGAGCGGGAGCCCTGGTATTTATTGGTGCATTGTGTATTCCTGGAGCCACAATAGTCTCAAAAAGAAAAAGGCGCAAAAGGTTGCTATAGAGAAACATACCCTGTAAAATGAATCATTTATAACCGAAATTGTAACCATTCCCACACTTTTTAATAGACACAGGTATGTACAGCGTAAGGTAATGGTTAAATCATGTTGGATAAAATCATAAAAGAGCTAGAAACCGGCAAAAAATGTGTACTTTTACATGTTAATGCCGATCCTGATGCCCTGGGCAGTGCAATAGCATTGAGCCTGGCATTTTCCGATGTGAGCATATGTGCTGCTGGAGGTTTGAGCAAGAACGGCAAGATACTCCAGAAAAACCTTGGGGTGGAGGTCGTTGAAGAACCGGATTTATCTCTCTATGACAAGGTATTAATGGTGGATACCCCCTCCCCTGATAGAATCGGTGAATACAAGGAAAAGCTCGGAAATTTCATGGTTTTGGACCATCATTCCAAGACATTTGAATGGGATACTGGATTATGTTATATAGATGAAGAAAAGGCATCCTGTGGTGAAATAGTATATCAGATATTGAAGATGAGAGGAAAAAAAATAACACCAAAGATAGGCCTTGCTCTTCTTGCAGGTATAATCACAGATACAGGAAAATTCAGCTATGCCAATGCTGATACACTAAAAACCTTCGCAGAGATCATGGAGGCATGTGGTGTTGGAATGGATGATGTATTTTCCCTTTTTGAGGAGGAGCATGAAACAGATTACTCCAAGAAGATATCGAAGTTGAAGGGGGCGCAGAGGCTGAGATATCAGAGTCAAAAAAGGACCATAGTGGCGGTTTCTCAGGTAAGCACCTTTGAATCAGGGGTATGCAATGCATTGCTTAATCTTGGTGCGGATGTGGCATTTGTTGGCTCTCAAAGGGAGAATGAGTTCAGAATAAGTGCAAGGACCACCTCTGCCATGATAAAAAATGGTCTGCATCTTGGGAATTTAATGGCTGATATAGGTAAGGAGATGGGTTGCAACGGCGGAGGCCATGACGGTGCCGCAGGTCTTACTGGCCAGGGTGATGTCGAGGCCATGCTGAACATATGCATGAGCAGGGCAAAAGAGGCTTTTTAGGCCATTTTCCCCTATTATTCGCCCTGATTCCCATGCCAAACCAAAATATTTATAAGCCAGGAAAATCATGATAACAATAATAATGGGTAGAAAACAAGTTATTGGAGTTCTTACTTTCGGGGGGCAGATGGTAGCTACGGCCATGGCTGCCCTAGTAACTCGAATCTACCGGTAGGGGCTAGAAAATAGCTCAAAAAACGCAAGAAATGAAGAAATGAGAAAAAAGGTATATTAATGAGCCTAATTCCTTTATATAAATGGTAATTTAGTCATATTAATGGACAAATAGAGTAATATAGAGTGTATGTAATTAAAGTCGCTCGAATTAAGGGCAGAAATTGAGAATTTATGGCAAA
>CP070672.1:967620-972440 GCA_020351895.1 Thermoplasmata archaeon
AAATCGAACTAATCCCCTATGGTTGCACCAATATACGAATAACTGAATTTCCTGTTTTGAAACAAAATATCGAATAGTACTAAATCTAAATTTATTCATCTTAATTCACTAGTTATTGTTTTGCCATCTCTGCTTTAAACCTATTTTGATTATCCTCTGGTGTTGGTGTGTGACGTAATAGTTTGAACTTCACATATTTTATCGTACCTTTAAATGTAAAGGGAGGTTCATAATCATTGGATATAGGGGATAAACGATTCCTCCCGATTTGTACCCCTGATGCTGATATCATTCTTAACACTGATGGGACATTAATTGAACCACATTCCTTTCCATCTATTTCAAGCGTAATAGTACCTTCTTTATCTATTCTCTGGAATTTTATCCCAATTATGCATTTACCTGTTGGAACAGTGCGATCGGAGCGCACAACATAATGGTCTGTATATATATTGTAATCAAATAGTAGCTTGTTGTCTTTAATATAACAACCTAATCCCACATTTTGAGTACCATAAACGAAAATTACACCATCTACATTTTCATCAGCTCTTTCGATTTCTGCAGTCATAACCCATGAACGATTTCCAATAGCGGGAGATACATCAGAAGGTAATTGAGAAACGGGAGGATAATAAATATATTCACGGTTTTCATGATGAGGATATCCAGGGAGGAATCGGGGTGCGAAAAGTTCACCCATTCTATCATCAAGAGGTAAAACTCCATACTTTCCCGCTTCAATCCACCATAAATCAATCATTTTCCGCAATTTGTCGGGATATTTATCAGCTAAATTATCACTCTCGGAGAAATCCTCATTTAAATTATACAAATTCCATTCTTCATCGTCATATGCACTTCCCTGTTGATGATTTGTAACCGCTTTCCACCCATCAGCCCAAATTCCTCGTCTACCAAACATCTCAAAATATTGAGTAGTTTTTCTTGAAGGTTCATCTGCAGAATCAAAGGCATACACCATAGAAATTCCAGAAATTGGCAGTTGATCATGTCCCTTATATGTGGAAGGAGGATCTATTTGTAATGCTTCTAGAATTGTAGGTACGATGTCAGAAACATGGTGGAATTGATGTCGTATCCCCCCACGATCTTTAATTCGATTAGGCCAACGAATGATACATGGATCTCGAATCCCTCCTCCATAGGTAAACCCTTTATACCATTTAAGAGGTGTATTTCCAGCTTGTGCCCATCCTAAGGGATAATTTGGATAGCTATGGGGACCTCCAATCAGATCAATTAAATCTTGAACTTTATCAATGTCTTCAGGGATCCCATTGAAGGATTTAAATTCATGCATTACTCCTAATCTACCTCCTGCGGGAGCTGCACCGTTATCTGAAAGCAAAATGACCATTGTATCATCTGAAATATTCATTTCATCAAGAAATGACAAGAGTCTACCAATATGATGATCAGTATGGTCGAGAAATCCCGCAAAAGTTTCCTGCAATTTTAATGCAAACTTCTTTTCTTTATCGGATAGAGACTCCCAAGGGTCTACTCCTGGATTACGAGGAGCTAATTTCGTGCCAGGTGGAATAACACCTGTTTCTAATTGTTTTTTATACCATTCTTCTCGTATAACATCCCAACCAGCATCGAATCGACCTTTATACTTATCAATGAATTCTTTAGGTGCTTGATGGGGTGTGTGAGTAGCACCAAATGCCACATATAAGAAAAATGGTTGATCAGGATATACGGATTTATGATCACGGATGAAATCAATCGCTTTATCAATGAGATCTTCGGTAATGTGATACCCATCTTCAGGTCCCTTCGGTGGATCAATGGGATGGTTATCACACGTTAATTGGGGATAAAATTGGTCCGTTTCTCCTTGCATGAAACCATAATACCGATTAAACCCACGTTGTAAAGGCCAGTTATCAAAAGGCCCGGCAGCTGAGGCTTGAGCCATTGGTGCTAGATGCCATTTCCCCGACATAAACGTAGCGTATCCATTCTCTCGAAGGATTTCTGCTATTGTTGCAGCGTGTGGTGTAATATACCCCCGCATATGTGGGAACCCAGTATCGAAATTAGAAATTGCCCTTACACCTACGGCATGGTGATTCCTCCCAGTCAGTAAACACGCTCGAGTAGGGGAACATAAAGCAGTCGTGTGAAAGTTTGTAAATCGTAAACCTCCCTCAGCAAGACGATCAATGTTAGGTGTGTCAATATTTGACCCATAACAGCCAAATTGAGAGAATCCTGTATCATCAAACAAGGTAATTATTATATTAGGGTAGTCTTTCCCATATCCTTTCGGTTCGGGCCACCATGGTGTTGATTCTTTGTGTGTTCTTCCTATCTTACCTCTAAAATCTTCAAAAATTTTCATTTTTTATACCTTATAATTTTTTTAATTTTATTATTGAATGTATAATTAAATAAAATGTCTTATTATTTCATTGTTTAGTCATCTCTGCATCAAACCTATTTTTGAGTTCCCCTAACGTTGGATTGCTAGGTTGCGATTTGAAATTTATATATTTTATCTTTCCCATGAATTTAAAGGGAGCTTTATAGTCATTTGTGATAGGAGATAAGTTGTTAATCCCAATTTGTAGTCCCGTTGTTGAAATTATCCTTAATGCTAACGGTACATCAATAGAACCACATTCATTTCCATCTATTAAAAGAGTGAAAGTTCCTCCTCTTTCTTTTCTTCGAAACTTGATCCCAATTGTGCTTTGTCCCGTTGGAACAGTTACACTGGAACGTATTACACTGTGGTCTCTATAAGCATTGTAATCGAAGACTAAGCGATTATCTTTAATATACCAACTTAAACCATTATTATGAGTTCCTGAGGTAATTATCACTCCTTCAATTTGTTCGTTGATTCTCTCAATGCTTGCTTGCATTAACCAAGAACGAGCTCCAAATGGTGGACCCGCACCAGCAGGTAAATGAGTAACTGGAGGATAGTACGTATATTCACGCGCATAATGAGGTGATCCTGGTCGAGGTGGGATTCTCCATAGTTCGGCTCTTCTATCATCTAATGGTAATACTCCATATTTACCTACTTCAATCCTCCATAAATCGAGTAGTTCCCGCAATTTCTCAGGATATTTCTCTGCTAAGTTATTACACTCAGAAAAATCTTCAATTAAATTGTATAACTCCCATTCATCATCATCATATGGTTTTCCTGGTTGATGATTTGTTACAGCTTTCCATCCATCACTAGATATACCTCTATGGCCAATCATCTCAAAATATTGAACTTTTTTATGTGATGGCTCATCTGCAGAATCAAATGTGTATGCCATTGATGTACCAGAGATTGGTATTTGAGCAAGCCCTTTATAAGTAGAAGGAGGATCTATTTTTAATACATCAAGAATGGTTGGAACAATATCAGAAACATGATGGAATTGTTTGCGAATATTACCTCCATCTTTGATATGATTTGGCCAATAAATTATTAAAGGATCACGAATACCGCCTCCAAACGTATGCGTTTTATACCATTTGAGAGGAGAGTTACCAGCTTGTGCCCAACCCCAAGGATAGAAGGGATTGGTGTTTGGACTTCCTATATCATCAATTCGGTCTTGAATTTTATCAATATCATCCTGTAACCCATTAAAATTTTTCATCTCACTAATCAATCCCATTTTACCTCCACCATTAGCAGCTCCATTATCAGAGAGTAAAAAGATCATAGTGTTATCGGAAATTTTCAATTCATCAAGAAAATCTAATAATCTCCCAACATGATGATCAGTGTGATCGAGGAAACCAGCAAATACTTCTTGTAATTTCAAGAAAAATCTTTTTTCATTATCTGATAATGTTTCCCAAGGTTCTACTCCTGGATTACGTGGAGCTAATTTGGTATTAGGGGGTATTATACCGATCTCGAGTTGTCTTTTATACCATTGTTCTCTAACAACATCCCATCCTGCATCAAACCGTCCTTTATATTTATCAACATACTCTTTTGGGACATGAAATGGTGCATGTGTGGCACCAAATGACAAATATAGGAAAAAAGGCTGAGTAGGATAAATTGAAATATGATTACGAATAAATTCAATAGATTTATCAACGAGATCTTCAGTAAGATGATAACCCTCTTCAGGTCCTTTAGGTGGGAGAATAGGATGGTTATCATAGACTAATTGTGGGTAATACTGATCTGTCATTCCATCCAAAAAACCATAGTATCGATTAAATCCGCGCTGTAAAGGCCATTGATCAAAAGGTCCAGCAGCTGATCCATGATATGACCGTGCTAGGTGCCATTTTCCAACCGCAAATGTGGAATACCCATTATCTCGAAGAATTTCAGCAATAGTTGCAGCATGTGGTGTAATTTCACCTCGCATATGCGGGTATCCAGAATCGAAATTAGCAAGTGATCGCATACCAACTGAATGATGATTTCTACCTGTCAGTAAACAAGCTCGAGTAGGGGAACATAATGGGGTTGTATAAAAGTTATTATATCTTAGACCACCTTCAGCAAGGCGATCAAAATTAGGAGTCTCAATAGTAGAACCATAACAACCTAATTGAGCAAATCCTGTATCATCAAGTAAGATTACAATTACATTCGGGTAGTCTTTCCCAAATCCTTTCGGTTCAGGCCACCAAGGTGTTGATTCTTTATGAGTTCTTCCGATTGTACCCTTAAAATCTTCAAAGTGATTCATGCTTTTCAACACATTATTTGATTAAATTTTATAATTATTTATTCATAGATTTTAATTTTATAAAACAATTTGCACCTTTATTAATAATAAACGGCAATCTTAACAAAAAATCATAAATTA
>CP070672.1:972540-981715 GCA_020351895.1 Thermoplasmata archaeon
GATCTTCTTGGAAAGTTCAGAAAGACGCATAGGATTTTCCGAAAGAAGTTTGAGGATCTTCAATCTCTCAGGATGTGAAAGCTCGAACATCAAGCTCGTACTTTTCATTATTACAGGCTCCCTTACTTTTTTTTGTCTATATTGGGTCCATTACGTGCCATTTTGGATAAATTCATTAGAAAACCACGAAATTTAACCCTTCAATGTCAACATTTCATTTGATTTCCATTCTCAGGATAATAATGGTCTAATAACCCTTATTAACAGTTTGGTAAACTATTTTGAAGAGTTGATCACTATATAAAATACTCTTTCATAAAAATCCATATGCCCTGATTTATTTGGACGAAAAGCTTCTAGTATATATTGGATTTATAAAACATTTAGTTCTATATCCCTCTTTAACTAATTTGATGAAATTGGCCTCCCTTAGTATCCCGACGTGATAATTCACTACCTGAATGGAAACCCCTATGCTGGATGCGATTTCAGTCTGGGAGATCCCAGGTTTATTAATGATGATGTTAATGATTTCGCTGCGGATCTTACTCTGTGGCAGATCATTGGTACTGGCACCCTCCACAAAAAACCGTCTGTAAAGTCCCTCATGTTTTGAGGTAATATACCCCTCCTTCTCTAACTTGGCTAAATGATACGAGGTGACCCCGTTTTTCAGGTTCAGATCCTTCATTATCGAGCTGAAATAAACTCCTGGGTTAGAAACAATATAATCGTAAATATTTTTTCTCGTGTTCTGATCCAAAACTTGACCATTCGTAATCCTCGAATACAAGGGCAGGAGCCCTAAACCCCATAACCAACCATTATGTTTGTTTGCCAGTGCAAATAATAAGAGCACTATGCTTCCTGTGACACCAGTTATTAACACTGGATTATCTTTAGGAAGAGTAACAAGATTTAAAGGATCATCCCCGTTATCCTTTCCGCCATACCCACCATTACCGCCACTGTCATCCGCATCATCTAAATTGGATACGACAATAGTCTTTTCTGCTACATTGTTCCATTTGACAAATTCCCTTGGGATTGAATCTCTAATCATCACATGGATCGTATGCTTCCCGGGTGTAACTACCCAGTAAATAGAAATTACATTGATGTCCCTGCGCTTTACAAACAACGAACCAGAACATATTAGGTTATCTCTATCTATATCACCGTCATAAAATTCTATATAAGCATATGCACCAACCAATCCGTTATTATGAATTGTCGCCTCGATGATAATGATATTTTCTTCTTCGAGATTTTGATATGAGAAATCTATATCTTTTGGTGAAAGGGTAAGGTCTGGAAGCAAAGTTGGTCTTGAAGGGATGTCTTGGGTCATTTGGTTGCTTATACCGTCATTTTCCCCTTCTTCCGGGAGATCTTCAGCACATGTATTTGTAATTGTTAGTAGTATGAGTGGTACAAAGATTAAAAGTACCATCTTTATTATTTTGCCCACGATTTTATCCCCATATTCTTTATTCCCTAATCGCCCCCAGCACTAATCGTTGTATTTCTATTAAAGATTTTCCCGGAATTAAGATAATCGTGATAGGGCCTGTTCCATTCTTTTTTATCTTGCATGAGGCATTTATGGCAAATTATTGCTATCGTATCGGCTTCGCCTTATCCCAATAGTAATCAAATATGGTCTTAATCCATCTACAAAAAGCTTCGTTATCTCCTGTCAAACCAACACTGAAATCCACCTTTCCACTTTTGTCCTTAAAAGCCATCCCACTGGTTTTCTCATTTATCTTCAGGGCTAGGGGAACATTTTCTATGGTTCTTATCTGGAAGCTCTCATTGATTCTTTCCATGTATTCATCAGGAATCTGAGCGTCCTGAGGGTAAATCTTCTTTAAAACCACACCCTCATCGTTCTTTTTACAATCCACATCTATTAATCCTCTCATTATTTCATTGGACATGACATAAATGTATTCCTCTGCTTCAGTGCTTAGATCCTTTATTCGAGACGATATTTCCAATGTCCCTTCCACGAGGGTTCCCTGGGCCATGGAGTTGAACCAGTGCAAATGGATCGGGAGTAACGTGAGATCATGGCTGAGAAAAAAATCCTTATTGTGGGCAAGAAAATCGAACTTTGAAAACTCAGAGAGGATTATCGCTGCAAAAGAGGTGATATTGTAAAAATTATCGCTGTCTCTTTCTATCAAACTTGCCTTTACCAATCTCTCCAAATGCCTTGATACTTCTGCTGTTGTCACATCAAGACTTTTAGAGATATGAGAAAGTCGCATGGGATTCTCTTTAATCATCTCCAATATCTTCAAACGCTCAGGGTGAGAAAGTTCGAACATAAGGCCATGGCTTTCCATTTCTACTAACCCCCTATTATGTTTTATTCCCTCCCGGGGATATTGGTATTACTATATTTGGAATTAGCTTTATCTCTATATTAAAATAAGTGAATCTTCCTTATCTTACAATCAAAACCGGCCTTTCGGCATATCTTGCCACCTTATCTGCAACGCTTCCCAGTTGGAATCTACCGATCTTGCCGATTCCTTTGTGACCCACCACAATGAGATCGCATTTAAGCTCATCACCCATTTTAAGGATCTCATCCGCAATATCCCCCTCCCTTACCATCCCAAAGGCGTCGATGTTTTTCCTCCTCAGCTCTGCCAGAAGCTCATTTAGCGATTCCTGTGCCCTGGCAAAACTTATCTCTGGGTCTATTTCCGCGAACTCAGCAATTGTAGCTGTAGGTAGAACTGATACAAGAACCAACCTATCCTCTGGTTTTAACAGATTTTTACCATGCTCCACAGCCTTTTTTGCAGCTTCTGAACCGTCGTAAGCGACCAGTATCACACCCAAAGGGCTCCCCAGGGATTAATCCAGGTTCCATTACTTAATTGTTGTGATATAGAACATTATTAACAATTTCCCTATCAATTGCTTTATGGGTGGGTGGAGGGCGTTATGATGTGGGAACAAATCACAAATTAAAAACGGATAAAAATTTAAAGGTATTTCTCAGGATCTGCATCGAAACTGGTCTTGCAATGAGCCATACAGAAATAGTATGTCTTACCTTTATATTCAGATTTGTGCTGGGCCGTTGCTTCATCTACATTCATCTTACATACAGGATCTACTGCCATTTTTTTCACCTCCTTTTATTTATTCCAATTTTGCGAATTTTAGTGTGGCGGCATTGGTAACAACGGATAAAGAACTTGCTGACATTGCTGCTGCGGCTACGATGGGGTTTAAAAGACCAAAGGCTGCTATGGGAATGGCCCCTGTGTTGTAGCCCAGGGCCCAAAAAAGGTTCTGCTTGATCTTCCTCATGGTGAGTTTGCTAAGTCTCACAGCCTTCACCACATCCATAAGATCGTCTTTTATAAGGACTATACCCCCCGTCTCCTTTGCCACATCAGATCCGCTACCCAAAGCGATTCCGATATCGGCCTGTGCCAGAGCAGGAGCATCGTTGATCCCATCTCCCACCATGGCAACCACTTTTCCCTCTTTTTGAAGGTCCTTTATTACTTTAGCCTTATCACCAGGAAGAACATTAGCAATTACCCTGTCGATTCCGACCTTCTTAGCAACCGCTTTGGCAGTTATTTCATTGTCCCCAGTGAGCATCACGGTTTCAATCCCGATTTTCTTTATCTCTGATACAGCTTCCGCAGAATTTTCCTTGATGGTATCAGCCACGGCAACAATAGCAGAAATACTTTCATCAACTGCAAGAATCATTGCGGTTTTTCCCTCGGATTCAAGTGTCTTCATAGTTTTTTCAATTTCCTGGGTGTCTATCCCATTTCTCTTCATAAGCCGTCTGTTCCCCAATAAGATGGTCCTTTCCTCGAAAGTCACTTTGATTCCATGACCTGGAACAGCCTCAAAGTGTGATGGATCGGGTATATCCAGGCTCCTTTCTTTGGCACCCTTAACTATAGCCTCACCAAGTGGATGCTCCGAGCCTTTTTCGGCTATTGCTGCATATCTTAAGGCCTCTTCTTCAGAGAGCGAGTCTGTCACTATCACATCAGTTAGTTCAGGCTCTCCTTTGGTTAATGTTCCAGTTTTATCAAATACCACAACTTGTAGGTTCCTTGCATCCTCAAGGTACTCTCCACCTCTGATCAGTATCCCCCCTTCCGCACCTTTACCCACACCCACCATCAAGGCTGTAGGGGTGGCAATACCAAGGGCACATGGACATGAGATGATAAGAACTGCCACAAAGAAAAGTACCGCATTTGCCCAGGTGCCCACAATGATCCAGGCAACGAATGTTAGAATCCCTGCAAGTATTACTGCGGGAACAAAGTAAGCTGCGACTTTATCAGCATATCTTTGTATTGGTGCGCTTGATACCTGAGCCTCCTCCACCATCTTGACGATCTGCATGAGCATTGTCTCTTTTCCGACTTTTGTTACCCTGAACTTAAATGACCCAAGTTTGTTTATTGTCCCACCAATAACCTCATCACCGGATTTCTTTTCCACAGGTATACTTTCACCAGTTAGCATCTTTTCGTCAACCGAGGATGTTCCATCAATAACAATGCCATCCGTGGCCATGGCTTCTCCGGGCTTTACCAGAACAATATCCCCGATATTCAACTTTTCAACAGGAACCTCTACCTCCCTATCGTTTCTGACCAACGTGGCCATTTTGGGTTTCAGATCCATTAGATTCTTAACTGCAGCGGAACTCTTTCTCTTTACGACGTCCTCCATATATTTCCCCAGGAGGATGAATGCAATGATTACAGCTGCCGTGTCAAAATATACTTCGCTTTCCGTCCCGGGAAGTATGTCGTAGGCAACAAATTGATCAATAACTATTACGGTGCTGTAGATATAGGCTGCCAGTGTTCCAATTGCAATTAGAAGATCCATATTCGCCCTGCGGTGCTTGATTGCCTTTGCAGCCCCAACGTAGAAGCTTTTACCTCCTATGAATATGATTGGCGTGGTAAGAATCAACATCCAGACTGCTCCATTAAACCACGGTAAAAAGTCAAATGGCACCCATTCTATGATTGTAACCCCTGCGGCAAGACCGATAAACAAACCCAGCCTGAATATGCCCAAAAGAATGACTCCCGTTATGGCAACAGATACCCGCTTTTTCATATCCTGTAATTCTTTTTCAGGATCCTCGAAGGTCTTTGCGCAACTTTCCATACAGAAGTAATAGGTCCTTCCTCCGATGACTCTTGTAATTGCATTCCTCTTATCCACCTTCATACCGCAGACAGGATCTATTGCGATGTACTTTGCTTCTACATCAGCCTCTTTTGGCATGCTTTTTATCAGTATTTTGGCCTTCTCTTCTATGGTTTTTACCCCCTCCTCCTCCACTTGTTTTCTAAAAGTATCGGCGCAAGACTGCATACAGAAATAGTAGGTCTTGCCTCCGATAACCTCCTTAATAGCTGTATTTTTGTCACACTTCATTCCGCAGATGGGGTCGATTGCAGTGTCCCCTTCATCATCTGCTTGATGGTTCATATGACCTTTACTAGGCATGAATTTCAGCTCGGCTCCTTCAAGGCCCAGTTCACCTGCTGCCTTCTCAAAATCATCGGCGCATTTTTGCATACAGAAATAATATGGTTTCCCAAGGATCACCTTGGAGATTGCTGTCTTTTTATCCACTATCATTCCGCATACAGGATCTATTGCAGTATCTGATTCGGCTCCCACTTCTGGAGGCATTTGGCTCATATCAGGATGCATGTCATATGCTTCATAACCCGTTTTTTTAACGGTTTCCTTGATCTTGTCAACATCGACTTTCTTTGGATCGTATTTTACAAGTGCGGTTTTATCTACCAGATTGACTCCTGCGAAGTCCACGCCATCCATTTTTTTCAGATCTGTTCCAATGGCCGAGGCACAAGATGTGCAGGTCATGCCTTTGATTCGAAGCTTGACTTCCTTTTGCTCCTCTTCTTCCTTTTCACCCATGACTTAGTATCCTCCTCGATCGTCTATTCTGCAACCTCTCCAAAACTTATATCTTTTTTCATTTTAAGGTATTCCTCTCTTGTGATTTCACCCCTTGCATATCTTAAATCAAGGATGATTTCTTCATCAGACTTTTTGGTATTATGATTTTCACAGCAGTGCATTTTTCAACACCTCAAATTTAGATATAACCTACCTTACTTATTGGATTGTCGATATGTAAATTAACAAAATAAGGGATTTAAAATTGACGAATGTAAAAAATGATTAAATGAAATTTAAAGAGCATTGTTGTGGGTTCACCGAACATATTCTTTATTCTTTCTTTTTCCATAATCTCATTTAAAAGGTATCTTGTTTTTTGCTCCGCACAACGGGCATTCCTTCTCTTTATCTTCAGGATCAATATCAAATTCGTATCTGCAGTTGAAGCATTCTATTTGTGAGATTCTCCTTTCTATTTCTTCTAGAGTTTCAGAGTATATGATGTATGAGCAAACTGGGAGTAAAAACACCCCTATAAAGAATATAGGAAAGGCACCTATTAATATGATTTGTAATGCTTCTATAAAACTTGCAATAATTAAAACGAAGATTATACCGGGGTAGATTAAAAATATATAAAGTATCCTTAATATCAATTTTAATTTGACTGTTTTGTAAACATTAATTGCATTGAATAGATTTAGTATCCAGACGACCAATGTAAATACAATTACAAAAACGGTACCACATGGAATGTGGAAATTCTGATAATCAACCCTCCCATATGTGATGAATTCACTGAAAGATACAAAAGAAAACAGGGAAAACAACATAAGATATAATCCAAAGACAAAAGTTAATATATTTGCCAAAGAGGTTCGGGTTGTAATATCCACGACATCACCTTTTTGTGTGTTTTACTCATTATTTTGTATGTAGTTAATAATTTTGGGGATTTTCTTGTTTCAGAGTCAAATTATCGAAATGAAAAAGATATGTGAATAATTTAACAAACGTAAAGTTTATTTACGGGAACTTTTATCTATGAAGCATGAAACTTGAGAAAGTCGATGTAGAGATATTAAAGATACTTCAGAACGATGGCAGGGCCTCTTTTCGTGACATAGCAAAAAAGGTGGGTGTAACCACCCCCACAGTGAGCAGCAAAGTGGGAATGTACGAGCAAATGGGATTGATAAAAGGTTTTGGAGTCAAACTTTCCACAGATGCCCTGGGGGAGATCTCAGTGCTTCTTTCAGCAAAATGCAAGCCTTCTGATGTCCCCAACCTTGCCGATAAATTAAAAGATTTCGAGGAGGTAAGGGAGGTTTACCTCACAGGAGGTTCCTGGGTGCAGGCCAAAATCACACTCATTGATACAACACATCTAAATCAGTTTATTTCACAATTGACTAAAATAGAGGAGATTCAGGACTACGATTACAGAGCCATTGTTGATACGGTAAAAGAGGAGCCAAGGGCAATTTTATCAGAGGGAGTGAACGCTGTTTTGGCATGTTTTTACTGCAAGAAACCCATGCATGATAAACCTGTGAAATTGAAATTAGATGGCAAGGATCATTTCCTCTGCTGTGAAACCTGTGCAAAGGAATACAAGAAGAAGTACGATAAGCTTAAGGAAGGAATGTGAGACTGCCCCAACTTTATAGGCAGGGGTCCAGAGTATGTTCCCAAATCATTGCAAGGAAGTGAGTATAAAAAAGGTCTCATTCACTTTAAACAATGATGAGATTAATAAAAATCTTATGGATAAACTTGCCTATAAAAGGACTAATTACATCCTTCTGAACAATAAAGATCAGTGGGCAGTGGTAAAAATGGGCTAGACTCTCTTACCCGTAACTGGATTAACAGAATCAAGTGTATGAATCAAAGAGCAAGCCTTTGATATTGATCATGTCTATCCTGTAATCCTGTCAGACTTTTTACTAGGCGTATTCGCCGGAAGAGAAAGGGAAGAAATATGGGAATGGTTGATGTGACTGAAAAACCGATTATCCGCCGTGAGGCAGAGGCTGGGGGACGGATTTTTTTATCCGAGAAGACGATTAACGCGATTAAGGCCGGTGAAATCAAGAAGGGGGATCCACTACTCATCGCAGAGGTGGCAGCTATGAACGCCGCGAAGCAGACCCACATTCTTGTTCCCCACTGTCATCAGATCCCTTTGGATACGGTTGGAGTGAATTTTCAGGTTTCAAAAGACGTCATTGAGGCGCGGTGCGTGGTCAGTGCTCAGGCAAGGACCGGAGTGGAAATGGAGGCCCTTGTGGGGGTTACCATGGCCTTGAATACCCTATGGGACGTGGTCAAGTATCTGGAGAAGGATGAAGAGGGACAATATCCCTCCACCCGGATTAGCGATGTCCGGGTAATTAGGAAAATCAAAGATGGTTAGAATACTCGGAGCGGTTTTGGGTCTCCATCCCTTTTTCGCTTACTGCCTTCTTTTCCTGCGTATCGCCCAACTGGCAACTATCCCTCATTCAAGTGGAAATCCCCAGTTTAGGCAAGATATAGGCCTGCAGTGCAACCCAAATCACAATAATGCCTATGAAGCACCAAATATTCATTTTATGTCCTTTTGTGTTTTGATTTGTTTCCATTCGTTTGCTAACAAATGTCGAACTGAATCCTCCAAAGGTACCCTGCTAAGTCTACGAGACGTTTACACAACTCACGGTCGTGTAAGTTAAGAGGCTCAGGAGAAGCCGCCGGAGGAGCCGCATGACGGCGACGCCCCGACTCCCAGGTCTCCACCTCCGGAGGAAGATCCACAGGAAAAAGAGGACATGAGCCGGCAGGTTTCCTGATTCCCGCAGTTAGGGCATTCAAGTCCTTCTCCTTGATCTGAATTAAAGACCAGCTTTTCAAATGCACATCCGCATTTGCTGCATTTATATTCGTAAATCGGCATCTTCGTCTCCTATTCTATCCCTGTCTAATCTGATTGCCGGGGAGCTTCTTTCTATAATAATAAATCCTTTTTAAGAGCATTCAACCCACCTGGGTCGAAGTGTAGGAAATCCGCTTCGGCGTATCAAGGGAGAATCCTCCCTTGAACTTATCTAAAAAACCTATCCAATTAACTTGGATACTGATGGCTCCGAAATCCTCTTCCACCCTGCCTTTCATGATGTAGGCCCGTGATCCATAGAGTATGTTACAGTGTTGATGATAAACCTTTGGGAAA
>CP070672.1:981815-984519 GCA_020351895.1 Thermoplasmata archaeon
ATCTAAAGCGGCTGTCATACCTGCGATTCCACCACCGATTATAAGGGCGGCCTTTTCACATTTCACAGAGGTTTTTTGGACCAACTTGTTTCTCCTCACCTTTTCGACTGCCATGGCCACCATATGTTTTGCTTTCTCTGTGGCTCTCTCAGGATCGTTTTTATGTACCCAGGAAACATGTTCTCGCGTGCTTGTTAATTCAAACAGGTACGGGTTCAAACCAGCCTCTCTAATTGTGTTTTGGAATAAGGGTTCGTGAGTCCTTGGCGTGCAAGAGGCAACTATGACCCTGTTAAGATTATGTTCTTTGACAGCCTCCTTGATTTTATCTTGAGTGTCTTGAGAGCATGTATATAGGTTGTGCTCCGTATGAACCACATTTGGCAGGGTTTTAGCAAACTCCGCGAGAGCTGGAACATCTACGATGCTGCCGATATTGATTCCACAATGGCAGCAGAAGACACCTATTCTCGGCTCATCTCCCAAATCGATCTCTTGCGGATATTCCTTCACAGTTACAAGTGAGTCCCTTTCAGAAGAAATTGGACCTGCTGCCTTAGATGCCACTCCTGAGGCCTGAGCAACCGCATCAGGAATATCTTTTGGAGAGCCGAAGGAACCTCCAACAAAAATACCTGGTTTGGAGGTCTCTAGAGGCTTAAAATAATCAGTTTCGCAAAATCCATATTCGTTGAGTTTAATCCCGAATTTTTGGGCTATTTCCTTGAAATCATCTGTTGGCTCCATGCCCACAGATAATACGACAAGATTGAACACTTCCTCCTTTTGCTCCCCTTTCTCATCCCTGTAAATTATCTTCAAATCCTTTGTCCCAGGAATTTCTTCGATGTGTGGCACTCGACATTTCACATAATTAACGCCGTACTCGTTCTCAGCTATGTTGTAGTACTCTTCGAATCCTTTACCATAGGTTCGCATGTCCATGAAAAATATGGTACATTCCGTCCCAGCTGTATGTTCCTTGGCAATGATCGCTTCTTTTGTGGCATAGGTACAACAAACAGCAGAACAGTAACCTTTACCCACCAGCTCGTCTCTTGAACCTACGCATTGTATCCATGCGATCTTCATAGGATGCTTCCCGTCAGAAGGACGAAGAACATGACCTGCGTAAGGACCTGAGGCGCTGAGTATTCTTTCAAATTGTATGCTCGTTACCACATTCGGAAATCTGCCATATCCATACTCGGATTTTATCGTGGGATCAAAGGTCTTGAATCCAGGTGATAGAACGATAGATCCAACATTCAAATCGACTTTCTCATCTTCCTGAGAGTAATTCACTGCATTGGCCTTACAGTATTTCTCGCATAATCCACAACCAATGCATTTTGTTCTATCTATTCTGTATACGAGAGGAACAGCCTGAGGAAATGGAACGAAGGTTGCATTTCTAAGTGCAACTCCTCTCTCGAATTCACTTATGGCCTCTATAGGACAGTACTGTGCGCAGAGACCGCACCCAGTACATTTGTCTTCATCAATATACCTGGGATGTTTTATTACAGTGACTTTGAAATCACCCACTTCACCCTCAACTTTCTCGATATCGCTGCAGGTCAAGATTTCGATATTATGATGTCTGCCAGTGCCCACAAGGGTTGGGGCAATGGTACACATAGCACAATCGTTGGTTGGGAAAGTCTTATCAAGTGAGGCCATCACGCCTCCTATGCTGCTGGTTTTCTCAACCAAATAAACCTTGAAACCTGATTCAGCTAAATCCAGTGCAGTCTGCATACCAGCGATTCCAGCGCCCAGTACCATAACCGCACCGACTTTCTTTCCCAATCATGCACCCCCAGCAATGATGTAAGAAGGTGAGAGATCCTTATGCTCGGCAGGTAGTATGATCTGTTTCTTCCAAAGTCTTGCAACATGTTTGAAAACAGTCTCGGAAGGCAGTTCCATATCTTTCGCCATCTCCTCCACTGTTTTTGGCTCTTTTTCAACTCTCAAAATGATATTGCTTCTGATGTATTCCTCCTCGAATATCTGATCCTCGATTTTATCTATCTCTTCTTGTGATAGTTTCTCACCATAAGCATTGCCGAGTTCAATTATCTTTTTCTCCCTGCCTATGATGGACCTCAATCTGAACTGCTGCGTAGCATGAAGAATCGCTTCCAATTGCCCCGTGATTTTCTTGGCTTTTTCATCCCCTTTCTTTATTGGATTTGGGCCCAATCTCTTTATCTTGGAGGTGAAATCCGTAACCACCTTTTGGAAGCGTTGGCCTTCTGAGGCAGAAAACCACTCTAGATTGAGTCTCTCATGTCCTAGGCCAGTGAAACTCAAGAGCTTTTTTAGCATCTTATATTTCCTTAGTGCCTCATAATTGCCAGAGATGTAATGGCAATCCCCTGGGTGGCATCCCATTATCATCACACCATCCACACCAGTCTTGAGAGCTTCGATGGGGAATTTAGGATCCAAGCTTCCGCTGCACATCACCCTGACCACCCTTAAAGTGGGTGGCATTTGCAGCCGAGAAACTCCTGCCAAATCGGCTCCAGCATAGCTACACCAGTTGCATAAAAAGCCAACTATCTTGGGTTTGAACTCAGTCGATTTTTCATCCTTAATTTGCGGCTTCTCTTCTCCCATCTAGTCCACCCCCCCCTCAGAAACCGCCTGTATCTCAGCGAGCAATTGATCGATTGTGAAATGTGGAAGAGTTATA
>CP070672.1:984619-989036 GCA_020351895.1 Thermoplasmata archaeon
AATATGGTTAAAGCCGGAGAAGCCGGCGGTGTCCTGGAAGCAGTGCTTGCCAGAGTAGCAGAATTTTTGGAAAGCGCTCAGGAACTAAAAGAAAATATAATAAGCGCCCTTATTTATCCTATAATTTTGACTCTTGTGAGTGGCGTTGCTGTAGCAATAATCTTGATCTTTGTCATCCCTAAATTTAAACTAATTTTTATGGATATGGGCCAGACCTTACCAATGCTCACTCAGGTTGTGCTTGGCTTTAGTCAGGGGATCATAGATTACTGGTGGCTGATTTTAGGAGTTTTGGTTGTTCTGTACTACTTTTCTAAACGGTATATCAATACAACTAAGGGAAGATGGAAATGGGATCGAATGAAATTAAATATGCCCATTTTGGGAGATCTTGTTCAAAAGGTAGAAATTGCTCGTTTTACAAGGACATTAGGAACCTTGATTCAGAGTGGTGTACCAATCCTTCAGTCCATGAATATCGTTAAAGAGATCGTAGGTAACACAGTTGTCTCCAAGGCTGTCGGTAATGCCCAAAGCAGTATAAAGGAAGGGGAGAAGATATCGGAGCCGCTTAAACAGAGTGGTGTTTTCCCACCATTAGCAGTACACATGATCGATGTTGGTGAAGAGACCGGGCAATTGGAAAACATGTTGTTTAAGGTTGCAGATACGTTTGAGGTTGAGGTGCGGACTGCGGTAAAGAGATTGGTAGGGCTTTTAGAACCTGCACTTATTCTGCTTATGGGATTTATCGTTGGTCTTTTAGTAATATCTATGCTTATTGCCATATTTAGTCTCAATGAAATGCCATTTTAGTCTCTTTCGGGTGAATCTCAACTATCCCTTATCCGTTTGATTTTGATTGTTTGAGTTTGATTTATAGGAATTTTGTTTTAAACAATAACCTTAGTGAGGGGAAAGAAAAACTATTGGAACAAACATTGACAAATTCGTAAAAAGTCATTTTTTTAGGAGGATATGATGGTAAGAAAAGAAAGGGAAGATTTGCAATTGATCTCTCAGAGAGGTTTTACCCTGATAGAGCTCCTTGTAGTTATGATTATCATAGGCATGTTGGCTGCATTAGTCGGACCAAGGGTGTTCAAGAAATTGGGCAGGGCCAAGACACAGGCAGCAGAGGGACAGATCTCCCTTTTTGAGACTGCCCTGGATACATATCGCCTGGATACAGGCCACTATCCCGATAGGCTGTCGGATTTAGTTAGCCGGCCGGCCGGTGAAGATTATTGGGACGGCCCCTATCTGAAAAAGGGGATACCAAAAGATCCCTGGAAGAATGATTATCATTATGCTAAATCGGGTGATGATTATGTTCTGAAATCCTATGGGGGAGATGGCCAACCCGGCGGGGAAGGGGAAAATGCGGATGTGCCTCCTGATGATGAGTTGCAGGAGGGCGTGGTAATTCCACCCGGTTAATATGAAGATGTTATTGGAGTTTTATGTCAAAGACAAATAATTTCGGTGGTTTCACTCTGCTCGAAATGCTTATTGTAATGGCTGTTATAGCCGTTGTAGCAGCATTTGTGGTGCCACGGGTAGGAGGAGCGATTGCCAATTTAAAACTTCGCTCAGCCGTCCGGGCTTGTTCGGCGGTTATGAGATATGCAAAGAGTGTAGCAGTAAGCACCCAGAAAGAACAGAGGATCAGCTTTATCCTTAAAGGTGATCCTGTGGAAAGGGATTACTATAAATACCAAAAGGTAAGTCGATCATCGGGAAATGAAGATGAGAATATAGATGATATAAATGATGAATATGAGGAAGGTCAAAGAGAGAAAACTGAATTAAAGCGTGAGGAAAAAAGAAAGGAATTAGATGCAGGGATATCCTTGAGTTGGAGAAATAATTCTGATAGCAGTTGGGAAGAAGAAGGGGAGTATGAAATAACATTTTTTTCACGCGGTTTCGCTTCAGGGGGTGAAATACGATTTGCATTTTCAGATGATGGCAGGGCTTATATCCTGAAAATAGATCCTGTGACCGGTCGGGTGAAGACCTCCACTGAAAAGGAATAGTCTATTATGTCCTATTATATGAGAGGCAAAAATGGATTTACACTCCTTGAAATCATGGTATCAATGGCCATAATGGCCATAGCGCTGGTAACGGTCATTCAGCTTTTTTCCGGTGCTTTACGATCGGCCAAGGTTTCTCATGACTATTCATTGGCTGTTATGGGGGCTAAAGAAAAAATGGATGAAGCACTTGCTGTAACAACCTTGAACGAATTCGATGAACTGGAAAAGGCAGGTGAGTTTGAAAGTGAGATGATGGAAGGCTACCGCTGGGAGATCAAAGGACCGGATCCATATCAGATGCCAGAAGGTTTGGCAATGGATATTGAGGAAGAAAGCGGTGTCTTTGATGATTTGCCTTTTAAATTATATCAGATTGTTGTCAGGGTAATTTGGGCATCAGGATTGCATGAAAAAGAAGTCAAGTTTACAACAATTAAGATGTTGGAGGAAGAGGATTAAAGCTTGTATAGTTTTAAAAAAGCAGGAATCAGGATTTACATTACTCGAATTGATGATATCTATTACTATTCTGTCTCTTATTCTAGGTGTAATACTGGGAGCGATGCGCCTTGGCAGTAGATCTTGGGAAGCTGGAGAAAAAAGGATCGATCGATTACAAAGGATGAGGATAACATATGATATCATTTCCGAGGATATTAAATCGATACTGCCTTCGGGAGTTCAAAAAAGACAGGATTACGGCAGGAAACATATATGTCCGGAAGGACAGGGCTGCAGTCAGAAGGCCGCTTTATTAATTGGCGAAAGCGACAGGATTAAATTTGTGTCAACAAATCCGGGTCTGCATCATGGTTTAAACAGAAGCAAATATCGGGTGGTCAGTTATTATTTGGGTGAGCATTATGATTCAGACTATAAGGGTGTTGTGATGGAAGAGTATGTGTGGCTTTTCCCAGATTTTTTCCGTTTTGAAACCCTCTGTGATATGTGTGAAACTGAAGAAGATGAATTTGAATATGAGACATTCGTCCATTCCATTTATCCGGATGTTACAGAGCTTGCATTTAGATATTATGGAACCCATAGAGGTGATGAGGAGCCTGACTGGTATGAGACATGGAATTCTTTGGAAGATTTATGTTCATGCGATCCCGGCATGATACAGGATTCTATGCCCCAAAAGGTAGAAGTGAAGATGATACGGCCAAAGATTGTGGGAGTTGAAGGGGAAGAAGAGTTAGAGGAGGTCATATTCGAGGTGAATATTGAGGCAGTGCAAGAGGAATGATTTTTTGAAGGTTTTTATTAGACATAAAGGTTTTTTATAAGGCATAAAGGATAATATTTTGAAATTTTGTATTTTTAGTGACATTAAACAGAAAAAAAATAAATTTTGTAGAGTTGGGAACCGGGGTGTAGCCCTGATGATGATTCTGTGGGTTTTGATCCTTCTAGATATTATTGTGCTTCAGTTTGCGGTATCCATGAGAACAGAAGTGGAAATTACTAGAAATTTCAGGGACAGAATCGAGGCTTACTACCTTGCCAGAGCAGCAACAGAATTAGCACGGTTTGAGCTTATGTATGTGGCAAGTGTTACAAAGAATCCTCCTGTTGCAGATAGTAAGGGTATGATCGATTTTAGAGCAGGAAAGGAAGAAAGAGATTCCAATCCCCAATGGATGAGGGAAGTCGCCTTAGGGCGAGGAGCATTCAGTATTATGTACCATGTAAAGGAAGATAAATATGATCTTAATCATCTAGCTTCCCGTGGAGGTGAAAAGGATCTGGAAGATGTTCTTGTGGCATGCGGATTTGAGCCTGAAACCGCTGAATTAAGCATAATCAAACAATCTATTATAGACTGGGCAGATAAAAATCATGAGAATTCACATCCTGATAGTGCTGAGGATGATTGGTATAAAGATAATTGGCAGGGGTATGAATGCAAAGATGATCGTTTTTATTCGGTTGAGGAATTAGCTCTTATTAAAGGCTTGAGACCTGAGAGAGGTGATTCTGAGGATGAAACAGAAGAAAAGAAAAGGATTTTGAGTGATCTATATGAACGTGTAGTAGCACATCCGTTCCTTAACCATAGAAAGATTAATAGAAATGTAGCGACATGGAAGGCTCTGGAAGCGAAATATGATGAATTTACAATAGAAGATTATTTTAGTCAGAGAGATGAAGGGAATCCCATAGATAAGACAAGACCTACCCACTATGAAGTTATTACAACCGGATGGGTGAAAGGAAGCCTTGCAGAAAGACAAATCAAAGCCGAATTTCTAATAAGGGGGTCCCAAAAAATCCAGCTCATATCCTGGACAGATAATTATATACCCCTTAAAGAATGGGATCCTAATCAGGAGCTTGAAAGAGATGAACCCATTTAGGCAGAATTAGTTCTC
>CP070672.1:989136-997191 GCA_020351895.1 Thermoplasmata archaeon
AGATGCATTGAAGATGAAGTGGTTCCCGGAACATCGGTCCATACCAATGAGATTTTTAATGGTGTGGAACCAGTTGGGGTGATTTTATAAAGGATACTATCCCCTGTTTTCAATGCATTGTTTTCGTCATCGATTAGATGGTTCTCACCGATGTCGTATGCGTATCCTACATCAACCAGTCCCCAGCCCTGGGCGAACCGATCCCCCTGCGAAAAATCGTATTGGTAGGCATCTGCAATGAGGATCGCTTTTACAGTGGCTGCATGAGGCATTGTCCCAGTTGGATTGTTGCCGAAGTGGTTTTCCTTGTACATCTCATATATCAATCCAACAGCACCTGCTGCAACCGGTGTTGCACCACTGGTTCCTCCAAAGGAGCTTGTGTAACCTTCACTCGAGGAGGTCGTGTAGATGGAATCATACGGCCCCACAACATCTGGTTTGACCCTGCCGTCATCTGCGGGGCCCTTGTTGCCCTGGCTTCCTGTGTGTGCATCATCGGTGCGGTCAGTGTTATCGTAATGGCTGAAGGCACCCACTGCTATGACATTCTTGGCTGTGGCCTCCTGGGTAACCGTGCCATCGTCTCCTCCATTGCCGCTGGCATACAGCATGGTCACATCGTACTCAAATATCGCATCGTCATTCTGTTGGGAAATTGATGAGTATGAGCTATCAGATGAACCTGATGACCAACTGTTGCTCTGAAAAACCCCTCCCCAGTTGTTGACCAAATTGGCAATGGATTGTTTTCTTCCAACACCCCAATCGCAGAACACTCCCTGTGCGCCCGGCATCATCCCAGTTGCCCTCTCCTGTACACCCTTTGCGAAAACTATGCCGAACGTGGAGGTTCCATGGGAATCCTCATCCACATTTCCATCTGTGGCCAAAAGCTGCCCCTCGAACTCTGGGTGGTCCTGGTATATGCCTGCATCCTTTACCTCTCCCACAATGCCAGTCCCTGTAAATCCGTATTCGTGAAGAGGAGATTCGGCTCCCGTAAATACCCTGATGTTGTCCATCAGGGCTTTTGGAGGTGTATATTCATCCATCCATTCTACCTCAGGAATGAAGGCGATATTTCTGATATGGGATGCATCGATTTCGACAACAACGACATAAACATCCTCTTCCTTGATGATCCTCCCACCCAGGTTTATGATATTATCCTTCACAATCTCGAGATTCTCAAGGGCATTACCATTTCTGAAAACCATGACATTCAGCTGAACTGGACCATGCTTTGAAAGAAGACTCTCTTCGATTTTATATGCGGGATGGTAGATACCGATCCACCTGACGAAAGGTAAATTGTCGATGAACATTCTGGCCTCTTCTTCCATATATATTAAATATGTGTATTCAGGAATGTAGCCTAAAATGTCCGCACCAGAATACAGAATATCCTCCACCCACTCCTGTTGAATTGCACCTTTACATTGTACTAAATAGTAATTGTTATAATCGGGGTACACCAAACTGAAAGGAACGTCCGGATCCTCCCTTAAAGGATCAAACTTCGCGGCTTTGAGGTTGATGAAAAGCGAAAGATCGCTT
Source organism: Thermoplasmata archaeon (assembly GCA_020351895.1). The sequence continues at coordinate 990,697 of CP070672.1, forward strand.
TCTTCTATTATTTCATCCCCCATTGATACACCCATAATGGTCAGAGATGACAAGAGAATGATTGTTACACTGATAAAAGAAACAAATTTCTTCATGAATTAAAGCCGTCCTACATCTTAGAAGTGATAATTGACTGGATAGTATTTAAAGTTGTTTAACCGCAGTTTGGGACAGATTCCTGCTCACTGTACAGTGTTTTGAATCAGTTACCGGCCTCGATCCATTCCTTGATCTTCTCATACATCTCTTTGGACATTTTACCGTCGCGAAAACGCTGCTCTAATTTCCTTAGCTTCTCCTGTTTTGGTAAATCGTCATAGTGGGGTGCATATAGTATATCATCGGGCTCCTCGCCCACACCAGGCATGGCAGATAATATCTCCTCAAGCCTAAGACGAGCATATATCTCATCATAGGTTCTTTCAGTTGCACTCTGAGTTACACCAGGTTCCTCGGGTTTATCCTCTGTTTCCATCCATGGTATGACTTCAATTGTGAATCTGACATCCTCACCTATCTGCTCAAGTGAAGCCTTGGCACAGAATCTCTGACTCTTTTCTTTCATTGCTTCAAATGTCAAAAGACTTTTTCTTTCCCTGTCTTTCAATTCTCCCCATATGGCTTTGTGATTCTGTTTGCCCGCTTTTTCCTCGACTTCGAAGTCCTTGAATTCTGATTTAGTCAATGCATTCTCATAAATGGTTAAAAGGTTCTCTATTGTGGTATTTTCAACGGTTTCAACATAAGAAAGGGGTAAGCTTTCTTTCATGATGAAGGTAAAGAATTTGTATGTATTTAATTCTATTTCATTCGATATCCATCATATACCCAATCTTCTATCAAAAACTTCATAACCCTTAAAATCAATACACCAGATGCATAAATACCCTTTTTTCTAAAAGGGATGGGAAAAAAGGATGGGATGAAATGGTATTCGATAAAAAGACCCTGGTTATTCCAGATAATGTCAAGTTTGAGGAGCATAATATCGTTACAAAAGGAGACTTCATAATAGGCGATAGGGCGAATTTCGGCCTGGGAGTGATAACGGACGGAAGGGTTTTTATCGGGGAAAAGGCCTACGTTGCGGGAAGCATAGTAACCAAGGATGACATTCGTATAGACATGTGGTCCCAGATCGAGGGCGATGTGGCCGGTGATAAGAACGTCTATCTGGCAGACAAGGTCAAGGTAAAGGGAAAGCTCTCAGTGGGCAGGGATCTGGATTTGAGTGATTCTGCAGAAATCGAGAAGTTCGAGGCCAGGGGATGGATCAATGTAAGAAGTCCCATTTCCTTTCTAATCTATATATACTTGTACTTATTAGAACTAATGAGGCAGGGAAGGAGCCAAGAGGTGGAGATGATCCTTGAAGAGCTGGACAAGGAGGAGGAGGAATTTCTTGTATCAGATGTTTTCACTTTCGTGCCAAACGATTCAGAGATATCGCTTCAAAGAGCCACCATAAAAGGAAACTGCTGGATCGGTGCAGATTGCAGGATACTGGGGAATTACTTTGTTTCGGGTTACATGAAGATCGGGAAGAACACCAAGTTTCACGGCTCCTTAGAATCGGGAAAAGACCTGGACATTGGATGTGACGCTGAAATAGTGGGAAGCATAACTTCCAAGGGAAAGGTGACATTGGATGACAACACCTACATTCATGGAAATGTGAAGGCAAAAAGTGTGGAGATGTTAAAGAGTGTGGTTGTAGAAGGCAAGATCCAGGCCCAGGACGGGGTGACATTCACAACGCAGGATTCAAAGGATATAAAAGTGAAGGTGGAGAGATACGAAAGAGGCCTAGATGATTTGGAAGCTGTTTTGGATTAATTTATTTTCACGAGTTTGTATTGGGTCTCCCCCAACTTGAGTTTTTCAGCATGATTCACGTGGATATATGGGTCCCTCCCGGTAAGACCCTTAAAAAGGCCTTCTCCTTCTTTTATGTTCTCGGCTTTGGAATCAGGCAGCCTTGCTGCGTTCTCGATGATATCCAGGGATGCCTTATCTATTGCCACGATGTCATCACCTGCCAGTATGCCAAGATCGTTTATTACAGGAACGTCGCTGTGCGGATGGCAGTCGCAGTGGGGCATGACCTCCATTATGAAATTCAGGTAAATTACCTTATTCTTAGAAAAAGTATCAAGGGCTGCCTTTGCGGCTTCGGCCATGGCCATCTGAAATTCATCCTCCATTATTGGAAGAATAAGGGCCTCGTTTTCGCAGACCTCCACACACCTTCTGCATTTGTGGCACATGAAATGATCTATCTCGATCTTATCACTCATCTCCAAGGCATCATGATCGCATATCTCGACACAATCTCCGCACAATTCGCATTTTTCAGAATCCCAGCCAAGCTGGATATCTATTGCATGAATCTTGGCTCTCTCGGATTTGCCTTCCCTGTTCTTGTCTGAGACTGCTCCCATAGCCAGGTTCTTCAATGCACCCCCGTACCCTGCTTGTATATGCCCCTTGCAGTGTGTCACGACAATCATGGCATCTGCATCATAGATTTCCGAGGCTATACCTATTTTACCAAGAATGCTTCCTGCTGAGACGGTAACACTGTTTCTTCCAAAGAGGCCATCCGCCAAAACCACTGGACATCCAACAGATAGGTGATTTATCCCCTCCATATTGGCCGTCTCCAGATAATCCAGACCCTTTAGCCTTACAGTATCCGTGACAAAGGGTTTTCCGGAAGCCGCCCTCACGGCCTCCACGATCTTCCTCAAAAATATGGGCCTTACTATTCTATGTCCTCCCTCGGATCCAAAATGTGTTTTGATAGCTACATGATCACCCTTTGCAATGTACTGAGTTAGATTCATCTTTCTCAGTACCTTTTCAAGCTTTGCAACCACTGAGGCCTGATAGCTGTAATCCTCAGATCTTGCAGAAACGAAGTACACGGTTTTCATGGACATCCCACCTTTTTGAAATCATGATATTACATCGGTATCAGCCAATTTTCCCGGCGATTTCTTTTTTTAGGGCCTTCTTATCGGGCATACCAACATGCCATAATTTTCCGTCGATAACTATGGCCGGTACAGTTTCAAAACCCAGGGCCATAACCCTATCCTGATTTTCATAAGCATTGAGCTCATCGTATTCGACTTGTGGATATTTCTTTAGAACTTTTTTCACAAGTTTTTTTGCCCTGGGACATATGGGGCAAGTTGGATTATAGAAAAGCTCTATCTTCATTCCTATCGCCACGAAGGATCATTATTTGATACCTGTGTGTAATGCCTTGCTTGTTTTAAAGGGTTTCTGACATTATATTAAAGATGACAACTTCAATTAATTCTTTCCCAATTCTTCTTACTTCTCTTTCTATCTCCTCTCCACCCTCTCCTCCCCACTCTCCTCCTCCCTTTCCTTCTCTTCCTCCTCCATCCCCTCCTCCTACAACTCCTCTACTTCCAGCTCCCCTCCCACATCCATCCCCTCCTCCGCCCCCTCCTCCCACCCTTCATTCATAAGGATTAGAATACTGGATAGACATTATTGTTTCCCCCTCTTTTTCCCCCTCCTCCTTCCCCACCTCCCCTCCCAGATACACTCCCTCCTCCACCCCCTCCTCCCACCCAAATTTCAGAACCTGGGAATATTGATATTGAAATTTCTCCTCCTTCCAATGTAATCTTAGATTTAAATACTTCTATCCCCTTTATCGAGTCGGTGAAATTATGGATCCAGTAAAGAAAGTGGAAGATACGGCGATGGGTGCCATCGAAACCCTAGGAAGAGTCTATGAGAAGCTACCTACTATGAAGGATGCTTTAAAGCTCATAGAGGACAAACAGACCGAGTTTCGGTTGAAGTTCGAGAACCTGACATTGGATGGTGACATCGCCCTAAGCATAACCCTGATGAAAGGGGAGAAGAGCGAGTGAAAAAAGAAATAGAGCGGCTTATCCCGCTATGGGATCTGATTTCGGAAGGCTCGGTTGAGTGCCAACTCTCCCAAGAGAACGAGATGATAGGTGTGCATATCACATCCAACACCATAACAATCGATTTTAAAGATGATTCCGCGATTGAGCTCATATCACCTTTCGTGAAGAAGAACCTTGAATCAAAAAAACACACAAGAGAGTACATTCAGGAAAGAGGCTCCGTCGTGCTTGGGCTCATGGGGGCATTGGGTGCCAAAAGGGAGGAGTTGGGAAGGTCCATGTCCTTTGCACAGGAAATTGCCACGGTCCTGGCAAAGAACGGGAAATGCCTGATCATCAAGGAGAAAGGGAGGCAGCTGGCAAAGCTGGGTGCGGGTGCAAATTCCCTGCGCATGCGCATGATGAATCTCGAGCATGTTGAAGTGAACGATTTATCGGCACTCCTGCGTTTACTCAGTAAGTTGAGAGCGGGGCGGGGGAATGTATGATAGGCTAAAAGAGGTGAAAAGAATGATTTTGTTAACCACTTGGTTCGGCACATTCCTGTATGAAGATGAGGCCATCAAAGAATCAAAGCTATTTCCAAAGGATACCAAGGAGATCGTTGATCGTTTGAAAGTGGTGGCCAATGGGGAACTTCTTGAAGAGGAAAAACAGATTGTAAAAGGTTTAGAGAGATTCTGGGTTCTGGACGAGCGCTTAACTAAGCTTGGAGGAGAACTCATCGAGGAGGATATCCCCTACCCCGATCCACAGGATCATGGATTCTCAATGGATATGTTGCACGAGGCCATGATGAGCCTGGCAGAGGAAAAAACCAAGGCCAAGATCACCCCTCAGGAGAGCATAACCCAAGCATCATGTGCATTGGACGACATCATCCAGAGCACGAATTTGCTGTCTGAAAGATTGCATGAATGGTACGGCATGCATTTTCCCAAGCAGAGAAGAATGATAAGGGACCAGGAATTCATAACCCTCATAATTCAGCAGGGTGATTTCGATGATCAGGATCTAAGACCCCTCTCAGAACTGGCAAAAACCCTGTCGGACTTGCATGAAAGAAAGGCCGAACTTGAAGAATACATAAAGAGTGAAATGGAGAACAATGCCCCGAATCTGTCTTACCTGGCTGGACCGATAATCGGATCTAGGTTGATTGCAAAGGCCCAAGGACTTTCAAGGCTTGCAAGACTGCCTTCAGGCACGATTCAAGTTCTGGGGGCGGAAAAGGCCCTGTTTCGGCATTTGAAGGACGGCTCGAAGCCTCCGAAGCACGGGCTCATATTCCAGCACCCACTAGTCCATCGGGCGCCTTATTGGCAGAGGGGAAAGATAGCAAGGGCCTTCGCCTCCAAGATAGCATTGGCTGCTAAAATGGATGAGCATTCAGACAAATTCATTGGGGAGGAATTGAAAAAGGATCTCATGGAGAGAATTAAGGAGATACAAGAAAAGTATCCTAAGCCACAAAAAAGAGGTGGAAAAAAAAGATAATATCAATAGTTTAATTTATTGGGCGGATTTTAAATGAATAAACTCGAGGCCTGGTTTAGAATCATTCGCCCTCCTATTCTGTTTATCAGTGCTCTCGGTGCCGCTGTGGGAGCGCTCAATGTCGACCTCGATCCCGATCCTGTAACCTTCTGGTTGGCACTGATCGCCTGGGCTCCGTTGGTTTACACGGGAATAATGATACACAACGATTACACTGATTTGGCCTCTGATAAGGTCAACAGGCCGTACAAACCGGTTCCCTGTGGGGCCATTTCACCCAAAACAGCGAAGTGGACCGGATTGGGCATGATGTTTTGCGGTACAATCCTTGCCTTTTTCATAGATATTCATAATGGGAGGATCAACTTCTCGGCAGGTTTTGTGGCCCTCTCATTGACCATTGTAGGCATCGTATATAACATATGGGGAAAGGGCTGGGACATATGGGGGCATATTTTAGTTGCTTACGGTGTAGCAATCATTCCATTTTACGGTGGAGTGGCAATCGAGCCCATAGATGGCATTGTGGCCATGGCTCCACTTACCATAAGTATTTTCGTAATGGAAATTGGAAGGGAGATTTTAGTAGGGACAGAGGATTTGGCAGGCGACATCAAGGCAGGTTTCAAAACTGTGGCAGTGCGCATGGGGGCAAAGAAATCCATGTATCTTGCGGTTCTGTTTTATGTTGGATATGCAGTAATTTATCCAGCCCCATACATTTTCAGATGGAATATTCTACCCTCTCTGTATTACGATCCTGTCTACCTATTTGGTGCAACCGCCTTTGCCGTGATTCTATTTGTCACCTGGTACCTCACCTTTAGGGAGATGAGTCAAAAGGCATTCTGGAATTACATAAGAACAGGAACCAGAGTTGGAGTGATTTTCTTTCAATTCATACTACTTGTTGCGGCATTTTATACTGGTACTATATAGATGATATTTTTTACCCACCGCCTGTTCCCCCCCAAAATGAAAGGTCTTCTAAAAAGATATTCTTAAAAACGCTTATGACAAAGTTATGGTGCAGATTAACTCTCCAGTAAGCCTATTTATTAAGGTCACTGTATCACAT
>CP070672.1:997291-1000060 GCA_020351895.1 Thermoplasmata archaeon
AACATCCTGCGGAAAGGCTGATAACCCTGTGGGGGCAAGGGGTGGGACTCTATCAGGGATCTTCCAGAAGCATTCGTTCGACTTTGTGGAATTGTTATGCACTTCTTCAAAGGCATCGATCACAAAATAATAAGTAATGTCATCTTCCAAGTCAAAGATATAATATATGGTTTCAAAACCAAGTGTGGCTAACCAAACGTATGGGCCCCCAGGAACAGTTGAGTAGTACACCGTATAACCCCTCAAATCATCCTCTTTGTTTGCATCCCAACTCAATTTCACTGAGTCATATACCAAGCCTGTTGTGGCTGATAAATTTAAGGGTTTAGAAGGAGGAAGAGAATCATTGGGTGTCCCGAAAACTACTCCTGATGCTCCTGATTCATTGGGGACTTCGTCCACAGCTGTTACTATGTAGTAATATGTCGTGCCATCGCTCAGATTTGTATCCAAATAATATTCAATGCCTTCTGGGACAGATGTGATATAAATGAAAGTGATGTTATCACCACTTCTGTACACATGATAAAATAAAATATCATCATCTGTAACTGCATCCCAAGAAATATTAAGCACATTACCTTCAGGCAAGATATAGACATTCAATCCGATAGGTACGGAAGGGGCAGTTATATCCGGCGTAGAGCCACTTGCCTCGTTTGAAAATGATGATTCGTTCGGGATTTCGTCAAAGGCCGTGATAACATAATAATAGGTTGTTCCATCCAACAAGCCCTTGTCGCCACAGTAGGTTACTAAAAAAGTGCTGTTGATAAATTCATATGGACCTCCCTTCGTTGTGGATCTGTAAATATTATATCCCCTAACGTCCGAACTTATGGATGCGTTCCAGAAAAGTTGTAATTCAAAGGGGGTGAAACCAGGAAAAACCACGAGATCAGTCGGAGAAAATGGAACCTCTAGGTCCGTGGGTGTACCGTTCACAACCATTGATAAAGGAGATTCGTTTGGCACACCATCAGAGGCGGTAAGCAAATAAAAGTAGGTCACACCGTTCTTTAAATCTATGTCAACAAAATATTCCGTGCCAGTGAAAATATCAGCGAGCCAAGTAAAGCTCAAATTGTCTACACTGCGATAGATAGAATAGAAGGCCAAATCAGGTTCGGAATTGGCATGCCATGAGATATTAAGTGCATTTCCAGAGGGAATTACGGAAACAGTAAGTCCTACTGGAGCTGCAGGCGGGACTGTGATTAATGTTGTAAAATTCGCTTCATTTGAGAATGAAGAATTGTTTGGTACCTCATCAAAAGCTCCTATTACATAATAATAAGTCACTCCGCTGTCCAATCCTATGTCCACATATCCTGTGACCTGATCGAGGATATTTATCAAAGTATACGGTCCGTCTTCTGTTGTGGAACGAAAAATGTAATAACCAGCCAGATCAGATTCACTATTTGGATCCCATGTTAAACTCAATGAATCAGATGTCGATCCGTAAGTCACTGTCAATCCAGTGGGTGCTAAAGGGGCTGTAAAATCAAAAGGTACACCGCAAGCAATCCCTGAGAGCAATGAATAATTCGGTACCTCATCTGCCGCCTTGATCATGTAATAATAAGTTATACCGTCGATAAGGGATGTATCCATGTAATACTCCACGCCTGCAGGAATTACAGCCTCAACATCGAAGGTTACATTATTGGTGCTGATCAACAAGGTATAGGATATGACGTCTACTTCAGGATTTGCATTCCAGGTTATGCTCAATATATTGCCTTGTGGAGATGAAATGACGGTCAAGCCTGTAGGTGTTGAGGGCGGCAAGTCGTCAATAGATATGCCATATGCATCTGTGGAATTTGGAGAGGTATTTGGGATTTCGTCAGATGCTGAGATTCTATAATAGTAGGTCGGTCCATCGAATAGACCTACACTGTCCATATAATATTCCGTGCCCGCAGGTATTACAGCAAAAAGTTCCCAAGCACCCGATTTATTTGTATACAAAGAATAATTTACAAGATCAATACAGGGAGAGCCATCAGCATTTTTTGTCACAGGGTTCCATGATATATTCAAGGAACTTGCTAAATTGACAACATCTTTTACCGCCAATCCCAAAGGTGTAGATGGCGATAAATCGTCTATGGAAATGTTGCTTGCTGTGGAAGATCGGTTCCCCTCATTTCCGGAGTAATCCACAGCCGAGATGTTGTAGTAATAGATGACACCATCTATAAGACCACGATCAACATAATAGTCTGCACCTTTCATTACTATTGCCAAGACTTCCCAAGCATCAGATTTGTTACTATATACCAAATAGTGACTAAGGTCTGTATCGCTGTTTGGGTCCCATGACAGGTTCAATGCTCCTTCAGCACTTATCTCATCCTCCACTCTCAGACCTGTTGGTGTGGCTGGTGGAATAATTTCAAATGGTATTCCTGAGTCAGGAGAAGACAGGGGCGAGTGATTTGGTATTTCATCTGAGGCGCAAATCGTGTAGTTATATGTAATACCGTCTGCAAGTCCAAAGTCCAGATAAAATTCCGTTCCAGCTGAGATATTCGTAATGAATACCCAAATTCCCGGGGTGGTACTGTTCCTATATAGGGTATAATTTACCAGATCGATACATGGCGAGCCGTCCAAATTTGTTGTAACTGGGTTCCATGTGATATTCAATTCCCCGGAGTTAAAAGTGGCCTTGGCATCCAATCCAGTAGGTGTGGCTGGAGGAAGGTCATCTATAGAAAAGTTACTAACAATAAAAGAAAGGGGAGATTCATTTGGTAC
>CP070672.1:1000160-1007300 GCA_020351895.1 Thermoplasmata archaeon
ATAAGCACTTCATTATCTTTAGGGATAGGTTTTTCTATCTCTTCAAACTTGAGAACCTCAGGCGGTCCGTATTTTGTGGTTATAACAGCTTTCATGTTTCTTTATCCCTCCGCATTTTGGATATGCTCACATTATCCATTAAATTTCCTATTATTACGGCTTCGATGTCACAAATTCTTTCTTGTCTTTTGCGCAAATTATTTGAATAGCATGACGACCCGACATTGCTACTGCAGGTATGCTGCCACCTGGTCGAACCCATTGACCTGCCATGTAAAAGTTCGAAAGGCCTGGCAGTATCTGGCTCATGCGCATCCTCAATGTTTTCGTCGTCTCGATCCAGCCCTGGAAGCTCCCCTTCCAGTTGCCAGTATACCGCACCCAGGTCACTGGTGTCGCAACATCCTTCATCTCCACGTTGGCTGCAAATCCTGGGAATCGTTTGTCAAGTAGGGTCACAACCTCATTTGCGATCTTCTCCTTTTCCGCTTTATAGCGATTGGGATCTTGCTTTAATTTTTTCCAGTAGTTATAATCGGTTGGAAAATGTACCCTTACAAATGTCTTGCCTTCGGGTGCCAGTGTGGGGTCGAAGGTATAGAACTGAACGCTCATGCGGTCGCGCTTCTTCTCACCAATGATCACGGATTTTTCGAATGGAAAATTTATACCGGTGACAGTTGAAGGTATATCTTGATAAGAGTGGTTTACACCCAGTCCAATATATATCAGAGGTGAAAAGAGCCCCATATTGTCATAGTAGCCTCTGATCTTTCTGTCGATATACTTTCCCTCAAGCATGTCAAATATTGTAGAATGACCATCGGCAGCAGAAACCACGATATCTCCTCGGTGCTCGGTGCCATCTGAGAGCTGTACACCTACTGCCATATTATTTTCAACCAAGATCTTTACAACCTTAGATTTATAATGAATCTTACCACCAAGGGAAAGGTAACGTCGCTCAATGGTTCGAGCAAGCTTCAATGAGCCTCCTTTGGGATAACCAGTGGTTTTCTGATTCATCCAGGCAAACGTCTTCATCACGGCCAGAATCGGGAATTCAGGGGGATTTTCGAGGTTGAAGATGTGGGGAAAGACCTGGCGCATGAACGGGTTTTTGAATTTTTTAGCAACATCCTTGATGGTTTTATTACCCCATTTACGAAAGATTCCGCTGAACGGAACCATACTCCTCATTAATTTTAGTACATCCAATGGACCGTATAGATCAGCGGGTTTTTCCCAAGGAATGTGGAAGTCTGTCATCTTCCGGATAGCATTAGTAAAATCCTCAATCAGATCCTTATCCTCTGGGGCAAGCTCCTTCATATGCTGTTCCAAACGATCGATGTTGCAGTGGACGATGAAAACCTTGCCATCCTCGCCTTCGATTCTTGCATACTCATCATGATCGATAATATTGCTCTCCTTCATCACACCTAATTCTTCCCATATCTGATAGAAATCAGTTTCCGGTTTTGTGCCAGTCAACCAGTGAATGCAACCGTCGATTTTATAACCCTTGCGTTTCCATGTGGTGCAAACACCGCCAGGTAATGTGTGCATCTCGAAAATTTTTGTATCATACCCATTCATCTGCCCGTAGCATCCAGTAGATAGACCCGCAACTCCTGCACCGATGATTATTATCGATTTTGGCATCGTGATCACTTATCATGCTTCACACGTTGAATCTGCTCATCTAAACCTAGTTTACATCTGTTTTTTCAGAATTTGAAGTGGTTACAGGGGGGTTGAATCCTTTGGCTATGAGCCAAACCGCAAATACCATCTCCTGCACAGCTAGGGGAGCAGCCAGAATTGCTGGATCATGACCGAATAAACTTATCAAACCATATAGTAGAACGCATGCACCTCCAATGAAGCCCCAGATCGACAGCCATGAAGGAACGAGCTTTAATTTGAACAATATAAAATTAAGCACCAGACCTCCCAAACCCAAGAAGATCATGGTACCAATTATAAAGGACCAATCGAATAATGCTTTCAAAAGGATCACTGAAGGTTCATAATCGGCGGCATTCAGATCTCCTGCCACAAATTCCTGACTTAGTGTCAACAGTGATTGTAGACTGATTACTGAAACAAGAATTAAGACCGTCTCCATAAGCCTGAAAGAAACATATCCAAGGGACAGACCTTCATGGTATTTTTTTAGGATCGGATGCATGAAAAATCCAATGCCCGCAACAGAAATGGCAAGAATTATCCAGCATATCCCAGCAATTATTATCCCGGTTTCATTATCTACAACTTTGACAAGATCAACCGGATCATCCTCCAAAGAGGATCCCATAAAAACGATACCTACTATGGTAACAGCCGTGGCTGTTATGAACAATAATCCCACGATGATTGCGGTCTGTCTGTAATAATCCTTTTTTTTTTCTTTCTCATTCTCTGGTTCCATCTTCTTTTCTCCCTCAACCATTTCTCCCACCTCATTCTATTTGATGTTTCCTGTTAAGTTCTATTGTTAGGCTTTATCATCTTACACCACAGTTATTACCACATTCCCCCACTTGTGTCCTTTATCGACATAGCTATGTGCATCGGCTGTCTGCTCCAAGGGATAGGTTCTGTCTATGACTGGTTTGATCTTTCCCTCTTCAATAAGCTTTCTAAGAAAATCTAACTTTTCAGTGGTTTCGCTTGTCAGGGTTTTAGAGGTTAGATAGGTACCGTTCTTCTTTAGGGCCTTTTTACATTCCTTAGGTGAGAGCTTTCCTACCGCTTCAAAAACCACGTCATAGATTTTCCCCTTTTTGGTGAAATCCTCTTTCGTATAATCAATCACATTTTCGGCTCCAAGTGATTTTACTTTTTCCAGATGCCGAAAGCTGCACACCCCGGTAACTTCCCCTCCAAAGTACTTGGCAAGCTGAACCGCATAGGTGCCCAAACTTCCCGAAGCTCCGTAGACAAGGACCTTCTGTCCTTTCTGGATATTTGCTGTTCTGAGGATATGTAACGCTGCCATGCCTGCTACTGGAACGCAGGCGGCTTCCGCATGGGTAGCATTGGAGGGTTTTATGGCCACCACACCTTTTTTCCATTTTTCAGGTATACAAACGTATTCTGCATATGCTCCAGCCGAAAGACCGGTTGTGGAAGCATAAACCGAATCACCTTTCTTAAAAAGTTTTACATTCTTGCCAACTTCCTCAACTTCCCCTGACAGTTCATATCCAATTATGGGTTTTTTTGGTTTTGTGAATCCAAAGAATACCCGTGTCATGAAGGTAAAGAATTTGGAATCCGGGTGCTTGCCAGTTCTTGCCCATCGGGTAGCTGCATTCACAGTTGTGGCATGAACCTTTACCAGTAATTCATTGTCCTTGGGTGTGGGTTTCGGAACCTCTTTAAGATGGAAAACATCAGGCCCTCCGTATTTCTCATATACTATAGCTTTCACGAGGATTCCACCTCAGGACTACCTTCCTGTATTGGCCACTTCCACGCTGTCCAGATGATTAGTACATCGAACAGAACATATGCAATTCCCAATAGATATTCCCAGCCATCAACTGCCTCACTTATATACCCTATATTGATTAATAAAAATACAATGGCTGCGATTATGTTTACCCAACGGACAAATTTGGGCTTCCCTATGAGGGAGAACATGATCATGAATGTTTGAATAATGGCAAGTGGTGCTGCGACGAAGGTCAATAAATCGTTTGAGATGGGCTCAGGATCTTTATGTTGCAGAAGGGACACCATATCCCCAAATGTCCATAGCAAAAATTGTGATATCCAAAATGCTGCAAGTAATATCCTAACATTGATCTTTGGATCTACCAAGCTATCTGAACTTGCTTTCTTTTCTTCTTTCTCCTTATCCTCAACCATTTCCCTCATCTCCTTCTTATGATTTTATAATTGTAGATAACTCATATTGCAAGAAAGTTTACTCTCTTACCTCCATCTCAAACAGCCTAAAGGGGGATATCTCTCTGTTTATTAAAAATTTTCCAGACTTTTGTGATGCTGAAAACGAGTTTTTTCCAATGGCATCAAAGATGTAATCAATTATTCAGAAATACCATCAGAGCAAGAACAAAATAGTATAGCTCGAAGGGAGTGACCCCGAACCTTTCTAAAATGCCTCTGTACTTACCTTTAATGAAGATGCCTGCAATAATCATTAGAACAAGAGCTGATATGGCTGAGATGAGCGAATAAGTAGCAAAGGCACTCCATCCTGAAACATCCTGCAATCTAAACCACAGCGCAACCATCCCAGCAATAGTCAGTATTCCCGATGCCATTACTAATATTAGATGCATTTTTCCCCTGAAGGTTTCTATCTCACCACCCTCATCCAGAGGGAAGAAGAAGGCAACGAGCATTCCTAAAAATGAACTTATTATAAATAAAAGAGGTCCTACAAATGATCCTCCTTCGTCATTTATTCCCTCGTGTAATCCAAGGTAAAATAAAAACAGAAGAACACTTGATACAATTATGAAGGATTGCATAAGACGCTTGTTGGGTGCACCAACTGCAAATAAAGAACTAATATCATCACGGATATGGCTATAATCCGATCGTAATTTACCTCCAATTATCCACATTAAGGTATAAATAATGGGACTTAGCATTCCAAAGATTGCCAGGATCTGAAACATATTCATAATTTTCACATCTTCATTTTATAAATTGATGAGTTCAATTTTTAACAAAGAAGTGCAGACACCGTCATCGGATTCATTGAACCATTGAGATATAAAATCAATATCTTTCAGATATATAAATATATATCTGCTCAGCATTTCTTCAATATACGATCTGTGGTGATGATGTGTGGTTGTGTCCCATTTCTCATCTTTCTTTGTGAAGATTTTCTTACCACCCTATAATCCATCCCTGTGAATCATGGGATACCAGGAGAACAACAGAAATCCATAAATATCGACAGGATGTTACTTGTTTTTAGTATAAAAATTAAAAAGGATGTGTAAATTATGACATCAAAACTCTTGCAAGTTCTTTCCCACCCAATCAAGCTCGAAATCCTCAGAACAATCACAACCCAACCCGAACCTGTGGAAACCATTGCCCAGAAGGTCGATATCAGCCCTGAGGAGACCAAGGTCCATCTGGATAGCCTTCACGGAGCGGGCCTTGTGGACAAAGAGCCAGATGGAAAGTACCGTGATGCTCCTTTGGGGCAACTCACACTTTCACTTCTCATTGACCTGGATTTTGTGGCTGCCAACTATGATTGCTTTCGCGACCTCGATCTCTCTCTTTTACCCATATCCTTTGTTGAGCGACTTGGGGAATTGAAGGATAGCGAACGAATTGAGGGTGCAGTTACCAACATTCAGAATGCCGAGAAAATGTTCAGCCGAGCCGAGAAGAAGATTTCAGTGATTGCCAATGAAGTTATGCTTGATGCTGTTCCCATTGTTCGGGAGAAGGTTTCCAAGGGTGCGGATTTTCGTTTTATAATTGACCAGACATTCAAGCCCCCTAAAGATTTTAAAAGCACGTTGCCCCAGCTTTGGAGGAAGATCTGGAAGATTCCAGCAGCAACCGTGGTCACTGACAATGAAGCAATGGTTTTTTTCCTTGACCGAAAGTTAAAGGTGGACTACTCTATAGGCTTTGTATCAAAAGAACCTGCTTTTATTAAATGGTGTGAGGAGCTCGTGGACTATCTCTGGGATCAGGGAGATCTTGTTGAATCTGAATAAAGGAGTGACATCCTCATGGTGTCCTACCGGCCAATAGGTGTAACAATCCTGGCAGCTTTTATAATAATAACCTACTCTATCATCTTTCTATTTGGATTAGCGGTACTCTTAGAGGGTATAGACAGTATCCCCTACTTTTGGGTCGAAGGGGGAGCATTGACCATCATGGGCATTATTCTATTAATATGGGCCTTTCTCCGCCTCTCCATGGGCTTCGGCCTTTTAAGATTGAGAAGAAGGGCTTGGAAATCGGCCATGGTAGTCTTTATTATTGGCCTTGGAATCGATTTGTTTTTCGCAACTGGTCAGGTTCTGTTGGATGTAATAGTGATTGTTTACCTTCTCATTGTGAAAAGGCATTTCAGGTATGGGGATTAAGGATATTGTTCATTTATATTTTAGAATTCCCAGATTGAAAGCCTTCCCAAGGTTTTAAGCGTGGAATCCACCTTGGGACATTTTTCATGTATAGGATATAGTCCTCACCGAATCTTTGGATAAGCTCTGGTTCTTCATATTTAGTAAACAATAGATGGTGACCAATTAAAAGGAAGAGGAAATATGGAACTAGGGAGAGCGAACTAAATATCACGATCTCACCGAAAACGGTAAGAAGTATACCAAATATCATCGGATTCCTCATATGAAGATACACACTATAGATCACAAGTTTCTTTGGGGGGTCCCAATGTGCAACTGTCCCGTTTCCAATTTTAGAAAATAAAATGGTGGTCTTTATTACAAGAAATGCGCCCACAAAAATGAATATCAATCCCACAATAGTCAGGAGGATATTCAGAGGAAACACCCACATCCAACTGGGATAAAGGCCTCTGAATAATAGTAGCAATATTATTGTAACACTAAGAATTGCATTCAGGGGCATAAGAATGAACATTTTCAAGTTTCGCAATTTTCCCATGAGAGTTACCTCTTTGAGGAAAGTTAATAGATGATGCACATAAAAAATTTTTATTTATATGTTTTGTATGTTTTTATAAGAAATATTTAATATGAAAGGATAGTATCCCTAAGGATAAGGTTGATTATCATTTGATTAAAATCCTTTGGAGGATGCATATATTAAAAATATAAATCAAAAGTCAATTCCATCGAAAAGAGAATCATCAAACCTGAAAAACGACATAGAGAAGTTAGATCCTGAATTGGCACGGGTAATATTACCTTGGATTCTGCGCCATCCGAGATACTTTAGGGCGGGAGCACGGATTATGCGTGCTGTTAAGAAAGCCAAACGTTCAAGGGTTGCCGCGAAAGAGAAAGGCCTTAGGGTACCTCCCTTTCTGATACTAAGCATCACCTCCCGATGCAATTTATTCTGTAATGGGTGCTTTGCAGCTGCCACTGGTACCATCAATACTAAAAATAACAAAACAAATAATCAAAATAA
>CP070672.1:1007400-1013354 GCA_020351895.1 Thermoplasmata archaeon
AAACCTGCTATGCATGCAGAAAAAGTGATCAAAAGCAATATAGTCGTCCCCAAGGCCTTCAGCAGTCCCTCATCCTCATCAAGGAGTTTTGCCGTAAAGAATAACGGCAGGGCAATGAAAATGAGAAGTAGGATGATCAGAAGGATTATTATCGCGATTTCCAGGCCCCAATATGCCATGTCGATACCCCATTATATTTTGAGATTTTTCCATACCTAAATGCTTTTTTTAAAAGAATATTACACCTTTTCCAGTTTAACTTCTCCGATATTCCGGAGAATGTCTATTCTACTCACCATACCAAGCAGTTCACCCTTCACGACAATTGGAATCCTATTGATATTATTCTCAGTCATAAGCCTGGCAAGAATCTCTATCTTGGTTTCGGGTTTGGCCGATATGATCTCAGTTGTCATTATCTCCTCAACTGGTAGGGCACTGGCCTGAAGATAGATATGAGCCAAATGAGGTAATTTAGCCGCGTCTACGATCTCTTGTTCTTTATCCTCAAAAGTTGAGAGGTATGATACGATGTCGTGTTCCGATATGATACCAACTATTCGGTTGATATCATCAACAACAGGTGCTCCGCTTGTGTTGTTGTCTGCCAGTTTTTTTGAAACCTGATGAAGAGTATCCTTTGGATGAACTGTGACGACTTCTGTGCTCATTATGTTTTCTGCTTTATCTCCTATTTGCTCCATAATCAACAACTCCTTTGTATTATTTGCATTATTGATACGATATATTCCCCAGAAAGATATTTGTTAATATAACCTTTTGGTAGTCATGAAATGTGGTTATCGAGTCAAAAACTACAAAAAAAGAATCCAAATATCTAAAACCGAAATTAGGTTATCAGCCCACAAGGCTACTCATTCCTTTTATTATATCCCCTCGGGTAACTATACCCACGAGCTTACCGTCATCCACCACAGGCACCCTGTTTATCTTTCCCGATGAAACAATATCCACAACTGATTTTATATCGTCTTCTGGGCCCACTGTTTTGACATCATGCTTCATTATCACAGAGGCCATGATTCCTCCAATATCTTGGAATATCTCCTCTGTTTTTTTGTTCGTGGGAGTTTCCTTGAAGGACAGCCCCACCATGGAGAGCGCAGGATCCAGATGAACCAACTTTAGCTCGCTGAAGTTCCTTTTTAAAGTTGTGAATATATCTGTCTCACTGACTATTCCGATGACCTTACCCTCTTTATCCACAACCGGGGCTCCACTTATGTTGTTCTTTGCGAATTTCACTGCAATTTCTTTTAGTGTCTCCTCTGGCTTTAGGGTTATGACCTTCTTTGTCATGATCTCTTTTACTAGCATGCATTCTACACTCCCAGTTTACCGAATATCTAGATGGTTATAAATATTTTTGTTTAGCCTTAATTACCACAAAGTCCATCCATATCTCAATGTCTAAGACATAGATATTTAAAAAAAATCAGAGCGGCACTTTCCATACTTCTGTAACGTTTGAATGTATCCAGTACCCTTTACCGAGTTGGAAATAATCTGTTGGGCCGAGCTCCTTCCATTCCTGGGTTGTGGCATTGTAGAACCAGATGGAATCCACATCAGAACCGAAAGCCAGGTTATTTAGTGCAACGTCCCTTAATTTGTTGCTCAATGATGGGTAACCGACAAGATTCCAACCTGGATAGAGCTCAACGTGTTTATTTTCTTTTGGCCTGACTCCCCTATAGAGGAAAATCGTTTCCCCAGGTTGGGTTATATAGACCCAAATGCCCATCTTTTCGGTTATGTAATCCACCTCGCTTACCTGGGGTTTGCTTGATTTGTTGTGCTTCCAGTGATCATTCGTGTCTGTGATGTCATACCACTGAACTGCATTATACCATCCATCTATTGTGCGGAGGACGAGGTGTACCTCCGGATCCTTTTGATCATATGGAATGGATATCAGATTCCAGCCCTGCTGTAATACGATATAGTTCTCAAGGGCGGTTGATGGTTCCATCAGCGGATATTTGTCATTGGAGCCACTGTCAATTGGATACCAAGATTCTCCAATGCCATCGCTTCCTGGCATGTTCTGGAGTGGACCGCTTTTTACGTCCACACCATCGTAATCACTCCAATAGTTACCCCCTATTGGATATGTGTAATTCCACAAGTTCAAATTCTGAGTATCATATGCCTGGTTTTCATTGTCTATGAAGTTGTTGTTGTAAACTAAATTGCCTGAGGAAGCTAAGATACGGAGACCCACCAAATCATTCGAATAAATATTGTTGGATTTTATGATGTTGTCCGAAGAAGAGCTGAGAAAGATGCCGAACCCGGTGTTTGCATAAACATTATTGTATCTGATATTGTTGGTGAGGGACGATATAAGGTAGATTCCAAACCAATCGTTGGCGTTAATATCATTGGCTGATATGTTGTTCATTGAGGATGAGTCCATATTGACTCCATACTTATTACTCGAAATAGAATTGTTTATTATTTCATTGAAAGTCGCAGAGTAAAAAGAGACACCATTTACGGTGTTGGTTGATATGTGGTTGTCTCTCACTAAATTGGTATCAGATAAGAAGTCAAGGACCACGCCGTTGTTGTTGTTCGAGATATCATTGCGAGAAATGTTATTATCTGTCGATTGATAAAGATGGATGCCATCGCGATTGTTCGTTATTATATTTCCTGTGATTGTATTTTCGGATGAAAAGTCCATATGGATACCATTCTCTATATTCGATGTTACGGTATTACCGATGATATTATTGCTAGAAGCATGGTCAAGATAAATGCCGTGTATGTTAGTCGATGAAAATATATTAATTGTTATGTTGTTGTACGATGAGGAAGTAACAGATATACCGTCTACGTCATTACCCGATATTATGTTGTTGTTTGATGACGAGTGAAGCTGTATAGCATTCTCGGCATTGGAAGTTGCACCATTGGTCATGATGTCATTATTCGAGGAAAGGGAAAGAAATAGGCCACTGGCATAGTTCGATAAGAAGTCGTTGCCATTTATATCGCTGTTTGAGGAAGAGCAAAGATACATGCCGTAATTATTGTTAGATGATATGGAATTTCCCGTGAGTATAGTGTTTACGGAAAACGCAATCTCGATTCCAACATCGGTATTACTGATTTGCAAATTTCTCACATTAGCGTCGGTGCAATTTGCCAGGATAAGCTCACCAACTGGTATTCCATCCACTGTAAGACCGATTGAGTCTTTATAATAGTATAATGTCTTTCCATTCACCTCGTTATCAGTTAGTATATCATGAGAATTGTAGTGGATTTTTTGATTGCCTCCTAAAAAAAGACCATCATTTACGAAAATGTTGCCCCGAATATCATGGTACAGGGATGATGAAATATATACTCCGAACCCATTATTATTTGCCACATTGTTGGCTATTAGATCGTTGTTTTGGGAGGATGTTATGTAAATACCATCATCTGTGTTGTAAAACACATCATTGGCTGTTATGGTGTTATCAGAAGATAATGAGAGATGAATACCATCCTCATCATTCAATGAGGCATTGTTACCTATAATGAAGTTGTTGGAGGATAAAGAGAGAAAGATACCATGGGATCCCTTATTCGATGTTACAGTGTTTCCTACAAGATTGTTACTAGATGATGTGAAGTTTAAAAAAATGCCGAACCTGTTGTTTGATAACACATCATTCCATGTGATATTGACGTTGGATGATAGGTAAAGATATACTCCGATGCTATTGTTCGATATTAGGTTATATGTTAAATCGCTGTTAGAGGAAGATGAAAAATGGACGCCATCATCAGTATTGAATGTTACATTGTTGTAGGTTATATTGCTGCCTGGAGATGATAAGAGGTGAACGCCCTTCCCGTTATTAAATGACACATTATTTCCCATAAATTTGGTGTTTGATGAGGAGGTTGTATATATGCCGTCCTCAATATTCGATAATATATTGTTACCTGAAATCATGTTGTCTGAGGATGTCCAAATACATACACCGTTTTGTTCATTCAATGATATGTTATTGCTTGATATTACATTGTGGTCCGAAGATTGCTTAAGATATAACCCATCCTCGGTGTTCAATAATACATCATTACCTATTATATTGTTATCTGAAGATGAGTAAAAATACATACCCTTCCCGTAGTTCGATGATACATAATTATCTGTGAAGTTGATTTGTTGGGAGAACGCCACTTCTATCCCGCAATCGGTGTTTGCTATCTGCAAGTTTTTCACATCACCATAGATGCAACTGGCTATAATGAGCTGCCCAGTCGGTGTCCCATCTATGTCTAAAGTTACGACATTCTTGTAATAGTAAAGTGGTTTGCCGTTCACCATATTATCCGTGAGAATATCATGAGAATTGAAGTGTAACGGTGAATCACCTTCCATAAAAACACCATCATTTATGAAATTATTACCGGCGATTACATTATTTGGAGAGGCGTAAAGATATATACCACTCTTATCATTGGATGATAAATCGTTGCCCATAATGATGTTGTTTGACGACGATAATAGATAGATTCCCTCTTCAGTGTTCGAAGAGATCATATTGCTGGATATCATGTTGTCTGTGGAAGAGGTAAGGAAGATACCAACTCCATTAATCGATGATATGTTGTTTCCGCTGATGTTGATGTTTGATGATGATCCGATATTGATTCCATAATCACCATTACTAATTGTGAAACCCGTAACATTCACGCCGTCAACGGTTATGGATACCACATTGCCAGTGCCATCTCCCTTAATTATGGTGTTGTCCAAATCCTCACTAGTCAAATTCACAGCTTTATTCACCACAACATTCTCAAAATATGTTCCGCTGTAAACGAATACCGTGTCTCCGTCGGTCGCGTTATCTATGGCTGCCTGTATCGTCTTCTTGTGTGTGAGGTTTTCGGATGCGTAATCATTATCCACATAAATGGTTATGCCCTCCGCCCTCAAAGCAACCTCAACCACCACTAAACAAGTGAACAATACCCCCAAGCTCAGCCCTACTGCTGTTACCTTTTTGTTCATTATGAGTGGATAATGTTTTAACGAGATATATACCTTCCGATATGGTATAGTATTTATATAGTATAAAGTTTAAAAGAATTGATTATTTGAAGTTTCTGTGGGATTTTAAGGGTATTCTCCGGGTTTTTATCTCTTCTTTTTATTATACCCAGTATCCCCTCACAGTTTTGAAATGCCCATTAAGATTCATCGTCAAAACAATCCACGAAAAATATTTGTTCTGATATGTATATATGTGGTCATTGAAGGGGGGAGTTGGAATGTCCAGGGAAAGCAAATCTCAATTGGGTGAGGAATTTGTTTGTAAGTACAGTTTGCAGCAAGATGCAAACAAGATCACAATGGTAGCAAACTGCAAGGATTGTAACAAGAGGGAAGAGCCGAGCCTGAACAATCAAATCTGTCTCACCGGCATATTAAACGGCCTTTTAGAGGAATACAATGTTGATTCAGTTATTCTATCCCATTACATGGAATCAAAATACACTGATGAGCCCATTGAAATACTAAGAATGATGGTTGAGATCGTCCATGACATGGAGCAGATGGGTATTAGGGAGCCATATGAGGAGTATTTTGCCAGCGACTCAAACCTGAACTCTTCATCAAAAAATCAACAGAAAGCCTCCTGTGAAAAATGCGAATTAAGACCCGAGAGGATTTTCACTGGATTGAAAATGAATTTTCTTGGTGACATATCCCAATTCTATGACGAGTTCCACAGTATATCCAAACAGGTTAAGGCCAATAAGAAAATGGAATGTAAAAACTGTGTAGAGGCTACAAAAAGCGATCTGATATACCTTTTCAAAAAACTCGAGAACTTCAGGGCATATGTGATTTACAAAGGATTCCAGATTGTAATATGATTGCTATAAATAGGGGGAGATGAGGAAAATGGTTGAGGATA
>CP070672.1:1013454-1032031 GCA_020351895.1 Thermoplasmata archaeon
ATAGATACCTGAGGATGGAGGTAACCAGGTAATTGAAACTGTGTTGTTTTCTCCAACATCTAAAAATGGTATTGTTACATTACTATCTATCAGAATTCCTTCCAATGAAGGATCGCCATTGTAGAAAGATACCTTGATACCTGTTACATTCACGTCGCCAAAGTTGTGGATAGTAGCATTGATTTTTACGATTGCCCCTTTGGTTATAACTGAACCTGGATCGAAAGAAATGTCTGCTTGAGAGATCACTATGTCGGGATATTTCAGGTTCTCGGGAGGATTTATCACCGACAAGAATGAACCGAAAGAAGCACCATCAAAATCTCCATTAAAAACCGAAATCGGAAGATTGGATTGAATGTGTAGGAGGTTTCCTCCCCAACCTCCCCATTCCCACCACCACGGTCCTGTCCCCATTAAATCATCGGAATCGAGTATGAAATCAAAGAATGAATCCCTGCCGCTTCCCGGTGCCCAACTGTATGTCAAGGATGTTATCTTCACGACAGTGTGGTTCTTATCGTAAACAAAGACCTGAAGATCGTTTGCACCACCGTTCTGGGCGTACGTAAAGACCTCCTGGCTGAAAATTCCTGTGGATACCGAGGGGGAAAGATCTGCAAACTCCTCCCTTTGATCCGAAATAGGTCCGATATAGACTAAAACGTCTTTGTCCGCAATGATCTCTATATAATCATCATCAATTAAATTGTTCGAATTGTGGTAGAGGGTAATACCAGGCCTCGTAACAAT
This sequence comes from Thermoplasmata archaeon, assembly GCA_020351895.1. The sequence goes on from CP070672.1 coordinate 1,014,208, forward strand.
GGGATTCCCTCCCCACGGAGAAACAGATCTTTGAGTTAATACGTCAAACCTGTTCATTACCTGGGTTCTACTGTCATCACCATCACTGAGATCTATTATATTCACTGTTGTGTTGTTCTCAATTGGAAGTATTGTGAGGTCACTAGATGCGAACAGGAAGAAGTGCTTTCCTAACTCACTTCCATTCACTGAAGGAGGGGTTGCCGTCCAATCGACTCCATTCGAGACCTTTCCAGTCAAAACAGAAATTTGAACATTGCTTTGAATCTTCACGATATCATCATCAAATCCGGTCATCCTGTAGATTTCCACATCGGAATTGGCAAAATCTGCATTGGCATTCGTCAGAGCCGTGGTATCGTCACCATCCGAGATATCTGTGATGGAAATGGAGGTGGGAGGAAGTGGATTGAGGCGGGGAGCGAAAAGGAACATCTCTTGCGGGACGAAACCGTAGAACAAGGTCCCGTATTTTTGACCACCATCCGTTGGAATATACGACATCCATGAATTTGCTCCAGAGGTGTATAAGGAGTTACCGCTGAGAACAGTGGCGTTGTGTGTGGCGTTTACATCCACATGAGCATCGTTGAGATTTGTGGTCCAGCTCTGCCCTTCGTTTATCGTGAATTGGGCAATCTGATTGCCATTGGATAGATCTGTAATCTTGATAAATGTGTTATCCACATGACCTATCACCATCAAGGTTCCCCTTACAAAGGTCACATATCTGTTGGGACTTCGATACTCCAATCCCATGAGGGTGGAGGAGTTAAGCAATGCGCTTTCGGTTGCCATGGGATTTGCAGTTGAAGTGGCAAGGATGGTAGTGTACTCGGATACACCGCCAGGTATGCCGAATGGGATACTAACGTTTACTACGATTTGAACAAGGGAGTAGGGTCCCACGATACCCGTATCAGGAATTCCATCCTGAGCAGGCCCTGTTTCAGTATCTGTTAGGGGGGTTAGGCCATCGGCCTGAAGCAATTGAACAGACCATCCTTTAATCGATGAATAGGTGATATCAATGACATCATCCACATTATTGCGGTTTGTTACTGAAAGAACGAATGATATAGTCATCCCTGGAACACCAATCTGAAATTGATCCGGCCCTATGTTCACCAAAGGCACTGTGGGATTTTGATCAAATACCCAACCTTCTAAAGGCGTGGTCGTATCGTCATAGCCCTGGTGACCTCCAAAACCTTCCGGAATCCTAACCACGCTCTTATTGACATTATGAGGGGAACTCCATCCCACCATATCAAGGAGCTGTCCTATATTATCATAAAGATATATATTATCACCAAAGGAGTCCATTTGACTGAAGAAATTTGGATTTTGCGGTTGAGAAAGGATAAAATACGGCTCTGAAGCATTCAATACATTGCTGCTTGTTATCTTATACTCACTGTCGCAGATTATGCTGTATCCTTGAATATCCAATGATCCTACATCAGTATATATCAACTCCACAAAACCATGCTGCGGAAGGCCTGGATTGAACATCACCTCGTTTAGCACCACCCGGGGGCTTGAACTTATGGCTGGGACGTCGTTCTGAGATCCAAACGTGGGACCTGATGTTAAATTCCTGCACCATTTGTTGGTGTAATTACCTGATACCATGATCCTTTCTACGCTTTCATCCTTAAGAGGATCGGGAACTATCCCTTTCTGCCCATAGGAGATCTCCTCGATTTGCATGCCGTTTTGTAGAAAGCGGAGGGTATCACGTTCCGGGTCCATCCCCGAAGGGGTACTCACTTCGAAAAGGGCATAATTACCTGTATCGGCCATTGGTACGACCCATGTACCGCCCAATGTTCCGGATTCTGATTCTATTGAAAAACCAGAGCTGAAATCGATGGTAAGATACCTGGGATTGTAGACCTCGATCTGCACAACTGTGGAATCGCTATCAGATATTTCTGTCATCAGCACCTCTAAAGGGGTATTAAAGACCCAGCCTGCAGCCTCGGATGTGGCATCATTGTAGCCTTGATGGGTTCCGTTTCCATCCGGAATCCTATGCACGCTCATTCGGGGAGAATGCGGGGAATTCCAACCAACCATGTCCAGAAGATCGCCATTATTTTGGTATAAATAGATGTTATCCCCCGAAGCATCCATGTTTGTAAAGAATGTTGGATAATCTGAATAGGTCAAAATATAGTATCTATTTACCGAATTAAGTATTGTTCCTGAGGGGATTATGAACTCGTCATCACATACGATTTTATAACCTGAAATATCCATTGATGTTGAACCTGTGTACATTAGCTCCACATAGCCCTCAAGAGGATCCAGTGGAATGAACATCACATCATTTAGAACGAGCGTTGGAGAGGTAACAACGATTCCCACATCATTTTGTGCACCAAAGGTGGGCCCAGTGGAAGCGTTTCGAAGCCAAAAATTCGTATAACTTGCTGAACCGGAATCATATCGCCTTTCCACTGATTCACCTGACAATGGATCAGGAGCCACACCTTCCTGCCCAAAAGCCACCATATCTGCAAGGGCAATGTTTCCTCCAATATCCTGATACAAACCGATTTTGCCGCTCTCAGGACCTATGATCCCTCCAGTCACAGTGAAGACTGAATGCTCATTTGTAGGAAGAGGATTATTGCTCCAACTTCCAGTTAAAGGGCTTGCTCCGCCATCCACTGAAAGGAAGAATCCAGATGCAGGTAGATCCGTTGTCCCACTTCCAAAATTGTATATCTCGATCTGCGGGGACCCTGAGCTGGAATCAGAAAACTCGGAGATGCGAAAACCTGTTGCCACGTATTGGAAGTAATTCCGTGCATCCTGTATTGCTGCTATCATGTTGTCAAAAGTGCTGTTTATTGCCATTACCAACGTGAAGGTTCTGGAAGACCCGGTTGGTATTGTAAAATCGTTCCACCCCACAGATGCTGTAATATTTCCAGGAGTGATTCCATCTGTGGCGGTGCTATTTAGTGCATGTAACCTGTTATACAACCAAGTCTCATTTACATAGAAATTTCTATGGTATTTAGGGTCTGGATCCGAGGGATTACTTGAATTTTGATATGGGGCGTGGTAATCCTCTGCATAGTAATGCGTAATAGGTTCTAAGGCAATGGCAGAGCCGAATCCAATTGTTGTGCCAGCCCCACTTCCAAATACATCCGAAGCCCAATAAACTCCTTCTACCAAATCGAATCCGTCTATATCATCTCCGCCATCGCTGCTTGAGCCGCCAACACCAAAGCCTGTTCCTTCCTTAGAAAGGGGTACCTCAAGACCTATGCAAACCCCTGTTAAGTCAGATGCTTTCAGGTTGTTCAATTTCCATTGAAAAATTGCCCAATCCATATTGGCAACCGTCCAAACAGTCTGTTCCACAAGGATGTCGTTTGGATCACCAGTCCCCGGTCCTATATTCTGGAAGGAACCGACACTTTTCTGGGTGGTCCCATCATCGATTACCATGCTGATGCCCAGGGGTGTAAAGTCATCCTGGAACGTGTATGGAGGTGGTGGGGTGTAGGGATCAGCAATGTTTTCCAATCCAGATGTATGCACATAGTTATCCTGATCTATCACCAGACCAATGAGTCCAATACCTGATGAAGGATCACTTGCTGTCTGTGGTTTACTCCATGAGATGGGAGTACAAATCCTCCCGTCATCTGTTAGCCAAAGTATATCAACATTCCCAACACTATGATTGACTGAACCCGCTTCTGCATTTGGGATTTGTATGGATATTCCTATCATGAGGGCACCAAATATAAGTATCACCACCGTTGTTAATGAGAAAATTCTTCTAGGTTTGGTATTATCCTTCTCAATCGACATCAGTTTACCTTTCCTCAATGGCAACGCTTATCCCCCGTACATCTCATTGAACTGTTTTTGTGCATGTGACTGCTCTTGTTCATAGCACATATCAATTATTCATATTAATGGTAGAGAATTGAACATGGTTTGATTTAACTGTCCAAACCCCGTACCTGATTCGCCTGTATTAATCCCAGGCCTCTCCTATCATCTGGAAAATATATGTATATGGCTATTTAATAACTTTTTTGTGGTTTTGGAGGTACTTATTTGATAAAACGATAAAAAGGCTCAAATACAAAAAAATGAAATCAAATTCATACCATTATTTCGGCGAGATGCTCACCACATTGTTTCCCCTTATGATGATGGTACCTAGTCTTCTCACCTCATCATTGAAAGTCTCTTCCGTGTTCTCCAATACCATGTTCATGTAATCGTCAAATCCAACTAGCTTTCCTTCTAAGATTCTGGAATCCTTCAGAAGGAGTGATATCTTCTTATTCATAGAATTTTCTAACACCTTGGTGGGCATCACCATTTGGCTCCCCCCAACCTTAAAGCGTATAGCTTGATTTAAATCTTTGGGTAAAAAATGACCGGCTCTATTCCATTATTGGCGGAGGATTTTGAGGTGACGTACAACCACATGTTATCTTTCAGAGAGGTTGTTTTGACAGTTAATTTGCTCATTCGATTTTCTCTAAAAGACTCTTTTTAAATAGATCGATGTCTTCGTAGGCCTCCTTCTTTAACTCTTTTTTGATTTTAGGATCAATGTCGGGATGGAACTCAAAGAACTTGTCTATCCATTTCCTCCTGAGCTTCATTCTGTATTCCAAGTACTCGTTGATATCGTCCTCACTTGGATTTTTTCTCAACTTCTTATGCGTGGGTGCGTTCTGCTCTGCCGCAGTAACAGAGAACAGATGAAGGCTCAGTTTCCTTCTGATTTTATTCTTTTCTTTCTCATATTTACGCAGTCTTCTCTTCTCCATAAAAGACATGGTAAGCGCCAATTATCTTTAGGGTTTAAAATAGTTTTTGTTGGAGAATCAAAAATCGGCCTATTATATCCAATTCCCTTGGGTTTTAAACACAAAATCGAAATGGGTTTTTTTCACATTTTAAGCCCATTTTGGGAATCTTATTAAGGTATGAAGCCTATACCCCCCCAAGCCTTAGAATTAGGTGAATTTATGGGAGTTACCATCAAGATAGGCATTACAGGGCTCCCCAACGCAGGAAAAACCCAGGCCTTAATCAAGGTCATCGAAATGCTAGAGGAAGGGGATCAAAAGGTTGGGGGCATGATTACAGAACCTATAACAAAGAACAACAGACGTGTTGGATTCTACGTCATGGACTGGTTGACAAAGGAGAAGGACATCCTTGCGCATGTGGATTTTGATTCTAAGATCGTGGTGGGAAGGTATAAGGTCAACCTCCATGCATTGGAGAGCATTGGAGTCAACGCCATAGAGAGCGCAGGTGAGACCTGTGATATAATTATCATAGACGAAGTGGGAAGAATGGAGGTGGAAAGCGAAAAGTTCGTTGATGTGGTGAAAAAGATATTGGAGGAGGATAAACCCCTGATACTCACCCTCCATAAGAAATCCCGCAATCCCCTGCTCCAGGATATAAGAAGGAGAGACGATGTGAGAATCTTAGAGGTAACCCCAATAAACAGAAACCTTTTGCCCTATAAAATTATAAAGCTAATGAAAGGCGATATGCTTTGAAGCTTGCAGAAATTCGAGAGGGCACAACCGATTTATTGGTTCCGAAGAAAACCATCTCACACTTAAGAGGCCCCAGCTCGTCTAAAATGGGTGTGTTTTTCAATCCGGTAATGGAATTTAACAGGGACGTTTCTATACTGGCTATGAGGAACTTTTTAAAGGGTAGATCAGCTAGGCTGTTGGATGGACTTGCTGGCACCGGTGCAAGGGGGATTCGGATCGCCTCAGAGGTGAAGGGGGATTATTCTGTGGTGATCAATGATAGGAATCCCATGGCCTTCGAGCTCATAAAAAAAAACATAGTAAAAAACGAGCTTGACATTTGTGAAGCTGAGAACCAGAAGATGAATGTAATAACCTCAAAAGAGGATTTTGATTATGTTGATATTGATCCCTTTGGCTCCCCTGTTCGTTTCATAGATTCCTCAATACAAAGCCTCAGAAAAAATGGTGTGTTGGCAATAACTGCAACAGATACAGCTCCCCTTTGTGGCACCCATCCAACTACATGTGAAAGAAGATACGGTGCAAGATCCTATAAAACATCCTATTCAAAGGAAACAGGGGCAAGGATTCTGGCGGGTTTTTGCGTGAGGCAGGCAGCCAAATACGACATAGCACTCACACCAATTCTAACCTTCTTTTCGGACCATTATTTTCGCATTCACTTTGATGTGAAAAAAGGGGCGAGACGAGCCGAGGCAGCTTTGGAAGATATTGGTTATATTTATCATGATCCAAAGACAAAAGAACGAGGTATAGTAAACGATTTACCCTATCTTACCAAAGAAAAAAGATATGCTGGACCGCTTTGGACAGGCAATATTCATGATGGTTCCCTTCTTCAAAAGTTACAGCCTGAATCCAATCTGGGAACAAATAAAAAAATCATCAAGTTCATATACTTATGGAGGGAGGAATGCCCGCTGCCCCCCTTCTTCTACGAGATAAACGAGATCGCGAGTCTCACAAGAACCCAGCCGAAATCCCTTCAAAGGATCGTGGATAATCTAAATGAGCATGGAATTATGGCCAGTCGAACACATTTTTCCCCTAACGGTTTTAAAACAGAAGCCGATATCTTCGAGATCAAAAGACTGATTAGTGAAATCTAAGGTGCCCTTAATGCCTGATCCCATACTTGGTGAAACCGCAGCCATCCTTGCCGCAGCCATGTGGACAGCCAATGCGATTCTATTTTCGGCTGCAGGTAAGAGAATCGGGTCTGTGGGTGTCAATGCCTTTCGCATAGCCCTGGCGGTCTTATTTCTCGGAATCACCCATGTCATAATACTTGGCAGTCTGTTACCAGCTGCAAATTCTGCCCAATGGTTCTGGTTGGGGATATCTGGGATTGTGGGACTGGGCATCGGGGACTTCGCACTGTTTGCCGCCTATGTTATTATAGGTCCCAAAAGATCCCTTCTTCTCATGGCCCTGGCGCCAGTGTGTTCGGTTGTAGCTGGCTATTTTATCCTCGAGGAATCCCTGGGCATTCTCTCCCTTGTGGGAATAACAATCACCTTAGTCGGAATCACCATTGTGGTCCTTGAGCGAAAGGAGGAGCCCGGGGACTTTGTCATTGATAAAGACAAAAGAACTTATGGCATCATCCTGGGCATCATAGGGGCCGTGGGGCAGGGTGTTGGTCTTGTTATCTCCAAGTACGGGATGGTCACTGTGGCTGATGATCCTTCTGCTCCCTTGGATTCCATTTCTGCCACCCTTATAAGGATGATAATTGGTGCGATATTCGTTTGGATCGCAGTTTTAGCCTCAGGCAAACTCCCTAGCATGATTCGATCCTATTCCGATACCCATGCTCTCAAGCTCACCTCGGCAGGGGCCTTCTTCGGCCCTTTTTTAGGTGTATGGCTTTCCATGGTTGCCATAACCTTTACAGAGACAGGTATCGCCATGACCCTCATGTCCCTCATGCCTGTGATCGTGATTCCCTTGGTTTGGGTACTTTACAAGGAAAAAACTAGTTGGAGGGGTGTGGCGGGAGCCCTTGTTGCAGTAACGGGGGTGGCCATACTCTTTCTATTGTAGGGACAGTATAAATTCATATTCCCCCCAATTCTTCATATACGAATTATCGCAACTTTAAAAACCTCCTTACGTATTCTGCTATTCATGGTCCGAATTTATGTTACCCGTTCTCTGCCATCACCTGGTATAGAGATGTTAAAAGAAAGATACGAAGTCGAAGTCAATCCTCATGATAGAGTTCCTACAAAAGAGGAGATTGTAACGGCTGTAAAGGATAAAGATGCCCTCCTTTGTTTACTGACTGATCCCATAGATAGAGAGGTCATTGACGCAGGTTCTAATCTGAAGATAATATCCAACTACGCTGTGGGTTACAATAATATTGATGTTGCATATGCTACTAAAAGAAATATTTTGGTAACCAATACTCCTGGGGTTCTTTCCGAAACCACCGCCGATTTAGCCTTCTCCCTACTCATGGCAGCTGCAAGGCGCATTCCAGAAGGAGATAAGTTCATGCGTGAAGGCAAATTCAAGGGTTGGGGGCCGCAACTGATGCTTGGCACAGATGTTCACGGCAAGACACTGGGAATAATCGGTTTGGGAAGAATAGGTAGATTGGTGGCCAAACGGGCTTTGGGTTTTGACATGAAGATTTTATATTACAGTGCGAAAAGAAAGCCAGACATTGAACAAGAAATGGGTCTAGAATATGCAGAGTTGGATGATCTACTTCAAAGAGCGGATTTCGTATCATTGCATGTGCCACTTACCCCTGACACAGAAGGTCTTTTAGGTAGGAGAGAACTTGGACTCATGAAACCGTCAGCCTATCTAATAAACACATCGAGAGGAGAGGTTGTGGATGAGCAGGCATTGATTGAAGCTTTGAAAAATAAAAGATTACGCGGAGCTGGGCTGGACGTATTCACGGGTGAGCCGACTAATATCAATCAAGAGCTTTATGAACTCGAAAATGCGGTATTGGCACCCCATATTGGAAGTGCCAGCTTTGAGACAAGGTCTAAGATGGCAGAGATGGCAGCGCAGGCGGTAATAGATGCAATGGAAGGTAAAAAACCCACTTATATTGTAAATCCCGAGGTATTGGCAACATGAGTATTTTCCAGAATCATAAGGAGCTAATGAATATAGAGGGTGAGGGCACAGGGAGGGCCCATGTTTTAGAGATATTAGAAGCTGGGGTTAGATCCGTTTTACCCTCGACAGCAGTAAAAGAGATGTTCATGAAGAATTCTGTGGATTTTCCATTAGAAATTACATTGTTTGGTTGGGGAAAGGCATCTTTTGAATTGTATGAGGCCTTTGAGGATAACTACAAAGGTGAGATAGTCAAAGGACACATCATTGCTCCCTCGCAAAAAGAAGAAGTTTCGGGTGATTCAAACATCAGAATTTCTCATGGTGCTCACCCATTACCCAATGAATCATCCATTTCAAGTGGGGAAAAACTCCTTGCACTTGCAGAACAAATGGATGAGGGTCATACCCTCGTATGCTTGATTTCCGGCGGCGGCTCCTCCATGTTCGAGGTACCCAAGGAAGGGATAGATCTTGAGGATTTGAGAACTACATATAAGCTACTTATTGAGTCAGGGGCCGACATTCATGAGGTGAACTCCATAAGAAGGGCCTTATCCCAAAGTAAGGGGGGTGGTCTAGCCAAAGCAGCCTATCCGGCAAAGATAATTAATATAGTAATTTCTGACGTTCTCGGTAATAATTTAGAGGACATATCTTCGGGCCCTACTGTAGGAGATCCCTTTGTGATAAATCCTCTTTCGGTTATCAAGAAGTACAACTTGGATCTACATTTGGATGAACATATTATCGAAACCATACAAAGACACAAACCAGGGGATGAGAAATACTTTCAAAATGTAGAAACACATATTATTGCGGATAATGATAAAGCTCAAAAAGGCATGCTCGAAGAAGCAAGATCGCTTGGATATAATGCCATTCGTTTTGATGGGTATCTTTCTGGTGAGGCCCGAAATACAGTGAAAACGTTTATGGAAACTGAAGGGAATTTGATAATCGGCGGTGGAGAGACAACTGTAACTGTAAAAGGAAGCGGACAAGGGGGAAGAAATCAGGAGTTCGTTTTAGCGGGATTAAGAAGATTTAAGCATGGAACTTTAGCGTCCATTGGAACGGATGGCATTGATGGGACAACAGATGCTGCTGGAGCAATTGGTGATGCAAAGGTATTGGATAAGGCCAGGGCTAAGGATTTGGACATGGACAAATATTTGGAAAACAACAATTCTTATGAGTTCTTCAAGGAATGTGGAGGATTGATTATAACAGGGGCCACAGGTACCAATGTTGCGGATATCTGTGCTTATTTTAAGGAAGGTAGAAGATAAAAACAGATATTACGTTATTGTCCGAACCAACTCGACATATATAAATATTTTATCATTGATAGAAAATCAAATGACTGATAATAAAAGAAAACGTCCACCGGACTTAATCCCGATTATACTTGCTATCATCATTATCTCACTTTTATTGGCTGCATTATTTTATCCCATTGATGAACCGTCTGAGGGGTATGAATATACTGGTATTGATTGCTTTCTTAGGTTCAACGTTACAAGGTCTTTATCAAATCTGACAGAAATTGTTGAAAGGCATGGATTCACATATGAGGAACGATATAGTAGAACATCCCCTGGGAATCAGAATGAAATAACAGATTATATTTATTTTTCATATCATCACTCGACTCAAAAAAATATTTCTGGATATATTTACAATTTCGATTCGGACAATATTTCGATAAAGCTGCACTATTACCCTAATGACATTATGAGTTACGTCGATAAAACAGCTGAGGAGGTTAGAAACCTAACATACTCCATCTATTTAATCGATAAAAACCGATTTGAAAACGATGTCGAAAATATCATTCAAATCTTTGAACCAGAATTTAATATTACTGTATCATCCGAGGTATATGTACAACTAGTTGAACACTTTATAATAATCTAAAATAAACATCGTATTCCCAATTGTTTTCCATGGGTGACTTAAACCTTACATCGAATGAGATGAAGATTAATTCCAAAGTTTTCATGATCGGGTAAGAAAAATCGCTACATTTTTAAGCGTGCAAACCCTTTTATTATCAATGAAACTCAGTTTGGACTTAATAGACAGGAGAATATTGTCATACCTTCAGGAGGATGCCCGCATCACCCTGACTGAGATGGCTAAAAGGTTGTACATATCAAGAAACGCCGTGAGATATCGAATCGAGCTCATGGAAAAACAGGGGCTTATCGAGGGATATACCACTGTTTTGAATCCAATGCAATCCGACAATCCAATACTAGTTTTCATTCTTTTCGATGTAAGACCTTCAAACATAGTCAAGTGCATCAAGATATTGAAGAGGTATGATGAGGTTTACGAGATTTTCAGGCTCTCATCCGGCACAGCCATCTTCGTCAAGGCCTTCTTCAAGAATGCACATCACAAGAGAACGTTTATAATGGAAAACATAGAAGGGATGCCTGTGGAGAGCTTTACTGTTCATATCGTGGCACAGATCGGTGAGAGAAAGGGTATTCCAATAAAATACCTCGAATGATTACGACCCCCTTTTTTTTCAATTCATTAACAATAATTTTGACGAAACGGAAAAATAGCATATAAAAGATTTGCCGTTCTGTCAAGAAATACCTTTATATCCCTTTTTTATTGGAGAGGCCCGGAGGGCATTGAGATGAGGTTAAAAATATTCTCGATATTGAGCATTTTGTTAATGGCGGCTCTGATATTGGGCCCAGCCACTGCATCGGCTTTTGAAACCCAGCCTGAGGATGGTGAAACAGATTACCCAGTTGACGGGAAGATCATTATAGAATTCAACTACACTGTAGAAATAGGTTCCTTAGAATTGGATATCACACCCGATCCAGTATACCCAGTGGAAAAAAGATGGTCCAATGATGATAGAACTCTAACGTTAGTACCTTTAACTAATCTCTTAGAAGATAAGGAATATTCCATTCATGTGAGTGTTGACTATGAGAATGAAACACTCGGATCCATTGACGAAACATTTTCTTTTACAACAGAGACCCCTCCAACTTTTTTAGAGACTTTTGAAGCATTCCTTCAGGGATTTTGGGAGGCCCTGGAGACATTCTTAGTTGGATTGGCATTCTTCGTCATAATCGTTGTTGTGGGCTATTTAGTTTCCAAGTTACTGGCAAAGGTATTTACAAAGGGAATGGATCGTGTAGGCGTTAACAAGCTTGCCGGAAAGACAGGATTGGCCGACACACTAAAGGCACTTGGATTCGATAATCTTGCCAGATTATTAGGGATCGTCTTTTTCTGGTTCCTGTTCCTTATAGTCCTTAATATAGCCTTAGATTTGGCGGGTATAGAACAACTCAATACCATTCTCGCCCCAATCATCTTATTCATTCCTAGAATCCTCATTGCCATACTCGTTGTGGTTGTTGGATTTTATATAGCCGACATCGTTGTAAACCGAACCAAGAATTTTCTCATGGAACAAAGTCCCTTCAAAGAGGATTTGAAACAGTTCGATAAAAGTACAAAAAGATCTGGATTTTCAATATTCGATTTCGTATTCCTGTTCTTAAAGATGTTCGTTATTCTCATCTTCATTCAACTGGCATTATCCATACTCGCCATCAGCATATTCACAGACTTCATTAATCCCATTCTCCTTATTATGCCCCTTGTTTTAATCGCAATGGCGATACTCGTGGCGGGCCTGATCATAGCAGAGTATGTCGTAAAATTCGTAATGAAGCTCTTGGATGAGTTCGAATTCGACAGGTTCATCACACCAGTTGAAGATGTGGTTGAGAAAAAGGGTATAGTGAGAAGGATAATCGGGGCAATTCTCAAGGTCTTCGTGGTACTTGTCTTCATCCAACTATCAATAGCGGTTTTAAACTCCACAGGTGCATTCAATGTCCTGGCAGAATTGATCAACACTGTGATTCTATGGTTACCGAACCTACTTGTAGCTCTTCTTATCGTTATAATCGGTTTCTGGTTAGCAAGCTGGGTTGAGAAGAGAATTGTGGAGTACGGTGAGGAAGTGGACCTGCCCTTCCCAAAGGCGATTTCAAAAGCGGCAATGTTCTTGATAATATACCTTGCAGCCGTTATGGCGTTGGCACAGGTGGGAATCGCAGTGCCGATTCTCTACATAGTCTTTGCCATAGTGGCTGCCTCTGTATTCATCGGACTCGGAGTGGGCCTAGCATACGGCTCAAAAGATGTCTTCCACAACCTGGTTAGTTTTATTCAGACTGATAAAACCCTGAAAGTAGGCCAGAAAATAAAAGTGGAAGAGCACGAAGGTACAATCGAGGAAATAAGCAGATATCATATGGTGTTGAAGACCAAGGCTGGAAGAATACGCATACCTCATTCGAAACTGGCCAAGGCGGTTATCGAGGAGATGGGATAACCGCCACCCCCTTTTTTATAATCACCGTCCATACCTTTTTATGTATTCCTTTAGGTTTCTTCTTGTGGAATGCCAAGTCCTCCCGATCTTGACTGCTGAAAGAACCCCTTGCCTGGCTCTTAGACTGAGATACTCTTGAGAATATGAGGACCCAATGGCCAGCTCTGAAAGTGGCAATAGTTCATCATCCCCTCCGAATATGGAAATATAGATTGTAAGTGACTCATCAAGAGCTTTAACAATGAAATTTCCAAACGGATTAAGGCTTCCCAAATCAGCTTTTCTCAGGCTGTCATAGTACTTACTTCTCTCCTCTTTTTTCAACACCACAGGAGGGTAGCCAGCTCTCATGAGCAACAGATTCGAAATAAGCCTTGCTACACGACCATTACCATCAGAAAAGGGATGTATGGCCACCAACCCATGATGCAGATGGATGGAATTTGTGATAGGGTGCACTTTCATCCTGGACACTTTTTTGAGCAGTTCATCCATGAGAGTCGTAACTTTCGAAAAATCCGGAGGTCTCGTTTTGGCACCGGCAATCCTGACATTCTGGGTTCTGAAACGCCCAGCATCCTTAAGCAATCCGCGTGTGACGATCTCGTGGATCTCCAAAACAATGACCAAATCGATTTTTTTTCTACCTTGGGCGAGTTCCACTATCTTCCCGAATGCCTCTGCGTTTCCTATCGCTTCTAGATGATCCTTTAGGGATTTCCCACCAATAGTTATACCCTCCTTTACAACAAGCTTCGTCTCCTGTAGTGTCAATGTGTTGCCTTCGATTGCATTTGAGTGATACGTGTGTAAAAGTCGCATCTCCTCTAGAAGGCGATTTACTGCATCTTTTGGTAAAGGTCTTTTGGAATCGAGGATTCTCTTTTTTCCATTTATTCTCTCCAACAATGAGGCATTTATTTCAATATCGGTATCGGTTATTTTCATCAGTATCCGATATGCCTCTCATAGTATATATCGGTATTGGTAAAAAATGGCGTATTCCGATATAAATGCTCATCTCAAACCTTATTGAGATCTTGATATATACTTAGGGATGGGCTCTTGTGTCTCAGTGAATTTAGACCCGAAGAGATGCTGTACTTGATTCCTAAATACCTTGTTAACATGTTGAAAAAGGGGCGAAGCGATTTCCCATCCTCTATTCTTCTTCTAACTATTGGATTGGATGCAAGTCTGATGAACATGTCTTTCTCTTTATTAGTTGTATTAACAAGAACACTTCCGATCCTTTCCCAGTATTTTAGCTCCTCTAATAGACTCGCCAAAAGGTTTTGATAACTCCTTTCTTTCATTATTGCCTCAGCGCACAGTTTTGCGGATTCTATGGAATATTTCAATCCAAAACCGTAGGTTTTATCTGTAAAAGATGCGGCCCCACCGATAACAAATACGTTATTCTTTTGATATGAATGAAACTTATACCACTTCTCCATATCTGTCCACTCGTTGATAATCTTCAAGCCCAAACCATCGGCATAATTCCTGAGTCTGTATCTTAAGGTTCGGGCATTGAATCCATTTCCAATGGAAGCCGATACCAGGCTGGCTGTCTTTTTATCGATTGGGATAAGATAGAGGTAACCACCGGGGGCGTAGTTATTGTCAAATAAGGAAAGAGTAACTCCTGGTTGGAATTCTCCCCTAACGGTTAGCCCCAGGCCAAGACCTGTTATCTCCGGGTCCCTTTCCCTCATACCTGCTATAAACGCAATTTTAGACCTGAATCCATCTGCAGCCACAATATAGTCCCAATCAGATAATTCATTTAAATTCTTGATTTTCGTTGAATAATGTATTTTTACACGTGATTCAACTTCTTTTCTCACCTCTACATCCACACCCTCGGTTCCACCAATCTTGTAGAGATAACCGAGGTGGCCATGAAAAGACGAGGATTCGTTCTCTGAAGACAAAATAAGTCTTGAGACTTCATAGGTGGGTTGAAGTTTAGGAACGTTTTCCAGGTAATATATAGAACCCTCCATCTGCAATGGGCGGGATGCTCCGCTTTTATCACATGATTCGAAAATTTCTACATCGTGATAATCGGCAAGAATCGAGGCACAAGTGGACCCAGCTATACCAGACCCGATAATGGCAATCCTCTTCCTCATTGGCTTCATTTGTAGGAATATAACTTCGGTAATAAATATATACTCTGGTATACATGTATACCTTGTGATATTATGCGCGAACTGGCCATAGCAAAATTGAATTTCGATCCATATGATATATACAATCTAGGATATGAGGAGCTATTCGATCACTTCGAAGAGATTGTGGTAACGAACGCGTTGATAGACAGCTCCAAGACATTTTTTGTTCTTGCAGAAGTATTGTGGAAAGGAAAACCTGATATGGATTTGATAAATAGGTTCGAGTTTTTTGATGAGGTCATTGAGATATCCCAGGAGGGGAATAATTACATTTACATGGCTATAGGGCGCCATCTTCCTATTTACTCAGAAATCATAGAGGTCATGACTACCCAATTTCACTGTTTCATTGAATATCCTCTTGTCTATAAGCGAGATTACGTGTTCCAGCAGGTGGTGGGTAAGAGAGAAAACCTGAAAAAGTACATGGACTTTTTATCTGATATGGGAATCACATTTCGAATCGAATACATTAAGGATTACCACATCAAAGGTCGTGCACTTTTATCCGAGCTCACAAACCGGCAATACGAGTGTATGAAGATGGCGCATGAGAATGGATACTTCGACATTCCAAAAAAAGCAAATCTGCGAAAGCTAGCAAGGAAGATGAAGATGACACACGGAGCATTTTCCTTTCACTTAAGAAAGGCTCAGAGGACGATTAATGGGGCGTTGTTTGGGTGATCCTTTTTTAATTTTAATAAACAGAAATCATTGTATATCTGATTACTTAAAATTCAAACTCATAATCTGTATGTTCTATAATTATGCAAGTAAGCCACCGAACAATATATGAACATTTATTATTAGAAATAAACATTATAATTACAGTGATTCAAAAATGATTGGAGGAAAAAATAACACTTGCTCTAAAATAAGATGGATTTCAATCCTTATTATACCCTTTATATTAGTTAATATTGGCTTTTTAGACATAGTTTGCTTTAACTCGCAAGCTTCACAACCAAAAAATCCTATACCCATATTTGCAGGACTTAGTGGCGATAATGTTATTATTCTCGATGATTTCGAAATAATTAAATTTGACATGGAGGGAAACAAAATTTGGAAGATAGATACCGATGTATATAGCGGCCTTTTAACTTCAAATTCGACAACATTGGTTGGGTCACACAAGAGGGTATATGTTTTTGATGGAAACGGAAATAATAGATTTAAAAGGCCTTTCGGGATCGGTTATTATACTTTATCCAATGATGGTTCTGTTATTTATGAGATAAGGACCTCTACTTTTTTAAATAATAATGGCAAAACACTATTTACACAAAATAAAAACGAATCAGGTTTACCACAATTATATTCAATTTCAGGAGATGGTTTAACATTTGTAAGGACCACTCCTTTTAACTTCGGGATGGTTTCGCGGTTAAATGCTTTACATATAGCTGGAACAACATGGGAATGTCGGATTTTTGCTACTTTAAAGTCCATGGCAGTATCTTATAACGGTTCTGATATATTTCTTGGAACAACAAGAGGTTTATATCGATTTGAACGCCATTCCACCGAGTTTAATTATTCAGAGGAGGAGTATATTGTAATAGAATATTTGTTGTATATCGACGATATAAGCATATCGGATGACGGTTATATTGTCGCAGCAAAAACAGAGGAAGGTATCTATTTTCTAAAAAATATGGCCTTACAGGATAAAAACTTCCAAGGTGACCTGGTTTCTATATCTCCTGACGGACAAACCATTCTAATAATAGACAATCTGAAACTTTTTATGTACGATAACAATCTGACCTTATTATGGGAATCCCATAAGTTATCGCGAAATGGTGTTCATTACAACAATGATATATCAATTATTAATGGTGATTCCATTGTGCTTGTAATAACTGAGGGATACATATCTGTCTTTGATAAGATGGGAAATGAGCTTTGGAACTATAAAGGTAAACATGACATTTATGATTTTGAGAATAATGAATCGCTTTGCTTTATTCTTCCATTAATAATAATATTAACGATTCCGCCGATAATTATTTGGCGTATAAAAAAGTTCAATAAGAATCAAAAAAATAGATAATAGGAAGTGATTTATGTAGAAAAATTGTTTAATGTTGTCTATCCTCATAAAAAAACTAGCAATCATCACGAAATCAAAAAATTCTAAAACTCATTGAAAATCAGAGAATTCAAGGTAAATGCACGCTTTATTGGAATTTCCAAGAGACATATAATGATCTCTCTAGTTTGTATCTCGATTCTTACCCCTACCAATAGAATTGCGCCTCAGATCCCAATAAGTTTCCTCATCGATCTTCCCCTGCACTAATTTAGTTATCAACCTCAATGTCTTGATTTTTTCAAGTTCTTCGGGGTAAATATAAGAATGATGAATTTCGTTGCCTATTCTTGTTGTATTAATTCTTTCCTTCTCAACTAAAAAACGTATATTTTTCCTCACAGTTAAACGATTTATCCTGGTTTTTGTTGCAAGCTCCTTCTGTGTTATTCCAGGATTCTTTTTAATGGAATTAATTAATAACAACTGAGTTTTACTTAAACCATTTTTCCCCTTATGTTCAGTGGGATAATATATCCTCTTCTTAGAGTCCGAA
>CP070672.1:1032131-1037225 GCA_020351895.1 Thermoplasmata archaeon
CTATAACGACCTTTTGGGGAAAAAGTTTAGTCATGTCTTCAGATCTCATACCATACAGTATCCCTCCTGCGTGTCCTTCTTCATTGTTAGAGATTTCGAGAAGATCGCCCTCTAAGTTGAATACAAGCATATATGTTTCCAGGATAGGGGATGCAATTTTTACATGCTCCAGATTTGAGACATACTCCTCGAAATCTTTATCAATAGTTATCAGGGGGAGATCCTGATCATCGGCTCCTAACATAGCATCTCTACGCATTATTGATGACTGAGGCGAAACCACATTTATGTGACCGGTCCATATATCGATACCCTGCTCTATGTATTGTTTTCGAAAACTGTCCTTGAAGGCGAAGCAGAAAATAATGGCTGCCACACAAAGCGCTATGAGGGCAAAGAGTTTCCTTCCTCTCTTTTTGTGTCTAAGAACTCCTCGAATAATTAATTTCAAATAAAGCATATGATCTCTCCTTTCTAATAAGTTTTGCTTTATTTAGGACCATTCATCACCAGAATGGGTGTTTCCGTGAGTGGTTAAAACTAGTGGCAAGAACCTATGGATATTTTCATTTCTTGCTCAAAAAACCAATTTTGGTAAGGTATTTAAAATATTTCTTCAATAATCCTTTACTTATCTTGGGGCAGCATACGGAAGAACCTTTTAATCTCTCCATTGTGTTTGTCATATCGAAGGTTCGATTCCTGCCCTCAAGCCTCAATCTGTTCAAAGTGTGGACCAAAACAGCGAGTGATGAATCCCCATATTGTTCGCCATAGCTCAGCGCCTTCTTTTTCCATTCTTCAAACGTAAGCTTTTTGACTGAATAACCCAATCTTTCTATCATCTTATAGAGATCTTCCATAGGTATGGGCTTAGGATTGAGAATGTGATACGTTTTCCCTTCTGATTTCCTTTGAGATGATATTTCTACGATAGCGGAGCTCACATAATCGACCGGAGAAATGTTGATCATCTGATCCAGTTCCGGTCTACTCTGTAATTGAATGCACGTTTTAACGATTGTCCACAACAGATCCTTTGTTTGACAGATACCATGTCGAGTATCCCCGCATATCCTGCCAACCCTATGGATTGTCACTGGGATTCCTCTCTCAGATGCACAATGGACCATTTTTTCGGCGACCCATTTGCTCTGGCCGTATCCCATATTCACATCAACGCCATTGATAGGCTTATAGTTCTCATAAATGACAGATTCACCCTGGTAATCCGTTGTAGAAAATACAAACAGGGTGGAAATGTAATGTACCCGCTTCAATCTCCTCGTGACCGCTAGCCTTAATATCTCTTCCGTAGCAGTCACATTAGTATTCTTCAGTAAGTTATAGGAATACACGTAGTTGACAACTGCGCCGTTATGATAGATATTGTCAATGCGATCTGCAAGGACATCGTACATTGCATCCGACAGCCCCAATCTGGGCTGCTCCAAATCCCCCTCAACAGGGACGATTCTATTACTTCTGATATACTTGTCGAATTTGTATTTAACTAGGTTTTGATGTAACCTCTCCTCAATATTTAGAACCTTTTTTGGGCGTATAAGACAATAGATTTTCGCCTTGGTTTGTTTGAGCAAAGAATTCAATAGAAAAATGCCCAAGAATCCAATCCCACCGGTTAACAAGATGTTCTCTGCATCAGGTTGTATATCCTTCCGTAGCAATTCATTTATCTTAATGTCCGATGCGGGTACTGCATCTCGCTCTAGCATAGAATTTGTCAGTAAAACTCTCATCACTTATTTCCTTTCATGTTTTGGTCTCTCCCCTGCGGACTCATATCATTCGTTTGTATATATAGTCCAAAATGCTTTCTGCGTTCACACGCAATGAACAGTCATTTTAAAAATGGCTTCAGCATATTTACCAATATCGTTATCAACTGTATTCTCACTTCATCCTTCATGATAAAAAAGTGCTTCTCCGGGAAAAAATATGCATTGAATTTCTTACGTGTCATTTTCTCCCAGGCTTCTATGTCTTTTTTAGGCGCCAGATTATCGTTTATTCCCCCAAAGACACAGACAGGAATATCCAGAGGAGGAGTCTGCGCATCAAACTGCCATGTTTCAACCATCTCGAAGTCAGCTTTTATCACAGGCAGTATCTTTTCCAACAGTTTCATGTTCTTAATCACCTCCTCCGGAACCATATTGAAACAGCGCATCACGGATATCCATTCTTCTTTTGTCAATTTGTGCATATGGGGATGAATGACGGGAATATGTGGTGCCCTTCTCGCGGACAAAAACAGATATTCCGGCATCTTCCTGCCCTCGGAAGCAAAACGTCGGGATAACTCATATGCGACCAAGGCACCCATGCTGTGTCCGAAAAATGCATAGGATTTATCTGTATACCGTACGATCTCTCCACTGATAGCTTCAACCAATTTGGAAATCCGCGTAAACAGCCTCTCATTTGATCTCGGAATATGCCCAGGATAATGTATTGCTAGCATCTCGATTTCTTCCGGTAGATCGTATGGCCAGGCGTAATATATCTCTGCAGTTCCACCTGCGTAAGGGAAGCAAAAGAGTTTCAATTTTGCTTTGCAGTTCGGTTTGGGCACATAGAACCATGGATTTTGCGTAACATTCAACTTTTCTTCTGCTGAACGAACACGCATTTTAATCACCCCGTTATTTTAGAATTGCATGATTTCCTTAACAGTGATATCAGGATTTTCGATGAGCCGCTCCAATCCCTTTATTATGTTCCTAAGGACATCGTGGGCAGATTCCTCTGAATAGCGCTTGTTGTCATAAATAATCTTCAGCTCGAGGTTTTCATCAGGCCATACGAACACGCTCAGGGGATAATGGGGACGACTCTCGAGACTGTAATCCTTCATCCTGAACTCCAGGCCAAGAAAGGGATCCTCTGCAAGTGGTATGTTTTTGAAAATCAAGGCGGTGTGGAAGATATCCACATCTTCTGGGATATCACACCACCTTTTTATATCCTGCTCAGATGAAGATGAATACTGGAAGGTATTCATAATAGAAGTCTGAAGATCTTTGCCCCATTCCACGAACTTCTCCTCCGGTTTTATTTTATATCTGACAGGAAGAGTGTTGACAAAAAGCCCAACGCGGGCATGTGAGTTCTCGAGCGAGAGGGGACGGTCCGCCGCCGTTGAGCCAGTTATCATGTCAAGTTCCCCCCCACAGTAGTGGCTCATGAGAAGTGTATAGATTCCCTGAAAAACTGCGTTTAGGGTTAGTTCGTGAGCTTTGATGACATTCTGGATCGGCTGAAAAAGCTCAGCGATATCATAATCAATCCTTCCCTGCCTCACTTTTGACGTGATAGACCCTGGTTCTGGAGCCTTCAGTTTAACCAAAGCCCGCTGGGGAACATATCCGTCCAGATATTTTGTCCAAAATATCTCTTCCCTCGCAGTCTCCCTATTTTTTCGCCAAGAGATATACTCTCTGTAATCATATCCGGGGAGTATATCCGGCTCTCCACCTCCATTATAGTAAGAACGATAGAGGGAGAGGAAGTCCCACAGGACAATAGTGAAGGCCCAACCGTCCATGAGCATATGATGAAACCGCCACCAAAAGCTGAATGTATTACTTCCCGTTAAAATTAAAGTCAGGCGCATCAGGGGGGCTTGCTCAAGGAGATAGTCCTTCATCCGATCCTTTTCCATCATAGAATCGAGGGTTTTTTCTTGTTTCTCTTTGGACATGTTTCTCCAATCCAGGATATCTAGAGGGAGCATTACTTTTTTCTGGACAGCCTGTATGGGTTTCTTCAACCCTGTGTGAAAGAAGGCCGTTCTCAGGATAGAATGACGCTCCAATATCCTTTCCCAACATCTTCTAAATATATTCGTATCGATTTTTCCTGTATAATTGAAGAGTAGGTTTTCATGGAACAATCCCTCACCTGGCGCATTGATGTATCGTCTAAGATTATCTTGTTGCAATGGAGATAATTCATATGCATCTTCAAGATTTCTAAGTATATTTGTTTTGTTGTTGACAAATACTGTTTCCATACCTCGGTCTCCTTTATTCTCTGTTATTTGATGTGATTTGCCTCGCGGTCAACCCACTATGAGTAACCGTTTTTATTTATGAGTTCAAATATTTCTGGCGAAGGCTTCAAGAAAATCATTCAGTTCTGAAGAATCCCAATCCGCTTCCGGGAAATCTCCCGGTACATAAAGGACTTTTTCCCCAGTAAGAATAAAGTCCACGATGCTATTGATCTCTTCAAGCAACTTCGCACCCAAAGCAAGCACGACCTCGTGACTACCCCTCGAAGGATCAAAGCTGAGGTGTAGATGGAGCCTATCATTCATCTTCAAGGCATCAATCTCCAGTACATAGGGGAACGTCTCTTTGGAATAATTCTGCATGGAATATCTTCTCACCTCTTTATACTCATAGATTGGATTAATTATGGTGCTACCATCGTTATAGGAGAACTTTATCAATGGCTTAGGTATACGCCTCATTTCTTCCTTTATTTTTTCGTTCTCCGTAGTATGACGTAATATGCCGTAATGTTCCCCGTCGTCCTTGAAGTTACGCACCCCTTCCTTTACTTTGATTATGATCTTATGGAGCTCATCTTCGGAGCGAATATTAATGAACAGTGGAAACGATGTTGAGAGATTCCCCATGACTTTCTCAAAATTAGTCCGTTTAAGAGAATCTAATGTATGAGCCGAGATGCAATCCACATATAGGATTTCAGAAATATCGTTCTCATTTAGAGATTTCGCGAGGGCAATGAGTATCAATTCCTCTGCGGAAATCTTTGCCATATCCAAGGCCTTGCTGAATCTTTCTATTTTTTCCTCCTCCAATGCAACCATAAGCTCTGTTTTCTTATCTCGAGGCTCTGCAGCCTCTCCCAAATCCACTGCCTGCGCTATTTTCGGAAGTGCTGCAATAATGCGATCTTTGCAATCTTCCGCTTCATGCTGCAGTTCATCATCCATGTACCTTTCCACCCAGTTCTTGAATCTCTTGTCGTGTCGTGGTAAAAATACTCCGTCGCCTTCTTCCAGATGCCGGTAAATTGTGTAGAGGTCCTCTAAGAACAACC
>CP070672.1:1037325-1041892 GCA_020351895.1 Thermoplasmata archaeon
TTGGGGTTACTCAGTGGATCCCACCCCAAATGACGCCCTTTTCCAGTTTATCGGTGGGGAGATGTCAGAATCCAATGGTTATGAGGTCATCCAAGGTACCGAGCTATATGGCACCAGCGGTGATGTGGATGACTGGCTTTATGGAAAACATGGTATCATGGCCTACACCTTCGAGCTTGGTACGCAGTACAAAATGCCAGAAGAAGAGTTAATAAACATCAGCATGTTGAACCTTCCAAGCCATCTATATCTTGCCGAAAATGCCCCCATTATCGAGGTTGCAAGGGAGAGGTTGATTCCGAACTTGGATATAGAAATTCCCATGATAAACCACACCCAGAAGATAAAGGTGGTAAATTCAGATATGACGTATAAAGTCGAAGTTGAGATATCACATTCAGAGAAACTGAAAAAAAATTCTGTATTCCTTTATTATAAGGCCGGTGAATCCAGAGATTGGAAAGAGATTCAGATGCAGACCAATGATGAAGTACATTATAAGGCCACGATCCCCCGCCAAAGAGGTGGAAGACATGTTTATTATTATATAGAAGCAAAGGCCAGTTATATCGAAGCAACGAGTGTTGGGGAGGTGATCTACGTCCTTTCGCCCAGGTATGGTCAATACGATCCGCATTCGTACTTTGTGGACATAAGCCTGGGTGATACGGCAGGGGATATAGCCGCACTGATTCTCATGATAGCATTGATGTTTGGCATTATTTATTCGGGGCTAGGTAAGTCATTGAAGATGGCGATAGATGCAGAGAAGAGAAAAAGCTCAGTGTAGTTTCCTATATTTTTGGGTGAACGAATGGCGGAGGTAGGACAACCGAAAGAACAATGGGGCTCGAGATGGGGTCTCATATTCGCTGCCATGGGTGCCGCAATAGGAACCGGTAACATCTGGAGGTTTCCCAGAGAGACAGCGGTAAACGGCGGTGGGGCCTTCATGATCCCATGGCTTCTGTTTTTGTTCTCATGGTCCATCCCCCTCCTTATCGCAGAGTTCACAATCGGGAAAAACACACGTTTTGGAACCATAGGAGCATTCAAGAGATTCGCTGGGAAGAAATACGCCTGGATGGGAGCGTGGATGATGCTCGTAAACATCATAATCATGTTCTATTATGCGGTGGTTATGGGATGGGTGATTAAGTACTTCACTGTGGCTGCCTCAGGGCAGCTCACATCTGGAACTGATACTGAGGCACTTTGGCAGGATTTCGTTACCTCTCCTGGACAAGTGGTTTTCTTTCAAATAACTGCCATTGCAATAAGTACGTTTGTGGTTTACAAGGGAATTGCCAAGGGAATTGAACGTACAAACAAGATACTGATTCCATCAATGTTCGTGCTGTTGATCATAGCCGCGCTCTGGGCCTTATCTCTACCAGGGGCTCTAAATGGATTGAAGTACATGTTCATCGTGCGGGGTGAAGAGCTTGGTGATGCCGAGACCTGGGTATCCGCCCTGAGTCAAAGCGCTTTCTCAACAAGTGCGGGCTTTGGAATGGCTATTACTTATGCGGTCTACATGAGGAAAAGGGAGGATACTACCCTTAATGCCGTCATTGCAGGCCTCGGTAACAACGCAGCCTCGCTTATTGCTGGTATTGCTGTGATTTGTACCGTTTTTGCCTTATCATCCACAAACATGGATGCCATTGGGGTCATGAAATCAGGGAACGAGGGACTTGCTTTCATTCATCTCACAAGACTTTTTACCCTCATGCCAGGTGGGATTGCAATCGCAGGTGTTTTCTTTTTGGCCATGGCCTTTGCCGCCATCACATCCATGATATCAGGAGTTGAGATAACTGTGAGAAATTTCATGGATCATGGGTGGAGTAGGAACAAATCCTTGAAGGTAACATCAACCTTGATTCTTGTATTTGGATTGCCATCCGCAGTAATAGTGGTTGGTGACGGCGATCCGGCTTACTTAACAAATCAGGATCACGTTTGGTCCTTTGGTCTTATAGTTAGCGGCCTATTCGTCTTCTTTGCCGTGTGGAAATACGGAATAAACCATTTCAGAGAGACCCTGGTGAATACAGAGTGGAACGATCTTTATATTGGTAGGTGGTGGGTGTACATCATGTACCTCTTTCCTTTACAGTTTATTTTTCTCATGCTGTGGTTCTTTTCGGATGCTATTTCCAAAGATCCTACTTCATGGTGGAATCCCTTTATAGCAGATGGTT
Source organism: Thermoplasmata archaeon (assembly GCA_020351895.1). The sequence continues at coordinate 1,039,533 of CP070672.1, forward strand.
TTGCCACCATCGTTCTGCAGTGGGGACTAGCTTTAGCTATCCTGATATATTTGAATAATAGGATCAATGAGAAGCCTTTGATCGAGCGTGACGAACGCGACGGCGAGGTTGTGGAAGTATTTCCTGAATAGGGGATTACCACATTAGATGGGGATATATTTCCTCTTCTTTTCCCACCGCCTGTCCCCCCTCCTCCCACCCTTCATTTGACTTTCATAAGATTTCATGGATAACTGTTTACCTATTTTCCCCACCACCTGTTCCCCCTCCTCCCGCCCTTCATCCGTTATTATTTGACTATTTGGATAACCATTTTCTCGTGTAACATGTTCCTCCTCTTTCTGTACTTTTTTATAAATAAAAATCAAAAGAATCCAAAAAGTTGAGGCATAAACCTTTTACTATCTTAACATCATTGCCATTGGGGATTTAGATGATAGCAACACCCATCATCATTGTAAATTACAAGACATACGAAAAAGGATATGGAGCACGGGCGCTAGAACTTACAAGAATTCTTCAGAAGGTTGCAGATGATACAAACGCACACGTGGCAGTGGCAGTCTGCCCAACAGATATCAAAACAATTTCCAGTGAATGTTCATTACCTGTTTTTGCCCAACACATAGACCCCATTGGGTTTGGAAGCAATACAGGTTATCTTCTTCCAGAGGCGGTAATGGAAGCAGGAGCAGTGGGAACCTTAATCAATCACTCCGAACATAGACTGCGTCTTGCCGATATAGATGAATGTGTGAGAAGAGCAAAAGAGGTTGATATCGTCACCTGCGTATGCTCCAACAACCTAAGCACATCAAAGGCAGCATCCCTTCTATCCCCGGATTTTGTGGCTGTGGAGCCTCCAGGACTCATTGGCGGGGATATTTCTGTATCCAAAGCACAACCTGAGCTTGTGAAGGGAACTGTGGACGCCATAAAGGCCGTTTCTCCAGAGGTTAAGGTTCTGTGTGGTGCTGGTGTGAAAACCGGTGAGGATGTGAAAAAGGCCCTGGAGTTGGGCTCAGAAGGTGTCTTGTTGGCCTCAGGGATTGTGAAGGCAAAGGATGTCGAGGCTTCTATGAGGAATCTGATTTTCGGTTTGAGCGGTTATTAGGGCAAACCTTTTATATCAATAAATTTCATTGTGCAAGATTATCCCAGGAGCATGATTATGAATTCAGATTTAGCGTGTTTGGCAACAGGCGTAGGCAGCCTACCCCACGCCTCACCTGATCGAGCCTACGATTTGATACTCCAGAATCTTAAGGAGATACCCTTTTGGCCCCAGCTCTCCAACCTCGCTTTCAAGGAAAACATGTATGCACAATTCTCGTACCTCCTTCCCAATGTGGTGATTGATGAGGAAAACAAAAGGGTCTATTTGGACACTTCCAAGGATCCAGGAACTGCAGAGGACTTCTTGGCCCAGATAATCGAAGAAAATGTTGATCACTTCAAATACGATCAGGAATATTTTCATGGCCTTTTTGGGATGCTCGAAAAAAAGGAGAACCTAAAGGACATAATGCTTTTCAAGGGTCAGATCACAGGGCCCATCAGCCTTGGATTTCAGGTAACAGACGAGGATAGAAAACCGATTTACTACAATGATTTCTATCGGGATTTGATGGTGAAAAATCTTAAAATGATGGCAAGGTGGCAGGAAAAAACCTTAAAACAGCTTTGTGATAGGACCATGATATTTCTTGACGAGCCCTATCTTTCCATGGTGGGCTCTGCTTTTGTTAGTATACAAAGGGAAAATGCAATAGAGCACATGAACGAGGTTTTAAGTGGAATTGAGGGTATAAAAGCGATTCACTGCTGCGCAAACACAGACTGGTCGCTTGTGCTGGATACAGACATCGAGGTATTGAATTTCGATGCCTATGAATATGCTGATAATCTGTTTCTCTACTCTGACAAGGTAATCGAGTTCTTGGAGAGGGGGGGAATCATAGCATGGGGGATAGTACCTACCAATGAGGAGGACCTTGAAAAGGAAAGCGTTGATAGTTTGACCAAGAGGCTAGAAAACAACATTATGACCCTGGCAGAAAAAGGGATATCAAAAGATGTCATTCTAAGATCTTCCATTATAACCCCCTCATGTGGTTTGGGTCCAACAACTGTGAAAGCCGCGGAAAGGGCATTGCCTGTCCTAAGGGAGGTGTCGATTAGGATGAGAGAGAAACATGGATTTTTATAGATAACAGGAAGGAGTGTTAAATGTCGTTTGTAATAGGAGTAACAGGCAAGGGGGGTGTCGGAAAAACCACGTTCACGGCTCTGTTAGTAAAGGCTATTATAGATAAGAAACTTGGTGTCGTACTTGCAGTGGATGCTGATCCAAACTACAA
>CP070672.1:1041992-1069255 GCA_020351895.1 Thermoplasmata archaeon
AATACTTTGGTGATTCCCCTCCAGAGTATTTTTCATGGTCTCCTTCAGAATACGAGAACCTTGTGACCCTGCACTCCAATTCAAAATGGGCAAGAGGATTGGGAAGAAGGTTGGGTTGGGTCGAGGCAAGCGAGGATGTTACTGACGGTATGGAGCGGATACAGCAGTGCAGCATCCTATGCCCGGATTCCCTTCATCAGATGGCAATGAAGGCCTATCTAAAAGAGGCTCTGGAAGATGGTTCCCTAAAAAAGTATGTTGATGAGGTAAGAAAAGCCTATGAGGAAGCAGCAAAAACAACCATCAAGGCAATTGACAAGTACCTGGGAATGCCCAGGTTGGAGCCTGACGGTGGCCTTTACACGGTAATGGCAGTTGGCGAGGATTCTGATGAATTCATATTAAGGGTTTTAAAGAATACCGGTGTTCTTCTTATACCTGGCAAGGGTTTCGGCAAATCTCTACAAAACGGTGTCAGAATATCTTACGGACCTTGGGTGGGGAATCTAAAGAAGATTGAGGAGGGAATGGAGAGGGTTGGGAGGTATTTGGGAAGAGGCTGATTACTGATTGAGTTAAAATCCTCCTTAAAAACAATCATAAAAAGTTACGTATGGTCCATTCTTTTAGATAAAGTCACAATAGATTTGGGAATTTTTATCTATGTTAAGGAGATTCCACGCGGATTACAACTGAATCAGATTCCAGATCACCTGCTTGGGGGTCTACATAAACATCCCCAAAAACGGTAAGTCTAGCATCGTAATCAAAACCTTTAGTATAAGTCCATGAGGTCGTGGGATCCTCAGTTTCCGTATCGATATCTCCATTGTCATCAAAGTCCCAAACATACAATGTTTTGTCCCCATCATTCCATGATGAACTCGCATCAAAAGATACAGTGAAAGTAGTGGATAAAGGTGGTGCATCTATGTTTGTAATTACAGCATTCGCTATGGGAAGGATATTCAAGAATATCAGAGTGGTCTCAGTAACCTCATAAAAATCTGAATCGGATTTTACCCTTGAATTCTCAATTGTAACAGTGAACGAGTAATTTCCACTTTTAGTGAAAGTAAATTCATCTTCATATGTGGTCTCAGAAATGGGTTCCGAGGGTTCATTAGTTGTTATTGGATTATCATTATCAATGTTTCTTATCTCATCTACTCTTATCTTAGCATCTTCTGGATCAAGGGGCAGGAAAACCGTCATATTCAACTGACCGGTGCCATCGACCTTCCCCACCTCGGCTGTGATGTTCAAACTCTCGATTATGTGCTCTTCTTTGTATTCTTTGAGAGGGCTTTCTGCATCTTTGTATTTTATTCGGACGTAGTAGTTGCCATTACCATCCAAGAAGCTGTTGTAGGGGACAAATAATCTTCCTGTTCCTCCATCATCGATGGATATTTTAGAAGAGTAGACGACATCATCATTGAATAATATTTCAAGATCACCTTTTCCAGCAATGGATGCAGAGCCTGAAGAACCGACTAAAACAGTCACTAAAAGTTCGTCTTCATGGCCTGGCTCGTCGCGGGTTAGGTCTACACTTATATCGGTGATATCTGTTCTAAGATATACGTATGCAAAAACCGCTACAATTAATAGAATAATAACCACTGAAATAACCAATATCCGTTTCATCCATGGAGATGGCTTCTTTTCCCTTGGCGGAGGTTGCATCGGTGGTGCAGCAACCGGTTCCTGCTGGGCTCCTGCGGCCCCTACTTCCTCGACGACCTCGACTTCCTCCACCTGGATTACATCATCATCCTCGATCTCATCATTCTCTGTCCCACCTATGTCGATATCAACCATTCCATCACCTCTTGCTCATTATAAGTTTACCATATAAATCTTTTGATTGGCCCAATGGAGAATTCGGTGTTTTTCCACGGGACATTCCTTTCTTTCCTAAAATCACAAACACCAATCCCAAACCTATTAGGGCCAACATAACGCTGAATCCTGGGAAATTTAGACCCTTATCTGGAAAATAGGCACAAAGAGGGATATCTTGTCTAACCATAACAGCTGTTTCTTCGGAAGATTTAGACGTAACTCTAAGGTTGAACATTACAACTTTATTATTCTCTGGTTCCATTGTTTTAGGGACTTGAGCTTCCGCTACAATAGTTTTAGTTTCTCCCGCTTGAATAGAAGGATCAGATATTGTTTTTACCGACCATTGTTCATTCATTAGATTTAATAGATTCATAAACTCTACCCTATAGGTATCTTCAGTATTACCGGTGTTGGTGATCCTCACGGGAAATCGTGCAGTCCATTCTTCACTGATTTCCTGTGGTGGGGGTGAACACACTTCTAAGTCGTAAAAAGGTTTTATTTCAATGATTTGAGAAATAGAAGGGATCCCGTAATGAAGGCCACGCTGCATAAAATAACCTGAAACTGTTACCTGTGGCGTTATATTGAAGGCAGTACCTACTGGTACTCTAGTTGTGATCACATAAACTTTTGATTCTTCACTCCCCCCTGTACCACTAAAAATTAGGCGGGGATGAATCACAGAAGCACTCCCTGTCGTAGATTTCGCAAATAAAAACACCTTTACGGGTTCAGGCCCATATTTAATGCATTTAACGGATCCATCAAATTTTACAATGGTTCTGTCATATTTTACATCATCAGAACTCCTTGGGGACACATCCACTTCGGGTGGAACTGGTTGAATATCCAGAGTAACCTCGCTTGATTCGGATGCTTGTGCATGATCTGGCATCCAGAAGACAATTGATCCGAATGCCATCCACAATGCTATTAAAACGGGTATTTTGGACCTACTTCTCATCCATTACCCTCCCTTTGTAAATATTTTGGACAGCCAGGTTTATTAACTGAATCCTTACCATGTTTCCTTCCTTTCTTTCCTAAAATCATGGACATCAATCCTATTCCGAGAAGTGCGAACATAGGGCTGAATCCTGGGATATACATGCCTTTTTCCCGGACATAAAACTCAAGATCATACCGTACAAGAGTAGCCGTTTCTTCTGAGTGTGTTGAAGTGATTCTTAAATGGAATCTTGTGACCTCGTTTCTCCAGATTGTCTGGGTTTGACGACCCTGTGCCCTTATTATAACGGTTTTGGTTTCACCTGCTTGAAAATCTGTATCTAAAACGGTATCCCTTACCCATTGCTTATCGCACAGCTCCTCACCATTTAAGTATTCGAACCTATAAGAGTCTTCAACATTACCTATATTCGTAATTTCCAATGGAAATTCAACATATTCACTAGGAGCTATTTCTTTTGGTAGTGGTGTAATCACCTTTATCTTACAAAAGGATTCAATTTCTATACTCTGCCGAGCCGAGGGGATCTCATATTGGAACCCTTCTTGTATAAAATAGCCTGTGACAGTCACATTCGGTGTTTCCTCGCGTTTATAACATTTAGGCATTCTTGTGATCATGGTAAAATTATATGTTTGTTCAGTTCCTTTCGATCCATTGAAGACAAAACAAGAAGGATCTACATAGGCGCTGCCAATATCCGATTTGGCCCGAAGATATACCTTGACGAGATCGGTTTCATTTATAGAGCAACTGATTGTACCATTTATTGAAGCTAACCCTACACCTTGGGGTGAAACATCCGCTTTTGGGAGTGTATCTTGAAGTTTGAGGTTGATAGTGTCTGATGAGGAAGCTGAAGCTTGCTCTGATGCCAAATTTGGCATTGAAAAGAGCAGAATTGAGATGAACAGCGCCACCTTTAGTGCATATTGAAGTTTCATATTAAACACCCTCGCCTATAGGCAGTAAAGATATTTTCTATAGCCTTAGCCAGCAAATCGTCTCTTGCCCATAATTAACGCGACTATTCCTATTCCCATAATTGCGAACACAGGACTGAATCCTGGGATATAAATACCCTTTTGTCGAACATAAAGAGGTACATCGTACCTTACCATAATGGCAGTTTCCTCGGACTGGATGGAAGTTATTCTCAGATTGAAAGGCGTAACCTCGTTTCTCCAGATGGTCCAGGTTTGAGGAGCCTGGGCGCTAACGGTGAGGGTCTTTATTTCATCCTCTATGAAGGTCTTATCAGTGATTGTTGCCACAGTCCACTGATTGTCTTGGAGTTTTTCCAGATTCAAAAACTCGAACCTGTAAGTATCCTCCGAATTTCCTACATTTTGGATTTTTATTGGGAAGTGCACGAACTCTCCGGCGCCTATTTCCTGGGGTGGTGGTGTGTCCACCTGGAGCTTATAGTAAGGTTCAATTTCTATGATCTGTGTCACGGATGAGGCGTCGTATTGGAGCCCACCTTGTACGAAATAACCTGATACTGTAACCTGTGGTGTTGCCATGAAAGTATAGCCCTGAGGCACTCTGGTTGTTACAGCGAATGATTTTGTTTCTTCACTTCCTCCTGCACCTGTAAAGACCAAGCTGGGAGGAATCACAGAGGCGCCACCGGTATCTGATTGCGCCTGTAAAAATACCTTAACCTGGTCGGGCCCGTACTTCGTGCAGCTGACTGTCCCGTCAAATTTGATGATACCGGAGCTACCAGGAGAAACGTCCACTTTTGGGGGTTCTCCCTGCAGATTCAGGATAACCACGGTTAGCGGTGATGCTTCAGACTCTTGGGGAATAAAAATAAGCATTGTACTTAGCATGGTCAAAGTTAGCAATACCACCGCTATAATCGAAAGTTTTTTCATTCTATGCACCTCAACATGATTCCGTAAAGTTTTTTTCCCTATATAATTCTTTTTGTCTGCAAAGGTGCGTTTTCCGACAGTTTGGAGGTGATTTTCTACCATTTCATGTTTCTGCATATTTTCACCACAAAAAGAGGTTATGTCACCCAAGTATATTAAGGAGTTTGGTGGAGTATTTTGACTATTATTAGGGATTTTTTGATCCAAAGTTGGGTTTTTTCACAGATTTTGGAGGGTATATGAGGGGGGTTACAGTTAAAAAGTGAAATAATCAAAGATTTCATGATTATTAAGGTCTTATAAGAGAATTAAGATACCCATGTATATTATGTTACCGAGGAAAATACTGGGAAAGGATTAAATACCACAATGGGCTTATAAAGGCTTGGGAATGCCAAGGAAATCCTTAGTTTAACCTCCCATTTCACGGTGATGAAAGATGGTTGAAATTCCTCCAGATAAAAAATCAGACCAGGAAAAAAACCCAGAAGATGTTTTGATGCAATCAAAGATCGAACTAAACCAGCCAATAACGGCTCTTGAAGCTTCGGATGAGATAATTTCTATTTTTTGTGAGCTTCATGGGGGGGTGGAAGCCGCGATGCCCATGATCGCATACCAATTTAAAAAGGCGAATGTTGATTTTGCCAATCCCACGAAAGAGGGATTAAAGAAGGTGGCCCAAGGTCTCGTGAATGTCACGGAATTTCTTAAGGGAAAGTTGGTGGCAGAGAAAGAGGAGAAGCGATTCAACCATTTAATAAAGATGATATCGAAATAAAATCTAGGAGCTGAATATATTTCTTAAAAATGGATATAGATTAGGAAAAACATCCATCGTGGTATAAATGGGCAGAAATATTAGGGTTAAGAACTTATTCGCTTTGATTCTGGTTTTTCTACTGTTTTTACAGCTTACTGTTTTCATTGATAAGCCAAAGGGGATTGTTTCTGCTGAGCCGAACCTCGAAGATAACCTCGACTACACAGTTACCGCGACCTGGGATTTCAATGATCCAAGTGATTATTTGTTAAATAATACGTCCATGAGAAATGGAGAGGTTGAGCTTACCTTAGGGAAATACTGGTGGAATCAAACCGATGAGATGGACTTTACTACAGGAAATTTCATCAATACAACAACCACTCCGCAAGGAGAGGTAACCCTGATATCCCAGATGAACGCAACGAATTTCGTTAAAACAGGAGATTTCTCTTCAAGTCAAAACTGGACATTCACACCAAGTGCCAACATCTCATCATCCTACAATGGTGCAGGTGAAAACGCGGAATTGAGTTACAGTTATTTTGTATCTGAGTTAGCATATTTGAAACCTGCTAATGCTGATGATGGAACTGTTACATACGTTCCTCCCTCATCATACAGTATGAATGATACTGGACAATATACTGAAGTTGGGTATTCGTTCGAAGGAGGATTTCCAAACTATAAGAGGTCATTTTTCTATTTCGATCTTAGCACTATTCCACTTTCTGCTATCATAACAAATGTGACATTTTACGCAAAAATTGAAAATGCATCACCAAGCAGCAACCATCTAATCGATATACATGTTTTAGAGGTGTCAAAGGCTGATTCAGATGCCACTGAGCTTTACACTGACTGTGGGAATGGTACGCTTTACATTTACGATGATAACTCTTTGAGTAGCGGCGCGGACCTTGTATATCATGAGTGGAATCTAGGGGCTCAAGCAATCTCAGATGTGCAAAACTATCTTGATGATGGTTGGTTTGGAATAGGGATTCACGAAGAAGCTGATGACGGCTTGATAGCAACAATAAGTGCCAGCGAGAGTGGAAATTCACCACAGCTTAATGTTTCCTATTTAACTTCTCCACCGGCAACGTTCGATGAAACCGCCTATGTAAATCAAACCCTTTCTAAACCTAAGGTCACACCAAACTTTCCCCAAGCTGTTAATCTCAGTTTTAATTTCAGTGTGGAAAAATACCTAAGTGCACTTGGAGAACTCATGGTCCAAATCGACAATGCTACTGTTTGGAGCCAACCAATAGCCTTAAATCCTATATGGACACCCGTCTATGTTGATGGAGGAATTTATATGAACGAATCTAGGGACTACAAAATCAGCCTTCAACTTAATCTAATCGTGAACTCTGGTACGGTGGTCGATTGTCTCGTCAAATTTGACGATGTGAGGATCACAGCAGTTGATTTTTTCCCAAAGGGAAATTACACTTCTATGGAATACGATGTAGGCTCTTTGGTAATCTGGGATGAGATGAGTTGGAATTTTGAGGCACCCCCGGAAAGTGTATTTACAATAAGAACCCGTACCTCAAATGGGACATTCTGGGGTGATTGGTCCTCAGAATATACCAACAATCTAGGTGAGCAGATAATACCCCAAATTGACCAAAAGATTCAATACACTGTGAACCTGAGCACGGTAAATTTTACAAGAATACCAGTTCTATATGATGTGAATATATCGTATGAAAAATACTTCAATAACGGTACAATTGAGATGAAAGAGGATTTCAAACCCGACAAAATCCGAGATTGGGGTACGTTCAAGTGGGAAGAGCAAACCAATGGGCAGAATATAACTTATCTTTACTCCATTGATTCTGGTGCAAATTGGTCCTTGGTGCCTTTAGATGGGAATCTATCAGATATTAGCACCACCCAAGGTAAGATCAGGTTTAAAGCGAATTTTACCACATATAACACCACAAAGACTCCCACATTGTTAAAATGGAACTTGACCTATGAAATCAGTGAACTCCCTACCCTATACGGAAGGGTGGATCCTGGATTTGGATATATTACGACTTGGTTCAATTTTACAGTTCGGTATTCAGACCCAGAGAATGAAGCTCCATTGAACATCACATTGAATATCACCCAGGGGACATCGCATATAGGGAATTGGCAAATGTATCCTGTGAACAATACTGACTTAAACTACACAGATGGAAAATGGTATTTCTTCAATGAAACAAACTTTACAAGAGGGACCAATTATTCATTCCATTTCGCGGCACAGGATCCAAATTTCGTGTGGAGCCTAGGTCAAATCAGGGATGGGCCCTATGTATTGAACTCTCCACCAAGAATCACCACTAGCGATGTTCAGGGAGCTGAAGGTGGAAAATTATATTATGTTGACTATGAGGCAGAAGATCTCGAGGATGAAGGTAACCTGAGTTGGTATTTGGAGACCGATGCCACGTGGCTGGCTATCAATGGTACCACGGGTAACCTAAGCGGTACTCCTCCAAGTGGTGATAAAGGTACATATTGGGTGAATGTTACTGTCCGTGATAGTCACGGTGGCCTCGATAAAACGAGCTTCAATTTATTGGTGGGTGATACTATTCCTCCAATCGCTGATGCTGGGGATGATGGCGAGGTTTATGAAGATGTACCCTACCAGTTTGATGGTTCCAACTCGACAGATAATATTGGCATTGAAAATTTCACCTGGTATTTTGGAGATGGAAGCGTAGCCTACGGTGAAAATGCCTCTCACATGTATACAAAAAGCGGCCATTATATTGTCGTGCTTATCGTTAAGGACCCATTGAATAATGAGGACATGGATATAATCAACATTACGGTGATAAATAACCCCCCAATCGCCGACGCTGGGCCCGATAGGAACGTGGAGGAGGGGGAGACGGTATTTCTTGATGGGAGCAACTCTTATGACACACCCTCTGACAATGACTCTCTCATTTTTCTGTGGGATTTTGACGGTGATGGTGAGTTCGATGATGGAGTTGGACCCTTAGCAAACTATACTTGGCATGATCAAACCGCTATTAAAGTAAGACTCAAAGTCATGGATAATGACGGTGATTATAATATAGATGAGGTCAATGTGACGGTACGAAACGTTGATCCAGTGGTGGACATAGAAGATTTTTATGCAGGTGAGAAAGGTTCTGAGATTATCATCATTGCCTCGTTTTATGATCCAGGAAATGATAAACTAGAATTTCGCTGGGATTGGGAAAATGATGGGGTATGGGATACAGGAAGAACCACTGATTTCATTGTTAACCATACCTGGGGGCATGAAGGAGTTTACACGATTTTGGTTGAGGTATGGGATGGAGTGAGTAATGGGACGGACACCGCCACTGTGGAGATCACCAAACGAAATTCCCCTCCAGAGATTAGTGACATAGGTAGCAGGCAGTTAAGATTTAATTCCTCATACACAATCGATCTCGCCCAATTCATCCATGATGAAGACACACCATTATCATCCATAATTGTTACAACCTCCGATCCAGAGTATATTACAATTGATGGGTTAAACATAACCCTGAGGTATCCCGAGGAAATGATAGGAGAGAGTGTGGATGTGACGGTGACGGTATCGGATGGGATCTTATTTGACAGCGAAATTTTTACTGTTGTAATCACTCAGAACTATCCTCCAACTATGAAAGAGCCATTTCCAAATGTCGAATTTGAAGAGGATGGGGAATCTCTGGATGCATTCAATTTGAATGACCATTTTGAGGACAATGATGGGGATCCCCTTGAATTCGATTTTGTCGTCTCAAATCCGAACTTAATCGTTATATTGGATGATGATGGTACAGTGACGTTCAAAGCCTCGCCCAATTGGGCTGGAAGTGCCAATGTGAGATTCCTAGCAGAGGATCCCAGAGGAGCCTTCGCAGATGGAAGCCTTCTTGTCACTGTCACACATGTAAATGATCCACCCATAATTTTGGGCCAGATCAAGTTCACGAAAATACCTGAAAACGAGAATTGGAGTATAGATCTAGACGACCATTTCTTAGATTTGGACAACTTCAACCTTACTTTCACTTGTAATTACGAGGAAATTAAGATAGACCCAATCACACATGAAGCGGTTTGGGTTCCTGGAGGCAAGAAGGAACTAAAAGGTGTAAAGTTCACTGCAAGCGATGGAGAGCACAGCGTCAGTCTAGATCCAATCGACTTGGGCGTTATAGAACCTGAGCCTTTCAATTGGCTTTATATAGTTCTTGCATTGATTGTAGGGGCCTTTATCTTTGGAGCATATAGAGAAATACGCTACAGATACACCATAGAAGAGGTATTTCTGGTGGACAATGCGGGTGTATTGTTGGTGCATATATCAAGGGGAGAATCAAAAGCCATTGACGCGAAATTGGTGAGTGGAATGCTAACGGCGGTTCAGGAGTTCGTTAAAGATTCATTCATGGGGAATAATGAACAGGGGGATATGAAAATAGATGAGGGAGCCCTTGGTAAACTGGAGTACGGTGACTTTCAGATAGTAATCGAAAGGGGGAGCTACGCCTTCCTTTCCGCGGTTATTTCTGGTTATGACAACAAGAGGTTGCGTAAGAGAATGAGGGATGTTGTGGAGGAATTCGAGTCGAAATATTCATCCGTGCTTGCGGATTGGGATGGAGATATGGACAAATTCGCAGGCACCGAGAAAATAGTGGGAAGGCTCATCAAAGGATCTTCCATGATAAAAGAGATTTCTGATGATGCGGAGTGTGGAATCGAAGAGAGTAATATAGAGGGTTACACCGAACCTCCCGCAGAAGAACTGCCGCAGGGTGATTTCGGGGATGTGCCCATGGAAAATGATGAAATAAGGTAATGGAGGTGTGAATGGATACGAGGCTTTGTAAGAGTAACATAAAAACCCAAGTGAACCTGAAAACATCCATTTTGCGGTTATGTTGCCCTTTCAAGAAAAAGACATATCTTTAGGAATGAAGAAATGGCCTTGATAACAACTTCGTAAAGGATATATATTATAATAATATAACGAAATCCAAATCAAATTTATATATAAATGGATACCGAAAATTAAAAAGGAATCAAGAGATAACAAGAGGTTGTCGTAAATGGAAAGAAAACGATTTCAAAGAAAGATATGCCTTCTTGGTGATGGCGCCGTGGGAAAAACGAGCCTCATCAGGAAATATGTACTTGATAAATTCGATGATAAATATCTTCCCACCATCGGTACAAAAGTTTCCAGAAAGGAGGTTGTGATTCCGTTTCAAAAAGAGGATATAGTCGTTGATCTAACCATGATAATTTGGGATATCGTCGGCCAGAAGGCATATCAAAAGCTACGTAGAATGTACTATCAAGGTGCCAGCGGTGCCCTGGTCGTATGCGATGTTACGAGGAAGGAAACTCTCGATAACATGAAGGAATGGACGCTTTCCCTTTTTCAGGTTGCCAATCCAGTTCCAGTTCTTTTTTTGGCAAATAAGTCCGATTTAATCCATAAAGCCGAATTTAAACCAACCGATTTGGAAGAGATAGCATCCGAATTTAAGTCACCATACTTTTACACCAGTGCTAAGAGCGGGGCGAATGTAAACAGAGCGTTTCAGAGATTGGGTGAATTGATGATAAATCCCCATATTAAGGGCAAGGTATAATCTAGATGGTGAAGAAAAAATGGAAGAATCTAATTCCCCAAAAAAAGACCAATTCAAACCCCCTGTGGCATTCTTTCTAATGCCCATCGACATTCTGAAGGGAGTTCATGAAGAACTCTCCGAATTACTGGGAGCAGATGTTGCCTCTAATATTATATATAACTGTGGTCTACGTAGTGGAAAGAATATAGTGAAAGACATGGATATCAACTTCCCTGATTTGAAGACACTATGTAACACCCTTCCTGAGCTATGGTTGCAGATGGGTATGGGCGTTTTCAGCATAGAGAAGCTTAACACCAACAGACTTGTGCTTAGATGTGAAGAGTCAAATGAGGCATCGGCTTTAGGATATACTGGTAGGAAATCATGCGATCTCACCAGTGGTTATCTTGCAGGCATGATATCGACGATTTTCGGGAAAAAGTTCAATTGCGAAGAAAGGGAGTGCATGTCAAAAGGGGACCCTTTTTGCATTTTCGTTCTTTTTGCAGAAAAATGAGCTTTACCTCATTTTCCCCCTCCACCCTCCCAATAACTTATTATTAGTAAGGAATATTCCTTTTGAGATATATCTTCTGATACAGAATGAAAAAGATTATGAACATGTAATCCGATAACCCTCTCTCAAGGCGAAGATGTAAATCCGAAGCCAAATGATGAACCTCTTTTTTCGGGGGGTAGGCTATGGTAGTCTACAGCGACGAATTAATTGAATCATTGGAAAAAAAGGCTAAAACCATTCGTATGCATGTTGTGAAAATGGTATTTAAAGCGGGCTCAGGTCACCCAGGGGGCTCTCTTTCTGCTGTGGATGTCCTCACCGCTTTGTACTTCCATAAATTGCTTGATAAGGAATGCATAAATGGTGAGAGAGAACCGATTATGAATTATGAACCAAAGGATCCCAATTGGGAGGACAGAGATAGATTCATACTGAGCAAAGGCCATGGTGCCCCTGCGCTTTACTCCGTCCTTGCAGAGGCGGGATACTTCGAGAAGAAGGCTTTATTGGACTTTCTGAAAAACAAGAACAATGAGATGTACGAAAATGTGAAAAAGAGCAAGTTGTATGGTGTTGATCTTTTAATGAGCTTGAGAAAGCTTGGATTTCCTTTGCAAGGTCATCCTGACATGAATAAGACACCAGGCATTGAGGCTTCAACAGGCTCTGAGGGTCAAGGGCTGTCTATTGGATGTGGACAGGCTCTTGCTGCGAAACTGGATCGAAAGCTCTACCATATTTTTGTTATGCTAGGAGACGGGGAGTTGGACTGCGGTCAGACCTGGGAAGCCGCCATGTCTGCCTCACATTTCAAACTGGACAACCTGATTGCGATTCTTGATAGGAATAAATTGCAACTGGATGGCCCGACAGAGCAGATCATGTCCTTAGAGCCGATCCCCGATAAATGGCAGGCCTTTGGATGGCATGTGATAGAGATAGACGGTCATAATTTCAAGGAAATATTAACAGCCCTAGATCAGGCAAAAGAGATAAAGGGAAAACCAACCCTGGTTATTGCTCATACAATAAAAGGTAAAGGAGTATCTTTCATGGAAGGTGCGGTAGGTTTCCATGGCAAGGCTCCAGATGAGGAGCAGTACAAGCAAGCCTTAAAAGAGTTAGGGGGATGAGAGCGATGCCAGAGGAAAAAATGGAAAGCCAGAGAAAGGCCTTCGGAGCTGCCCTCGTGGACCTAGGCCGGGATAGAAACGATATTGTGGTCCTCAATGCAGATTTGTCTTCCTCTACCAAGACCATAGAATTTGCCAAGGTTTTCCCTGAGAGACATTATAATTTTGGAATCGCAGAGCAGAACATGATGAGCACGGCTGCAGGATTAGCCGCCGCTGGTAAGACGGTTTTTGTAAGTACCTTCGCTGTTTTCGGAACAGGAAGAGTGTACGACCAGATCCGACAATCCATTGCATATCCAAAACTGAATGTGAAGATCGTGGTCACACATGCGGGGATAACTGTTGGTGGTGATGGAGCTACACATCAGATCACAGAGGATATCGCTTTGATGATGGTACTTCCTAATATGACTGTTATTGTTCCAGCAGATGCACAGGAAACAGCCAAGGCCATCAAGGCTGCTGCTGAATTCCAGGGTCCAGTTTGTGTCAGACTCGGTAGAGCCGATGTTCCCACCATAACTTCGAAGAAGGATATATTCGAAATAGGAAAGGCCAGTGTTTTAAGAAAAGGGAAGGATGTCACCCTTATTGGAACTGGAATCATGGTTTCTGTTTGCTTGGATGCTGCCGAGGCTCTGAAAAAGGAGGGTGTGGATGCAAGAGTAATAAACATGAGTACAATAAAACCAATAGATGCGGACACCCTGGAAAAGGCGGCAGTTGAAACAGGTGCAATCGTTACGGCTGAGGAGCACAATGTAGAGATGGGGATGGGCACAGCAATCTCCATGGTCATTGCTGAAAAGAAACACGTCCCAATGAAAAGGGTTGGAATACCGGATGTATTCGGGGAATCTGGTAGTTCTGATGAACTCATGGAGAAATACGGCCTGACTGTAAATAATATCGTTTCCGCGGCTCACGATGTTCTAAGAAGAAAAGATAAATTGAGCAGACTCCAGTTTGTTAGTAAGAGGCTGAAAAAAGGTGAAAATAAAAAGGAGAAGAGGGAAAGAAAAAGGGAAAGAAAAAATGACACGGAAAAGGCGACAAAGAGGAAGATAAAAAAGGAGACCAAGAAGAAGACAAAAAAATCCAAGTCAGAAAAACGAAAGAGTTCGAAAAAGAAGAGGTGAGCCCACATGAAAATATTTTTGGATACCGCAAATGTTGAGCACATAAGAGAAGCGAACAGCTGGGGGATCATAGATGGAGTCACGACAAATCCAACCCTCATTGCCATGGAGGGAAGGAACTTCAGAGAGGTTGTAAAGGAGATATGCGGTATAGTTGACGGCCCAATTAGCGCCGAGGTTGTGAGCATGAAATCGGATGAAATGGTTGAGGAAGCAAAAGGACTTTCTGCCATCCACAAGAACATCGTGATTAAGGTTCCCCTCATGCCAGAAGGGTTGAAAACCATAAAACAGTTGAAGGAGTTGGACATTAATACGAATGCCACGCTGGTTTTCTCTCCAAATCAGGCTTTACTGGCTGCAAAAGCCGGGGCCACATATGTCAGCCCGTTTATAGGGAGGCTGGACGATATTGGGCATATTGGTATGGACATAGTCCGAGATATCATGATCATATTCGACAATTATAATTTTGATACCCAGGTTATCGTGGCCAGTATTCGGAATCCTATTCATGTTGTGGATGCTGCTCTTGTGGGTGCCCATATTGCCACTGTTCCATGGAATACTCTGCAGAAGATGGTTAAGCATTCGCTCACAGATGTGGGTATCCAGAGGTTTTTAGAGGACTGGGAGAAGGTGCCGAAATCTGAGTGATATCTCAGATGGTCTCCCCTCCAATTATTTCCCATCTTTAAACATTTTTTTTATCCGTTATACCGTCAAATCATTATTCTCTGTCCCTCCTCCAAAACCCCCTCCTCCCGCCCACGATTCACCTCTATTAGAAGAATCAATTCTCTTTTCTTTATTCATTGATACACTAATTTTTATAACGTAGTAAATCTTTAGCCTCATGGAAATCCATGCCGAGGTAGCTAAGCCAGGTTCAAGGCGGCAGGCTCGAGAGTTTTCCTTCGGGAAAGTCAAGGAACCTGTTGGTGCTTTGCACCACGGGAGTTCAAATCTCCCCCTCGGCGCTTTGAATTATTTTACAATTGAAGCCGAGGGATACAAGTAAAGTTTGCTTGATGGAGATTTGAGCCAGAAGGAAACCGTATACAAGCTTAACTAGGTTGAGGTTGCCTACGACGGTTCAAATCTCCCCCTCGGCGCTTTCTATTGGTCTATCGTGTGTAATTAGAGTATTAGATAAGATGCCCTTTATTTGATCCAAATTTTTATGAAAAAGTTGGGTTCCCGAATCTCCCCCTCGGCGTTTTAACTTTCTTTTTGGAACAGTCAAAATACCCCTCCAAAATACTTATTATATCTTGGATGCATGATATTATCGTATTGTCGCGGCAAAGAGGGGCATAATAGAATGAAAAAGGTGGAGCAAATAGCGGTTATTCTGATGATCCTATTGAGCTGTCTAGTAGGGGTTTTTATAATATCATCACCAAAAGTTGGTGCCTACACCCCCCACGATCCAATACTCATTGATGGGGATGCCGATTTCGCTGCCCAGGCTGCTGCTGAAGGCTGGCCAGGGGATGGGACCGTGGGGAATCCATATATTATCGAGGGGTATGAGATTAATACGTCTTTTGCTAACGGCATCGAAATAAGGTCGACAACCGTTTATTTTGTTATAAGAAATACACTTGTTTTTGATCGTAATTGGTATGTCTCTCAATCTTTTAGTAACATTAATCTCTACAATGTCAGAAATGCAACAATAGAGAATTGTACAATAAAAAATAACTTTTGTGGAATATTTCTTAATTCTTCCAGTGAGATCAACATATTTGGGAATAATATAACAGACAATCATGAGATGGGATTATATTTCGAGAATTCCAGTGGAAATAATATCATTAATAACAATATCACTTATCTGGTGGGTACCGGTATGTATTTTTATCTTTCTAATGGGAATTACATTTCAGGCAACAATATATCTTCTCAATGGGGTGGTCATGCCATACACCTTTATTATTCTGTTCAAAATTCCTTTGTCGGTAACACAATGTTGAGAAATGGAATATATATCGAAGGAGACCTTATTGAACATTGGAGTACCAATAATATCGATATTTCAAATACGATCGAAGGCAAACCAGTGTACTTTTGGAGGAATCAAACTGTAGGAAAAATACCCCATGGAGCCGGAAAAGTGATTCTTATCAATTGTACAAACATCACAATAGAGAACCAGGAAATCGAATATGCCTCATCAGGTGTTTCACTCGTATTCTCATCATTTTGCAACATTAAAAATAATTCTGTTTCCAAGAATTATCCATATGGCATCTATCTCTATCAATCGAGTGGAAACCTTATTACAGGTAACAATGCTTCTTATCATGGGAACTTCGGTATCTACATAAATAATTCCAATGAGAACAATATCACTAGCAACACTGTCTTAAGCAACGGAGATGGTGGCATATCTCTCGATTATTCCAACGGGAACAATATCGCGAACAACAAGGTATTAAACAATCGGGAGGGGGGTATATATATTGGCTCTTCACATTGGAACAATATCTCTAACAATGAAATTTCAAATTTCGATACATGGCACGATTCAAGCGGCATAACTCTCATTAACTCCAGTATTAACAAAATAATCGATAACAATTTATCAGGCTATTATTATGGTATTCATTTACAGGATTGCAAGGAGAATATCATCCAAAACAATAATGTAACAAACGGTTATCAATCAATTTCTTCCAATGGCATTTATCTCGATCATTCCAATGGGAATGACATCATTGATAATAATATCTTGAATTTTGGAGGGAATGGTCTATCTCTCGAATCCTCGAATTGGAACGATATTAATGGCAATTATGTTTCAAATTCAAAATACGGTTCTGGCATACAGCTTCTGTATTCTAATGGGAACAACCTTACTAACAACAAAGCTTTTTCGAACGAACAAAGTGGCTTTTTCATTGGCATTTCCAACTGGACTAATATTGCAGGAAATGTAGCTTTTTCGAATAACATGGGAGGTATTAGTCTTTCAGGTTGCAGTAATAACACAGTCTCCAATAATAACATTTCAAATGATTTACAAGATGGGATAGGTTTAATTTCTTCGAGCAATAATGTTATTAGAGAAAATAATATCTCAAAAAATAATAGATATGGAATTTATCTTCTTCTTGATTGCAACGAAAACCATATCAATAATAATATTGTATCCAATAATAATGAATCTGGTATTTTTATACAATTGTCAAACCGAAACAACATTATTGGTAATAATATATCAATGAACGAGATTGGCATCTTACTTTGGAACTCAACTGAAAATATATTCCATCATAATAACATCTTCAACAATAGAGAACAATTTGATCAAAAATATGATCATATCAACACATGGGACGATGGCGGTGGTGAAGGCAACTACTGGGGTGATTACTATGGTTTTGATGAAGATGGCGACGGTGTAGGGGACACTGGTCTTCCGCATCATGGAGTAGATTATCACCCATTAACAAATAGACAGGGAACCTCTGATACTGAGATACTACAACCTATTTTGATAATAATGATAGGATTATCCATCATTATACTGTTAATATTATTAACGAAAAAAACAAAACCTACTAAAAAGGAACCTTCAAAGAAGCTCCAGGATGAATCATGGATTAAAGGAAAACCCCCGGGAATAAAAGGATTGAGATAGAATGAAAAAGATAATCCACTTAGTAGTTATTCTACTGCTTATTGGCAGCATTTTTGCTGGAGTGTTTATCATAATCTCTTCTCCCCAAGTGAGCGCATATACAGCTCACGAACCCATAAAAATAGTAGGGGATGCCGATTTCTCTGCTCAGGCTGCTGCTGAAGGCTGGCCTGGGAATGGGACTGCTGGGAATCCATATATTATTGAGGGATATGAGATTGATGCAGAGTATGTAAATGGTATTGATATAACATCGACATCTGTTCATTTTATAATAAGGGATTCCTTATTGATGGGAAATGCATATCGGGCGATTTCTCTCATCAATGTTATGAATGCAACAATATACAACTGCACAATAAAATATTGGAATTATGGATTTTATCTTGAATCTTCAAGTGGGAACAATATTACCGAGAATAAGGTTCTAAACATATCTTTTTATAGCATAAATCTCTGGAATTCAGATGACAATATCATCGTCCGTAATTATGTCTCAAACAGCCGTTATGGAATTAATCTTGATTCTTCACACGAGAATAATATCATAAATAACTCCATTTTCTTGAATCAGTACGACGGCTTATATATTCAAAATTCAAGGAATAATAAGATTTCGGACAATACTATAATAAATAATGGAGGAGGCATTATTAACCTTTATTCCTCAGGTGACAACAACCTTACAGGTAATATTATCTCGGATAATGGTAGGTACGGCATCTATCTGAGTTTTTCAGAGAGGATCACTATCAAAAATAACAACATATCAAATAATGAAAAGGGTTTATATTTTGATCGCTCTGATTATGCTAACATTCAGGGCAACATAATCTCAAGCAACGATTATGGTATCGAATTGATTTTTTCGAGAGGTATCAATATTTCAGCCAACACGATGATAGGATGCGGAATTGGTATCTCTGGTGATACCATTAATTATTGGTATCCATACGAAATTGATTCCACAAATACTTTAAACGGTAAAATCATCTACTATTGGAAGGATCGAGTTGGGGGAACAATTCCTCCTGATGCAGGTCAGGTAATTCTTGTGAATTGCACGAATGTAAAAGTAGAGAACCAGGAACTCACTCATGGAACAATCGGTATTTTATTGGGTTATTCTTTTAATATCCATGTCACAGGAAATAACATATCCTCTAACAGTGAATATGGTATTTATTTCCATCGTTCCGAAAGAAACGATATCGTTGGTAATACCATCTCGGATAACGGATGTGGCATTTTTTTAAAGAGTTCAATTGGTAATATATTTCACCATAATAACATCGTCAGTAATGATGAGCAGTTAAATTGTTCATATCATCTAGAAAATGTCTGGGACAATAGAAATGGTAAAGGGAATTACTGGAGTGACTATAATGGCACCGATGTGAATAATGACGGTGTCGGAGATACCGATTTACCACATTGGGGGGTGGAATTTCATCCACTTATGAATCCCACAGATATCCAAGAAAATGGATACCCTCCTTTTCCTTCTTTATTGTTTATTATCTTCATATTTTCAATTTTAATTTTAATATCACTAATCTTGATTTTACCCCTGCGAAAGAAAAAAAAGTCCTCTATTAAGTCTCCCGAAGCAGAGAATCAAGATACCGACAAAAATCAACCGAAATTTTAATTTAGGCCTACATTATAATCCCCAAAGTTGATTTCATTTATTGGGAGGTTTTAAAAATGAGACATAAGGGGAGCCATCTCTTTACATCCGAGTCAGTTACAGAAGGCCATCCAGACAAGATGGCGGATCAGATATCTGATGCCATACTGGATGCGATTCTAAAAGACGATCCAAACGGTCGTGTGGCCTGCGAAACCCTGGTAACTACGGGTATGGTTTTTGTGGCAGGAGAGATAACAACCGAGACTTACGTGGACATCCCGAAAATAGTCCGGGAAACCATAAGGGAAATAGGCTACGATGATCCCAGGATGGGTTTCGACTGGGAGAGCTGTGCCATCATGACCTCCATTGACGAACAATCGCCTGATATTGCCATGGGAGTTAAACAAACACCGGATCACGAGCAGGGCGCAGGGGACCAGGGCCTAATGTTCGGGTACGCCTCCAATGAAACAGATGTTTTGATGCCTCTACCCATAACACTGGCCCACAGGCTTACGAAGAAGCTGGCAGATGTCAGAAAGAAAGGTATTATCGATTTCATAGGACCAGACGGCAAGTCCCAAGTAACTGTCGAGTATGCGGAGGGCATCCCAAAAAGGGTGGACGCCGTTGTAATAGCGGCACAGCATAAGGAGAACATAACCCATGATCAAATAAAATCTGAAATCATAGAAAAGGTAATAAAAGATGTCATTCCGCAGGAAATGCAGGATGACGATACAAAATTCCATGTAAACGAAACCGGATCTTTCGTTTTAGGCGGACCCCATGCAGATTGTGGTCTTACGGGAAGGAAGATAATAGTTGATACATACGGAGGAGTTGGAAGCCACGGGGGCGGCTGTTTTTCTGGAAAGGATCCCTCAAAAGTGGACAGATCGGCGTCTTATGCCGCAAGGCATATTGCGAAGAACGTTGTGGCTGCCGACCTTGCAGCCAGATGCGAGGTTCAAGTCGCCTATGCAATAGGTGTTCCCAAACCCTTGTCCATAATGATAGATACGTTCGGAACCAATAAGGTGGAAGAAGAAAAAATCGAGATGGCCATTGAAAAACTCTTTGATATGAGGCCGAGAATGATAATAAACAGACTAGACCTATTAAGGCCGATTTACAAGAAGACTGCGGCCTATGGACATTTTGGCAGGGAGGATCCGGATTTCACTTGGGAGAAAAAGGATATGGTAGATGAATTGAAAAAAGAGGCAGGATTGTAGCTCCAATCATTTTCCTATAGATTTCCCATATTGGTAACCCTTCTCATATGCCCCTTCATTGAGCTTCTCTGTTCCTTTTGGAACCGAAGATAAAATCGCGTTTTTCATGGCTTCATAACTCACGACATCTGTTATGGCGGTGAAGAATCCCAGCATCACGATGTTGGCCACGATTTTCTTACCCAGCTCTTCTGCAAATCTCGTTGCAGGAATCTCGTACATTTTCCATTTGTTCTTCTTT
The DNA here is from genome assembly GCA_020351895.1 of Thermoplasmata archaeon. Next base: position 1,062,673 of record CP070672.1, read on the forward strand.
ATCTGATTTTTATTGATTTCCACAAGATCGCTATCCACAAGAAGAGCATTGCCTTTACCTAGATGTCTTGTATAGGTACCATATGCCTCCTGGCTCATGACCACAAGGATTTTAACATCCTTGAGGTAGGGATAATCTATCTTCACATCAGAAATAACGATGTCCGCGCTGCATGCACCGCCTCTTGCCTCTGGCCCATAACTTTGAGTGAGCACGGCTTCCTTTTTATCGAAAATTGATGCTGCCTTTCCCAGGATGTAGCCAGACAGTACGATTCCTTGGCCTCCAAAGCCGCACAGCTTGACGTCCGTCCTGCTCACTTCTTATCACCTATCCTTTTTGTAACCACATCCAATATGCCCTCCCTTTGCATATCGAGGAAAGTTGGTTTTTCCTCATCCTTGAACTTACCACACAGTATGTCACCGCCTAAGGTAAGCTCGGCTTCGGTGGGATCGGCACCATGCTTTATCACGCTGTGCTCCTTATAGTACTTCATTTCCTGTAGACCAGTTCCCAGCCTGTTTCTTCTTCCGTATGCCGTTGGACACGGGGCTATGATTTCAATGAAACAAAACCCTTTCTTTTGTAAAGCTTCCACCATGGCACTTTTCAGTCTTCTCGCATGTAAAGTTGTCCAACGGGCAACATAAACGGCTCCACTTGCAACTGCCACATGAGGCAAATTGAATGCGGGCTCGAAATTCCCGTAGGGTGTGGTGGTTGTTCTCGCCCTAAGATGTGTGGTAGGTCCCACCTGCCCCCCTGTCATGCCGTAATTGAAGTTGTTCACGCAGAATACGTTAATGTCAACATTTCTTCTTGCTGCGTGTATGAAATGGTTTCCACCTATGGCAAATAGGTCCCCGTCTCCTGAGAAGACGGTGACTGTAAGCTCTGGATTTCCCAGTTTCAATCCTGTAGCGAATGGAATGGGTCTTCCGTGAGTTGTGTGATAAGAGTCCACTTTCAGATAGCCAGCAATCCTGCCAGTGCATCCTATACCTGAAACAACGCAGTTTGAATCCAGTGGAATACCGCTCTCTTCCAGGGCACCGATAAAGCATGTCATGGCAATGCCCAGACCGCAGGCACTGCACCAGATATGGGGGATCCTGCCAGGCCGAAGGTACTTGTCCATTGGGTGTGCCCCATAGTCTCCCCATTTCCACTCCTCGTGCTCCAGGTAATGCGGCTTGAATTTATCCCTGCTTCGTTGGATATCCATTCTCTTATTCGTGATTATATCATCTCCTTGATGCCCTTGAAAATCTCTTCTGGGGTATGGATATCCCCACCCATTTTGGGCAGTAAAAGAGTTTGAGAATTGCTTGCCACACAGCGCTCCACCTCGAAGGCGATCTGACCGTAGTTGACCTCGGGGACCACAAAGGCCTTCACCTTTTCACATAATTTTCTCATTCGTTTTTCAGGAAAGGGCCAAATGGTAAGAGGTCTGAGTAATCCGACATTCATTTTTTGTTCCCTGGCCATTCGCACGGCCTCTTTGGCACATCTGGATACGCTACCATAAGCAACTACGACAACCTCAGCACCGCGGGTTTTTATCTCCTCATATTCTATGATTTTACTGGCATTTTTTCTTATCTTGTCCACAATCCTTCCAACCAGTTTCTCTTGGGCTTCGGCATTTATCACGGGATAGCCTCTCTCATCGTGGGTAAGGCCTGTGACATGCACACTATAACCCTCACCAGCACATGCCATGGGAGGAACGAGATCGTCCTCGGGGGCAAATGGCAGGTAATCCTTAGGTTTGACCTTGGGTCTTCTTCTGGAGATTAACTTTACGTCCTTCTTTTTTGGTATTACGACCTTCTCTGTCATGTGACCCACTATTTCATCGCCGAGCACAACCACGGGTAATCTGAACTGTTCCGAGAGATTGAAGGCTTTTATGGTGCAGTCGAACATCTCCTGGGGTGAGGAGGGAGTAAAGGCAATAACTCCAACGTCACCATGGGTTCCCCAACGAGATTGCATCACATCCCCTTGACTTACAAGGGTAGGAAGACCAGTAGATGGTCCTCCTCTCATGATATCCACGATGACACAGGGTGTTTCTGTCATGAGACCAAGACCGTAGTTTTCCATCATAAGGGAAAAACCAGGACCTGAGGTTGCGGTCATGGCTTTATTCCCGGCCCAGGATGCACCTAAAATAGCTCCCATGGAAGCTAGTTCGTCCTCCATCTGTATGTATACTCCACCGACCTCTGGAAGTCTTCTTGACATCCGCTCTGCGATCTCGGTGGCAGGGGTTATGGGATAACCGGCAAAGAACCTACAGCCAGCGGAAATCGCCCCCTCAGCACTTGCTTCATCACCGTTCATGAAATGCTCGCCAGTCAAAATCTCCCTGCTCTGATTCATTTTTTACCCTCCTTTTTCCCTTTTGTAGTGGAGCCCTTCTTACCCTTTTTCTTTCCCTTTTGAGCTTTTTTTCCACCACTTGATTTCGCTTTCGATTTTCCACGTTTTTTCTGCTCAGCCTCTTTGGCATCCAAAACAAAAATCGCGAACTCGGGGCATATCAACTCACATAATTCACAACGCACGCAATCATCTGGATTGGCAACATCTGGAGGATGATATCCCTTGGAGTTGAATTTCTCGGATTCCTCCAATACATCCCTGGGACAGAACTCTATACAGAATCCACAGCCTTTACAGCGCTCGTCAATGATGTAAACCTTCCCTTTAGGTGCCTCGAATTCGTCGGCATCCAGGGGTTTTCTCCAAAGCTTCATACATCCCACCTTCATCCTGAATTAGATTTTTCCTTGGCCTTTTTCGCCTTCTTGGCCTTCCTTTCCTTCAACCATTTCACGGTCTTATGGATTTCGGCCTTGCTCACGGTTTTTACGATGCTGTCCATTTCTTTGATCTTCTTTGCGAACTTCTCGCCTTCTGCAGCAGATATCCAGGCGAGCTGAAGCCTGTTTTTATCGATGCCATTCTTTTCCAGTAAGTTCCAGAGTTTTTCCACCCTTTTTTTGGTATGATGGTTGGCATCGATATAATGGCAATCACCGATATGACATCCTGAAACCAGAACAGCCGCAGCCCCCCTCTCGAAAGCCCTCAATACGAATTTTTCTGCCACCCTTCCACTACACATTGTCCTTATTATCCTGACATTTGGGGGATACTGCATTCTGCTCACGCCGGCGAAATCTGCACCTGCATAGGAACACCAGTTGCAACAGAAAGCCACTGCCTTTTTATCGGGATACTCATCGGTGGCAGCGTCTATCTGGGAATATATCTGCTGATCAGTGAAGTGGCGCATCGTAATTGCTTCAAAGGGACATTCTGCACCGCAGGTTCCGCATCCAGAGCATGCAGCCTCAATGACTCTTGCTGTCTTCTTTTCTTTATCCACCTCTATGGCATGATAGGGACAAACCTTGGCGCATCTACCACACCCTGTACAAATCTCGGGATCGATTCTGGAAGTAATTGCCTCCACAGTGACCTTCCCCTTTGCCATGAGGATATTCGCCCTGGATGCTGCAGCAGAGGCCTGGGTCACGCTGTCTTTTATATCCTTTGGTCCCTCTGCACAACCGCACATAAAACACCGGGAGTGGGAGCGTCAACAGGCTTCAGTTTCGGATGGGCTTCCATGAAGAACCCATCACTGGTTTTGGACAGGGTAAGCAGCTTCTGAATGACATCACTGTCATGTCTCGGTTGTATGCCTATACTGAGAATAATCATCTCGAATTCCCTCTCGATGATCTTTCCCATGGCAGTTTCCTCCACTTTAATCATTAGGCTCTTTGTCTCTTTGTCCTCCACTATCTCGGCAGGTATGCCCCTTATGAAGGCAACACCCTCCTCCTTGGCCCTTTTGTAGAGGTCTTCAAAACCTTTTCCAAAGGCCCTAATATCTATGTAAAACACCTCTATCTCGGTATTGGGCCAGTGTTCCTTTATCAACAGAGAGTCCTTGATGGTGTTCATACAGCAAACATTGCTGCAGTACGGATTACCGTTCTTTTGGCTCCTAGAACCAATACATTGAATGAATCCAACCTTTTTCGGAATCTTGCCATCAGAGGGTCGAATGAGCCTCCCCATTGAAGGCCCTCCGGCATTGATGAGTCTCTCGAATTCCAGGGAGGTGATCACATTCTCGAACTTTGTATAACCGTAATCATCTACTGTAGTTGGATCGAAAACATCCACACCTGTGGCGACAATGACTGTGCCCACATCCACAGAGATATCTTCAGGAACCTGATCGAAATCTATGGCCTCTGCCTCACACTTATCCTTGCACTTGCCGCAAGCAATGGGCTGATATCCGAGACAATCATCCATGTTGATGGTATAGACAGAAGGAACAGCCTGGGCGAATGGAGTGTATATCGCTCTTCTCAGAGCCAGGCCAACATCGAATTCATTTGGCTTTGCTACTGGGCAAACTTCAACACAGTCCCCGCATGCTGTACAATCATCAGTCACATACCTCGGTGTTTTATGGATCGTGACATTAAAATTTCCGATGTAACCTGTAATAGCTGTTACCTCGGCATTGGTGAGCATTTCTATATTGGGATGTCTTCCAGCCTCGGCCATTTTCGGAGCAAGGATACAGATGGAACAGTCCATTGTGGGAAATGTCTTGTCTATTTGGGCCATCTTGCCTCCTATGCTCGGCTCCTTCTCCACAAGGTAAACCTGGTATCCGGCATCTGCCAAATCCAATGCAGCCTGAATTCCAGCCACACCGCCTCCAATAATCAAGGTTCTCCTGATGACTGGCACCTCGGTTTCCACCTGTGGTTTTAGGAGCTTTGCCTTGGCCACGGCCATCTTAACAAGGTCCTTTGCCTTTTCTGTGGCTGCCTTTCTATCGTGCAGGTGAACCCATGAGCAGTGTTCTCTGATGTTTGCCATCTCAAAATTGTATTTGTTAAGGCCTGCAGCCTCGCAGGTAGCCCTAAAAGTAGGTTCATGCAGTCTTGGCGTACAAGAAGCAACCACCACCTTGTTAAGGTAGTGCTCCTTTATGTCCTTCTTTATCTCTTCCTGGCCTGGTTCAGAGCATGTGTACCTATTGTGTTTTGAAAGGACCACCCCATCAAGACCTTCGGCGTATTTTGCCACTTCCTCGCAGTCAAGAGAGCCTGCGATGTTCAATCCGCAGTGACAGATATATACACCAACCCTGACATCGTCAGATGATTTTCTGGGTTCTTCGGAAGTTACCTTGACACTTTCATCCTCGATTTGAGCTTCGTTCATTTTTTCACCTTCTTTTTGCCCAAAAGGCCCAAAGATTTGGCGGTTAAAACCGTGATGTCCTCAACCTCAATATCTATTTGAGGTTTAACGTGGGTATTTGCCGTATAACATCTCAGATGTATCCTACATTTTGGACACGATGTTGCCAGTATTCTCGCCTCAGTTTCCTTGGCCATCTTCAATTTGTCCAATCTCATCTTCTTTGAGAAATCATTGCAGTTCATCCAGGCGGAAACCCCGCAGCATGGAGATTTGTGTTTGTTTCTTTCCATCTCAATCAATTCAACTCCAGGTAAGGCCTCTAGGACCTTTCTTGGAGCCTCATAAACATTTGCGAATCTGCCAAGTCTGCACGGATCGTGATAAGTAACCTTGCCAAGTTTCGAATTCTTAAATTCGATGTTATTATTCTCGATTTTATCGGCTAAAAACTGCGAGATGTGCATCACCTCAGCACTTAAGTTGTAGTAATTTTTCAATGTTAAGTATCCTTCTGCACAGGGTGTGATGATCTTCTCGGCCTTTGTGGATTCTATGCTCTTTATGTTCTGTTCCCTAAGGCTCTCGAATGTCCCACTTTGACCCAACCAAAGCATATCATGACCGCAGCATCTCTCATTTGGTAGCACAACTGGCTCTATATCAAAATAATTTAATAGAAGCAAAGCAGCCTTGGTAATCTCTGTTGCATCATCGAAATCAGAGAAGACGGTCTTGAAATACGGGGAGCAGCCAGTCCAAAATAAATATTCTCCTTCAGAAGAGGAGGTTTTCATATCCTTTGTTAGCCACCCAAGCCTGTCTTGATTGAGGTTGGGATTTGTCAGCAACCTGGCCACTGCATGTGGGACCTCACAATGGGATGCATTTCCTTTGTTACCGACCTTTACAGCCTCTTCCCTCACCGCCCTGATGAATTCGGGTAACTTCACATCAGACATACAGACATCGTTACAGAGATTACAGGTGAGACAGTCCCATAAGTACCTGTCGGATAACAATTCAGATTCAAAGCCCAAGAGGGCCTCCTTAACGAGCAACCTTGGGGAGAATTCATTGAAGTTAATTGAGACAGGACATGCGCTTGTACATTTTCCGCATTCGAGACAGTAGTAGGCCTTTGTTTCCCGAAATGCCTTGCCGATCTTCTCGTTCATTTCCTTGTCCCTCCAGGTCCATTGAACATTGGATTTGGGCCCATATCTTTCAGTTGTCCTGTGAAATCGGATACAACGTCAGCGAACCTTTGCCCCTCAGAAGCTGAGACCCATTCGAGGCGGAGTCTATCGGCGCCCACTCCTAAAGT
>CP070672.1:1069355-1074212 GCA_020351895.1 Thermoplasmata archaeon
AAGCTCTTCAATGTATCTTTTCTTGTTATATCTGCAACAAAGATAACACCTTTTGAACCCCTAAAGGATGAATTGTATAGATTCTTGTATCCTTTTTGTCCTAGTATATCCCATATTTGAAGTTTGAGGTAAATAGATATCCCATCCATTGTAATTTGTAAAGCCTTTGCTGTGACCTTTGATCCAATTGTGAGTACATAATTATCATCATATTTATCCACCACAAATCTTCTAATTAAACTGGTTTTACCCACTGCTCCATCGCCGAGAACGAGAACCTTTTTCTGATACTCTTTTATTTTTTCCATGTATGTTCCACTCTAAGTAGTTGATAGTCAGTCTGAAACAGGATATTTTAATCTGTATAGGTTGTGAATCGATTTTGGAACAATTATCTCCATTAATTATGTATAAATCTTACTGTATAATTATTGAATTAAATATTAATGGAAAATGGTACAATACCATTCTTTTATCTAATCAATAAATTCCATTCCACATTCCGAACAGGATCTAGCGATCTATTTAACTGAAACTTTTCAATCTGGACTTTCAAATGAAGCGATTTTTCCTTTTTCCCCCTAGAGCCAAATCCACATATGGCACATACCATTACTTCTTTCTCAATCTGAGTTTAACAGGATGGACATTTGGGCATTTCTACTTGAAGTTATCGAACATCCTCCTCATCCTCTTCCTCATCTTCATCCTCCTCTTTCTTACCAAATATTGCATTGTTCAAGCGTTCGAAAGAATCCACTATTGCTGCAATCACTAGGAGATTCATGGCTGCAAAAATAAGGAGAATCTCGGCTGCAAAGAACAAATCAGTTTCTGGTGAAATCCTATCAAATGTACTATGGAGGAAAAATATATCGTTCCAGAGCTGATTTCTGAATAGAGGCTCATCCAAGAAATAATCTATATCTGGAATCATGGCCCAAATACCGCCAAAGACACCGACGATACCCCTCTTCTTTAAAAATTCTTTTAGGTTTTCAACCTTCACATCCCTTGTTACTAGCCAAAGGAGAATCAGGAATAATGGCAGCATTATTGAATAGCCCCAAAAGAAATGTGCAACGGGCCAGATGGTATCACCATATCTAATTTGATTTTCCAATCCACTAAATAGGTTTATTCAGGAGGGGGAGGAGGTTCAGGCTTTTTTGTCTCCTTCTTTGGCTTTTCCTCCTCAGATACTGGAGGCGGGGGCATTGCTTCTGGCTTACCTTCTTCGGGTGTCTTTAAAGCCGGTTCTGAATCAGGAGCCTGCGATGCCGCCTCTTCTGGAGGTGGTGGGATTTTCTCCTTTGGTTCTGTTGGAGGGGGTGATTCTGGTTGCGTGGGAGGTTTCTCCACAATTTTCGGTGGCCGATGCTTCGAAGGAGGGCGAGGTTTCAAAGGAGTGGGGGCAAGCTGCTCTTGAGCCTGGAGAGCCGCTTGTGTTTGAGCCGCTTCCTTTTCTTCAAGCTCCTCTAATTTCTGGGTAAGGTTTCTATTGTTACGCTTTTGTCTGGTCAGTAATGCCCCTAGGATCGCTGATACAATAATAGCGATCAAAGCAATTATCAAAAACAACCACATTGTAAAATCGAAAGGCTCTTTCCATTTCGAACTGTCCAATGGATAATCATCACTGACATCAGGCTTGCCATCGTTGTCATCGTCCTTGTCAGCATTATCGCCTATACCGTCCCCATCTGTATCCACGGTCTCGGTGGGATCGAAAGGTAGATCATCGAGGGAATCAATCACTCCATCCCCGTCATCATCCAAATCCGCATTGTCTCCCACACCATTACCGTCGGTATCAGACCATTCATTTGGATCATATGGAAAGACGTCTACATCATCCTTCACACCATCGCCATCGTCGTCGTCATCCTCAGAATCGAAAATACCATCACCTTCAAAATCTTTGTCAGGAGCTGCCGAAACAATATTTGAAGGGGCAGAAGAAAGACCGACATCATCCACAGCCACAAGATAGTAACTGTAGTTTTTTCCATTTAACAAACCAAGATGGGTGTAGGATGTTGTTTCAGAAGAAAGGTTCTCTAGTTTTTCAAAATTCACGCCGTCACCACTGAACCACAGTTCGTAATGGCTGAGATCCTCCTCAGAATTTGGCATCCATGAAAGGTTCAAAGCCCCACCTTCTTTCACTAAAGATACAGTCAAACCAGAGGGATTCAATGGTGCAGTTGTATCCCTGACAGTGACAAGATATGATTCGGATTTCGAGTTGCCCTCAGAATCCGTTACCTTTACAGTCACTGTATATATTCCCGGTTCATCATAGGTATGGGCTATGACGGCTTTGGAACCTGAAACCTCAGTTCCGTCACCGAATGAGAATTCGTATGTAACAATTCCTACATTGTCCGTGGATTGCGAGGCATTGAATTCGTATTCCACATCTTCATCAATGGTTTCCTCATAAGTGAAATGGATCGTGGGTGAGGTAGCATCGAGAACTGTAATTGTCATTGTATCAAGTGCCCAGTTTCCCTGCGCATCAGAAGTTCTCAGTGTAACGATATACGTTCCAGGCTCGTTATAAATATGTGTCGGCGAAACACCCTCGTAATCGGGATCGACCCAATCCCTGCCGTCGTTATCGTCAATGTCCCAGCTATAGTTTACTATCCCAATATTATCGGTTGAGGCAGAGGCATTGAACGAGTAGGGTGCATCCTCATCAACAGTATCATCTGACCCTGCATTGGCTGTGGGTGGTGTTACATCAAGAACAGTTAAGACTATGGAACTTGTATTCCAATTCCCCTCAGAATCGGTTACCTTCAATATTACTGAATAGATCCCAGGCTCAACATATGTATGTGATGGCTGCGGATTTGTACCGTTAAAAAAGGATCCATCCCCAAAGCTCCAGTTGTACCAAGCAATGGTTCCTCCCTCAGGATCAAAGGAGCCTGTGCCGTTGAATGTGTAGGGTGAATCCTCGTCTATTGTTTCATCCGATCCAGCATTTGTTATAGGTGGTGTTACATCCAAGACCATGAGGGTCATGGAATGCATATTCCAATTTCCAGCTGCATCCGTGCAATTGAGAGTAACTGTATAGATTCCTGGGAGAGTAAAGATATGCTGTGGTGTAACAGTTGTGCCATTATCATATGATCCATCATCAAAACTCCAGTTAAACCATACTATGCCCACATTGTCATTAGAACCAGATGCATCGAAAGTGTAGGGTGAATCCTCGTTCACGGAATCGTCGGGTCCGGCATTGGCTGTTGGGGGTGTTACATCAAGAACCGTTATAACGACGATGCTGTAATTCCAATTTCCCGCTGAATCTGTTACATTCAAAGTTACTGAATAGATACCCGGCTCGACATATGTATGCGATGGCTGCGGATTAATACCGTTTAAGAAGGACCCATCTCCAAAGCTCCAATTGTACCAGGCTATGGTTCCTCCCTCTGGGTCGAAAGAGCCCGAGCCGTCGAACATATACTGTGTATCCTCATTTATTGTAGCAGGAGTACCTGCAATTGCTACTGGCAGAGTAATATCCAGGACAGTTATCTGCGCGGTGTCTATATCCCAATTCCCATCGGCGTCGGTTACGTTCAATGTAACAATGTATACTCCAGGCAGTGTATAGGTATGGACGGGATCCCATAAGGTCGGTCCCGAGAAATCAGGAGCGCTCCAGTCGATACCATCGCCATCATCAATGTCCCAGGCATAGTTTACTATTCCCACATTATCATAAGAAAGTGATCCATCGAATTGATACGGTGTATCCTCATTTACGGTATCATCCGATCCTGCATCGGCCATTGGATTTGAGATATCTAGGACCTTAATAGACATGGTATCTGTATCGCTGTTACCAGCATAATCTGTTACAATCAGGGTTACGATATATGTACCTGGTTGGGTGTACGTGTGAATAGGTTCTGGGTCCGTGCCATTGGCATAAAAGCCATCTCCAAAGCTCCAATTATAATAAGCAATGGATCCAGAATTATCAAAGGAAAGTGTGCCATCGAAATTGTAAGCAGTGTTATTGTTCACGGTGTCATCTGGCCCTGCATTTGCAATTGGTGGAGTGATGTCTTTGACGGTTATTATCACGGTATCAATTGACCAATATCCTGCTGCATCTGTGACGTTCAATGTGACCACATATACACCTGGATCTGAATAGGTATGAGAGGGACCAACCCCTGTTTTGTCTGGACTGCCCCAATCGACACCATCGCTGTCATCAATATCCCATGCATATGTTATTATACCAACATTATCACTGGAACCTGAGCCGTCAAACGTGTAGGGTGAATCCTCATTTATTGAAATGTCAAGCCCTGCATCGGCAACTGGTGGAGTTATGTCATTGACAATTATTGTGAGGGTGTCAAGGGCCCAATTTCCTTCGGAATCGGTTACATTCAGTGTTACGATATAAGTGCCTGGCATCACATAGGCATGTAGTGGATTGGGGCCTGTGTGATCCGGTGTTGCCCAATCCAATCCATCACTGATATCCATATCCCATGCATAACCTGCAACGCCTACATTATCAGAGGAGGCCGAGCCATCAAAGGATATCTGTGAGCCTTCATCAGTTGAGTTGTCCATTCCGGCATCCGCAATTGGAGAGGTGATGTCAATTACTGTTATCCAAACTGAGTCTATGTTCCAATTGCCTGCTGCATCTGAAACATTCAAGGTGACTTGATATACATTGGGTTGATAATAGATATGGGAGGGTTGTGGATCGGTACCATTGGAAAAGTTACCATCCCCGAAATCCCAATTGTAGAATGCAATGGAACCTGAATTGTCCGTGGATAGTGAGCCATCGAATTGGTACGATGT
>CP070672.1:1074312-1080312 GCA_020351895.1 Thermoplasmata archaeon
CTTCTCATGCACCCGCTGTGCCACGGGCAGGTAGTCCCTGTCCCCTGCTAGAACGATGAGCACATCGATATCGGGCCTGGTGAGCATGATCTCTTGGAGGCGTAGAGAGAGCTCGATATCGGAGCTGTTCTTACCCACAGTAGATTTTATATGCGCCACCCTAACTCCCATAGTATACAGCTCATTGGGCACGTCTGGATACATGGACCAGTCAGCAATGGCCTCCCTGATTATAGGCGTCAGCCCAAGGTTGTTCTCCACATGTAAAAGCGCGTTACCTATGATAAGGATGGTCTTTCCCTGAGCCTTGGACCTTGAGTATCCGTAATCGTTTACTAGTGAGACGTAGATGTTGTCGAAATCTATAAGCAATGCTGCTAATCCGTGTTCCATCATCCTATCACTCTTCAAACCAGAGAATAAGTGAGGTGTTACTTAAGGTTTAAGTCCGGAGTATTACAGGGAAAATGAAGTGTAGGACTTCCGCATTTTGGACAAGCCTCACATGTTAAATTTCGGATAGAATTTTTAGTGAATGGCTTGGGTAATTTCCAAGATACGACAATTGGGTTGGCTTCCCACGTTTTGAGCCCACTTAGGCGTGTCGTTAGGCCGTAACCAAGGGAACCAGGAAACTACAGAGGTAGTTTACGAGTGTGGGTGTGTGTGATTGAGATTGAATCTGCAGTTCCCACCCCCATTGCTTACCGCTCTCCACCCAAATCCTCCCCCATCAAGCCTTTGCTTAAGCCAAAGACAGGTGGGTGTGGTTTTTGCGCCTAGAGAGGGGAAGGGGGAACCTTAGTTTCTTTTTTACGGGTTGTGCTATTTTGGGAGGCGAGGGGTTGAGGTGGAAAAGGGAGGAGGAGGTAATAACAATCTCAGCGAGGAGGTTTTTTATTGTTGTGATTTTAATTCTTCAGTACTGAAACAAAAATAGGTTCTGTTGGGCCTACCTTTATCGTCTTTCCTGTAGAACTATCAGTACCCTCAACACTCGCGCCTTCATTTAATAGGTATTTCCCTGGAGAGGTAAACTCCTGTTTTCCAGCTGGATTTTTTCTTGTGCCGATCTTTAATATAAGCTCTGCTTCACCATTTAGGTCACCAATATTCCAGGTAAGATGAGTAGAGCCCATTTTTCCCTTACCTTTTTTTAACACTGAGAGAGCTCCCTGCGTCAACTCGTAATCTAAAAGTTTCAATTCTGCAGGTAACACATCATACACATTCACATTCTCATAACCGTCACTTGAACTAACTCCGTTAATTGTAATTTTCAATTCCCATTTATTGTAAGTATGGGTTATTACCTCATCCAGACCTGAGATTTTTTCTTTATCTATTTTTAATCCAGGACATTCCATGATCTCAAATTCTACCGGACCGAATCCTGGCCAAAAAGGCTCACTATACCAAGCATAGTACTTACCTGGAGGAACCTGCTCGCCAGTGGGTGAAATCGGCTGCCAGGACAGGTCGAACACCTGATATGTCTGGTTCCAGGAGTAGCTTACAGTTCCGTGTACGGGTGCTACCACAGTTGGATGATATACTGGTCCGAACCAGAACACTATATCACCGCTTTCATTTAAAATCAAGAAGTGGCCCGTACAAGGGGCATAGGGATCGTGGATTCCTTTATATGTCAAAACAACAGGCTCCCCCACACAGTATCGGTATTTGTCTGTCCACAGACTCTGCCAAGGTGCGACCAGTACTATCACTAATATAGAGTCTGTGTCCGTTGCTCCATCATCATCCGTTACTGTTAATACAACAGTGTAATTCCCGGGTCCTGAATAACCATGAAAAACGATTTCTCCGCTTCCATTTGTTCCATCTCCAAAATCCCAATGGTAATCAACTATTGTTCCATCGGGATCATAAGACCCTGAACCATTTAGTGCAAAAAAGGCCGAAGGAATTAATGGATTTACTTCAATAATTATATCTTCTCCAGCATCCGCAACTGGAGGTTGATTCGTGGAAATTATCTCGAACTCTACAGGTTCGCTGATATCTCTACCGTTAATAGAAGCAAAGACATTATACTTCCCGCTTGGTACCTGCTTTCCAGAGGGTGAGATTAGATCTGGCCACTTATCTAAAAATATATTTTGAGTATGTTTATCATATACTTTGTAAGTTTGATTCCAATAATGAACCTCGGGACCATACCACCATTCTATTGGATCTCCCACCGGGCATATTATGATTTTATGAATTTGCTCTACGATAAAATTACCGTTAAGATCATAAATCATGTATCCTATTGATCCAATTTCATAATAAATCGCAGACCAATTCCCATCAAGAGTTATTTCCACCAATTCACCTGTTCTGTATGAGTATTTATTTGTTGTGACACTAACTTCCATTACAGAATTCTGGTGGGTTTCGGGCCATTCATTTTCTTTTGGATAATTATTATTTACTTTTTCTGTCGGACGCTGGTCATTTTGAGGGACTACGATTGCGGTCTCCAAAGACCCATAAATCTCTGGTTCGGATTGATCATTGAAATCCCCGCTATTATTTCCTACAGAAGGAGCGATATTGAGTCCCCCTATAAGCATCACAGCTATCAAGATTATGGGAAATAATTTTGCTCTTTTGACATCAGTTATTCCTATTTTCATGTCAATCAGACCCCTATTTTTTATATAGACTACCTCAATCTATCTATGAGAGTGAGATTATAAACCTTTTTTGGCATATTTGTCAAAATGTTTTTTCCCCGCCTATTCCCAGTATATTCCACAGACATTTCATATGCCATTTCCGTGTGATAACGGTATGAGGCGTTTTAGTGGATTTGGGATCATGTGCTCGACTTTTGGAAATCCCGCAAAAAAGGGCTTGTCTGTGAATAGGTTGAGAGACTTGGGTTATGTGTGTTGAGATTGATTGTCCAGTTCCCACACTTGTGTTCACCGCTCTCCAAAAAACTCTTCCCCCATCAAGCCTTTGCTTAAGCCAAAGACTGGTGGGTGTGGTTTTTGCACTCAGGAAGGGATGGGGGAACTGCGGAGGTGGGGGTTGGGCTGTGTGAGGTGGATGAGGGAAAAAATCGAAAATGTTATATCTGGGTATAGAAATAACTAACACTATGAGAAGGAAGATAGTTGCGGTTTGGGTAAGTTTAGCGATGGTGTTTGGCATTATCGCGCTCGTGGATACCACAATAAATTTTTCTTTAGATGTGAAAGGAGCCACGCTTTATGTAAATACCACCGGGGGTGGCGGGGCTTTTACTAGCATCCAGGATGCAATAAATGTAAGTAGCAATGGAGATATTATCTTTGTATATAATGGAACTTACAATGAAAAAATTGATTTAAATAAAACAATAAATCTAATTGGAGAGGATAGTGAAAATACGATTATTGATGGTGTGGGAAGCGGAATTGTAGTTAATATATCTGCCCATTGGGTCAACATGAGCGGGTTCAAGGTGGTAAATAGTGGGTCTACAAGTAAGGACTGCGGCATTCAGCTTTATTATGTTAGCTATTGTAATATCAAAGAAATCAAATCATTAACTAACAGAGACGGTCTGTTTATGGATCACTCTTCTTACAATACAATAACAAATAATGAATTTAAAGGGAATAGTTATTTCGGAATCGAGATGGAATTTTCCAGTTATAATAGGATAGATAACAATGTAGCATCCTATAACACAAATTATGGGATTAAATGTTATCAGGGAGAGCCTGATCTATGTGGAGGTAATGATTTTATTAACAATGAAATTTCTTATAATAAATATGGTATCTCAACTTTAAAAAGTAAAAATAATACTATCGCGAGGAATACAATTAATAACAACGAAGAATATGGTATTTGGTTATCCCAATCAAATTATACCAAGATTCATAATAATACAGTGAATTTTAATGATCTTATAGGGATCAAAGTATCTACATCAAGTAATTGTATGATAATGAATAATTTCCTTTATGATAACATCAATGGAATGGATTTTGGTAGTTCAGCTAATGATAATATGATTGTCGGTAACTCTATGATAATTGTAATGCATTATGGCTTCTCGCTCTTTCTTTCCAATAATAATTTCATAAAACACAATATCATTTCCCACACGGGCACTGCTATTAAATTATATGATTCCACGAATAATATAATACGGGAAAATGATGTTCTTCATAGCAAGACTGGATTTTATATGTGGAGCGGTGCCCAGAATAATACGATATTCTGGAACAATATTGTGAATAATGAAAATCAATCCAAGGATTATGGTAGCAATGATTGGAACAGCACATATCCAGAAGGAGGGAACTTCTGGTCCAACTGGACAACGCCTGATAATTACAATGGCTCTGTGACACCACAGACCACTGGCTCACCCGATGGTATTGTTGACAATCCAAGGGCCATAGACTATGGGTCGAATCAGGATTATTATCCTCTTATAGAGCCCGTTCAGTGGTGTAACCAGACAGTCATTAATCCTGTTCACAATATAGATACCAATGAGTATTTCTATGAAATACAGACAGCTATAGACGATTCAGACACCCTTGATGGGCATACGATAGAAGTGGCGAAGGGCATTTATATTGAAAAAATCGCGTTGAACAAGAATTTAACCATCATCGGCGAAGACAAATACAACACAATAATTAAAGGTCCTGGTTCAGGTGATGTAGTCAACATTACAACAAGTGGAGTTATTATTAAAGGATTCACTATTAAATGTAGTGGCAATGTATCCTTTCCAAGCATGGATGCAGGAGTCAAATTGTATTATGTCACAGACTGTCAAGTAGAGGATAATATTTTTCAGGAAGTCAGATGTGGTGTATTTATTCAAGAATCAGACTACAATGAGGTATTATATAATAATTGCTCAGGAAACATAATCGGAATAGGGCTTTTATTCGCACATAACAATGATCTAGTTGGGAATGATTGCTCCTTTAATTCCTTTGGCATCCATTTAAGCGCATCAGATTACACAATTATAAAAGATAATACATGTAATTTTAATGAATATGTCGGAATCTACCCAGATTATTATTTTCCTTCTGCTAGGTCAGATTTTACGATAATTGACAACAATCTGTGTTCTAACAACGAATATGGAATTATCCAGAGAAGTAGTGGGGATTCTAAAATCACGAATAATACCCTTTCGAACAATGATAGAGGATTAAGCATTTATAATTCCCAAAACAATCTCATCTTTCACAACAACTTCATTGACAATGCAATTCAAGCTTCTGATGACTCCAGCAATAACTATTGGAACAGTAGCTATCCTACTGGTGGTAATTACTGGTCAGATTATGGTGGTACCGATGCTTTCAAAGGGCCTAACCAAGACGTGCCTGGAAGAGATGGCATTGGAGATACTAATTATTCGATAGATTCGGATTCAATAGACAACTATCCTTTGATGGGATTAATCCCAGGCTTTCCTACAGAAAATTACATGTATTTAAAACAAGGTTGGAACCTTCTATCTTTACCATTGATCCAAGTAGACCAAAACCTCACAAAAGTCCTAGAAATGATCGATGGATATTATGATGCAGTCCAGTTGTACGATCCAACAGACCTGGATGATCCCTGGGCGCATTACAAAGTAGGCAAACCTTTCGGAAACGATCTATTCGAGCTAAACAAAACCATGGGCTTTTGGATTCATATCACTCAGCCTGGAGGTAAGATATTCTTTTACAATGGCACCCAACCAACCTCCAACCAAACCATCCCGCTTCACACTGGCTGGAACATGGTAGGCTATCCCTCCCTGACAAACCACAACAGAACAGCGGGATTGAACAACCTGACTTTCGGGGACGATGTGGATCTCATTCAGTGGTACGATGCTGAATTGCAAAAGTGGGTAGAGATCGGTGAAGGAGATTTCTTCGAAATCAGCAAAGGATACTGGATTCACGCCACTACAGAGTGTGAGTGGGAAGTACCTTTGTAAGTTATTTTAAGAAACCACCAGTTCCCACC
>CP070672.1:1080412-1083997 GCA_020351895.1 Thermoplasmata archaeon
TGGATGATGTTATTAGGATTCAAAAAGGCGTTTCTTCTTCATTGGGTCCCTTGGCGGGTTCAATCGTTGGATATTATTATGGTACACAAAGTATGCGAAAATCTCAAAAAAGTGCAAGTGAAAATAAACAGCGCGCACACGATTGATGATTTAATCATGATTCAAATGTAATGTCGCGCGCGCGATTTGACTCCCACACACGTACGGGCCGAATTAAAAAAAAAGTCAGAGTGCTAGTGGAAAGCAATTTCTCCTCTGGGCCTGTAGAGCAGCAGCCACGGCCATGATGATGCTAATTATAAGCACATAGAGAAGTCGCGTAGTATATCCACCTAGTAGGGCTATGAGTAGAAGTATTAAAGCTCCGAGACCGAAACCAATGATAGCCACTGTAAGTAGCTTACATTCATGTGGTATGCATTCTCTTCTCCAGTAAATGAAGACGGCGATTAACAGTACATATATGGGTAGATCAATAGGTGGCTGGATTCCACCTGGCATTGTACCGATTCTGACCAAGAATGTAGCTAATAGCAGGGCTGTTAATATTCCTAATAATGAGCATCTTCTTTCGTCGATTACCTCGTAACCAATGTTGGATTCCACCGCGTTTATGCAATCGTTATCGTTGTTAGGTGGGGTAACTCCTGTGAATTCAATCTCGGCTCGTACACCAAAATGATCTAATCCTTCCAATATGAGTGCGGGATCGATATACCAAGAAACTGATTGATCCGCCGGAGGATTATCTACATCAGTGAAATTCATTTGGCCAGCTGGAATTGATGGGATGTCAACGATACAATCGTTACCCGCGCTATCTTCACAGGGAGTCCATTGTGTTACACTAGGTGGGAGGCTTGTACCATAGAGTCGATAATAAAATCTAACTCTGATATCGTTAACGACCTGATCACCGATATTCCTAACTCGAACAAACAAGTTGTTTTCTCGATCAACTTTCACGTCATATTCTTGGATGCCATTAATATTGATGAATAAATCTGGAGATCTATACAGGTCAGGTGGGAAATCCAGGTACGGCTGGGAAAACTTCCATTTGTAAGTTTGCGGAATCATACAAACCTCACCCCCATATGTTAGTCTATTATAGGCTGCATCATATGGATACAGACCAACTGCATATAACGCACGACGCAACATTGCGTATGTACAGCTTCTCGTACTTCCAGTAATCTCCACGGCAGAATCTAGTATGAAGTTGGCAGCCTCAATCATAGTATTACCTTCGTTGTTGTTTGAAGGAATACCATCGAATTTACCATCAGTAACAGCGTCATGAATGATTTCTGCTATCTCCGCTCGTCCAACTCCAACTACCGGGATATATATTGCTGATCGAGTTGCGCGTTCATGTAGTCCCCCTTCTCCTGCAAGGAATGCTGCATGGGATAGAATGGAGGAGTTAAAATACGGATCGTTTGCGCTTCCTCGATCATCATAATGGTCGCAATACGAACTGTTCCCAAGGGTATCATTACTCCTAGGATACGCTATTCGTCTGAAAGGTTTGGTATTTCGTACAACTCCATTCGGCCATATTCCCGGCATATCCCAGATGCCTGTCCTTAAGCCTGCAAATGAATCAGACAGTCCTTCATGGATCGCTCTATGCCATCCATCGATTTCTAAGTATCCTGGGTCTCCAGTACCATGCTTAACACCAAAGTATGTAATTGCATGCTGATATTCGTGTGCAAATGTTCCTTCGTCACCAGCCATGAAATCAGCTGAGATAACGCCGCCGGTACAATAACCATCATAGAAAGCAACGTATCCATGATGTTTATTGTTGTTATCAATATAACGCCAAAAAAATGCGTTATAATCCATACCAATATGAGCGGCAACGCGAATAATGCAATGAGCTCCCCATTGTCCATTGTCAAAACCTAGCCATCCTAGATTATTATAAAATTGCAAAGAACGCTCTGCGTTAAAATGACCGTCAGTTTCTGGTTGCTGCGAGTCACGTCGATCAGTAGGTGAGCAACTTGTTGTTGTTTGATTCCAATGTCCATCTGGGTCTTCAGAGATATTTGTGTTATTTTGAAACATAGCTTCTAGTCCAGCACTAGTGCCGCCAGCATCGTGTGTAATTATATGCGGCGTATTTGATCTGTTTACTAAAAAAAGGACTCCATTATTATCTCTCACGATGATTAATGGTCGAACGAAATAGTTGCCATTGGAGTCTTGTAAAGTTGATAAGCCATCTCCGTTTGTATCTGTATAAGCCATTCCAAAGATGGCACCTTCTTTAATAATTTCACTAGATAATGCATCAATAACTATGTCAGCATTTTCAACTGATTTCTTAACGAGTCCTGCTACATCCAGCCATTCGATTGATTGATATGCGGTAACTCGATAGACGATGCGAAAATTCTCTTTTGTAGGATATAACCAGAGTTTAGGTGTTGATGTCAGCGGGAATTGTTCCATAATCCATTCTGGTAGCTCAAGTTTTCTCTCCTTAACCATTTGTGCAAATTCAAGACCTTCAGAGTCTTTTTCTAGTCGCTCTTCTAACGTTTTAGATAACCGATCGATCGTGTCTTTTACATCAAGAACAGTTTTTATTGGTGATTTAAGAGAATCATCTATGTCCCGATAAAATCCACTTTGGACACGATAGATACCTCTGTCTCTGTTTAAGAATAGTAATAAAGTAGCTCCATAAACTGGGACATCAAAAAATTTCTGCTGCGCCCTGATACGAAGATTTCCATCTTTTGATTCGCTTGTACCTGAATATTCATAGTTGTCAATGATATCAGTTGGTCCAATAAGTGGGCCGTAGATCGTCACCCATGAATTCAATAGTGTTTCTGGTTCCTCTCCTTTCCAATCCCCGAGATTTCCTTTAATAACTGCGGCTACTCCACGTGGATCGTTCCATCGAATTTCCACTTTTTCGTCTCGTGATTGAAGTCTCTCAATAAGTCTTCTTTGCTCAAGAGATACATTCTCCATTGCGACTACCTCTTAAAATTACTAATGAAATATTATGTTATTTGATATTTTACATTTTCGTATCAGTAATCGCAAGCATTCTATTTTTCTTCAAAACATTTTTGTAAATGGAACCACAGTCCACGTACGCTTGATAACAGCTCTAGACGTGGGCGTTGGGTAAGAAGAGGTTGGACGATTCTTAATAGTAGGGGAAAAGCGATTAGAGAATTCTAACCTTTTCCGCGTGCGCGATTTTCTTCAACCCATCCAGTATTTCTAGGTTTAATCCCATTTTCTATGTCGTTACGCACACGAATGTTAAATAACTCTAGCGATTGGCTTCGAGGCTGAACACTTGATCTGATTGGCGCGCGCGCGCGACCGAACAGCAGTAAAATCGGACCAACCCGAAAAGCGAATTATAAAAGGATTACGGTAAAACCAAACCAGGGATCATTCCTTTCTAGGAGAAACGTTTCCCATTCATTCGCGCGCGATCTAAAAGTCGAAATCCCCTGTGTCGCGCGTGAACACGAGTACTTTTCCCTGGATCTCGCACGCGCGAACAGTGTTATAAAAATTAAGTTAAGAATAGCTAGAATCGAA
>CP070672.1:1084097-1089389 GCA_020351895.1 Thermoplasmata archaeon
TGCTTAAATCTTGGGTGTCGATATCAACCCCATTAGAAGCAACGACCTGAATTGTGAAATCATAGGGATGCGGATAGGTAACACCTGAATCAAATTGAGGAGTCCCGGCTATCCCTATAGTGTAATCATCTGGGCTGGGATAATTTAGCCCTAAATCATATGGTAAAGCTCCACTTATTATTGAATAAGAAGAGAGGGGAGTTCCACCAAAGATTTTTATGTAATTGTTGTAATGTTTATCATCGTGAATGTAAGACGCATAAGGAGTATCAATAACTCCGTTGGGAAGGGAAAAGGTAAAAATTTGCACTGGGGTTGTCGAGATTGGGTATCCAGTTTGGCCTGTGTTGACAGCATGGGATGTGACTCCGACTCCAACATTCTCAGTAAATTCTTCTGCTGCTCTCACGGCTTCGGCAGTACTAATACCAGAACCATTCTCTCTAATTATCCGCAAGGCAACTGTAGCTTCTTCTCCTGGAGCCAAAGCGAAGGTAGCGTTCTCGATCGCAGAATTTTCAAGGTCAGGATAATTAACGAGGTTAACATCTTCGATATTGGGATCTATGAAATGAGGATTGACAAGGTTAACAAGGATTTCATGGTGAGGCACCTCTTTCAGGGCACAATTATTGCCATCTGTTCCAGGTGTAGTATGAGCTTGGTAGATGATAAGCTGGGCGTAAAGGCCCTCTGGCAGAGATTCTGGGGCAATGCTCCTAAAAGTATAAGAAGTTGTTGTGTTTCCATCGTTTGTGACTGTCCATTGAACATCAGTCACTGCAACAGGAGCTTCGACACTGGAATTGACAAGATTGGCATTCACGAGGTTAGCACTATCATAAACAGTGAAGTTGACGAGGTTGGCATTGACAAGGTTGGCATTCACGAGATTGGCATCAAGAAAATTAAAATTGACGAGGTTGGCATTGACAAGGTTGGCCTGTGGGATGTTTTGATTGACGAGGTTGGCATTGACAAGGTTGGCATTGACGAGATTGACCTCAACCGGAATACTTTCAACAATCGGAGTATGGTCCTCATCACCCGGATCGACTTCTGGATTTGTAGGGTCAGGGTTTAGAACAATATAGCTTTGCAGACCACCATCGATTTCCTGAACCTCGATTCTTACAGATGCATCAGGAACAGAGGATTCGATAAACACCGGCCGAGAAATGGATGAAAAGGGAGCAATGTCTACAGGCAATTCATCAACAACACTACCAGATTGAACGAATGATGCCTTTCCGCCTGGCGGTTGATTGGCAATCATTAATAGGAAGCTTTTTATTTCAGCCGTGGTGTTTTTCACGCAGATGACAAAGGTCCGTTGAATATCCAGCAACTTGGTGTTTCCGGGGGAGCTAGCCTCTATCCCTGGGATAATGCGAGAGGTGTAAATATTTTGATTTCGCATGCCGGTTCTGTCCGGTGCTGAACATGGAGCTGGAGTTGGGAAGCCGGGTTGAGAAGAATTTGGTGGGTTATAAATCGTCCAATTGCCGTCAGGGGGTGGACGCACATCGCGGTTGTCGGTCCAGGTGACGTGAAAAATGGAAGGATCGGATGGTTCTGTGTTGAAACGCCAGTCTCCGCCCCCCAGTACAAACATAGGCGAGGGGCAGATATCAATATAGTCCCCAATAAAGGGCACTGTTCCCTGTTTGAAAAGAGGGTAGTTTGGAGGATTAAACTGGGCCTGGTAGCAAGTCCCATCATTTTCCATGATCCAATAGTAACGAGAAACTTGGACAGAATCATTGAAGCCAGGATTCATTCCTGCGCTAGCCTCTGCGAGCCGAACATCCACGGTATGACGGAAGTTACAGAATAAGGGATCATGATCATCGCTGATATAGTCTTCGAAACCGCAATCTTCCCCTGCCACATCTTTGCGAAAATCATACCAAGCTATCATCAATTTGCCCGCAGCAAAAGTTAATGAAGGCATGATCTGATGGCCACGCCCGGCATAATCGTCGACTAGCTCTCGAGAGGACCAATTATGGCCATTTTTACCAGAAACGATGACGATACGAGCATCCCTTAGGTTGTCTCCCATTGGGCCTACCCGTTCTGACCAAGCCAAATAGACATTGTTCTTGTTATCCACAGCTATAGTGGGGTAGGCATTGGTTCGAAAAGAAGTTTCTGTCGTACCCTGATCAAAGGGCTCAATCTCAGCGACTACAGTGGCCTTGTTGAACTTCCTACCGCCATCTGTAGATTTACAGAACATGATAGCGTCAGGCTCGCCTTCCGAAGCAAATCTTCGCCAGGCAACGTAAATATCTCCGTTTTTAGGGTCAACAGCGAGTGTCGTCCCCTGATTGATACGCTGACTTTCGCTCAGCTTGATGGGATGCTCCCAAGTGTTGCCACAATCAAGTGATCTGGCAAAAAGAATCTTATTATGAACATCTACAGCCAGATCACCCAGAAAGAGGCTGTAAACAATATAAACACTGTGGCGAGGAATATATTGTCCATCGACTTCGACTGTCCCGCCGTTCCTTGGAATGTCAACCGCGATCCAGGGTTTATCGGCAAACTGTCCGCTCGTTCCCTCATCAATAATTTTGGTATCTATGTACTCTATCGGGTCATTTAATGGATCAGGATCTTCGATATTGTTATTGTCGATGTAGCGAGCGACAAAAACCGCACTTCTGCCATGCTCAATTCGGTCAAAGGCAATGCCGCTGTAATAAAAAAGCCCATTGGGACCTGAACGTACGGTTGGATCGGCAGCTGCCTGGAATCCATAGAGCGGAGAACTCGTTCCTTCGAATGAAGTGTCTTGTGGATATCCAGGAAGAAGGGTGCTCATCCAAGACTCACCACCATCAAAGGATTTGAACACACCCAGCCAGGCATCCCCGGCGGCAGCCCCCTCAGGGAGTCCAGGCAATTCCTCTCCCAAGATAGGAATTTCAACTGTGCGGTAATCATTGGCCCCAGCAAGGAGATGAAGCGGATTACGGGTGGAAACAGCTATGGATGGCTCGTTTTGCCGCTGAAGCCATGGATCACCCCCGGGCAATGTCTGTCCTTCAACCATATTCACGTTTCTTTCTGCAACCTGTGAGTTGGTAGGAATCCAGGTCAGCAGAGCTAACAATAAGGTAAACAAAAGGAGAAAACAGAAACGACGCATCGACATCATATCCTCCATTCAGGAAGTGCCTTTTTTTTAATTTAAAAATCTATGAGTGTAGGAAATTCCAAACTGCACCTTTCCTTAAATACTGGAGATGATTGAAAATCAGGTGAACTGTTTGGACGAGAGCTCCTCCTCTCTTGAGGGAAAATATTTCTCTCTAGCTTTAAGTTTTCCCTAAGTCCTATATTTTTTATAGTTACAGAAAAGCTCTGACCTTATATCATTTGAAAAAGTGGGTGTCAAGGAAAAAAATCAAAAAAATGTACAAAAACGCAACACTTTTTTTGCAATTGGGGTCGGGCCAAGCTATCTTATTTATTTTGAATAGGATAAACCTTAATTCGGCCCATTTTATGGCCTTAAACCGCTCATTTTGGGGGCAAAAACATCACTCTAAGGAATAATTAAGTGGTCTCGTACTTACACCTTTTTTCGCAGTGAGTCTGATACATGATCTCTACTACCTTTTCCTGGTAATTGAACCACTTATCTCAGGATGAATTTCTTAAACAGATGATTTTACCCCCAAAATGGTCACTTTAAGGCTTTTATTTGCAGGAAAATAGCAATTTATTTGTTTTTTATCAATTAGTTAGCTTGGCCCGACCCCACATAATAGATGGAATTGAAAAGATACTTGAATGTGGCATGCGCCTGTCCCCTGTAGAGAACAGGAAATCCGATGAGGATGATTTTCCCCTTGCCGAATGGAACATCGACAATCGCACTTTTATCATAAAGATGTTTTTCTCCTGTTACCCAACCGCTTAACAAGGGGTTATGAACAGGATATTTCACCACACTCTTTCCTTCGTTTACCTCAAAAACCGGACTTCTTCTGAAGAACAAGGCTCCGTCTCTTTCAAATCCATAGGCTATGGGGTGGCTGGTATCATTCAAGGCTTTGAGAATGGACCCCGGCACAAAAAAGTCCTTTCTATCGACATCTTTCACCCTGTTTTCTATGGTTAAATAAAACCGCTTCAAGGCAAACTCGGCTGCTGAGTTCAAGGTGATGATCGCGCCGCCTTCCTGGATGAATTCCTTAATATTCCTCTCCCCGACTTCACCAATCCCCCCGGAGTATTCAGGAGGGATACGCTCTTCGGGAATTCCATTCATGATCACTTCCTCTCGTAAATCAGGAAAAATGATGACATCAAAATCTTGTTTAAGGTTTCCCCGCCTTATATCTTTGTTGTAAACGCTTTGGTATGGAAACTCGTACTGCTCTAGGACCCATCTTGTCCAACCTTCATCCATGGAAGCGGTCCAGCTTTTGTACAGCCCTTGCCTCACTTTTTTTAACTCATAGACATTTATGTTTGGTTTAACTTTAATGCTTTTAAAACGAACGTAAAGGTCTTTCACCAGGGATTGGAGGTCGCCTAACAAACCTTTCTCATTCTGAATAATCATTGTTCCCGGAGGATATGTCTTTCCATCAGCTTCAAAAGACTCTGAGTTCCAAAACACTTTGTATCCTTTCTTCACTAACCTGTTCAGGGCAACTAGATCGTCATTAGTCGTATGTCCCCAGACATAACCGAAAGCATCGCTCGCTCCTTCCACTTTACCCTCAGGTTTAGATATTTTGTTCAGCAATTCAGCCTTCGCCTCGAAAGGCTTCTCAACTCGAGCAACATCGACTCCCATCAGGAGCGGCAGAGTATGAGCCACCACATCATACGGCGTTTTTAATGGGCCGCCTGTATATTCCCGGATATCAGGGTAATCCTGGCTTTCGAGCAAAGCTTTGGCAAACCCTCCGTATGGTTGAGCCACGTAAACAATATAGGTTGCTTCTGGGTATTGATACCCTTTAGCCCAAAAGGTTTCCTTGGCTTGATGAATCTCAACACCTCCCATCCTCAACACCTTCATCATTTTTAATGCTGTTGAAAAATCCCTTTGTTCAGCGGGAATAAGAAAGGCAAATGGTGGCTCGGTTCTGTTAACGGCTTTCTTGTGTATTCTATAGAAATTCCGGAGCCAATTCTCCCTGAGCCTGGCCGCATTGTTTAACACTGCTTTAGCGGCAGAATAATCATATTCCACAATATCTCTCAGCGACCATTTCCCACCCTTCCAGAGTAAAGGCATCTTGACCGAAGGTTTTTGGGCAA
>CP070672.1:1089489-1097079 GCA_020351895.1 Thermoplasmata archaeon
AGAAAAGGATGATTGCGTTTGAAAAATAGGAGGCATAAATATGGAAAGAAAAGAACTTGTAGGAAGTGGAGACAAAATCATGCGGCTTACAATGCCGTTTTTGATCGTGGGCCTGATTGTGAATATCTTGCGACCATCTCTGTTTGGTGTTGGTGGTCCTCCATTAATATTAATGGTGATCTCCATTGCCATTTTAATTATTGGGATCACAATTTGGATATGGTCAGCAGTTTTGATCCTGAAAAAAGTGCCGAAGAAAGAACTGATAACAAATGGACCTTTCTCCATCTTTAAGCATCCGTTGTATACCAGTGTGGCCTTACTTGTACTCCCGGGACTCGGTCTTCTATTTAACTCATGGTTGGGAGTTTTGGTTGGGATCGTCATGTATATTGGATCTAGAAAGTTTTCACCTAAAGAAGAAAAGCTGCTGTCAGAGACTTTTGGTTCTACCTGGGATGAATATTGCAGTAACGTAAAGATACCGTGGATATAAAAACGCACAAGAAGGATGATATTATGAAGAACATTAAGGATTTCGTAAAGAGGCATCCGGTGCTGACCTACTACGTGCTGGTGTTCGCTATCTCATTGGGAGCCATTCTTGCCACGATCGCCCTTACTGGTATGCCTACCACCAAGGAACAGATGGCGGTGATACTTCCGGTACTGATTGTGAATAATCTGCTGGGCCCGAGCGTGTCGGGTCTGTTGATGATAGGCCTTTTGGACGGCAGGGCTGGGTTTCGCGATCTACGAGCCCGGCTAGGAAGATGGCGGGTCAGCGCCCGCTGGTATGTAATCGCGCTACTTCTAGCACCGCTCCTTATTATGGCGGTACTAATGGTGCTTTCCCTGTTCTCCCCGGTGTATCTCCCAGGCATATTCACAAGAGACGATAAAATGGCTTGCTTGATGATGGGTCTCTTCTCGGGAATTTTCGTTGGCATCTGCGAGGAACTAGGTTGGACGGGATTCGTCACCCCTCGCCTCAGGCAACGCTACAGTGTCCTTTCCACGGGGCTTATTATAGGTGTCCTGTGGGGCGCCTGGCATATCCTTCCGATGGCGATCTTACCAAGTGTCGCTTACTCGGGGTCGCTCTCCCCGATCATTTACATCATCATCAGAACTATCAGCTTCCTGGGGGGTAGCCTTGTGGCATTCAGGGTGCTGATGCTGTGGGTCTACGATCGAACTGAAAGCCTGTTGATGTTAATACTCATGCATATAGGTCTCACAACCGTTAATATCATCTATGAGCCTGAGGCAATAGGTGGAATCTCAAACTTCATCTATGATTTTGTAGGAGCGGCCGCTTTGTGGAGCGTCGTTATACTGGTCGCCTTGGCCAATAGATGGCATATCTCGCTAAAGGTGCTCCCAAATCAAGGAGCTCGAAAATTGCAGTATGAAATATAGGAGGAATAAACATGAAAAGGAAAGAACTTGTAGGAAGTGGAGACAAAATTATGCGGCTTACAATGCCGTTTTTGATCGTGGGTCTGATTCTGAATATCTTGCGACCATCTCTGTTCAGTGTTGGTGGTCCACCAGTTATTTTAATGGTGATTTCTATTACCATTTTAATTATTGGGATCACAATTTGGATATGGTCAGCAGTTTTGATCTTGAAAAAAGTGCCGAAGAAAGAACTGATAACAAATGGACCATTCTCCATCTTTAAGCATCCGTTGTATACCAGTGTGGCCTTACTTGTACTCCCGGGACTCGGTCTTCTGTTTAACTCATGGTTGGGAGTCTTGGTTGGGATCATCATGTATATCGCGTCCAGAAAGTTTTCGCCTGAAGAAGAAAAGCTGCTTTCAGAGACTTTTGGCGTAACTTGAGACGATTATTGCAGAAAGGTAAAGATACCGTGGATTTAAAATCGATTAAAAAAGTTACGTAAGATGATTAAAATCATAAAAAATCAAATTGGACAAATTGGTACAAAGGAGGGAAACTATGAATATTGAGCTATATCACGCCTCGAAGTTCGGGAACGGAGCAATGGTTGCAGAAGAATTCAAGCGAATCATGACGGGCAAAGATGTCACCGTCAATGTACATCACATCAAAAACGCAAGCCCAAAGGAAATTCCGCCAGCGGATCTCTATATCTTCAGTTCTCCCGGCCGGATGGGAAAGCCCATCAAGGGGATGAGAAAATTCCTGACAAAGCTACAGTTGCCTTCCGGGTCCCGCTATGCGATTTTGGCCACAGAAATGAATCCCTTAGCAAACAAGAAGACCGAAAGCATGCCCAAAGAGGAAGAGCTCGGACGATGTCAGAGGGTTATCCCCATAATGAATGAGATGCTCCAGGCCAAGGGATTGAAGAAGGTGGCCGATTATAAGATCTATGTCACAGGCATCAAAGGCCCTCTGGAGGAAGGCTGGCAGGAAAAGGTGGAGGAGTTCGCCTCTGTCATCACCAGTTCGTTCTCGACAAGTTGATGGAAAAAGAAAAAAGATATATGAATTGGATAAAAGGAGGTGATTGGGAATGACTACAAAGCTAAAGGCAGCGACGGTTGCATTAGTGGCAATAGCTATCTTTGTCTTGAGCGGGGTCATCTTGTGCAACATTTATTAAATACTATATTGATTGAATAAAATTCTTTGGCCATTAATCGTGATGGTATAAATAACAAGTATAATAATTGTAAAAGATACCTGGAGTTAGGTATTTAATATGGGTTAAACCTATATTGATATATATTATATTTTATATCATTTCTCAGGACTATTATGCACTTAAGTTATTATATCGCTACTCGATGCTCCACCCCTTCTCGGCTTGTTCATTCGTTGACACACGCAAATATAGTGCTACTTTCTTGGTTTTCATCTCGCAGTTTCCTACAAGATGTATATAAAACCTTGGCAAACCCTTATATATTTAAAGAAGTCAAAGCGGCTGAGCCCACTATAATATTATTTTGTAGGCATTCGTGGGCTCAGTTCGTGGTGACTTTTAATTGCATTTCGATTGGAGTCAGTCCCCACTAGACCTTTGAGTTATGCTTGGAATACGCTAAGTTCTTAAGCTCAAAGGTCTCCCTGAGCCCACTATATTATTATTTTGCTAGCTTGCGTGGGCTCAGTCCGTGGATAGCTAAATTAATTGATAATTAACTACGCTTTCCACTAGCCGCTCAAGTTATGCTCGTAGGATACTGGGTGCTTATACTTGAGCGTCTCCCTGAGCCCACATTCAAAACCTAAGCGCAAACATCTCCCTGAGCCCACTCATCTTTTATTATGTTATATATGTGAGCTCAGTCCGGGCTCACCGATGGGTTGAATTTTTATTTTAAGGTGAGTCCTGGCATTTGTGTTATGTTGGAAAAAAAAATATGTCTTAAACACAAACCTCTCCCTCAGCTCTCATGGGTTAATGTGTGACACTTTTAACGCGGATTGTGCCATCGAATACATGTCAGGGTTGGGACAATCTCAAGGATTTCTCTATATAATAAGATATGGGAATGCCCAGGGGACTCCCCAAAAAGATAGAAATAATCATTATTATATAAGATATATAACGTTTAACCAAGGAGGAAAGGGAATCAAATGATAGGCATGATGGAACTCTGCATATTATCTATCGTCCTTATAGTGATTGTCTTGTTTTTACTAATCATCCTGGCAATTCAAAAAATAAAGGGCGGAGAACTTCCAGAGGGAGATGTGAATCTACTTATTCCGCAATTTGCTTTTCACATGCAATACCGGGGTTGGAGGCCGAAAGTGGATCCCATAAGAGGAAAAATCACAGTAGAAAAAGATTCCCTGATTGCAACCGACATATATTTCCAGCAACAACCTGACGGAAGAATTGATATACTCCACGGAGTGAATGCAGGTGTAATTGGATGGGTTTTAGTCATTGTATTGGTACTTACCACATCCCTAGGTGGATTGATATTTGCTATAATCCTACATGTCCTATCCAGAAAATTTGCAAAAGAAGAGGTCATTCCATTGATCATGCACTATAGTATGTATCCTTCACAGCCTCACCCTCCCTTATACCCAGTACACTCTCAAAAACCGCTTTAATTTTCCAGCAAAATCCAAATAGATTTATACTTTATCATTTATTCCATATTAGAAAAAGAAATCTAAACAAAGGAGAGAATCCACATGCTGCAAATTATCGATAACTCGAACAACGATGAAATTTCCGCGTTTTTAACAACCAGTTTTGTCTCTCATTCATATGAAGTTGAATCCACTCAATCCATAGTGGACCTTTGGAACAAGCTCAGGAAAAATATCAAATTGAAAGACGAGCTGGATTATATTTCCGCAGTGCTCGCAACGGGCAGAATCATGGACTTGGGATTTGAAGTTGATGACCCTAAGGTTCTAAACACCATAATAACCGATATCAATACGAATATAGTGAATAGGAAAATAGAGTCCACGGATCTTCAAAAGGAGCTGGTGTGTGCATTTATCACTGCAGCTAGTATCGCCAGGAGCGAAGAGGTGGAGAGTATTCGTGATATCGTGGATCTGTGGATACAGATAAAAGAAGGCATCATAATAAAGGATGATTTAGATGTAGTCGCCGCGATTCTGACAACTGGTAGAATAATGGAACTGAAAAACAGGGCAGGGGGCCTGGATTTCATAAATAATATCTTTCTTAATATCAAAAAGGAGCTGGTTAAGCAGATAAAGGGTAGGGAGATAAACCAAAAGGATATTGCAGCTGCTTTTATCACATCCGCGTACATCGAAGTGAGCAAGAAGGTGGAAAAGATTCATGATATTGTAGCTTCCTGGCAAAAAATCTGTGATAATCTAATTGTAAGAGATCAATGGGATTACATAACCGTAATTTTATCCACAGGAAAGATAAAGGATATGGATGCACTTCATATTATGGATAAGGATGATCTTACAGATAATAGTGAAAAAATAAGAACACACATTGAAAACATTATCGGGGAATGATTCCTTTCAAGCCAGCCATAATTTAACATTTTTCCTTAACAAGATTTCATGAAATGTGCACTGGGTGTGTATCTCTTTCACAAGATCGGTTTTACGCACAATCCTGTCAATGTAGTCCTTATCATTTCTAATTTGTCTGACAAAATTAATGATGCAAATACAGGCTTTAATATGTTCATTAATCCGTAAAAAAATCAAAAAATGTTAGAATAGAAAGATTTAAATAGTCTGACAGATATATATGTATTGTCCGACAAATGTCGGTCAATTGATGGAAAGGTATGATAGGACCCACGTTCCCAGAGATGACCAAATGCTGTAAATAAAAGGATCTGGGAGTTCTGGAATTAACATACTCACCATCACTCCTAAAATAAAAAATAAACCGAAAGGAGGTGAAAACGTGAAAGCATATCTTCGGAGAGTGGCAATCAATTGCACAGCACTTTTCTTGCTTGTGGTCCTCTTAGCCCCTGCAATATCGGCATCGGACGGCCTAACCTCTGGCCCTGCACCACAGCCCAGCCAACCCACCAAGGTGGTTCCAAAAATGCCAGTTTATGAACCGCCTGATCTGGAGGAACCAGCACAAGTGGATCCATCACTGGAAGGCCAGGAAGGTGCCGAAACAGAAGAAATCCCGGCGGATATGCCTGAAGAGGAAGTGGACCCAGATTACCCTGATTTGGCTGAACCAGATACGATACAAAAAAATGGTAAGTCAAATCCTCAGGGTCAAGGACTCCTGAAAAACCTCTTCAAGAGAATAAAATGAAGTCAAAAGGTAGGGGCCTAAATTGGCCCTTACCCTAATCTTATAATTCGGATGGGATATGAGAAAAGCGCGTTTTTAATTAATTCTCTTATTGTTCGTTTTTGATTTTTATAGCGAAAGCTAAATATCATGGGACCGAAATTTTTATAAAAAATCGGGTGATTTAAATGGAGAGAAGGTCAATTTTCATTGGAATTATTGGATTGTTGGTGATTTTGGGCTTGCTCGGCACTGCGAGCCTGGTTGCTGGTCAAGATCACCAGGTGAGCGGGTATGTGTATGAAGAAGGATCATATCGGACAATTGACGGAGCCGAGGTGGAAATAGAGGGAGAAGGTATCTGGGATACTTCGTACACCGATGGCAGTGGTTATTATTCATTCTGGGTTGAGGACGGGAGTTACTCTGTACACGTTTCTGCCAATGGTTACTATGATGAGGATGAATGGGTAAATGTGGACGGTGAAGATGTCAATCAAAATTTCTTTTTATATGAGATGTACGGAGATGGAAATGGAGGTGGAGGTGACGGAGATGGTGATGGCGATGAAGACAGTGATGGTGAAGATGATGGAGCTGCAGGGGAATTCGGCGAACTCGGTGATCAGGTCATGACATATGCCACAATTTGCGGTGCTTTCTTCATTATTCTAATGGTTTCCTTACTGGTTATGGCCATTGCCTCTGTGGGCATCTTTATGAGATTGGGAAAAATAAAAAAGGAGCTAAAGAACAATCCCATTGGGAAATCTGCCCAGCAGCAGCCCTCATACCCTGCACAACAAACACAACCACAACCAGGATACAATCAACCGCAGCAGCAACCTTACACACAACCTTCACAACCACAGGCTTCGCAGGCTCCTCCACCTCCAGGACCACCGCAATAAATATTTTATTGATAAAAGACGTAATATTAGATATATAAAAAAAAGAAAGAAAAGAAGAAAATTTTTTCGTGCTTAGGGCGGATCTATTGCGTTAATGGTATCTGTGCCTTCAAATATCGTTCCATCTGTGAGTTCACCAGTTACCGTTATGGTTGTGGGTCCTGGGCTGCACTGATCCTGAACATCGGATCTGTCGAACTTGACCATGAGCTGTGAACCACCCATTCCAATGGGATGGCTCTCGGCAGATATGTTCACAGGATTTTCGTTTATTTCAGTGATGGCAACTGTTGATACATCTATGTCCTCAACATCGGCGTCCAGGTAGACATGCGTTATGGTAACTTGTTGTGTCATGTCCAGGGATATCTCAGTACCATCGCCATCCACGTAAACCCAGCTTGTCATGGGATGTGAGCCACCGAAGGTCGGGTCTATAGAAAACGACCATCCCGAATCTGTGGGAAGGTCTCCAACAACACCGCCGTCGGTATTGTAGCCATACCCCCATGTACCTTCAACTGCCCGGGTTACATCGAACTCTGCCAGATTGTCGTCTGATTGTGCCGTGGTCACACCTGCGGGTAGGTCCTCGAAATCGAAGCGAACACTTGCGGATGGTGAGCCTATATGAGGCGGATTGTTTGAATCTATGTTGTGGTGGACAAAGAAGCTCAGCTCGCCGGTCAATGTATTTGTATATAGGTAAAGCTTGCTTACATATGGCTCCACAAATTCCGTATGGGCGCTGGCACTCCAGTAATCATAGTATACTGCATCATTTTCTGCCCGCTCAACAGGCGATACAATATTTGTGGTTCCTCCCTGTGATACCTCGTATCGGTCTACAAAAGGCAGCTCGATAATACACGTGATCCATTTGCCTTTGCTCTTTAAATTCAGTGTTTCGGGATGTATGTCTACTCTACCAGGAGCTATATACTCAGGTGCACA
>CP070672.1:1097179-1101269 GCA_020351895.1 Thermoplasmata archaeon
GATATAATACCACGTTTCACCTTTTTGTGTCAGTGAAAAATCCACAGAATCACTATCATTCAAACCCCATTGCTCATCATTATCTTTATACCATCTTATCCTACTCCCTGAATCATCTTCGCCATCAAGGTCGAAGTAACCATAACTGGCCGTAAGTATATCATTGCTCTGGGGTGATGCTGGCGAGATGGCCACATCATAGACTTCAGGTGCCGAGTTATTTATCTCAATTATATTGGATGCCTCTGGATTTCCGAGATCATCACCATCGCCTGGCGTTACAATACACATCCACAACTCACCCTCTACCGTGTAACTAGCATCGAGTTCCAGAGAATCAACGCCAGAGTATACGAAACCGGCCCCTGAGCCGTTATCAACGAACCATCTATACATCGACTGGATATCATCATCACCATCGATATCCGTAAATGTGAAAGTAACGTGGAGACTGTCAGCGCTGGTCGGGTTCGTATCTTCTATAATTACGTTGGTTACCTCGGGAGGGGTGTTTTGAATCGTCACAGGTGTGGAGGTCATGGGTTTGCCATAGTTTGCACCGTCATGAGGTGTGACCTTACAGTACCATGTCTGGTCTTTTTTAGTGAACTGGCTGTCTATTATTTTTTGATTATCGAACGTAGAATTAGGTACTCCGTTGATATACCATAAGATCTGGGTACTGCCTTCGGGATCATCCTCGGGATCTGAAAACGTATAGTCCAAGGTCAAATCATATATTGTAGTTGGATTTAGTGGGCTTATTATTACATTCGATACCGAGGGTTCAGAATTATCTAGATAGACTGTAATGTTTTTAGTAGATTGATTTATAGTATTGAGAGTGGCTGAGCCTGTGTGATTCCCTGATATCGCCTGAATTTGATAGGGTCTAGATGTCACATTGGAGTTATAATATTGTGTACGTTCCTGGAGCCATATCCATTTAATAAGTCCCCCTACATCAGTAGATCCGTTATAAACCAATGTTCCCAAAAGATTTCTAATTTGAACATTGGCATTATCCACCGGATTGCCAAGCCAGTCGAGCACTCTCACATCCAAAAGCCAATACAGCGAAATACTCGATTTACTATCTAAATCCACTTTCGTCTGGTTGTAAGTAGTGTTAAATAAGGTTGCCCCTGCTGACGTTAGGCGAAAATTATTAAATGTAGCATTCAATGTGGAATTATAAATCATAAAATTTTCACACTGGGTTATAGATATCGCATTAATTACATCGTTAAAAATTCGAGAATTATGCAATGTTATTTCTTTAGCTCCCTGTGATGCCGAGATTCCATATATACAATCCTCAATGTTAATATCAGTTAAACTTGAATTATATCCGCCCGATCTTTGAATTCCATAATCACATGATTTTATTGAGATGTTTGTAATATTTAAATTATCACCCCAACCGATTGAAATAGCTTGATAAGAAGCATTTTCAATAATAATATCCGAGATCATTATATTATCAGAGTCGTAGCTTCTGTATCCGTAACGCACCAAATTAGAAGTTCCCCCCTTGATTGTAGTAAAATGTGAATCCCTCATATAACAACCTTCGGAATTGATATCAATGAAATTATTGTCTGATAAAAAATTCCAAGATGATTCCAAAATATAAATGCCCATATCTATATTTGTAAAATTATTGTTTGAGATACTGTTATTGGTGCCTGCATAATAAAGATTTAGACCAACTTTCCCCTCAGTGTAATTATTGTTGATAATTTTATTGAGTTTGCTTTCCCTATCATACAAAACAATTCCGCCTCCCGTGTCAGGAAGATTTGTTATGTTATTGAAATCGATCGTATTATTTCCAGAGTTATACAGATAAATTGAAAACGCTTGATGAGAATCAAAAGAGTTATCATTTATGACATTATCATCAGAGCCATTCATGTAAATGCCAAAAACGTTATCGGAAAATGTATTGCCCATCACACTACCATTATGGGTATCGTTCATAAATATAGAAATAAAGTTATCCAAGAAACTGTTGTTTTCTATTGACATATTTGAACCCTTGATGTATAATCCCTTGTACCATATAGAAGGACCTTGTGACATTACAAGTGGGCCAGTCCATTCATCCCAAAACGAATATTCAAGTGATTCATTGGAGCCGCAATCCGATAATCTGCTGTTCTTCATCTCGAATCTGGAGCCATTGACTATGAAATAAAAGTTATTGTTTGGATCAAGTGCGGTGATGTTCGATTGATCGTTTGTAGTTTTGGGGTCATTATCATTATCTAAAATTGATAGTTTTCCACCGGATTTCACATTTATACCATATTCCAATTCATAGCTGTTATTAATTTTCAGAGTGACATTCTTAAATGTCAAATTACCTGTTGGTAATATAGTGAGCGAGCCGTTGAGTTCCACAGTGAAATTAGTGATAATTATAGTATCCTTCACTGCCCAATCACCGCATTTTGCTATATTTGAAAAGTAACTATGTTGGCTAATGTTGTCTACAGCTTGGACTTTATAACTATAGGTAGTCCAATCCAAAGCGGCATTAGGATCAGTCCAATTGTTCCAGGTTTCATATGGTGGATTCAAGGATGAATTGTAGACCTCGATCCAATCCGAGGCTGTCCCGTTTCGATAGACAAGATAATGGTGGATATCAGAGGAATGAGACGGAGTCCAACTTAGGTCGACATCGATGCCATTACCAACCGCCTTTAAATTTTTCGGCGTTTCCGGGCGAAGATCAACATTAAAATGAACGTTGACTATCTGTGATTTGTTCATGGTGGGATCGATATCTCCATAAGAAATATTGCCATCATAGTCTCCAGTGATATTGTAGGGGTCGAAATATCTGACCTCGGATTGGTTAATTGTCTGGTTGGTTAATTTGATATAGCGGAGGTAACCATCCTTGTCTGTTTTTCCCCAAAAGACAGTTGTACCCCAACTATCCTTGGTTGAAATGTTAACATCTGGAACCGTCCCGTTTACATCAGTGGCACATACATGAAGGAAGTTTTTTATAACCAGGGTAGGGGCACCTCCTTTAAAGCCAACTTTTGTTATATTGAATGTGCAATTTGTAGCATTAAAAAATGTATCATCTGGGTCACCCCAAAGATCGTCTAAGTAAAAATCATAAGGAGTTCCGTTTAGCGTGTTGTTCGAGAAGTCACCACCATAAGCGTCGTCGACCCACACGGCATGGCCAGCATAAGAAGGATTGCCGGTGTTGGAGTTGATAATATTGTTTTTAATAGTATATGATCTAAGTCGCTGTAATCCAATACCCCGGGAGTACGTACTACCATCTCCATTATCGTAAAAATCATTATTTATTATTTCAATATAAGGGGTGGTTGAAGAGGGTCCGAATCCTACTAAACCAGTGCTATTGTTTTTTGATATATTATTATTATGAATGTAAATGTTGGAATAATCTGAAGTTAAATATATATAAACTCCAGTTTCGTTGTTGTATGTTACGGTATTGTTATAAAAATTTATATCGTTGCCGTCGGTTATATAAACCGCATCTCCACCGTTTTTAAGTTTTTGGATCGTGTTATTATGGATAAGTAAATTATAACCATAATAAATCCCCAAATTATAATCCCCACTATTGTCCTTTATAGTGTTGTTATAAATGTAAGAATCATAGAGGTATATAAGTAATATTCCATCGTTTGTATTGTTATGGATAGTGTTATTCTTGATAATAAAGTTTCCACCTTCTATCACCATTCCATCACCGTTATGATGCACTTCATTGTTGTATATATAGCCTTGGTCCGACCATGACCAAGTATCTACCTCGAGTCCTTTTGAGGAATAAGAAATGTTATTAAAACTGATATTTATATTATTCGAGTACCGTATTTCTATACCATAAGTATCATTTTTAAAAGTGCAATTTTGGATATTGGTATAGTGTGCTCTATCCCCATATATACCATAAGTATTATTTTCAAAAGTGCAATTTTGGATATTAGTATTATCGCCTCGTACATTTAAACCCATGTAATTATATTTAAAAGTTGAGTTTTGGATACTTGTATACCCTGAATTTATATCTTTATAAACAGCATAC
>CP070672.1:1101369-1109157 GCA_020351895.1 Thermoplasmata archaeon
CTCCATGGATCTTTTTTGAAACCCTCTACTTTGCCCTTCTCATTCAGGTACTGTTCCAATGCACCGGTATTGAGATTTGGCCAGGACTCTGGACTGAAATAATCCATTGTTCCCTTCTCTATTGCCCTAAGCCCATCTGGAGTGAGAGGCTTACGATAAACAGATTTTATTGGCATTTAGGACCCCTTACCTCCCCAAACGTTCGCAGTACACCCATACGAATACATAAATTTTATTCACTTGTAAAAATAGATATGTATTATAAAAATTTTGATAAATTATTAATACTAATAATGTAATATAAAAATTCAATCTGATTTGGATTTCAGGGGGATAGACCCTAACGTAGTACTGGATAAGAGGGAGAAAATGCATAATCTCGATTTTCAGCCCGAGATGATTGGACGAGATGACGAACTGAAAGAGCTTCAGCAATATTTGGATAAGGCTGAAAAGGGTCAAGGATATGCTATTTTTATTTCTGGAGAAGCAGGCATTGGAAAAACAAAACTTGTAAATGAGCTGATACAGATTGCTGATTCTAAAGGTTTCCAAATTCTTTTCGGAAACAGCATGTACGAATCCCTTACCCCCTATATGCCCTTTCTGGATGCATTAAAATCTGGGGGCCTGGATTACCTATTTGAGGAAGAGGTGCCCAGGGTCGAAGCAGTTTATCTTGTCACCCATAGTGGTATACTTATCAAAGAGGTAATGAGAAAAGAGACAAAACTAGAACCAAGCATTTTCGCCTCCATGCTGACTGCTGTGGGAAATTTTGTTAAGGAATCTCTCTCAAGTCTTTCAGAAGGAGAAAAAGAGGGGATTCTAAACACCTTGGGGTATGAGAATCACCGCATTGTTATAGAGAATGGAAAAAATGCGAACCTAGTTGTATTAATTAAAGGTAGAGAAAATGAGTTTCTCATTGATGATCTATCTAAAACATTCCAAAAGGTGAATAAGTACTATGGAGACGAACTGAGAAAATGGGATGGAAATGTAGAGAAAATACAAGGAATCGATAAAATCTTGGAACTTCTAATTATCTCTGGAAAGTACGATGGCATCTATTACGGAAAGAAGGATCCCAAGGCAAGGAGGGATCTGTTATTCGAAAATGTGTCCATGGGTTTATCCAGATATGCTCAAACTACTCCCATACTCCTTTGTATCGAGGATCTACAATGGGCAGATTCTTCATCACTGGCATTGATGAATTATATAGCAAGAAATAATAAGAAGACAAGTCTTCTAATTTTGGGCACTTATCGACCAGAGGATATTGCTGGTAAAGAGAATGGAGACCATCCTCTTATCAAAACCATGCAAATGATGGATCAAGAGAACTTATGCGAGAAGATAGAGGTACAGAGATTGCTTGAAGATAAGATGGATGAGTTTATCCATGCAATGTTTGGAGAAACTGATTTTGATGATGATTTCTCCATCCGAATCTACAGGGAAACAGAGGGCAATCCACTATTTTTTATTCAGCTTCTGAAATTCCTGGTTGAGGAGAAATTAATCGTAAAAGATAACGTCAAATGGAAACTGGCAAAGGATCTAGAAGATGCAAATATTCCCTCAAAGATTTACAATGTAATTTTAAGAAGGCTTAACAGGGTTGAAAAGCAGGAGAGAATGATTCTTGATTATGCCTCCGTAATTGGAGAGATATTTTCACCTAATGTACTTTCTGATTCCATGGATATAGAAAATGT
Source organism: Thermoplasmata archaeon (assembly GCA_020351895.1). The sequence continues at coordinate 1,103,094 of CP070672.1, forward strand.
TCTATTGAAGAGTCAATTAGCGAATGTGGAGCAAAAACACAGGTTGATACACCCTCTTAACGGACACTACAAATTCGATCATGCAAAAATAAAAGAGGTTCTTTATAGCGAAATACCATTTGAATTGAGAAGGGAATATCATGCAATCATCGCAGGTTCCATTGAAAACCTAAATAAAGATTTTATTGACGATGTCATTGGAGATTTGGCATTTCATTATTATCACTGCAAGTACAAAGATAAGGCTCTTTTTTACCTGTTAAAAGCAACAGAAAAAGCCAAGGAAGAATATTCAAATGAAGTAGCAATAAAATTCTATAAACAGGCTTTGGAGTTTGAAGATGATGATAAAAAGAGAATGAAAATATTCGAATCAATGGGGGATATCTACCGCATAATCGGAGAATATGATAAAAGCACGGAATCTTTCAAAAGTGCCTTGGAATTGACAGAAGATAAAAAGAGAAAGGCCGAGAACATCGCAAAGATCGGAGGAGTTTTCGAGAGACAAGGAGAGATCAATGAAGCCATTAGGATATCTCATGAATCATTGATCTTTGTTGATGGTGAAGATTGTAAAGAAGAGGCACTTGCCTTGAGAAACATTGGCGTTTCGCATTGGCATAAAGGAGAGCTTTCGAAAGCTCATGAGTTCTTGGAAAAGAGCATACAAATCAGAGAGAAAATCGATGACCGAGAGGGTTTGATTACATGTCTTGTCGACAAAGGCAGGGTTCATAAGGCGGGGGGAGAATATGATGAGGCTATGGAGCTTTTCGAAAAAGCCTTGGGAATGTCCAAAAAAATCGATGATCAGGCAGGAATTGCTTTCTCCCTTAGGAACATCGGGACCATTCACCACATGATAGGAGATCGCCACAAAGCTGTTGAGTATTATCAAAGAAGTCTGGAATTGGAAGAAAAAATCGGTAATCAATCGAATATCGCTTTATGTTATTACAATATTGCTAATGCACTCGGCGGAATGGTAGAAACTGAAGAGTATAAAGCATATCAAAAGAAAAGCATGAACATATGTAAAAAGATTGGAGATAAGGAAGGTATTGCAAGGTTTGTTGATGGGGGGAGGGAGTACTCTAGTCAAGAAGGTTATGATAAAGCCATTGAGGACATGAAGGAGGACCTTAGATTCTGCGAGAGGTACGGATTAGCGCATCAAAAAACGTGGAAAACTTTGGCTTTGGCCGGTATGTATTATAATAACGGAGATTTCGAAGGTGGAAAAAAATACCTCACGCAAGCTCTGGAGTTATCCAAAGAGTATGGCTTCAAAGATATCACAGCAGGTGCATTGGTCCGGTTCGGGAGGTATTATAAAGAAAAAAAGCGATGGAATGAATCCATTGAGTATTTTAATAAAGCTCTTAAAATTGTAAATGAAATAGGAATGATAGGTAGTGTGGGTGGCACTCACTTCGAGTTAGGATTGATTTGCAAGGAAAAAGGAGAAATTGAGAGGGCAAAAATCCATCTGAACAAGGCACTTGAAATTTTTGAGGGATTCAATATAGAGATAAAAGTAGAAGAAATTAGGGAAGCACTTAAAGATTTATGAAGATGTAATGGTATTACCATCAGGATAGGTGAATAGTTGCAACTGAGAAAAAAAATCGTTCTACTTGGAGACAGCGCCGTGGGTAAAACCAGCCTCATCAGAAAGTATGTCTTCGATCAATTTGAAGATGCTTACATAAGCACAATTGGAACAAAGACCACAATGAAAGAGATTAAGATTCCTGGCACCAAGGAGGAAATCGACCTCGTCCTGTTGATATGGGACATCATAGGCAGAGAGGGATATCACGCACTTCACGCAAGGAGCTTCGTGGGAGTTGAAGGCGCAATACTGGTTGCAGATCTCACAAGAAAGGAGACCCTGTACAGCCTGGAGAGGTATTGGGTACCCTCCCTGTTCAAGGTGGTGGAATCAGTGCCTTTGATATTTGTATGCAACAAGTACGACCTCAAGGGACAGTTTGAATTCGAGTTTGAGGAGCTTTCAGATATAGCCTCAAGGTACAACACAGGATTCAAAAAAGACCTACCAGAACCGCTGTCAACAGATTATGTGACAAGTGCCAAGACGGGTAAGAATGTTGATAGGGCATTTGAGAGTCTCGGACATCTTATGGTATTGGACATAGAGCCTGCTGATCCAGTGAAAGAGCTCTATGAAAGCTTGATCGCACAGAGCGTGAAGAGGTCTTCTGACGATAAAACACCAATCGGTGTTCTGGACACCATCCTAGTGGAATTCTGCCAGGGTTTTGTGGATTCAAGATTGGCCATGCTCATAATACGCCAGGAAATTGCCAGGGCTGGAATCGATATAAGAAGCCCGGCCAAAGAAGGTATCTTCAAGTTCATAGAGTACCTTGCAGAGGCTGAGACCGAATTTCTGGATAAAAAGACCGTTTTATCCAATTTCAAAAATAGAATGGATTTGGCTAAAACCATAGAAAGGTAATCGATCCAGCATGTATTTTTTATTTTAATCTTCGCCTATAATGACCTTGTGGCCCATTGTGGCCACAAGGGTATTTAAAGAACGGGTGTAAAGAATTTTTTTTCGGATTGAATTGTAAATCTTCCTCGGAAATTGTGGTCATATGTGTTCACATAATTTTATCATATGATTCACGATATGATTCTGCATTGGAGGAATTTAAAATGAAAAGAAGAAGCTTAAGCATATTTTTGTGTCTCTTGATGTTGGCTGCTGTTTTCGCAACAGTGCCAATGTGTGTGAGTGCATCAAATACGATATACATCAGACCGGACGGTAGTGTGGATCCTGCATCCGCTCCAATCCAAGTTCAAGACGATGAGTACACGCTGACAGCGGACATATATGAATTCATCCACATCCAGAGATCAGGGATAACACTACTTGGAGGTGGTTACACCATCCAGGGTTCAGGAACAGGTTTCGGAGTGCTTCTTGAGAGCGTTTCGGACGTGACCCTAAAGGATCTGATAGTGAAAGGATTCGATCAAGGCATTGAACTGGATCATTCGGATCACAATACAATCATTGAATGCATAGCCACTGAAAGCGCCACAAACGGAATTAGACTCAGTGCCTCCAGCTTCAACATAATAACGAAGAACGATGTGTATTCAAACAACTGGGACGGTATCGTGTTGCGAAAAGTTAGCGGCATCGGATCTTCCGACAATCTCATCACCGACAACAAGGCATATAACAACTACGTCGCAGGTATTCGAATCCGGGATAATCAAGATCAGCGGAATTCGATATCAGAGAACACTGTCTATGGACAAATGTATGGAATCTGGGTCATGGCGGGTGATTACAGCAAAGTCGAGAAGAACATCGCATACCAGAATAGCGAGGCTGGGATATACTTCACCGGGATGCCATACGGCTTGCTGGAGAACAATCTCGCCTACCAGAATAGCAAGGAAGGTATATTCTGCTGGGGAATACAATACAGTGTTGTGAGAGAGAATACTATCCAAGAGAACGGTGAGCGAGGCTTGATGATCAGAGCGGGAATTTACAGCACATACGAGCAGAACACTATATTGAATAACAAAATTGGTATTGGCTTCAGAAGGGGTGCCACCGGTCATAATTTGATCCAACAAAACTGGGTTCAAGGCCATGAGATAGGATTGAACATCTTTGACAAGGCTCGTAACAATAATGTCGTAACCATGAACACGTTCACGCAATGCGATATCGGGGCCGTCTTGGATTCCACGTCAAGTGTCACTTACCTGCATCACAACAAGTTCATCGACAACTCGGCTGGGGCATATGACGACGGTGCAAACATCTGGGACGACGATACAGGTGAGGGCAACTTTTGGAGCGACTATACAGGCCTCGACAACGGAGATGGTGGAAGGATTCCAGACGATGGTGTCGGGGATACAGACATTCCCCATGCGGGAGTCGACTGGTATCCACTAATGGATCCATGGGGACCTGATGACGAGGTAGAGAAAATCATTGAAAACATTGAAGAGATGGGATTACCACATGGTATTGAGAACAGTCTTATATCAAAATTGAAAAACGCGATAAAATCCATTATCAAGGATCAATCCTCCGCATCCGGTCAACTTGGGGCTTTTATAAACGAGGTAAATGCCCAGAGTGGAAAGAAGCTCACTGTTGAACAAGCGAATGATCTGATTACAGCTGCCGAGAATATATTGGCAATGATATAAGTGACAATTACTGGTAGTTGAGAATCTTTCAAAGACTATAATAGAAATCAGCGACCGCCAAATCGTGATACATAAAGCCTGAATTTCAAAACCTGAAAGAAAAGACTACAATAATCTTGTTTCAGTCTTAATTATGTAAAAAGCCATGCCCACTTCGATTCTAGTCCCTACAAGAAAGCAGTGAATCCCAAAATCCGATCCAAAACACCAAAGGTGTTATTGGGGATAGGCACATGATAAACGAAGATAGATATTCCAAAACCCTCAGGATAAGAATGGACCCTGACCTCTTCGAACATGTAAAAACTGAAGCCCAAAGGCTCGACATAGATGTCTCAACATACGTTAGATGGTGCATCCGCACAGGGATTTATCTGGAGGATTTGAACAAGTTTATTCGTTCCAAGAGAAAAGAACCCTAGCGAATCGGGATTGTGAATGATAAGATATACTGGTTTGACACTGTGGGCCTTTGTAGCCACAAGAGTATATAAAGAACGGCCTTAAAGATTTTTTTTCTGGATTGAGCAGTAAATTTTCCTCGGTAAATGTGGCCATTTGTGTTCACATAATTTCAATATGAGATTCACGATATGATTTTACACTGGAGGAAAAAAATATGAGAAATAAGAAAGCAATAATTTTGTGTCTGCTGCTTGTGAGCTGCATGCTTGTGGCCTCAGCAGTCGTGATTGCAGGTAAACCAGATAAACCTGGAAAACCACCCAAGGATCCACCACCACCGCCACCCGAGGGAACAGTGTACTTTACAACATATAATGGTGTTGACCGAGATATGTGGTCCATGAATCCAGATGGATCCGGGAAAACCTTGTTGGGAGTATACGAAGGAATTGACGGGGAGAATAGAGCTTTTGGACAAATGAGTCGGCTCCAACATGGGGGCCACTACTGGTTCATACGATTCAAAACTGTAGGGGGCAAATATCCTGACAATAAATTAATTCGTGAGATATTTGCCGTCCGTGATGACGGTGGAGTGGAAGTGCAGCTAACAGATGATCCAAACCTTGAATCCAATTCGATTGCTCGTCGTGCCCTGGGCTGGAGCATCAATGACGAGTCCATAGCATGGGGCGCTTTTAAATGGGTGGACGGAAGCATTGATTGGGATAGTTTCGGCATCTACATCGCCGACATCGCATTCGATGCCAATGGAGATGTCATCGGGCTTACCGAAGAACCTTATCCACTCTGGGAAACTGGATATATAGAGGATGGTGAAAATCCAAGTACATACGTGGCCGAGGTTCTACATTTCGACTGGTCTCCTGATGCGACAAAGCTCGTGGTGGCGGCATTTGATTGGGGTCATAATGACCTGTATGTCGTACACCTGCCGACAAGCTCGGTTACACTTTTAGGAACAATTGGATATAGGGTAAGATGGTCACCCGATGGGAGTAAAATCGCTTTTCTAATAGGCCCATATGGAAATCTATTAACCATAAACCCGGACGGATCAGATCAACAGGTCTTAGTGGAATATAGTTACAAGGGAAATACAATAAAATCCGTTGAAGATGAAATGGGCTGGTCACCTGATAGCAATTATCTGCACTATACCTGGAGGGTCGTTCGCATGGGTAATGAGAGAGATGTCTTTAAATACTCAGTTCATCGGATAGAGACAAATGGCAATAATCCAACTTCAATGACAGGTGACCTTCCCGACGATACTTACCCCATGGCCCATGCATGGCGGTAGGTAAGACCAACATGATTGCAGGCTCAAGACCGCTAAACTCAGCAAGCCCAATACATATCTAAAAACGAGATTATGCCCTTTTTGGGCTAATCTCCATTTTAATTTTTTAAATCA
>CP070672.1:1109257-1112340 GCA_020351895.1 Thermoplasmata archaeon
CATTAGTGCGGGAGGAGGTTGGGCTGATAGAATTGTAAATCACACAATATTGGAGAAATTGCAGGGTAATCCAGCAAGGATAACTAAATACAACTGGGATTACGGGGATGGCACTACTGCCAGTGGACCGGAATTAAAAAATCCGATGCATACATATGGCGATGACGGAATATATACCGTTAATCTAACAATAACTGCCGAAGGAGGATTAGTAGCTACGGATTTGTTGAATGTGACGGTATTAAATGTCGATCCTTCAGTTAACGTCAATGGACCTACCATTGGCTTTGTAGATACGGCTCTCACTTTTTCAGCCGATGCCATAGATCTGGGCAGTGACGATCTAACATTTGTGTGGGAATGGGATGACGGATCTTCTGACAATGTTTCGATTTATTATAATAATGGCTTGAGCTCAGATCCTTACCCGAGTCCTGATGGGATCTACCCGTTCTTAAAGACTGACACTGTGAATCATATATATCAACAACCAGGTTCATATAATATCACATTAACTGTAACCGATGATGACAATGGTGTCACAATAAGATTAATAACATTAGTAATCGGAATTTCAGATCTGATTCCTTGGGATGTTAAAATTAACAGTGTGCCATACACAGATCCAATTTATGTTTCATTAGGGAGTAAGTTAAACATTTCTGCTAAAGCGAGAAACATTGGCACTGCCAATATCACAAGCAATTTCTACTTAAATCTAACGTTTTCCGGAGTACCATTGGATTATTCTGAGATTGAAGGATTGAGCATCAACCAGATCTCAGTGGAAACACTTTTCTATAATTGGACGGCGTTGACTTCAGGCGTCCATTACTACAATATCACCGTCGATCCCTCAAACAACGTGACTGAATTAAATGAAACAAACAATACAAGGCAACTAATAATCATAGTTAATGCTCCTGATTTAATACCCTGGGATGTTCAGATTAATAATATCCAGTATACAGCTCCATTTTATGTTACACTGGGAACCATTGTAAACATCTCATCCAAAACTAAGAACGTAGGATCTTTCATTGCAATAAATAGGTTTCATCTGGCCCTCATAAAAACGATGACTACTTTGAACTCTGTCGAGATAGATGGATTGAATATAAACCAGACCTCGACTGAAACTCTTTATTATTCTTGGTTTGCATCAACTGCAGGTACGCATTTCATCAATGTCACAGTGGATTCCACAGATAATGTGACTGAACTCAATGAGACCAACAACACCAACACGATTATTGTTATCGTATTTAATCCGCCGACCACAACAATTCAATATTATAATCCGAACTACAGGAATCCAGACACAAATACATTATATATAAATTCCTCAACAACATTGACTTTCACTGTTAAGGATAATTGTGGATTTGGGATAAGGTCAACTCATTACTGGATTGATGACGATGATTGGATCCATTACACTACTATTCCAACAGGAACCTTTGTTATCCCTCGTGAGAAAGATGACGGACCCCATACGATCTACTTCTTTAGTACAGACAATTTAGGGGGTGTAGAAATCACAAAGGAATTCGATATTTGGCTTGATAATACACCTCCAGAAACCATTATTAGTATTATTGGAATAGAGAATAAGACTTACACTGAATATGAGTTGACGGCAAGTGATTATGATGGTTCGGGCATTAAATTTACATATTACAGAATCGATGGAAATGATTGGAATCTATTTAATGACAGATTCGAGATCAATGACTATGGACACCATACGATAGAATATTACAGCATCGACAACCTGAGCCAATCCGAAGAAATTAAAGAACTCAAGATATTTATCCCTAGTCCAAAAATTAATTACAAACCGATTTTGGCGCTAATATTCTTTATAATACTACTATCTTTTGGATTAATTGTAAGTTATAAGAGACCACTGCGCCTTGCAAAGCGAGATATTCCTATTGAAACTACAACTCAATTTAAATATATTCTGAGAAAAGACAAGCTCTATACGTTCTTGCTATTCATCTTGCCAATCACATTGATTGAAGCTCTTATAGGAACAATATCGTGGTTTACCGGAATCCTATCTATACCGCCGTGGATTGGAGCAGGCCTGTTTGTGAACCTTGGAATATTGGCAACTGGTCTAATAATAGATGTGGTGATTGTTAAAAAAGGGCAGAAGATATTGTCAAAGGCAGAATATGATGATATGATGAATATGTAGTACAATTTGAATTATCAATTGACAAGATTGTGGATAATTATTCTATTTTCACCCCATAGATTTTCTCAGGATTATCCTTGTGGATTTTAAGAGCTGTTTCCTCACTAATGACTCCAGTTTCCAATAATTTCTTGGTTTTCCTTGGGATATTGGAAGGTGCAATGACCGCGCCAGGTCTCCTGGGATCGTCTAGGTAATCGCTCTCCATGAAGAACCTATCACCCTGGGAAAGCGCTGCCATTATGTTCTTCTCTGAAGCTATAATCGATGGAAAAATTCCCATGTTCTTCCCTTCCTCAACAACAGGAGCTGAGAAGTGCTTTATCACTTTCTCCCTTGCAAGGCCGACTTTGTCCGCCATGGTCGCGAGTTCCTTAAAATTATCAGGGCCAGCGCTCTCGGTGTGCAGCTGCACAGGGCACCCAGCGTCCTTGGCGACGCTCATAGAATACTGCATTATTTCATTGGATGCGTTCCATATACGCTCATCAACAGGAAAATGCGGTCTGCCGACCTCGCCAATGGCTATTACCTTACCATCCTCAACATACTTTGCGGCCGATTCGACACCTTTCTTCATTGCTTCCTTTGCTTTCTCAAATCCCAATTTCCTCTCTAAACGTAACAATTCGACTGGATAAGGTCCGAGCACTACAAAGACCTTGACGTTGGTGTTCTTCCTGACGTGGTCGGCCAACCTCAGGGTTTCTTCATAACTTTCGATATATCGACCGTCTTCGGTGGGCGGCGGGATACGAACAAGAACAATATGCGTTCCGCCGTGTTTCTCGAATTCCTTGATCTCTTCTACGTTCCTGCCGCCGAATCTCAAATGCAGATGATTATCTAGAATATACATGATTTTGAAATATATTTA
>CP070672.1:1112440-1118897 GCA_020351895.1 Thermoplasmata archaeon
CAAATGAATCCAGCATCTTGCTCATGTATGAATTGGCTCTTGATAATATGGAGGTGGACATTCCTTTTTCCTGGCATTCCTTCAAATATAAAGATAATTCGGAAAATTTCCTATAAACGAATCTTTCTTCTTCAAGGCTCTCTTCAATATCCTTCATGAACATGTTTCTTAAGCCCCCCAAAAGGCCCCTTAGTATCCACTTCAATCTATCAAGATGCTGTTTATCCTCCCCTGGCATCCAGTCTCTTGCCACAAAATAAATGGCCCTGCCATGAGCTTTTAGGGTACCGTAATAATTAAGAGCCTTTTCCCTACGTGCATAGGCTCCACTAATTGAAAACACAATTGGAAAGACCACGGCAATTCCTATGAGCGTCAGGGGGAAGTCGGCATATTTTTCGTAATATATGCAGATAAAGGTGGCGATTATGGATAAAATGGAAACTATGATGGTGTTTGGCTGAAAAATCAACCTTATACTCTTAATTATATCCATGTTCCTGAATATCCATTTTATATATTATATTTTAGGTTGGATATCGAAAAAACCCCCGTAATAAGCATGTTAGAATGACCAAAGCTATACCGAAATTGGGCATTCTTAAAGTAGAATATGGGATTTGAGGGAAAATAATGCGTTTTTTTCGGATCTTGGGTATCATTTTAAGTATTGATGCAGAAAACTATTAATCAAAATGCGTAATATGTATTTACGGGTAGCCTCGTGAAAAAATTAAAACTGAAGATAATCATTGCTGGGGAGCCAGGGGCGGGAAAGTCCTTTCTCGCAAAAACCACTGACGTCTGTTATCCAACCCGTGAGATCGGAGTATCCATCGGAAAGATATCCGAAACAATCAAGGGAACATCCTTTGAGATGACATTACTGACCTGGACCGTGACATCCGGACGTCCCAAGGAGAGCACACATTTAAAATATGCAGATGCTGCCATCATAGTGTGTGACCTCACAAGGCCAGATACAGTGGACGTCTCATGGGAGTGGGCGAATAGGATACTTAAAATTACTGGTGACATTCCAATATATTTTGCAGCAAACAACGTCAATCAAAGGACTAAAGATACCCTTAATCGATTAAAGAACATAGCAAATAAATTCAATTCACCCTGTTTTCCAATAAAAAGCAGGGACCGAAAATCAGCAAGAAAGATATTCAGAGCCATTGCCCAGGGATTGTTTGCAAGGTTTGAGCAGAGAATGAGTTGGCCCGAGGGGCAGGAAAAGGGAATAGGAGGATGATTTAGAGATATCATGAGGGATATAAATCACGAATATTTTTATTAAAGAAGCGAATCTAGCGAGTGTCTTAATCATTGGGTTAATCCTTTCAAAGGCTTATCTTGACAAGGCTCATCCATGAATTTTTTAAGAAATTCTCACTTGACCACGATTGTCTGGAATCCTGAATCAGGATCGTTGCCGAAGGCCTCTATCCTACCTCGTATTGACCATTTATGACTGATGGAACCCTGGTAGCTGGGCTGTGCATTGGGTGGAATCTGTATATCGCCCTCGAAAACCTTTGTCTCACCCTTTTGCAGGGTCATGGCTCCACCAAGTGGGTACGATTGATTGAATGTTTTCTTATTCACATTTACCCTTGTCGTGCTGTCATATTGCCCGCACTTGTCACACTTTGAGCCTCCAACCACTGAGCCTTTCTCTTGACCCACAAGGTCCACATATATACCCTTTGATTTGAACTCCCCGCCCGAGGACATCACTGTTACCTTTACATGAAGACTGTCCCCTGGGTTCAAGGGTTCGGAGGGATATTCTATGCTGACTTTTGCAGCTCCGCCTGTTACTGCATCTTTCATCTTACCTAATATTCCCATGCCTCATCACCAAAGGCTTAATCGTTCTGGTTTAATATAAATCTAATGCACTGATGAGCGAAAATAAAATAAGGGGGAGGACAAGTTTCGAATTTGTTTGGTAATGAAAAAACATTGGACAAGGGAGGTTCTTTTGTATGTTACCGAAAGTCATATTATATAATTTGGTGAGTGTTGACGGACGCATTGACTGGTTTACACCAGATGTTGGACTATTCTATAAACTGGCTTCTTATTGGAAAGAGGATGCAACATTGGCAGGAAGCAATACGATATTCAATCCAGAGGATGAAGTACCAGAAGAAGATGGGCTGGATTTTGAGCAGAAGAAAAGCCCTGATGATAAACGACCATTGCTTGTGGTTCCTGATAGTCGGGGGAAAGTGCGGAATTGGCATGTACTGCGAAAGTCAGGATATTGGCGTGGCATGGTGGCACTGTGCTCACAATCCACCCCGGAAAATTATATTGAGTATCTGAGAAAGAGGCATATAGATTATTTCATTGCAGGTGAAGATCATGTGGATTTAAAAGTTGCTTTAGAGGAACTCAACTCCCGTTTTGGTGTCAATCTGGTACGTGTGGATAGTGGGGGCACACTGAATGGAATTCTGCTTCGTTTAGGCCTTGTGGATGAAATCAGTGTGCTTATAGATCCGAGTCTTGTGGGGGGGACAACACCACGATTCCTCTTCCGTGCCCCTGACCTCACATCAAAGGAAGGTGTTATCAGGCTGAAACTCTCCCATGTAGAAGAATTGAAAAACGATATCATATGGCTGAGATATGAAGTAATTCGATAATTGTTTTCAAACGATCTGGACTTTCAACAATGAGCAACGAAAATAAAATAAGCATGTGTGTCGGTTTGGAATATATAAATATGAATCTCGAAATAGGTATGTAAGACTAAAATGTCTCACACTCTATCAATAAAAAAGGGGGGAATTAAAAGATGTGCTTTGATATATCCTATGCTTTAAAAAGTGACAGGATCGAGGAGCGTTTTAAAGCCAAATTCGAAAAGCCTGAGTCATACAAGCCGGCCTATCATGTGTCTGCATTCTCCATCCCCGAAGTTCCTGTGATCACAAATGAAAAGGAGAAATCCATCCAAATGATGAAATGGGGTCTTATTCCGTTTTGGGTGAAAGACGAAGAAAAGGCCCTGCAAATCAGGACGAAAACTTTCAATGCCAGGGCCGAGACTCTGTTTGAAAAACCATCTTTCAGGCAATCCATAAAAAACAAAAGATGCCTTGTGATTGCAGATGGATTCTTTGAGTGGAGAGAGGTTGGGGGAAAGAATTACCCGTACTACATCAGAATGGCAGATAAAAGCCCCTTTGCCATGGCCGGGATATGGGATACCTGGCGTAACAAAGAAGAGGATGAGAAAATAAACACTTTCTCGGTTATCACAACCAGGGCAAATCCCCTATTGGAGAAAATCCACAACAAGAAGAAGAGAATGCCAGCATTGTTGAGATCTGAGGATGAAAAGCGCTGGTTGAGCCCGAACCTAAGCAGGGAGGATATAAACACCTTACTGGATCCCATAGATGACTCTATCCTGGAGGCCTATACAGTATCTAAAATGATCTCGTACAGGAAGGGAAATACCAACGTGCCCGAGGTTCTGGAGAAATTTGAATACGATGAAATTAAATTTCTGCAGACGAGCCTTCTTTAAATATGCTAAAATCGATTTTTTTAAGATTCATTCTGAAACAAAGGAGGGGCCCCTATATATGATTCTGAAGAGCATGAGGTTGGGTAGGAAAGTATATCCCCTAGGCACTTCACAATAATATTATTATACGTTAAACGAATTTCAAATAATCATGAAACAGATTTCCATCGAATTGCCTAAGCCTGCATATTTGCCTGGTGAGCTGGTGGAAGGGAATGCAAGGCTTACAATAGACAGACCAGTTAAAGCCAGGGCCATAAAACTGAATGTTGTTGGGCTCGAGGAAACAAGTATTACCGTGGGCAGTGGTGATGATAGCCGAACATATCGGGAGCGAAACTTCCTGTTAAAAAACGAGATAATACTGCACGGCCCCCAGTTCGAGAAAAACGTCGAGCTTCCCCCAGGCAATTATCTATTTAAATTCGAATATGTAATACCTGAGAACGCACTGCCATCTTATAAGGGAACCAATTCATCTGTAACTTATAAGCTTCGTGCAAAGGTGGATGTTCCTCTATGGTTTGACATAGAGGATAAGAAAGAAATTTTTGTATTTAGAAACAGGGGGGCGCTGAAGCTGCTCACCCATCCTGCTCGATTCTGGTCAGAGAATTTTTCGAATCTTAATCCGGATAAACCCGGTTTTTCAGTGGAGCTAACAAAGACAGGATACCTTGCCGGGGAGGCAATCGAAGGTACAGTGAATTTGAAAAACATGGCCACTTCGAGAATCAGGCACATATATATCAGATTATTGGGCGAGGAATTTGCATGGGCAAGCGGTTATCATAGAAATGTAACACAACAAAAACACGAGATTGAAATATCAGTGGCGAATATGGTGGAGGGGATACCGAAGCTGTTTTTCCTGCCCATTCCAAGGGATGCTCCAACAAGCTACGAAGGCTTGTTTTCGAATTTCAGATGGGCGGTTGAGGTTGGATTGGATATTCCTTTTGGATTCGATGTGAAGGCACTTCATCCCGTGGAGATTCTGCGCTGAGAATCATCTTACTTTGAATTTTGTACCGCAGTATTCACAGGTCCATATTCCATAATATCGCATGGTTCTTGGAGATGCACCGCAATCTGGACAGACAATCTCTTCTACGACTCCCCTTTCCCTTGAGAATTGGGCTTGTTGGGGATACTGCACCGGGGGAATTCTTGCCCCACGGTGAAAATATCCAAAAGAATCGAATCCCCCTCGATAAAGCGCGCTTCCAACGAATAAAAAAGCCATTCCTATCACTGGAAATATAAATATTATAGGTGAAAGCGACATGATAGAACCTGTGGCCATCATTACGGGCACAACAAAAAATGGAACTAAAAACAGCAAAATGCCGATTACTATCAACGCTTTCCCGGTATCTGAGCTGCCCATTTATATCGTTTTTACCTATAGCAATTTAGGTATATGTAATTGTGGGTTCTTTTTTCAATTTTGTAAATACACCCCTTTCACGATTTTGAAAGAAATGTAACTTTAAAAAGCGAAGGTTTTATGCGTATTGAATTTAATTCGATGAACACCTTGGCTTTGTGTGAAAATTTAGGACAGGTAAGAAAGACAAGAGCAAATGTATGGGGAGTATAATGGAAATCGTTAGGGCAAACTCGGAGAATATAATTGAGGTTCTGGAACTTGTTCAGGAGTGCATGCAGCATATGAATGATCAGGGAATTGAGCAATGGAATGAACAATATCCGCAATCTGATATTTTTATCTCTGATATCGAAAAGGATTCACTATTTATTATAAAAAATGAAGAAAATATAGTAGGTATCATTGTGCTTTCCGAAGAGCAGGACGAACAGTACGATCAAATCGATTGGAAAGATAAATTCGGGAAAGTACTTTTGGTCCATCGTTTGGCAGTGCACCCAAAGTGGCAAGGAAAAGGGATTGCACAAAAACTCATGGATTTTGGAGAAAATTATGCAAAGGAGAATGGATACTCCTCCATACGATTGGACACATACAGTCAAAATCCGCGAAGCTTAAAACTCTTTGAAAAACGTAAATACGAAAGAAAATCCGGACATATACACTTTCCAGAGTGCAAAGAGCCCTATTACTGCTATGAGATGCTATTAAAGGATAAATAAGATATATAAATCTTTGAGAGGCCTATATCCGGGGAATCTACTAATAAGAGGTAATGTCATGGCCAGTTTTGAACTAACCGAGTCCTTGTTGCTGAGCGGAGGGTTGATCCTCGTAGGTTTTTTTTTATTCATAATTTTATATATCTTAATAAGACTTCTTTTTGAGAGACATGGACATTTTAATCATAATATACTAGAGGAAGAAATAAAGGAAGACGACAAGGAAGAAATCCCATAACATCCCATATAATCTGCGATAGGATAAAATACCTGGGAGGCATTATAAGAAGTACTGTTAATATGTCTTGAAATGGAACATTTAGGTGGATTTCAAATGGAAGATAATATTAAAGAACTGGATGATAAAACCTTTGATGAACTTCTTTCAGAATCTGATAAACTGGTCATTGTGGAGTTCTACAACACGACTTGTCCTAACTGTAGAGCCATAGCTCCAGTTTATTCTGAGCTTTCTCAAGAGCTTCAAAAAGAAGCGGTTTTTACTCGAATCAATGTTGAGCAAAATATGAAAATCGCGGCGAGATATGGGGTCATGGGCGTCCCCACATTCAAATTCCTTTGTAAAGAAAGGCCGGTTGGTGAGATCGTGGGTTCAGTGAATGCCACCATGTTAAGAAACACCATAAAAGATTATGTAAGACATCGCTTAGAATGCCTCTCCAAGTCAACCTCAATAGTTTATGAATTGGATGGGTATGGATAACTCCAATGATTGATTTCTCTTCATTCTATTTGAATAAAGCCGGGTTTGTATACCTCAATGAAAAA
>CP070672.1:1118997-1125214 GCA_020351895.1 Thermoplasmata archaeon
CCACCTGAATCTCTGTACCCTCCCCGGAAGCTATCCTATCAGCTATGGTCTTGGCATATTCTCCAATCTCGGGAAACATGTTTTCCAACTCACTGTCTCCACCCCTTGTCGAGGACAGATACTGTGAAACTGATGCCTGTGTGATGCCTAATACCTTTGATACCTCGATCTGTTTCATGTTATATTCATGGGTTAGGATCTTCACGATGTTTGCCCTTATGTGCGGTAGCATCTTTGTAACGACGATCTCGCATGGTGGTTTCATGGATTACCTCCTTGGAATCGGTCCATAATAAGGCTCTTGTCTTATAAAATTAACGGCGTTATATTCTTCCTTGCACAAAATATGAACAAACGGATATCCATAATATTAGATGAAGAAAGACCAAGTAAAACAACTTAAAGCTCCCATAACCCCTTCAATGCTTCTGCAACCAACCCGTCTATGTCCACCTTTTCCTCCTCTTCTAAGATCACATTAAGTCTGGAATAAGTTGAAGGTTTCTTTGGCACGATTTCGCAGCACATTCCAGGTAAAATTGAAATTTCGTACGTACCAGTCCTTTTTGCCATCTTTTCGATCTCCAATTTGTCCAACCCTATCAAGGGTCTTAGAATTTGGATATCCACGGCCTGTGATTCTACTCTTATATTTCTTAATGTTTGTGATGCTACCTGACCCAGAGATTCACCAGTTAGTAATGCCTCGGCACCCTCCTTCTGCGCGATCTTAAAAGCCACACGGAGCATCATCCTTCTGCAGAGTACACAATGCAGATTCCTTCTGCAGTTCTTTGCGAAGGCGATGTGGCTTTCACTATGGGGTACAACATAGATTTTGATGTTTGTTCTGTTCATTTCCTCTAAATGTTTGATTAAGGACTTGGTTTTGTTAAGCTGTCCATCCCCGGTAAATGGTCGATTATCAAAATGGACACAGACGATATCAGCACCTCTTTTAAGCATAAGCTGTGTCGCTACCGGAGAATCTATGCCTCCTGAAATTAGAGAGATCAACTTCATGGACTGAGCTAATGGATTCTGGGTATAAAGGTTTTTATTTTATTATTGAAAAGAGCTGGCCCCCTAACCCACAACCACATTCAGAACAAGGGTGGTAAATGAAGTTCCGCCATCATCATCTGTAACTGTCAATGTGATTGTGTAGATGCCAGAAGAGGAATAACTGTGGATCACGATGTCTGTTGCAGCCATTGGATTGATTTCAGGACTTTTTGGAGGATCTGGGCTTATTCCGTCATTGAAATATGTGTTGGGTCCTTGTGTATTTCCATCACCAAATTCCCAGTCAAAGATAAGGTCATCACTGCCCGGATCCGAGGCTGAAGCCTCGAAAGTAATGTTATGACCTCCTAGATGCGGGGCAAAATCCACCTCCCAGGGATCTATATGATTCCAGTGATCGCTTCCCCAGTCCGACTGTCTTACATTGAAAGTGTGATGCAACCTTTCGGATGAGCCATCCTCAAAAGTCATGTCTATCCACACAGGATTACCTCCCCAGACATTACCGTTTACCCTTGGATCATTTGGTAGGTAATCCACAAGTGCGGTGTAGCTCTTTGTCATGTCCACCTTTACCTTGTTAATGGTGGCGGTTTGTTTATCAGGATCACCTGGGTATCTAGTTACCCCTGCAGTCCAAAACTGCCGGCCATCCTCGTAAAGATAGATAGCAACAGAATGCCATTTTTCCCCGGCAACCCGCAATGAGAAATCTACATACATGTAGGCCTCGATGTTTGAGACACTTGGAGCCACATTGTCCACAGTTACATTCGTGGTTACGATGGTGGTTCCACCATCATCATCAACCACTGTCAAGGTTACTGCAAAAACACCATTATCACCATATATATGAGTCACAATATCTGTGACATCCATAGGATTAATTTGTGGACTCGGATAGGGATCAGCAGCCATTCCATCATTGTAGTATATCATGGTAATGGTAGGTCCAAGTTCAAATTCCCAGGTGAATGTTAGATCATCACTTCCTGGGTCTGTACCATGACCATCAAGAGTTAAAGGTGAATTCTCATTAACTATGAACGTTCCATGGAGATTAACTACCGGTGCAACATTATTAATGGTTACGTTTAATGTAGAAACTGTTGTTCCCCCATCATCATCTTCCACGGTGAGGATCACTGAAAACACACCGTTATCGCCGTAAGTATGGCTCACCGAGTCAATTATGTCCATGGGATTGATTTCTGGACTGGGATCTGGATCATCTCCGATTCCATTGTTGTAGTATGTAGTGCTTATCGTTGGCCCGAGCTCAAAATCCCAAATGAAAGTCAAGTCATCGCTGCCTGGATCTGTAGCATGCCCATCTAAATTTATGGGTGTATTCTCATCAATTGAAAGTAAACCGCTGATATCAACTGATGGTGCGATATTGCTTACTGTAACATTAATGGTTGTCGCCGTAATCCCACCATCATCATCGGTAACTGTTAATGTGACTATAAATACACCATCATCACCATAGACATGGCTGGCTAGATCAACGATATCCATTGGGTTGATTTCAGGGCTCGGATATGGATCAGGACCGATACCATTGTTGAAGTATATGTTGGTAAATGTTGGCCCGTGCTCGAATTCCCATGTAAAGGTCAAATCATCACTTCCTGGATCCGTGACATGTGCATCCATTGTTAGAGGTGAACTTTCATCTGTGGGACTGTAAGTGAGAGAATCAATTATAGGAGCAACATTTAATACAGTAACCACAGTCGTCACAACCTTAACCCCACTGTCATCGTCCTCTACAGTCAATGTTACCGTGTAAACGCCATTATCACCATAGGTGTGATCATGTGTGTCAATTACTGAAAATGGATATGTCCCTCCCGGACTTGGATAGGGATCAGGACCCATGCCATCATTGTAATAAATTGCTTGAGTATCAGAAGTGCCATCTCCCCAATTCCATGTTAATGTGAGATCATCACTTCCTGGATCTGTAACGTGTGCAATTAAAGTGACTGGAGTGTTTTCGTCTGTAGTGTAATTACCTAGTGGCTCCACATTTGGTGCAAGGTTATTCACGTTAACGTTTGATGATTTAACATCGATTGCACCTTCATCATCCTGAACCGTCAAAATCACATTGTAGGATCCATCATCACCATAGGCATGGGAACCTGTTACTGTACCTGTTGAATCAGGAGGTATGTTTTCCTCGGATACCGTTCCCGGATCTGAGAGACCATCACCCCAGTCCCATGTGGCGGTGTGGGTGTCGTAAGCTCCTGGGTCAGAGAATGTACCGCTGAAGCTCAACAAGGTTCCCTCATCAACTGTCTGATCTGCCCCTGCAATAACGTCTGGTTTGACGTTGTTCACTATTACGGTGAAGGTGAGGTTGTCAGATGCCAAATCGCTGTCTGTAACCGTGAGAAGAGGATAGTAAGTTCCATCTTCATGATATGTGTGCGAGGCAGTAAAGAGAGTGTCCCATAAGGTTGTACCAGAGCTCACGGCACTTGGATCGTAGGGATCATTCCACGCAAACTCATAGTCTAAAGGTTCATCGTCAGAACCCCAATCTCTCGCAAATGCGCCCAGTGTGATTGAAGTTCCTTCATCTGTCTCCACGGTCGTATTCTCGGTTTGAGCCTGATAGGAGATCGTTACAGGCTGATTCATATCCAGGGCGATGTACTCACCGGTTGCATAATGATATATCCAGTTGTTGACATCCTTCCAATAGAGTGGTGTGATGGTAATTGACCAACTTGTTCCTATAGGTAAACCTCCGATAGCTCCACCGTCTGTGTTGTACCACCAGTGCCACCTACCTTGTGCGGTGCTTATACTCTTCGTGAATTCACCAGGATCATCGCTCTGAGCCAGATATGCCCCTGAGGGTATACCCGATAGGTCCATGTGGCATTCAGCATCTGGGGAGCCGGAATTGTAACCAATGGGCGGATAGTACACATCGCCATCTATATCATGTATGATGAATAGGCTGACATCATCTGTATTGATATCTCTGTATAGGAAGATCTTGCTCTCATAGGGTTTTTCAAATCCAGTGTGGGCACTAGCACTGTAGTAATTGTAGAATGAGGTTGGATCCAATGGCCTCTCCACTGCGGGAATGGTCCGTTTAAAGGTGCCTTGTGTGAGGGTATAAACGAATGTGGTAGAATATATCTCGGGTGGTAAATTACCTACATAGACTGTTGCACTAGAATAATCCCAGTATTGCCCGTCATAAACTGCGAGTCCTACAGTGAAAGTCCCATCTTCACTCCAAGAATAGGTTGGATTGATCAGGTTGGAATCATCATAATTACCATCGTAATCCAAATCCCAATGGTAAGAAAGGGTATCGCCGTCAGGATCTGAGGATCCTGAGCCATTTAATTGCACAGAGGCTCCCTCATCAACATAATAGGGTCCATTGGCATCTGCCACAGGAGGACTATTGGCCACCACGTTAGTTGTGTCAATTACCGAGGCCTGAATATTCCATTCTGTTTGGGAGGCCCCAGTCACTGTTAGGTAATCTGTGGTAGAGCCTGATGTGGAGGGCACGACCACCTGTACTATCATATTATAGCTTTCATTGGTGGACAAGGATCCAGTATTTGAAACCTCGCCAGCGCTTATTTCCGAAGAATCCAGCCTACCATTCCCATTGGTATCATGGTAGATTCTTGTTGTCCATCCAAGGCTGGATGTTGCAGATAAATCAAAGATATCTGTTGCACCGTTATTGGTCAAGGTATGGGCGTAATTCACATCTGTTCCGGGTGACACAGTTGAAGTCCAAGTAGGCTCCAAGGTAGGAGGTGGGTTCACAGGTAGTGGCGGATCTGTTGTTGTGAATATCTCAAACGATGCTTCCACAAAATTCATGTTATGAGCATCCATCCCTTCAAAATGCATATGCCATAAACCTGCGGAAAGGTTGTAGCTCACCAGATAGTCTGGATTGTCTGATGAGTTCCTGGAAATGACAAAATTCTCCCATTCCATATTACCAGATGGATTCAGATTCACGTAATTGTTACTGTCGGGGTCCGAAATAGTGTACCTGATGTTGGGTGGTATATTGCAGCCGTCGTAAGTGCTTGGCCCATCCTGGGGGGCTCCATGGTGAACTCCCTCATTCCAGGGAGGAATCGGTGGCGTATTGGCATCGTCGTCATCAACTACTATGTCAGCATCACCGTCCATGAATCTCGTAGAATAGAGCTCTTTTGGAACATAGAAGTAAAAATTCCAATCACCATCATAGGAATTTGCATCCACATCGTTGTTACCTGGCCCAGGGTTGGGATCTCCTGCCCACACAGGTGGATCCATGGGTGGAAATAAAGATTCCCAGGGTGGATTTAATGGATATGTATAGTTATATTGATATCCAGGGGTTCTAAGGGGTGCACCCATGAAGGCGAATTTATCCTCTTTCGCGATGCTGATTTGGCCTGTAGTTCGTATCTTGAAATAGTTATTGTGAGACGATGTTCCCGGATTTTGCCACTGTATCTCCAACCTGTAGAAATAATTTCCACTGGGTGCCTGTGCACCTGATGTTGTTGAGATTGTACGAACGTACCAATCGTCATCAGACATAAGGGTATGATACCATGATGAAACTACATTGCTTCCGGTTCCATCCTTATATGGGTCCTCGTAAAGTACGAATTCCATTATGTCTGAACCACTTAGAACCTGATCCCAATGTCCCCCTATTTCTCCATCAAATATGTCCAAGTCAAAGCTCGACTCTCCAGCAGGAACGCCTATATGGCAGATTATGGGAATATTTGGTAGGGTTCCGGAGCCAGCAACTCCTAAAAATTTTCCACTATCTGGATCATCATCGGGAAAAGCGGAGTAGGTGGGACTGGAGGAGGAAGGTTGCATGCCAGAATATGAAGGTCCTGACAGAGGATCCTCGAGTCCTCCCAAAAATACGGTCACTGGTTGTGCAAAGCTTGCCGCGATCATAATAAGGGTGAGGCTCAGCACACCTGCATTCTGTATCCCTTGAAAATTGCTATTAAATGTCCTATTCAATTACATCCCCCCCATATCATCTGTTTTAACCCTGTGACTTTGACAATGGTCTTTACAGTATGGGTTTGGTTAATTTCCTATATGTATGAAAAAATATAAAAGGCTATTCATTAAACTTTGGGTAAAGTGGAGCCTGATTGAAGTTTTA
>CP070672.1:1125314-1129718 GCA_020351895.1 Thermoplasmata archaeon
AATCGTTACAATCGGTGCAAACACCACAAATATAGGTTTCTCGGGAACAGGCATCTCATTTAATACGAGCCTATACAATGTCTCGATTTTGGGTTCGCAGATTATTGGAGACAGCAATCCGTTCAACATCACAATAAATGCCCTTGATGCTAATGAGGACTCAGGACACGGAACCTGGCTTTGGCAGGTACCCGTGCTTGCAGGGGAATATTATGTTAACATTACCGTGGACTTTGGAAATGCAAGCTGGGAACTGAACGAGCTAAACAATACATTCACACTGCATTTCATTGTGGCCCCTGATCTGATACCAAATAATGTGACTGTTGATGGAATACCCATCACCTCCTATCCTTTGGAGACAGTGATAGTATATCCTGGCCAGATAATTATGATCGGTGCAAATGCATCTAATGTTGGGCCCTCAAGTACTGGGATTTTACAATTCAATATGACTTTCTGGAACAGCACTGTAACTGGTCAGACCATTGGTGGATTCTTGTATGACAGTGGCCTTCTTGGACCCCTTGAGGCAGGTGGATTTAGCCCAGATCATTATATCCCTTGGATTGCCCCGAAACCAGACAAACCAACAGACTATTACATCAATATCACGGTTGACAGTTCTTGGGCTGTATCGGAGTGGGTTGAAACGAACAACACATACATCCTACACATCAGGGTTGACGCCCCTGATTTGACACCTGACAGGATCGAGATAGAGGCAGGGGGTGGTTTAATATCAATTGTATATGATGAACCCTCAACTTTGCCTAATCCATTCGTATCTGAGGAAATCTTCGTTCCATTGGGAAGTGATGTGAACATAACTTTCACTATAGCAAATATCGGTGGTATCGATCAGGTAAATGGAACCAACATCACGGCCTACAATATCACCGGTATCGCAGGGGTACCCTTAGATGATCCATTCTTTGAATCCAGCCCAACAGCTGTTTTGCTCGTTTCTGGGGGCTCGATTTCGTTTAACATCATTTGGTGGAATCCCAATGTTATGGGTCTTTATTACTTCAATATCTCCATTGACTTCAACGGTACAATCGATATTGGAGGTCGAATAATAGAGCTGAACGAAACAAATAACACCTTCACTTTCGTAATAAATGTTACGAGCCTGCCTATTACCTCCCTACGCGCAGGGGAACCAAAATTCCAACCCGGTGTGTACTGGTATGTTAACAGCTCTACTGAACTCAACTTCACAGTTACTGGGCAAAATCCTCCTTTCTATACTTGGTACAGGATCATCAATATTTCAAATGGCTCTGCAGCAAAGGACTGGAGCAATTATACGGCAGAGGGGATGAACTTCACCATGATCTGGGGGGAAGGTACATTTTTGATAGAATATAACAGTACCGACGCTCTCGGTGGTATCGAATCCACAAAGAGCAGAATAATCATAGTTGATGATTCACCCCCCATAACAGGTATCACAATTGGCATTCCCCAATATAAAGCCACCATCTCCGATATATTAAATGTCACGTCCGCAACACCTTTTGATCTTAATTCTGTGGATTTGCCTTTCGGGATTAGCCCGGCAGGTCCTGGAATTTTAAATGCATCGGGTATCAACAGCGTTTTTGTCTCAGGCATGTTCTTTAGAATTTGGAGCGTGGATCAATATAATTGGACAACCGATTGGATTGAGTATACTGGTTCGTTTTACATAATCGGTGCCGATGGATACTATATCGTATACTACAACAGCACAGACAATCTCGGGCAGAAGGAACCGTCGAATAACATGACGATCTACCTCGACAACACAGGCCCCATAACCGACATCACTGTGGGCGATCCAAGATATCCCCATCCAATTCAAGCCTGGTTCGTCAAATCCACCACACAGTTCACGCTAACAGCCTTTGAAGTCATAGGAAGCGGAGCAAATCTCTCCACTATCCAGTTCAGGATAACTTATGTTAGCACAGGTGCATCATCTGGATGGCAATACGGCACTACCTTCGATATAGCCTCTTGGTTAACACCAGCAGATGGGGAATACATGATCCAATTCAGGACATTGGACAATCTCACTAATATGGGACCAATAGGCACCATTACGATTATCGTTGACGATACACCCCCTGATGCGAATCTGATGGTTGGAGAGCCGAAATATAGGAAAAATAACAATCATATTTGGAACATAACCTCCGAAACAGAACTTGATTTTTCGATAGAGGATGGTATCGGATGCGGTGTGAACTATACTGAGTGGCGCATTTATAATGCCACCAATTCTTCTATTTGGTATACATATGGATTATCATCCTTCAATCTCACATCCATTTCACTAACTTTGCAAGATGGTGGTTATACGATAGAGTACCGCAGTTATGATTACCTTGGCAACTATCAGATTTTTAATAACTCCATATATTTGGATAACACTCCACCGGTATCAGGGATAACAATAGGTGATCCAAAATATCCACCAAGTCCAATCTTCAATATCACTTCCAACACTCCTATAAACCTCACGGCATCAGATGGCCTAGGTTGCGGTGTTGCTTCGATTTACTATCGGATATACAACGATTCAGGACTCGTATTAAACTGGACTGAATATCAATTAGGCATTCTTTCTTTCGATTTAAATGGTTATGAGGATGGCAATTACACAATAGAATTTTACAGTATAGATTTTCTTTTTAACCTGGAGCCCACAAACAATTATACTCTTTTCTTGGACAACACCCCTCCAGAAACTGATATCGAGGTGGGCGATCCAAGATATCCTCTGAATGTCCCGGATTTCTGGAATGTGACAGTCAACACGAGGTTCAACCTCAGTTCAACAGATGAAAATGGATGCGGGGTATGGTTCACTTACTATAAGATCAGACACGAAAAAGATCCGCGAGATTGGGACTTTATCCTTGCCGAAACCTACAATGGCAGTTATTTTATAATAATAGGACCAGAAGGCAACTATACCATCAGATACTGGGCAGTGGACTATTTATTCAACGAGGAATTATACCATGAAATACATGTCGTTGTAGATAACACCCCACCGACAACCTTCATAACATTCGGTGATCCCCAGTATA
The DNA here is from genome assembly GCA_020351895.1 of Thermoplasmata archaeon. The sequence goes on from CP070672.1 coordinate 1,128,398, forward strand.
GGATCAACAAAACCGCAGATACCCTGAACATAACAGGTAGAACACCCATAAATCTCACGAGCATAGATGGTGGTATGGTGCCTGTGGGAGTGAGATACATTGAATACTTAATCGATGATGATGACAACCTCACAAACGGCAATCTCACGGGTCTGATAACCTATGACGGCAACTTCAACATGGGTAGATTCGAGGATGGGGACTATGTAATCCATTTTCATGCAGTGGATTTGTTGGGCAATATAGAAGCCATGAAGAACACCACAATAATAGTGGACAGCACACCCCCTGAATCAGAGTATCGGGTGGTTGGTACAAATCATACAAAGCCTTCCGTAAATAACACCTGGTGGGTGCTTCCTGAGACCGAAATTATCATCACGAGCCAGGATATTGGAATGTTTGCTGTGGGCTTGAATTTCACAGAATATCGCATTAGAATGGGAACCGGTAACTGGGGTTCATGGATGAACTTCACAGGAGGCTTTATGGAAATAGATTTTGATCTCGATGGAGAATATTCTCTTGAGTTCCGAGGAGTTGATTTACTCAAAAACACTGAACAAACCAGAAATGTCACCATAATCGTTGACGATACCCCACCTCAAACTGAAATCACAGTTGATGGATTATATGAACCAATTGATGATGGTACCAATCGGTACAAGGTTGACTTTGACACTGTATTTTCCCTCAATTCTGTTGATTTTGGAGGAGGACAACGTCCCAGTGGAGTGCACACGATTTGGCTTAGAATCGACAGCAATCAAAACACAGATTGGATTCAATATACAGGGCCATTTTCCCTGGATTCGTACGGGAATCATACCATTGACTACAAAGCAGTGGACAACCTATCAAACGAGGAGATATATCGTAGGCTTTCGGTTTACATCGAAGGTGATATCACACCACCTCTTCCGCCATTACTTACATGTAGGGTGAATGGGGATAATATCATTTTAGAGTGGGTGCCGTCATCTGATGAAACGAGCCAGGACATCGAATATTATCTTATATACAGGAGCCCCACGAAAATGGGATTCAACTTTTCAACTGCCTGGGTGGACACCCATGATCCGGTTCTTGGTGTGGATCCAGGGGATCAGCTGGTCATACCTCTCAGAACCCAATGGAACGATACTGGTGCCGTGAGCGGTTCTGAGCACTACTACTACACAATGCGTGGAGTCGACGGCCGCGGCAACAGAGGGTACACCTCAAATATCGCAGCCAAGATGACAATGACATATACAAAGGGCTACAACGATTTCTCACTACCTCTTCAGCCATTTGAAGAAATGAGTGCTTCAGAGCTTCT
>CP070672.1:1129818-1137031 GCA_020351895.1 Thermoplasmata archaeon
AGACCGATTGTCCACAGAAACACAAAATAACTTGGAAGAATCATTATTGGATAAAGTTTTGATTACCGGCTAGGATTCACATGTATATATCCTCCCACTCGAAAAATCAATCTTTTTATAATTTTTTGCCTCAAACTAAGGGGGGGACGCTTGAAAAGTACCAAGTATAAAATTCCCAGATTCGTAAATTACCCAGGCCCTGCCTCTTCTATTGCCGTTTTTTCCCATGGGTCGTAATCAACTTTCCCATATATTTTGTCTTTAAACTCATTTTCTTCTGCTGAACCCCACCAATTGTGCTCTGCACTGATATTGATAGTTGAATCTAAGTTATATAAATTATAATTTGTATTATTATGGATATTATTCTGGAGAATCGTCGCATTTGAAAAACTAGTGGAAAAAATCCCTTCTGTATTAAAAGTTATATTATTGTAGGTAATTGTTGGAGAAGACCACTCATCACATATTATTGCTATATAATTATTTGAAATCGTATTATTGTCGATGGTACCATTGGAACAATGTATGTTGTTAATACCGTAAATGTTATGAGTGATTGTATTATTTCCGATGATAAGGATCGAATAAAAAACATCGCTTATACCTTCGAAGTTATAGGATATATCATTGTACTGGATTATCATTGAGGAATTGATCGCGTCGATACCACGAGCATCGTTATATGAGATTGTATTGTTTTCTATAATAATATTTGAGGAGTCGGCGAGAGTTATACCGCCATCGTTATTTGATACGTTGTTGTATGATAAACTATTATCATTAGAATTCTCTAATAGAATGCCAAAATCTGTGTTATTAAAGACAAAATTATTAGATATGGTGTTGTTATTAGAAGATACGATATAGATGCCAATATCATTGTTCAATTTAATCGTGTTATTTGAGATCGTATTATTGTCGGAAGAAAGAATCATTACACCCTGATTGTTATCATTTATAATATTATCATTGATTTTATTGTAGTCTGAATCTTGACGAATATAGATTCCAAGATATGTGTTATTTAAAACGGTATTATTTGAAATCTCATTGTGACTTGTAACTGCAATATCAATTCCAATATTATTATTTGAAACATCATTGTTTTGGACTTTATTGTAATCTGAGAACCATCTTATGTAGATTCCTCTGTTTGTATTATTTATGATTCTGTTATTGATAATAGAATTATTTTCTGCACTATGTGTAATAATAATTCCATAGTCAGTCGTATTGAATATGTTAGTAAAAGTGATATTATTGTGATGTGAACCATGTTGTAAAGAAATTCCACAATCTGTGTATGATATGGAGTTATTAGTGATTATACAATAATTTGACGAAAGAGAGAGAATTCCAGCTTCGATGTTATTCGATAAAATATTGTGAGTGATGTCGTTCCCGCTAGAAGAAACGAGCCAAATTCCATAGTTGTTATTTACGATAGTATTGTTATTTATAACATTATTATGTGAGCCACTGGATCCATTTAAATGCACTCCATCATCGTTTGAAAGTATGTCATTGGTTGTAATTGTGTTGTCTGATGATGAATCAAGATAGATACCATTATTATTGTTAAATGATAATTTATTACTAGTGATGGTGACATTTGATGACATGACAATACAAACACCATTCTGATTATTTGATGATATATTATTTTCTCGTAGAATATTTCGTGATGAATTGTAGAGACAGGTACCATGCTCACTGTTTGATGATATATTATTCCCCCATATGCTATTTAATGATGATGACTGAAGATAAATGCCATCTCCATAATTCGAAAAGATGTCATTATGATTGATTGAATTGGCCCAAGCTCCGGAAAGATATATGCCAGCATGAGGTATAATTCCCGGCACTCCATACTGGCTGTTCGAAGCAACAGTATTACTTATCACATTGTTGATATATCCACCAATAAATATGCCATTATAATAATTCGATAATATAATATTGTCTTTTATAGTATTGTAGTCTGATGTTCCTTTAACATAGATCCCATACCCATAGTTTGATGATATGTTATTTCCTATTATGTTATTATAGTAGTTAACATCCTTAATCCAAATGCCACCATTTGTGCCATTGTTCCATAATATGTTATTGGCTGTTATATTATTGAAGGATGAGTAGGATAATTTGATACCACGCTTATTATTATTTGATATATTATTGCCACTAATGTTATTTTTGCTTGACTTAAAGAGATAGATGCCTTCGCCAGAGTTTGAAGTTATAATATTGTCAGTTATTATGTTATATGTGTTTGTGCTATCATTATTCCTATCATAGATGCCAGTCCCACCATTGTTCGAAACGGTGCTATCCATTATGCTGTTATTTGACGAATTCGTAAAAAGTAAGATACCGAGTCCATTATTATCTAATATGTTTGAATTAGTGATTGAAACACTTCCATCTTTTACATATACGCCAGTATCTTCTCCATCTTGTATAGTCGAATTTCTAATTTCCACATCGTTTGAATATATTCGGATCCCATCTGCGAGTCCCATTGCTTCATCAAGGTCTAAGTTTGCCATTTTCTCTACCGTAGAATTCTCAATCAAGGCCGTCCCGTCTATTCTGAATTCGTAGGGGTCTGGGCTCGTGGAGTTGGTGGTTATTAGGGAGTTGTTGAGGAGGTTGAAGGTGCCGTTGTCATATACCCAGATTACATTACCAGTTACATTAGCCGCGTAAGCCATTTCCAAATTACAGTTATTAAGTGTTAGACTACCACCATCCTCTATTGTCAAATTGCCATACAATATGAATATATCTCCCTGATAAGATTCTGGAAAAGATACTGTCCAATCTCCCCAGATAATGTGAGTTGCTGCTTCGGTTGTAGGCATAGATAACGGTAGCAATACAATAAAAATGCTCAAAATAAGAGCAACGTTCAAAAGACTAGTGACAAATTTCTTATTTATTTTAATGCTAATCTCCATAACCCTCACCTCCTATTGTTCAACCCCGCCTCCACTTTTCCTCAAAAATATACATAAACTTTAAACACCTTAAAGCTTTCTATAAAAAGTTCGATTTCCCTCGATATCTGGCTTATTGGCCAGATGTTTATCATAACTTTTATTATGTCAAACACATATTAGATATATGAGGAATAGATAATGAGGAATGGGCTATTCGTCGTGTTAATTTCGATAATTCTTTGCACTTCAATGTTAAATATTTTCTCCTTAGTTTCTTTATCATATCCGATTGGTTGGAGTGAGGATATAAGATTGACAAATAATACTAATAATTCAGGCCAAGCAGTAGTTGGAGTTTGGGAAAATTATGTCCACGTTTTCTGGCTTGAGCAAATACCTGGACCTGGCAGCGAATATGATATATTTTACAGAAGAAGTACTGATGCAAGTAGAACTTGGGAGGATACAAGAAAACTTATTGATACAGATAAAGTTCTTGGTCATTTAAGTGTGGCTTTAAATCAAAGTACAATACATTTAGTATGGTGGGATAAACGATCTGGTATCGATAGGATTTATTATACAAAGAGTAATGATTCTGGTCAAAATTGGGAAACTGAGAGGGATATAATCTCTCCTTCGAGTGGAAAGGAACCAAATATTGCAATCAGCGGTAATAATCTTCATGTTGTATATATGAATGATTTTAAATTATATTATTTAAACAGCTCAGATAATGGTATTAGTTGGAGTGAAGCACAACAATTGACTGGTTCAATTAGGGATTCCGCCCACCCTGAGATATCAGTAAATGAAAGCAATGTCCATATTGTATGGATGGACCATTATGATAAAAATGGTCAAAGTACACTTGGTGCAATATTTTATATGAACAGCACTGATGGTGGTTTGAGTTGGTCAGAAGACATTAATCTTACTGAGATGGATCTGGATGCCACTTATCCATATATCGCAGTTAATAAAAGTATAATTCATATTGTATATTCTAAGGAATTAGCCGGGCTCTGGCAGGGCTATTATCGGCGAAGTGAGGATAATGGTATTACTTGGAGTGAAGAAATAAAGATATTAAATTCATCTAACGATATTTATGTCGATAGTTTTTCAATTGAAAAAGACAAAATCCATGCAGTTGGTGGGGCTGTCTATATCTCTAATGAAGAAATTTATTATGTTGAAGGTTATAATAACGGTCAGAATTGGGATCCACAAATAATGATTACATATTCTCCTGGAAATTCACAACGTGCAAAAATAACTGTTTATGAAGGAAAGCTCCATGTTGCATGGCATGACTATCGAGATGGAAATCCAGAAATCTATTATAAATACTATCCGTTCTATCATCCACCAACCAATCTAACAATTGACATGTGGGGAACAAACCTTACCCTAAACTGGACAACACCTCAAACTGGTCTAAGCCCACTTGATTACTATTTGATCTATCGAGTCACGGACCCAGAGGCTTTTACTTTCTCAGATTCTGAGATAATCTACAACTCCTCTGGAACAGGTACTGATTTACTCACAACTTGGAATGATACGAATGCCCTTTTAGATGAGACAAATAATTATTATTATGTGGTTAGAGCTGTACATGAAAATGGTGAGATTGATACCAACGAGAATATCGTTGGAAAATTTGTAATTCCATTAAATCAAGGATGGAACTTGTTTTCTATACCTTTAGCTCAAAATAATACAAAAATCTCTGAAATTCTTAAAAGTACTGATGGAAACTACAACATTGTCCAGTGGTACGATGCCAAAAATGGAATTTGGCGTTCTTCTCCAACGAGTATGACAGAGATCAATCGAACCATGGGATTATGGATTCACATGAAAAACAAATGTAATTTGAGTGTTGTTGGTGCTCTCCCTGAATCCACAGATATCGCTCTATATGAAGGATGGAATCTTGTTGGTTATCCAAGTCTAAAAGCAAGTAATCTCAATGATGCTCTCAGTGGAATAAATTGGCAAGCTGTGCAACGTTATGATGCATTTGATTCTAATGACCATTGGAAACATAATAGCACTAGTAAACCAGATAATTTGAATGATTTAAAGGAGATGCAGCCAGGTCGAGGATATTGGGTTTATATTACAATTAATGATACTTGGATAAGAACAAGAACCGTTGAAGATAATAATGTGGTTATTTGGAGATTTAGCGATTCAGATGAAATAAATGGATATGATCAATCTGTTTTTAAACGAACAATTAGAAATCAGACAGAAATGGAAAAAGAGGATGATTACCAAATGGATAATGTTGATAATGAGAAGCAAATAATTAGGAATGAGGAAAACAACTTAGCTGTTTCTCTTATTCCTTTAATAATTTTAATCACATTTATTTTTGCTGAGAAAGGATATTTTCACAAAAGGCGAAAATAAAACCAAAAACCCGCGGTTCTCCAAGCGCCCGCGCACTAAGCGTAGGAGGGGGAAGTCGAGAATTTTATTCGGAGCGAGGTGAAGAGGGATAAAGCCCAAAGGGCGGGAATTCTGATGGATGTACAATTTTTAGATTAAGGGCGTGGCTAATCGTTAGAAAAATTGGTAAGGAAGATAAAAGCGGGTTTTTGGGAGTGACAAAAAAAGAGATGATTAAGGTTAGTCCGGAACTACTATGATGTCTTTGAGATACATGTAACGCTCGTATTCATCGTTAGGCAATTTCGGTGTAAATACTATGATGATATCTAATCCTCGTCTTGCATACTTTTGTATTGTTTTCAGATGCTTTGCTGATCTCAATCTAGTTTCGATCTCGTATTGACATGTGATTCTTGTAGACAGGTCAAGTATATCACCGATACCATATCCAGTTATTTCAAACTCTGTTAAAACATTGTGATTCATAGAACGAAGAATATAGAAGATCTGCGACTTCACTGCAAAATGTTCCCAGTTCTCAGTTGGATACTTAATTAATTTGTTCATATCTAAGCTATTGAAAGATACACCCTTACTACGCAAGAGATTGTAGTCAATGAATTTCTTTTTACTCAACATATATCACCTCCTGATGACTTTTTGTCATCGATTAAAAAAGGACAAAAAGTCGAAGGATAGAAAAGAAGAAATGATATTGAAATATGTTGAGGGGGCGAGGATGGGCATAGCCCAAAAGCCTTAAAATGAGGTTGAGGTTCGCTGTTCCGAAACCGATTTTTATGGCTTTTCCGAGCACTCGGATAGAAACGAAAATAAAATAAGACCATATATCCTATCTATTCTAACATAATAATAAAGAGGTCAGATATGGATCAAATAATGAAATCGTCTAGTGCTACATTCTATCCGTTTAGATATTATGTCAAATGGGAAATGAGTAAAAAACGAACGGAATTTGGGGAAATATTACGAGAAAAGTGGAATGCTATTTGTGAAACTGTATCAAAAGAAAATGAGATCTTTTTAGAAGCCTTCTATATGACTAGTGCTTTTGATTGCGTTTATTTTTCTTTGTGGTCAGTACCAAAGTTAGCTCCATCTGATGTATTAGATTTTGTTAAGATCGGTGTATATAACATAATTATCCGAAAATACCCGCATCTGAGAGAAGAATTGGTACGGGATTCATGGTATCTCGTTAATAAAAATCGTTACTATTCGAAAATGGATTATATCGCTTACTTTGATAGGTCTGATATTAAAAGGTGCAAAGATATTCTATACAATCAAATTAATGGAAAAGAAGTTTGTAAAATAGTATCGGAAGGCATATCAAATGCTGTTGAGTATTACAATCAGGAACATGAAAAACCAATCGACTTATTAATGTATAGATGTGTACATTCACATTCAATTGAAATTGTTATTGGATGTCCCGTAACCGTCTCTGCATCGGAAATAATTCGCAGGATTAAGGGTGGATCATCATATTATATTCGAAAGAATTATCCTCAATTTTTCAATGAAAACGATCCCAATTTCGTCCATAAGAAAGCTTTTTGGAGTGGTGGTAACTTCTTTGCGCTTTCAAGAAGACATGTAGAGACGATTTCACGAGATAAATCAATTTATCTTAGATTATTAAATAAATGGGAAAATGCAATCAACGAAACAAATCCTAATGAAAAAGGGAAATTGTTAGAATTGTTTATGGTCGATCTGATAAAAATTATGAATGGTTTTGATGTATTAAGAGATGAAAACGGTAATTATGATATAAATTTAGGCTTTGAGCAAATAGATTTGACAGTAAAAAATAAATCTAAACTTCTAACAAT
>CP070672.1:1137131-1145465 GCA_020351895.1 Thermoplasmata archaeon
ATATTTTCAAATTCTTTTGATGGAATATATATGAGATATAACAAAAAAAATATCTTAGATGGTAACAGGTTATTTAATAATGAATATGGAATCAATTTTGATTATTTATCAAATATGAGTAGAATTACAAATAATGATATTCTAAACAATGATTATGGTATCTATTTTTACCAATCCTACAATAATAGCATTATTCATAACAATATATCAAACAACATGTGTGGTATTTTTCTTTCATGGTCAACAAACAATAGTGTTGAAAGAAATCTCATAATAAATAACAGCAATGGTGTTTATTTTTTCTCAGTACACCTTTCTAATGTGGAGTCCAATAATATTTATTCCCATGCTGGGAGAGGCATTCATTTTGTTACTTCAAGATACAATAAAATAGATGGTAACAACATTACAGATTGTTGGGCTGGAATCCAGCTCTGGCAGGATTCCAATAACAACACCCTTTTAAACAACAATGCCTCGAACAATACCAATGGTATTCTTATTTGGTTACGATGTGTGAACAATAGTATCTTGAGAAATAACATATTTTCCAATGATATTTATGGTATAAGAATTAGAAGGGAAAGCAATTCCAATTTAATCTATCATAATAATTTCATATCCAATTCTGTTCAGGCTTATGAAGAGGAAAGCATAAACTTTTGGGACAATGATTATCAATTAGGAGGAAACTTTTGGTCTGATTATAGTGGAGTTGATAATTTTAAAGGCCCGTATCAAAACATGCCTGGTAGTGACAGTATTGGGGATAATCCATATGCAGGCATTGATAGTGATACTGGAAATCAAGATAACTACCCCTTAATGGAGCCCTATTCCTATAAACCCCTAGAAAATTACACAATTCTGAAACAAGGGTGGAACCTCATTTCAATCCCCCATACCCAAGAGAATCAAAACCTACAGAAAGTCCTTGAGATGATCGATGGATGGTATGATGCCGTCCAATGGTATGATCCAACAGATACAGATAAACCTTGGAAACATCACAAAACTGACAAGCCATCTGGAAATGCTCTTTTCGAGTTAAATGAAACAATGGGCTTCTGGATTCACATCACCCATTCAGGAGACACGATTTTCCTTTACAACGGCACTCAACCAACAGAGAACCAGACCATCTCCCTCCATCCAGGCTGGAACCTTGTGGGTTATCCTTCCCTTACAAATCATAATAGAACAGAAGGATTGAACAACCTAACCTTTGGACAGGAGGTTAACCTCATACAATGGTATGATGCTGAAACACAAACCTGGCATGATATGGGCGGGGATGATTATTTTGCGTTAGGGAGAGGATATTGGGTTCATGCAAAAACCGAATGTATATGGAAGGTCCCTCTCTAATATCGGAAGGTATTTATCTGGCTTTGGCAATAACTTTCACACATGGGCAGGAAGGTAATTACTATCTGGCTGAGTTTGGTGATGGTATCAAGCTTGATTATGATTGTAGATATCACCATTGATTTTTCTCTTAAAGTTGAAGGTACCACTTTATATGTTAATAAGACTGGTAGTGGCGGTGCATATACAATAATACAGGATGCAATGGATGCGGCAAAAGCGGGGGATACTGTCTATGTTTTCAGTGGCACATACACTGAAAATGTGGTTATCAATAAAACCATCAATTTGACAGGGGAGAACAGAGACAACACCATTATAGAGAGAAAGATGGGATTTGATCAGTTTGTAGTTTATGTGAATGCGAGTTTTGTAAATCTCACAGGTTTCACAATCACAGATTCAGGGGCAAATGATGCTGGATTGAGGCTTGAAAATTCGGAGAATTGCAGGATATTTGACAACAATATTATCTCAAACAATGGTGAGGGCATATATCTTGAGAGGTCATCAAACAACAGTATTATAAATAACTATGTTTCTAACAATGGTATCCTGGCTTCAGATGCTTGCGGAATTTACCTTTCTATGTCTTCAAATGATAATCTCGTGGCAAATAACGATATCTCGGATAACGATTATGGCATATACATTTATTCATCAATAAATAATAACTTATCCAATAATAGATTTATCAATGACGGGATTTTTATCTGGGGAGACCAATTGCCCCACTTTGATACTCACACGATACCTGAAAACAATGTTATCAAGGGAAGACCAGTGTATTATTACAAAAACTTCAACAATATTAATTTCGATGGTGTCTCGTTCGGGGAAATCATTCTAGTAAACTGCACAAACTTCACTATAAAAAACTCTCAAATAACAGATACAGACGTTGGCATTGAAGTTGCGTACTCTTCTAACGGATCGATTGAGGACAACAATATATCATCCATGGGTATGTACGGTATATTCCTTGACTCAACATTCTATGTCAACATCAGCGGAAATAGAATATCCAATACTAATACCGGAATCCTGCCCATCTCATCTTCGCACATTAATATTACGCATAATTATATCAATTGGAGTTATGAATTTGGAATGTATCTTGGCTCGTCAACGTTTAATCTTATAGCGTACAATTATATCAATTCAAGTAATATATACGGTATCGCTTTATATTGGTCTTCGCACGACAGTATTATTAAGAATAACGAAATACTGAATACAGATTTTGGGATATATCTTTCCAGATCATCAAACAGCAGCATATTGGAAAATTTCATGGTAAATAATGATTATAGCATTGGCCTTTCAACATCCTCGAATAGTAATATAACATCCAATGAAATCTATGAAAGTGACGATTACGGTATATCTTTTTGGGATTCATCAAACAACACAATCGCTAATAACTATGTGTTTAAGAATAATATAGGCATCAATTTAAATACATTGTCTAATAACAATACGATAATATGGAACAATATTTCAAATAACAATCGTGGTATATATCTTTTAGAGCAATTCTCTCGATCTCCAAAAAACAACACCATAATTAACAATAATGTTTTCTCAAACAGTAATTATGGTTTCTATATAGGTGGGGCAATAAACAACAAGATTTATCATAACAATATTATTGAAAATACAAATCAAGCCTATGATAGTAGTGATAATCTTTGGGATAACGGCTATCCTTCAGGAGGCAACTACTGGTCTGACTTTGACGAGCCAAACGAAGGAGCATATGACGATTATAATGGTCCAAACCAAGATATATTGGGAAAGGATGGCAAAGTCGATAATGGAACCCTCGGAGGTGGGGGTCTAAATCCATATGTTATAGATTCGGACTCCCAAGACAACTACCCACTGATAACCTCTGTGGGAAATTATAGTTATTTACATCATGGTCGGAACCTCATCTCAATCCCGTTTATTCAGTCTGATACGAAACTAGGCAATGTTTTATCCTCAATAGCTGGGTCATACACAGCTGTTCAATGGTACAATACGACGGAGCCTGATGATCACTGGAAGCATTACCGCATTTCAAAACCACCCCAATTAAATGATTTAGAGGATATAGATCACAACATGGGATTTTGGATATATATAACAAAACCTGGCGGTGTTTTAATTCAATACCTTGGCACCCAACCAACCCAAAACCAAACCATCTCCCTTCATCCTGGTTGGAACCTTGTGGGTTATCCCTCCCTAACAAATTATAATCGAACAGTGGGACTAAATAATCTAACCTTCGGACAGGAGGTTGACATCATCCAATGGTATAACACCTCATCCCAAACCTGGCATGACATGGAAGAGGATGATTATTTTATGTTAGGGAGAGGATATTGGGTTTACGCGAAAACCGAGTGTATTTGGGAAGTGCCACTCTGAAAATCTTACTTTTGTTTACTCAAAGCTTAAAGCAGATTAAATAACAGAGATGGATACAAAATCAGTATTAGGTATGAGCCTAAAACAAGGCCCATCACGAACCAAATCCCAGGATTCCACTTAATTATTTTTGATCCATCCAGGGGTGGAAAGGGTATCAAATTAAAAAGACCAATAAAGACATTTAAAAAGCATATCATATAGATAAGATACCAAATCTCGATAATTATGTCTGGAAAAAATAGCAAAATAGGCATAAGTAGAGAAGATACAGCGACATTCATCAAAGGCCCTGCAGCACTGACCTTTCCGTTTTCCTCCTTAGTTAGATGCCCTCTGATGTAAACGGCTCCAGGAGCAGCAAATAAAATTCTGGCAACAGCGGCAGTTAACACTGCAAACATAAGTCCGAAAGGCCAGGCCCTGAATTCTGCCCAACATCCGTACCTCTGAGCTACAATCTTATGACCAATTTCGTGCAATAAGAATCCAGTAATTACGGCCACAAAAGATAATCCCACGATAGTATATATCGGTATACCGGTGCCAAGCAGCATAAAAGTGAATGCCAAAGTCAAAGCCCCTATCGCCATGAGCAGATGCTTCTTCTCCTCCTCACTGAATTTCAGCCCTCCCTCTCGAACCGGGGGCTCGATATAATATTCATAGGGCTGATAGCTCACCCTGTAAGTCACTACTTCCTCATCGCCCCTCATGTTTTCTCCTCAATTCCTATATCGTCTTGGTTGAGATATCTATTCCCAAACCCGTGAAGAACATCTTCCTGCACATGTTGGCCACAACATTGGCAATAAGCTCTTTATCGCTTTTGTCAGGGATGTTTACATTATCCAAGGAAATCTGAACACCTGCAGACGTTGCATGCCCTCCAGCAGAACCCAACTCGCTGAATGTTCCTTTAAGAACCTCACCAATATGTACACTGGAATCGCTGTTTCTTGCCGAGATATGGATGTTGTACCCCCTGATTCCGCATAAACCCACGATCCTGATGTCCTTCTCCCTCATCAGGAATTCGGCAGCCTGAGGCAATGCATCCCTCTCCTCGATGTAACCTACAGCTGAGAAGAGCACTCCCTCTTTTTCCTCCCTGTTCACAATGGCCCTTCCTATAACATCCATGGTGTATGAGCTCATTGGAGGAGATTCAATAGTCTTTAAGAGCTCATCGTCTGTAAATGGTGATAGGAACGCAGCCGCTTTCAGGTCTGTGGGGGAAACATTCCTAGTGAAGGATTTTGTGTCCACCTTCAGGGCGTAAAGAAGTGCAGTGGCGAGTTTTGGATCGATTTTCACATCCAGATATTGGAGATATGAAGTCAGAATGGTTGATAGTGCACCAACATCGCTTCTGATATCCACCATATCCGAAGCTGTGACATCCCTGCTTGTGGAATGGTGGTCTAAAACGATGTTAGGTACCAAGTCCTTTGGAAGGACATTATTCTCGCCAGGTATCGCGGTCTCGATCATTACTATCTTTGCAGAGTTCTGAAGGGCAATATCCAGTTCCTTTTCATTGCCGATTTGGTGAAGCTCCAATTTCAGAAGTCGAACAAGTTCCTTATTCTCCTGATGGGATATCTCCCCCCCATAGTAAATTCTCGAAGATACTCCCTCATTACTACAGATGGCCTGAAACGCCAGTGCCGAGGCCATGCAATCTGGATCTGGGTTGTTGTGGGTGAAAATACCCACAGTCCCCTTTTCCATCTTTTGCAGGATCTTTCGAAGCAGGGTGGCTGTCTTTTCTATTATCCTCGTTTCCAAGGCACTTTTTAGGGCATTTGTCACGCCTTCCGAGATTCGAATTGGAACTACACCCCTTATCTTGTTCATATTCTCCTCGCTTTCTCTTTTGGGTGCGTTGACAATGATCGTGACATCTGGATTATGCTTCCTGGTGGATTTTACCAATTCTAAATTTTTTTGGCCGTCATCCCCCAAGATGAACACTTTATCTCCTGTTTTAACATGGCTTTCTATCACCTCTGAGGAGAAGGCATGTACATGTAATACCTTGAACCCCTCCTTTTCGAATTGACTCAGATTATTGGGATCCTCATCTATAATCAGGATTGCATCCTTATCCTGATCAAGGCCACGGATAATTTCGTATCCGAACCTTCCAGAGCCTAAAACAGCATACATATCCTTTCCTCGCTCAGCTAAACGAGCTTTCATTCACCTGTTTCATCCAAATAAGGCGATATGTAAGGGCATTTGGCAGTGCAGATGTGAATACCTTTTAAATCTAAGTGTGTTTTTTAATCAAACCCTCGATGTGCCCTTTTGGCACCACACCTGTTACGCGCTCCACAAGCTCACCGTTTTTAAAGAACAGCAACGTTGGTATTGCCATGATCTGGAATTTCCTGGATATTTCTAGGTTTTCATCCGTATTGAGCTTCCCGAATGTCACGTTTTCGTATTCCTCTGACAATTGATCTATTACAGGGCCGATCATCCTGCATGGCCCACACCATGGGGCCCAACAGTCCACTACAATCAGTGAATCTCCCTTTAATATGTCGTTAAAAGTCCCATCAGTTACCTTTATCGTCTTTGCTGCCATACTCATACACCCTATAATGAAACTGGAACCATAAATATTGATAATACTATTTGAAGGTTATTGGCCAAATCCGATTCAGGAAATTACATGATTTCTGGGAAATTCGGAACATGTAAACCGTTTTATTCTCCTTATTGTTACAGGTTGATGAGTAAGTAAGTCGGGTGACCTGAATATGGGCATTGAGGCGATCATTCTTTTTATACTTGTTGGATATTTGAGTCTCGGATTCTTGCAGATAATCTGTGCCCTCAAAATGAAAAAAAGCGCCAACAACATGCGATTTTCAGAAAAGGATTTCTCTGTTTCTGTCATCATCCCAGTAAAAGGTGTATCGAGGAGCACGAAAAAGAACCTGGAATCTGTTTGCATCCAAGATTACCCAAATTTCGAGGTTATCTTCGTTGCAGAGAGAAAAGAGCACCCTGCTTTTAGGATTGCGAATAACCTTTCTAAAAAATACCAGAATGTAAAGGTACTATTGTCAGGTCCACATGACAGTTCAAAAACAATAGGCAAGTGTCACAATCTAATCTTCGGAGTGAAACATGCAAAAGGTGAGGTACTCCTGTTTGGAGATTCTGATGTGACCTATTCCCGAGATTGGATCTTTAAGATGTCCTCTCCATTGAAAGAGGTTATAGATGGAAAGCGAATAGAGGCCGTAACTGCCCCTTTTTTCATAGAGCCCGAGGGAATTTTAGGAAAGCTAATTGCGCAATCAGTGTCTCTTGTTACGTTCACAGCGTCTTTCACAAACAAAAACCAGATGTTTCCTCCTTTTGCCTCAGGTGCCTCGATTGCTATAACAAGAAAATTGTTCTATGATCTGGAAATAGTCGAGGTTTGGAGCAGTTCATTCAACGACGACCTTGTACTTGCATATGTGCTCAAATCGCATGGGTATAATATCTACAATCAGCTTGCGCATTTGAACCATACCAATGAGGTCTTTACCGATTTTAGACAGACTAAGGAAAAGTTGATTCGGTGGGTTGTCACGATATCATCTTTTGGTCACAGGGACCTCAAGAGAAACACATACTTCATGGTTGCCAGAAATCTTCAATTTCCGGTCTCTTTGGTTTTAGGATTGGTTCTGTTCCTTATTGGATTTTCAGGTGTGTTTGTTCTGATCCTTATTTCAGCAGGATATTCGTATTCAGTGGCTTACAGGTGGGCAGTGGGGATAATCATAGAAGAAGAAGGGATGACTCCCTATTACCTGCTTGCACCTGTTATGGGGTTGGCTATGATGGTTTTTTATGTTTCTGTTAGGCTGTCTAAAAGGAGTTTTTCATGGGAAGGGAGAACTTATCACGTGTGAGGAAGATATATTCGGTCCTGACCCCTACCTTGTTTATTATTAAATATCCTCCATTATGGGTAAAAAAAGCGAAAAGTGTATAAGGAATTATATCAATAGATGTCAATAGTAGAAATTATAGCCATTGTGACCGCGGAGGGTTGGTATGAAAGACAAATCAATTTCTATTAGTATCGTGTGCCTAGTGGTAACTGCGGGATTTTTCGGATTCATTATAATTGAGCCCGATACTGTTAGGGCTGCAAACACGCACTATGTTGGTGGAGGAGGTGGTGGGAACTATTCAACAATTCAGGAAGCAATAGATGCTGCACTTCCAGGAGATACAGTCTTCGTATATGATGATAGTTCACCATATAATGAGAATGTGATAGTAAATAAGAGTATAAATTTGATAGGAGAGGATCGAAACACAACAGTAATCTATGGAGGGGCCAATGGAGCGCGAGTTCGTATTGAATCAAATTGGGTTAACATAAGTGGGTTCACAGTGACGGGTATGGGACCTTTTGGGGGAGATAATAGTGGTATCTATCTAGATTACTCATCTCATGTGAGCATTGACAATGTTAATGTGTCTGGGAATTACGTGGGTATTTATGTGAGATCTAGCAATCCGACGGAC
>CP070672.1:1145565-1150010 GCA_020351895.1 Thermoplasmata archaeon
AACGCCATTACCTTCCCCCAAATCCCCTAGACGCTATCTCCACCTCCCGGAGTGCCCATTCCTACCAGGCACGCAAATTTGTGTTGAATGGGGATTTGTAGGGTTCAAAACCTTAGACTTTTACTAGTAAATCCACAAAGTACGAGGGAGGGTGGAATAGCGGAAGGTATTTATCTGGATATGGTAATAACTTACACTCATGGGCAGGAAGGTAATTGCTATCTGGTTAAGTTTAACGATGGTACTCAGCTTTATCGTTGTTTTGGATGTTATTATAGATTTTACTCCGCCGGTAAAGGGAGGTATCACCCGTTATGTCAATGAAACTGGTTCTGGTGGAGCTTTTCTAAAAATTCAGGATGCGATAAATGCGAGTAGTGATGGCGATACTGTGTTTGTCTATAATGGGACTTATTATGAGAATGTGATTGTGAATAAGACAATAAATCTTACTGGAGAAGATAGAAATAACACCATTATCAATGGTGGAGACATCGGAGATGTGGTGAATGTTAGTGCGAATTGGGTAAACATTACAGGTTTCACTGTGACAGGCAGTGACCAGATATGGCAAGCAGGGATGAGGCTTCATTTTGTCCAAAACTGTAGAGTCTATTATAATAACGTCTCCAAAAACGATTACGGAATTTATCTTTATTTTTCTAGTAAAAACAACATCATAGGTAACAATGTTTTTAATAATCTTTTTTCGGGCATTTATCTTTATTATTCAAATGAAAACTTTGTCACCTCTAACAATGCCAATGCGAGTTTTAATAGCTGGTATGGCATACATCTCGATTACTCCGATGGAAACACCATCACATTGAACAATGCCTTTAACAATGCATTAGCTGGGATCAATCTCGCTCATTCCAATGGGAATAATATCACGAGAAATAACGCTAACTCAAATAACCAGAAGGGCATTCAGATCCATTATTATTCCAGTGGGAACAATATTACACTCAACAATGCGACAAATAATGGTTTTTATGGTGTTTATATCAAAGATTCTAGTAAGAATTTAATCCAAAATAATAACGCCTCCTCAAATGATGAGCATGGTATCTATCTTATGGACTCTGTTAGGAATGATATCATAAATAACCGTGTCAGTCTGAACAAAGAGTATGGTATATATCTCTGGTTTTCGGATGAAAACAACATCACTGGTAACTACATTCACTCGAACAAATATCATGGTATTTTAATTACGGACTCGAATGGAAATAACATATACAAAAACAATGCCTCGAATAATCGATATAGTGTATTTCAAAACACTTTTGGTATCTATCTCTCATCATCCGATAATAATAATATCACCGATAATGAAGCCTCGAACAATGATAATGGTATCGCCATCAGTTATTCTAACAGTAACAATATCATTAGCAATAATGCTTCCTCGAATAGGTATGGCATATATATTTACAGATCGAGTGGGAATAACATCCTAAACAACACTATGATAGAAGATGGAATATATATTGAAGGCAGTTTTCTTGAAAACTGGAATACGCATAATATTCCAACTTCTAATATCGTCAATGGAAAACCGGTTTACTACTGGAAGAATCAAACTGGCGGGACTATCCCAGCAGAAGCAGGTCAAGTAATTCTTGCTAATTGCACCGACATTAAAATAGAAAAACAGGAACTCTTTAATGCTTCTGTCGCTATCGAGCTTGGTTTCTCCTCAAACAATTCCATTATAGATAATAATGCTTCCTCAAACAATCTATACGGAATGTTTCTCTGTTATTCCTCCAAAAATAATATTACTGGCAATAATGCCACTAACAATGGGAGATCTGGCATCTATCTCTATTATTCCAATGAGAATGACATCATTGATAATGATGTTTCCTTGAATTATCTGGAAGGTATCTATCTATACTCGTCATCAAACAACAGTGTTTCTGATAATATAGTTACACTCAATGGATATGGCATCGATCTTACTTCGATACCAACTAAGTACAACAAAATAACATACAACACTTTATTGAATAATCATAATGGTATATATCTATCAAGTTCGAGTAATAATACATTTCATCATAATAATATAATAAATAATGTGAATCAAGCATATCTATCTAATAGCATCGATAATATTTGGAACGATAGTATGGGTGAAGGTAATTATTGGGACGACTATAATGGTGTAGATAATGGCAACAATGGTCGCATTGCGGGAGATGGTGTCGGTGATACAGAAATACCCCATCCATTTATTGACCAAAGTAATGGATATTACCAATTGGATAACTACCCATTAATAAATCCTTTAGAAAATGCCATCTTTCTATATCAAGGATGGAACCTCATTTCGATCCCGTTTATTCAATCTGACACAAACTTAGGCACTGTGTTAAATTCCATCAAAGGTTCATATGATGCTGTGCAGTGGTTCAATGTGAGCGATAGTTTTGATCCTTGGAAACATAATTGTTCGTTAAAACCAACTCATCTGAACGACTTAAACGATATCGATCATCTTATGGGATTTTGGATATACATAACCAAACCCGGTGGTGTCCTATTTGAATACTTTGGTATAGAACCAATCTTAAACCAAACCATTTCTCTCCACCAAGGATGGAACTTAGTCGGTTATCCTTCCCTCACAAGCTACAACAGGACAGAGGGATTGAACAATCTAACCTTCAATACGCATATCGATGCAATCTGGACCTACAATGCCGCCACACAAAAATGGGAAGAAATAGGCTCATCTGATTATTTTGAAATTAGAAAGGGATATTGGATACACACAAAGACAAAATGTGAGTGGGAAGTTCCATTGTGATGCCGAACCCCACAAACGTCTCCCCCCTCACGCCATCTCCTCCTCAAATCCTCCTAGGTCCCGAACCCATCCTCCCAGAGTGCCCATTCCTACCAGGCACGGGGTTTTGGGGATTTGTGTGGAATGGGGATTTGGAGGGCTCGGAACCTTAGACCTAGACAAGCAAAAGCCACAAGTCACGAGGGAGGGTGGAAGAATGGAATGTATGGATCAATCCCATTCATGATTACCCGAAACATAGTCCGCTCCCCCCTCACGCCATCACCTCCTCAAATCCGCTTAGGTCCCGAACCCACCTCCCGGAGTGCCCATTTCTACCAGGCACGGGATTTTGTGCGGGAGTTGGGATTGTAAACCCGAACCTCACTTAACCGTTCTTTTCGAAAACATAACTCCTTCTGCCCAGCAAACTTTTTTTGAGGGGGGGAATTGTATTCTTTAAGGGTGTCGGGAAATTTTTTATATCCAGCCAATTAACCGAAAAACTATAATGAGACCAATAAGAGATGAAATCATTGCAACCATTAATTGGTTAAAAACCTTTCTTAGTAAGACTTTACTTTTTGTTGCAACGTCAAGGCCACTATCAATTAATTTCAACATATTTTTTATATAATTTAGAAAGATAATTTGGCCTATAACGACAACAAATAACAAATAAATCATCACAGGAGTTAGAGATGGTTTTCTAAACATTCCCCAAATCACTAAAATAATTGTAAATAGACAACCAGTCGATACAAGCCACAGTGAAAATTGGATGTTTCTTCGACGTTCCTCAGGGGATAATTTTTCAGCCGTATCTATTTCTACCATTTATTTTCCTCCTTTAGTTGCTTAAATATTGAAAAAATATTTAACCGTTTCTACGGAAAATCATTCCCATGTGAGGTTCAGCAGAGTAAAAAACCACCCCTTCCCAAGCTTCAACCCCCTCCCCTCCTCACCTCCCCTCAAGCTCGTAACCTCCTTCCCCAAATCCCCTCGATGCTATTTCCACCTCCCGGAGTACCCATTCCTACCAGGCACGCGGTTTTGGTGGGGGAGTGGGATTTGGAAGGGCTCGAAACCTTGAGACCTTTACTTGTAAACCCATTAAGCCAAGGGAGGAGAGGGTGGAAGAGCGGAAGGTATTTAACTGAATATGGTAATAACTTTCACTCATGGGCAGGAAGGTAATTGCAGTTTGTCTTGGATTAGTAATGGTTTTGTGCTTTATTGTGGTTGTTGATGTGACTATGGATTTCACATTAAACTGTGGAGGAACCATACTTTATGTGAATGAAACAGGTAGTGATGGGGCTTATTTCAATATACAATGGGCTATAGATGATGCAAATGATGGAGATACGATATTCGTTTACAGTGGAACTTATCATGAGCAAATTGTTATAAATAAATCAATAAATCTAATTGGTGAGGATAGAAAAAACACGATAATCGATGCGAATGGATTTTTGGATGTAATAAAGGTGACCTCCAATTGGGTGAATATTACCGGTTTTACCCTTAGAGAAAGTGGAACATTTTCGACAAACGCCTCAGTATTATTTTATTAAGTATGTAATTGTAGTATTCTTAATAACATCTGCTCCGATAGTGAACATGGTATATATCTATACAATTC
>CP070672.1:1150110-1153047 GCA_020351895.1 Thermoplasmata archaeon
ATAGAAATGCTTATCCTCCTGAATCAGTAAATCGCTCCCGCAAATGGCGGCTGCCCATACCTTCATCAAAACTTCATCATCTTTGATTTCGGGCACATCCACTTCCACTAATTCAACGTTACCTACTCCGGATTTTGTCTTCCTTAGAGCGAGCATTTTATCACAACCTCCCTTGATTTATAGAATGTTGAGTTACTTACTATTTATAATAAGTTTCTTATTTATATCAAAAGGGAAAATATTTTTAATAATAATAGATATCAAAGTTACAGAATTTTTTAAATCCAAGCCTTCTGTAAACCATCTCTCCGAACTGTGTGGCAAAAAGGCCCCCGATTTTGAAGCCCATTTTTTCTGCCGTAAGTAGAGGGGCAAGTGTGATGGTTTTTCCAATGCCTCTGTTTCTATATTCCGGTAGAGTGGAGATAAGGTAAAGTCCTGCAATTCCCGCTGATGTGAATAGCATGGATGTGGCCACAGGTTTTTCGCAGAGAAAGGCCAGATAAAAATGAATATTTTCATCATCGAGGAAACTTTTAAAAAGCTCAACTCCCATAAAACCGCCGCCGAACATGGCTGTGCTTACTACTTTTTCCCACTGATCGAGAAGGTCTTCACTTGATACCTCTTCGATCTTGAGGTTTGAGGCTCTTTGGAAATCGGTATTGATATTCGCAATTTCAACAGCCATTCCTGGCCACTGTCCTATCCTGGTAAAGCCACCTTTTGTTAATGCCTTTACTAGGCCCTTGGTATGAGACCTTGGACCGAGGAACCACTGTGAAGGCGCATCACCAGATCTAACCTTCTTTTTAATATATTCAATACTTTCTTCAGGCTCTTCAAAACGGGCATTAAACAGATAATTGGGCCACACAGAGGGTGCTGCCATTATCCATTTGATTTTACTATTGATATGTAACTTTCTTTTACCCTTTTTACCTATCAGGATAAAAAGATTGTATATGTTGTCTTCAATAGCAGAGTTGACCGCCGTAGGAGACAGGTCTTCTAAAATAAACTTTTTAATAGTACACTCCTTCACATTCAACCAGCCGCTGTTGTAAAAAACGAGCTTTTAGTGCATATTTTCTCCTACCCTCTTGAAAATCTCACCACCGGTTGTATCGTAGACAGAATCGAAGGAATAAACTTAGACACTTTTTACGTCTCACCACCGGTTGTATCTTAGACAAAACCAACGGAATAGACGTAGACACTTTTCTCGTGGAATCATGTAGCCATTAAAGACATAAGGCCCCACTTGCGTGTATGATGGTGTTTGATAATAACAGATATCCTCACCACAAGGAGAACTCAAAGTTATAATACCACAGGAGAGGCGGTTAATGATACGATATTTTTTAAGAAAAGGAGAGACAGAGTCACAGGTACGGAAGAGATTGGGAGTAAGCCGGCAGATGGTGAACAATCATCTACGCTTTGATCCGGAAAAGAAAAAAAAAGAAAGAAAAGAACATCCACACTAGATCCATATAAGGAGTATATACGAGCACGATTGGAAGCGTTTGAGCTGCCAGCTAGTACGCCGGTGAAAGTGTCCAGTCGGACTTCCGCTGAAGTGTCCACTAAGACAGGGTAGGATCGTCTGATGATAGAATCAAAATTAGACTATCGCGTAATTTAGTATTTCCTCCTGATCTGTTTCATCAGCGTTTAATTCACCATTGATCTCTAATATATGATTACTCAATTAAAAGATCTCCACCATTAAACTATTCCTCTATTTCTAAAAACATCCAATGCTATTGCAACTATAAAAATAATCCCTTTTGCAACAGACTGAACATATGCATCTATACCCATTAAGGTCATTCCATTTGAAAGTATGGTCATAAACAGTGCACCAAAGAGTACACCAAGCAGTTTGCCCTTTCCACCTGTAAAACTGACTCCGCCGATGACGACAGCAATAATAGAATCAAATAAAAGATCGCCTTCTCCTGCATTGGGCTGACCTGAATCCAATCTACCTGCAAGGATTATTCCGGCTACTGCACAAAGGAGGCCACATATTACCAAGGCCAACACCTTATAACTTTTAATATTTATACCGCTCAAGTAAGATACAACGGCATTCCCTCCGATAGCATATAAATGCCGCCCTGCCCTATTTCTTTCGGCAAAGATTATTAGTATAATATACAGGGCAAACATTATAATCACTGGAACAGGTATTCCAAGTATCCACCCTCGGCCGGGGTAATTATACAACCTTTCGAATCCAAAAATTGGCTGCGCTCCTGTGCCCACATAGATAGCGCCGCGTACTATAAGCATCATACCAAGCGTCGCAATAAAAGGTGTCAATCTGAAATATGCAATCAAGGCTCCATTTATAAGCCCTATAATAAGTCCGACAAAAAGTGCTCCCAGTAGTGCCACAGCCATGAATTCTGTCCCACCTGCTTTAAATATAGCTGCATAAATAATTCCTGCCATTGCAACAGTAGAACCGACAGATAAATCGATAAGTCCAGTAACTATAGCAAAAAATTGTCCTGCTGCTACTATTCCCACTACCGAGACCTGCCTTAAAATATTAATAATATTTGCTGATCCCAGAAAAACATTTGAACCTAAAACTAATCTGGTGATTATCCATAAAAAAAATATAAGACCTACTACTACATAAATTATTGCAAATCTTTTACTTGTATCACTTATAAAATTTTTGAATTTAGGAGCTCTATCACTTGTGACCACTAAATCCTCCTCTTGAATATGTTAGCACTATCCCAGAGAATATATTACCTTCTAATGTTATATTGGTCTCTTTACATGCATTAATACTCGCAAAGACAAAAATACCCTCTTTCATATATTTAAGGTTATAAAAGATCTAAATTTAATTAAAAACATTGGGAATAGCATGGCCATATCCCAATGTTTCTAATCTTTTGCCAGAATATCAGA
>CP070672.1:1153147-1156979 GCA_020351895.1 Thermoplasmata archaeon
ATACATTTCCCAGTGCTTGTAGACGATTCTCCTCTGGTCCTCCACGTCATCTTTAATCCATGCTTCTATGGTAATTTGGTCCGTGAAATCCAGGGATCCATTAACATTATCAGGAATGATGACGTGGTGTTGAGGCCCTGCGCCTTGGGCTCCATCGAAATCATCTGCGCCATCTATTTGCCCCGCAGCTGAGCCTTGCGTCGTAACAGTTATGGTCGTGCTATCGTTGTTATTGCTCGTCGAATCAAGGTGGTCGTAGGGCGAAATCTCATTTAAATGTTGAACCAGGACGAAATTAGAATCCCAAGTATCTTCTATATGCTGAGTGTCAAAAGGTGCTACAGAGATTCCATAATAAATATAAATGGTTTGGTTGGCACCAGTAAGGGTTACATTCACCCAGGCTACATACTCACCACTTGTGGGAACATATTTCTCAATCTCGTGTTTAAGGATTTCCTGTCCATCAGCCGTGGCAAAGACAATATCATAGCCATCGTCACTCCGCACGTGACCTCCATTTGCTTCAGTCCTTAAATCAAGTTGTAAATCTGTAGGGTCGGTCTTCGAATCAAAATGCACAGGAAATTCGTTAAAAAAACCCGACACCTGACTGCCCTGAATAGTCACATCCCTTTTATATTCAAAATGTCTTTCATTGTTATCAATTTTGACCATATATCCAAAGGCAAGTCCGGTCGACAAGATAAGCACGAATGGCGCAAGAAAAACAGTTCTTATTTTCCCCAGAAAAATCACAAAATATCCTTTACTGTCAGTTCTATTTTTTAAGTAGATAAAAGAAAAACCATATTTCAGTTAGATGACATTTACTCTAATTCTGTCATTCAGACTTTTTCATAAATTATGATATAGAAATTTTTTCCTGGACGTCTATAGCCTATTGAGGGGATTTGAGGGGTGATTTTGGACTCCCCTCTCTGTTTATTTTTCAGTAACCTTTGGGTCTTCAATGAAAAATCTCCGCCATTTGTTGTATATCACTGTTTCATCCTCATTTTTCGTTTTTACACGCCAGAAAAGTAGGCCTCCAGATTGTTGAATCTTCCTAAGAACCATCTCCCATTCTCTTGGAGTAAGCCAAAAAGAGTTGGCGGATATCCACTCTTCCTCTGGAAAAGCAAGCGTCTCAGAAGCTGGAAAAGAAGGATTCGGTGAGATTTCAACTTTAAATGAGTAGTTGCTGGAACTGGCCCAGCTAAATAATAAAGCTCCTGAGTGAAGTTTCTCCCCCTCATTGGGCAAGATAGGGATGATATCGTGGGGAATAGCGGGCACTGGGCCATGAAAAGTGCTCTTTCCGTAGATGTCTATTTCTTCCAGCTTGTAATAATAAATCACTCCATTGGTGACATTATAATCCGTTAAGCTGTATTCAGCCCCAAAACCTGCATCCCCTTCGCCAGGAATGAAATAAGGATTTATCCTCACATAATCTCCATCCCTATCCTCACTCCTCCAGATATTAAACCCGGCATTATCAAGCTCAGTCTCTGTCGCCCACTCTAAAAGAACAGCAGAATCAAGGGATGTTGCCCTTAAGTAGGAAAGCTCAACCAAGGTGGGAATCGTCAACAGCGTATCATTACCAGAGTGATAAGAGGCTTTAATCCAGGCAGCAGAACGGACAACATCCGAGACCCGAATCTCATCAAAACCGCCTAAAAAGTTTCTTTCTGCAAAAGTATCACTCTGACCCCAAATCCAGTCATCTATAGTGGCTAGTTCTGTCCAATTAGTGGGAACACCTTCCTCGGTAAAACTCATAGCATTGAGATCGACATGAATATTCACGTCCCTTAATCCGGTATCTTCAAGGGTCACAACAAGATATTGCCACACTTGATCCGTAAAAGGATTCGGACCAAGATTGTAGTTAAAGCCAATATGATGACTAGGATAGAAATAATGATTCCCACTAGGCTGCGAAGCCCACTCCAAACCACTGCCTGTGTGGTTATTACTGGATTCCATTACAACTTGATATTCTGTTCCATGGACAGCTTGAGTCCAATTAATCCAAATCTCAAATGTTCCCGCATCATTTACCCCGTCCAGACTCAGGCTGTCAGAGACCCTGATACAATCATCAATCCCGTCTAAGGTCAATCCCTTTCCGATCTTTGCCTCAATCGAGTCATTCGCATCCATAGTCCCCTCTGTTGTTCCATGATTGCCGAATGAGGTGCTATCCTTTATGTCATCAGGTGCTCCTGTTGGCAATTCCTTCAGGTGCAAAACTTTCACAAAATTATTAACCGGTGAGCCATCTGGTCCTTCATCCCAAGTGCCGTTTATATCCTCGCCATCGAGACAAGTGGCATGCCCATAAAACATATAGAACGTAGTATCAGGAGAGCTGGGAATGGAAGGAATCTCAACCCAAATCTCTGCCTTTTCATTTCCTTTCTCAAACCTCTCCTTCTCATAGTCTAAAATGGCACCATCAGCATCACCATTCCCATCAATAGAATCCGAAAATCTAATGTCATACCCATCATTTGTTCCGTGTAAAAAATGGCTGAAATCAATATTAGAAGAGGTAAGTTTTACCAAAACAGGAAAATAACCAAGGGCAGCATCAATTTTACTAGAATCAATAGTGATATCTTTCCGATATTGAAAGTCATAGCCATCGGCCCAATATCCAAAGGCAAAACCACTCAACAAGAAAAGCATTAGGAGAACAAGAAAACTAGCTTTTATTTTCCCTAGGCACATGTCAAAATTTCCTTTAAAGCCAGCTCTATACTTATTATGTGGAAAAATGAAGAATCATATTTCAATTTGCTGACATTTATTATAATTCTGCCATTCAGAGCTTTCTATAATTATAATATAGAAATTTTCTCCACGACGTCAATAGCCTATAGAGAGGATTTAAGGGGTGAACTTGGGTTAGGAATAATGACTATAAAATTAACTCTTATATAAAACTAAATGATGATGCTTATAAGGGAAGGGATTGTTTCATTTTTTCATTCTTCAGGATGCTTCAGTTCCCAAACAGTAAATCTTAGCCAATGGCTGTAAATCGCTCTGCCATCCGGGCTCTTAGCTCTTACCCGCCAGAAAAGCTGGCCTGCTGATGACTGAGCTTCACTAAAGACCATCTCCCACTCTCTCGGAGTAAGCCATAAAGAGTTACTATATACCCACTCTTCCTCAGGAAAAGTAAGCGTCTCAGAAGCTGGAAAAGAAGGACTCGGAGAGATTTCAACTTTAAATGAGTAGTTGCTGGAACTGGCCATGCTTCCGTTATGGAAGTGAAACACTCGATCATAACTGTCACTCCATACATCTGTAACATGCTGGGTGTCCCCGGCTATATCTGTGCTTCCGTAATAAAGGTAAATATCCTGATTGCTGCCAGTAAGGTCAACCTTTACCCAGGCTCTATAGGTTCCATCCGTAGAAATATATTGTTCTATTTCATGTTCAAGTATATCTACTCCATCGCCGGTGGCAAAGACAATGTCATAGCCGTCGCCATCTTGTACTTTTCCCCCAAAAGTCCACATCCTTAAATCATCTGGTAAACCAGTTCCAGATGGTTGAGTAGAATCAAAGAGCACAGGAAAATTGTTATTGGCACCCGGGACTTGACTGCCTTGAATAGTAATCGTTCTTTTATCCTGGAAATTTTTGGTAAAACCATCAATCAGGACTTGATAACCAAAGGCAAATCCGCTCAATAAAGGGATCATAAAAAAAACAAGCAGTATTCTTCTTCTCCCTGCTAACGTCTTCATGTATTTTTCTAATGCTTTTAAAAATTCTTGAAAAAAGATAAATAACTAATCGAATTTTA
>CP070672.1:1157079-1161189 GCA_020351895.1 Thermoplasmata archaeon
TATATTCATGTGTTAATAAATGGCACTCCCTACTCGATGCAACCAACGAATCCCGCTGATAAAAATTATATTGATGGGTGTTTATATGAGTATACTACTGTTTTACAGCCTGGGATCTACAACTATTCATTTGAATGTATGGATTGGAATCTTACCAATTCTACTCCCACTCAATGGGGTATTAACGTAACAGAAATCAATAGTCTTCCACCCACGCTGACTAGTGGACAAGTTCTACCCACCTCTGGTTATAATGGCTCAACTCTGTTCATCTACTCCGTAAACTACACCGATCCCGACAATAATGCCCCCTTTTATCTCAATGTAACTATTAATTCGACTCCCTTCATTATGGTTCTCCAGAATCCGTTAGATACTGATTATAGGGATGGCAGTATTTATGAATACATAACTACCCTCGATATCGGCAACTACTCCTACTATTTTAATTGTTCAGATAACACCTTTCCCGCAAGTGCTGGCCCCTATAATGGTCCAACGGTGAAAAAATCCCAATTATTCGATGGTATGGTACTTACTTATGATTTCGAATCCAGTTTTATGGGTTCTACTTCAACTTCATTTTTGTATTCATACAAAACAGATAATACCTTTAGCGCGACCTGGACTTTTCCAAGTGTTGACTGGGATGTCAACCATGACAATCGACGTTTGTCAAACGTGGTTGGGGTTTGGCTTTCGGATGGTGATCATGATCCTGCATGGATCTTAACAGATGTTTCAATAAATGATACTGTAGAGCTTGGTGTAATCTGGGATGGTGATCACACCTTTAAAGTCATAGGGGAATTTATATACTTCCTTCCGGGTTATGGGCCTGTTGAAGTCTGGAATTTAACAGATTTGACTAAGCCTGGGGGGGTACTTTGGTTCGAAAAGAGTACTGGAATCTTATTAAATGGTACTGTTTATCAAACTGGTGGCAACTGGTATACCTTCAATTTTACAAGTGCAAATGTCCAATTTTCCTATGTTCCCGGCTTTTGGCCCCCAATCTTAACATCTGGTAATGTAACTCCTTGGACTGGGGATCAAGATACTCAGCTCAACTTCACCGTCACTTACACCGATATCGATAATGATACACCTTCTTTCATGAACGTAGTGATAAATGGTACTTCATTTACGATGGATCAACAGAACTCCACTGATACAGACTTCACAGATGGGTGTGTTTATGAATATGTGACAACTTTAACAGCTGGAACTTATAATTTCTCATTTCAATGTAGTGATGGGCTATACAACACCTCTAGTATTACCTATTATGGATTGAACGTTTTAGATACAATCCTGCCCACTGGCAATATTTCCTATCCTCTCAATTATTCTGTGCAATTCGGGAATTCAATTACGATCGGAGGATTGGCTAATGGAACTGGGTCCCCTATCCAGGATATAACTATAAATTCCACTGATTATACGTTATCAATTGTTCCCATAGGACAACTATCAGGCTCCTATGAATTCGCGAATAATACCCCTGTTGCTAATGGGTTAACAATATTAGAAGTTAATATCACCGATTCAGGAGGCAACTCCATCCTCTTAACCGTTATTTTCACAATCGATAATACATTTCCAACAATCACGATGTCAAACCCAGCGGTAAATGGTGTGACATTAAATGAAGCCTCTATTCTTGTGGAAGGACTTGCGAACGGCACATCCTCAAATATAACGCTCTTTCAGTATAATAACACCGATTTTGACTTGAATCTCGATCCCACCAATCAACTCGCAGGAATCTTCCAGTTAGAGAATAACACTGCCCTTGAAGGGTTAGTAGTAATCGAATTATTGATGACGAACAATGCCTCCGTGACCAGAACCCTCGTCGTGTGGTTCTATGTAGATAATAGATACCCCTATGGCAACATTTCCTATCCCATCGGGAGTGGTGCAGTCCAGAGTGGCAGTACAATTAGAATTACAGGCTATGCGGATGGGTCCGGGAGCCCCATTCAAAATATTACGATAAATTCTTCTGCTTACACCCTATCCACCAATCCAATTGGTCAATTAGCTGGAATGTATGAATTTACAAATAGTACAGCTATCGCGAATGGTTTAACGTCCCTGGAAATTAATATAACAGATTCCACAAATAGATCTATACTTCTTACAGTCAGCTTCACCGTCGACAACGTGCTTCCGAACCTCACGCTCACCAATCCGACAACTAATGGGACGATAGCAAGCGCCGCATCAATTCTAATAGAGGGTTTGGTAGATGGGACCTTCACCAATATCACCCTCTTTCAGTACAACAACTCGAATTTCAACCTGAACGTCAATCCTACTAACCAATCGTCGGGCAGTTTCCAACTCGAGAATAATACCTATATGGAGGGATTGATAGTCATTGAAATCACGGTTAGCGATAATGCGAGCCTCTCCGTCACCCTTCTTCTTTGGTTCTACATCGATGAGGGCTTACTTAGTGGCACGATCACAAATCCTGCTGGGAATTATTCATCCCAATCTGGAAATACCATCTCAGTTTCTGGTCTGGCTGATGGAGCTGGCGTCCCAATCCAAGATGTCTCCATCAACAATTCAGAATTTACTCTATCTATTAGCCCCATCGGTAGTGTATCAGGATCCTTCCAATTCACTAATAACACCCCAATTCCCAATGGGATAATTACCTTAGTAATCAATATCACCGATATTACAAGTGATTCAGTTCTTATAACCATCATTTTCGTGGTGGATAATCTCCTTCCTATTGTCCTCATTACCTCCCCCACCCCTGGTGTCGCGCTGGATCTCACCTTGATCAATGTCACGGGTACTGCAAATGGCACCTTCAGCAATATTATCAGCATTCAGATCAACGATTCCCGGTTTAACATTAATCCTCTCATCGACCCAACCAACTCGACCTTCGGCACGTTTGCCTTCACGAATATTACGAGTCTTAGTGGGCTAGTTATCCTTCAAATCACGGTAATCGATAACGCCAGTCTCTCTGGGTTCCTCATCATCCAGTTCTATGTAGATACAATCGATCCTTCCGTTTCAACTACCAATGTTCTAACAGGGGGCGCCATTGGTGGACAAACTCTGCAGCTCATAGGTTTCGCTGATGGCACCGGCAGTTTGATTACCAGTATTATAATAAATGAAACCCGTTTCACGCTACAAGTGAATCCTAATCAGACTTTAGCTGGACAATTCATTTTCGAGAATAATACTGGTCTTACTGATGGGGTTTTTATTGTGCTCATTTCAATCCAGGACATGGCTAATCGTAATTATACCCTAGTTTTGATGTTCTATGTCGATAACACGGCTCCCCCTGTCGTGCCTAGCTTCAACGCCAACACCGATGGGCGGGATGTCACTTTAAGTTGGAATCCAGTAACTGATTTAACCAACGTCACTTACCTGATCTTCCGAAATGGTGTGAATATCGACAACACAACGTCCACCTCTTATTATGACCCCGATCTTCCCCCAGGGACTTATAATTACAGTATTCGGGCTATCGATAAGGTTGGGAATATAGGTAAGGGCAGTTCTCAAACGGTAGTCATCAAAGGGGATGATGGATTTCCAACTGATATGCTCCTTATCATCTTGGCCATCGTGGTGGGTAGTGTCATTGCAGTCTCTGTGCTTGTAAGATCGCGACGGAAAAAGCGGCGCCCAAGACCTCGACCATCACCCAAAACTCCTCCAGTTGCGCCCCCTAGTACAAAAACTAACGCCGTTGAAATTGTACCTGAAGAAGACCTAAAAAAAGTTAAGGACCCGACTGAAGAAAAATCAGAAATCCCACCCAGTACAGCAATCCTGGACAAAAAACCTGAAGAAGCGGGTCCGAAAAAGTTCCAGTGGCGCTGTGAGAAATGTTCTAAAATGTATACAACTACAACAAGCGAAGAATTCCTCTGTCCCACCTGTAAAGAGAAGCTCCAACCTATTAAAGAACAATGAACACTTTTTTCATTTATTTTTTATAGAACAGGATTTGTTTATATCTCAAATCCAGCAAGGTATCCATTAAAATAATGGTTACTATCGTTATTTGTAACAGCGTTAAATGCTGTTTGAGGAGCAAACATTATAACATTAAGGGCA
>CP070672.1:1161289-1166981 GCA_020351895.1 Thermoplasmata archaeon
AGTCCCAACAAATCGGGTATTTCGTCCTTAATCGCTTCATCATATTTGATAGTTTCTATCACGCTTTTTCCCTAAAAAACCGGTTGTAGTAGGTATTCAAGGTTAATATTTATTCAGCAATCTCTATAAGTGTGATATCGAATGTGAGTACCTCTTCGGCTAAAGGTGAAAGACTTTTATTGAATTCCAAATCGAATTGATCACCTTCTATACCAATCACCTCGGCACTGTGATTCTGATAAATTCCCTTCGTGCCAACCTCCACATGATGTTCTATAAGAATTCTTCCATCACCGCCCCTATCCGATCTATTCTTATAAATGACCTCTGACTCCCATCCATAGGAAACTATCATTTGGTTCAAATCCGGCTCATTAAGTATCTTGACTACATTTTCACTTTCATTCACATAATCGACGGTTACATTCCACCCCCAAAAATAATGCTTCATATTCACGCCTTCAATTGGAAGTTCAATGTATTTGCTCTGATATTCTTCTAAGGAGAGAGACTCCAACATAGTAACTTCCTCCGTTATGTTTAAAGTAGTGTTGGCATATTCAGCATAGGCCTTTTCAGGGGGAATTACCACGGTACGGGATTGACCCTCCTTCATTTCCACGAGCGCTTCCCAGAATCCCTCAGGCATAATTCCATAAGGATCTGAAGGATCCGGATCTTCGGAACCAACATATACATAGATAGGATCGATTCTTCTTGCGGAATCAGGAGTCTTCCGAATATATTTGTTGTCACTAATGTCTTCAATTGATGTATCGAAAACACTGAAATTGGTGAGATACCCAATATAGTCCACCAATACTTTATCTCCTTGCTGAACCCTTACACCGTCCTTTTCGATCACTTTAGTTGTAATTGTAATAGAATTCTTGGAACCATCCACATCTGAAGTCGCCTGGACTTTTACTTTATGGTCCTCTTTTTTTGCATCCGATGGGGTGTTTACAACCAAAAAAAATCCAATCGATTTATCTTTAGTCAGGTTAACCCTCGGGAGGTTCAGCATCACATCCCAACCAGTGGGTTTGCTTTCGATATTGAGGATTATTGTGTCGTTTAAATCTCGATTATTTGAAAGAAGAATCACGTATGTTGTGGAATCTCCGGCATATACCTTATGTGAACTTCCGATGAATTCGAGTTCAATTGCTTTCTCTTTTGGTTTCTCCTCCTCTAAACAACCTGTAATTAATAAATTGGATATAAATAACAACGAGAGCAGAGTTATGACCTTTATTCTATCCATATTCTTTATACTCCTCTGATTATTTTCTGAGAATTGGCGTATTGGCCTTCACCTTAAATATTTTTTGCTGTTTTCTGGTTTTATTGGATTTTATCGGATTGTATAGGATTTTCACATTCAATTGCCTGATAATGTTGCTACCATCCCCTCTCCTGGAGCCTCTGTTCCTTTGGGATTTCGCTAATCTCGATTCCTTTCATGGCTCCGCCCAGTCCCTTTGAAACCTCGGCTATTATTTTTGGATCATCGAAATTCATTACCGCTTCCACAATTGCCTTTGCTCTCGATTCGGGATCAGATGATTTGAATATGCCAGATCCTACGAAGACTCCGTCGGAGCCCAACTGCATCATCATTGCTGCATCGGCCGGGGTGGCTAAACCTCCGGCAGCGAAATTCACCACAGGTAATCGCTGAAGCTTTGCAACCTCCAAAACGAGCTCTAAGGGAGCCTCGATCTTCCTAGCAATAGATGTCATCTCCTCATGATTTTTCCCAAGAAGTTCCCTTATCTGGCCTGTAATCAACCTCTGATGGCGCACCGCCTCGACTACATTGCCTGTGCCTGCTTCGCCTTTTGTACGGATCATTGCAGCCCCTTCTTTTATTCTTCTTAAAGCTTCACCGAGATTCCTTGCGCCGCAAACGAAGGGTACAGTGAATTTCTCTTTATCTACATGGTAAAAGGGATCCGCAGGTGTAAGAACCTCTGATTCGTCGATCATATCCACACCTAAGGATTCCAAAACCTGAGCCTCGACGAAATGGCCGATTCTAACCTTGGCCATGACAGGGATTGTGACAGCATCCATAATATCATGGATTATCAAGGGATCCGCCATTCTGGCGACTCCACCGGCTGAGCGTATATCGGCCGGTACCCTTTCCAAGGCCATAACCGCCACTGCCCCGGCATTCTCTGCGATTTCTGCCTGCTCGGCATTGGTGACGTCCATTATCACGCCGCCTTTCTGCATCTTTGCAAAGCCCCTTTTAAGAAGCTCGGTGCCATGCCTTAACTTACTCAAATCAAGGTCAAGAGACATATTCTCCCCCTCTTTATCATGGTTTGATGTATCCCTAATAGTGGGTTGGGATATTTAAGTTTTAGTAATAGGGTCTTAAATCAACATATAAAATTATCCAATTTACTCCCTAAAACTATGGCTCCTCTTCTCCCAATTCATCTTCTGATTCCAAATTAAGTTGGCCTGCGATATCCCCTGATCTAAAATGTTTTTCCTACCCAGTTTCAATCCTTCCTTCCCGGATTACCCTTCTCCAACTTCTTTCTCAAGCTCATCTTCTAGCTCTTCTACAAATTCCTCCAAGGCTGTCATCTTATTTGCTTTGGCCCCAGGACTTGCTCCTAAGGTTCTCATTTCTTTGAGATAGTCATCTATCTTCTTATCCAGGATGAGGAAATGCGCTTCCTCCAACTTGCCTTCTGCCACCTCCCTTTTGATGGCATCTCGAAGAGTGATCAATTCCTGTTCACAAATCTGAATATTCTCGTTGTATTCATTGAATGTGTTATCGATCTGCTCCAAATAATCGCGAAGCTTATTGCGCTTCTTTCTCAATTTAACGAATCCGAGTAAAGCTAACAAGATTGTACCCAAAATGGTGAGCCCAGTAATAATAGGCTCCCAGAAATTCCAGCTCCCTATATCCGTACTATCTTCTTTCGGTTTTGCTTCAGTAATGAATTGCCACTCAACTTCCTTATCAAGATATCTTCCATCGATTCCCTTGGCGCTAGTGTTCATTCTTACGGTATACATTGTATCGTATTGTAGATCTTGTTTGGGTTTGAATTTCAACGTATAACGATCCCACTGGAATACACCCTCAACAATGGGTTCGTTAGGATCGCTTGATTCTATCGAAAATGCGTTCTTGGTATCCTTATCCTCCATAAATACACTGAATGTCATGGTTATCTCGGGACGAACAGGCACATTGTCGCCTTCAGGCGTATAATCCAAAACCGTGGGCAATGTCACATCATGTATGGATTTAGTGGAAAATTGCCATGAGGTTCCTAGAACATTTTTATTATCCATATCCTTAGCACTGGAATCCAAGGTGACCGTGTATAGAGTATTAGTGGTAAGTAAATCGTGAGGAATGAATTTAAGTGTGTTACCTTCCCAATCGAAATCTCCTGATGCTGCAGGTGATAAGGAAAACGCATTTTCCGTGGCAGTTTTGTTCATTGCCTTACTAAATCTTATCGTAATTATTGTTCCGGTTGAGACTTCGGATCCTTCTGGAGTTCTCTCGACAACAGTTGGTTGAGTTGGATCTGTCCCGGTTGTAAACTGCGAGGTGAAGTCGGTTTGCAGTGGATTGCCGGATAAATCCTTGGCCGTGGTATCAAGTCGGACAGTATATTGAGTTAGGGGATACAGTCTCGTTTCTGGTGTAAAGGTGAGGGTATTTCCATTCCACGAAAATTCCCCAACTACAGAATCCCCACCTGAATCCTTCAATGAAAAGGCACTCTCCACAGAGGATTGGTTCATAGGTTCAGAAAATGTCAGTGTGATGGTTGTTCCCACAGGAACATTTACGGTGCTTCCTGAAGGGGAAATGGTACTAATTTCGGGGGGAACTATGTCTGAACCCGATATCGTTATATCAATATCGTTTGTGGAATCTGGTTCGGTAGTGGTTTCCCCGAAATTGCAATAATATTGAATATTGGGCGGTGTGGACTTGTCAGTTGCCTTTATGTAATATTCAAGACTTTCTGTGGTATCTGTTGTTATTTCATAGTAGTATGTATCATCAATGGAATCCATAATCTCCGGTATGTATATAGTACTGGATTTCTTCTTCCAAAACAGCAGAACATTATTGATCCCAGTATCAACGTCCGTTACTTCAGCTTCGATCATTATTGGATTATTTATGGTGCCGACAGTGACATGTGTATGCACGATGGTTGGGGCGGTTGTATCCAATTTTAAGACTATGGACCCATAATTAAGATGATTCTTATTTCCCACATTATCCTCAAGCCAAATGTACACGTATGAGGAACCTTCAGGCGCACTTGTTATATTAAAAGGTTTATCAGATGTCCACGTACCAACAGAGGATGAGCTCGGAGGTGAGGTCCCAACATAATAGTAAGCACCTGTCTTGATTCCTGACGAATCGGTAGGCTCTGTCCAATCAATTGTAAATGAATTCGTTGAAGTCCAAGTATTGGGAGTTACTGATAATCCTGTTGGTGCCTGCGGGGCCGAACCATCATAATATAGGATCGTGGTATTGTGATTATTATAATTCAAGTTATCAACACCATCTTTTAACCAGATGTATATGGTGTGTTGGCCGTCACCGCTTACGAAGATGTTGTTTATTGTAGTTATTCCAGCACCAGATACAAATGTGCCATCTGTATTTGATGAGGGAATAATATCCAACTTATAATAGGTGCCGATTATACCCGATAAATCGGATGGATTTGTCCAAGACACTGAGAACGAATTGACTGAAGTCCAATCATCGGGATTTGCTGTCAGATCAATGGGCTGGTCTGGTGCGGTCCCATCATAATACAGGGTTGTAGTAGCATAATTATTATAATCTATGTTACCTGCCTTGTCCTTCAACCATACATATAATGTATGCTGTCCGTCACCGCTGACTGTAATGCTGTCAATGGAAGTGCTATCATTTCCTGCAACATAGGTGCCGTCGGTATCAGATGCGGGTGCAGAATCCAATTTATAATATGCACCTCCGATGCCTGAGTATTCGTTTGGATTGGTCCATGATACAGTAAATAAATTTGTGGATGTCCAGGTGCTTGGATTGGCCTCCACATTTGTGGGGGAGGTAGGTGCAGTGGCATCGTAGTATAAAATCGTAGATTCACGGTTATTGTAATCTATATTTCCTGCCTTATCTATCAACCAGATATAAATCGTATGCGGACCGTCTCCTGTAACAGCGATGTTGCTGATAGAAGTAATATCAGAGCCTGAGACCAAAGTGCCGTCTGTGTCCGATGAGGGAACCATATCCAACTTATAATAGGCACCATCTACACCCGATAATTCCGAGGGATTGGTCCATGAAACCAAATACGAGTTTGTGGATGTCCAAGTATTGGGATCTGCCACCACGTTTATCGGTTTTGCGGGTGCTGAGCTGTCATAATAAAATATTGTGGACCCAACATTATTATGGTCTTTATTCCCCACCGCATCTTCAAGCCAGATGTAGACAGTGTGTTGACCGTCACCGCTCACAATAATATTGGAAATAGAGGTGATATCCGAGCCTGCAACATAAGTTCCGTCAGTATCTGATGTGGGTGCAGAGTCCAACTTGTAATATGCCCCTCCAATTCCTGATAGATCACTTGGATTGGTCCAGGAGGCTGTGAAAGAATTCGTACTGGTCCAA
>CP070672.1:1167081-1169584 GCA_020351895.1 Thermoplasmata archaeon
CACCGGAGGTGTTGGGTAATTAAATGAGTTTTTTGTCTCATTTTTCTTGACCCAGAGCAAGTACTCCTTGTTACATTTTAAAAATAAAGTACTTTTATGTCGAGTTTTTTCATGATTTTCAATAGAATCAATATCTGTATAACTTATTAAAATTGTTCAATGATCACATTTTGACAATGCACAGGTTAAATACCAATCTTATAAAGAACCTAAAATAATCTCTTGTCTAAGAAGTTTTATTAATGAATATCAGCCTGATAAAGCCATTATAATTACTAAGGATTTTTTTAAAAAACTCACTTTAGATAAAACAACAATTTTTTTTATTCCTGCCTGGGCTATTTAGCTTACATCACCTAATAGCTAACTGGTAAAACTCCAATAGTGAAAATATGGTTGGTACCAATATGGCTGTGCGAAAAAAGGCCAGAATTCTCCTCCTGAGAATATGGTCCGAATTAATTGGTATTGATAAAAAGCAAGCTGATACTGATACCGCTCTTGCTTTTGTCGTTCCAGGTACATAGGGAGGAATAATAGTCTCCAAATGTGTTGATACTCTGCCCATAAAAGCGATATATGTGAATGAGGTACGTATGAAAGAAGTCCTTGTCCGGTCCGAAAAACCACAACATCTTCTCCAACGATGGGAGTACCGCCAAACTCTTCTTGCAAATTACCTGTAAGGGTTAGAACAAGGCAATCTCCATCTTGTACTTTACCAAGAACTGCCACAACTGCTTGTTTGTCGAACTTGAGCGTGAGATCCATATAATCATCAGGCCCAAGCTCATTGCAGTCTTCGCAGTCCCATTTGCCCACGAAAGGTTCAAATGGAGTTGCCACATACTCCAAAGTCCAGCGGAGCGGGGCCACGACATCCTCTAAGCGTATAGATTCCGGGTCAATCTGAGTCACATCGAAATCGTCATTGCCCAGAATAGCAATAAGTAGAACACTTTTGGAACCGACGTTTAAATGGTTCGGACAAGATTGAGGCTTTATGTCCACTGGAACCTCTAGTTTGGGAATCCGGAAGACTTTGACCGTCCCCGTGCTCCAATCATGAACGTAGAATAGTTCAGTGGCGGCATCAGAAGTGAGTCCAGAAAAGTTTTGGCCCGTGGGTCCAGGGACCACAAAGGTTTCGACTACCTCCAACGTATTCCGATCTATTTGGATGAGTTTGTTCACGCCAACTGCACTAATTGGTCCTAACACCCAGTAAGCTTCTGTAGTTAGGTGAAAACCCATAAGGGGGCTAGTCCTGTCTCACCTTTGAAATCGAACACCTCCGTGAAGAGAATTTCGTCGCTATCAGGAGAAATGTGTAGGAATCCAGCTAGACCGGGTGGGGGATCGCCAAAATCAGTATAGGGCATTATCACACAACCTGTGTCTTGATCATAATCTATTCTATTCGTGCTATTTTGATAACCCCATGGTAGTTGCATCGTATCAACGAGATTCCCATCCATTGCAGCTTATCGCAGATACCTTTTTAAGTTCTGCCAATAGAATACACGTTCTCCGACTACGTCTACACAAACGCATGTAAGGTTGTTGTGGCCACCATGCATGACGGCAGACCAGCTTACGAGAGGATTTCCCTCCATGTCGAAGTTTCAGACAGACAGCCCACCGGCGTTGCTGCTGGCATTGCTTACACCCCAAAGGGTATTTGTATTGTAATCGAAGTCCAGTGCGAATGCGGGGTGTGGTATAGGTGATGGGAACTCGTCCACAAGAACAAGGGTTGTTGCGTAGGTCGATTTGCCAGATACTGCCAATATGAAAGCAGAAATAACGAAAGCAGTTAAAATTGTCTCTGACTTTCTTATTACTACCTCATACATGCTTATTAAAAAGACAGATAATGCAACAATTTTATAAAAACTCTCCATTATCATCTCTTAAATCCCCTTTCGTTATTATTAATGGCATTCATGCCTTGTTATTGATGATTTTTTTATCTGGACAAATCAGAAAACAAATATATTTTAACTAATGAATGTGGAGAAACATCATGAAAGGCACTCCTTAGTTCTGATTTTATTTCTTTTAATGGACGTAAAAGGGCTTCTTTTTCCCCTTGAGTTTCTCTAAAGTCGATTTGAAAATGTGTAATAGGTTGGACTTAAATCAACTGGATTATAAAAGTTGGAATAGGAATATTATTAGGTATTCGTTTCTAATTAAACTATATCCATCAAGAATCGATTTTGTCAATTTTTTGTATAAAAACATTCCTAATATCATAATTAGGAGTGAAAATTGGGTGGTGATGCTTGGATTAGCGAGGAATCCATTATTGAATACCCCCCTATAAGGGGCAGGTCGGCTTACCCCCCCCACTGTATAGTTGGCACATAAAAAAATAGGGTAAAAGGTGGAAAACCCATTACCCTATATCTCCTCAAAATCTTCTAACGGAACATTATAAAACAGCCTAAAAATGGGTAAAATTAGAAGTCTCTAATATACCCATAACTCATTGACAAAC
>CP070672.1:1169684-1181540 GCA_020351895.1 Thermoplasmata archaeon
ACACTCATATTATGCTTCCTTACAGATAGGCTCTCAGTTTTGATTCAATGGCTTCTTTAGGTACCACTCCAATAATGGTATCAACAAGTTTCCCGTTTTTTATGAACAAAAGGGTAGGGATGCTCATAATACCATATTTTGCGGCCACGCCACGATTATTGTCTGTATTAAGCTTGCCGAAAACCATCTTCCCCTCATAATCTCTAGCCAGCTCATCGATTATTGGAGATAGCATTCGACATGGTCCGCACCATGGTGCCCAGCAGTCAACAACTATGAAATCATAATCTCTTATAGTGGATGCAAAGTTTTTGTCCGTCATCTCAATTGGAGAATTTGGCATCTTCCTTTCAAGGGTTACGGAAGGAGCTTTCATATCATCCCAGTAGGATTGTATTTTTTTTGCCCTTATCTCTTCTATTTCATCCAATTACATCACCTCTACGGTTTTGCATTGTCTTAGCATAACCGTTATTAAAACGAGAATATATAAACATTCAGATGTCACCACAGGGAGTGTCATGATGTTGAAAAGGACAAGGGATTCTCACTTCGGATGCATATAAATTCATTCAAGGCTCAGCAAAATGTTTCTTGTGTTCCTTATACATGCACCTGTTCATTACCACCTTGATTCCTGCAATCTTGGCTTTTTGTGCGGCCTCTTCGTTAGTTACCCCCTCTTGCATCCATACCACGTTAACGCCTTTTTTTATAGCCTCATCCACCACCTCACCCACGTCCTCCGGTTTTCTAAAGATATCCACAACATCCACTTCTTCGGGAATGTCCAGAAGACTTGCATAGGATTTTAATCCGAGAACCGTATCGTACTTTGGATTCACTGGGATGATTTTATAGCCTTTTTTCATCAGGTACCTACCCACCCTATTACTGGTTCTTTCTACATTGTCTGAGAGGCCTACTATTGCAAGGACCTTGGAGTTTTTCAGAATCTCCTTGATCTCATCAGGAGGCGGTACGAATTCCGAATCATCCTTCGGCAAGCTCTCACCTCTTGCTTTTTCTCTCGAATATCACATTATCATCGTATACGATCTTAAAAATCCTGTGATATGGAATTTTCGCCTCTTCCAAAACCATGAATGAATGTTCAAAGGCTCGAATCTCATCCCCCGAGATGATCTTAGTATCGTTGGGAGCACCTCTGTGAACATACCATATCTCGGCCTTTGATATATCCCGATCATCCCGCCATTTCAGTTCATTTAGGATTTCTCTTGGTAGAGGCATCAAGTTGGATTATGAGGCAAATAATATTTAATCCTACCCATTTTTTAAAAATACAAAACATTTATTACCACCCTCTTTATTAGGGGTATACCCGTTCCAAATTGGCATTTAATCCCTATAAAGAGCTGATATAAATGATTCATACAAGATTCGAGAAGGCGAGAATTATAGGAGCAAGAGCCCTGCAGATAAACATGGGTGCTCCTCCTTTGATGAAGGAAAATAAGAATGTGATCAATGTCATTGATATGGCAGAGACAGAGTACAACAAGGGAATAATCCCAATTAATCCACTGAGAGAAAATTGAGGGAGAGGTTTGACGGAAATTGAGGAGGTCGTCATAAGGAAAATCCTGGACAGCAGGGGAAATCCAACAGTTGAAGTGGATATCTTCACGCCAAGTGGTTTTGGCAATGCCTCGGCTCCCAGTGGAGCAAGCACAGGATCAAATGAGGTGAAGGCTTTTCCAAAGGAAGGGGTGGATTACGCCATCAAGAATTTTAAGGAGAATGTGGCACCAAGACTCTTAAAAAGAGACGTGACTGAGCAGGAAAACATGGATGCCCTGCTGCATGAATTGGATGGAACCGAGGACTTCTCGAGCATAGGGGGTAATGTCACAGTTGCCACTTCTCTTGCGGTTGCAAAGGCCGGGGCATTTATCCTCGGTCTTCCGCTGTACCGCTACATTGGAGGAGCCTTTGCCACAAAAATTCCTTTCCCTTTGGGCAACGTCCTTGGAGGGGGGAAACACGCTGTGGGTGGAACAGACATTCAGGAGTTTTCGGCCATTGCTCTCTCCTCTTCTGCAAGACAATCTGTATTTGCCAATGCCCAGGTCCATGCTGCTGTAAAAACCCGCCTAAAAAAGAAGTTCCCAGATAGGGCCATAGGAAAGGGAGATGAAGGAGCCTGGGTTGCGAAGATGGACAATGAGGAGGCCTTGGAACTTGTTGCTGATGCGTGTAAAGAAGTTTCAGATGCATCGGATTTTGATGTAAAACCATGCCTTGACATTGCAGCTTCAGAACTTTTTCAAGATGGAAATTACAGTTATAAGAACGGAAAATTGAGTCCAACTGAACAGATAGAATTTGTGATACACCTAATAGATAACTACGATCTATATCTAGTTGAGGATCCTCTTGATCAAGAGGATTTTGAGGGATATTCCGAGCTTACAAGGTCTACCAAAAATAGTTGTATCATAGTTGGCGACGATCTGTTTGTCACTGACTTCAAAAGAGTCGATAAGGGTATCAAAATGGGTGCAGCCAACGCGGTTTTGATAAAACCAAACCAGATAGGGACCTTAACAGATGCCATAAAGACTATCAAGCTGGCCCACGATAACGGTTATAAGACCGTGGTCTCCCATAGAAGCGGTGAGACAACAGACAACAGCATTGCCCATTTGGCTGTGGCCTTTGGTTCTCATGCCATAAAGACCGGGGTGGTTGGGGGTGAAAGGACGGCAAAACTCAACGAATTGATAAGGATAGAAGATGAATTTAATATACCGGAGGGTTGATTTGGAAGAAGAAGAACAAGCTCAACCATTGTTGGTGCCTGAAGATACATATCTTACAGCCGGAGTGCATATAGGAACTCAACAAAAGAGCGCAGACATGAAACCTTTCATCTTCAGGGTGCGGACCGATGG
Source organism: Thermoplasmata archaeon (assembly GCA_020351895.1). The sequence continues at coordinate 1,172,603 of CP070672.1, forward strand.
CCTTTATGTGCTGGATGTAAAACAAACCGATAGACGGCTTAGGGATGCTTCAAGGTTCCTATCAAGGTACGAGCCACAAAAGGTTCTTGTGGTATCCACTAGACAATACGGACAAAAACCTGTAAAGATTTTTGCTAAGCACACAAATATCATGGCACTACCAGGGAGATTCGTGCCTGGTACGCTGACGAATCCTCAGCTGCCCTTTTACTTAGAGCCCGATGTTTTGATGGTCACGGATCCTGCAGCAGACCAGCAGGCTTTAAGGGAGGCTGTGAACATCGGAATTCCTGTTGTGGGAATCTGCGATGCCAATAATGAAACAAGGAATGTTGACCTTATAATCCCTGCAAACAACAAGGGAAGAATGGCTCTTGCAGCCATATATTGGATACTGACAAAGGAACTTTTGAAACTCAGAGGTGCCATCGAGAAGGATGAGGATTTCACCCCAACAATGGAGGATTTTGAGGCATCACTATAATTTTATACTTCGAAAACAATAATGCTCAAACTAAGATTGGGATTTATTGGGACGGAGGGAGTAAATGAGATATCCGGCAGTGGCAGGACAATTTTATCAGGGCAAGGAGAGTGCGCTTCGAAAACAGATTGAAGAATGCTTCTTACATTCTCTGGGTCCAGGGGAGATACCAAAACTCAAAGAAGGTGAAAGAAAGATCAAAGGTGCCGTGGTTCCGCATGCAGGGTACATGTTTTCTGGACCCGTTGCGGCCCATGTTTGTGCGGCTTTGGCTGAGGATGGCTTTCCCAAGACATTCATCATCATAGGACCAAAACATACCGGTTACGGAAGTGCCGTTGCCATAACAACAGAGGAATTTAACACACCCCTGGGTAATGTGCCCATTGATATAGACTTGGCTGAAAAACTACATACCGGGGTGATAGATAACGATATCACGGCACACAGAGGTGAGCATTCTATAGAAGTGCAACTACCATTTTTGCAGTACCTCAAACCCGACATTAAATTCGTACCCCTGGCAATAGGCCATCAAACATATAAAATGGCCAGAGAGGTGGGGGGAATTATATCAAATGCCATAGAAGGTAAAGACGTCGTGGTTTTGGCCTCAACAGATTTCTCGCATTATGTTCCAAGGGAAATGGCCGAGAAGAAGGATATGAAGGCAATAGACGCAATAATCAATCTAGATGCGAAGGCATTGTACAAGACCGTGGAGAAATACAATATTTCAATGTGTGGTTATGGCCCTGTAATGGCAATGATCGAGGCTGTAAAGGGTACCGAGGCCAGCCTGTTAAAATATTCGACATCAGGTGATGTCATGGAAATGAGAGAAGTGGTTGGATACGGAGCAGTGATTGTGAAATAAATTCTTTAATATTATCTTATATGATAGATAATAAAAAATGAAGTTAATACAGAAAGTGAGAAAATGGGTGGCTCTAAACCTAAAAGCCGATCAAAAACCATGGCAGGTAAGAGTTCAAGGAAAAAGGGCCATCAAGAGAAACAAAAGATGGACCCTAAGTTGCTAGCCATCGCCCTTATTTTTGTGATGTTGTTCGTTTCATTTGCCGTAATAATAACCACTCAGGAAGCTCCGCAGTCTTCAAAGAACATGGTCTTCTATCAAGACCGAGACGTGCCCAGTACTCGTACCGGTAATGTTAGGGATATAAATGTGGATCTAAGCAATGTGAGAATGGAAATTAAGGATGAGAGCGCTGACAGTACAAACAGCACAGACACTTTAAAGGACGGCACTGTTTTGGAAACCGATGGAGGCTTCAACTGCACCTTTTTCGACAAAAATCAGAATAACAAGATGGATGATGAAGACGAATTCATAGTGCACAACGTTGCCACAGGTGATTGGGTAAAATTATACCTCGGATCCTCTGATGATGAGCTGGCATTCTATACATTTGATGTTCTTTAGTGTTACTACCCACTTTTTATACGATTTTATATACGATTTAAAATGAACATCAATATCAAATCTAAAAGTAACACTAGAAAAACCTATTTATCACGTGTTCTTTATCAAAGAAGGTGATGCAATGGAAGGTTTTGAAGTTCTTGTTGCCATTGTAACGGTAATAGCTGCTTTGCTTCTATTTATCAGTGCCCTTGCATATAAGAGTGAAAGGTCAAGGGGATTACTCTTTACCACCGTGATCTTTACACTGTTTTTGACAAAAGGCGTTGCTTTAACGATTTCTATCTTCACCTCAACATTGGAGGATGCATCTAACATGCTGATATTAAGTTTGTTATTTGATGTGATTGTATTACTTTTCCTGTTTTTTGCCATGTTATCGGCACCGAAAGACAGGGAAAGAGTGAAGATCGAATCCAAGAAAACAAAAGAAAAAAAGACCTAAAACCGCAGCTTGCCAAACTGATTATTTACTGAAAAAGAAGAAATGGAGGATAATAAGGGACCTATCTTGATAAAACGTTTGAAAATTGAATGATAATGAAAAAGGAAATTGAGAGATAAATGCGGGGACGCTCCGAGGATATGATAATGAACGTAAGCAAAATCAAGAGGTGAATTTTAAATATGACAAAGGAGCTGGATTTAGAGACGCGAAGGGAGATATTTGAGCTCATCTCAAATTTCCCGGGACTCCATTTCAGGGAGATTTTGCGACGTCTTGATACATCCAGCGGTAATTTGAACTATCAATTAAATTATATGATAAAGCATGATATCTTAGTTGGTATCCAGGACGGGAATCTTAAACGGTATTATCTCATCGGCAAGGTCAAAGGCAAAGAAAAGAGGATTCTTGCCTGCCTAAGAAACGAGACTTCCAGGGGATTGGTACTCTTTCTTTTGCTCAATCCGAACTCTAAGTTCAATGAACTGTCCTTAAATTTCGATTTGGCCCCATCAAAGTTGGCCTATCATCTTAAGAAATTGCTGGATAAGGAGATTATTGAAAAGAAAAGAAAAGGAAGAACAACCTTGTATAAGGTGGTAGACGAAGAATCAATTGCCAATGTGTTGATTTCTTACAAACCCTCGTTTTTAGATGGCATAGTGGATAACTTCATAGAGGCATGGAGTAAACGTTGATCCTCATCCAATTCTTAGAATCTCTCGAGCAAGTGGGATTTTTTCCTTCGTATTATTTTCGACGTTCTCGTAAAGGCTATTTCCATGGCTGTCCATGGCAACAATCAATGGCCCAAGGCCTTGGCTCTCTAGAACCCATAATGCCTCAGGCATACCCAGATCCAGCCAGTGCACCTCCTTCACATTCTTGATTCCCTTTGCTGCAAGAAGTGCAGCTCCCCCGGTTATGGCAAGGTAAACGGCTCCAAATTTCTTCATTGCATCGAGAGTTGGCCTGGACATGCCGCCTTTACCTATAATACCCCTAACTCCTAATCTTTCTATGAACTTGGGTTCCACAAAGTTCATTCTTGAACTGGTTGTGGGCCCTGCGGCAATGAGATGCCAACTCTCTCCTTCTTTTCGTGCAATGGGTCCGCAATGAAATACCGCAGCATTCTCAAAATTTATGGGCAATTTTTTTGCCTCATCCACGTACTCCAGTGCGCGAATATGTCCCTCGTCTCTTGATGTGAGAATTTCTCCAGAAAGATAAACGACATCTCCTATTGTAAGGGATCGAATTGTTGTTTCATCAAGTGGTGTAGTGAGCTTTATCTCCTTCATGATTCTCCCTCCGCAGGATGTGTTATGCTCTCAACCGAGCCATCTTTGTGAATCCTTGCAATGGCCTTTCTTGCGGCCCAGCATTGTATATTTACGGCCACTGGAAGACTTGCTGTATGACAGTATGCATATTCGACGTTCACTCCCAAGATCGTGGTTTTCCCTCCCAGACCCATCGGACCTATACCAAGGGAGTTAATGGCTTCGTAAAGCTCCTTCTCCAGATCCGCCATTTTGGAGTCGCTGCAGGCCATGTTTAATGGTCGAAGCAATGCTTCCTTTGCAAGTTTCATGGATATATCTGCAGAGCCTCCTATACCTAGGCCCACTATTGTGGGGGGACAGGGTTTTCCCCCAGCTTTGACAATGGTATCCAGGACGAACTCTTTTATTCCCCGAATTCCTTGAGAAGGCAATAACATGGCCAAGGCGCTCATGTTCTCAGAACCAGCACCTTTCGGCATCACGGCTATTTCAATATAATCTTCATTTGAGAAACGGTAGTTGATATATGGCATCCTCAAACCGGTGTTATCACCTGCATTATCCCTTGAAATTGGATGCACTGTATTGGGTCTTAGCGGAATTTCTTCTGTGGCCTGCTTCACCCCTTCTATTATGGCCTTATCAATGTTGAATAACAGGTCCTTTCCAAGGGTCACATAGAAGATCTGTATCCCTGTGTCTTGGCACATTGGAAGCGAAGAGCCCTCTGCCATCTCGACATTATCAAGGATATTCTTAAGCTGCATCTTTGGGATGGGATCCTCCTCCACCTCATAGGCCTTTCTCAAAGTTTCTTTAATATCTTTGGGTAAGGTGGTCACAGCATTTTTTAAAAGGTTTAAAGTCACCTGCTTTATCACGCCTTCAGAAATCATACCCCTCACCTATTGAATTAGAAAAGGGTATGTATTGCGTGGTAATAAAAGTTGTAGGTAGGATTTTTTCCTCTATTCAGATATATATTAAAACTTAAAATATTGAAATTATTCTTTTTTAATCCTAATTATCTTGACCTTCTTCAGCTTTAGTTTCTTTTCGATACCTACTCCCTTTGGACGTTCCTCAGGAAATTCCTCTTTGATATCCTCTTCTTTTACTTCAGATTCCAATTCTTTTGTGGATTCAAATCCTTTGGAAATCTCAGGAACCACTTCTTCTGTATCGGTGGGAGAAAGAGCAGGGGGGACCTTCGTTTCTTCTGTCTCTTCTTCCCTTTCTTCCTCTTTAATACCATGCTCAGTGACCAACTCATCATGGATATCATGAACACCTAGTGGGGTGCCTTGGGAGGTTTCTTCCATTTCCAATCCTTCAGCACTGGTTTCCCCATATTTGAGTTGTTTTTTCACAACGAAGAAAATGAGTATCAATGCAATAATTACAATGACTAAGAATATAAGGACTATGACTGACCAATTATTCTCCTTTTCCCACCTGGTTTTATCTAATGGATAGGCATCAATTCCATCCTGATACCCATCTCCATCTGTGTCTGGATTCAATAAGTCTGTGCCGATTTCATTTTCCCTAGCATCTTTTAAACCATCATTATCATCATCCAAATCGAGCTCATTTCTCCTTCCGTCATTATCAGTGTCCAACAGATAGGCATCCATGGAGTCATTAATATTATCCCCATCATCGTCCTCATCTTCATCATTTCGTTTTCCATCATTGTCTGTATCGAATGGGAAAGGATCCAAATCATCTAAAAAACCATCAGAATCATCATCCGGATCCTCGGCATTATCCATGCCATCGTTGTCCGTATCAAGAGGGTAAGCATCATTTTCGTCAAGAATTTCGTCGCCATCATCATCATCATCGAGTATATCATAGATGTTATCATCATCGGTGTCTGTCTCGTTTACAATTATGGGGAACAAGGTTGGGGTTGCGTTGTTACCTACAAGATCCTCAGCCCCACATATAATCGATGTGGTCTCAATTGTCAATGTAAAGGGAATTGTGTAAATAGAATAAGTGACTCCACCATCGAGACTATACCACATCCAGGAAGCTCCAACACCTAAACCATCATTCCATAACAAATTCACTTTCGCAGTGGTATCAACGTAAGGAATCCCTTCTGAGACAAGGAAAGGTGTATCGATCTCAATCATGGTTATCGGGGGTGTGTCATCTAGATATATTTGCATCGATTCTTCAGTCATATTATTTCCGAGGTTATCTTCGCCACCCCAACCGATCATATGTAATCCATCAGCATAACCGTATAAATTAAAACTCTCACCCACAAAGTAAGTTCCATCTATCTTATACCAGGTGTAATTCACACTACAATATTGGTCTATGGACTTAAGTGTAAAGATTGTTTTTGAATTCACTACCCAATTCTCTTCTAGGTCTACGCGATATTTGGGATTACCAATCTCGACACTTATCTTTGGAGGGGTGGTATCTAAAATTACCATAATAGAATTTCCTGTTTCATTGAGACCCAAATTATCCTCACTCCCCCAGGTGATATTATGTGGTCCATCATCATAGCCTGAAAGCATGAAGTAAGTCCCTTCAAAATAATGGCCATCAATAATATACCATGTAAAATTAATACCTGGGCGGATTTTGGCAGGGCTCAAGGTAAAAACAGTTTTATCAGTTACATTAAGATGGTCATGGGTTGTCATACGATATTTTGGATTTAGGATTTCCAGTATTGTTTTAGGTGAAATTATGTTTAGATAAACCGTTAAAATATTGCCTGTCTCGTTATTTCCAAGGTTATCTCTACTTCCCCATATGATATTGTGATAACCTTCGTTACCAATGAGGTTAAAACTCGATCCTTCAAAGTAGATATCGTCAATTGTGTACCATGTAGATTTTACGCCAGAATAGGAATCTGAGGGTAGTAATGTGAAGGGGGTTTCAGTGGTAATATTCCATTGATTTTTCATTATATCCCTAAATTTCGGCTCGCCTATTGTTATATATGTATAGGGGGAAGATATGTCCAAAATCACTTTTTGTGAATTCTCAATCTCATTATACCCCAGAGAATCAATGCTGCCCCAGGTAATCGTATGAATGCCAGAAGAATATCCTGTTAAATTGAACACATCGCCTTGAAAGTAAACGTCATCTATGGTATACCATGATGTCACTACACCGGCATATTCATCAAAAGGAGACAAAATAAAAGCAGTGCTTTTAGTAACATTCCAGATATCATCGAAAGAAGAACGATATTTCGGTCCATCCATGGTTAGGTTCGTAATAGGAGAATGAGAATCTATGCATATGTTTGTTAAAAGTCCGGTTATATTATTTCCAAGATGATCTTGTGCTCCCCAAGATATATTGTGATAACCATCATCATACCCTTCAAATGTAAAATTTGTCCCCTCAAAATAATCATCATCCTTGGTATACCACGTGAAGTCTACGCCGGAGTGAATGTCAAAAGGTAAAATCTCGAATTTGGAAGTTGGAGTGACATTCCAAAGATCATATTCATTGGCTCGATATTTCGGCTGATTGATAACAAACTCAATTAAAGGTGGACTTGTATCAATAATTATTTTTATAAGGTTACCGCTCTCATTGTTTCCTAGCATATCGTTGCTTCCCCAGGTGATTGTATGTTGACCATCGGAATAGCCAATTAGATCGAAATAAAGCCCCTCACAATATTCACCATCGATTGTGTACCAAGTAAAGTTAATATCTATATCCATCTCAAAAGGTGATAATGTAAAATTCGTAGTTTTAGTAACATTCCAATGGTCACTTTGAGCATTACGATATTTTGGTGAACCGATATCGAACTCAGTTTTAGGAGGAGTCGAATCCAAATAAACATTGAGGGTACTGATGTCCTCCTCATTTCCTAAATTGTCCACACAATAATATTGAATCGAGTAATTTCCTTTACCTAACATGAGTTCGAAGATATTACCTTCAGTCCATTCCCCTTCCATCCCTTCATATATAATTTTATAAATCGTAGTGTTTACTCCGCTACCGTTCCCATCTTCAGAATTTAAAGTAAATTGTGTTGAATTGCCAACAATCCATATGGAGCCATTAAAATATTTTGGCTCTCCTATCAAATGGGCAGTTGTTGGGGGTGTATTATCCACATTTACCGCAACCGAGCAAATCTCAGAGTATGCCGAGCCATTGAATGCTCGTGCATGAATTATATGTTCACCATCAGAAAATAACTCCGTGTTCCAATTATAGGACCACGTCAATGTTCCAATTGCCGTTTGCCAAGTGCCGTTGTCTATTTTAACTTCTGTTAAGGTTACATCACCTGATGATCTACCTGTAATGGAAACCATATCATTCACATAGTCCTCTGAATCTGGATAATCGACATATATACTGAGCGTTTCAACGACATTGGAGGCCACCAAGGCAAATGCCTGATCAATCTCAGGGGTCGAGGTCTCCCCATCTGAAGGTATATTGGCTCCGATCACTTCCAATGTCCAGGTCCCAGGAGTAGGATTCTCAATAAACACATTCTCAACGTTGTTCAACGAATCTGGGCTCCCCCCTTGGGAGGACCATTTCAATGTTGTAAGGCCATAGTTACCCCAGTATACATTATTATCAGGATCGGTGACCTTCAAGTTGAGGTTGTTGACTAGAGCTGGATCAGCACCTGGCGATGCAGGCACATCGGTCCATACCAAGGATACTTTAAGGGGTGCATTCCCTTCAGGAATGACTGTATATTGGATGCTCTCTCCTGTTTGTAATGATATCGATTCATCTATAATGAAATGGTTTTCACCAACTGTGTGAACATTCCCAATATCTACACTTCCCCAACCCTGCTGAAATCTAGTTGCCATGAATAAATCGTACTGATAAGCATCTGCTATCAGTATCGCTTTGACGGTTGATGCATGAGGCAGCTCACCTGAAGGGTTGTTATCAAAGTGGTTTTCTTTGTACATCTGATATGTCAAACCCACAGCTCCAGCAGCCACAGGTGCGGAACCGCTGGTGCCACCAAAATCATCAACATAATCACTTGTATCATTATAGCCCTTTTGAAATGTGTCAAATGTGAATACAGTACTGTCGGTTGTAAAAATCAAATCAAATGGACCGCATAGATCCGGCTTGATTCTTCCATCGGCTGCTGGGCCTTGGCTTGGTGTCATCCCAGGACCAGCATTCACCCATCTGTCATCGCTCCAATCTGTATTATTATAATGGTTCACGGCACCAACAGCGATAACATTCTTACCCGCTGCATCTGTGGTGAT
>CP070672.1:1181640-1198185 GCA_020351895.1 Thermoplasmata archaeon
CCCAGAATATCAAAACTGTTTAATAGCATATTTAGCATACATTTTTTTGAGGAAGTTCAATTGAGAAGAAAATCCGTAATTTCCATATTCGTGGTGTTATTTCTAATATTGGGCTCGATTCCTGTTTTGGATTTTGGTACGGATATCGTTTTGAATGTTGGGGCCACTATTAGGGAGGTAGGGCAGGGAAAAACCTATTCAACCATCCAGGAGGGGGTGGATGCTGCTCAGCCTGGGGATACGGTATTTGTTTACAGTGGGGTCTACAATGAGACTATCATAATAGATAAAACCATCAATCTAACTGGTGAAGACAAGAACCTTGTGACACTGGATGGACAGGGAGGATATGCATTTCAGATAGATGCCGATTTTATTAATATAAGTGGAATGACTATTATAAATTCAACAAGAGGAGTGAGCAGCTCTTTTCGTTCAAATATAATGATAAATGACTCGATATTTGTGAACAATTCTATGGGAATCTATCTGTTGTATTCAAATAACTGCTATGTATTCAACAATGAAATAGTGAATTCTTCACAGAGAGGGATCGAATGCATAGGGGCCGGTAATATTACGATCAATTGGAATCATCTTAATAATAGCTACATGGGAATTCGTTTTGCGCTCGATTGTTACCAAAATATAATATCGAATAATAGAATTCAAAATAGTACTCTTTATGGGATCTATATCGCTCAAAATATATACAATTTTTCAGTGGATAATAATACGTGCAGTAACGGTGAAACAGGTATTGTTATGGATGGAGATACTTTTGATAGTTGTGTAATCAACAATACCTGCATTAATATGAGCTACGCAGGTATACAAATGGGAAGCGGTGGTAATAACACAGTAAAAAGCAATGTTGTTTTTGAGAACTCACGTAACTTATATCTTGTTTCTAATAATAACAATACAATTATAAACAATACCATAAAAAATGGAACTTGGGGTGTTTTTCTTTGGAAATCAAACTATAATTTTTTCCTAAATAATGAAGTCTTCAATCATACAGATGAAGGATTTCGTCTCACAAATTCCAGCAGAAACATACTCCTAAATAACACCATTTATAACAATTCTCGTAATATACAAACCAGATCCGATTCAAAAGGAAACATGATAATCAACTGCACTTTATCAAATCCAATTGACCGAGACCTAGTTGTAGGTCTAGATTCAACATTGGTCACCCTAAATACCACATTTAACAAGAATAAGGCCTCGGTTGCGCCTATAAATTCTCAACTCACAGTCCAATGGTATCTCCACGCCTATATACTTAATCCAGACCTCTCCCCAGCACTTGGTGCAAGAGTCCGAGTTGAAGACAACGAAAACGGCAGTTTTAGAGAAACCTATGTTACCTGGTATGATGGCTGGAAAAAGTGGATTGTTTTGACAGAATATTTTCAAACAAGTGCAGGAAGGACATATTTCACACCCTACAACATTACTGCTTGGAATAGGACTCTCACAGGCTATTCCGATCCAGAGCCAAAAATGGAAGAGAGCGAATTCGTAACTCTGAAACTTGGGGAGCCTGTATTCCGTAAAAAACTGTACAAAGGCTGGAACTTGGTATCCCTCCCCCTTTTACAAACCGATACCTCACCTTCTTCAATTTTCTCCTCGATTTTGGGGAAATACGATCTGATCCAAGTCTTCAACTCTACAGAAGAGGAATGGCACTCTTATCCTTCAGGAGATCTCACAGAAATAGATCATACTATGGGAATTTGGATTCATATGAAAGAGAATACAGTTTGGGTTATCAATGGCTCACTCCCTGTACGTATCCCAATACCGCTTAATGCAAGTGGAAATGGATGGAACCTCATCGGGTACCCCACGTTTTATGATAACTCAATATGGGATGCGTTTGTCACTCAGCAAGGTGATTTCGATTCTGTGCAGGATTTCGAGGCTTCCGATTTTGCTGATTTATGGAAGCATGATCATACTGGTAAGCCCTGGGATTTAAATGATCTGAAGTTGGTAAAAACAGGCTATGGATATTGGATCCATGCCATAAATGATTGTGAGGTAGAGGTGGGGCCTAAAAAGATAACCGGAGCCATGAATATTATGGAAGATCCCATGGAAGTTGGTAGGTATATAATACAATTGGTATCCCTGGGAGGAGTTCCAAGGTTACCAATGTTAGATGCAGAGTTTTTGATATACGATTCAAGTTTGGGGCAGAATGCAATCCAAAGCCCGATCTTAAACAATGTGACTCTTCAATTGGGAACCCAGGGATCGGATATGAATTGTACTTTTTACGATATCAACGATAATTGGAATGTAGATGCAATGGATGTATTCATAGTGGAAAACGGGGAATCAGACGATAAATTCATACTAATAAACAGGCTTACTGGGGAGAACATCTGCACCATAAGCTTTCCATGATCTTTTAGGCTCTTTGATATTGCAGTTAATCATTCTGAGCTTTACCACAAGAACTTAGTTTTTTTATTCTTTGAAGGAGGATCCAAAGACCCAAGTTTCCCCCTTGAAAGTCATCAATTACTATAATCAATTGTGATAAGTATTCAAGATTTTCAATAAAACATGTTAATATATGTTTACAAGTGTTAAGCTTTTAACATATATTTATATATGGTCACATGTATATACCAGTGGTGAGTAATTGGTGAAAAAGAAGGGAAAATACAAGAAATACATTCCCGGAGATCACATACACATCCTTGTCACCAAGGATTTCGCAGACACAGCAACCGAATTCTTCGGGATATGTAAGGACGAACATTTCAATCCCTCTGAAGTCATCAGATCAGTAATGGCCGAATGGGTGAACAGACAAAACGAGCTGAAGAAGTTGCTGAGAGAAAGAGAAATCACAAGAAGCGATTTCATGAAAAAAATGGCTGCAGCCTATGAGGAGGACATACTGTATAAGAAATAATAACAAATAATCCCTCTCAAAGATTGGGGAAAAGGGGTCAAGGTTTACTGCCAAAAGCGCTTTTTATTATCTCCCTTTTTCCCCAATGACCTCAAGGGGAGAGGAAGTTAAAAACCATCAGGCAAAAATCGAATCAACTGAAGACTACCTCCATTGGAATCCATCTATTCCTAAGAAGGCGATTCAGATGAAAGAAATGTACAGTAAGATATGCATGCTTGGCGATCCCGGAGTCGGAAAGACAAGCCTGGTAAGGAGGTTCGTACTGGACGTTTTCGACGATGACTACATACCAAGTATCGGCATGAAGGTCACAAAAAAAAGTGTTAGCCTTGAAGATGACTCTTTATTCTTGACATTGATGATCTGGGACATTCTTGGGAGTAAGACCAATAGGTTCGATTCGATTTATTATAAAGGTGTAAAAGGTGCCCTTTTGGTGTCGGATGTTACGAGGGAGAATACATTGGATAGTCTTCCGAACTGGATATCAGGTTTATATGATATAACCGACGAGGTGCCCATAGTTTTTCTTGCGAATAAAATCGATCTTGAAAGTAAAAAAGAAAAGCTGAGTAAAAAACTTTCTGATTATACCGATGAATATTCCACGGAATATCATTTTACCAGTGCAAAAACCGGTGAAAATGTTGAGGGGGCTTTTTTTAGTTTGGCCAAAATGTTGGCAATAAAAGGGGGTAGTGATATACTTGACACAGAAATCGAAGAAGAAAAAGGGGAAGAAGGGGACGCAGAAGAAGGCGAAAAAGCCGGGGACGAAGGCGAAGAAAAGTGATAAAGCAAAAAAAGCCGATAAAAAATCTGTTACAGCCTTTTTCATAATGCCTGCCGAGGCCTTGGTGACCCTTCGTGAAGAGCTTTCACCATTGGCAAGCGAGTTGGCTGTGAGGGCAATTCTCTTTCGTTATGGATTTAGAAGCGGTGAGGCGTGCCTACAAAGCATGGATATCAAAACAACAAAAGATGAAATGCTCCCGGATATCCTTCCTAATCTCTGGGATGAGATAGGACTTGGTAGGCTCATTCTGATAGACAATGTGAAAGAGGGATTTACCCTTGAATTGAGCGAGTCCATTGAGGCAAACGTCATAGGCAATATAGGACAGAGCTCGTGCGATTTCACCCGCGGCTATCTTGCAGGAATGGTATCTCACCTCTCTAAAAAGAAGTATCACTGCAGGGAGGAACGCTGCATTTCAAAAGGTGATGATCACTGCACATTTCATCTGAATATCAGGCGGAGAGAAAGGAGGTAGGCCAAGGTTTCGGAACGAAACACAAGTGAGATGAATAAATGGGAAAAGAACAGGTGAACAAGCGAAAAACACCAGCTACACCCAACAGGCGATATATCATGGCAAGGCGTAAGAATGGGTTGCTAAATACGGGATTTATCGTTTATATTTTAATTGTGATTTTATTTAGTAATATTGTTTTTTTTCCAATGCAATCGGAAGCACCAGCCACAGAGCAGCTCATGGAAAAGAACGAGGTCGATTCTGGAGGAAAAGGGATTCAGGTGTATGCAGGTAACAACCTTGCCCAGAGTTTTATTGCAAGCGCCACCTATACCTTGACAAGGGTCAGCCTTTATGTTGAGGATCTGCAGGAGGCACAGGCGGACGATACTCTGGAAGTGCAAATCTACAATAACAATGACCAGGGTGATGGTATTTCAGATAATGACGAGCCAGGAAACTCAATTAGTCTGATTGCCAGCAATAATGCTCCTGGTGTTTTTGTTTGGTTGGATTTCTCAATTTCCGCTTCCCTCTTACAGGGTGAGAGGTATTGGATAGTAGCTTCGTGTACACAAACGAACAAGGCTAGAAGCTACGAGTGGCAGGATTCCAGGGCAGATGTATATTCAGATGGCTATATGGCGGAAGGTGTCGATGCCGCTTGGACCATAGATTTAGGTAATGACCTTATGTTCAGGGTATACGGTGAGGCCGACAATGATGTGGGTGTAGAAGAAATAATCGTCCCCAAAGGCCAAGAAGTGTATCAGCAGGGTAATGTCACGGCGGTAATAAAAAATTATGGTAATTTCAATCAAGTTAATTTTGATGTAAGATGTGTGATTTTCGATCCAGAAGGAAACGAGGTGTTGAACTCAATCCAAAACGTAGCTTCCCTTAATTCAGGTGATGTCATAAATCTGAATTGGTCCATCACACCAATGTTTGGGGACCTATACACGATTACAATTACAACTTTTTTACCAGGTGATGAGTTCAATGCTAACAATGTATCCAGTAAAAATATGGTTGTGCATGCTCCAGGTGTTTTAAAGCTTCACGATGATATCATCGTGGGTGTGGGTTCCGGCGATTGGTTTGGAAATGCCCCCACGACACCTGACACATGGAATATCTCGAAAAAGGAGTACATCTGGACCGATTCGGCAGGTGATGATAACGGAGATGGAGATTATCTGTATCCCTCCGATCCCCCCATCGATCGCTTCGAAGCCGGGTGCCTAGATTTACTTGAATTCCGCGTTGCCGTGGATTCAGATGAAATCAATTTTCTCCTCCTTTTCGGTGATATCGATTTCGGAGATGGCTCAGACAGCCCCTTTGGATTCAGTGAGCAAATCATAGAGATTTTGATAGATACAGATAGAGACGGGACAGGAAGAGACGACGCAATAAGAAACGCAAGATTGAAATTAAATGAAAATATCGGTTGGGAGTATGCCCTCTGGGCAGATGGATGGGAACAGGGATATCTTGTGGATGAGTTCGGCAGCATCTACAATGTAGTTGATGCAATAGGCTCCCCCCAAACTAACTATGTAGAGATCTCAATACCTATATCCAGTATTGGAAATCCCGACTTCGAGGCTTGGAGGTATGTGGTCCTCGTAGGAGCCCAGGATAATTCAAGCTTACCATTCCCCATTGGGGGTTCACGATCTGGATTCATGAAGGTGGATGCGGCAGCATCTGCAACAGGTGGTGGAGGAGGGGCGGACACAAACGGTGCTGATTCCAATGTCTATGACATGGCATTTGCCTATAATCAAGATTCACAGCTTTCCAATTACAGTAGTTCAGATGTGGTATTCGCTTCATTTGCTGATACAACTACACCCTCAGACAGTACAACAGACACCTCAGAACACTGGGCCCAGTCCTTTTTCGCTCCTTTAACTTCCCTACTTTCAAGTGTTGATATTTATGCAAAGGATGTTGGTGTAGATTCCACAGACATGAGCATTGTAATCCAAACCAATGATGACAAGGGCAATGCCGATCCCACTGATGATGTGCCAAGCGGGATAAACATTTCATCTTCTGAGATTATGGACTTTACCTTAAACTACGAATGGATGAACATCCCCTTTTCAAATCCTCCGATTATCAGAGAGGGAGAGATATATTGGATAGTTATTACCTGCTCTGATCTCAATCCAAACGGATACGCATGGGGCAGGAAGCCATCAAATCCGTGGCCCGATGGGTCAAGTGCGAGATTCACAGGTTCCTGGTCTCAACAATCGGATGACATGCTTTTTAATGCATCTTACAGGGAATTGACCACTGTGGATGCCTATCAACTCATTTACTTCGCACCTTTAGTGATAAATCAGGTATATGTGAATGGCTCGGCTGATAAGGAATGGATAAACCTCTACTACAACGGTACGAACAATGCACCGAATTTGAACATGAACAATTGGACTCTTACTGATCAGGATGGAAATGCCTTTTTATTCTCGAACTTCCTCCTTTCCAATAGAAACAATGTCACTGTGCATTCTGGCATCGGAGCAAACACATCCTCGGAGCTTTTCTGGGATAAAATCACAGAGGTATGGAATGACCTTGGTGACGATGTTTTATTGATTTCAGACCTGGGTTTACCTGTTGATTATATGAACTACACAGATGGCAGCGTGTTTGGAGATGCATCTCCAAAAGTCATTAATTGGGGTCCTGAGAATACCGAATTTATTCCAAAGAATCCCAAGGACCTCCAGGTCCTCTATCTAATCTCTCACGGAACTGATAATGATTCTTACAGTGATTGGGGCATGAGGGCAATGGGTTTGGTCAGGGATAAAACCCTTTATTTACATGATGATAGGACTTTTCTTACCACCGATACCTTTGATTTCATGGATACCATTCCTCCAACCTCATCTGTGGTTGTGGACGTTGATGGTGATGGACCTCTTGGCCTGACAATAAGGAGAAATCCGGGTCCTAATCCAGAATTGGGTTATCAAGATTTCAATCTCACACCAGCTCTTGCAGGGGACTTCATCATCGCTGATGATGTATTGATTGAGTTGTGGTTTGATATGGATGATGGTGGAACACCTGCAACTGAGACAGTAATAGTCTCATTGGAAGACTCGGATGGAACGTCGAAAAATATTATTACCACTGAATCCAAGACATTTTCTTCGGATGGAGCTCCTGGCTGGGAATTGGTGGAGATAACGATCCCAGATGTATATTATATCCTGAATAAGGGGCATTATCTGGTTCTCAATGTATCCCTAGATCCTTCATCAATTGTTGATCTATGGTTGGCCTATAATACAACAGGTGAGGCCTCCTGCATAAGGATTATTCCAACATGGACCTTTGTCAATGTCGACTGGGTAAAAACCTACAATATCAGTGGTTTTGAAAATTCGGAATTCATGATGGGCCAGGAGGTGACAGTAAAAGCCAATATCTCGGATCCCTTTGGATCGTATGACATAACAGGTGCGAATATTACCATTACTTATCCGGGAGGAACAGAAGCCGTTTCTGATTCGCCCATGAACCTAGTTTCAATGGATATAAACGACCCGTCAGCCTGGAAGCTTTTCAACTTCACCTTCTACAACACGAACATGGCGGGTGAATACACAGTTACTGTTAAAGGTATAGAATCAAACGGTGTAACGCACACCGTTACAATAATATTCAATGTTTCAGGGAGTACCGTACCTTGGCTCACCAATGCCTCCTTAACACCAACAATTGGAACCGCAACAACAGGCTTCAATTTCACAATCAATTATACGGACAATGAGAACGACCCTCCAGATGTGATAGTTGTCAATATCACAAGTCTTGGTGTATTTGACTTAAATCCCCTCAATCCAAATGATCTCAACTACAGGGATGGGAAACTCTATTTCTTAAACCTCACAGGCTTCGTAAATGGCACTTCCTATTCCTATCATTTTGCAGCCAACGATTCAGCAGGCCTTTGGAATGTTACTTTCGAGTATTTTGGACCCGAGATAATCAACACCCCGCCTACACTCTCTGATCCAGGCTTAAATCCGGGTACTGGGAATGCCACAACACCCTTTAATTTCACGATCAATTACACTGATCTTGATAACCAACCTCCCAATGCCATATCTGTGAACATAACTGGACCTTTTCATGTAGGCAGCTGGGAAATGATAGAGGCTGATTCAAGTGATACAGATTACAGGGATGGCAAGTTGTACTATTATAATTACACAGGCTTTATCAATGGCACCTATACACACCATTTTGCGGCAAATGATTCTCAGGGTGTATGGTTCAATACAACAGCGTTTCCATTGCCGCTTGTGGTGAACGCACCTCCCATGTTCGATTTTGCTATTGTATCTCCAGGAACTGGAAATATAACGGATAAATTCAATTATACGGTAACGTACATCGATTTGGATGGTCATGAGCCGTCATATATCGCTGTCAACATCTCCGGTCCCTTTCATACAGGCAGTTGGGTCATGAACGAGACAGATCCTTTGGATACCAATTACAGGGATGGAAAGGACTACTACTACACTTACACAGGATTGATAATCGGCACCTATTCATTCCACTTTGCAGCAAGAGATATTCTAAACCTATGGAATAAGACCACTGAGATTCCCGGACCCAACGTCATTAACTCGCCTCCAACCCTCTCGAACAATGAATTGGATCCAATGTTTGGAGGGACCAATTCCACTGATTTCAACTACACTGTGATATATTCTGATCCGGATAATCAAGAGCCTGGTGAAATAAATGTGAGCATAACAGGTAATTTTACCGGTAACTTCTCCATGAAAAAGGCCGACCCCTTGGATTTTAACTATACAAAAGGCGTGATTTACTATTTCAACACAACCCTGCCGGAAAATGGGACCTATGAATATTACATATATGCAAATGATAAGGATGGTGCTTGGGCAATACCAAAAAACGATATCGGTCCAAATGTCGGGGGTAATGCGTCGCTTCTGTCCGATGCCGATGTTGACCCAGGGATGGGCTTCACCACCACATGGTTCAATTTCACTGTTAAGTTCACAGATATGCAGGGGGACCCAGCAGGTGTTATCCTATTGAATCTTACAGGACCATCCGGTGGCGCCTATCCCATGTCAGAGGTGGATCCCAGCGATATGGATACCTCGGATGGCAAGCACTTTTTTACGAATCTAACAGGACTGATAAAAGGCCTGTATTCCTTCAATATAGAGGGCGAAGACAGCTTTGGCAATCCGGCAATAAAAAGTAAAGTTGTTCTTGAACCGAGAGTATTAAACAGCCTCCCCCAATTATCTGGAAGTTACATCAACGAGAGCAATATAGGCGGTAGCTGGTTCAATTTTTCCGTGATTTATACAGATTTGGACAACGATTCTGCAGGCAGCGTAAATGTCAATATTTCAAGCTTAGGTAACTTCACCATGTCAGAGCTTTATCCTTCGGATATGAATTGGGCGGATGGCAAGGAATTTTACTTTAATCTTTCAGTACCAAAAGGTTCGCACTCATATCGCTTTGAGGCCGTTGATATAGGCTTTGGTAATGCGTGGAATTATACTGGCATTCAAATGATCGATCTCGCAAACAACGTACCGACATTCACAGAACAAATGGTGGAACCTTCAGAAGGCTTTGGAGGTGATTACTTCAATTTTACGGTGAATATCACGGACTATGATAACGATTCACTCTTAGTTTTACTGGACATAGAAGGAGAGCTCGGCAGTCCCTTTACCATGAATCAGCTTGATGCTTTCGATGTGAATACCTTCGATGGAAAAGCCTATTTCTATAACATTTCCCTTGCCAAGGGAACCTACAATTTCAGCTTCGCGGCCTTCGATTTTGAGGTGACCAATCAAACACTACAAATAATGCTGATTGTAAAGAACAATCCACCGCAAATCACAACATCCGATATCGTAGAATCTCTGGAGGACAGCATATACAGTGTAAATTACGATTTCATTGATTTAGATCTGGATAATGTAACATGGCATATAAATACCAATGCCTCATGGCTCGACTTAGATCCCACAACTGGGCTTTTGGAAGGCACTCCAACGAACCAAGAAGTAGGGAGTTATTATGTGAATGTCAGTGTAGACGATGAAGATGGGAGTATGGACTATCATAATTTTACATTGAATATTACCAATACCCTGCCCATCATCACAAATTTGCCTGATGAGTATGCATGGGAGGACATCCACCATTCGGATGATTTCAACTGCATTGATGATGGGCAGGGTAGTGTTTTCTATTCGGTCAACACGAATGCCACATGGCTTGACATCGATTCTGGCACAGGAATTTTAAGTGGAGATCCTGATAACTCCCATGTGGGTTGGTATTGGGTCAATGTAACTGTTGATGATGGAAATGGGGGAGTTTTTTCAGAAAATTACACATTGACCGTAAACAACACACCACCAGTTTTGAGCGTGATTTTGGACATTGATGCACTGGAAGATGAAACCCATATGGTGGATTTTAACTGTGATGATGATCATGATTGGAAGAACATTACATATTCTCTTCACTCCAATGCAACATGGCTCTCCATAGCTCCCACTGGGGGTATATTGACTGGAATTCCTGTAAATAGTCATGTTGGATGGTATTGGGTCAACGTTACGGTATTCGATGGCAAAGGAGGAAGCGATTACATCAACTATACCCTCACAGTACTCAATGTCAACGATCCGCCGCAAATAATCACAGGTAATATCGATTTAGCCACTGAGGATACCCTTTATTTTGTTGACTACGACGCCATTGATATCGATCCAACCAATGACACCTTAACCTGGAGTTTTGACACGAATGCAAGCTGGCTTGTCATCAATGTAACCACCGGGGAGCTGTCAGGAACCCCCACAAATAATGACGTGGGCTCCTTCTGGGTCAATGTGAGTGTGTATGACAACAATGGAGGCAACGAATCTACGAACTTCACATTGACTGTGGAGGATGCAAACGATCCCCCTGAGATAACAACACAAAATCTTGAATTCGCCCTGGAAGATTCCTTATACGCAGTGGATTATAATTACACTGATATTGATGGCGATAATGTATCCTGGAAAGTAGAAACCAATGGCTCCTGGCTTGTCATAGATTCTATGACAGGTAATCTCAGCGGTACCCCAAAAAACCATGATGTTGGTTGGTGCTGGGTGAATGTCACAGTAACAGATTTCAGGGGAGGTTCTGATTTCATAAATTTCACGATAACAGTGAACAATACACCTCCATCAATAACGAACATACCCATAGAATTCACGAATGAAGATGAAATGCATTATGACGACTTCAATTGTTCAGACGACAATCAGGGGAACATCACCTACAATATCATCACAAACGCCCCATGGCTCCATATTAATTCAACATCAGGTGAAATAAACGGCACTCCCAACAATACACATGTAGGGGAGTTCTGGGTTATTATTACTGTTCATGATGGAAATGGCGGAGTCAATTTCATAAATTATAACATAACAGTGAATAATTCCATTCCAAGAATAACCACGATTCCCATTCCAACCGTAAACGAGGACTCGGAATATCTTGTGGATTTTAACTGTGATGATGAGGGGCAGGGCAACATAAGATATCAACTTAAAACCAACGCGTTATGGCTTAAAATGGATAATATTACAGGCATGGTCAATGGGACACCTAAAAACGAGGATGTGGGATCCTATTGGGTCAATGTAACAGTTGAGGATGGCCACGGTGGAGTGAATTCCACAAATTACACCCTTACAGTGATAAACACCAACGATCTCCCCATAATAACTACCATGGATATAGGGTTCGCAGAAGAGGATTCAGATTATACTGTACAATATGAATATATTGATATAGACAACGATTCAGTTGTATGGAGCATGAATACAGATGCCAATTGGCTTTTCATAGATCCTGAAACCGGAGAGCTTTCTGGCCACCCTGTAAATGCGGATGTTGGATTGTTCTATGTGAACATAACCATCGATGACCGTAAAGGGGGTTTGGACTTCACCAATTTCACATTGGAGGTTAGCAATACCAACGATGCTCCCAACATTCCGCAACTGCTTGCACCCAACGAATACGACACTGTTGATACGATCCTCCCGATTTTCGACTGGAGCGATTCTATAGATCCTGATCCGGGTGATAGGGTTGTCAACTATACTTTACAGTTCTCCAAGTCATCAGATTTCTCGGATAACGTTACCAATATCACAGGCGTCGTCGATTCATTTCACACCCTGGATATACCACTTGATGACAAGACCATCTACTATTGGCGTGTTGAGGCATTTGATTCCCAAGGTCAGGGAAGTGGCTTTACAACATCATTTGTTTTTACTGTGGACACAGGTTATATTCCCCCAAGGTACATCGGAGGATTGAAGAGCGCAGCCGTAGAGATGGGAGAATCCTGGACAAGGGATCTGGGTTTCTATTTCCAGTTAGGCTCCATAAAAGAAAATCTGACATTCACCTGCAACTACGATGAAGTCCATATTGATCAGGAGACCTACATGGCCACCTGGACTCCAAAGGACGAGAAAGACGAGCTTTTGGATGTCATCTTTACAGTGAGCGATGGCAGAACCAATGCAAGTTCCTACCCCATCGACCTTGGCCTGATAAAGGGTGTTCCACCTCCATCAATTTGGGAGAGGATTTTATGGCCTTGGGCATTATTCCCACTCATATTCTTGGTTCTTTTAACTGGCTTTATTTACTACAGGAGGCTAGGGGAGGCCCCCTTCGTTGAGAAGGTGTTTCTAATCCACGAGCACAGCATTCTCATAACCCATGCATCCATTAGCGAAGAGGAGGAGATCGATAAGGATATTTTAAGCGGCATGCTGACAGGGGTGAAGAACCTCATTTCAGATGCATTTGCCAAGAAGGTGGATGGAGAGGAAGTAGAGGTTCTGAAGAAGCTCGAGTTCGGTGACAGGAACATTCTTCTTGAAAGGGGCAATCATTTCTTTATTGCCGTGGTGTTCACAGGCAGGGAAAATAAAAATCTACTATCCAAAATCGATACCGTGATCCAAGAGGTTGGGTATAAATATAGGAAAGTACTGACGGATTGGGACGGAGATACAGGAGCTTTTAAGGGTGCAAACAGTATAATCAAGACCTTATTATCAACCGAGGAGGTTAGAAAGAAACCCCTAAAGCCTGTAATAGAGAGGGAGGAAGTGGGCCTTATAGCTCCTGCCAGGATGCCGGAAGGAGCCATTAAAACAGGGCTTACATTGGGAATTTCGAAAAAGGTCGACGAAGAATTTATTCTTATGGACAGTCACTTAAGAGGTCTTGATATAGGAAGACGGGGGATGACAAATGGTTTCACCAACGGCCTGACAAATGGGCTTAAATCCCTTAAGGTGGGGATAACCAACGGCATCACCAACGGCAATGGCATAACAAATGGCCTTGGAACAAGAAAACCATACTTGATAAGTAAAAGCGTCAGATGGAAGATGGTGGTTGTTCCTGCAGTCATATTCCTCTTGATTTTGATTCCATATTTGACAGTGGATATGTCTGAGCCCATGAAGGGAATAGAAATAGACGGCAATTTCAGGGATTGGAAAGAAGTTGTCAAAACCTCGGATGTGGGTGAGGCTCTGCCCTTCAATTCCAATGTAGATATCATCGATTACAGTGTTGACGGTAGACTGAATGATCTTTCGTTCTATGTTAAAGTGTACGGCAGGATTCTAGCTGGTGAGCCTGCAATCAGTGGAAGACACATGGACTCAGCCTTCATCTTCATTGACACAGACCAATCCCAGCAAACTGGGTACATCATAAGAGGTCTCGGAGCCGATTTCATGGTGAAGGTGGAGGGTTGGCAGAACGAGGTTTTCGCAAGCAGCCTATTTTCCTGCGATTCCAACACCTTTGACTGGAATCAATGGAAATCAAAAGGAGGTGTTATGACTGGGGTATCAGGCTCTGAATTGGAGGTTCAAGTACCATACAGTGGCTTATATCTGAACGGTCATGATTCCGTTGATGTTCTATTCTATATGCAAAGCTGGAATAGGTTCGAGGATTTCTCGGATACCATGATAAGCAACCATAAGGGTGTTTTGATCGTGGATCAGCAGGGTGTTGGTGAGGATTACATCATGGGTAAAACAAATAAGCTTTTAAGACTGGATTTGAAGGCCCAAAACGAGGATTTAAACATAAATGAGATTAAGCTTACCAGGACAGGCGTTGGCAGTGATGGAGATGTTAGCGCTGTTAGGTTGATCGATGGACCGAACACCATTGCCACGGGAACCCTGAGAATGGGTGTAGTTGAATTTCAAACGAGCATTTCACTGAAAAATAAGGAGGTAAGAACGTTATATGTCGAGGTGGATGTTGGTACCGGTGCTTGGCCGGAGAACAGCATCGGATTTGAAATAGCAGAACCCCATGATATAGAAATCGATAAAGGTACAATCACCCTGAGAAAACTTGAACCAAATCAGTATCTTTATGATATAAGCTATATAATCTCTGTTCCAGATGACATCAAGGTGGATGGTGCCTTTGCAGATTGGGAATCTAGGGAGATAAGGAATGACAAGACAGGCGATGTGGACAACAACAACCTGGATATAATCGAGTACAGTGTCACGAATACCACAGAGACGATTTCTTTCTATCTGAGGGTAGACGGGGAGATGGGTTGGGGAGCAGAGATCCCATTTTGGAGTGATGCTGTTGCATTCATACCCGAACCTCCGGGACCCATTGTGCCTCAACCTCCTTCCCCTGAACCACCGACTCCACCTGCAGCACCACCAGTTACGGGGGAGGATATAACTTACATCTACATAGACAGTGATAACGAATCCGCAACCGGCTATCTTGTCGGGGGCATTGGTGCAGATCATCTCTTAAAGATTACTGGCAAGTACGGTGAAATTCAATCTAGAAAACATCTGAGCTTCAGAGGCTCATCCCCCATAGATTGGGAGTGGTTTGAGGAGGGTGTGGTGGACGCTGAAACAGATACCGCCATATTGGAAGCCCAAATATCCAGGACCTACATGGGAATAACCGGGCATTTTAAGGTTTACTTCCAGACCACTGATTGGAGTGAGAGTGAGAGCGATTATTCGGGTGAAGAGATAACGAGACATTCAAGATTGGATTCGGCAGTAGATATGACTCTTTCAGCAATTCTACTAAGGGGCACTCGCGCTTGGCCAGGTGTTGGTCAGTGGATAGAGGTAATGACGGACGCTGACGATGGACTTGCAGATACAACTCTCGAGATTTTAAAGGTCTCTTATTATGAGGACGGAACCTATTATTATTTCAGAATCGACCTCGAGAGTGCTCCAGGTGGCTTAGATACAAACACATGGGGTATCTATATTGACACGGATGCTAACGATAACAACGATTATGTTATTATGGAGAATGATCAAGATGAGGTAGAGTATTATTCATGGGGTGGAACCGATTGGAATTACGCAGACACCTCAGGAGTTGGAGCAGGAACAGATAACGTTCGAACAGGTTCAAATTATATTGCATTTCGCGTAGATCCATCCAAGGCTGGAAGTTTTGGGGATTCAGCAAAAATTACTGCATTTGCAGACGCTGATGGAGATTATGATATGGAAAATAATAACAATCAGAATCCTAGAAATAGCCAACTAGGTGATCATGAAGATGCTTCTGATATCAATACAATCCCAGAATTTACGGATATCATAATCCCAAGCTTTAGCATGATTGCACTATTCCTAGTAATAAAAAACAGGTCCAGGAAGAGAAAAGGAAGAATCTAAGATAAAGCAATGGCAAATCTGTAAAAACCCACTTTTGAGAATCTGGTGGTAAGATTTATATGCGCTGTCAAATATTTTTTTAATGTAGTAATATGGCCGAGGAAATTGAAGAGGATAAAGAGCCTAAACTCCAGGACAAGGAGTTGAAAAAAGCAGCCGGGAGGGCCAAATTCTCCGATGAAATACCCCCTCCCCCACCTCCTTTAGATGGCATAGAAAAGTTCGATGTGAAGGAGTTGGAAAAGGAAATTGTGGAGGCCGAAATCAAGGAAAAGAGGATAAAATCACCCCACTCTCATGGATTAAAGGACATAGAGAAGTATGATATAAAGGAGCTGGAAAGAGAACTAGAAGAGGCCGAACTCAAAGCTTTAAATATGAAATCCCCTGAGATGCCACCTCCTCCTCCACCAATGGAAGATACTGTAAATAATGATGAAGAGGATATTGAAAAACCCGAACTTGATGAAAAGGAAGGCGTATCTCCCGAAATTGC
>CP070672.1:1198285-1202477 GCA_020351895.1 Thermoplasmata archaeon
GAATCATTGGGATAGAGATTAGGTTCCAACCTTGTTTTAAAACGGTGTAGTTTTCAAGAGGTATGTATGTATATGGCTCCATTAGGGGGTAGTTGTCCTGGGAATCTGAATCGATCACATAAGGATTCTTACCCCCACCTGCACCGGATCCATTATCGACTATGCCATCTCTTCCTAGCCAATTTTGACCTAGTCCTTTATAATCGTCATATGCCCCTTCGCTTGGTTCATCGAAATCTGACCAATAATTCCCACCAGAGGGATATGAATCGTTCCAGAAATTGTTGTTCATGTCGTCATATGCTTGATTTGAATTATTGATGATATTGTTGTGATAAATTTTGTTATTTGAGGAGGAGAGAAGTTTGATGCCAAAATCATTGTTCAATATGTTATTATTTATTATTCTGTTGTTTGATGCTGAGTCAAAGGAGATACCGTTATTATTGTTCGAAAAAACATTGTTGTATTTTATTGTATTATTGTTTGATGATGAGTAAAAATGTATCCCTGCATTAATGTTCGAAAAAATATTATTGCATTTTATTGTGTTATTATTTGATAATGAGTAAAGATAGATGCCATAAACATTGTTCGATACATTGTTGCCTGCTATGCTGTTGTTTATTGATGCCCAAAGCTCAATGCCATTCCAATTGTTATAGGTAATATTGTTATCTGTTATACCATTATTAGATGATGAGTCAAGGATAATACCGTTCTCATTGTTCGATATATAGTTGTTTTTTATAATGTTGTTGTTTGCTTCGATAGACCAGAGCCCGAAAAAGTTATTCAATACAATATTGTTTTTTATCGTATTGTTGTTTGATGATAGTGTAAGCTCAATACCGTTAGAATTGTTCAATACCTTATTGTTGACAATATTGTTTTTTGACGACTCAACTTGGATGCCATCCCACCCATTGGAAGAAATAACGTTATCCATTACCTTATTGTTTGACGATAATAATCCAATAAAAATACCACTCCATGGGCTCATTGATACATTATTGCATGTTACATTGTTGTTTGTTGATGACCCGAGATAGATCCCGCTCATCCCGTTAGATGAAATATTATTGTCTTTGAGGGTATTGTTATCTGATTTGTACAAATAGAAGCCGCCTAGGTCGTTCAATGATACATTATTGTTTGTTAAGGTGTTTTTTGAGGAATAGTAAAGACCGATACCTTCAAATAAGCTCGATAAAACACCATTAGCTCCTATATTATTGTTATTTGATGAGGAAATACGAATTCCCCATCCAAAACTCGAAAAAATATTGTTGCTTGTAATGCTATTATTTGTCGATGAATATAGGGATATACCCACTGTACTATTCGATACATTATTGCCTGATATATTGTTATTGTTTGATGATAAATCAATTTTGATACCCCAATTAAAATTCGAATGAACACTGTTGCTTGTTATCGTATTGTTTATTGATGAAATAAGAAGGATGCCATCCCCATTATTCAACACATTGTTGTCTGTTATCATGTTGTTGTTTGATAATGCGTAAAGATTGATGCCAGATAAAGAATTGTCCGAGGCAATATTCCCTGTTATCATATTGTTCGATGACGCCTCAAGGTGTATTCCCTCTGCAACCATTGTCCTGGATACATTATTGCCTATTATCCAGTTGTTTGATGATAAATTTAGATAGATCCCAAACCATTCGTTAGAAATATAGTTGTTATTTGTTATATTGTTGTTCGACGATAATTCAAGATGTATGCCCTCCCCATCGTTATTCGAAGCATTGTTACCTTTAATATTGTTGTATGATGATAATTTAAGATAGAGGCCCCAAAAGTTCGAAAGAACATCGTTGTTTGTTATGTTGTTGCTCGACGAAAACTCAAGACGGATCCCCTCCCAATTGTTCGATATATTGTTTCTTTCTATGTTGTTGTTTGATGACGAGTAAATTCTGATGCCCCAAGTTCCGTTGGAAATTGTAAATCCTGTAACATTCACCCATTTTGCGCTCACATTTACAACATCTCCAACCCCACTTCCGTCAATTATCGTTGTATCCCTATCCTCACCTGTCAGATTTATTGTTTTATAGATGAGAATATTCTCATAATATGTCCCATTCTTCACAAACACGGTATCCCCCGGGATTGCTGCATCAATAGCCACTTGAATAGTTGGATAATCTGCAGGTCCATCATCATCTACAATGATTATTACGGCGGATACTCTCATCTCTTCCTGAGGATTAAACATAAAAGCAACTAATAGATTTGCACATACCAGAACCATAACAGATAAAAGCGAAATGATCGTCTTCTTCACGGATTCCGCCTCTTTAATCCTTGATCGTAAAATAATATCAGGAGCGATACTATATAGTAATTTTGGAACAAAATTTTGACAGGCTCCCAAAAATGATCCTTTGTCAAAAAAATGTACCACATACCTTAAGACCCTCAAATACTATTAAGAATATGTATGCGAAATCTCAAAGTTATCCTCTTGGTTATAAGCCTAACCTTCTTATTTGTACCCATTACAAATGCAAGTGCCACTCCTGTTATTGTCTGGCCTCAATCGGATCTATTGAATCGAGAAGAAGCCTCAAATCTCACTACTTGGTTCGCAGATCAACTGGATGTTCAAATAGACACCTCTAAAGACGGAGAATGGGACCCTGTGAATGAAAGCGGTCGACCCGAGTTTCTACTGGCGAAGGAAGCATATGCCCTTCCTCTTGTGGATGGAGAGATTGAAGCTCAATACATCGAAGCCGGAATCCTAAGGAACATCGAATTTCAAGGGAATTCATCCTATGTTGCCAAATCGGTAGAGGAGAGTGACCTAAGGAAGGTAACAGATCGGATTGCTTCAGACTTGGGCTTGAATACAAGCCAATCACAACTAGGAATCGAATTCGTTGTATTGCTTCCTGGCACTCCTCAAGAAGAATATCAGTGGTTAATAATAATGGTGGAGCCAACGGACCTTGGTGATCCCCTCTACTTCAACATTTTGTTCGTTACGGTCCGCGAATCCGATCTTCGCGTGATTTCCGTGAAACTCTTCGTCTGGTATGAGCTATTAGGTGTCCCTGATTATACAGCTTCGGACGCAGTGAATATCGCTTCAGAATTTGCATTTTATGAATACAACGCTACAAATCCCAATGGTACATCATCAGCTGTTACTGTGCGGAACGGGACAAGCTTCGTATACCAAGTGCATGTGACTTGGGAGGAAGGACCCGGTTCCTTTTGGACACTTGAGGTATGGGTGGATTCTTCGTCAGGTGAAGTTCTGTATCACCTTGATCCCTACTTAGTAACAGAGGACGTGATCCCCCGACACTCAGATCCTTCCTGGGATCCATGGATTCCTTTGGTTCTTATTGCAACATTTACTATCGTCGTTTTTTTTGGCGTTTTCTATAGACTTTCTGCGGAGCGGGCTCTCGATCAGTTCAACAGGGGTAGAATCTATGGTTACATTCAGGCAAATCCAGGAATTAAATATACTAAGATAAGAGAGAGCCTAGGTATCAAGAACGGGACCCTTTCGTATCACTTATGGGTACTCGAGCGTCTTGGCTTTGTCCGATCCCAACGAGAGGGACGGGTAAGACTATTATATCCAAAAGGTGTCCCATTTTCCAACGGTTCTTTGATTCTCTCGCATCTTCAGTTTGCAATCCTCGATATTCTCAATGCGGAAGGCTCGATGTCACAATCAGACATAGCTCGCCACTTTAGGATTTCGAGGCAAAGGGCCCATTATAATGTAAAGATGTTACGATCACTTTCCCTTGTCCAGCCAACAATGGATGGACGAATAGAACTCTCCCAAAAGGGCACAGAAACTATTGGAGAAATTGAAGAAAGGCATTCATCAAACCAGTGGTCACAGGTCCTATCTCATGTTTAAATGGAGATTAGAAGAAATTTATATCCATTCATTTGCACTTATTAATCTTAATAACTATATCCCCATTCCTCCATTCTCTTCTCCTTGTACTTTGGGAATTCAAATGTTAAAGTTGATATAAGTTTTGCCAGTGAAGGTTTTTTATCCCGAGCCCAGCAAATCCCACCCCACACAAAATATATGCATAGTGAATAGGCCTTCCGATCACCCTCCCTTATTCCTGTCGATCTGTGATGGCTCTGCGCTGGATGGTTTTGGGCGGTAGGTGCAGCCCAA
>CP070672.1:1202577-1207972 GCA_020351895.1 Thermoplasmata archaeon
AAATTCTCTGGGTAGTGGGCAAATGACACTTGTAAAAACCATTGGAATTCTTGTTTTGATTTCCACTGCTCTTGTAATGGTTTCAGGAAGTGCTCTTGGAATTTTTATCGAAGTTCAGAGCTGGGAGACCGACATGGGTTTGTGGACAAAGGATTACGACCTTCCAGAGGATCCAAATTTTATGGGAGAATCTGAGGCAGGTAAACTCGTTTACTGGCACATCGAGAGAACCGACAAGATTGCTTATAAAGGGGATTGGTGCCTGGAACTTGCCATAGACGGCAGTCAGGATGACGGTACCGTGTGGATGGAGAGAATAGTCCCGGCACATCGAAAGGCACCAGTCACAATTGTCTTTATCGATTTCTATGTTCACAGCAAATGGGAATCACCCGTCAACCAGTGGAAGATCGTCGCCTACGCAGGTGTGAAAGATCCCGAGAGGGAGAACGACTTCACAATAATCGGTTATACAGAACCCGGAGTCGGTTGGTACAGATACCGAATGGTCGAAAGAATCTGGACTCATGGAAACGAGGATATCTTTGTGGCTTTCGGAATTTCCGTGCTCTGGGAAGGCTACCGTGAATATCATTTCGACCATGTGGCTGTGCGGACAACAGGATTCTAATGAGATTCGACCCCTCTTAGAATCCTTTTTTCTTTTTTTTATATAATATATTTTTAGGTTTATTCGAAAGTTACTGCGCACATTCAGTATACCATCTTTGAGGATTTGTGGATTATGGTTCGGAGATAAATTTTTGTTTCAATGGAGGAGCTCTTGAAAGTTCCGAAAAATAGATAATATTATTAGGACAGATTTAAGGCAACCTTAACTCTATGTTCTCCGCAACATGGACAGATTCTTTACCGCATCCTTAATCCATTCTTTTTCTGCTCCGAACAGCATTTTCTCGTGTTTTATGAAAAAAGAGTCGGTTTTGTACAGCTTACTGGATTTATCAAGACTGCCGAGGTGATCGTCCATTGCCGCAAATTGTTGATCAATGACATCAATTGCTCTTTCAGCAAATTTCTTGATCTCTTTCGCCGATCTTCTTGTATTGAATTTCAATGCGATCTTAAAACCATAAAAATGCGGGAATAAACCCAAAAATGCCTGTTCCTGTAGACTATCGAACAAGTCCTTACCTTTGGCTGTGATCTGGAAGATGGTCTTTTCGGGATAGCGGCCGACCTTGGTCTGTTCCACTTCTCTTACGGCCCCTTCCTTTTTCAGCTCCCTCAGGGCATGATAGATTGATCCCTTTTTTATACCGGTCCACCTGTCGATCTTCTTTCGGTTTAACTCTTGTATGATATCATAACCGCTGCCCCGGCCCAGGTTTTCTAGGGCCCCCAGAACAACCATCTTTGCTATGTTCATAATATCTACCCCTTAATCAGGGGAAGAAGTTGAAACACCCTTCTTCCTGACTGATAGGATAGAATAGAACAGGGCCCCTATTAAGATTGTCCCTAGAATAATAATTGGAACAACTGCTTGTCCATTGGGATCAAAGAAATATTTCTGAGGACCAACAGCCAAAATATTAATACATCCAAAAATGATAGCCGTTATCAGCCCGATTTTTCGTTCCCAAAAAGCCAGAACCAATGAAATAATACCAAGGGAAATCATGGCACCAATGAAAGGTCCGAGGAATCCCGGAGGGTGTGGGTCTACTTCTGCAAATAGTGCAATTAATAGTACAATATCAATTGATAAAATTCCTATTATTGACACCATCAAATTTTGATTTTCTTTGCTTTTCTGAGTCATATTACACCGCATATAAATTATACTATTTAAACTTGACTATAATAATTTGTATACTTTACGGATGCCAACAACTGGGAAAATAAGATTTTCATGCTGTATATTATCGATTCGGCATGCCTTTTGCATGAGATGGGGATCAATGAATAAAGGATTGTTAAGGCGAAATCTGCGCCGCAAACTCCTCCACCTTCTCCTGCCAGCCTTCCTTCAGCGGCCCCTTCAAAGTATCTGCTAAGATGAAAAACTTTTTATCAGCAATCTTCAAAAGTCCCTTTCCCTTCAGGACCTCGTCCATGATGGGTATGGTCCTCCTCCAGCGTTTAATCTCCTCCTCCGTCGGCATCTTTCCCGTCTTCTTGTCAGGCGCCGCTTCCCCGTGGGTGGCGAATACGGCGTACTTGGTTCCAGAAGGCAGGGTTACCCTCCTGATAAAACGTCGCATGCCCCCTATTGGCCTGCCCATTCGCGTGGGGGAGCCGAAGATATATAGGTCGGCATGGGGCAGTGCTTTTGGATTCGCTTCCTTGATATGATGCAAATTCAACTTGTGGCCCTTGGCCTCCAAAACCCGTTGCAGTTCTTCGGCCACCTTTGCTCCATTCCCGAACTTCGAGGCGTGATACAACTCGATCTTCATCTCTTTTCACCTCTTCCATAAGAACTTGAATGAAGATGCATAGATTTGGGTGTTAAAAAAAATTTCGGGTATAAATTAATTGGCTGAATTTTGTTTTGGGGATCAAAAGGGCAGAGTCCTTTGTGAAAATATGATGTTATAAATGTATCTATCTAAAACAACTTCTTGAGATGAGAGAGGATTTTGGATATTATTGTATTGTTTACTAATTCCGTTATCTATAATACGAAATATACCAGAATATTTATATATATCATAATTACAATGAACTTTTAACATTACAGCCGTTGAAAAGTGATGAAAAAGAAGGGGAATGACGGTGAAATTGCGAACATTAATAATTCGGGCAGGCGACCATTTACTCTTCTTTTGAATGATTCACTTTTAATGAGATCTAAAAAAGATAGATAAGCAAGAATGTAGGAGGAATCTAGATGGAAGAAAATATGGAAGAACATATAGAAGAAGAAGTTAAAGAACCGAGAAAAACCGAAAGGCAAGAAGAAGCGCAAACCAG
Source organism: Thermoplasmata archaeon (assembly GCA_020351895.1). The sequence continues at coordinate 1,205,518 of CP070672.1, forward strand.
TTCTAAGATTCCGACAATGCTAATTCTCGCAATTCTACTCGGTGCCATTGCAGGTGCCTTGGCTGGACTGGCAGTTTCAGCACTTTCTGCTGAAGAGGACGAGGACCTACCATTTACAATCAAGGATGACAATGTTGGCATTCAGACGACAACACCGGATTCTGAGCTAGATGTGGATGGCGTTATCACCGCAGAAGGCGGAAATTCTGATCAGTGGAATACAGCCTACGACTGGGGTGACCATGCATCGGCTGGTTATCTCGCAAGTGGGAATGCTAACAACTGGGACACTGCCTACGGCTGGGGCGATCATTCAACTTCCGGATATCTTACGAGCTATACAGAGACCGATCCAGTATACGGTGTGAGTCCAGCATCTGGAATCTCAAGCGGGGATATCACCTTATGGAACACGGCCTACGGTTGGGGTGACCATGCATCAGCTGGTTATCTCACAAGCGGGAATGCTAACAACTGGGACACCGCCTACGGTTGGGGTGATCATTCAACTTCCGGATATCTTACAAGCTTTACAGAGACCGACCCAGTATATGGAGTTAGTGTAGCATCCGGAATCGTGAGTGGGGATATTACTGACTGGAATACTGCTCATGGCTGGGGTGACCACTCCACTGCGGGATACCTGACGAGCTATACAGAAACCGACCCAGTGTTTGGCGTCAGCGTTGTCTCGGGAATCACAAGTGGGAATATTACCAATTGGGATTCGGCTTATGGTTGGGGTGACCATTCAATTGCGGGATATCTCACAAGCTATACCGAGACCGACCCAGTATACGGTGTCAGTGTGGCCTCGGGAATAACTAGTGGGGATATTACTGACTGGAACACAGCTCATAGTTGGGGTGATCACTCAACTGCGGGATACCTAACTAGCTATTCCGAAACCGACCCGGTATATGGTGTTAGTGTGGCCTCGGGAATCACAAATGGGGATATATCCATGTGGGATACTGCTTTTGGCTGGGGAAATCATGCCACGGCAGGATACATAACCGGTGAGAGCGATCCTGAGGTGGGTACAATTACACTTGATTTTATACCGAAATGGGACGGAAATGCGTTGATCAACAGCACCATCTTTGACGACGGCGATGTCGGCATCGGGACGACTAGCCCCACAGCCAAAACTCATATCGTCCAAACAGCAGCAGCAGACGCATTCAGGGTGGATGACATGGCGGGCGACACTACACCGTTTGTAATAAATGAAAACGGTAATGTCGGCATCGGGACGACGACCACCTTCGATGTATTGGATGTAAATGGAAGAGTCAGGGTGCGAAAAAATGGACCTACCTATGCAGGTTTAATTCTAGCAAACTCAACTGGAGCATTAAAGGGAGGATTTGTAATGAACGGCAACATCGGTCCATCGATCTATGCCGATGGTCAGGGGTACGTCGTAAACGTTCGAAATGACAACGGCAATGTCGGCATCGGCACCTCGAATCCTACAAGTCCGTTACATGTAGTTGGCCTCCCAGTATATACGAGCAATGCAGCGGCGATAGGAGGTGGACTTACAGCAGGGGCATTCTACAGAACAGGCGGTAACCCGGATACCGTTTGTGTGGTCCATTAAACTGATGAACGTACAGGGTCGGGGATATTAGAACACTCCACGACCCTCTCTTATTTTAATTCTTTTTTCGGATTCAAAAGGGCGGAACACTTTATACATAGAAGTGTGAGAATTATTTGAGGAGTTAAAGAGGTGTGACCCCTTGAAAAGATCCAGATTAATATTTCCAAAAACGCCATTTCGTCTACCAAGATACCAGCAAATTATATTATCCAGACCTGATCTTTCGAAGAGTGAATCCAGAAGCCTTCTGTTGGATTCATAAGGTCAGTAGGATCTAAAAGTATATCCTCACCAGTAGCATCGAAACCATATACTGTCACAGGACCTGCAAGGCCGTTGACAGCATCCACCTGCGAATAGGGTTGGCTCCATGGAAAGCCCACAAGATTCCATCCCTTATTAAGAACGATTTGGGGAATTTCATCAACCGCTCCTGCAGTAACAAGATAATCCAGGGTATCCATGTAGATGTAGTAACCCCTGCCGTAATCAATGGATTCAAGGTCATTAAATTCTGGGGGTTTGTCCCGGTGCCAGTGCTTCCACTGTTTGGTTTCATCTGGAAAATATCCCTGTAGTGATGCATAATTGCCGTCAATAGGAGCCAGAACATCTTCTCTTAAGTTACTAATGGTAACAACCGGAACAGAAAAAACATTCCAACCTGAATTCAGATGCGTTACCCATTTTGTTACATGCTTCCCCCTCTGACTTTCATTACCAGAACTTTCTCTGGTGCGAACATTGTAAAAGTAGGAATTGATATTCCCATCTCCAGAGCCCGAATCAATATAGGAATATGAGGTTGAACCATTTGCAGGTACATTGGCAATCTCCAGGTAAGGT
>CP070672.1:1208072-1211223 GCA_020351895.1 Thermoplasmata archaeon
AGCGGTTATGATCCGGAAACAGGTGAAAACAAGTTTTCAGCTCCGAACTGGAGCGACCTCCTTACCGTCGGTCTCACAGTGCAGATGCCGCTCTCCGGGCTCTTTCCATGGAGCGCCGAAAATGCAAAGGTCAAGAAATCAGAGTTCGATCTCGAGAGCCTGCAGACTGGACTCAGTTCGGTGGAAAGCGGTATAACACTCGCAATACAAAATATTTTGCTCAGGCTTGAAGAGGAAAAAGCGAAGATAAACTCAGGGAAAAAGAGAGTCGAGCTTGCACGGAAATACCTTGAAACTTCCAAGAAGAGTTTCGAAAACGGGCTTATTTCGAATACGGATTTAAAGGATGCCCAGCTCAACCTGAACAAGGCGCAGGTTGGCTACCTGAGCGCAATATACAACCACAATCTGGCTCTCTACGATCTGTTCGATGCGATCGGTGTGGATCAAATGTAGCATATACAATTATCATACGTGTATGATCTATAGAAAAATTATTTAAACTATTCGATAAGACGTCCTCTCTATTTTCTAATCATCCGCCAATGTTAAGAGCGATTGAGAAATAAAAAAGTAAATATCTCTATCATATTATAAGAAATAAAAACGCATTGCGCAATAAAATTAGGTTTTTTATGATTAAAAATATTGATATTTTTATGAATATCCTTTACTATGATTCACGTACTTTTTCAATTGTCTTTGAAGTATAAACGATAAATTATGAGAGGGGGTGGTGAGTTTTAATAGAATACATTTTTTGAGTAAAATTAATAGTGTGGCTAAAAAGAGGAGGTTGATTATGTACAAGATTATGGGAAAAAAGGGAAAATTTATTACCAGTTTTGTTTTTTGTATTATGCTTGTTTTCATTGTTGGTTTATTTTGGGGTTGGTATCCCGCATTTTCTTCAGAGAAACCGGTTGAAACAACAAAGAAATCTTATTTTTGGGGCAATTCACCCTATGAGCAAACTGTAGATTGGTATAGGGTCTTGGTGAAAGCATCTGATTATCACGCATTAGATCATGGGAATAAGGTTATTAATCTTAATCCCAATATGATCACGGAAGCCCAGATCAGGGATATAAGGTATATGCTTGCACAAGGTGTTGATGGTATGCTCATTTGTCCTACATCAACTCATGGGCTCACTGCCACTATTAATATGGTTGTTGATAAGGGAATTCCAGTAGTTACCTATGATGCAGATGCTGATACACCAAAGGTGCTCGTAAACATTCGAGTGAGTAATTCAAAAATTGGAGAATTGGCAGCACAGGGAATGGTAGACGCAATAAAAGCTGATAGAGTTGAACCAAAAGGGAAGGTACTCGTGTTTAGTGGTAGCTCAACAATAATGTCAGCCATAGAACGTCGAGATGGAGCTCTTTCTGTTTTAAAGAAGTATCCAAATTTAGATGTTGTGGTGTATATGATAGAGGGCTGGAGCATGGCAGATGCGAAAAAAACTCTTGTCGACGCTATCGCTGCATGGGGACCTCCTCTGGGAGTAGTTGCGTGTAATGCTGCCACAGGAATGGGAGTGATGGAAGGACTAAAGACAGCCAATGCTTCGATCAAACGTGGTAGAAAAGGGCACGTATATACCGGTGTTGTAGACGTTGAAAAACCAATGAAGGAATATATGCTTCAAGGTATTTGTGATGCTGGTGTTGATCAACCGAATCTGTTTTACGGAACCCTTGCCCAGTATTTCCTGCAGACATACATTGAGGTAGGTGAGGATATGATACCTCCGGTCGGAGTAACTGTTTATTCTGATCCCGATAAATCGAACGGCCCTCAACCGGATGGGACATGGAATATTTATCTGACAGGCGAAGAGCATGAGGGAGTTAATATCTATAAATACCCAAGCTGGGCTCCTGCTCCTGTCGTTGAAAGTTATGGTCACAGGTGGCTGCAGGTCCGGCCTACGATGGTGACACCTGAAAATGTTGAGGAATTGCCTATTTGGTCAAATGTCGTGAGTAAATGGCTTGAGTAAATATTTAATTTTTCAGCAAGAATTTATTTCTTGTTATAAGAGTTTTTATATATTTAAGGAAGGGCGATGACGAAACAATCTTGATTGCATACTATATGCGAGTGGGAGGTTGTTTCGTTAATCGCCTAAAAAAATTTTGTAGATGAAAGAACAATATATTCAAAAATTATAGACGCTCATAGGTTACTCACTCTTAGATAAAAATGTAATATCTCAAATCGCTCAAAGTTTCGCAAAGCTCCATCCGAATTGTAATTTTGATCATAATTATATAGGTGAAAAACCATGAACCAAAATGTCCCCTTAATCCACATGAAGAATATCTACAAATGGTTTGGGAAAGTCTGCGCATTGAATGATGTTGATTTTGATATTCATAGGGGAGAAGTGGTAGGATTAGTAGGTGAGAATGGTGCAGGTAAATCGACATTGATTAAAATTTTATCTGGAGTTTTTTATCAGGATAAGGGGGAGATTTTTTTTCAAGGAATTAAACAGGGGAATTTATCGGTTAATGCCGCGAGGAAGTTGGGAATTGAAACGGTATTTCAAGAACAAGCCTTAATCGATTGTTTTGATGTGGGGCGAAATATTTTTTTAACGAGAGAACCAATGGTACATCTTGGCCCACTCAAGATAATTAACTACGGGAAAATATATAAAGAGTCACAAAAACCATTAAAATCATTGGGACTTGGTGTATCACCAAAACAGGAGGTTCAGTACTGCTCGGGAGGTGAGCGGCAAGGTGTGGCCATAGGGAGGGCAATGCAGTTTAAAGCGAAGCTCGTTATTTTGGACGAGCCAACACGGGCTTTGTCAATTCAGGGTGTGAGGCAGGTCCATAGCTTTATACACAAGTTAAAAGATAATAAAATAGCTGTGATCTATATTACGCATGATCTTCACCATGTATTTCCACTCGCAGATAGATTTGTTGTATTGTCGAGGGGAAAAAAAGTTCTTGAAACCGGGAAAGAAGGTCTTACATTACAGGAACTTGAAAATATGTTGTTAAAAGTGACAACAAATTGAATAATTAGTTTGTGATGAATAATTAAAATGATTATGAAATATTGGTGTTCTCTAGAAATATAGCCACGAAATTATATATAAGTTGGAGAACAAATTATTGAGTTG
>CP070672.1:1211323-1241011 GCA_020351895.1 Thermoplasmata archaeon
CATAGATAATTATCGTAGGGTATTAAAAGTAAAAAAGGAATCGGGGATGAATTATGAAGAGGGGGCGATTTATTTAGAACTTGGATTGGTGTACAAGAAAAAAGGTGACATTGAAGAGGCAAAAAAGAATTTCAACAAGGCAATCGATATTTTTGATTATTTCAATCTAGACAGAAGAATAGAGAATGTGAAAAAAGAACTTAAGGGATTATGAAGATGTTCATTTATTATCATTATAAATCGGGGTGAAAAATCTCCCATGAAGAAGAAGATCGTATTGCTTGGAGACAGCGCCATTGGCAAAACAAGCCTAATTCGAAGGTATGTGTTCGATCAGTTCGAGGACTCTTACATAGCCACAATCGGAAGCAAGGTCACAATGAAGGAGTTGAAGATCAAAAGACCCAATAGAAATGTGGATCTCACATTCATGATCTGGGACCTCATTGGTAGGGAGGGGTACCATGCACTGCATGCAAGAACCTTTGTTGGAGTCCACGGCGCTATTTTGGTTGCGGATCTGACGAGGAAGGAGACACTTGAAAATCTTGAGCGGTACTGGATACCGTTCTTGTTCAAGGTCGTGGATGAGGTACCATTGGTATTTGTCTGCAACAAATCTGATTTGAAGGAAGATTACGAGTTCGATCCTGATGAATTGGTGGACATAGCGAAAAGATACAACGGCCATGTGGAAAAGGTGCTTCCTTCCGGTGTAAAACCCAACTACTCGACAAGTGCCAAAGACGGAAGCAATGTGGATAGGTCTTTTGAAAGCCTTGGACATCTAATGCTGTCTTCTAAAGAACTCAAAGATCCTGTAAAAGAACTATATGAGGGCATTGTGGCCGCGGGAATAAGAAGAACAACTGACAAGACCGAGCCAATCGGAGCATTGGACGAGATCATAGTGGACTTCTGCGAGGGTTTTGAGGATTCCAGGCTATCCATGATGATTTTGCGTCAGGAATTTGCCAGGGCCAGTCTAGACATAAGCAACCCGACAAAGAGCGGAATTCTCAGGGTCGTGGAGTATCTAGCAGAGGCCGAGAACGAGTTCAAGGATGAGGAAACAGTGCTTTCCAACCTCGAAAGAAGAATGAAATGGGCCAGGAATGTGGGGGATTGAGGCCTATTTTTACCCAGAACCTTTTTTTAGTTGTACATGATTCCCCATTTAGTGTGTTGAGGTGGGCATATGACGGTTGAGGGAAAGTACACCAAGACTCTGAAGGTGAGAATCGACCCCGAGCTTTATGAGAACGTGAAGAATGAGGCCAAGAAACTTGACACTGATATCTCGACTTATGTACGGTGGTGCATACAAACTGGTTTGTACCTGGAGGATCTGAACTCGTTTATAAGATCCAAGAGCGGGGAAATCATCAAATGAGGCTAATTTTGGATTAGGTGTATGCTTTTAAAATAATGATTTTAAAATAGATGCTCATTTATGAATTTTTGTTTTACTTTTCAGGAACATAAACCATAATGTGTATATTCTGGAAGGAAGATAGAGAGGGAACAGGGTAACCATTCCTCAAAAAACATCCAAAGACTTGTGGCCACATGTAGCCACAAAGATATTTATTGTACATAGATATTGTAATTTAGCGAGGAAGTGACAATATGAAGAAAAAAACGGCAATATGTGTGTGCTTGCTTATGGTGTGTTGCTTGTTTGTATCATCCACAGTTGTAGTGGCACCCAAACCTGACAAACCGCCCAAGCCACCACCTGGCGGAGATGATACACCATCCGGAACCCTCTATTTCAGATATGATGACGGATCAGGCAATGCAGTATGGACAATGAAGGCTGATGGTTCAGAGAAAACGAAATTAGCTGTGGAGCCTGGCCTGGACCACCATTACGACTCCTACACCTATAATTTCGGGGAGCTCAGCCACCTAAAACACAACGACCACTATTGGTTCCTTCGATTCGAAGTGATCGATGGCGAATACTACCCTGATGGACTTCCAAGAAGGGAAGCCTTCGTGGTCCGGGATGATAATAATCTAAAGGTACAGATGACCTATGATCCCACACTGGCATCCAACCATCGGGATCTTGGAGCATACTGGGCTCCAGACGACTCATTTATATCATGGGGTGCCAAGAAATGGGTCTTTGACGGTAATGAATGGTACCTTGATGATACTCAGGCCGGAGTCTTTACAGCGCATGTCAACTATGACGGGGCTACAGGAGATATAATAGGGGCACAGGCACCTTCTCTCATCTGGTGGACTGAGCTTCGGCTTAATACCGATGGCTACTGGCATCCTAGAACCGGTCACAATCACGACTGGGCACCTGATGCATCAGCGTTCTGCTGGCAAAGAGGCGGCATCCAAGTCGTGGATCTGGTTGCTAATATCGAGACACACATTGGAGGCGGATACACACCGCGGTGGTCTCCTGACGGTTCCAAGATCGCATTTATAAATAGTGGTCTTAGGACGATCAATCCCGATGGATCAGACGAGCAGATAATAGTGGAAGCGGAAAGTACAAGGAGGGTATGGAAGTATGTCGGGAATCCCAGGTGGTCACCTGACAGTCTGCACATAAGTTATAATTATCGGGAATTTAATCCCTCAAAAATGACCAGCAAATATTGGATCTGCAGGGTCGAAGCAACTGGCGGGAGAATAACGAAAATGACAAATGACCTTCCCACTGAGATATACAAGGGAAATACGGACTGGCGGTAAAAGAGCATACTAGCAAGTAATCTGAATAAACAATAAAATTGAGAAAAAAACATATTGAAGAGCAAACAGCTCTTCCCTTTTTATTTATTTTATTCTTCGGACAGTTAGTATGCTATATCCCCAAAACAAAAACCCTTATATTAACCTAGTCTATTTACGGAAACACCAAAGAAACCTGACGATAGATTCGGGGGAGTGTTTGTTATGGCTTCCGATAGAAAATGGGATTATTCAAAGTATCCAGGCTCTGAAAAGTACCCGCACCTTTTCAAACCGATTAAGATAGGGGCAATAAAGGTTCCCAACAGGATCAAGTACGCAGCAACAGAGGACAACCTGAACCAGCACGATGGTTTTGTCACGGACGCTGATGTGGCCTATATCAGAGAAAGGGCAAAGGGGGTTGTGGGTGGAATCTGCACAATCCAGGGAGTGTACATGGACCCAAAAGGGGAAGGGCAGGGTTATGTGGGTCAGGCTGCTGCATATGACGATAAATTTATACCGGGTTTGAAGAGACTTTCAGATGCAATTCATGAGGAAGGGGCATTCTCAAATTACCAGCTCATGCACTGTGGAAGGGTCGGTGGAGTGGATTTACCATACTGCGTTGGTCCCTCAAAAATTCCACAAAGACTCAGGGTATTCAAACCCGTTAAGGAGATGAGCAAGGAAGATATCGAGACCTGCATAAAGGAGCACGCAGATGCAACGAGAAGGGGACTTGAAGCTGGATTCGATATTATGGAGATCTCGGGGATTGTGGGTTACCTGGTATCCAATTTTCTTTCTGCATATACAAACAGAAGAACAGACGAATACGGTGGTGATATAGAAGGCCGCTGCACGTTCATGGTGAAGATAATAGAGGCTGTCCGTGATGTGTGTGGAAAGGAAGTGCCAATCATAATCCGCTTATGCGCAGAAGAGCTTCTAGATGATGTGGGAGGAAACACACCAGAGGAATCCATGGTGACCTACAAGCTGGCTGAAAAGGCAGGAGTGGACTGTCTCAGCGTCACACAAGGATGGCAGGAATCCAGTGTTCCTGTGATTTCCAGAGATATTCCCCAGGGTACCTGGCTTTACAATGCAAAGCGAGCCAAGGAAACAGTAAGTGTACCTGTGTCCATGGCCTACAGGCTTTTCTTGCCTGAACTCCCCAACAAAGCCATCGAAGACGGAATTCTCGACATCTGGGAGATGTGCAGGCCAATGATAGCAGACCCTCTGATGCCCAAGAAGGTTCTTGAGGGAAGAGAGGAGGATATCAGGCCCTGCGTTGCATGCAACCTATGTCTGGCGAGATTATTCAGAGACGCGCCAATGACTTGTTACGTTAATCCGGTATGTGCACATGAGTGGGATCCAAAATGGCAGATCATGCCCACTGAGATGGACAAGAAGGTCATGATAGTAGGAGCAGGGCCAGCAGGACTAGAATGCGCGGCAGCCGCTGCACAAAGAGGCCATGAGGTTCACGTTTATGACAAGAACGAGAAGCTTGGAGGGCAGTTGATTCAGGCTTCCTTAGCACCCTATGGTGATGAGGAATTATTCGGTGTAATAGATTTTTTAAAAGCCCAATGCGAAAAGGCTGGTGTGGAATTTCATATGGGCACCACTGTAACACCAGAACTAATGGAAGAGGAGATACCCGATACAGTTGTAATTGCTACAGGTGCTAAATTTAGACCCGAACCCATCCCAGGACACGACAGTAAAAAGGTTGTGAACGTATTGGATGTACTGGAAGGAAAGGCTGACGTGGGTGATAGGGTTCTGATCTGGGGCGGTAAGAAACCAGGCATTGCAGTTGCACTGGATCTTGTCAAGAAAGGTAAGAAGGTATCTTTAGTAAGCCAGGAGAGGAAGGTGGGTAAGGATGTCAATCCTTCTTTTGTATGGAGGTACATAAAATACCTCCACGATGCAGGAGTGAGGGTGTATAAGAACAGCACCTTGGAGGAGATTACAGATTCAGGGGCCGTGGTTTCTGCTCTTCACGATACAAAGATTCCAGTTACTGCTGACACAATAATCTATGCAGAGAGGGAACCTATTGTGGATCTAAAAGATGCGGCAAAGGAGCAGAATATAGAGACCCATGTAATAGGCGATGCCCTGGTGCCACGCACCCTTTCAAATGCGCTTCATGATGGTTACAGAACCGGAATTAGGATATGAGGATGGTGTAAAAATGCAGGTTGATTCCGAAAAAGAGATAAGAAAGCTTGCAAACAAGTTCGAGGCCCTGGGAAACATAACCAGGGCAACATGGTACGAATGGCGTGAGGCCGCAATTGAAACTTCAAGACCTGAATTCTCACCCTTGGATCTGGTGCTCAAGGCCTGGGAGGTGGTGGGACACGACACAGCCAAGGCGTACTTCACTATGCTGGATGTGTCCAAAGATACCTATATCAAGGATATAGCACAATGCATAGTAAACAGCTCCACAATGATGGGCGAGGATGCTAAATTGGTACCCGGGGAGAACGAGGACGAAATCTACGTTCAATGGGACCGCTGCCCATGGCCCGAATTCGCAAGACGCTACGGTGCTCCGATGGAGGAGGATGTCCAGGGCTGTGACATGTGGTTTCAGACGGTAATAAAGGACATAAACGAGCTTTTCAACACGAATGTCAAGCTTGAGACATTGAAGGCCATCCCGAGAGGAGATAGGGTGTGCTTAAGACGTATCTCAATGGAGAGGAAGAAATAGGATGGGTGTTTTTATGGTAGTGGAAGTGGATCATGAAAAATGCAATCTCTGCGGAACTTATATAGAACCCATTTGCGTTGACAGATGCCCATGTTCTGCAATAAGAATAACAGATAAGAAAATCGAGGTCACTGAATTTCTATGCGAGGACTGCAATGAATGCGGATATGCGTGTCCGGACAAGGCGATCACCATCAAGGTTGTGACGTTTTAAAGGTCGCAAATTCAAATTCCCGACATAAAAACCAGTTTTTACTAAATCATGGATTTTAAAAGGTAAAACCTCCCTAACAACAACATTAATATACCCTCCATTCCATACAAAAAATATTCAAAAATAAGAACGATTTCAGGGAGCTTATGCCACCGATATCAGAATCGAAAATATCATGAATTTTCCCTTGGAGCCTGAGCATGTACCCCTTAAAGAATTTAAGAAGAAGATCAGCCAGGACAGTGCTCACCATCTCAGGGGTCTCCCTTGCCATAACGTTGGCCATGATAATGTTCTCAATAAGCGAGGGCATAAGGGAGAGCACTGATGAGATCATTGAAAAAAGCGGAATAGAGATTTTGGTCATGCCAAAAGGAGGGGATATCTTCTTCGGAACAGGCGAATTGAAGGATGTGAGAGAGCTCGCCGATGAGATCAATACCACAAATGAGTATGTGAAGGGTGCATACCCTGTTCTAAGAGAGCGCATGTACATCTCAACAGGGGAAATCAAGGAAGGGGACGAACATCCAAGGGTCACTAGCATCCTCGCAAAGGGCCTATCAAGGGAAGCAAACGAGGTCTTTGAAACTGCAAAGATAATAGAGGGTACAGGGCTTCCAAACTGGGGCGATCCATTCTATGCAAATGGTACCTATGATGGAGGATTCGATTCCCAGAACTTCACCCACGAGATTGTTCTAAGCAGCCCATTAAAAGACTATCTCGATGCAGATATCGGGGATACTGTTTATATCTCTACCCAACTGCCTGTGGAAAGTTTTGATGAATGGCTTGGAAATGCCACATGGTTTTCAGTTAAGGGAATCCGCACCCAATCTTTCGAGGACGAGGGAGACATGGCGGCCTCTCTTCATCTCAGCGAGCTGCAGTACATCACAGGCAAGTGGGAAAACGATTTAGCCGACATCATCATCATAGATCTGTACAATCCATCCAAAGCCAAAGACGTGAAGATGTGGCTTGAAAACGATTTTTCAAGAAAGGACGATATTTCTGCCTTCACCCAAGAAGATATCAGAAAGGAAATCGAGAGATTCACTGTGATCTACAGAGGATTTTCAGAACTTGTTGCAGGTATTACGATAGTCGTCGCCCTTATGTTCGTATCAACTGTGGTGAGAATATCCGTGATGGAAAGAACAAATGAACTGGCAACTCTAAGAGCATTGGGATTTTCTAGAGTTTCCATAATCAAACTCGTCTTGGCAGAGTCGGTCCTCATATTAATAATAGGATTCATCATTGGACTAATAATAGGTGGAATCGGTGTTTGGTTAATAAATATCTATGCTGAAAGCGTGGCTCCCGGTCTTCCACCTGGTTTCGAAATTGCTAAAATCACTCCGGATCTTCTAATAAGAGCTGTGGCTTTTATTATTATTGTAGGTGTCTTGACGGGTCTTAGACCCGCATACTGGGCTTCGCATCTCAACATAGTAGATGGTTTGAAAAGTGAATAATAAGTGAATATTATGATATTGAGAAATGTGTTTCGAAGAAAAGGCAGAACCATAATGACAATGGCAGCAGTTGCCATATCAATGGCCTTATTGGTATCCATGCTTTCCATTGCAGAGGGGATACTTTACAACGCTCAAAGCAGCATAAAGGAGAGCAAGAGGGACATCATAATCTCTGCACAGGGAACCCATGGGATAGGGAGAGGGCATGAACTGGTTGACGATTTGAAGGCCCATGAGAATGTATCGGATGCATCTGCCATACTCGTCACAGATTGGTCTGAGCTTCTTGTCTTGAACATCACAGATCCTGTGACACTAACATCTGAAAACTACCTCTCAATCGGGGTGGGCGTAATACCTGATGATGAGCAGGCCTTTTTAGGGGACGAGTCTGAAAGGCGGTTTCGGGACATCTTCGAGGTCAAATTCAATGATTGGTTCGATATAGGTGATGATCCCCATTACGAGAACAACTACACTGGTGAATGGACGTATGAGATATTGATAGATGAGCATTTCGCAAATAGGCGTAATTTGTCAGAGAATTCGGAAATTCAGATTAACAATCACCCAATCAGTTTTAAAATTAAAGGAACAATTTCAACAGTACTAACTGGGGAGGGGGGATTGGGGATTGATGTCGGTGTGGTGATGATGCACCTCAGTGAATTGCAAACACTGCTCAATCTTACTGCCTCGGATGGTATAACCTCGGCTTCGGTTTCCTTAGCCAAGGAACATAAGGATGTTGAGGCCGCAAGGGAATTTGCTAAGGACATAAAAGATCAATTTCCATTCTACAATGTAATGACAAAGGAGGACAGACTGAAGAGCATAGAAGATGAGATAGTCTTAGCGAGACTCTTTTACACGGCAATAGGTTCTGTCTCAATGATTATCGGCCTGTTATTTGTAGCATGCATCATGATCATGTCTATATACGAGAGGACAAATGAATTTGGCATGATGAGGGCAATTGGGATTTCAAAGAAAACAATATTCTTCCAAACTCTCCTGGAATCCCTGGTACTTGTAATGATCGGAGCCGTAATAGGACTAATATTCGGTTACTATGGCTCCGTGGCAATGGGAGATTATCTTAGGAACCTATCAGGATTGAACCTTGAGTTCACAGCATTCACACCCCAACTCATGATTCAATCTCTACTCTTGGTCATTGGATTCGGTACTTTCATCTCCTTATATCCAGCTTGGAAGGCAGCAAGAAAAAATGTTCTTGAGGCCCTGAGGTTCATGAGATGATCCATGGAGGTTACACAACGAATTTGGAAATGGAGGAATGAGATGATAGAGCTTCGTGATGTTACGAAAATTTATAGGATGGGTGAGACGGAGATAAGGGCGCTTAATGGAGTGACTCTGAATGTTAAAAAGGGTGAATTCCTGTCCATTGTGGGTCCCTCAGGAAGCGGAAAATCCACACTGCTTAATATAATTGGATGCATAGACACTCCAACCTCTGGAATGGTTCACATTGACGGTGAAGATGTGTCAAAACTGAAGGACAGGGCACTGACGAAGATAAGGCTCCATAAAATCGGTTTCATATTCCAACAGTTCTATCTCATCCCCACTCTCAACACCACGGAAAACGTGGAATTGCCCATGAAGGAAGCCAAGATGGGAAGGGAGGAGAGAAGAAAGAAGGTAAGCCAACTCTTAAAACAGGTGGATTTGGAGCATAGAAAAAGACACTATCCCAACCAGTTGAGTGGAGGGGAGCAACAGAGGGTGGCAATAGCCAGGTCATTGGCAAACAGTCCGTCCCTGATACTTGCGGATGAACCCACAGGAGAGATCGACAGTGAAACAAGCGAAAAAATCGTTGGCCTCTTGAAAAAATTGAACATTGAAGAAAAGGTCACAATCATTGTTGTGACACATGATCCTAAAGTTGCCAAGCATGCCGATAAGTCCATTACAATAGAGGATGGAAAGATAGTGGCGTGAGGTACTGTGAACCAAGAAAGCCCCCAAAAAGAAAAGAGCATAAAAGCCATGGTCACTGACATTGACGGCTCACTAACAGATGACAAAAGAAGAATCTCAATGGATGCAATTTTCGCCCTAAGAGAATTGGAAAAAAAAGAAATTCCTGTGATGCTGGCAAGTGGAAATGTTCTACCAATAGCATATGGTCTTGCATCATTTATCGGGATATCGGGACCTGTTATCTCTGAGAACGGTGGCGTGGTTTATCATGAGGGAGAAGTCAGATACCTTGCTGATAGGAAAAAGTGTGATATAGCCTTTGAAACATTAAGAAAACAACTGCCCGTGAAAAAGATATTTACAGACATATGGAGAAAGGCAGAGGTTGCAATATATCCTGATGTTGATTTGGAGGAAGTAAAAAAGTTTGTTTCTGATTTCAATTTAAAGGCGGAAACAACAGGCTTTGCAATTCACATCTTCGAGCCACAGGTAAGCAAATTTCAGGGTCTCCTGTTTGCATGTGATCTATTGGATATCCAAGTCAAGGATGTTGTTGCTTTTGGTGATTCTGAAAATGACATAGACATGATTAAGAACTGCGGTATCGGATTAGCTCCTTCGAATGCAACAACTGAACTGAAATCACATGCAGACTTTATTGCATCAAATCCAGACGGCCTTGGCTTGGTGGAAGGGCTTAGGTGGCTTGGATTATTGGATTGATGGGTTAGATACAGTTTTAATCCATTGTATCCCCCAAAAAGTCTTTTATAACCACAAGATTGTGCAGGTACTTAGATAGCATGCAAAAGAAGGCAATGATTGGGACCCTCCTGATCCTATTTGCTGTAATAATGATATCCTTGTCCTTGACCATGCCGTGGTATACCATGGAGATGAAACTAAGTTCTTCAGGAGGATCTTCCACAATAACTGCAGAATATTATTTGGATCATGCAGAGGCCAGCGGAGAGAGTGCATTATCGGATTCATATATTGATTATGACGAGGAAGAAGTGAAAGACACGAATGTTGTTGGGGCATTCAAAACAACGAACTCATTGGCATTCCTTGGAATAATAGGCTGCATTCTCGGATTGATAGGAACAGCCCTCATGATCTTTGGATATGTCAGTTCAAAAGGTACAGCTGTATTTGTACTACTTGCGGTTATACTCACCCTTTTTGCTCCCCTTTACCTCATGCTCGCCTTACCCGGTTCATTTGATGATGATGCTGAAGAGGGCATGGTTTCCCCTGAGGATGCAGGTAAGAATTTCTTTGGTTCTGAGAAACAGGAAATGCTCGGCGGGTCAGTTGAGTACACCTGGGGTGGATCATCAGGATGGTTTGCCGCGATTATTGCCGAGATCATATGCCTAATCACATTGATATTAATCGTTAAATCGAAACCTGAAGCCGAGCCAAAATATAAGGAACCTCAAATTCCATTTGAAAGCACGCAACGAACAATGACTGGATCTTATCACAGACAACAGGTATACTCACCCCCCTATCAAGAAAAGGTTTATCCTCAGGCTCCCCCTGTTCCATCCACATATCCTCAAGGAGAGGAGATTCAATGTCCCGGGTGCCATTCGGTTTTTATTTTAGCAGAAACAAGAAGACCTGCATATCTTAGATGCCCTTATTGTGGATTGGAAGGAGTGATGGATTAACTAACATTCTCAATATCATATCTGATATAAAATACTGAAAACGGGATTTCAATCCCGGAATATGTTTAAAAATTATCGCTTTAGATATTTATTCCAAAAAGCTTTTAAACCATTCAATTTGATGGTTCGTCGCATACCGCGAATGCGGTATGCAACATTGGAGGTGAAAATTATGGCAAAACGTAAGACCAAAAAGAAAACAACAAAAAGGAAGACAACGAAGAAAAAAACCACAAAAAAGAAAACAACCAAGAGAAAGAGGAGAAAATAATTCGTTGTCTTGATTTCAGATTTCGCTGCGGTTTTGATCGTTTTTGGGAACAACCGCAGCGACCACTTGATTATACCCTCTCACTGAGTATCTTTTTTAATGAATCCTACTGCCTGTAAACTCCAGTCTTCTAATTGATTCCAATCAAATTAAATCCTGCAATTCATTTCATTTACATTGGTTATCAATATTGATTTTTGCGTACAAATTCTATTATACGTTTTATGGTGATGATAATGCATATATGAATCTGAAAAAACCCTCTAAAAATGCTGTGGTGATATCATGACCGAGGAAGTGAACTTGACCTTAAAGATCTGCTTTTTAGGAGATAGCTCTGTGGGCAAAACCAGTCTCATTAGGAAATACGTCTTCGACAACTTCGATGACACATATCTTATGACAATGGGTACGAAGGTATCGAAAAAGACGGTGAATGTCGATATGCCAGAGATGGATAAAAAATTCAATGTTACGTTCATGATATGGGACATAATAGGAGACATTCATTTTCGTGGTCTTTTGCATCACTCGTACCTACACGGTGCAGCAGGTGCCCTTCTTGTATGCGATATAACCCGCCCCGAGACCCTGGAGAGCCTCTGCACCTGGGTGGAATCCCTGAATATTGAGGGAAATGCTGAAATACCGATCATATTCATGGCAAACAAGTGTGATCTGAAAGGTGAACAACAGTTAAGCGAGGAAGATATAAAGAAAATTGCCGATGTCTACAGCTCCTTGTGGTTGCTCACAAGTGCCAAAACAGGGGAAAATGTCGAAGAGGTTTTTAAGATTCTCGGCAAGAAGATGGTGGAAAAATATTGCACAGAAATCTATCCATCAGAGGGACAAGTCGAAACTTGAATCAAAAATCTAGGGGAAGGAATTGAATATGACAGACAAAGACAAGGTCATGGACATATTAAAACGGTTAAAGTTAACCATAAAGACAGAATCAGCCCTGATTAAAAGGGACGGACATCTCGTTCTATCGGATTTTTCGTATGGCTTTCATGCAGACGAGGTTTTTGGAGCCATGAGCACGGTCATGGTAGGAGCCGCAAAGAACATCACATCAGAGTGTAGAAAGGGTCCTCCAAAGAAGATCATCATCTTGACTGGAGATGCCCATATCATAATCACCAATGCAGGCTCAAAAGCCATATTAATGTGTATGACAGATTCCATAAAGAATATTGACAGGACCATAGATGAAATCGATAAGGCTGCTGAAATGCTGAAGCTGCTTAGCTAGTTAATATCCTGGGAATTTTTAGAGCCCTTGTTTTCATCCCAACATGTATTTGATTATTGAGAAATATATTATAGATGCAAGCATATTAGCCATCGATTTAGTGGTTTCAATGAGATCTGATGTTTTGTTGGATGAGGAAGATACGAAAGTCATCCTGATGGGCAATGAGGCCATTGCAAGGGGATTTTTAGAGGGTGGGATTCAGGTAGCGGCGTCTTATCCAGGTACACCTTCATCGGAGATCATGGCAACTCTCATTGCAATTAGCAAGGTCCATGACATTTATGTCGAATGGTCAGTGAACGAAAAGGTGGCATCCGAAGTCAGCATAGCGGCATCACTTGCAGGACTGAAAAGTATGGTCTCCATGAAGGGGGTGGGGGTGAACGTGGCATCTGAGCCATTTATGGCATTCACTTACATGGGGGCAAAAGGTGGAATCGTCCTCGTATGCGCAGATGATGTTGGGTGTCACAGCTCGCACACGGAGCAGGACAATCGATTCTTTGCAAGGGAGGCCTATCTCCCCATTTTCGAACCTTCTGATCCAAGAGAGGCAAAGGAAATGGCAAAGGCGGCAATAGAGTACTCTGAGGAATGGGGGCAGCCCATAATGCTGAGAATAACAACGAGAATCGCCCATACAAGTTCTGATATCACCCTGGGAAAGATACCGAAAGAAAAAAGAAAAGGAGAATTTGAAAGGCAGCCTGGAAGATGGGTGAACCTCCCAAAAAATGCCAGAAGGATGAGAAAGGAGCTTATAAAGAGGATGGAAAGGATCGCAGAATCAGTGAATTCTCTACCCTTCAACCGAATTGAGGGAGATCAAATAGCAAAATACGGAATAATAGCCTCGGGAATATCATATGGATATGTAAAGGAGGTTCTCGATTTTCTAGGCATTTCTGAGAAAGTTAATCTATTGAAGATCGGAACCCCTTATCCACTCCCAGCAAAGCTTGTAGAAAAGCTTCTTGCAGGCTCAGAAAAGATACTGATTGTGGAGGAGTTGGAGCCTTTTGTTGAGATGCAGGTAAGGGGATTATCAAACAATATGGCCTGCCAAATCCCAATAACTGGCAAGGAACTGATTCCACTCGATGGAGAGCTTTCTATTTTCAAGGTCATGGAGGCTGTATGCGATTTCATGGATATTGCCATGCCAATTGACATCTTAAAAATTGAAGCATCTCAAGATACTGCCTCTAAGCTTGTTCCCCCTCGTCCTCCCGTTTTATGTCCAGGCTGCGGACATAGGTCAGTGTTCTATGCGATTCGGATGGTGGAGAGGAGAATCAAGCGCACTCAAGAGGATGGTTTTGGATTTCTAAAGCCCTCGGACATAGGATGTTACACCTTAGGATTTCAATCACCCCTTTCGGCTGTGGACACGAATTTCTGTATGGGGGCAAGTATCGGTGTATCCAGCGGTTTTTCCAAGGTCATAGACGATCCCGTGGTATGCACCATTGGCGACTCCACGTTTTTTCATGCCGGTATTCCACCACTTTTAAATGCGGTTTTCAATAAAGCGAATATCACGATTATAATATTGGACAACAGGACAACAGCCATGACAGGTTATCAGCCTCATCCTGGTGTGGGTAAAACAGCCATGGGAGAATGCACAAAGATGATATCGATTGAGCCCCTGGTTCGGGCCTGCGGTGTGGATTTTGTAAAAAGTGTGGACACCTTTGATGTGAATGGGCTGGTTAGTGCAATAGATGAGGGTGTTAAACACAATGGACCAGCAGTCATAATAGCACAGGGATTGTGCAGAATGCTGATGCTAAGAGAAAAAAGAGGAAAAGAAGCTCCATCACATATGACCATCGATTACGAGCTCTGTAAGGACTGCAGGATATGCATAGATAGATTCGGCTGTCCTGCTATGTTCATAGAAAATGAAAAAGTGACAATAGATCCGAACCTCTGTAATGCCTGCGGTGTGTGTATGCAAAAGGAAGTATGTGCCAAGGGTGCGATAATAATCCATGAGGATGAATAAAATGGCTCACGAGAATCTTGAGTTGCTATTGGCAGGTGTTGGAGGGCAGGGAATCGTATTTGCTGGGCAGATTTTAATGGAGGCGGCTTTGAGGCAAGGATATAAGGTGTACGGATTCGAGGAGCACGGTATGGCAAGGCGGGGAGGAGCTGTGGCATCCCATATTCGGTTTGGGGAGAATATATTCACTCCATTAATACCCATTGGAAAAGGAAATGTTCTAGCTGCCTTTGAACCTGCAGAGGCCCTCAGGCATATACAATTCATAGGCCCTCATGCAACAATCATCCTCAATACAAAATCCGTGATTCCATCCAGTGTTTCAACTGGGAAACATACTTACCCCAATATCGAGGAGATAATCCATGTCTTTGAAGATCATGGTAACAAGGTCCTTTCTTTGGATGCTACAACTTTGGCTGAAGAGTCAGGAAATTCCATAGCAATGAACGTGGTGATGCTTGGAGCCATATGCAAAAGTGATGTTTTCCCACTACCAAAAGATGATATAAAGGATGTTATTAAAAAAAGATCACCCTCTTATTCTCGAGAAATCAATCTAAAAGCATTTGATTACGGGTTTACCAAAATAGAAGATGAATAGATGAAAAGGAATTCATCCTTTTTTCTCGCCTCCACCTATGTGAACCAAAGTATTCAAATTTGACTTTGGGCCCCCATACAGGGCCTCCACAACATCTGATCTACGCCGCATAACCTCCCATCGCTTGAGTTTCAGGCTTGCAGTGAGATCACCACGTTCTATTGAAAGATCGTTTTTAAGAATGGCCCATCGCTTCAACTGCTCGGGGTGTGAAAGACGCCTATTAACCTCGGATATGGATCGCTCTATGGATTCCACGAGATTGTGTTTTTCGTCCCCACTAACCCATAAAAATGCGCCGCAGAAGGGCTTTCCATCCCCAACAACCATGGCCTCATCCACCCCCTGGATATCCTTTAACATGGACTCTATTTTGGTTGGATGTATATTCTTGCCGTAGGATGTGACAATGAGCTCCTTTTTTCGGCCAAGAATCTTTAAATTTCCCTCTGAAGTCACCTTCCCTAAATCTCCTGTATACAACCATCCATTTCTTACTGGTGACTCGATTTCAGAATCCAGGTACCCAAGGGTCACCTGTGGACCGCTCACCAATAATTCCCCATCATCTGCAATTTTCAACTTTGTTTTTGGCAATGGTTCACCCACTGTACCGATACGATTTGATCCCAATTTATTCATGGTCACCAAGGGTGCCTCAGTTAGGCCGTATGCGTCATGTATCTCTATTCCCAGATCCCTGAAGTTGTTCAGCAGGTCCTCCCCTATCGGAGCCGCACCTACTATTAGCTGGGCGCAGCGGTTTAAACCAACCTTCTTTAACAGGGCTTTTTTTATGAGGCGCCTGAGTATGTTCTTTTTGAATCCATCATTTGAGTCGACGTACTTCTTACCGGTCTTGTTCTCCATGAGGCCCTCCCAGACCTTCTCATAGAACCTTGGTATAGAGAAGAATACTGTTGGACATACCTTGTTTAACGTGCCCTGCAGCTCGCGGAAATCCTCGAGGTAGTAAATATCCAGGGGTCCGGGGGCGTAGTACGGTGCGTACATGGCCAGTATGCCCTCCACCACATGGTTCATGGGCAAAAATGAAAGATAGGTAATACCTTTGTTGCGGATTTGCCAGGGAAGAAGGGAGCTTAAGGATTCCCCCATCCAGCGCAGCCTTTCATGGTCAAAACAAACGCCTTTTGGTTTTCCTGTTGTACCGGAGGTGTACCTAACAGTTGCCAGGTCGCTGAATCCATAATTTGAGACAGGGGGGGAGTCTGCATCTTTACCTTTTACTAAAAACTCCTCCCAAGTAATTAGGCTGCGATTCGGCTTTTTTTTGGGAGGTTTTCGAGAAAAGGAGACTACTGGAATATCGGTTGTCAGATCATCTATTTTCTCCAGTATTTTTGGTGAGCCTACAAGAAGTATCTTGGAGCCGCTTACAGAAACGACCTTATCGATTTCTTCCGGAGGACTAGTGTAATACAGGGGAACGCTCACGGCTCCCGAAATTCCTATGGCCACATCCATTGTCAAAAAACGTGTACTATTAAGACCCACAAGTGCGATCCTGTCCCCCTTTTCTATGCCCATTGCTTTCAGTGTGGAAGCAGCCTTAAGAATATCACTTCTAACTTGGGCTGCCGATTTTTTTACTATCTGTCCATCATAAACATCGAAATAAGTAATGGGCATGCTCCTTCCCGAAAGGCGGAATAATATCTGCCCGTGGACTGTTCTGTCCGACCTGTGTAGGAATCCCATATAGGTGGCGTACTCAAGGAGATTTTCCAGAACTTCCTTCCATTTTAGCTCGTATGTTCCATGGAGCCTGTTCACATTGTCCCTTTGGAACCTCCTGCGCTCATTGAAGTAAGGTGCGAGAATTATCAGGGCATCAAGAAAGCCTCTACTTTTTCTCTGGATTACCTTCTGCGATCTGTACCTTCCTCTTGTGGCACCGGTTGGTGCAGGTATGAAAAGAGGTTTTTTGAGTTTAATATTGAGGTTCTTTTGGGCCCATTTTCTAGAATATAGAACCAGCTCTTTTGCAGTTGGTAATGATTCGTAGGGTGCGGTTAGGTGGAAGTTCAGACCCACTGCCTTAGGCTCGAATGTGAGCTTGACTATGGAATCGGCCACATAATCAACGGGAATCAAGTTCACTCTCAAAGATGGTCTTACAGGAAATATCCTCAATTGGCCCTTGAAGTACATTCTAAGAGGGACGTATAAAGTGTTGAAGGTCTTGATGGCCCCTGTTTTAGAGTCTCCAACAACCATGCCGGGTCTGAATACCGAAATTGGGAGTTCTTTTTTAGCAGCCTGAACAAGCCTTTCTCCCTCGTATTTACTGAGTTCGTAGGGACTAAAAAAGCCATATTCATCGGATAGGGATTTCTCGGGAACAATCCCCTTCCTAGCTCCTGCCACATACGCTGTTGATACATGGGAAAGCCGGGTAAGTCCATGATCCTTATTTACTACCCTTGCAAGCTCCAATATGTTGGCTGTGCCTTGAACATTGGCTCTCCTTAGCTCATCCATTGGAGCGGCAAGGCGCATGTCAGCTGCCATGTGTATTATGTTGGTTATCCGTTTAACCATTTTCTGGTACTCAGCATCTGAAAGGCCGAGTCTTGCCTGTGAAACGTCACCCTTTATCACTTCGACCCGGTTTCCTATGGCTTCTTCAAGCTCGGGCCAATCCCACCAGGTCCTAGAGAGTTTTTGTACTGCAGCTTCTTTGTCCTTGGCCCTTACAAGAGCAATGATGTTATCTTTTGTTTGGTTGATGATCCTCAAGGCGACTTGGGTACCTAAAAAGCCGTTTGCCCCTGTAAGTAGTATTGTGTTGACTATACTCTCACGCCCTATATTTGCCTGAATTTCCCTGTTTTTCTGGATTTAGGGAAAAATAGAAAGGATTTTCTTGTATTAAATCTTATTTATTTTATCATTGTATTCAAGGAATAATGGGATTTACCTTCACCAATTGGTTGGTTTATTGCGGGTATCAGGGGACCCTTTCCCCAAATTCATGAGATTGAATACTCCTTGGGAAATCCCACATATTTGAGTACGAGTGTATAACGAAAGAATTAAGGGGGATAAGACATATTCAAATCAAATTAAAGGCTGTATGTATTTCAATGCCCGATAAACACAGACCGATTCATATGGCTGTCACAAAATCTGGCTTATATGTGATCATTACTTGATCAACATGAATAATTCATGGAGGGCGATTATACTCATGGGAATCCTTGAAAAGAAGATGAATGGAAAAAGAAATGAACCGAAGATATGTGTTCTAGGCGACGAGGGAGTGGGAAAGACCAGCCTTATTAGAAGATTCATTGAAAATAAATTTGAGGAGGATTACACAGAGGAGAAACTGATTAATGTGAAAGAGGAGCTTTACGTTTCTGTTCTGGAAAATGGAACTCCGAGAAGTGATGTCATAAATCTAAAGATATGGGATTGGATAGACAAGATGGCCGTGAAGCAGAACTATATAAATGCAAAGGGGGCTTTGCTTGTATGCGACATGACAGACCGGGGAACTTTGCGATCCTTGGATTATTGGAAGGAGGAATTGTTCAATGCATCTGGAAAGGTTCCCATCATGATAGTGGTGAATAAAATAGACATAACAGATCAGATGAATATAAGCAGGGAAGACCTACAAAAAGTGATTAAAAGATTTGATGCTAAATCATTGGGAACCAGTGCCAAGAGTGGAAGAAACGTGAATGAGGCCTTCAACAGTCTAGCCAAGAAACTGATTTGAATAATATTATTAGGATATTGTATTTGATTTCGTAGAGTACTATAAAATACATCACAGTTACCCTTAAATACTTTCTATTCAGTTTCTTTCTTTGCATCATAAAATCCAATGGATGTTCATTTATGCCTAAGCTCACATTCAATGCTGAGAACTGCACAGGTTGTCGGGCCTGTGAACTTGCATGCAGTTTTCGATGTGAAGGCCTTTTTTCACCCTCGAAATCCAGAATCAAAGTGGTGAGAATCGATGAGGAAGGTATAGATGTTCCAGTTGGATGCGAGCACTGCGATTCTGCTGTATGTATGCTGGTATGTCCTGTAAAGGCCCTTTCCGAGGATAAATCCACGAAAGCTGTTATCCTAAATTCAGATATATGCATAGGTTGTAAACAGTGCCTTGCAGTGTGTCCTTTTGGTGCAATCCATTACGATGAAAAGAAAAAAAAGTTTTACAAATGTGATTTATGCAATGGGGAGCCAGAATGTGTTAAATGGTGTGAAACAAAGGCAATTACATATTATGAGGATCTTGATGATCTTCTAAGAGAAAGGCGCCATAAAAGGGCCGATAGTACAGCCCGGGCGCAATCTGAGGCTAGAATGAGAATATCCAGGTAGGAAGAGAAATGAGCTCAAAGTTAGGTGGTTATGCAGGCAAGATTCTTCGCGTAGACCTCTCTAAGGGGAAGGTCAAATCTGAAGAGCTCTCAAAAGAGGCTTGTATAAAGTACATAGGAGGAAGGGGAAGGGATGCAAAGGTTCTCTTCGACGAACTCCCAATAAACGCAAATCCCCTGGGCAAAGAAAACATACTCTGCATATCAACTGGACCCGTAACCGGCCTTCTCGGACCAACCACAGGCAGGGTGAACGCAGCTGCAAAATCTCCTCTAACTGACATCTACGGAAACTCAAACTCGGGAACCAACTGGGGTCCTGAGCTGAAGTACGCAGGCTATGACGGTTTGATAATAACTGGAAAGGCAGACAAACCCGTTTACCTGAATATCGAGGATGATCTGGTAAAAATCAAGGATGCAGGCAGATTGTGGGGAGAAGGAGTATTCGAAACCACACTCTCGCTGCAGGAAAAGTACAACGGTTATGAAACCAGGGTATGTGCAATTGGACCTGGGGCAGAAAGGGGAGTTTTATTCGGCAGCCTTATTTTTGATCTGTGGGATGCCGCTGCAAGAACTGGCATGGGAACTGTCATGGCCTCAAAGAACCTGAAGGCAATCGCTGTTTCTGGAACCGGAGCCTTAGAGGTTGCTGATCCAAAGAGATACAAGGAGGTAATAGAGGACGGTTGGCTTGGTTTGACAAGGGACCCAGGCTTTAAGATGGGAGAGCATCAGGCCCTTGGCACTTCGGTATGTGTGGGTTGGTGCAATGCCCAGGGTTGGCTTCCCACAAGAAACTTCAGGGAGAGCGTATTCGAGGGAGCAGAGAATATAAGCGGGGAAGAATTTAGAGACAAGTATTCCATAAAGGAAAGTCCGGTTCCTGGGGGTAGGGCCTGCATGTCCTGCCCCAATCGCTGCAAGAGGTTCGGTAGAATCGATTCAGGAAAATATGCAGGTACAAGGGGCAATATCGAGTTCGAGGGTGTGGCAGCCTTCGGCTCCAAGTGCGGGGTGGACGATTTAGAGGCTGTATTTCATGCTTTCATGATAGCAAACGATTACGGTATAGACTGTGTTTCTTGCGGAAACATGATAGCCACTTTCATGGAATTGAACGAGGAAGGCATTATCGACACCAAAAAAAGCGATGGTATCGACTTGAGATTTGGAAATGCCGAGGCAATGGTGGAGATGGTTCACAGGATTGCAAATTTAGAGGGAAAACTCGGTAAGCTGGGAGCCCTGGGTGCCGCAAAGGCCACGAAGAAGATAGGAAAGGGAGCCGAGAGGTACACAAGCTGTATAAAAGGTATAGATACCATTGCATGCGATCCTAGGGCTGCCAAGGGATTTGGATTCACATTCGCAGTATCAAGCAGAGGCTCTGATCATCTGCGGGCTCATCCTGTTTTCGAGATGATTGGCCTGAAAGGAGACATTGGAAAGGAGCTCTTTGGATCGGAAGAATCATGTACCCTTCGCGGCTACAAAGGCAAGGCCAAGATGGTCTTTTGGCACGAGAATCTCTCTGCTGTAACAGATTCCATAGGTTCTTGCAGGTTCATGCATGCCTCATATTATGCACAGTATCCTGTACCCGAGATCAGAGCAAAATACAGCAAGAAGAAGGGAAAGTCTGATGTTCATTCCATAAAGTATCATAAGTGGCTTTCTGCTGCAACTGGAATGGATATAAGCTATGAGGATCTATTGCGCACAGGAGACAGAATAGTGAACCTTGAAAGGGCAATAAACACGCGTTATGGAATTCGAAGAAAGGATGATACTCTACCTCAAAGGTTCATAAAACAACCACTGCCCTCGGGACCGGCAAAGGGCGAGACCTTTACAAAGAAACAGTTGGAGAAAATTATGGACAGTTACTATGAACTAAGGGGTTGGGATAAGGCAACAGGACTTCATCTTAAGGAAAAATTGAAAGAATTGGAAATGGAGGATGTTCTTGCGGATTTGAAGAAAAGAAAACTAGTTGCCTCCTCAAAGAAAGGCAAAAAGGGAGAAAAGGGTAAAAAAACTTCCTCAAAAAAGAAAAGGTGATAAAAAATGCCTGCCTGTAAGATATGCAAAAAAAGAATCGATTTATCAATTACAGGCGTTAGAGCACATAAATGTAAAGAATGTGGTAAGGTAGTTTGCAGGAATCATTTTGAATTTGGCAAGGGTATCTGTTACGTATGTGCGGACCTTCCCATTGCCCGGGGAGGTACACCTTTTTCGTTTATCAGAAAACCCTCTGATGATGCAAAAAATAGATCTAAAAAAGGATGATGATATGCCCCAGGTCAAGGTGAAATATCTAATGGTATTTTCACAGGTCACAGGAAAAATGGAGGAGAATGTGGCAATAGATGAAGGTAACACAATAGAAGACCTGTTGAAGGTACTTTACAACCGCTATGGAAGGAAGTTCAAGAAGCTCATTGAACAGGATCTTGAAAACAGAAGCGTTATATTCGTGGTAAATGGCGAATCAAAAGAATCGACAACTCCCCTTATGGATGGTGATGAGATATTGATATCCTATCCTGTGGGTGGGGGATAATCCTCAATAAAATGTAGAGGAGGGAACGCGAATGGGAGCATCAGAACTGCTTGGGAATTTGACTGTGCTTTGTGTTGAGCAGGCCGTCTCACTACCCTATTGCACGTGGAGACTGGCTGTAGATGGAGTCAATGTGATAAGGGTGGAATCACAAATTGGAGATCCGAATCGCAGGGTTGGTAAGAAAATCCTTGATGAGGAACTCATGAACTCGTATTTTCTATCTGTAAATGCAGGCAAGAAATCCATAACCCTGAACCTCAAATCCGATATGGGCAAGGAGATATTGTGGAAGCTTGTGGAAAAATTAGACGTGGACATATTTGCCACGAACCAGTTGCCCCATAATTATGGAAAGCTGGGTATCGGCTATGAACAATTGAAAGCCATCAAAAAGGACATGATCTGGGTGGGGGTCTCTGGTTTCGGACCCGAAAGAAGCGAGGCCGCCTATGATCCAATGATACAGGCTTATTCAGGTATCATGGATACGAACGGTGAGCCCGATAGTGAACCTCTGAAATTCGGTGTGTCCATCGCCGATATCGAGGCTGCAAACCAGGCGTACTCTGAGATCATGAAGGCCCTTCTTCACAGGGAAATGACAGGTGAGGGAAGCAGAATCGATATCTCAATGCTGGAATGCTGCATGTCGCTTTTGGCGCTTCATATTCCAATGGCTGGCCTGGGTCTTGCAATGACCAAATCCGGAAATGCTCATCCGATATTCTCACCTGTTGGAGTCTATAAAACCGCGGATGGTTATGTTTCAATCGCCGTGGGAAACGATGCACAATGGGAGGCCATTGTGAACTGCCAGGGTTTTGAGACCCTTAACAAACCCGAGTATAAGACCAATAATCAGAGAAAGACAAACGAAGAGCAGATGGACAAGGAGCTCAAAGAGGTGATGTCCGGTATGAAGACAGAGGATGTACTTTCTCAGTTTCGGATTGTGAAGATTCCAATTTCTCGGGTTAATTTGGTACCTGATGTTCTGAAGGATCCTTACATGAATTCGAAGCTCCTTACAATCAAGGACCCAAAGTCCGAGCTTTCTGTTTCCCTTGCACCTCCTCCAGTGACCACACAAAGCAAAGTTACACTAAAGTTCCCTCCGAGAATTGGAGAGCACAACCAGGAGATTTACTCCTCAATTGGATATAATATGGATGAACTGAAAGAAAATGGTATAATCTGAGGAAAATTTATTTTATTCGCTTTTTCTCCACTAAAATAACCTTCCCCTTTGTACCATCCACCACAACGTCTTGTCCATCCTTGAACAAAATGGTAGCCTTATTTACCTGGGCAACAGTTGGAATTCCAAACTCCCTGGCTAAGATGGCTCCGTGAGACAGCACCCCACCCACTTCGAGTATCAAACCACCAGCCGCTGTAAAGACCTGGGTTTGACCTGGATCTATACTTTTAGTAACAAGGACCGTGTCAGGTAAAATAGAGGATGTGGAATCTATGTTCTCTATTACCTTTACCTTCCCTCGGAAGTTTCCAGGTGACACGGATTCTCCACTGATAACATTTCCCTTAATATATTCCATTTTCGAGGAAGATATTTCATTGAAATCCACACCATTGCGAAGGTAAAGTCCGGGTTTTTCCGGGCTCTCTCTGAAGGTCATTTTTCTAAATGCTGAAATGCTCCTTAAGTCCTTTTTGTCACCCGTTAAATAATCTTCGATTTCATCTATTTTGACGAAGAAAATGTCTTGCCTCTCTTGTATGACACCCTCTTGGACCATCATTTTTCCTATTGCAAGGAAAAGGGACCTCATCCTTGAGAATATCATATCTAGGTAAAACCGCTGCAATTCCCTGAATGCCAAATATCTGAGTAAATATCGCGAATTGGATTTGAATCTGCGTCTTTTGTATATTGGAATCTGTGTTAGTATTTCCTCTAAAACCTCCTGCCGCTTGTGTACGCTCATTTCTCTTGCGGCAAAATGCTTCTGTTGGTCCCCATGTAGAATATTGTTTCTCAGCACATTGAAGGGTATCATAGGCTCGTCAAACCAGGATGGCTCAATCAAATCCCTGGCAAGTCTTCTGTGACCGTATCGATGGAGTATGGATTCGAAGGCTTCAATGAACATCTGGCCTTTTGAATTTTCCAATAGTATATTGTGGTATTCTTCGTAAGTTCCCAATTTCCTATTAAGTGTGGCTCTCACATGCTCATTTTTCTGAAATTTTCTGGCAAGAATCTCAAGCTCTTTGATACTTTTACTGGTCTTTTCGTGGAGAAGGCCCGACATAAGGATAAGGAGCTTGGTTTCATGATCCTTGATATGATTCTTTTCGAGAGACCGCTGCACTAAACTAGAGAGCATGATACAGTATGCCATACCCCATTTCGAAGAACGGATATGTTTAACTGTAAGCTCCATTAGTTTTTTGTACTGCTGTTCCATCTCATCCATACTTATGACTTGATCCTCCATGGTTTCAAGACCGCTGATAATCTCAGGCACAACTTTTCTCAGGTAATCTCTATCAACCTTGGCTTTTCTGAGATTAGGTCGTTTTATCAATAAAAGTGCAATCTTCGAAAGCAGGCCCAATGCACCCAATACATTTTTTCGTTGCGCATCCTCGAATTCCTTCCTTATGTCCTCTGGTAAAACCCTTAGCTGCTGCTGGAAGTTTCCTAGACCACCAGCCTTTTTGAGTAAATATTCGGTGGAGAACGTGTTAACATACATGTGATCTTTGTGTATGATTAAAAGCGGCTCCTTTGGCAGTGCATCCAATCCAACATCCTGGGCTGTTTCCTTTGCATAATACTCCTCAAATAGGAATTTGAACAGGGAAAAGAACAAAGGTGAAGAAGGACCTGAAAAGAACTGTTCGGCTAAGACCATGCTGTACGTGGGTCCATCCTCTTTTGAGGGAATTGGAAGTGCCGTAATCGGCCTTGCTTGTAGAATATGGAATGTTTCCTGGGTCATTGCCCATTCAATATCAAGGGGATATCCGAACTCTGACTCAAGACGCTCTCCAACCAAAGCCAGCTCTTTGAACCTTTTGTCTTTGCCATCAGTGCGTTTAGGAGTGGTTTTACCCGAGACCAGAGCCTCTCCCATCCCATCGACATATTCAATTACCTGTCCTTTTGCTCCGGAAACAGGATCCCTTGTGAATAGCACCCCTGATATGTCAGGTTTTAATTGCTCCTGCAAAATCACTGCAATATCATCTCCCTCAGATGAGCTCCATACCTTCTCTATTCCGTCTTTTAGTTCAGAAAGGGAATTAATATCCAAGATTGTTGCAAATACCCCTGCCTTGGAGCTATGGGAGGTATCCTCTGAAATAGAGGAAGATCTTGCGATTATAGTACGAGGCATTTTAGGATATTTCTCTTCCAACTCGTTTTGCAATTTGTCTGTAACCTTTCCATTAGTGGATTTTCTGAACGCATCTGTTGTCACAACCGAGCAAGATGGAAACCTCATTCCAAGAAACAACAACTTCTGAAGGTTGAAGGCCTTGGTTCCAATGGTCTTCTTCTCCCATCTGGCATCCCGATTAAGGGGCACGAGATAATTCAATGCCTTCCCCTCCTTTTCTGTAGACTATAAAGTGCCCTTATCTTGTGAAATGGATTGGTATCATGCACATGGCGCTCCAGAAGGCCGAATCCCCATCTATTATCCAACCTGATCTTTGCTATAGTCTCGTACACTATACTTCCAGGAAGTGGTATGGGTACAGAACATATCACTTGGCATTTTACCTCGTGTTTCTCTCCTTCCTCATCCCAAAAATTGATCTCACTACCTCCTGGCTCTCCCATTTTACCTGTATCTTGACCCCTAATCTCGCTTGAAAGGATTTTCAGGTTTCTTTTGGAATCAAAGTAGTATCCACTTTGAAATGGTTTTCCTTGCGAGGATCCCTTCCAAAGGTTGAATGCACGATCTTTTCCAAGAGTACAGCTGAATAACCAATAACTGTCAATAGAAGACCAGCTTCTCACCCCCCAGGAATGGTCTCTGTGACCGGGAGATGGACCAAATCCGATCCTGTTCCCATTCAACTCGATTTCTCCCTTAAATATCCCTGCTTGCTCAATATGCTGTGAGAAAAGCATCCTGGAATTCCCTTGATTTTGCTGATCGTCTTCTTTATTGTACTGGTAGAATTCGTTTATTGGTCTAAAAAGCATATTGAAGTTGTACTTTTTTGATCGATAACCTAGATGCCAATCGATACCTTCGACGTTATAGGTTAATCCACGAATGCAGAAGCTGTCAGTTTCATGCCATTTTATATCCCGGGTGATTAGAAGTTTGGCAAGTGCAATTTTTCCTTTATGGATAATAATGACAAAACCGGAGCTCCGTCTCCTGTTTGGAAGAATTCCAATGGTTGTTATCAGGCTCAGCTGTTTTTTTTCATCCGTGGCATTGAAGTAATAGCTTTCCCGCCAGTTTTTATGGGTAAAGGGGGCAGTATTACTTCTCCTTTGTAGAAGAAGGTGTGAAAGTTCACCAATCTCGAGATATCTTAAGCTTGGTCTTTCTCTTCTTAAGTTCATAATATTTCCATACTCCATTTGCTTAATGATTCCCACCTCGCCCGAGGTAAATGTCAATCACCCTGTGAACCCATTATTATCCAATGCTCCTGTATTCTTCCTAATGCATAAAGCATCTAATAATATTTGTTTGTTAAAATGGGTGAGGAAGGGAAAGAATCCTTCTTTCACCCCCCTCCCATGGATAAATATATATAACCCTCCAATCACTTTTTGGGGCAATGAAGAACGTGATGATTAAGGGGGCCAGGGAACATAATCTAAAGAATATTAACGTCGAGCTTCCCAGGGACAAGTTCATTGTGATAACCGGTGTTTCAGGCTCTGGAAAATCCACACTGGCCTTCGATACCCTTTACGCAGAAGGACAAAGGCGGTATGTGGAATCACTTTCGGCCTATGCAAGGCAGTTTCTTGCCCTTATGCACAAGCCAGATGTGGACTCAATAGAGGGGCTTTCCCCGGCCATATCCATTGAACAGAAGACTACGAGCAAGAATCCCAGAAGCACTGTGGGAACTGTAACAGAGATATACGATTATCTCAGGTTGCTATATGCTAGAATCGGCACACCCCACTGCCCAACCCACAAGATTAAAATCGAGGTTCAATCCCCTGAGAAAATCGCCCAGAGGATCAGGGAGGATATAAGCGGTCAGGCCACGATACTTTCACCAATTGTAAGGCAGAAGAAGGGGACCTACGAGAAGCTAGTTGCAGATCTTTATAAGGAGGGTTATACAAGGGTAAGAATCAACAAGAAGATCCAAAGAACCGATGAGGAAGTGAAACTAGAAAGATACAAAAAGCACGATATCGAGATCCTCATAGACAGATTGAACACAAAGGATCATTCACGCCTTGCAGAGGCCGTTGAAAACGCACTTCTCAAATCCGAGGGTCTTGTCATAGTTTTGAACGAAAAAAATAAGGAACATATCTACTCCGCTAAGATGGCCTGTCCAAAATGCGGCATTGCCTTCGAGGAGCTTCAGCCCAGGATGTTCTCCTTCAACAGTCCATTCGGTGCCTGCGAGGATTGCCACGGGCTTGGTATAAAGATGGATTTCGATCCTGACCTCATCATTCCGGACAAAAGTATGAGCATAGCAGAGGGGGCAATTGCAGTTTACAGGAGCGCAATCGACGGCTGGAGGGGGCATTTTGTGGGTGCTTTGGCAAAACATTATGATTTTGATTTACTGGCCCCTGTTTCCGAGATGAGCGAGGAAGCTTACGATGCCTTGATGTACGGCTCCGATGACAAGATTAGGTTCGATCTCAGCATGAGAAATGGAGACACCAGATGGTCTCATTCTGGATACTGGGAGGGTCTTCTTCCACAGACCGAACGACTGTACCATCAGACAGAGTCCGATTATCGAAGAAGAGAAATGGAGAAATTCATGAGAATATCCCCTTGCCCCGAGTGTGAGGGAAAACGTTTAAAGGATAAAATCTTAGCCGTAACCATCGAGGGAAAGAACATTGTGGATATAACAGACATGTCCATCAAGCAGAAGATTGATTTTTTCAAGGACCTCAAACTCTCTGATAAGCAAAAGGAGATCGCAAGACAGATTTTAAAGGAAATTAAGGAGAGATTGGGGTTTCTATCCAAGGTGGGACTAAGTTATCTTACACTGTCAAGAAGTGCCGGAACATTATCAGGTGGGGAGGCCCAGAGAATCAGGCTGGCAACCCAAATCGGATCCAATCTAATGGGTGTGATGTACATCCTTGATGAGCCATCCATTGGTCTGCATCAGGTGGACAACAGGAAACTCATTGAAACCTTGCACAGGCTCAGGGACATCGGAAACACCCTGATTGTGGTTGAGCACGATGAGACCACCATCAAGATGGCAGATCATGTCATCGATATGGGTCCGGGAGCCGGTCTTCAGGGAGGCAAGGTGGTTGCAAAGGGTACCCCGAAGCAGATCGAACGTAATCCGAAATCACTCACAGGTAAATACCTTTCAGGAAAACTGACCATTCCCGTTCCAGAATCGAGAAGAAAATCTGAGAATTACATCAGGATAAAAGGATGCAGGGAGCACAATCTAAAGGATATAGATGTTCATATTCCAATAGGTGTTCTCACCCTGATTACAGGGGTGTCGGGCAGCGGCAAATCCACCCTGGTGTACGAGATTCTCTACAAGGGGATGATGAAGAAGCTGCACAAATCTAAAATCCGGGCAGGGGACCACGATGATATCCTATTTGATTATGAAATAGACAAGGTTATAGTAATAGATCAGAGCCCCATCGGGAAAACCCCGAGAAGCAATCCCGCCACATATACCAAGGTCTTCGATTCCATTCGAAAGATATTCTCAGAGACCAAGGAGGCGCGTCTTAGGGGATACAAACCCGGAAGGTTCTCATTCAATGTAAGGGGGGGAAGATGCGAGGCCTGCTCAGGTAACGGGCTCATTAAAATCGAGATGAACTTCCTGCCAGATGTTTATGTTGAGTGCGAGGAATGCAAAGGAAGCAGGTTCAATTCCGAGACCCTGGAGATCAGATACAAGAAGAAATCCATTTCCGATGTTCTGGCCATGAGCGTGAACGAGGCCTATGAGTTATTCGAGAATATCCCCCCTATAAGAAACAAACTCGATACCCTAAGAAAGGTGGGTCTGGGATACATCAAGCTGGGACAGAGCTCAACGACCCTATCGGGTGGGGAGGCCCAGAGGATCAAACTCACCAGGGAGCTTTCAAAGAAGGCCACAGGAAGGACATTGTATCTTCTGGACGAACCAACAACAGGTCTTCATTTCCATGATGTAAAAAAATTGATTTCTGTACTAAATGACTTAATCGATAGGGGGAACACCATCGTTGTAATCGAGCACAATCTGGATGTCGTGAAATCAGCGGATCACATAATCGATCTGGGACCTGAAGGGGGAGACGACGGAGGAACCATCATAGCAAAAGGATCACCAGAGGATGTTGCCGCAGTAAGGGGAAGCTATACTGGAAAATTCCTGAAGAGGATATTGGCATGATCGATTTCTCTAATATCCCCAACAATCCTGGATGCTATCTTTTCAAGAGCAAGAAAAACAGGATAATATACGTCGGAAAGGCAAAGAACCTGAAAAAGAGGGTGAAAAGCTATTTTCAAAAAAAGGACCTCGATCCAAAGACAGAGATAATGGTAAAGAGTATCGATTCAGTGGATTTTATCGTGACCCACAACGAGGTTGAGGCCATCATACTCGAGAACAATCTCATA
>CP070672.1:1241111-1244338 GCA_020351895.1 Thermoplasmata archaeon
CGGGTCAGATAGCCGCGATAATTTTTGCGAGGAAGGGTGGGGATCGGGGACAATGTGAATTGTTTTTCAAGATTCTTATATTTTTTTATAAAAAAGAGTACACTCGACTCAAAATCCACTCAAAAGACCTTATGAATATTGATACTTTAAATCAAATAAACCAAAGTTATTTAAGTTTCGAAATCAATCCATACGTACACCTCAGAGGGAAGAAATAGAGGGCAGAGCGGCGAGGTGGGCCGCCATGATAGTGGAGGGAGGAATCTGTGTTTCTTCTTTTCCCACAAATACCAATATGCTCTTTAATCTCAAAGAGAGGAGGTGAAAACTAATGAAAAGGAGAACTACTACAGGAATCCTCACTGTTTCAACAATGCTGATTATGACGGTTCTATCCTACCAAACAGTAGGTTCCACAACAGTGGGCTCAGGAACTGTTCTATACGGCTTGACAGGCCCTGGACTCAACAAGTCATTGGTTATTGTCGACACGAACACCGCGGTATCAACAGAAATCGGTCTTGTTGGATACGGTTTTGCTCTTGAGGGTCTCGCATATAATGAGGCCGATGGGTACCTTTACGGCTCTACCGGTGCCACATCAGATGAAGAAGCATCCCTAATTAAGATTGATCCTGAGACTGGGGCTGGAACAAGAGTGGGATTTTTCAATGATCCAGGCGCCTTTGAGGTCGATGGACTGTCATTTGATCCTACTACTGGTATCCTATACGGTGTTAATGAAGGCATTCTCGGAAATAATGGGCGATTGTATACAATCGATGTCTCTTCCGGACAGGCATCCTTTGTTGGAGATATGGGAAAGGATGTTGATGAGGTCGGTATTGCCTTCGATTCCGATGGTACCCTCTATGGTGCCGATGCATACAGCAACCATCTCTATACTATCGATAAAAACGATGCCACAACCACAGTCATCGGTTCCTTGGGTTTTGACAGGATTGCAGGATTGGATTTTGATCCCGATACAGGAGAGCTTTTCGGTGTGGACTACATAACCAGTGAGCTTATTACTATCGATAAAAGCTCAGGGGTGGGAACATTGGTGGATGTTATTAGAGATTCAGTTACCAATCAGGTTACAAGCAGGCCGGTTGCACTGGCGTTCGGCGTCATATCCATAGAACCCACAATAGATATCGATCCCAACACACTGAACCTCAAGAGTAAAGGCAAGTGGGTCACATGCTACATAGAGCTCCCAGAAGGTTATGATGTAAGAGACATAAACGCCTCAACCATTCTCCTGGAGGATTCCCTACAACCGGAGCTTGATCCTAAGTACGGCTTTGTGAAATCCGAAGACAGCTACATCATGGACCATGATGGCGACGGCATACTCGAGAGAATGGTCAAGTTCGATAGAGGCGATGTTGAGGACTTGCTTTCTCCGGGAATATACAATCTAAAAGTCACGGGGCAATTATTTGATGGCACACCATTCGAAGGTTATAGTGATCCTATAAGAGTGATAGATCCACCGTAAGCACGAAACATCAGCAAAACCTCTTCTTTTTTTTTAACTTTTTTATGATTCTAGAAATCTTTTTTTGTTTTTATATGGTTCTTTTCCAATATCTTGACCAATCTAGTCATCGACCTCACGGAAACTGGATCTTCAAGTCTACTGTCATCCAACACTTTGGTGGTGCACTCAAATTAAAATGTAAATATTTCACGAAAACATCCATAAGATGAGAAAATTAATTATTACGAAACTACCTCTTCCCCCAATCTCCTCGCATCCTCCAATGCACTCGGGTGTTTCTTAATAGCGCCCATTTCATCCACCCCAGCAATAAGCAGCTCTTTATCGTAGGTGATATCTAGCGTGGCAAAAAAAGCCCTCACACATTTTACAGCCCCTATGAATTTCTCGGGATTCTTTGAGCCACCAACAGACATGAAAAAACCCTTTCTGTGATCCCTTCCTTTTCCTATGGTTTGGTTTAACTTGTATTTTCTAACCCATAAACATTGACATCTGTCGATCATAGCCTTGGTTTGGGCCGAGATGCCCATGAAGAATATTGGAGATGCAAGAAATAATCTATCGGCTTCAATGAGTTTCGGGTAAAGCTTCTGCATGTAGTCCTCTACAGTGCATTCCCCAGTTTCATCACAACCGTGGCATTCAGTGCATGGAGATATATCAAGATCGCACAGCCTGATTTTCTCGACTTGGGCCCCTGATTTCTTGGCTCCATCCAGTGCACTTTCGAGCATGATATCTGAATTTCCTCCTATTCTCGGGCTTCCTAAAATTCCTAGAACCTTCACCATCAGTCTATCTCCCTCTTAACACACTCAACAGATTGAAACAGGCAGTCATATGAGGACTTGTACCCTAGATCAAATGCCCTGAGATTCACCTCCAGGGCCTTTTTGGGCACAACCTCGGATACGCTTTCCTTAAGAACTTCTGCATTCAGAGGAAACGCAGCAAGCGCAGATAACGCACCTATGAAGACCACATTTTCTGTCCTGGGATTTCCCGCCTCCTTGGCCAATTTAAGGGCATCCAATGGAGCAACATTGGGGGTGGCCTTAAGTAGATTCTCTTTTATCGCCTCGAAAGTTACAAAATCGTTTCTCTTTTCTTTGGACAATGTGGCCACCTCGATTGGAGGATTTATCACATTCATGTTCACGATCACTATTCCGTTCTCTTTTATGTATTCTATATAACGTAATGCCTCCATGGCCTCTTGGGCTACAATACAGTCTGCTTCACCGTAAGGAATCAAGGGTGAGATATCATCGCCTCCGATTCTCATATGAATATAAACTGTGCCGCTTCTTTGGGAAAGACCGTGCAGCTCCCCTGTTCTTGCCGGAAGGTCCGCCTTGGCGCATGCCGTACCTATTACATTGGAGAGCATGACTGTTCCCTGTCCCCCAACTCCTGAAATAACCAGATCGAACTTGTTCTCGCTGCTCATTTACTCACCTCCTTTTTAGAAGGCTCTGAGCCAATTGGATTGATCGTACCAAAGGGACATAACTTGGCACAGACTCCGCATCCATCACAGATCTCAGGCAGGATCCGAGCCGCTCTGTCATCGGTATCGAAGGTGAATGAAGGGCAGTAGAAGTCGCGGATACATGTATAGGGTTTCTTACAGGTGTCTTTATTTACCTCGTTTTGAATTATGGGCACCCCGGTTCTTCGCTTTATCCGATCTCCATGAAGTGCACATGATCGA
>CP070672.1:1244438-1255590 GCA_020351895.1 Thermoplasmata archaeon
GGGGGTGTCGGAAAAACCACGTTCAAGGCTCTGTTAGTAAAGGCTATTATAGATAAGAAACTTGTTGTCGTACTTGCAGTGGATGCTGATCCAAACTACAACCTGAACCAGAAACTTGGAGTCGAGGTGGAGAACACAATTGGTGGCCTTAGAGAGGATATTGTGAAGGCCGTGGATTCACTTCCCGAAGCCATGTCAAAGCATGATTACGTGGATTATCAGATTAAAATGGCACTAACCGAATCTGATGACTTTGACCTCCTGGTCATGGGTAGACAGGAGGGACCCGGTTGTTACTGTTACATAAACAACATCTTACGAACATTCATTGACACTCTCATAGATAATTATGATTTCATTATCATAGATAACGAGGCCGGAATGGAGCATTTAAGCCGGAGGACCACCAAGGCAATGGATGTACTCTTCATTGTCTCTGATGCATCGAAGATTGGTATAGAAACCGCCGGGAGGATAAAAGACCTAGCCCGGGTAATGGAAATCAAAATACAGAAGAGCGTATTGGTGATAAACAGAGCCCCGGAATCGATTTCAACTAATGTAAAGGAGATTAAAAAGGAGCAAGGATTTGATAAGGTCTTCACGATACCCAATGATGATATCATCAACACCTTCAATATGGAGGGGAAAACCCTGCTTTCATTACCCAATGATAACCAAATTATAATGAAGGTAGCCGAGATATTGAGCGAGATGTTGGAGGAAAAAAGTAATGAATGATATCCTCCAAAATATGAAAATCCCGAAATCAGAGCTTGCGGCCAGGATATCAAGGCTACAAGGCGAGATTGCGAAAGAGGATATCGATGCGGTTCTGATTTTACAGCAGGCAGATAAGTTCTATTTTTCAGGTACGGTGCAGGATGGAGTCATCTTCATTCCAGTTGATGGAGAACCCCTTTTCATTGTAAGAAAAAGCTTAATTCGAGCCCAAGAAGAATCAGAATTGGAAAACATCGTGCCCTTTTCGAATTACAGCCAGATACCTGATACATTGAAAGAACATGGATTTGTGGATTTCAAGTGCTTGGGTCTGGAGTTGGATGTGATGCCAGTGAAGATTTTTTCTAAACTCCAAAGCATATTTTCGAATGCGAAAATCTCTGATGCATCCCCTTACATAAAAAAGATCAGAATGGTGAAATCGAACTATGAGCTTGAAGTAATGAAAAAAGCAGGAGAGATATTGGCCCGGGCCATGGAGGCCGTACCCAATCTACTATCGGAGGGCATGACTGAGATAGAGCTTGCTGCAGAAACCGAATTGATACTGCGAAAAAACGGTCATCAAGGGATTATCAGGATGAGGAAATGGAACCAGGAATGTTTCTATGGCCTGGTGCTCTCAGGTGAAAGTGGTGCCATATCAAATTACATGGATGCCCCCTTAGGAGGAATAGGGCCATGTCCTGCTGCGCCTCGAGGTGCATCACCAAAAAAAATCAAGAAAAATGAGCCAATCATTATCGATATGGTGAGTGCATATAACGGATATATTGTTGATTGCACACGGACATTTTATCTGGGCAAATTAGAGGACAAACTGACAAAGGCACTGGATCTGAGCCTAGGAATCCAAGAGGCTGTGGTTGATAGATTTAAAAGTGGGACTAATCTTAAGGAATTATACGAAATCGCGGTTTTTATGGCAAAGGAGGCCGGTTTTGGTGAGTTCTTCATGGGTTTTGGAAAATCAAAGGTCAAGTTCCTGGGGCATGGTGTAGGCCTTGAGCTGGATGAGCTACCTGTGATAGCAGAGGGCCATGATTTTGAGTTAAAGGAGAACATGACCGTTGCAATCGAACCAAAATTCCTTTTTCCATCAGTGGGAGCAGTGGGAGTGGAGAACGTGTGGGCTAGTAAAATGGGAAGAGCACAGAAAATAACGGATTTAAGGGATGTTTTGATGTGAATTATAAGGAAGATAAAAGAACCCTTAACAAGGACTTTCTTCTCAAAAAATATATTTAAATACAGACAAGTCTACCAGGGTGTTGGAAGGATTTGGGAGAGATTATATCGAGGTTACGAGCATCTTCTCTTACCTCTGGGTTTATTTTATACTGCCCAGTTGGTACCTCCTGGAGTAATGCTCTTGCTAATATCTCCCAATTCCTCTTTTTTCCTTATTTTATCGTGATTTCGGCCGAAATCAGAGGATTTCGGTAAATTCAATAGGATATTTGAAAACCCTTATATAACGCCCTTTACATACCTATCGTTTCAAAGGGTGATAAGGCACAGGGTGAGAAAAGATGATTCGTTTTGGACCAGGGGGGATACCGCTTTCGTGCAAGGGACGCACATTAAGAGATGGTCTTGAGGATGTGCATACCTTGGGCTTGACTGCAATAGAGGTCCAACTCGTCAGAGTAAACCTGGTGGAGCGTTATGTAACCGAAGAGGAGGTAGGACTGACACCAAGAGATATCGAAGGCGAATTGGTGGTAAAAGTCATCAGGAAACAACCTGGTAAGAAACAACCGGAAAAATTAATAAATCCAGATATAAAATTTAAACCAGGCGATATTCGTTGCTCTTTGGCCTCCGGTATTGTCAGGGACTATAAAGAATTGGCTGAGCTATCGGAGATTTCCAGGGAACTGGATATCTTCTTTTCCATTCATACACCCTACTATATGGATCTCATCAGTGGGGGGGAAATGACAGAAAAAAGCAAGGAAAGCATAGAATGGTGTGGAATATTGGCGAATGAGATCGGAGCCAAGGCTGTTATTACCCATGTGGGATTATATGGAAGGTATAATTCGAAAAAAGCTACAGAGAGATTGGTGGCAAATGTAAGGGAAATTCGAGATTGGTATAAAAAGCGGAATATCACGGCAAATTTGGGCCTGGAGACCAGCGGGAAGCAGGAGGTATTCGGAGATTTAGATGAAATATTGGCTGTGTGTAAGCGTGTATCGGGTGTGATACCGGTTTTGAATTTCGCCCATATTCATGCCAGAGGAAATGGTAGTCTGAAAAAGAAGGAGGATTTTCAGGAAATATTCGATAAGACCCTAAAGATAACAAAAAACAACCTCTATGCCCATTTCTCCGGAGTTGAGTATGAAGAAGGGAACGAGAATCGCTACACGCCAATAAAAAAAGGTGATCTTAAATTCGAGCCACTGGCTGAATGTATACTTGATAATAATATCGATATTACCATTATCTCAGGCTCTCCTCTCTTAGAGCATGATGCCATGTATATGAAAGTCATATTGGAAAGGGTGCTCACAAGAAGAGAGGCAAAGGCCATGAGAGCTGCGGCAAAGAAAGTTACCAAGGTGAGCAAGGTTAAAAAAGCGGTCAAGGAAGAAAAGGTAAGCAAGGAGAAAAAGGCCCTTAAAAAGTTCAAGGCAGTGAAAAAGGGCAAGGTAACTAAGGCAAAAAAGGCGGTAAAAGGAGCTAAAGCTGCCAAAAAGGGCAAGGAAGTCAAGAAAAAGAAGAAACCTAAGGTAGGTAAAGTAGGTAAAGGGGTAAAAGGTGGCAAGAAAGGCAAAGTTAGTAAGGCGGGAAAAGGGGCCAAAGTGAGGAAGGTAGGTAAGGGAGCCAAGGGTGGAAAGAAAGGTAAAGCAGCTAAACCAGGTAAAGGGGGAAAAGGAGCCAAGAAAGGCAAGAAAACCAAGGGTGGCAAAAAAGCAAAAACAGGAAAACCGGGTAAAGGAGCAAAGAAAGCGAAGAAAACCAAGGGTAAAAAAGGAAGTAAAGCCGTAAAAAGGGGGAAGGGAGGCGGGAAGAAATGAGCTTTCAGGAATCTGTTAAATACATCACTTTGATGATGCAGGAGGTTTTATCCAATAACGATTCGGCTCAGATTGAAGAATTTATAGAATATATACTGAATGCCAAGAAGGTTTTCGTCTACGGAGTGGGAAGATCCGGTCACGTTGGAAAGGGTTTTGCAATGAGGTTGGTTCAACTTGGATTGAAGGCCTACTTCATTGGAGAGACTGTAACACCCATTGTGGAGTTGGGGGATGCAGCCGTTATAATATCCAACACTGGTGAGACCATGTCTGCCATTCAAACCGGAAATATCGTGCGACGTGTTGGGGCAAATGTGATAGTTGTAACATCCAATAAGAAATCCAAATTGGCCCACCTGGCAAATAACGTAATAAGCATTCCCATAAAGAATGAGGAGAGGAAAAAGGATCTTGCACCATTGGGAACATTATTTGAGGACTCGGCCATGATCTTCTTAGATGGAGTAATATCTGAACTCATGATGAAGTTGGGTGAGACAGAGGAGAGCATGCGTGGAAGGCATGCTATAATGGTGTAGTTTTTATCCACCTCTTAAAAGTACTTTTAAAGGATTTTTTGGTATTTTTAAAACGGGTTTTTCCTCTCTATCGATATCGAGGCTTATTTGTAGAATATTTTCATCTGAACTTTCGACTTTAGGATTTAGGCTATCGCCCTTGAGGGCATCAATTAAGGCTCTCTCGAAAGTCTTACTCCTAGCATCCAAGTCTTCCTCAAGCTCTCTTATCTTTTCTGTTGCGAAATATGCCTTCTTTCTGCCGATCTTCTTGTATGAGATGATACCAGCATTTTCCAGCGATAGCAAATCTCTGGATAGAATCTGCTGATATGTTCCCAAAATCTTGCATAGATCACTTTGGGTTATCTTGGGTTTTGCTTCGATAGCCAGGTATGTGTTTCTTGTGTTCTCTTTGCTCAAAAGACAAAAAACCGAGCATTCATCAGGCATGAATATGTTTTTTAATGGGCGATAGATTTTCTTACTTCCGTCTTGGCTCTCGGAGATGAGACCACCTTCTTTCAACTTATTTATATGCCATCTTGCGCTCTGAGTTGATAAACCAACTTCCCTTGATATCGCCCGAAGGTGGCTGCATGGATAGTTACAAATAAATTCGAATATTCGGCGTCTTGATGGATTCATTAATAGAGATAGCTCTCCTCTTTTTGTCTCCACTTCCCTCAAGATGCCTTCATCCAGTCCCATCTTCCGTCTTAGAGCCTTGGCCAGGCTTTTATCAGCCACTTCTTCACCATTTTTAAAAGATTTTTTCGAATACAGATTCAATGCTCGATGCCGTTCCTTGCGGGTATACCCTTATAATAGGGATGTTTTTCGTTCCTCATATTTGTCACATAATCGGCCCTTTTTAAGATTTCATCATGGGCATTGCGTCCAGTTATGATGATCTCCATGTTATCAGGTTTGGAGTCCAATAGATTCATGACATCCGCAAGATCCACCAATTTGAAATCGAGAGCAACATTCAACTCATCGAGAATCAAGATATCATGCTCGGCTCTTCTTATTATTTCATTTGCATGGGCAAGACCCTCACGGGCTAAGACTAGGTCCTCCTCTTGGGGTCTTTCCTTGTCGACAAAGCTCGGCCTGCCAAACTGTTTTATGGTGAAGTTTGGGAGCAGTTCTGCAGCTTTCAGTTCACCATATTCAATATCACCTTTCATGAACTGTATCATATAAACCTTCAATCCAGATCCACAGGCTCTCATGGCTAAACCTATAGCTGCCGTGGTTTTTCCCTTACCGTCTCCTGTATACACATGAACCAGACCCACTTTCAATCCCTTTTCGGACATTACTTTCACCCAAACCGATAAATCTTCCATAAGTTCCTCTGTATTCTCTCGGTTGCTGTGGAAAGGCGTGCAATTTTGATTACAGAAAAAACGATGGGGAAATTCTAACCCGCACTTTCAAGATAACCTTCAACCTTCTCTATGTTGACCTTCCAGACCTTTGTTGTGTCGATAGGTTCGTTATCATAATACGGTTCCAAAATCTC
Source organism: Thermoplasmata archaeon (assembly GCA_020351895.1). The sequence continues at coordinate 1,250,264 of CP070672.1, forward strand.
CAGTTTATGCAGATATTCCAACACCTTCTTGTTTGCCCGACCTTTTCTTGTGGTTCCCATGACCTTCCTTATTCTTTCGTTGGTGACGATTACATTGTGATACCTGTTGTAACGATCGTAGAGCATGTGTATTATTGGCAGAACCTTCTCATCCATCTTCACGAAATTCCACTCTCCATTTTTCTGGTCCCTCAGCCCTAACATATCATTATTGATATACCTATTCTAAGGGGGGTATGCATTTTGTTATATTTATATCCCTATGGTGCAAGTCAATTGAAAGAATTAGTTATATATCCTGCGAGTAGAGGGTAAGAAGACCCAATTTGGTTAAAATAAAATAGGTATACATTACCCAAACCTTAATTACCATCCAACTTATTATTCCGTTAAAAAGTGGTTGAATGAGAGAAGTCTGGGTAGAGAAATACCGGCCCAAAAAGCTAAGCGATGTGGTAGGGCAGAACGAAATCACAGAAAGGTTGAAGGCCTATGCAGAGACTAAGAGCATGCCTCATTTGATGTTCGCAGGTCCTGCTGGAACCGGAAAGACCACATGCGCTATAGCACTGGCAAGGGAACTATTTGGTGAGGTCTGGAAAGAGAACTTTCAAGAGTTGAACGCCTCTGATGAAAGGGGTATTTCAGTGGTGAGGACCAAGATAAAGGATTATGCCAGAATAGCTCCCATGGGTGAGGCAGACTTCAAGATAATATTCCTTGATGAGGCCGATGCCCTAACACCGGAGGCCCAGGCTGCATTAAGGCGTACAATGGAAAGATACACTCAAACCTGTCGGTTCATCCTATCCTGCAACTATTCTTCCAAGATTATAGAACCAATTCAATCTCGATGCGCTATTTTCAGATTCAGACCAATTGCTGCAGAGGGTATTAAAGAATATCTAACCAGAATCGCCAAGGCAGAGAACAAAAAGATCACAGAGGATGGTATGGAAGCCCTTATATACATTGCAGAAGGGGATGCAAGAAAGGCAACAAACTCCTTACAGGTTGCTGCTACCATGGGCGATGAGATAGATGCTAACAAGATCTATAGGACAGCAGCCTTGGCCAGACCCGAGGAGGTAAAAAAGCTTTTAACAACGGCCCTGGGTGGCAAATTCTTAGAGGCAAGAAAACAATTGGATGAGTTGTTAATAACCTATGGCTTATCAGGTGTTGATGTGATCCAGCAGATACACAGGAGTATTGTGGAATTACCGATTCCAGATCATAAAAAGGTTCAATTGGTGGACAAGGTTGGCGAGATAGAGTTTCGTATTGTGGAGGGGGGAAACGAGCGCATTCAATTGGAAGCCCTGCTTTCCCAGTTCATTCTGGCCAAAGATGAGGAGGAAATCTAAGCCTTTAAATAGAACTTCGTATATTCGCTCTTCTACCGAGGCAAATATCATGGCAAGATTTCCAGAGGCTGATACCAGGCTCCTTATGATGAAAATATGCATGAAATGTTACGCAAGAAATGCAATTAGAGCCACAAGATGCAGAAAGTGCGGTTACAAAGGCCTTCGTGTAAAAGCAAGGGAGAGCAGAGGCGGATAATTGGTTTTTAATAATCCCTCCCTGTAAAAAACAACTTAGGGAAAACTATTAATTTCTGGGCTTTCATTATAATTTGTAAGTGAAATGAAAGACGCATTGGTTTTATTTAAAGAAATGGGATGTAAATAGGTCCAATGAAATGATATTTAATATTTAATGGAGGCAGGAATATCTGGCTACCTATCCATGAGGCACTCGATAAATACAAGCAGTATAGGCATTTGATCACTGCATCCAATTATATAACCCCGTTCAATGTGGTGTCTGAGAGGGATGTTAGGCGTAATTTCGATTCAGAAGGTCAGATTCATATCTACTCTAAAACTCCTAGTATAGGAGGAAGTTGGTCCACACATCCCAGCCTGAAATATACCTCAGATAATGATGTCATTCTCGGAAAGCCCTCTGTCTTTGCCAAGGTGAGCACCGAGCAAAATATTCTCGTTGAAAAGGAAAACCTAATCAAAATGAGAGATCAGGTATCGGTTCCTGAAGTCTTAGACATATATAAAAACGAGGAAGAAGACCTCTTTGAAATCCATGAAATGAAGCCAGGGTATCAGATTGCAGCCATTTTGGTTGAAGAATTTATAGACTCCATAAGCTTGGGACAGGCTGTTTTAGAGGAGAGACTGAATATCGATCTTATCGTGGATGGAGTCCTTAATATACTCAAGGACATGCATAAATTCTGTGCTCATAGGGACCTTAAACATTCCCATATACGCATTGACCTGGATGCAAGAACCGCTGAAAACTTGACTCGTGGAATGAGGGAGGAACTGGATCTTGATATCGAGGGCTTTTCCATAATCGATGTGGAGACCACCAAGATGAAACGAGAATTCTCGGATGGAGAGTTTGAAGACAACGTGGTTACCGATATCACACAGCTACTTGCCTCTTTAAATGGATATATGAGCACGTTAGAGCATGATACCGAAGTCATCAAAAGGGTCTTCCCGACCCCCCTTGCAGTCCGTCTTAAAAGATTCGGAACACTCCTTGACGCGTTATCTGATGAATATACCATAAGACTCCCAAAACATTTTCTAACTGAAAGCAAAACCACCAGGTTTCTTAAGATGAAGCTCGGAACATAGATACCGAATTTTTTACCCGATTTACCTAAAATCAAAAACTATTAATTTCCAGGCCCTCATTATGCCTCTGATATGAGATTGGATGATATGGGATCTAGATATGACCTTGTGTTAAAGGAGCTAAAAAAAGCCAGCCAAAAGGATCATCATTTTAGGGAAGGCAGGATTCTCGGCTCCATGTGCACAGAGCCCCTTGACATTGCTAAGAATGCCCATTCCATTTTCCTGGAGGCTAACTTGGGCAATCCTGGGCTTTATCCGGGCACTGCTGAGTTGGAGGGGGAATTAATCGAAATGGTCTCGGAAATGCTCCATGGTCAAAATGTATCGGGCTTAACTGTGAGCGGAGGAACTGAGGCAAATATCACATCCTTGTGGATAGCTAAAAAGATATCCAAAAAGACCGAGGTGCTTTATCCAAAGAGTGCCCATCACTCAATTCTAAAAGCCGCTGATATTTTGGGTTTGAATGCAGTAGAAGTCGGTTTGACAGAAAAATTCCAGATGGATGTCTCGGAGATGGAAGGAAAACTTACAAAAAACACTGCGGCTGTGGTTGGGATTGCAGGCACCACTGAGTTCGGAGTAATAGATCCCATAGAAGAGCTGGGTAATTTATGCAATGATACTTTCTTGCATGTGGATGCAGCTTTTGGAGGTTTTGTCATTCCCTTTTTGGTGGACCTGGGTCATGATATGCCAAACTTTGATTTTGTAGTTGAAAATGTGGATTCCATATCCACTGATCCCCATAAGATGGGACTGGCGTCAATCCCATCAGGAATTCTGCTTCTACGAAGTGAGGATTATTTAAAGAAAATAGCGGTTTCTTCCCCTTATTTAACCAGCCCCAGGCAGGCATCCCTTTCTGGAACAAGATGCAGCGCAGGTGCAGTTTCAGCATGGGCGGCAATGAAATTCCTTGGAAGGGAGGGGTACAAAAAGGTTGTAAAGGAATGCATGGACACTACAAATTATATCGTTTCTCGGGTAAGAGATTTAGGGTTTGAAATCGCAATGGAACCACAATTGAATATAGTTTGCATCAATATGAAGGATGCAGATTCAGTATTTTCCGAACTCTCCAAATTAGGCTGGAAAGCTTCTGTGACAAGGTCTCCAAAATGCCTAAGGATAGTTGTCATGCCCCATGTGACAAAGAAAGTTGTTGACGAATTCATACCGGACCTAGAAAAAGTTTGTAAGGAACTTCAAGAGATATGATCCATCATCTAATCGAGATAGTTTATTTTGATCCACTCTATGATAGTGCATTCGATTAGATAATGTAGGGTGAATACTTGTGTTAAGACTTTTACAAAAGGTAGTCAACCACAACTCTTATATCCAATTGCATGTATTGAGTAATTCCCTAAGATTAAAATCACAATAAAAGGGGGGATATGTGAATGCCCATATTTGAAAAAGCAACTGAGAGCCAGGTCACCAGAGCTATCGTTGAGAGTTTCTCGAAACAGTTTTTGGAATACACAGAATCTGATGTGATTATTATTGGAGCCGGACCAAGCGGGCTGATGGCGGGAAAAGAGCTTGCTGGTAAAGGGGTAAAGACCTTGCTTGTTGAAAGGAACAATTATCTTGGAGGAGGATTTTGGATTGGTGGCTACCTCATGAACAAGGTTACGGTCAGGGCACCAGCACAGGAGATCCTTGATGAGCTGGGCATTCCCCACGAGAAGGTAAGCGAAGGTCTTTTTGTGGCAGACGGCCCCCATGCATGCTCAAGATTGATTGCAGCAGCATGCGATGCAGGGGTAAAAACCTTGAACATGACCAAGTTCGATGATCTCGTCCTTTATGAGGAGAACAGGGTTGGAGGTGTGGTAGTAAACTGGACTCCTGTTTCTGCTTTACCAAGGGAAATCACTTGTGTTGATCCTATTGCCCTGGAAGGAAAGGTAATAATAGACGGAACAGGTCATGATGCCACGGTTGTTAAGTCATTAGAGGATCGAGGTCTTATAAAGACCAGGGGCATGAACCCCATGTGGGTAGATAGATCCGAAGAGATGGTGGTGGAGTACACAAGTGAGGTACACCCCGGACTTGTTGTTATAGGTATGGCAGTTGCAACCACTTTCGGATTACCCCGTATGGGTCCAACCTTTGGTGGTATGCTGCTTTCAGGCAAAAAGGGGGCAGAGATTGCCTACAAGATGCTCCAAAAATGATGTCCATGAATCTACCCATGATTTTAATGTACCAGATTTTATCCATATTTACGAAACGGAATCCACCATAGATTGGAAGGAACTCCAAGTCTTTATTCGGGATAATGTTGGTGATGTGGCCAAAGTCGATCTCCGAAAGAGATTCATTTCAATGGTAATTGAGAAAGACACGGATGCGGATTCTGTAGCCAAGCGATTTGTTGCCACGAAGGTTTTTGATGTTTCGGATCCAAAGAAGACCTATGACCCATTCTCTGTCGAGATAGAGCATGAAAAAAAGCTTATCCTTGGTTCTTCGGATAAGGGGCCTGTCATGCTATATGATGGTTTCAGATTGCAGAGGTTGTTTAGGGAACTTTTGTCAAAACCCGAATCCAACTTCAAGCATATGCATATAGTTTTTACAAACAGGCCCATTGCCACATGGGATTCCGGTGATGGAAGATATCATGCAAGGACCAGTGTA
>CP070672.1:1255690-1258859 GCA_020351895.1 Thermoplasmata archaeon
AAAGGGAACAAAGGTAATTTCTCTAGTTGGTAAGATCAATCGACCTGGTCTCGTTGAGGTTCCTATAGGAAAAAAAATGTCTGATATAATTTACGATATCGGTGGCGGGATTCCAAACAATAGAAAATTCAAAGCGGTTCAGACCGGCGGACCTTCGGGTGGATGCATACCTGCTGAGAAATTGGACATCGAGGTGGATTATGAGAACCTAAAAGAGCTGGGTTCTATAGTTGGTTCCGGAGGTATGGTGGTCATGGATGAGGATACCTGTATGGTGGATGTCGCCAAATACTTCTTGACGTTCACATCTGATGAATCATGTGGGCAATGCCCCCCCTGTCGTGTGGGTACAAGCAGAATGCTGGAACTTCTGGACAAGATCTGCCTGGGCAAAGGGAAGAAGACCGATCTCAATCTCCTGGAAGATCTATCATTACAGGTAAGGGATACTTCTCTCTGTGCATTGGGTGGTACCGCACCAAATCCTGTGCTGACCACATTGAAATATTTCAGAGATCAATATGAGGAGCATATTATTAAGAAGAGATGCGAGGCTTCAGTCTGTGCAGCGCTATTTAGAGCCCCATGCCAGAACACCTGTCCTGCCGGAACGGATGTCCCCGGCTATATTCAACTGATAAATGAGGGGAAATATGGTGAAGCTTACGAACTCAATCGTGAGAGCAATCCATTCCCCTCTATCTGCGGTCGGGTATGCGAGCGTCCCTGTGAATACAGGTGTCGACGTGGGGAATTTGATGAGCCGTTAGCCATCCGTGAATTAAAACGTTTTTGTGCGGATATGGTATTCGCTGGAAAGGGAGGGTATCAGCCTCCGATAACAAGACTCGAGCCAACAGGAAAGAAGGTTGTAATCGTTGGCGGAGGCCCTTCAGGTCTAACGGCAGCGTATTTCCTCACACGACTTGGTTATTCAACAACGATTTTTGAGGCATCCGAAAAACTAGGGGGAATGTTGATATATGGGATACCTCAATATAGACTCCCCCATAACAGAGTCGAAAAGGAGATTGCAGATGTACTCAAACTAGGCATAAAGGTATACAATAATTGCGCCATCGGAAAAGACATCATGTTGTCCCATCTGCTGGAAAAATATGATGCTGTTTATCTTGCCGTGGGTAATCAAAAAAATGCAAGACTTGGATTGGATGGTGAAGATCTCCCCGGTATATTGTCCGGCATTGAATTTCTTAAGAAAATTAATACTGATGGAGGGAAAGATATAGATCCCGGTAAGAGTGCCATTGTGATTGGTGGAGGCAATGTAGCAATAGATGTGGCGCGATCATTGATCCGAATGGGCTGCGTGAAAGTAACGATTTGTTATCGCAGAGAGGAACAAGACATGCCGGCCTATAAAGAGGAAATTATTGAAGCGAAAAATGAGGGCATTGAGTTCAACTTCCTTTTGGCACCGGAGGAGATCCTTGTAAAGGATGGAAAGGCTGTTGGGATATTATTCAGAAAGAATATCATGGGTGAATATACAAAATGGGGCAGGAGAAAACCTATGCCAATGGACCAAACCGTTAAAATTTGGGCTGACAGCATAGTAATAGCAATTGGGCAAGTCCTTGATCCAGGATTTACAAAAGAGGCGAACGGACAATTAATAAGCAACAGAACCCTCATCCATGTAAAGAAGGAGACTCTGGCTACTTTGTGCGAAAAGGTATTTGCGGGTGGAGATGCAGTCACCGGACCCAAAAGTGTAATAGAAGCTATTGCCCAGGGCAAGAGAGCTGCAAAAAGCATAGATGAATACATCACAGGTAAAAACGAACGATTTATCGAATTGGAGAAGATGTGTCCTATAAGATATTCAATGAATGAGCCTGACAACGAAATAATAATGGTTCGGCAGATTCCCAATGAAACTTCAGCCGAGGAGAGAATCCACAGTTTCAATGAGGTTGTTCTCTGTTTGGACGAAGAGCGCGCTCAAAAAGAGGCATTTAGGTGCTTTAGATGTGATCTTAGCTCCTTTGAAGAATTGGAGGGAAGAGGATGACCAAGGCGATTAGCGTTAAGGTCAAGATGACAATAAATGGTAAGGAGATCACCTGTGAGCCCAATCTGACTGTACTTGATGCTGCGAGAGATAACGGTATCGAGATCCCTACGCTATGCTTTAATCCACTTTTCAGTAAACATCGGTCCGGATCCTGCAGGATGTGTTTAGTTGAAGTAATAGCCGGAGGCAAACCCGGTCTCCAACCCAGTTGTACTTTTACAGTCTCTTCGGGTCTCGTAATATCTACAATAAGTGAGACAGTCTATAAGGCGAGAAGGACCGTGGTTGAGCTTCTAATTTCAGAGCATGTTCAGAAATGCTATGACTGTCCTATGAGTGGTGACTGCATCTTGGCACGGTTTTGTAGGGATTACGATGTCAATGGTGTTTCTGTATGTGCCGAGTGCCCAAACCAAAAGGAAGGCTGTTTACTACTAAGGGGTGTTTTATGTATGGGTCCCATAACATATGCCAATTGCAACGCATACTGCACAAGGAGAGGATACCGATGCGAGGGTTGTCACTCTTTACTCTTAAATGAGAATGTACTCCGTTTTGGTCTTGAAGCTTACAGGGATGCTGGATTCAGTTTGGAGGAGATAATAGAGTGGGCTGAAGTATTCTCGTTTGATGGTGTAAAGGTTCTTAAGAAGGTGACGGATGATATAAAAATTTTTTCCGGGAAAGAGGAAAAGAGATGGTTAAAGAGGTCAATATAAACATCGAGCACCTCACGAGAATTGAAGGCCATGGGAATATAGTCCTCAACGCATTGAACGGAAAGATCGAGAAGATCCAATGGCAAATATCGGAAGCGCCACGAATGTTCGAGGCGTTTGTAAAGGGGAGGCCTTATCATCAGATTTCGAATATCACCTCACGTATCTGTGGAATCTGTTCTATTGGACACACTTTGGCTTCTTTGAAGGCTACAGAGGCTGCAATGGGTATCGAGATATCAGTCCAGACGGGCATATTTCGAAGGATAGCACTACATGCAGAAAAAATGCAAAGCCACATTCTCCACATAGGATATCTTGTAGCACCTGATCTTTTCAGGGCTGAAAGCATATTCCCGCTCATTCAAACACATCCCGAGGCAGTACATAATATCATCAAGCTCCACCGTCT
>CP070672.1:1258959-1261594 GCA_020351895.1 Thermoplasmata archaeon
ACTTGTCCTGCTCCAGGAGGAACTGCACCTCCCGTTTGGTTTTTCCAATAATATACGGGTTTTCCATTAACTTTATTAGATATGTTTATCGTGTGTGTATTGTAATGCTCAATGGAACCACCACTTATAATAATACCATTATCTATCATCGTATTATTAATGGCAATGTTCCAGCTCGATTCTTGAAAATATATACCATACCATTTATTAAAAGAGACATTGTTTTTACTGATATTATTCCAATTCGACTCCCAGACATTGATACCATAAAGGTGGTTAAAGATAGTGTTGTTTATGATGGTGTTATTATTTGAAAAACGTAATCCTATGCTATATGGGTTATATGAAATGTTATTATCTTTTATTTCATTGTTATCTGAAAAATGAAGATATATTCCATCCTCATCATTAAAAGAAATGATATTGTCTGTGATATTGTTAATGTTAGAATAATAAAGACGAATTCCATAATTTCTGTTTGAAGAGATATTGTTATTAAAAATGCTACAGTTCTGAACGTTATTCAGTTCTATCCCAGCATCGTCTCCCATCCATCTACCTCTAGTTACTGTAAAACCTGTGATATTTACATTATTGGTAGTGATCTTAACAACATCTTCGTTTTCACCACCATCAATTATTGTAAAATCCATATTTTCTCCTGTCAGATTTATAGGCTTATTTACTACAATATTTTCATTATATGTCCCATTATAAACAAAAATCGTATTCCCCGGATTAGCCGCATCAATCGCATCCTGTATCTTCGTATAAGCCCCTCCACTCCCAGTCGTATTGACATAAAGCGTAGCCCCCCCAACATTCAGAGAAATATCCAAACTAACATCCACAATAACAACAAAGCTAACCATCATGATCAAACTAAGCCAAATCGCAATTACCTTCCTACCCATGAATCAAAGTTATTATCCTATCAAGTTAAATACCTTCCGCTCACCCTCTTTCCTGATGCCCCGTGCCGACCCTGCGCTTGAAGAATTTGGGCGGAAGGTGCAGCTTGGCCTGGTGGTGAGCATAAAGGTGGGGGTTGAGATGGGGGGGATGCGGCAACCCTTTACAATGGAACTTCCCACTCGCATTCAATATTGGCGTGAATCCAGTAACCTCTACCCACCTCGAAGTAGTCCCCTCCTCCAATCTCCTTCCACATTTTAGTTGCAACATTGAAGGTCCAGATCGCATCCACCTCTGATCCGAATGTGAGATTGTTTAGACCTTCTGTTCTATTGTAGCTTGTCAAGGATGGATAGCCTACCAGGTTCCAACCTGGGTGGAAGGGGATGGTCTGGTTTGATGTTGGTTGGGTACCATTGTAGAGGAATATCGTATTCCCTGGTTGCGTGATGTGAATCCAGAAGCCCATGGTTTCGTTGAGCTCGCTTAGGTCGTTTCCGAAGGGCTTGTCGATTTTGGTTTGCTTCCAGGGGTCGTTTGTGTCATTACTATCATAGACTCGGACTGCATCGTACCAGCCATCAATTGAACCGAGTACTCTCGTCAGGTTTTGCTCTTGTTGTATTAAGGGCATGGATATTAGGTTCCAGCCTTTTTTTAGATTTGTCATATTTGAATTAGGTTTATATGGTTCCATAAGAGGATAATTATCCTCTTTTCCTCCATCTATTTTTGTATAAGCATTATCTCCAATTCCATCCCAACCAGGGATATTTTGTAGGGGGCCTTTATAATTATCTACGCCACTGTGATCAGACCAATAATTACCACCAAGTGGATAAGACGCATTCCAATAATTAGGACTGTTAGCAAATGCTTGTTGGAAATTCGATATAATATTATTGTGATAGATTAGATTATATTTAGAACCCATTATATAAAAACCATACACATTATTGGATATAACATTATTAGCATGGATAATATTGGATCCCAAATAGGAAAGATAAATACCATAACATCCACTTGAAGAGATAGTGCTATTTGTGACTGAATTGTAGTCTGAATACCAAAAGTATATACCCTGATAGTTTGAGGATAATAAGCTATCATTTATTTTATTATTTCTTGACTTGTATAATAATATTCCCTTATCGTTTGATGAAATACTATTGTTATTAATAGTATTTTCATAAGAAAATCCAAGTTCTATACCAGCTGAACCACCACTCAAATTCTGATTTTCTACAGTCACATTAGTGCAATTAGCTAATATTACCTGCCCTGCATCAGAAGGAACATTTCCATTCATTTTATTCTTCCAATAATGGACAGGTTTTCCACTTACAGTGTTTGAGGTATCAATGTCATGTGTGTTCCAATATTCAAGTAAATCCCCAGTAAAATGAATTCCATCCTGGATCAATGTATTATTTCTCAGGGTATTGTTTCTGGAATAGTGTATCCAGATACCGGACCAGTAATTCGTAGAAAATGAGTTGTTAGCTATGATATTATCATCTGAATTTTGTATAAGTAAGCCGTACCAGTTATTGGCTCCTATATTATTTTCAACGATATTTTTGGAGCACGAGTTAAGTTTAACCCCATAATATCCATTCGATGATACATTGTTATTAAAGATCCTGCAATTCTGAACGGATTCTAAGGTTAATCCCGCAATGGGATAGGCATGTTCACCGTTGGTCATTGCGAATCC
>CP070672.1:1261694-1270285 GCA_020351895.1 Thermoplasmata archaeon
CTGGGCGGCATATCAATTCTTATGCCTTCCATCTTCGTGGGCATCATCCCACCTCCAATTTCAGTTTCTTGCCTTCAAACTGCCTTTCTGTTCCGCGCCAAACAAGACCTTTGTAAAGCTGAGCGATAACAGGGTTGCCTGTGATGGGTGCCCAGACTTCACCCTTCTGGGATACCCTTCTTATTGCGCATTCTTCACTTGAGGCGAACACAGTATTCTCATCCTCAGACAGGGCCGCAGTCATTGGTCTCAGCTTCTTTCTGTCTGTTAAGGCGATCATTGAGGGTTTTGGTCGATTTGTACCCACAAGGATGCTGAAGGGTCCGTTTATCATGGCCCTCCCATAGGTTATTCGAAGTGTCATGGCGATCTTCCTTTGATCCTCTGGTAACAGGCAGATATCTTCAAAGTACCGTGGTGCCATGGCCATTGATGCGATTAATTTTGGAAGATGATGTTTTCTGCACAGCAAATCCCACATATAGGTAACCACCTCAGAATCGGTAAGGAGTGTGCACTTGTATCCCCACATCTCAACGTATCTCTTGTTCGTGCCGTAAGATGTTATCTCGCCATTATGACATATGGACCAATCCAATATGTTGAAGGGATGGGCACCTCCCCACCATCCAGGTGTGTTTGTGGGAAATCTGGAATGAGCGAGCCACATATAACCCTCGTACCTCTCCTTTAGATCGTAGAATTTTGCTATTTCATGGCTCCAGCCATTACCCTTGAAGACTGCCATGTTCTTTCCTGAGGACATGCAGAATGCCCCTTCGATTCTTGAGTTCACATGCATAACCACATCCACAATGAAGTCATCCTCATTTTCGATATGAGGGCTTTCTTTCAAGGCATTCTCAGGAACTTCCAAGAAAAATCGCCAAATGAGCGGATAGGGTCCTCTCATCCCCTTGACATTCCTGGTATAAACTTGTTCATCTTTGATGATGTTGGCTACTTTTTTAAAATATTCTTCAACCCTTCCCTTGGCCTCCTCGTCATCCAATAGTACCTGGATGCAGAAGTGATCAGCCAAATCCGGGAAAAGACCGTAGCAGGCATATCCTGCACCTAAGCCGTTCTCCCTGTCGGTCATGGTTGTTATCATGTCCACCACCCTTCTCCCGTTCTCCCTTCTACCGTTTATATTTATCAGCCCTGCAATGCCGCATGCTTCAATGTCCTTTGTAAAACCGTTTGGGGGAAGGGTAATGCCTATTCTGCCTTTTTTCTCGCCAAATCTGCCCCTCACCCCTATCCGGGTCAAAGCTCCATGGGAGAAATTTAACCTTGAATACGGATCTTTCAGATCTTCAAAATCCATCTCATTCACCTCTGTCTTCAGAATTCTCTGTGGATGCTTTTTCCATCAATTTCCTGAGCTTCTTGACTTTGGGCCCCTTGATTTCTGGAAGCCCCATCTCCTCCCTGATTTCCTCATTGGGAGCAAATGAATACCCAGTATCATGCAGTTCCGAGGTTCGATGGCCTATGACCTCTGGATATATGCCTTTGGAAACAGCCATGTTCTTCAGTCTAACAATCAACTTCACCATACCAAAATCCTGAGGGCAATGCTCCACACATTCATGGCAGTTCATACAGTACCAGATATCTTCCCTTCTCAGTGTTTCATCCACATTGCCCGACAGGATCATATCCAGGATCTCTTTTGGATTGTACTCGGATGTGACCATGGCAGTTGAGCAGTCATCAACGCATGCCAAGCATTCGGCGCATATCTTGAGTTGATCCCTGGAAACCTCTTCTTTGAAAACGGTTTCATCCGGTTTTTCACCAAGAATTAGGTTCACAAGCTCGCCTTCTCTTCCAACACCGCTTTCATAGTGCATTGGCAGGCCCAATTCTTCTGGATTTAGACCAAAAGCAAGGCCCAATAGCTCGGTGATATAGAATATTGGCATGTACAATCCATCATAATATATCTCGTTGATCTCCTTTTCGCTTCTGAAGAAATGGGCAAAACAGAAGGGACAGTTGACAACAAGGGCTTTAACATTTGCTTCCAAGGCAGAGCGAAGAATCCTTCTCGCGGCAGGCACGACATCGTCTTTTCTCCCAATGGAGAGTCCGCCACCGCAGCATGAGTACATTTCTGAGTAGGAAACACATTCCCCTCCAATGACCTTTACCAGGTCTTCGAGGTATGAAGGCTCGATTGGGTCGTCAAAGCCCATGTGATCCATTGGTCTTCTGACATGGCATCCTTCAAAGCAGGCGCATTTTAGGTCTGAAAGCGGTTTTACCACTTTTTTCTCTATCGCGTTTGAACCTATATCATCATGCAATACCTGAATGAGATGCTTCACCTCGATTATACCTTTAAACTCGAGTCCGAATTCCGCGAGCCTCTCGTTTATCCTTTTTCTGAATCTTCCCTCCCCTTTTAGCCTTGAATTTGTGCTTTTTAGTGTATCGTAACATCCATTGCACAATGAAAGAATGTCGCATTCGTTTTTCTCAGCCAGGCAAAGATTTCTAGCTGCAAGTACATACCACAAGTCCTTATCAGAACTCTGTATCGCCATCTGATTGGGGCAGCAGCTGGCTTCTTCTATGGTTTTGATTTCCACTCCCAGTTTTTCAAGAACCTTTCTTGAAGCCTTTTCAATGAAAGGAAATTTACTGGGAATCAGACAGCCTGTGAACAATGAATATGTTTTTTCCTCGGATTTTTTCAAGCAATCCCTCTCCACTTACTATTTTCCTTATTAAGATTAATATCCTTAGATTTTAGGTACGAATCCCTCTTTTATTACATTTAAAACCAATTTTGTGTGGGTGCGAAGAACGAACTTCTGCCCTGCTAGGTCTTTGATGAATTTATTTAGCTCTTCTGTATTCTGGAATTTGGTAACGAATGTGGTATCATATTCACCTGTGATGTCGTATATGGAACAGATATTCCTGTATTTTGAGAATTTCTTCAAAAGTTCCTCCAAATGGCCCCCCTTGATTCTGACATCAATTAGGGCGCAAATGTCAAAGCCAAGTTTTTTCGCATCCAGCTCGGGAATTATCCTTGCTATAATCTTATCCTCTTTCATGCGTTTTATCCTGTTGTGGACAGTGCCTACAGAGGTGCCCACCTCCGATGCTATGGATTCGTAGTTTACAGATGCATCTTTACACAAGATCCCAAGGATATTGCGGTCCAATTCGTCGATGCTCTTCATATTTTTCTACACCTTGGGGCATTGATATAGGTTTAATAGGATTTAAAGGTTTTCATCAAATTTTCATTTTTTATAAAATTTTTTCACTTTTTTATGAAGTTCCTAAATATCCTCAATATAAAAAAAAAAAAGCTGAAAACAATATAAAAGGCTTTTTGCCGTTTTTTCTCCTCAATATCGCAACAATCTTTTAATAACCTCATACCATTAAGGTCCTGTGAAGTCTGCCCAAATAATCCTTCAAAAAGGTAAAATCGCGGATGTTGTGGTAAAGGCACTTTACCCTGAGATGGACAGAAAGATTCCGAGAACGAAGGTGGATCTGAAAGAGGATGAGGAAAATATTCTAATCAATATTCAGGCTCAGGATGTAAACGCCTGAAGGGCAGCAATGAACTCATATCTGAGATGGATGAAGGTATGTGTCGACACATACATGGAAACCGAGGATAATGATTCAAAAGAACCCTGAAATACCCAAATGCATGCAAAGAATTAAAAAATAGAAAATGAATCTCGCGGTGTGATGACATGGCTGATGAAATATCTCCACAGTTACAGAATAAAATCGCCCAGTTCCAGCAAATGCAGCAGCAAATTCAAATGCTCTCTTCCCAGAAATTCCAGTTGGAAGCACAGTTGAGGGACACTGAACGGGCAATTGAGGAACTAGCGAAAGCTCCGGCTGAAGCGCCGATTTATAAGAGCGTAGGAAGTCTAATGGTTAGGGCTGAGAATAAGGAAAGCATAGAGAAGGAATTGGCCGAAAAGAAGGAGACCATCGATATCCGAATAAAAGCCTTGGATAGACAAGAGAAGCATCTGGTTGAAAAGTATCAGACATTGCAGCAGGAACTATCACAAGCCCTTTCAGCAGGGAAGCAGGAATCAGGTGGTTCCTAGGGTTAATCAGACCTTAAAAAGCGTTTCTTTTTTTTGGATTTTGGCCGTTTAAACCATATTTTCAGAGGTTAATAATTTATACCAAAACCATTATTCACCACCCTAATGTGATTGCATGTTGGTCAATTTAGCGGGAATAGAGGAGGTAAATAAAGGAGGGGGCGAAACCGAGGAATCGGATATTTTGGATAGTATAATTGAGGAAGCAGAAAAGAACGCAAAAGGGGATGAAGAAAGAGACATTGAGGAAGAAAAAGTGGATAAAGAGGTATTGGAAGAAGAGGAAGGTGAAGAGGAAGGGGAAGAAAAGGAGATTAAAGAGGGACTGAAGGATAAGGAGGAGAAAAAGGAGAAGAGACTGTTTTTATCGACTTTATGGGATTTGGCAAAGGATGTCATAATCGCCTTAATCATAGTGATAATAATTATCAGTAGTATCTACATATATACAGGTAATTGGCCTCCTGTTGTTGTTGTGGAATCCGACAGCATGCAGCACAGTGATGATGAGAGTTTTTTAGGTGTCATCGACACTGGAGATTTGGTGCTTGTAAAAAGCATTGAAAGCGAAAAAGATGTAATCACCTATATGAAGGGAAAGAGGATAGATCATGAAACTTACAGCGAGTACGGGGATGTACTGATATACAGAAAGAATGGATACTCTGATACAACTCCTGTCATTCACAGGGCCTTGATTTGGTTGGAATACAACGAAACGTCAAACAGCTTCGATGTACCCGAGCTGAAACACCATGAGACCCCGGATGAATGGGAGGTTCTCGGGGGGGCAAATCGATGGTACAACATCACAGGTATCTTGCTTTTAAAGGACATCGGCTACGACAATGAAGACGTGAGAATCGATTTAAACAATATTTTCAATACCTACGCAATACAGGGGGTAGAGCCCCACAGCGGCTTCGTCACCTTGGGAGACCACAACCTAGGCAATTACGATCAGAACATGCTGCCTGATGATCACGGTGCTCGTGTAAGACCTGTACGTCCCGATTGGGTCGTTGGCAAGGGAAGAGGTGAGCTGCCTTGGTTCGGCCTCATTAAGCTTTGGTTCAGTGAGGAGACCAGAGACGAGGCAGAGGGTGCCCCCTCAAACAGCTGGACAATGCTTTTCATAACCCTGGTATTGATAATCGCAGTTCCGATAGCAATCGATATATTACTGATTTTATATGAGAGGAAAAAGGCGAAGAGGGAAGAAGAAAAAGAGGCCGAAGAAAAGGAATCTGAAAAGAAAATAAGGGAGGAAGAGCCTCTGCCTTTTGGAGAAGCACTCGAGGAAGAGGAAGAGCCACCCCCACCTGAGGATTTGGAGGAAGAGGAGGAGCCACCTCCACCTGAAGATTTAGAGGAAGAGGAGGAGCCCCCTCCACCAGAGGATTAGGATGTGGACCATCAACTGATTGAGGATATATCCTGCTTATCATAAGAGGAAGAGGAAAAAATGGACAATATAATCGAAGAAGGATCAAAGGATAAGCCCGAAAGCGAGCCGGTTAGACGGAAGAAATTCTTCTCCTCGTGGAAAGGATATATGATCAAGTATACGATAATATGGTTCGTGATTCTCATAATTTTTTTCAGAAGCATTTTCATTTATACAGGCAATTGGCCCTCAATGATTGTTGTGGAGTCCAACAGTATGCAGAGAAGCGAAGATGAGGCCTTTTTAGGTACCATCGATATGGGGGACATGGTACTTGTTAAAGATATTGAAAACAAAGACGATGTCATCTCCTATATGAAAGGAAAAAGGATTGGACATGAAACTTACGGTGAGTACGGAGATGTTATAATCTACAGAAAGAACGGTTACACCGATACCACACCAGTGATCCATAGGGCCATTGTTTGGTTGGAATACAATGAAACATCCAACAGCTACGATATCCCTGAGTTGAAACATCACGAGAAAGGAGATGAGAGGGATTGGTATGTTGTTGGAGAAGATGACAGATGGTACAATCTGGCACAAACTGTTGTGTTAAGGGATATCGGTAATGATCATGAGGATGTCAACATCAAACTCGGTGGTATTCTCAGTTCCTTTGCTCTTTCGGGAGTAAAACCGCATAGTGGATTCATCACATTGGGAGATAACAATCTTGGTATTATCGATCAGGGTGCGTTGCCCGATGGCCATGGCGGTCGGGTGAGACCTGTAGTACCAGAATGGGTTATAGGGAAGGCCAGAGGTGAACTACCTGGATTGGGTTTGATAAAAATACAGAATTCTGACCCTGAGAGCTTGGAGATGGCACCTTCCAACAGTTGGAGCATGTTCTTCTTATCTGCGGTGCTCCTATTTGTTATATTTTTTGGTATACCGATTTGTCTATTTATTATTGAAATATTGTTAAAAAAGAGAAGAGCCAAAATAGAGAAGGAGGGAAAGGAGGAGGATATGCCTTTGTCCCAAGAAAGTATTGAAGAAGGGAATAATAAGCCTCCTTCCCATGATTGAGAATCGGATTGAAAGTTTTCAAATCCTTGGTGTGTAATCCAAAGTTGCTTGGACCTTAATTTTCTGGCCATGCAGATCCTTGATGAAATCATCTTCCTCCAGGACTTTCTTTGCCTCCATGATAGGAACGGAAAGCTGGATTTCTCTGGTTCTTCCGTATCTTCCCTTGGAAATCACCCTTGCATGGATTATACCCAGCATGTCCAATTCCGAAATCAGGTCCGTTATTCTCCTTTGTGTTAAAACACTCACATCGGTTTTCTTGCATAGTTCCTTGTAGGTGCTGAAGACGTCACCTGTGTTCAGCTTGTCCCTTCCACTTTCTTCGTTTAAGATCATTCCAAAGAGCAGGAGCTTCGACTGAGTGGGCAGGGTTCGTATGACCTCTGCTACGCAGTCAAGCTCGATTTTATTTTTAGCCTTGTACACATATGACTCAACCACTTTGTCCTCCTTGTTTCTCTCGGCCAATTCTCCTGCCACCCGAAGGAGTTCCAAGGCCCTTCTCGCATCCCCATGCTCCTGTGCGGCAAGGGCCGCGCAAAGGGAAATTACCGGGGGCTCCACCACCCTTCTTCTGAATGCCAATTCGGCTCTCTGCATGAGTATGTCCCGCAGTTGCTCGGCATTGTACGGCGGAAATACCATCTTCTCCTCACCGAGCCTGCTTTTAATTCTTGGATCCAAGAATTCTGTGAACTTGAGATCATTGGAGATACCGATTATACTCACCTTTGCCCTTATTAAATCATCGTTAATTTTCGAAAGGTGGTAGAGCACATCATCTCCGCTCTTGTAAACCAGCTTATCTATTTCATCTAAAATTATCACAGCAACCCTGGCCTTGCTGTCCATCTTCTCTTTCAGCATGTTATAAACCTTCTCAGTGGGCCATCCTGTGAATGGAATCTGCTCCTCCCAATCTTTTATGAACCTGTTTCCTATGTTCGCCAAAATCCCGTACTGTGTGTCCACTACTTCGCAATTGATGTAAATGTATTGTATGTTTCCCATATCGCTTGTGGATTTTTTTATCTCTTTGCCAAGAAATTTAACTACAGCGGTTTTGCCTGTTCCTGTCTTTCCAAAGATGAGCACATTGGATGGCCGATCTCCCCTTAATGCTGTGGATAGGATAGAGGCCAATTGATCGATTTGATAATCCCTATGTGGAAGGTTCTCAGGAATATAGGATGGTCTGAGAATATCTCTATTCTTTTTAAACAATGTATCGGATTTTAAATAATTATGGAAGACTGATTCTTCCATGCCATACCTCCCCCCAAAACCCATGCAGTCATTAGAGCCCACATAACTAAGAGTGCATCAAGTGTTTGGTGTTAAAGGTAATTGCAAAATAAGTACTAAAGTTTTTCTTCGCCGTAAAACGATTGTAAAATCTTTGTTAACTTTTTTTGATTGAAAAAATATCATCGTGTCCTGGTATAACGTAATCAGCAATTTGTACGATTTTATTCATGCTTGCAAGCGCAATTTCTGGATTGAAATTAATTCCCGGGGGAACCCATTGTAGGTAATTATCCTTGATGGGAAGTGCGTCACCTGTAATTACATATGTCTTATTTAGCTCGGAATCGTGCACAACAACTGATATGCTGCCTTGAGTGTGACCCGGGGTCTCCATGATTTTGATGTTTTCACTGAACTGTAATTCGCCCTGGATAATGATCACATTTTTTAATCTAACAGGATACTCATTTGCATGTGCAATGAATTTTGCTTTGTTGAATAAGGCGTTGTTTCCCATATGATCTCCATGTAAATGCGTGTTTATCACGGTGTCTATCTCATCCTTTGAAAGGCCGAGATTTGACAGGCCCTGTAAAATGCTCTTTCCTTCCCCCGGAAGACCTGTATCGACGATCAGATTGTGTCCATCGGCGCACACCAGGGTTACAGTTGAACTTGCCTGCAATATCATACCAAGGTTGTTTCTTACAAGTATTCCAGGTTTGATCACTTCTATGAGCATCTTAATC
>CP070672.1:1270385-1275689 GCA_020351895.1 Thermoplasmata archaeon
CTGGGAGGAGATAATGGATACAATTCCTAGAGGTGATTTCTTAGCGAATATCGACTGCAAGAAGGGACTTCGCAGGCTGAAAGGTGCTCATGGGGTGACAGGAGGGCCCAAAAAATTGAAAAAGAAGGTTATTAAGAGGGCAAAACCGAGTTACTAACTTAAAAAAATGGAATAAGAGGGATTTGGGCCTTAATAATTCGTTATTATAATAATTTTTAAGTAGTAAAAAGGATATGCCTTTTTCTCCTCAGAATTGAACTTGGGTGTTATGCTTGGCCAGAATCCATGCAAGAAAAAAGGGAAAATCCCAATCAACCAGACCCTACAGAGCTGAGAGGCCTCAATGGACCGCCATGAAGCATAAGGAGATCGAGAGAATGGTGATCCGGCTGGCCGATGAGGGATATTCAACCAGCGTAATAGGCATGAAACTGCGAGATCAATACGGTGTACCCAGTGTAAAATTATGCACAGGAAAGAGCGTATTAAAAATTCTTGCTGAAAATAAAAGGAGCCCTAAACTGCCTGAGGATCTTAGGAACCTCATGAAGAAAGCGGTGAACATGGGTGAACATCTCGAGGAGAATCCCAAGGACATTCACAATCGCAGGGCCCTGGCATTGACCGAAGCCAAGATTCGAAGACTCATGCGTTACTATAAGACAAAAGGCACCCTGCCCAAGGATTGGATATACAACCTAAAATCAGCGAAGCTGCTGGTTGAGTAAATCACCAATTCACCCCTTATCTAACCATGATATTCTATCAATTAATACTGTGAATCGGAGAAGGAGGGTAATGAAACTGCGTTACTTAAATGGCGTCCCCGAGGGGCTGTTGGATAGGGTGAGTAAAGCAAAAGATAAATTACTCAAGGAAAGGGGGACCGTCAGGATTATCTCGCATTATGACGCGGACGGTATTTGTGCGGCGGGAATCCTTTGTATGGCGTTTTTACGTGAGAACATCAAATTTCATGTCACCTTGACCAGAAGTTTAAAGGATGAGTTCGTGGGTGCTTTAGGGAAGCAGCGGTATCCGATAACCATATTCTGTGATATGGGAAGTGGACAGCTAGAGGCTATAAGAGAGTTATCTGGGGATATCATAATCTTGGATCATCATTCCGCTTTACTAGACTCGGAGGATCCGCTTCAGATCAACCCGAATCTATTCGGTATAGACGGGGGAACCGAGATGTGCGCCTCGAGCCTCTCATTTCTTTTTGCAGAGGTGATAAGTGAGGACAACAGGGACCTGTCAGCCTTAGCTCTTGCCGGATGTATAGGAGATAAACAGCATATAAACGGTTTTACAGGATTCAACGCCAACATGCTGAAGATGGCGAAGAAAAGGGGTGTGGTAAAGGAGAAAAATATGTTAAAGTTGAGCGGTGACAATCTCGAAAAGGCACTTATTGAGGGCTTGGACCCCTTTATCTCGGGATTGTCCGGTCGGGAAGATAAGGTACTTGAATTCTTGAAAAGGATAAATCTAGATCCTGATTTAAAAATCGAAGACTTGGACGAAGACCAAAAAAGGTTGCTGGCCTCGGCCGTTATCGTAAAACTGCTTTCGCAAAAGATACGAATTGAACGGGCAGAAGGTTTTATTACAAAAAAATTCTGGCTCCCGCAGTGGAATCTCTTTGCAAGTGATCTTTCCAACTATGTCAATTCAGCAGGGCGTATGGATAATATGGGGACAGGTTTAGCACTTTGTCTAGGAGATGAATCTGCCCTTGAAAAAGCCATTGAACTGAGAAAGGCATACAAGGATGAGCTCAGATCCGGGCTCTTGAGGCTGGAAGCCGAAGGTCCCCATGTCATGAAGAACATACAATTTTTCTATTGCGAGAATCCATCACTTGCAGGTGCAAACGCAGGTCTGGGTATGATGTACCTTTTCGATCAGGAAAAACCTGTTTTGGCTCTATCGGTTTTGGACAAGGAAACAAAGATATCGAGCAGGGGAACGAAATATCTCATCTCAAAGGGACTAGATTTGGCCATCGCATGTAGGGAGGCTGCACAGAAGGTTGGTGGTAGAGGCGGCGGCCATCCTGTGGCCTCCGGAGCCACGATACCCAAGGGAAAGGAGGAGTCATTCTTAGAATTGATGGATGATATCGTTGGGAACCAGTTTAGTGGTGAAGGGGAAGAGATCGGAAATTCTGCGTAACCGAAAGCGATAATATAAATATAACCTCATATTTTATAACCCTGGGAAGTGAATTTATTTGATTGAGCAACCGGTGGACGAGAACATCTTCGAGTACATTTTCAGTCGCTACGATGTCAAGATAAAAATCGAAAAGGAGGCAGAGGAATATAAAAAAAGGATCTTTGAAAGTCAGTATGGATTCGAGGACGGACCCATCGCCAAGAGGGAAAAGGACCTTGAAAACACCGAAGAAAACACGAAATTAATAAAAAGGCTAGCCCTGGATTTGGGTGCCGATTTAGTTGGTGTCTCCAAGGTTAGACAGGAGTACTTCTTCAAGGATCGTGAGCTTGATCATATGTTCGCAATCTCCTTGGCAATGGAGATGGATTACGATAAAATCGAGGAATCACCTGGACCCCCCTCGGCCACTGAGGTTATAAGAGTGTACTGCATGCTCGGGGAGGTCACAATAAAACTCGCATCCGAGATAAGAAAACTGGGTTACCCTGCATATGGACATCATCCCAGGGCCAGCAGGACCAATCCTACAAAAATATTGCATATTCCCTCTGCCGTTGAATCGGGTCTTGGGGAGCTTGGGAGGCTGGGCCTACTTATTACGCCTCGATACGGACCAAGGATCAGGCTGGGAACCGTTACCACGAATCTTCCTCTTCTTCCCGATGAGCCCATCAATTTCGGTGCCTCCGAATACTGCGAAAAATGTGAAATCTGTGTTCGGGAGTGCGAGGGCGATGCCATCCCAATGGGGAAATCCGTTATTCGGGGATATAACAAATACAAGGTGGATCCATACAAGTGCGGGCCGTATTTCGGCGAGTACGACGGATGCTCGGTTTGCGTGAAGGTGTGTGCGTTGAATAAGAGGCCTGAATGAGGGAAGTGGATGATTGGGCTTCTAATGGCACCTTTTCATCGGAACGTTGAGAAACAGACACCTTTTGTCCTTCATCTCATGGTTAATATTTAGCCATTATTCGCCAATTAAAAAAGGAGGGAAAGAATTAAATAACCAGTTTTTCTATAAGTATTACTGAGCACATGACAGAGGACCAACGGAAAAAGGACCGAGAGTTAATCACTAAAATCCTTGAAAAGAGATATGACGTTTTAGTCGCGCTTAGTTAGCCTGCTTTCTATAAAATTCCTGCATAAATTTGTAAATTCATCCTTCGGTTTTGTAAGAATAGAAATATCATGCTGATCATAGTGCCCGTAAGTTTTCAATCTCAGGCTGTAGGCCTCTTCCTGAAACCCAACAGCTACCTCAGCTGTATAAGATAATTCATACCCGTTCTTATTCAAAAAAAGTTCCACAGATGCCAACGCAGTGCGATGGTTTCCATCAGGGAATGGCTGGAGTAGTATGATATTTTTGAGATAGTATGTCGCAATATCAAGAATGTCTCCTTTTGGAGCATTTTCAACTAATGCTTGTAATTTTTTATGTTCTACTGAGTAGGTCTCCTCACCTGAATAAACGATATCCTTTTCCTCTCGTGATTTCTGTAGGATCATATCGTTGATATCTATCAAATGTTCGATCTCTAATAGTTCTATATTATCTTTTTTTAAGGCCATTATAACCGGGTAATGCCTTCTAAATTATAAATGTTAGTAATTATAATATTATGAATTTTAAAGATTATACTGTCACAATACAGCAAGCTATATATCCCGCTATACCAATAGCTTTTTGATGAATAGGAAGGGAATTGCCATCTGGCTGGCATTAGTGGTGCTCCTCAGCTCTATTATTATAGTCGTCAAGATAGCCCCTAAAGCGACTGCCTACACTCCCCACGCTCCAATACATATAGATGGAGATGCGGATTTCGCAATTCAAGCAGCAAGGGAAGGTTGGCCTGGAGATGGAACTGAAGGGAATCCGTATGTAATTGAGGGGTATGAGATCAGCTCTTCATCTCATTATGGAATTGATATAAGCTCAACAAATGTACATTTTGTAATAAAGGATAACAAAATTAATAGTGGTAGTTGGTCCAGTACGGGTATCTTTTTAAATAGTGTCGAAAATGGTAAAATAAGTGATTGTATATTCGAGAACCACTCAAATGGAATATATTTATGGGCCGCGAATAAGATCATTATTACTAACAACAGATTAATAAACAACAATTTATTATTTTGGGAATCAATTGAGTGTACCTTTATTGCTAACACTTTTATTGAAGGGGGATTCAAAGTTCAGGGGTTTGAGCTTGAACGGTGGAATTCACATAATATTGACACATCCAATACAGTTAATGGTAAGCCTGTATACTACTGGAAAGACCGGAATGGAGGGACTGTCCCGGAAGATGCAGGGCAGATAATCCTCGTGAATTGCACCGACGTTACTGTAGAAAACCAAAAACTGACCAATGGTTCTCATGGTATCATCCTCGGGTACTCCTCGATCATTAACATCAAGTGGAACCTCATCGATTCAAACAACGAAGCAGGTATATACCTCTGGAAATCATCAGAAAATACCATTACCGACAATAATCTCTCTTCAAATAAGGTAGGCACTGAATTGCAACATTCAAATAATAATACAATTCAGTTCAATGAGGTATCAAATGGAGGGACAGGGATATTTATCTTAGACCCTTCTACTGGTAACTATGTTTTTGGCAATAATGCTTTAAACAACAGTATTGGCATTAAAATCTTTTCATCACCTTCTATTTCGAACGAGCAATACCTCTCTCATGGGAATACTATTAAAAATAACACCGTCACAGATAACTGGGGCGGCATATCGATTGTACATTCAAAATGGAATGAAATCATAGATAATACTGTTGCTAATAATTATGTGCGTGGTATATCCCTTGACGAATCTGATGAAAACACCATTCGAAACAACATTGTCTCAAACAGTTCTCGTGGATTTTTTATTTCATCTTCTAATGAGAACAGTTTATTAGACAACAACGTCTCAAGTAACTATTTCGGAATTTTTCTTGAGCATTCGTATGATAATATAATTCATCATAATAACATTATCAACAATTCTGTTCAATTGTATCAGAATGATAGCATAAATTCCTGGGACGATGGTGAAGGTGAAGGCAACTACTGGAGCGATTATGCCGGTATGGACCTGGA
>CP070672.1:1275789-1283863 GCA_020351895.1 Thermoplasmata archaeon
ACTTTCTGCCTTTCTTCCTCTGTAAGAGGTTTGCTGTAACCACCGGGAACTGCTGTAACCGGATGTATGGCTTTACCGGATATGATCTCTAGCATTCTTGCCCCGAGATGACGATTTCTAACAACTTTTTTCCCGATCTCTGGATGCTGACCTGCTATTCCTATTACGTTCCTTACTGCGTATGCCGCACTGGGGCCCATTACAAAATCAGCACCTGCAAGGAAATAGAAGTGTAGAATATGTTCCTCGGTAAAAGCTATACTATTACATAGGTCTCTTAATTTCGTGCCTGCAGGTGGTGGCTGAATCCCAAACACTGCATCATTAGCCTTTGCAGACGCCAGGTGATGCGACCACGGGCAAACACCACAGATGCTCGTAACAATTCGTGGTAATTCTTCCACTGGTCTTCCTATGCAGAACTTCTCGAATCCTCTCAGTTCAACAACATTTACAAAGGTATCTGCAACATTGCCAGCATCGTCCAGTTGTATCGTCACCTTTCCGTGTCCTTCTATTCTAGAAACCGGTGCTATTGTTAAAGTCTTTGCCATTTCTATCACCTACCTCCAGGTTTGGGTCTTGCAGGAAGTGGTCTCAATCTCTTTTGCCCTCCAATATATCTGTTTAAAAGTGCTCTTCTGTCTTCAACCTGCTTGGCATCAAGACCAATGCTCGACATGGCGCTCATCATATCCACCAAAGGATTGGCACCCTTCCTTATTGGTCCAAAACAGCCCCTGCAAGGCATGTATCCCTTGACACACCTTGGAACCATTTGATCTCCTTCCTCATAGGGTTTGCCGCATCCAGATTTCGTTACTGGTCCAAGACATAGTATTCCCTGTTCGTTGAGACATCTCATGCTTTCGTATTGCCCCGCCGTGAACTGGGCATCCTGAAGGGGCCGCTTTATTGCAACTTCGGCCTTCTTCTCCC
Source organism: Thermoplasmata archaeon (assembly GCA_020351895.1). Next base: position 1,276,729 of record CP070672.1, read on the forward strand.
TCTTAACCGGGCAATCATCGCAGACACTTCTTTCCGGTAATGTGAAGGGTTTACCTTCCAAAAGTGCTGTTAAAGCTTCGACGATAAGCCCTGGATTGGTGGGACAACCTGGAATGTATAGATCCACGTTTACCACCTCATCCACTGCGTATACCCTGTCCAGCAGAGGAGGTAAGTTGTCCGTGGGGGTCTCTGCAGATTCAGTTGTAACTGATTCCTTGTAAACTTTGGTGTATAGATCGTCCAATGTATACATGTTTGCCAGGGCAGGAATACCACCGTAACATGCACAGGAGCCCAGGGCAATTAGGGTCTTGCAGTTCTTGCGCATGGCTTCTGCAACATGCTTTTCCTTCTCGTTTCTTACACCACCGGATATTATCCCAACATCCGCCTCAGGTATCTGTATAACATTTGTATCGTCTTCGCCGGTCTGTCCGAAGTACTTGTGATCCATTAGCACTGGTATATGAACGAACTCCAGGGATGGAAGTAAATCCAGCAGAGGTTCACCGATGTCCAAAACCGTCACTTCGCAACCGCCACATATGTTTAGCCATTCTTCTGCTACTTTTACCATCATCTCCCTCCTTGTGAAGATGTAGGAAAGGGTATAATATAAAAGTATATAGAATTTACTGCGTATTGCGATATTTTTCCAGCGAATTATGACGATAATGCGTTTATTTTTGGCGTGATTCGTTAATTACTGGAACTGAATAGCATTTTTACGATATTTAGATGGTTTAATTAATGGGTAGATACCATAAACTTCTTTAGAATGTCCTTCCTTGCGGGGTTTGGAGGCATAGTATTGGAAAACATGCCTGAATACCACGGAAAGTCAGTGTTAATCCTTGGATGCGGAAATATTCTCTTTGGAGACGATGGCTTCGGTCCTGCCGTTGTTGAAGAACTTGAAAGGGAATACGATATTCCCGATCATGTTTACGTGATCAATGCCGGTCTTTCCGTTAGAGAATTATTATTCAATATCACGCTGGATGAGGAGAAACCTGATAGGATTATCATCGTGGATGCAGTGGATTTCGGAAGTACACCTGGGGAACTATTTGAAATCGATTTAGATGAAATTCCAGAAAACAAAATCGATGATTTCTCCATGCATCAGATGCCCACCTCCAATCTTTTGAGGGAACTGAGGGATCTCTGCGGGGTGGATGTTCGTATCCTCTCTTGCCAAGTTGTAAAAATACCTGAATTCGTGGAACCAGGACTGTCTGATACCTTGAAGAATAAGGTAAAAGAGGCATGCGAATTAATCGTCGAAAAATACTTTAAATTACCATAACTTACATGAAAAGGAGGTATAGTCAGATAAAATGATATAACATGAAGATATTACCATTTCAAAGAACTCAACTGGGGGATGTGAGTATGCCCGACAGCTTTAAAATATTAGACGGTAAAAAGTACATGTGGGACGGCGAAACCTACGAAGGTATGGAGCACGCGAAAAAAGCAGAAGAGAACTATAAAAAAGAAAATTTCGAGGCAATGATAATCGAGGATGAGGGTGGTAAGCCTCTTGTTTATACAAGAAGGGTGGTAACAGAGGTAGTTTTGGAGGGGGAAGCACCAGTTTAATATATTCTTTTATATTTACCTTCATCTACCTTCGTAAGAAGATAAAGGGGGAGAACCTAAAAAAGAGTGATTCTAATGGATGAAGATAGGATTACACTTTCTCACGGAGCGGGCGGAGCCGTCATGCAGAAGTTGATCTCCAAAAACATTTTAGGGCGTATAGTGGGAGAGGGGTTGACAAAGGATATTGAGGTCCAACTCCAAGAACTGGAAGATGCTGGAGTAGTGGATGGAATAATTTTTACTACGGACTCGTATGTAGTAAAACCCATATTTTTTCCAGGGGGGGATATAGGAAGTCTGGCTGTCTCAGGCACCATAAACGACCTCTCTGTCATGGGTGCAGAACCCCTGGCATTGTCCTTGGGTTTAATACTTGAAGAGGGATTCATGATTTCGGATTTGGATAAGATACTGGATAGTATTGGTAAGATTTCTGAGGAAACTGGAATTCCCATAATAACAGGTGACACAAAGGTCATGGAAAAAGGCGCACTGGATAAGATCTGCATAAACACTTCTGGAATCGGTAGAAGGTCAAAGCTACTAGACCACAATATCGAAGAAGTAAGAAAATATAGGGAATTTCCTGGTGATTGGCTTTTAGATTCCAGTCTGAAAGATGGAGATAAAATAATAATCTCAGGAAGCATCGGAGATCATGGCGTGACCATCCTTTCAACGAGGGAGGGTTACGGATACGAGACCAAGCTAAAAACCGATGCATGTCCCCTATACTCCATGATCACAAAGGTCTTGGAAGTAGGTGGCATCGTATCTATGAAGGACCCAACCAGAGGAGGCCTTGCCAATACCCTCAACGAATGGAGCCAGAAATCAAAGGTCAACATAGAAATAAACGAGGATGACTTACCCATAAAAGAGCCTGTTTTGGCGGCCTGTGAGATGCTGGGAATAGAGCCCTTGAATATAGCCAATGAAGGCAAGGTTGTAATAGGGGTGGTTGCAGAAAAGGCGGATGAGGTTCTTGATGCTCTAAAAAGGACAGATGAGGGAGGGGATGCAGTAATTATTGGTTGCGTGAAAAAAGGGGACGGTACAGTAATATTAAACACATTGGTTGGAGGAAAAAGAATAGTTGACATGCCTATTGGGGATCCCGTGCCAAGAATATGTTGATTATTTTAGGTCTCCTTTTGCTTGCTCTTTTTTGCCTTCAATTCCCATACATAGGATCTCAATCTTCCCTTACAGACAATTGCCTTCTCATGGGACAATTTTCCCCTGCGGATATTTGGTTTCTCTTGAGTCAATTGGCTCACCTGCTCTTGTTATGATTTAGGTCACTTTGAACTTAAAAGCATGCATTCCATACTCATTACTGATTATCATAATGAGAATTTTAATAAAAATTATGAAATGGAATGTTTAAACCTTCTTTTTCCCGTATTTTAAGAGAATATTGCAGCTCCCCTCGTAGCTCACCATACACGGTCCAACAGGATGCTCGGGTGTGCATGCCTTTCCAAATAGCGGGCATTCATCAGAGGAGATCACTCCCCTCAGAACATCACCGCATTTGCAACCCGGGGGTTCTGAAAATTCCATATCCTGGATTTCTTTCAGTTCATCAGCAAAGAGCGCTCTTGCATCATATTCTTCGTATTCAGATCTAAGTCTCAGTCCGCTTTCTGGAATCTCAGGAAAGCCTCGCCATTTCACATCAAAGGGTTCGAAGACCTCTGAAATTACATTTATGGCCCTGGGATTACCCTCGTATTTTACACTCCGGGTGTACTCGATCTCCACCTTTGCCTCCCCATCCTTTATCTGTTTGGCAAGCATGTAGATTCCCATCATCAAATCCAAGGGCTCGAAGCCTGCAATCACCTGTGGTACATGATATTTCTCAGAGAGGAATTCGTAGGGTTTTGCACCTATTATGGTGCTCACATGACCGGGCTCGATCAATCCGTGGAGCTTCACCTCTCCCATCTCGATTAGGGCTTTCAATGCCGGTGGAACTATTCTGTGGCAGCTTAGAATGGAGAAATTATTGGCCTTATCCTTCTTACCCTCGTGCAACGTTTTGATTGCCATGGCAATACTCGGTATCGTGGTCTCAAAGCCCACAGCCATAAAAACTGTATCCTTGTCCGTTTTAGATGCGATATTCACGGCATCATCGACACCGTAAACGATCTGAACGTCTCCTCCTTTGGTTCTTGCATTAGAAAGGGACCCCGAGGCCCCCGGTACCTTCACCATATCCCCGAATACAACCAGCTTTTTCCCTTTCTGAGATAGGAGAATGGCCTCTTCGATCTCCTTTGGTGTGGTTACGCAAACCGGGCAGCCAGGTCCTTGCCTGATCTCCACACCCACGGATTTCAGGTTATCCTCCAGTCCGAATCTCACCAGGGTATCCTGATGCGTTCCGCAAACATGCATAAGTCGTATATTCAAATCCATTTCTTTCAATCTTTTCAGAATCGTATCAGCCATTTCTTTGTCTCTGAGTCTGAATTTTTCCATCATGATATTGGCTCCCGAATCACACAGAATCTTTGGCCGCTTGACCCTTTTCATTTTCTTCCTTCAAATTCATATGTATGTTCCTTAGGATGCATTCCCTCCCACTGAGCAGATTCACCTTTCCATTGCATTTTGGACAGGATATCTGTGGAATGCGGAAATGATTTTCTTCAGGTTTGTTTTCCAGCGACCCCCGAAAACCACATGAGGTACATTCCACTTCGGTTTTTTTCACTCCGATTACGAGTTCGGCACCTTTAAGAATGTTCTCTTGGGTTAAAACATTGAAGGAAAATTTCAGCTGCTCCGGATTGAGGAAAGTCAATTCCCCCACATCCAGATACACTTTTTCAACATTCTCAACATCATAATTCTCGATGGACTTTAAGGCCGCCTCTACAATGTCCATCATCATGGAGAATTCATGCATTCTGCTCCTCCAGAATCTGCCTGAACATTTCCAGGGACTGAAGTGCATCCTCCTCAGAGAGCACCTGAATGGCGTAACCTGCATGAACTATGACGTAATCCCCCACAGATACCTCAACAAGGGAAACATTAACCGGTCTTTCCACTCCCCCGAAATCCACATTTGCGATCTGTTCTTCGTCGATGCTCAGTATTTTACCTGGAACTGCTAGGCACATGGATTTGCGTGATAGTGTTTTAGGGTATAAAATCCTTTGGATTTATGTGGCTCCCTGCTCGGAGCGGGAGGCGACCACAGGGTTGTTATAATCAGGATGTGCGCATTAGATTTTGTGTTTCTAATATTATTTTAAGATTTTCTCCTTCCTCCTTCTGATGCTTTTTAATCTCTTCAATTCTTGAGCGAAATAGTTTGGATAATATTTTTCCACCTCTAAAAGTCAGTGTTGCAGTAAAGATACTATTTCCATTTTTTGGTTCTATAATAAAAGATCCTTTGGTACATATAATCGATGTTGGAAACAGCATTTTATACACTATTTTTTTATTCTTTTCTATCTCAATGTATTTTGCTCTCAATTTCTCTAATTCGCCGCAGAGATATTCCTCTGCATAGCATATGGCCCCTACCTTAAATCCCCCGGTTTCATTTACCCATTTAACATGATCTGGGTGCCATTCTTTATAGTATCTATCAATATTTTTAAACCATTTAAAAACAATTTCTGGTTTTACTTTAATTTCAATAGAATCAGTTAATGTCATCATCCATGCGCACATCCTTTTGTATTTTGTGGTCGCCTCCGATAAATCCCATCCCTAACACCATTATCACTCAACGAGAATAAAGGTTTTGCCACTTTCGTCATTTCCGATTTCTTCTTATTCAAAAATCCCCTCCTCCAAAATCCTTTTTAGCAGCAGAGAAGATACGGTACCGGTGATCCAAATGCGCCCCAACTTCGAGTACGCACACAAGCACAGGGACGAGATAGTCTGGATGAGCCAAAATACGAATACGATTCCTACATCCCCCGAGATAGAGAACGCCATTATAGAGAGCGCTCAAAGCAGAGAGTACAACCTCTATCCACTTGCCCCTGGAATCTTCGGTCTAAAAGAGGCTCTATTCAAGGATCTAGGGCTTAGTAAGGAATATTTCGACTGCCTGATCACCCCTGGAGGAATAGAAGCCCTCTACATCCTAAATCGGGCGCTCCTCAAAGAGGGAGACAATGTTATAGCCTCTGACCCAAGCTTCATGCCAATACATCATCAGGTGAGGCTCTCCAATGCGGATGTTCTGGAATTACCTGTATACCAAGAGCCTTGGAAACTCACACCGGATCAGGTGAGCAAGGCCGTGGATAAAAAAACCAGGATGCTTCTGCTTATCGATCCTTTGAATCCATTGGGAACACCTTATACAAGGGATGAGGTTGAGGCTTTTTGCGAAATTTGTAAAGACAATAATCTGTACATCATAGACGATATCACATACCGTGATTTTGCAGATCATAACACACTCACGACCGAGTTTTTACCGGAAAGAACCATGATCACATATTCCTTCTCCAAGAACTGCGGATTTGCAGGACTGCGCATAGGAGCCTTGATCGCACCAAAGGAATTGATGAAAGAACTTAAACCCTTCAACACGAATGTCCTCTCTGTAAATATCATGGCTCAGAGGGCTGCCTTGGCTGCGCTTCAGACGAAGGATAAATGGATAGATAAAGTCGTTTCGATTTCGAGAAAGAACCAAGAGAACATAAAAAAATGCATCCAGGACATTGAGGGCGCTTTCCTTCCTGTCTATCCCTCCCACACAAACATGTTCGTCATTGATATCAGCGAGACAGGAATAAATCCTGATGAAGTGGAGAAAAAGATGCTGTTCGATCATCATGTTTTTGTAAGAGGCGGGAATTATCTATCAAAAAGGTTCGGGAGTAAATTCGTTAGAACCTCCTTTTCAATACCTGAGGAACAGTGTTTAAGATTCTGTGAGGCCTTTCCAAAGGTAATTGAAGAGTTAAGGCAATGAAATTCTATTGGTCCCTCCTTTACAGTTTCCGATTACCTTTTAAAAGTAGAAAAAAACGGCCAGCATCAACTGGCCTTCTTTAATTTTTCTATGGCTTCCTCCACACCTTTACTCTCATTATCTAGCCAAGCTTTGTACTCCTCCAATCTCTCTATTTTCTCATCAGTGGTGAGGAATTGCCGTCCATGGTGTCCTCCATGATAGATGCCACACATTATTTTATCACCTCCGAATTATTGTATCGGTTTCCCGATATCGGGTATGCGATAACTTCTATATAAATGTATCGGTTTTCCGATAGGTATTCTTGCACACCAAAACTTTTATTATCGCTTATCCGATACAATAAAATGATGATGCACTGTAAGATGAAAGGTTTCCTATCCTTCCTTATACTGTGGCTTGTGAGCAAGAAAAGCATGACCGGGGCGGAGATAGCACTAGAGCTTGAAAAGAGAAAGGGCCACAAACCAAGCCCAGGCACCATTTATCCTGTGTTAAAGGATCTTAAAGATAAAGGGTTATTATCTGTGGACCAAAATAAACGATATTCAC
>CP070672.1:1283963-1295599 GCA_020351895.1 Thermoplasmata archaeon
CCAGCTCTTAAAAGTAGTCTTGCATATTCTAATTCATCTTGTTCTTTGGCTGTGTTCAATAGTATATTCAATTCATCCCTTACCTTATTTATAAATTCCTGTTCAATATCCATAGATCAGTCCTCGCTTTAAGTAATGTATTTATCTACTCTTATATAAGTTTATAATCTCGCCCTAATATTGCACGTTGCACTTATGATAAAAACCAAGGTGTCGGGTGAAGGACATAATCCCCATTACTGCGGAAAAATGTGCGCGATTCGATAATATATTTCTTATTCTTCTTTTTTTTTAATTTGTTTCCAAAATCAGTATCTCCTCAAGTACCCTTCTATGTACCTCCTAACCTCCTCCTTCGTTTTATAGACTCCGAAATGACCCTCACACAAGATGTCAGCCTCCAAATCTAATAACTTCTTCATGGACTCCTTCCAATCCTCTTTGTTCGATTCAAAGCTCTCATCGAATGGGCCGTGGATATCCTGACCGAATAGGACTCTCGTACCTTCAATATCACAATAAATCGATATCGAACCAGGGGTGTGCCCAGGAGTGTGGATGCAGTTGAACTCCAAATGTCCAATACTCAATTTCTGAAAGTCATCAAGTAATATATTATCGATTTTGACAGGGATGTAATTTACTCCATACCAATGAGCTGCTGTCTTGCTCATATCCCTACCCTCGATGGCTTCCTTATCCTTTTCATGGGCTATTATCTGGCAGTTGAATTGCTCCTTGAAGAAGCTCGCAACCCCGATGTGGTCTATGTGACAATGGGTGAGGATGAGGGCTTTAATCTTTGAGGGTTCAAGACCCACCGCTTTAATATTTTGAAGCAGTATATTGAAGCTGTTTCCCGCACCGCAATCAATGAGCACGCTTTCTTCTGAACCTACGTCCACAAGGAAAATCATGCAGTCCTGGGAATGAGAGATATCGGGTCCCCCTATCTGGTAGACCTTTTCTGTGACCTTCCTTGGCTTTCTCATGGATTGGGAAAAACTCTATGTGATTAAAACTGTTTTGGATTCTGAAAGTGGGTGATTAAATGGCGGATTTAGAAGAATTACAAATCCGGAGAGCAACTTTGCAGGACATGGAAGAGATCGAGGTTCTTTTACAGGAGCTCATTGGGAATGCATTAGTAGACAGAAGGAAGTTCTTTATCAAGGCCTTTTCTTCTGAAAATTATGCGGGTCTTCTGGCTGAATGTGGGAAAGAGGCCGTAGGATATGTGGACCTTTGGGGTTTCCCTGATCCTGGTCACGGTGCTGTGTTGGGAGTAATTTTGAATTTCATTGTATTAAAGGACCATCGAAAAAAGGGTATTGGAGACAGACTGTTGGAGGAGGCAGTGAAAGAAGCCAAAAGAAGAGATTTCAAGGAGTTTCATGTGTGGACCGAATTTGAAAACGAACCAGCTAAAGCCATTTACAGAAAACATGGATTTACAAATGAATCCTTGGTGCTTGAGAGGGAATTTGATTAGTATTACTCCTTCTTCAAAATCAACTGCGCAAGCTCCTTTCTTCTGTCCACAAGCTCCTCGCTTTCCTCTTCATAAACCACTGCATTTGTGGAGCAGAACTTTATACATACAGGCTCACCATCGCATAGGTCGCATTTGATGATGTCCCCCTCAAAGGATGTGATTGCTCCATAGGGACAGGCAACCACACACATCCTGCAACCAATGCATTTGTCCTTGTCTATTTTGATGATGCCATTCTCATCCCTTGCAATGGCCTTCTTCATGCAAACCGTGACACACTCAGGCTCTTCGCACTGGAGGCAGACGAACTGTATTTCGTATCTCTCGAATTCATCCCGAAGAACGTTTATTGCACCCTTTTTTGGATTGCATTCTCCAAGTTTATTCAGTGCACAGGCGATTGAGCATTGTCTGCATCCTGTACATTTTTCAGGGTAGGTAAAGAGATATTTCATGCGATCGCCTCCAGCTCTGATACGCGCTCATCTTTTACCTTTCCCTCTGTAGTCCATCCCCTCACTTCGTAGAATCTGTCAAGTGCCTTTGCGAATTCTTCCCGGTCTATGTGATGTCCCTTTGCTGCCTTCAGCGGACTTGGGTCATCAAAGTATTTTTTCGGTAATGTGTCGTGGGCCTTGGTCATGCCCTGCTTCATATTGAACAATCTCTCGATGTCTATTACCCTTGGCCCCACTGCCCTAAGATCTGAGTTCTTGTAATCCCAGCCCGAAGCCGCATTAATCAATCTAAGCATCCAGTCATAATCAACGAAGTGCGGGCTGTTGAATCCGTGGCATATGAACTTGCACATTCCAAGGCAGTCTATTGTAGCGAAGATGTTCTCAGACCAGGATACTACATGCTCCTTTGTATCCAAGGTTATTGGGTTGTTTGCGATTTCTGCTCCATAGATTTTGTTTCTTACAACAGGAGGAAGCTTGAAGAAAATCTCCAGTGTAGGCCTGCTTCTTAGATGATCCGCCCCCCTTGAGGATGTGGCTATCCCCAGTGCAAAGGCCTTCATGTACCTTACATCGTGTGGATCTGATTGCGGAAGACCTTTTACGGCTATAAGATAATCGCGATTCGGATCGTTCAGCTTCTCGGCAGCCCACTGACCCTCGGCAAGTATGTCCCCGAAACCCTCCCTTTTGGATATCATGTCTATTAATTTGCTGTAGGTTTCATAATCATCGAATTTCAATTCTATTCCGCCGGTTGTCTTCTCGTCTATTATGCCCTTTTCGAACAATTCGGTAGCCCAGGCTAGGTAAGTCCCAGTTGATGATACGTCCAATCCAAGGTCGTTTACCTGGTTCTGGAGTTTAATGCAGTCCTCCAGCTTTTCCATCCCGATATTGGAGCCCAGAAGGCCCAATGCCGTATATTCAGGTCCTTCACCTCCTAGGGTGTTTCTGTGCCTGCAGTGAACAAAACATGATGAGCAAGAAATCATCTTTTCAACGAACTTCTCAACCTCGGAGGCATTGAATTCATCGCTCCAGGCATTGAGCTGGCTGTTTTTTGTTCGTATTCCCCCAAAGGCGTTGGACACTTCATACAAAAGGGGTGTGCCGACGGAGCCGAGAATCGGTGTGATCTTGGATTTCATTATGTAGTCCTTCAATTCTTCTACAGTCTTAAGCATCTCTTCAGGATTTGCAATCTCTATACCCATGGTGCCGTGGGCCACAATGGCCTTGATGTTCTTTGAGCCCATTACGCAGCCCATGCCTGTTCTTCCACCTGCGTTTTTTATTCCTGTTCTTATGCAGGCGTATCGAACCAGCTTCTCACCTGCAACACCGCAGACCGCCATCTCCACCTGTCCCAGATCCTTTCGAAAGGCCTTCTGCACATCCAGGGTGTCCAATCCCCAGTAGTCCTTGGCGTCCCGAATCTCGATTTCCCCATCATCTACATAGATATAGCTCGGTTTCTTTGCCTTGCCCTTGATTATCAACCTGTCAAATCCTGCATACCTCAGCTCGGGTGCGAAAAAACCTCCGCAGTTCGTGTCACCCAGAAAACCGGTTTCCGGTGATTTTGCAGAGACATTGAATCTTCCAGAGGATGGTGCCAATGTGCCTGTGAGAAATCCTGCGCCAAATATCAGAACGTTTTCAGGGGAGAGAGGATCAATTCCATCTGGAACCATTTTCCATAGGTAGTACGAATTAAAACCCCTGCCTCCCAAAAGCTGTTTTCTTAGAGATTCGGAAACTTCCTGAATATCGATTTTCTCTTTTGAAAGGTCTATCACACCTAGTTTCCTTTTAAGCATCTTATCAACCTCAACGCATGGGAAATTCAAATCAAATATTGTGAGGAGGGGTATGTTTAATGCTGGTTTTTAAGTTTTGCGGAAAATAAAACTATCCTCCTCCCACAGGCATAAAAATCAGAATTTCATCTCCATCTTTGAGTGGAGAATCCACATCCTGCAAGGCAGTTATTGGTGAGTCATTCAAAAAAATGTTGACACTGTATGTAATTTCCCCGTTATCATCAAATATTTCCTTTTTCAGGTCAGGATAGAGCTCGCAGAGCTTGTTCAGTGCATGGCTCAATATTTTCCCCTCGAAATCCAACTCCACCTCTCCCTTTCCTGCTATATCAGAGAAGGGTTTCAGCAGTTTTACGTTTATCTTCATTTCACTACCTCATTTCAATCCTAACAACCTAGCTGCATTGATACCCAGGATTTTATCTTTTGCGGAATCTTCAAGGGGAAGGGCTCTTATCATCTCGATATTTTCCTTAATACTTTTTATTCCAGGCCAGTCTGAGCCGAACAGAATCTTATTCGGTATCTCCTTTAAATCAGGAAAATACATCATGAGGTTCTTAGGAGGAAGTCCAGATACCTCCATATATATATTATTATGTATTTTAGATAGGAAGAAAGCTTCCTTGTACCACAATCCTCTTCCCGAGTGGGCCATTATTATTTTCAGATCCGGAAAATCAACTGCCACATCATCAAGAAGAAGTGGATTTCCGAATTTCAGTCTCGAGCCCTTGAATATAGACGAGCCAATATGAACCATCACGGGAATATCTAGACTCTGGGCTTCTTTGTATAATGGATAGACAATTTCGTCATTTGGATGGTACTGCTGATACGTTGGATAGAGCTTAAGGCCCTTAAATCCCCTCTCCTCAACCTGAGTTCTAAGCTCTTTACCTGGCTCCTTCTCTGTTTTCGGGTCGATTGACGCGAAGGGGATGAACATCTTTCGTCCCTTACAAAAATCATGAACGTATTCGTTTGAGACCACACCGGTTGTGATCGGGGAGTTTTCGGCAAGTATAATGGCATAATCCACACCCTGAGCCCTAAGATGTTGTTCTAGACCCTCGGGATTCATTATCTTATCGAAGTTCTCGTAGAGCTCGGGATTCGTTCCTTTGAAATGCTCGTTAACCCAAGGGTGCCAGTGCTCCCGAAGTCCGATGTGAATATGAAAATCTATGATCATTGTATATGAGCATGTAGAGGTTTATATTTAAAAGTTGAGATTATTCTTGATGGAAGATAGATTTTTGGTTACGTATTTCAACCTTGAATGAATACTAAGGATATTTTTCACAATTAGTGCAATACCATCTGTTGTATTGCTGTGTAAAGATGAGAGCATGCCCGCAGGTGGGACATATGGGAGTTTGGGGTGAGGAAGGAGGTATCTGTTCAGATCCTCTATGATTGGATTCTGGGATTTCTGGGGACGGTGAAAAAGCTCGAGATTTATCAAGTATATTGGACTGATCAGGAACCTTGCTCATTGCTTCACTTTCTTCTGCTCTTTTTTTCTTTTCTCTTAATACAAATCCAAGGTTTAACAATAGAACGATTATTAGGATCAGTATAAGTAGCATAATATATAGGAGGACATAGGTATCAGTCTCTTCTTTATTGGGATTATATGTAGAGGATGTTAGCTCAATGGTCATTGAGTGACCCATAGATTCACTTGAGATTTTTACAATGTTTTTAATTATTGATGAATACCAGATATATGTAAGTATTCCGGAGCCGTCGTCTACCTTTATCCTGTAGCATTCAAAAGTACCGGCCTTTACAGTTACGTTTTCTGTATCTTCTACGGTATAGTTATCGATTATAGTAATATTATCATAACCTGTAAGTTCACCATACACGCTCTGGGTAGTATGTGCAGTCCATGACTTTCCAATAGTTAATGGAAAATCATATTCCTTTTTTGGTGGATCGTAAGTATATATAAGGGTGAAGGAACCATAAGGGCTTTCGAATGTACTTACTTGTCTCAATATTGCCAGATTACTCTTTATAATATAATTAATATCTTGGGTTAATACTCCCTCCGAAGGGATTCCCAATTCCTCTATCAATTCTGTTCTGGTTTCTACACCATATACTTCATAATTGGATCCATTAACATGTAAAGTTGTCAAGTTCAAAACTTCTGTTTCTATTCTAGATCTATAAGTGATGTCTGTCGTATTATTAATGGTACCGATTAAAATTGTATCTGATTTGTCATATTTCCATTTATCTCCAATTTGCCATTCAGGCAGTTCTGCATCGCCTTTAACGGGAATAGCAATTATATCTAAAAGTAAGAAGCACCACATAACTACAAGTACCAACCCTATCGTCTTTTTCAGGCTATCACCTAGTAATTCGATAAATGATTAACTCTCTGAAAGGATATATAATTTATTGAAACTTCGGAGACATTTCGTGATATATCAATTCTGCTTCCTTTTAAAGCTTTTCAACTCTTAGTTAATCCAATAAAATAGCCCAAACACCCCCACCACAAACTTTTTTTAGCACTGTTGAATATACCAAATCCCCCAAAAGGCTGGGCATACAAATGATAGAAATCGATGAAGAACTCTGCAAGGGATGCGGCATCTGTACAGACTTCTGTCCCATGAAGGTGCTGGAGACATCTGATAAGATCAATAAAAAGGGCTATTACCCCCCAAAAGCCGTGAAGGAGGATGAATGCCTGGGTTGCAGACTCTGCGAGCTTCTATGCCCCGAATTCGCGATATTCATCATAAACGAGTAGGTTGAAAATTATGGATTATTACGCGAAATACCTGAAAAAGTTCGAAGGAAAGACCTTTTTTATACTTGGTGATGAGGCCATTGCCTATGGGGCATTGTTTGCCAGGTGCAATTTTTTCGGGGGCTACCCAATCACCCCAGCCTCGGAGGTGGCAGAGCTTATTGCAAGGCTGCTTCCCAACGTAGACGGCTACTATGTACAGTTCGAGGACGAGATAGCAAGCATCGGAGCCGTAATCGGTGCCGCTTGGGCAGGTGGAAAGGCAATGACAGCCACGTCAGGCCCTGGCTTTTCCCTGATGCAGGAGAACATAGGCTATGCCGTCATGACCGAAACTCCATGTGTGATTGTGGATGTCCAAAGATCGGGCCCTTCAACTGGCCAGGCCACAAAACCTGCCCAGGGGGACGTGATGCAAGCCAGATGGGGCACCCATGGGGATCACGAGATAATCGCCCTTGCTCCATCCTCTGTTCAGGAATGCTTTGATTTGATGATAGACTGCTTCAATTTATCTGAGACTTACCGCACTCCCGTGATTCTTCTTACTGACGGCGAAATCGGGCATCTAAGAGAAAGAATGGTTATGCCCAAGCTCAAGGATGTCAGGATCGTCAAGAGACCCATGGCAAAGGACAACAAATCCGTATTTGGTGGGAAACTCATCCCTCCAATGATGGAATTTGGAAGAGGAGGATACATCCATGTCACTGGCTCGACCCATAAGACAAGCGGCATGAGGGATGTTGAGTCACAGGAAGTCCACGAGGAGCTCATAACAAGGATATACAAGAAAATAGAAACCAACAGGGAAAAAATCGTAAGAGTCGAGAAAAAGCATATGAAAGGGGCCAAGGTTGCGGTGGTCTCCTACGGAGCCTCGGCAAGACCAAGCAAAGGAGCAGTGGAGAAGGCCCGCAGAAACAAAAAGAAGGTGGGCTTTTTCAGATTCATCACAATATGGCCCTTTGCAAGGAAGCAGATTACTGAATTGGGCAAGCAGGTAGACACAATATTGGTTCCCGAGATGAACCTGGGACAGATTTCAAGGGAAATTGAGAGGTTTGTGGATTGTGAAGTGATACCTGTTCCTAAAATCGGGGGCATTGCCCATTCCATTGACGAGATTTACTCCAAGATCAAAGAGGTGGTCTGACGGACAAGCAAACGGACAAGCACACGCACAGGCTCATGAAATATCTGAGGGAAGAAATCTTTCCAACAAAATTCTGCACGGGTTGCGGCTGCGGAACAGTGCTCAATTGCTACGCCCACGCAATAGACGAGCTTGGCTTGGATCCGAAAAATATCGTATCTGTAACCGGGATAGGCTGCTCATCCTGGATACCGTCACCATATCTAAAATGCGATACTCTTCATACTACCCATGGAAGACCACTTGCCTTTGCAACAGGTGTGAAGATAATGAAACCCGATATGGATGTTGTGGTGATTGCCGGGGATGGTGATATCGCGGGGATCGGGGGCAATCATCTCATTCATTCTGCACGAAGAAATCTCGATATCTCTGTATTTCTTGTTAACAATTATATTTATGGAATGACTGGAGGCCAAGTTTCACCAACAACTCCAATGGGTCATCCAACCACAACCACTCCCTATAAGAACATAGAGCATCCCATGCAAATAGCAGAGCTCGTTGCGGCAGCCGGGGCAAGTTATGTGGCTAGATGGACAACTTACAATGTCTTTCCTTTGATGGAATCAATGCAGAACGCATTCAAAAAGAAGGGATTCTCATTCATCGAGATTCTATCACCGTGTCCTACAGCTCATGGAAGGAAAATAGGAATGAGGGAGGGGCAGGATTATCTGAACATGTTCAAGGAGAAGATGATCAAAATTGAAAAGGCCAAGAACCTGAGCGAAGAGGAGCTTGAGGACAGAATCGTGATCGGTAAACTAGTAGACAGGGAAAGGACAGAATTCACAGAAAGCCTCAGAAACTTGAATAAGGAGAGGATAGGAAAATGAATATCAGGTTCTCGGGATTTGGAGGACAGGGCATAGTGCTTTCGGGTTTCATATTGGGCAACGCCGCCATAAAGGACGGCAATAACGCCATACAGACCCAGTCCTACGGAAGCGAATCCAGGGGTGGTGCCTGCAGAAGTGACGTTATAATATCGGGAAAAAAAATAAACGAACTCTCGCCTCCCGAGGTCGATGTTCTTGTTTCCATGTCCCATTCAGCATTCGAAAAATATCTGCCTATGCTTAAAAAAGGAGGAACCCTGATAATTGACAGTGATTTGGTGTTCCCCGAGGATGTTGAAAAGTTCAAATACTATGGCATCCCGGCAACCGATATCGCCTACAAGAAGTTCGGAAGAAAGATCATAGGCAACATGGTGATGATAGGTTATGTTACTGCAATAACAAATATCATATCGAAAAAAGCTGCAAAGGAAAGTATAAAAAGCAACGTTCCCAAAGGAACCGAGGATATCAATATCAAGGCCTTTGAAGAGGGCTATAAACTGGGTCAAAAGGAGGGTAAGAAATGAGAAAGGAAATTCGAATCGCCGGTTTCGGAGGACAGGGCATTGTGCTTGCAGGAAGGATTCTGGGGGAGGCCGCAATAAATTCCGGTCACAAGGCGGTTCAGACCCAATCCTATGGCCCAGAGTCCAGGGGGGGTGCAGCACGATCCGAGGTAGTTATCTCGGATGGTGAGATCGATTATCCCAGGGTAGTTGATGCCGATATTCTCGTGGCTCTTTCACAACCAGGTTATGATAAATATCATGATGATATCAAGAAGAGTACCAAAATAATCGTGGATGCAGATTTAGTAGAAGGGGCAGTAAAAGGAGCCAAACTTGTTCCATTCACGAAGACAGCAGATTCCCTTGGGAAGAAGATCGTGGCCAATATAGTGATGCTCGGATACCTCACTCCAATCATTGATATGATTCCAAAGAAGAAAATGATCGATACAATAAAAGACAACATACCAAAGGGCACAGAAAAAATCAACATGAAGGCCTTCGAAAAGGGTTACAGGCTTGGCTTGAAGGACCGGAGGCGGTAGTATGAAAGGAAAGGAAATAACGGCTGAAGAATATAACAAAGTCACAAAAGCCCTAGGTAAAAAGAAGCACTTCATTCAAGGAGATACCGCCGTTGCATACGGAGCCGTGCTTGCCGGCTGCAGGTTCTTTGCAGGATACCCCATTACACCGGCCACTGAAACCGCAGAGATTTTCGCACGGATCATGCCAAAAATTGGGGGTGCCTGCATCCAGATGGAGGATGAGATTGCCAGTATAGGAGCAGTAATTGGTGCAGCTTGGGCAGGTGCAAAAGCAATGACCACCACCTCGGGACCAGGGTTTTCTTTAATGCAGGAGAACATCGGTTATGCGTGCATGACTGAAACTCCCTGTGTAATTGTGAACGTTCAACGGTCGGGACCATCAACAGGCCAGCCAACCGAGGCATCGCAGGGTGATGTGATGCAGGCTAGATGGGGAACCCATGGAGATCATGAGATAATCGCACTTGCCCCCAACTCTCCACAGGAAAGTCTGGATCTCATGATAACTGCCTTCAACCTTGCAGAGAAATACCGCAATCCAGTGATCATATTAACTGATGGTGATGTGGGGCATATGCGGGAGGAGGTTGTGATTCCCAAAAGAAAGGACATTAAGTTAGTTTATAGGAAAACACCATCCAAGGATAGGGATAAATACAAACCATTTAAGGCGGGAAAAGACAAGATACCTGAGATGGCGAACTTCGGAACAGGTTATCATACATACGTAACTGGATTGACACACAAGGAGAATGGTCTTCCATCAACCGATGATAAGGATATTCATCATGCCCTTATCAAGAGACTGTCAGAGAAGATCGCGGATGACCGGGATAAAATAACCATGATAGAAAAGAAATACCAGAAGGGAAGCAAGATAGGCATGATAAGTTATGGGATATCTGCAAGAAGTGCCTTAAGGGCGGTGAAGATGCTTCGTAAGGGAGGAACAAAAACCGATTTTCTCAGGCTCATTACCATATGGCCATTTCCCATAAAAGAAATCAAGGCAATGGCAGATAAGGTCGATACAATCTACGTTCCTGAGATGAATCTCGGGCAGGTAAATCATATGGTGGCAGAGTTTGCTCAGGGTGAATGCGATGTCGTGTCAATTCCAAAAACAGGCGGGGAAATGCATTCTCCCAAGGAGATTGTGGATGCAGTAAAAGGAGGTGTGTAGTTTGTTCAACAAAGCCATAGTTATAAGGGAAAAGTATCTTGAGGAAACCATGTACCCGTCCATCTTCTGCCAAGGTTGCGGAATTGGAAATGTTCTGAATTACGCACTCCGTGCAATAGACGAATCAAAAATCGATATCGATGATGTTGTTTTCAGTTCAGGAATCGGCTGCTCCTCGAGAATGCCTGGCTACATCGATGCAGATGGATTGCACACGACCCATGGGAGGGCAATCGCATTTGCAACAGGAGTTAAGGTTGCAAGACCGGATCTGCATGTGATAGTCTTTACAGGCGACGGAGATCTCGCTGGAATAGGTGGAAACCATTTCATTCATGCGGCAAGAAGGAATGTCGATATGACTGTGATTGTGATCAACAACTGGAATTACGGAATGACTGGAGGTCAGGTTTCTCCAACAACTCCACTTGGGGATTTCACAACCACAACTCCATACAGGAACATAGAAGAGCCCTTTGATTTGTCTGAGCTTGCAATTATATCTGGTGCTCCGTATGTAGCAAGGTGGCCCATGGGCTATCCCTATGAAACAGTGAATTCCATTAAGAAAGGATTGAAGAAGAAGGGATTTGCATTTATCGAGACCCTGACTCCTTGCCCAACTGGTTACGGGAGGAAGAACAAGCAGAGGATAGCAAAGGAAGCCTGGGACTGGTACAAGGCCAACACCGTAGTAAACAGCAAGTGGAAGTTACTTTCGGATAAGCAGAAGAGTGAGAACAAGAAGATCCTAATCGGGGAACTGCAGGATATCGAGAGAAAGGAATACACCGAGGAATGGGCCAAGCTTGTAAAGAGTTTTGAGGGGAAGTA
>CP070672.1:1295699-1303230 GCA_020351895.1 Thermoplasmata archaeon
ACAGGCGATTATTTCTATTACAGAATCGGGGTAGCAGACGATAAGGACCCAGGTATATATACCTTCACGTATACGTTGGAATTCACGGCTTCAGGTGATCGATATTACGAATTGGATGATGAGATCGATATCGTGGTTGAGTTCACACCCATAATCGAGGCAACCGGGACGACCACAATCGAGCAGGGAAACACCACTGTTCAGTTCCCTGTAACCTTCTGGAACACTGGTAATGTTGACCTCATCAATGTAGAGGTGAAGATAGATCCCATAACAATGGGTACATTGAAGTTCTTTGACGAGATTTACGACCACTACGAAGGAACTTTACCTGCCCTGTATTATGATTGGACACCAATAGGTGACCTTGCAATGGGTGCTTCTACCGATACAATGCTGACCGCTGCACTTGACCTGTTCATACCTGCAGGACAGCACAAGATACTGCTTGACTGGAGAGGCTACTACAATGACGAAGGACAGACCCAACAGGCAACAGCAGTGGTGGAAGCGGACGGTGATTGGACCGGAGGCGCTCCGGTTTATCAAGAACGGACCTCAGAGATGAGCACCGACGATTTCGAGACCAACACACATACAGGCGCCTTCGTGATAGTGGACGTGACCGATGACGAGTTGAGCTTCTCAGCCGAGCTTTATAGAGTCAGAGGCTTCATAACAAATACAATCGATGCAAGCAGTGATGTGACCAACATAGAAATTACCGTAAGACTGACAAACCAGGAGCAGATTGATTTCAAAGACCTAAAAGTGGAGTTACAGGTTGGAACTGGTACACCATTTTTGGATCCCAACGATCACAGTGCAGATAGATTGGAGATGGACACACTCCTTTTCGACTGGATAGACGCAGGTTCCACCAGGGAAATTGACTTCCATGTGAGCATCAATGCAGCCTGGTGGCAAGAGGACGACCCAACGAACGTTGGCATGCATACCGTTATGGTATACATTGATGCAACGAACGATGACACCGAGGACCGCATTGAGGACACTGAGAGGGAATTTTCATTTGAAATCACTGGCTTCGGTCCGGAACTCTTCGCCACTGGCGTCACATACGAATCCATAGACCCAGGAGACGAATTCCAACTTACAATAACAATAGAAAATTTCGGAGATGACACCGCAAGGGAAGTGGATGCATTCCTCAGAGCAGATTTCATTTCCGGGTGGACCATCGTGGATCAGTTCACAACCAGTGTTGGTTCTTATGGCGGTTATGGAGATGATCCACCTGTTGGAGATGCAAGCTGGGGTTGGGTAACTGATTTCGCCGAGTATACACAGTTTAACAGGAGTCATGACATTCGACCCGGAGAAATAGGCATTGACAGCGTGGTGGACATAGTGGAGCTCCATGATTGGATGCAGCGAAGGGAGACACCACCTCAAGGTAGAATTCTTTGGATACATCTGAACAGGCTAGAACCAGGTGAATCACATAGTTTTGTGTTCGACATGATTTCAGATGTGAACATGGTTGAAGGCATGGTTTACATCGAGAGATTGGACCTGTACTATGTGGATTCCAACGGCCGAACATATGGACCTCCAGGCTCTGGAGCAAACAACATCATTGAGGGCCAGCAGGTTCTCATAAGAACAGGCAAGGGAGACAAATACACGGGAACTGAAGAGATGGATTGGTCAGTGGTCTTGTATGCCATAATCTTCCTCATCATAGCCTTCATTGTATTCATAATCGGCTATGCCCTTGGTGGAAAGGGAGGCGGCCCTGCAAGGACTGAGGAGCCACCGTACAAACCATACGAAGAGGAATATCCGCCTGAACCATCACCACCATTAGAGGAAGATGTAGGACCACCAATACCTGAGGAAAAACCACCAGAATAAGGGGTCATCCCACCCCTTTAATTTTTCTTTTTTTAATTCCTAGTGATAGCTGTAAAAAGATTATAAATATATGACATGGGAAGCTTTTTAAGCATGGATTATATTACAAAACCAAGGTGAGAACATGGAGGAAAAAGTGGAGATTGGGAATGTCTTCAACTTCTTTGCAAAACCCAGTGTTGCGGCCATAAACATAACATCAGGTGAGCTTTCAGTTGGAGACACAATACAGATAAAAGGTGACACCACAGATTTCACGCAAAAGATAGAATCCATGGAGATCGATAGAGTCAAGGTAGAGAAGGCAACAGCGGGCCAGGGTGTGGGGATCAAGGTAGAAGAACGGGTCAGGCCCCATGACAAGGTTTACAAGGTTCTCGGTGAGGTAGAACCCTAAAAGGCCTTCACAACCGAGAACATCATTTTTCCTCAGTGAGAATATCGTAGCGAATCTTGTTCTTAACTGTGCTGTTTATCTCCTCTATTGTGGATACAACATTGTGAACCTGATCCCCTGAAGCAAAGAGCAGGACATCGAGTCCCTTTTCCACTGCCTCAATCGAGGAATCCATTGGGGCGAAATCGAAATCAGGCATGATTGCTGCCTTTTTCAATACAGCTATGGAGACAACATCCATGGCCCCCACCTTATCGGGTTGAAGCTTATTATGAAGCCCTCTAACCCATTGAATTGATGTCGACTTGCTTCCCCCCTCACGGATGGAAGGTAACTTTACAACATGTATGCTCCCAGGGGAAAGTGATACCATCCCTTCCAGTTCCTTAATTGCCACATCCTCATCTATTTCGGCATCAGAAAGAGCTATGCCTTTGGACTTTGATTTCCTCTTGGAATAGGCTGTGAGCACGCCCTTCTCCATAAATAGACCCACTTCGTCCCCTTCTTTGATCTTGTTTTTGGCTATTGCTGCACAAACATCTATTATGTTCAACTCAATGATTTTAAGGTCAACAAAGCTCTTGAGCTCGGCGAAGTTGGTGTGCAGAAACTCGATCCCCTCCTTTGTGGCCCGGAGTTCACCACCAATATTCTGGATATAACCCTCCTTTTTCATTCTTCTTAGGTAATCTGAGGCACCTTGAACAGTGATACCCAATTTTTCTGCAATGATCTTCAGCCTGATATGTGGGTTTTTAATTACCTCTAAAAGAATCAGAAGCTCTGTACTCAATCTCAGGTCTCTTAGGATTTTCATTGCGTGCCCCCACGTTCTTCTGAAGGTGCAATTATGGCATTCAAAAATGGCATGCCGTGCTCATGAACGTACATGAATATCGTGGTGAAAAGAGGAACGAATATGAGTGAGCTCATCAGATGATATATCGTAAACGGTATCTGTACCACGAAAACCATTCCAAGTGATCCCAAGGTGCGGTTAGTTAAAAATAGCCAAAAACCTATGACTGTCCAGAAGTCGTATATGAGCGTGGCAATGAGGCCCACACCCACCACAACTGCGATGCCCCTAACAGTATAGGCCACCCTGGGTTTGATATATTTTCCGATTATGCCGATCATAACATATCCGGACCATGTAAAAAACGTTAAACCTATGATGGCCCCAAGGCCAAATGTGGGGATGTAATCTGTAAATGTATATATGCACCAGTCAGAGATCAACATCACCAAGAAAGGTACAACTATACAATAGTAACCTCCGAGAATAATACCGGAAAGAAGTGCAATAGCCAATACAGTTTCAATGTTTGCATATTGTATCAATAATATTCTTCCGCAGACCCCAACAATGACAAGCAGGGTGGCAACTGTGAGTTTATTCATATCGGTTTTTACAGGTATTTTGATCATCCAACTTTCCCCTTATTGTCCTGGTTCTTCGAATCTCCACTCTACAAAATCTCCTTCAAAAATCTCCTTTCTATCACATCCAACATCCCCATAATCGTTGTTAACATAATACTGCCACCATCTCCCATCCTCCCCGTTGCTGGTACCGTTTATTGAATTTATAAATATCGAGTCGTAGCCATGCCAGAAAGTGTATGCCACCGGGAAATCATACCTCTTGCTGCATTCCTCCAATAATTTAAAAACCGTATTGTTGAAGGTTTCCAAATCTAAATATTCTATGGTCCACCCCCCCTCTTTTGTTATAATTAGGCTAACATTGAGGGGAGTGTCTGTTTTACCCACTTCATTTTCTTCTTCTATATGTTCAGCTACAAGGTAAAGTCCGATGAAGGCAGATGCCAAAACTAAAACGAGTACCAAGGCCTCAAGGGAGGTCTTTTTCTTGTCTTTCGATTTTTCCATTCAAATCCCATTGTAAGCTTTTTGATGCTATTTTTTCCTTTTTAGATTCACCACAATTCCAAATATTATAACTACAGCAATTATGGTTGATGTAATTATGGTTACAAGAAATACCCTGTTATCCCCCTCATCCTTGGATTCATGATAGTCATCGAGTATGAGGGTAGCTGTTTGTTTTAGGGAATTTATCTCATCAATTGAAATCATCATATCTCGGATGCCATCCGAATCTGTATCAACCATGGTGGCCCTTGCCATGTTTACTTTAATCTGATTATCAATAGAATCGATTTTGAGGGTTACTGCATTTTGGGATATACTAGTCACTATGAGTTTGTCTTCCTTGTCATTGTGAACGAATATTACATCTTCCCCAACGTTGACTTTCTGTGGTGTGGCCGAGGCATTAACAATGAATTTTGGATTATCACCATAAAAACGGTACAATCTTCCGTTATCAGAGGCAACATACATACTACCATCAACAATTGCGCATGAAGATATTATATATTCTTCTGGCCATGGTTTATACATCCAGACCAACTCACCGTTTGTGTTATCTAGGCAGTATATGGTCCCGTCTTTTACATTGGTTGTAAAATAAACTAGATCTCCTGCAATAGCGGGGGATGACTGCACTGCGCCGTTTGGCTCAAATTGCCATAACATGTTTCCGTTCATATCAAGTGAATAGAATCCACCTTCACCACTCATTTCTCCTGAGCCCACAAGGATGATATTCTTCCAAACAGCAGGAGAGGACACACTGGATCCGATGTTCTTTTTCCAAAATAGATCACCATTTTCAACATCGAGGCAGAAGAGGTATCCGTTTTTGGATGTAAATAGAACCTTGTCATCAACCACAGTAGGAGAGGAGCCTATGGATCCATTAACCGAATAATTCCAAAGCAATTCTCCATTATCACAATTAAAACAATAGAGACCGTAGGGTGCTCCCCACTTCAGGGTTGAAGAGTTGTAGAGGCCCATTATACCTACAAAAACTTTGTCGTTGTGGACAGCGGGGGAAGAAAAATAAACAGAGCTGAATGTTGTATTCTTCCATAGAATTTGTCCATTCTCCTCATTCAGGCAATAGAGGTAACCTGTGCCTCCATTGAAGTCGTAAGATCCCAAATAAATCTTACCCCTCACGATTTTTGAGGGGGATGTCACCCCAGATAATCCCGGATTGCGAGTGATTTGAGTCTTCCATAGGATATCGCCATTTGTGATGTTCAAAGAGTACAGATAACCATCCTTTCCCCCAACAAGGACTTGACCATGGCCAATGGTTGGGGAGAATATCGCCTTAACTTCGGAATTCTTCCAAAGCAGTTCGCCATCCTCGCTTAAGCAGAATGTACCACCCAAGTTGTTCACAACAATCCTGCCGTCTGCAATGGCGGGGGAGGCTGCCAGTTCTTTCGTTTGGGTATCAAATATCCATGAAACTGCATTTGATCTAGGCCCAAAATTCTTTGTAGAGCCCGAATTCATTCCGTCGTATTGGAATCCTGTCCAAGGGTACTGCATCGAGGGTGTGGCAATGGGATTTACGGGTTTAACATAGTTCCAGTTCGGGCTCCATCCTATGATGTCACCTTCATTTAATTCAAGGCTGCTTGCCCCAACTGAGGAGGATTCCCAGCTTTTTTCCGAATGATTCCATATGTAGAATCCCCACCACCAGCTGTAATCAGTGGGTGAGATGCCACCTATCTCGGAAACGAAAGCACCCCATTGACTCCAGCTTACAGTTAAACTCAAATTTAGACGGTTACAAGCCTCTTCAGTTGCTTTTATTGCAGTATGGTTCGTAGAGAGAGTGACCTCACTCCATTCTACTTTCCCATTTCCTAGATCTATCATGACCTCTATCTCGATATTTGAGCTATCATCCGAGTCGGTTGTGGGAATAAAAACGATAATTGAACCTAGTAGAAGGTATGTCAACACTTTATTACATAATCTCACTCAACCACCTTAAAGTGAACTTGAATACATTAAAGTATACTTTAATGTTTTGGTATCAAATTTAGCAAATCTGCCAGGTCCAATGGGCGTTTTATAAAGTAGAATATCAGGGAGAATAATCATCTGTGATAATTGAAGATGATAACCGAATCTATACCGTTAAAGTATCCATACCATCATTATTTAAAATGATATCTATGATCAATAACATTGAGGAGACCATGCTCAGAATAGCTGCCAAAAGGGGCAATATCGGAGCGAGCAGAGACGACCTCTTCAAGGAACTCAAAGCCGGAATCGCGTACGAAGAACTGGAAAGGCACATTCAGGAACTGGAGCAGAAGGGATACATAACCATCGACTGGCTGGGCACTTACGATTTTGTGGTTACAATCACACCACAGGGTCTTGAGCTGTTGACTTGAGAGGAATATAAAACCTGTCGCACTCAATTTTCCGATTTTACCTCCAGCAGTTCATCTACAAGCTCTACAATATCTTTTATTATAACATCACAATCAGAATATTCCTTGCCAACTATGAGATTATTCACACAAAATGGACAAGAAGTTAAAAGAACATCAGCAAATTCAGCCTCCTCTATTCTTCTTCCCGCCATTCTTTCCGATATTTCGGGAAATCCTGCACGAAGGCCACCGCCCCCACCACAGCATCTTGCAGTTTCCTTTGTATGTTCCATTTCAATGAACTTTGCTTCTGGGATTTTGTTTATTATCTTTCTTGGAGCCTCGTATTCCTCGGAATGCCTCCCAAGATGGCAGGGATCATGATAGGTTACAGTTTTAGGATATTCTTTTAAGGGTAAATCCCTCTCAGCAAGAAATTCGGTTATATGCATGGATTTGAACTTCAATTCTCGGAACTCAGGATAATGGTTCTTGAACATGTTGAAGCAACCGGCACAGGAGAAAATCAGGGTTTCTATCCCGAGCTCTTCAATTGAATCGAGGTTGTGGTCCACCAACTTCCTGACATCCTCATCCTTTCCCCCGATTCTCTGAAGGGGGCTTCCGCAGCACACCTCATCAATCACTGTGTAATCCTCACCGAGTTTTTCTAAAATAGACATGGTTGCCTTGGCAAGGTTTTGATTTCTATATGCAGGTGTGCACCCAATGAAGTACCCGATCTTGGCCTTCTTGGGCTTCTTTCCGAAAATCTCACCGCGATTTTCAGATTCGCCATAAGGATTTCCGAATTCTTTGATCCTATCCGCCATTTTTTTATGCTTTTTTAGGGGCTGCTTCTCAAAAAGTTCCTCTCTGGCTGCTTCGATTATGTCTACAACACGAACATTGGAGGGACATCGTCTTTCACAGTCTGCACATGTGGAACATTGGTATAGTGCCTCAACCA
>CP070672.1:1303330-1306224 GCA_020351895.1 Thermoplasmata archaeon
ATTCCATACTATGTATTCGATTATTCCTGCGAGCTTTTGGTAGAGGGCAAAACCACCCCACAGATCAATTCCGGTATCCTAGCGGTTAATGGCCTGACTAACAACGCGGAAAACTGGGATTTCGAGTTTGATACAGTGGAGGATATGGAAACCTCGCATACGAAATTGGAGCCTAAGTTCGACGAGGATAGGGCCTTCGAGACGGCGAGAGAAAGTGCAATCACCCTCAATACCAGGGAGATTCAGACCGTGGATGACAGAGGCGCGGTAACGATTTATGAAAAAAAGAAGGTAAGGCCGAAAGAGGGGGCAATCGACATCGTAAGAAGAGGCCTTATTTACCTGCCTGTTTGGTGTGTGGAGGGCTCAAACGGTGTGATGATAATAAATGCAACTACGGGAAAGGTGATCAAGGAGGACATCTACAGAGAAGGCGATGATATCTATTCCCGCTCAAGGGGCTTTTCTTTCTAACTTTTCGATTTTATCCTTTATTTCCTCAAAATGCGTTCCCTGCCAGTAATATTTCTGGCATTTTTCGCACTTTAAAAATTCATTTCGCCAGGCAAAGACCTTTTTTGGTACTTTTCCCTCTACATCGCGCTTATCCACCTCAATTAATTTGGAGTTGCATACCGAGCAGCGGGAAAAGGGATTTTCTATCTTTAAATGGAAGGTATCTATTATATGAACAAGCTGTTTATCCAGGTCAGTGCTTTCGAAGTAAAGGGCTTTGATATCCTTGACCCGAGCCAAATCCTTATCCCTGGTCAGTATTACCCTTTCTTCTCTTTTTGCCATGTCTATAAGGTCTTTATCGGGAAGAACCTCGGGATATGCACAGTCAAACCCAAGGAATCTCATCCATCTGGCTAATGAACCGAGCATATGATCCGCAAGGAATCTCATTTCTCAACACCATAGTGCAGTAGAATCCCGTCCCCAAGTCTTTTCACGTTTTTAAGGGTAAGGCGGATTATCTCCTCCTCACTTTTTGCACCGTCTCCTCCAGCAGGTGTCGGGGAATTTTCTCCACCTATTACCATGCTACCCACGAAGATATAAAACTCGTCTGCTAGTCCCTCCTTTAAAAAGGACCAAATTACCCTCTCCCCTCCTTCCACAAGGAGTGTCTTTATGCCTCTTTCATCCAAAATATCACAGAGCATTCTAAGATTCACGAGATCTTTTCCGCAAACAATGGTCTCTACCCCCTGGATTTCATGACTACATTGCTCTGTCACAAACACCATTGTAGGTGAGTCCGGGCTTAAAACCTCGGCGCTTTTGGGAATCCTTCCCTTGGAATCCAACACGATTCGAACAGGATGTTTCGGATTTGGAACATAAGATTCTTTAATTGTGAGCTTAGGATCATCCGAGATAACCGTTTCTATACCCACCAAAATCGCATCACATCGATTTCTTAACTCATGAACACGCCTTAAGTCCTCCTCATTGGAAATTCTGGTTTGTTTTCTTGAGGGCAGGGCTATTTTACCATCGGTTGACATGGCGCAGTTTATTATGACATGAGGTGGCATACATAATCCCTATAGCATTACTAAGACACAATCTTTTCGTTTTTGGTATTATCCCTCTTGATAGTGATATTATTTCAGTAGAATTTAAGTAGGTGTATGATGTTAGGGTCGATGCCAAAATGGGTATATAATTAAAATGAAGTGACGAAGATGGAAGAGATCAAAGTTTACGAGTTAACAAAGGTGGATTTGAGGGGTGCAACAGTTATCGACGGCTTTCCCAGCGTGGGTCTGGTGAGCTCCATTGTGGCCAATTACCTGATAAACTTCTTAAAACTGAACCAGATCGGAATAATGGATTCCGTGTACTTCCCCACTGTTTCACTGGTGAGGGATGCCGAACCCCTAAATCCGGTGCGCATCTACGCAGGCGAGAAGATCACATCTCCAGACGGTGAATCGGATCAGATCGTGGCCTTCATCTCTGAGTTCCAACCCCCTCCGAACCTTGTTAAGCCAATAGCCCATACCATGCTGGACTGGGCCGAGGAACAGAAGTGCAAACTTCTCATCTCCCCCGAAGGACTGGTCATAGACAAGAGTGATTTAGAAAAACCAGACGAAGGGAGCCAAGAGAGTCAAGAGGAAGGAAATGACCTCGAGGATGAAGAGGAGTTGGTGGATGTATACGGAATAGGGAGCACAAGCAGAGCCAAAAATATGCTTCAAACCCACGATATCGCCCTCTTTACAGAAGGCGTAATAACAGGGGTCGCTGGAGTGCTTCTAAACGAGGGAAAAAGCAGGGATTTCGATGTAATAAGCGTCATGGCCGAGGCACATCCTGATTACCCAGATGCCAGGGCTGCCGCAAAGGTCATCGAAACAATAGATAAGATGCTTCTTCATATACATCTCGACGCAAAACCCCTTTATATCGAGGCAGAAAAGATAGAAGGCCAGTTGAAATCCATTCATGCCCAGGCAAAACCCTCGAAACCGAGAAAACCTGCATATGCACCTTCAATATACAGATGAGCAAAATGCCTACAGTTTCACCTTTTTTGCCCTTCTTTTAGCATCGTATTCAGGCTCTACTTCGAATATCTCAACAAAACTCTTGCCGTATTTGGCCTTGTACTCCCTTAAAAGAGAGTCCTTGAACATGGTTATTTTCGGGTAGTTGTCGTCCCAAGCGCTGTGAAGAACCTCTAAAGAACCTTCTGCCGTGAGGCTATAGTAAATTGAAAGCATGCGCTCAAAAAACAGCTCGTAGGCAAGCTCAAGATCGATTGCGGTGAGGCTTCCCCCCCTCTCTAGATAATCTTTTCCCATGTGTCGAGCAAGCTCATGAAGGTTGATTTCATGCAATAGAAAGCTCTTGTCGCTGAAATTGAGGTCTGAGAACAA
>CP070672.1:1306324-1325545 GCA_020351895.1 Thermoplasmata archaeon
GATGTGGAGAGAACAATCAAAAACACTGTAAGGAAGGCAAACCTGAGCGAGGATTTGGGGACAGGCGCAGATGGCACACCCACCAAGCTAGTTGATGATGTGGCAGAGCAGGTATGCCTTAAGGTTCTTGCAGAACAAGAGGAAAGTGTAAACATCCTCAGCGAAGAAGCTGGTTTCATGGACAACCAAGCTGAATGGACACTGGTTGTGGACCCAATCGACGGCACACACAATGCCATAAGGGGGATCCCCTTTTATTCCATATCCCTGGCCCTAGGAAAATCTAGGCTCTCTGATGTAAAATTCGGTCTTGTGAGAAACCTGGTTACCGGGGATACGTACCGGGCAGAGAAGGGCAAGGGAGCATACCTTAATGATAGACCGATAAATACCAAACCGTTTGATGAAGAAGATTCCATGTTCGCCCTGTATGTTGGAATAAGAGCAACACAAAGAACCTACAATATCGCAAAGCTACCACGGAGGGCAAGGGGCCTGGGCTGTGCATCCCTTGAGATGTGCCTTGTAGCACAGGGGGCATTTGATGTTTATTTCCTCAACTACGAGCCATCCAAGTACGCCATGAGAATCGTGGACATTGCTGCAAGTACCTTGATTCTTAGGGAGGCAGGAGGGGAAGTTTTTAATGATACCTACGATATATTGGACATGAGCTTCGATTTAAAATCAAGGGCGAACGTCATAGCTGTGGGAGATAAAAAATGGCTTACGCTCCTAAAAAAAGCCGATGTTTCAAATTTCCTTTAATTATGAAAAATTTGGAGGAAGAAGAATGAAGTTTGGAGTTCTGTCGAATCCAAACATCGATTCCGCAACTGATATAGCCAAAGATGTAATAGATTTCTTAAAAGATAAGGCCGAGGTGACGGTTGAAGAGAGCCTGGCAGAAATACTCCAAGTTAAGGGACAACCACTTTCTGAAATCAAGCCAGACATCCTAATCACAATTGGTGGAGACGGAACCGTTTTATGGACACTGCAGCGCACTGATGCGAAATTATTCTGCATAAATGCCGGGGTTCTGGGATTTCTCACTGAGGTAAGTCCCGATTCTGCAATAGAGAGCCTAGAAAAGATTCTGAGGGGAGAATACATCATAGACGAGAGAACCAGACTTAAAACCGTGTTGAACAATGAAAGATTGTTCGATTGCACAAACGAAGCCGTAATTCACACTGCACATGTTGCCAAGATGCGGCATTTTGAGATCTTTGTTGACGATAACCTTCTTGCAGATATAAGGGCCGACGGCATCATCGTATCCACACCCACAGGGTCAACATGCTATGCCATGAGTGTTGGAAGTCCCTTGGTGGACCCCAGGGTGAACGCCTTCGTCATAGCACCCATTGCACCCTTCAAGCTTTCTGCCAGACCCTATGTTGTTCCCATCAACAGTGAGATCACCATAAAGCTCGTGGAGCCTGAGCGTCCGTGCGTTTTGGTCCTTGATGGACAGTATGAGACCCAGGTACAGAGCCAAGCCACAATATTGTTCACGGCATCAGAGAAGCCAGCGGAACTGGTACGTTTTTCCAGGGATTTCTATAAGAGGGTGTCGGAGAAGCTTATTTTGTAGATCCCAAATTTTCCTAAAAACAAATATCGAGGGTAAAGCGTGAAATTATTCAAACGAGATAAAGAAAAAAGAAATAAACCCCCTGAGGGGAGAAGAAGAAGGACATGGGGAATAAGAAAGGAAACCTTGAGTCTGATTCTAGAGGTATCCAAGGAGAGCTATCCAAAGGAATTTGCAGCCACATTAATTGCAAAAAAGGGTATTATCGAGGAAATCAATCTTCTTCCCGGAACACTTTCTGGTAGCACATCGGCCATACTTCGCACACATATGCAGCCTCCGGACATCATGTTGAGTGTGGTGGGCATAGTCCACAGCCATCCTTCAAGGAATTTTTCACCCTCAGGCGCCGATCTTCACTTTTTTTCAAAATTCGGGAACACCCATATCATAGTTGGTATGCCCTATGATATCCGAAGTTGGCAGGCCTACGATGCCTTTGGAAAAACAATAGAATTGGAGATCGTAGAATAGAATTTTTCATACCACTTCCTTGTAGACTTCTTCTATCTGCCCTACCACAGTATCCCATGTGTAATCATTCTCCACCTTTTTCCTGCCATTCTTACCCATATCTTTTCTTAAAGATGGATTGGAAAGAAGTAAATTGATTTTTTCTGCGAGGTCGTCGGCATTCATGGGCTCTGCGTGGAATCCCTCCTTACCATCCTCGATTAGTTCCCTCACACCTGGAATATTGGAAACTATAACAGGTTTTGCAGATGCCATGGCCTCCAGAACCACGAGGCCGAAAGCCTCAAGACGAGATACAGAAGGGAGAACAAAGATATCGCATGCCGCAAAATATTTTGGAATGTCATCAAATGATACACTGTTTGTAAAAATCACCATATCTTCGACACCCCTTTCTTTTACCCTCCTTCTCAGCTTGTCTTGATAATCTCCACTTCCAACTATTATATAGCGAACATCTTTCGACATGAACTTAGCAGAATCGACAAGATAGTCCAGGCCCTTGTGGTATACAAGCCTTCCCACAAATAATACGACTTTTTTCCCCTCCAGATCATGTCTTTTAGTAATCGAACTGTAATCAACCTCATCTCCAAAACGCTCAGGATTCACGGCGCTGGGGATTACGGAAACATCGAAATTCCAGATGGTTCTTGATGTTGCACCGTAGGTTTTGGTATGCACAATTATCTTTTTAGCCCGCCTAAAAGTGTATCTGCTAAATGTTCTCTGATAGAATGCCGTGGTTATTTTCCCAATGACCCTTGGCAGCTCTAAATCGCAATGAAATGTAACGATCAAGGGAAATTTAGATCGTTTGCAGGCCCGTGCAGCATAATATGCGGTGAGAGGAGGGGGAGTATGGGCATGTACCACCTCATGATCCCCATCGAAAACCGCTTTTTTTATCCCTGGAGTGATGGGTGTTCTGTAAATACTGGCCAATTGTTTTACCCTTTTTATGTTTATTCCATGAAAATTTTCATCCTCTTTCAGGTTCTCATAATTAGAGGTATAAACCGTTACCTCGTGTCCGTTTCTAACAAGTTTCTCAGACAGTGTCAGAACGTGGGACTCGATGCCGCCTATATGAGGATAAAAATATGGCGCAACCTGAGCGATTTTCATACCCATCACTAAACCATCACGAAATATTCAATGTATCCTGCTTTTTGGAGCGATATTCCCCCGGGCCAGTGCATTTGGACCTATGAAAGAATCCTCACCTATTATGGTTCCTGAATCTATGGAGCTGTTTATTCCTGTTTTGACATTATCCCCCATTATGACCCCGAGTTTTCTAAGGCCGGTATCCACAGGCCTCCCCCCAAGCACACAAAAGATGTTCTTTCCATCCAACCTGAGATTAGCCACCTTTGTTCCTGCACCTAGATTGCAGCCTTGTCCTATTATGCTGTCACCAACATAGTTGTTATGCGGGGTGTTTGAAAAATTCATAATCACACTGTTTTTAACCTCCACGGCATTTCCAACCTTGCATTCATTTCCGATTACCGTGCTCGGTCTTATTATGCAGTTAGGTCCTATTATGCAGTCCGCTCCAATGATAACTGGCCCCTGAATATATGAGCCGTTTCTCACCACTGTGCCCTTACCAATTTGCACGTCGCCAATAATCTCTGCATTCCGGTGAATTTCACCTTGGAGATTTTCATTGATGCCCTTCATGAGGATTTCATTTGCCCGAAGCAAGTCCCATGGCCTCCCTATCTCCACCCAGGGCTCATCCAATACGTATCCAAAGATATCGCTGCTACTCATCTGGATTTTTATGGACTCAGTGATCTCGTATTCTCCTCTTGAGGACTTCGGTGTTTCCTCTATGGCCCCAAACACCTCGGGGGTGAAGATATAGATACCTGCATTGATCAGGCGACTTTTAGGAACCTTTGGTTTTTCTGTAAGCTCGGTAACCCGCTCTCCATCAAGGGTGACAACTCCAAAGCGCTCCGGTTTATCGACACTTGCCAGGCTCATGATATTCCCTTTATGTGAATCATAGAAATCGAATAGCCCCTTGATGTAGGATTTGGTGATAACAATGTCCCCGTTGAGGCAGAGAAAATCGGAATCCATAACCGATTTTGCCATGCTCACTGCATGTGCGGTACCCAATCTCTCTTCCTGATATAGATAAGTAATGTTCACATTGAATCTCTTTCCATCTCCAAAGTATTCCTTGATCTTAAGGTTCTTCCAGCCTATCAAAAGGTATATGTCTCTAATTTCCAGTTTTTCGAGAGTTTCGATGATGTGACCCAAAAAAGGTTTGCCTGCAACTGGTAGCAATGGTTTCGGAGTGTTTGCAGTAAGCGGCCTCATCCGGATGCCCTCTCCCGCAGCCAAAATCAAAGCCTTCATTATGAAACACACACCTTTACAATATCATAAATCTTATCATGCAACATCTTTACCTCCTTCTCGCCCTCAGCCTCGGTAGTTATGCGAATTTTAGGTTCAGTTCCAGAGGGTCTGATAAGTGCCCAAGCATCATCAAATTGAAATCTGAGTCCGTCATCGGTATTCAGCTCTTTATAATCGAGCTTTCGCATCCGATCTTCCACCAGAGCCAAAACCTCGGTTTTTTTTGCATTTGGGCATTTTAAAGTGCCTTTTTTCCTGGGATATTTTGGGAGTTTGGAGATTTGGGAAGAAAGCGGCTCTCTGCACACCGTCTCAGCTAATTTAGCAGCTGCAAATATTCCATCAGGGCAAAGACCTTGGCTGGGGAATATCCATGTACCTGAAGGCTCACCGCCAAAATCTGCATCATATTTTTTTATCATTTCAGAGATGAACACATCTCCCACCTTGGTGCGAACCACTTTGGCATCGCCAACAATAACATCAATTGCCATGGAAGCATCAACAGGTACAACAACACACTTTTTAACCTCGTTTTTTGCAAACAACGTTAATAGGGAATCACCGCCCACGTAATTTCCCTTCTCGTCCACGGCAACCATTCTGTCTGCATCACCATCATGGGCTATACCTATATTGGCATTGCTTTCCGTGACGGCCGAAATCAACGATTTAAGATTCTCTGGTACGGGCTCCGACTTTCGTCCAGGAAAGAAACCATCAGGCTGGGAATTTAATGATATCACCTCGCATCCCAATCTTTGAAATAGATAGGGGGTTATGGTTGAGGCAGAGCCGCATCCACAGTCCACAACGACTTTTAAATCCATTTTATTTATGTTATCCATTATCTTTTCTATATGCTCTATGATAGCGTTTTGATATGGTTTCGCGTTTTTTATGGATTCCCATCTTGCCAGTTGAAAATCCTTTTCTGCCAGCTTTTTTTCTATCTCTTGCATCTGCTCTACATTAAAACCGCTTCCATCCGGATTTATGAATTTTATGCCGTTGTACTCAGGGGGATTGTGCGATGCTGTGACCATAAGACCGCAATGGAAGTTTCTCGCAGCATATGCAAGGGTTGGTGTAGTCACCATTCCTGCAGTAAAAACCTCACTTCCCGTGGAAAGAAGTCCAGAAGTCAGTGCATGAAGGATCATCTGACCCGTGGTTCTAGGATCATGGCCAACAATCACTCTTTTATGAAGCGTACCGAGAACCTTACCAATATCTCTAGCCAATTCAATGGATATATCCTCGTTTGCTAAGCCTCTGATTCCTGAGGAACCGAACAACTTCATTATATCGCATTGTGTATCATAACCCACGATATAAGGGTTTTTGTTTTGATTTTTAATAATATACTGGCCATAATTAAAAAATATTATATACAGGTAAGCCTTATCATTATCTATCTAATCATATGGATGTCCAATTCCTAAGAACGATTGGAGGATGGAGCATGAGCAAAAAAATCGTGTGTTTTTTGGCGTTGTGTGTAGTGAGCACGGTATTCATATCGTTGGTTCCAACAGGAACGGCTCAGACTTATGGTGGGAGCGTGGAGACAGGTGAAGAAGAGGTGGCACCAAACCAAATAAACTATAAGGACTACTTCGATTACGGGGAGGCAGTATA
The DNA here is from genome assembly GCA_020351895.1 of Thermoplasmata archaeon. The sequence goes on from CP070672.1 coordinate 1,312,425, forward strand.
TTACTATGTAACCGCAACAGAAGACGGTGTCCCTCTCCAGAACAAACCCATAGTTATAGAAATTGTGGGTCCGGAAGGTGTGGGCGAGGTTCATAATTCTACAATATGGACCGATGACCAAGGGAAAGCCAACGGTTTTTGGACAGGCATTTACAGTTCTGATCTTTACACTATCTATGCCAACTATACGGGGAATAACATCGCAACAAACACATTTAGAGTCTATGAACCTTATCCTGATGAAGCCGAGGTTAGAACATACACGGATAGTTCTAGGACAGGAGAAGGTTATTACTTTTCATCTGACAATTATGTTTATTATCGTATCATTGTCAAGGACCAATGGAACAATCCTTATTATGAATCGGATGATCCAGAAGATATTATATACTGGGCTTATCACAATGGAATAGTGGTGGATGTAAACTCAGGACGTAATACAAACAAAGAAGGTCATATTGATGACCGATATCGACCAAGTTCATCGTTCCCATGGTATAATAGTGATGAAGTCTACGGACTATACCAAATCAATGTTACGAGGCAAAGTGATTGGGTACACATAGGCAATTCAACCTTCGAGGTAGTGGATGTTGAGCTTGGAATCACACCCCATAAACCCCAGTATGCTCAGGGAGACGAGATAACCATTACAATTCAGACCTCAATTGAAGATACAATCGATGTGCGAATATATGATCCAGACTATGAAGTGCTATCAAATGCTAATTGGACGGACCAGGATTTGATAAATGGACAATGGACCAAGGATTATAATCTTGGCCCAAGTCTCGCAGATGGAGATTATGAAATCCAAGTTATAAAAGATGGCGTTGTGATGGAGTCTGAGACAATCACAGTGAAGAAGTACAACCTAAGAATCCAGACTGATTCAGAGGCCTATATTCCAGGTGAGACAATAACAACCTTTTATACGGTGACACATAACAAAGATGGCGGTGGCGTCTCAGGAACCACAATCGAGTATATATTCAAATTCTACGACACCAAGGATGGCAAGTGGGACACGCTCAGTAATGAATTTACGGGAGAAGCATTTGGTGACTTTCTTATCCCTATCCCTATATCTGCTGATTTAGATGAGGATGGAGAACTGCATGTATGGGCAAACGATACAAGTGGTCATTCAAGTTATTCTTACCAGGACATTGAACTGGGATGGATAAAAGCATACCTGAGAATAGGTGATCCAAATCCTTGGATTGTGGATGAATATGTACCAGGAGATTTTATTGTTGTTACAGTAACGGCAGATATTGAAGGCATTTCCCCTTTAAGAAATGGAAATGTTTACCTCAATGTTTCAAAAGATGGCATCGTAATCTCAGCCTATACAAAAAACAATCTAAAAACTGACATGCATGGTGAACTGATTTATGTATTCGCTCTAATCGATAATGCAGAGGTTGGTTTGTATACAATGGCAATCAACGTTTCAAAAGAAAACGAGTGGGACACAACCGATGAGAACTTCGAGGTGGTGGAAAACAGGGAGATGGTTTTGGAGCTTGGATTCGACAATAAATATTATACAGAGGATGATGAGCCCCAGTATTACTCCGGTGATACGGTTGGGGTTACATACACAGCCTTAAGAGGCCTAGAAATTGTGGAAAACGTAAATTGCGAATATTGGGTTCAGGATCTATTTGATGATCTCTTTATCAGTGCTGGGACCTCTTCAAGTGGAGAATTCAGTTTCGATATCCCAGAAAATTATGATGGCATATTGGAGGTCTATGTACAGGTAAGAGATTCTGAAGGAAACCCAGCCTTGCAGATTGCGTATCTAGACGTAGACAGGGCAGGCTTAATCCTCACACCCTATCCAAACGAATACCTCCCAGGGGATACCATAAAGGTTGATTACGGTGTTGTTGGAATCACGATTCCTGATGCAAATCAATACTATGAGGTAGAGGACGATGACGGTAACATAGTGGAAAGAGGAAGCTTAGCACAACCCAACGGGATGTTCCAATTCACTGTTCCAAGGGGTGATGTTCCAGATTACTATGATATCACAGGTTATATAACTGATAGCAATGGAGTATCCAAAGCCTCAAGTTCTGTCAGAGTTAGTAAATTAACGAGTTTCATGGTGACCTTTACCCTTGATAGGAAGACATACAAACCTGGAGAGACTGCAACTTTAAAATACAAAATAATTTCCCTGGATGGTTCCGATGTTCCAGAGAAATTTACTTTGTACTATTGGTACAGTGGATACCTTGGCAAAGAGCTCACAACCTCGGACCCAGAGGGTGAATTAACTATTGAGATACCAGATGATGCGCCAGACGGAACAGGATATTTCCATGTCTATTCCCCTGAGTTAACCCCCCTTGAAGCCATACAGGAGGCCAATATCAGGGAGAATCCCAATCCATTTGCAGAAACCATGGGAGATATTTCACTACTTGTCTGGATATTGCTCATTTTGGTAATTATAAGCCTCATCATCGGTTTCATAGGAATGAGACGTGGAAAGAAGGCACTTGAGGAAGCCAAATTGCCACCCTGGAAGAAGGAAGGACCTTTGCCCGAGCCAGAGAAATTCAAAGGGGAGGAACCGGCTCCTTTGGAAGGGGAGGCATCTCCTTCTGATGAGCAAAGACCACCAATGGAAGGAGGCACACAGCCTTCTGAGGATGAGTATATCCCACCTCCTCCAGATGATACAGTTGGAGAGCCTCCAAGTTCTATGCCGCCTCGCTAGTCCTTAAAACCCTATACTCCACTTAAAAAGGAGAATGGAGAACCCTCGTGGACATGGTCAACCTAATTCTAAAAGAGTCTATGAATTATTCAATAGGCAGCCCGTTTTTTTCTCCCGATTTTTCGTCTCCCAACAAAGAAGAACAACAGAACGACAAAGACTATAGGGGGAATAATCTCCGAGAACTCGGGTATGTATGCGACTTCCCAGTCAGCTGGTTGATCGGTATCCGTGTCAGGATCTGTTCTAAAGATGTACTCATACCCAGATACTGGATTTTCTGTATCCACATAGTCTCCATTATCCCACATACCTGCATTTACGGCATCGTCATCATCGGCCTGTTGATCTGAAGTAAGTACACCATCAGAATCCCAGGCAACGAAATCGATGGGCAGGTCTTCATCGTCTCTTAGATAACATTGATCCCCTTCATCCTCAAACCATGTTTGTGTTCCTATGTAAATATGAGCCTCGTTGTCGCCTGTAAAAACGAGGTCGTCCGTACCTGTGGTGAAATGGATATACAAAGTTGCACCATCAGGTATGTCAGGTAGAGCAGCCGTGATGGTATACGAGTTACCGTCATTGTCACCTATTTCCCATCCATCGATATTGATTGCCCCTCCCGCATCATTTTTATTGTAGATTCTCACAACCTCGTTGTTCTCAGGAAGCCCTGTGGGATTGAAGACAACCCTGCTTATGACCACTGGGAGGGTGTACGTAACCCTGATATAAGGGGAAAGGGGTTGTATTTCGGAAGTATATACATTTCCGAAATCTTCGGTCCCACTCTCCGCAGTTCTTTTTATACCAACACCCCAAGAATTGTCCATAGCTAATTCAGCCTCTAAGTCTGAATCGGCACTTGTTCCAAGATCACGGGTTTTCCATCCCATGGACATCATAGCATTATCATTTGAAACGAATGTTATACCATCTCCCATATCACTGAAGAGATTTCCATCACTTTGTGTTACCTCTCCCTCAAGGCTATTTATATCAATATTTGCCAATAAGTTATCGTTAACGTAAAATGAGAAATCAACATCTGTTATGGTGGCTGAATCGGGTATTGTTGAAATATCAAAATAGAAAAATGAACGGCGCGTATGATCTTTTCCAGTTATTCTTTGCCAGCCAACATCAGCGAAAAAAGAATCCTGAAATCTTACGTATGTTCCTACATCTTCTCTCCACCTGATATACCCATCATTTGATGTTGGATTAGGATAGAAATCCCTTGTAGGGTCGATTACCACAGGGAATACACGTTCCTCGTTACATATCCAGTCCAAATCTGTGAGTACATTCAGAATCGCCTGGTTATCTCCCATGGGTTTCCATTCGTACAACGAAGATTGTATATTCCCTTCTGCATCAAAGGCAAAGGGTTCTGGGTGCACGGCTATTACTTCTTCAGATGTTTGGTCCACGAGCTTTAGGGAATGCTCTGTTATGAAGTGTTGGTTAGTTATCTCTGATCCCTCACTCCAAACAGATATAGGTTCTTCCCATGAGATGAGTGTTGAAACTATAAAGAATGTAGCATCTTGATTTTCAGATGGGGGATTAGAAAGGATGATCTCCTCTTTTACCTTGTCTGAAAACAATATATAGTTTATTGTTACTTTCAATCCATTAGTCAGATTCACGTTGTAGACCACCATATTTTTATCGACTTTCCCTGTAACTTCTTCGGGTTGATAATCTATTAAATCGTCTAAACCGAGTCCAAGGAAAATGTCGGTGAAGGTATGATTGTCGTATGAAAGGATCTGCTCACAACTTGTGTCTTTAAAGAAACCATTGTACAAGGCATCATGGATTTCATATGAAAATCCTTTTGAAGAAAGCAGATTCTCGGGATTCATTTCCACGACATCAGCAGGTTCAAGGCTGATATCCGTGGATTCAATGATGGTGGTGAACTCATCTTTTCCAAATAAACTACCTGTCAGGGTCTCTGGGTATTCTCTTTGCTCTCCTTGACTTTCACCTCCACCTACAGAGAAAAAGGAATTTGAGCGACTTTGAACTCTATCATCGTCAACAGAACCCCTGGTGGGTCCAGTTATTTGCCCTTCTTTATCTGAATAATCAGCTTCCTTCTTCTCCCAATCAGTGGTCAAGAAGTAAACATCGAATGCATCGACATTAGGATCTATCTTTATATCTTCCCAGGCAACGGCAATTTCCATTTCAACAAAATCTAAAGCCGCTTCCACAGGGCCGCGCTCCATCCATTTCCACTCCAGAGCAAATGTCCCCATCCATTCATATAGGGTTTTGCTGAGGATCCTGTTGTGTCTTCCTTTTACCTCTATCATGTAATCAGCACCAATTGGAAGTCCATTGGAATACCCAGTGTCAGCTATTGTGTCTATGAAAACGTAGACTATGTCCTCTCCAGTCTTGGGTGGAATCATTGATGGAGGACCCCCCTCCTTGCTGGGTTCTCCACCCGATATAGGTTCGGTTTTTTTTGCACTGTTGCGGAAGGGTATTTTTACCCCGGAAGCGATTTCTCCGTCCACTTTCAAATAAAATGCTGAGCCATAATCCGTGCTAGAGACACCATATTCCAGTATATCTACGTCTTTTCGGTTTATATCGCCCCTGGTATCGTTGCGTACGGTCTTACTTACCCAATCGGCAAATGCACCGTCTATACTGATGTTTTCAGGAACCTTATGCAAATAACTGACAGAATTACCATTACTTTCTGGTTTTTCAGTTTTTAAAGAAACTGTGCCTTTATCAATGACGATGTCGCGATTTTTCATGACCCGAAAGCCTAGGCTATTTCCTTCACTGGCACTGGGATCAACGTCAACCTCAATATACAGGGTTTTTTCTTCTCCAATACCGAGTGATATGCTAGCTTGTATTTCTACAGTTCCATTGCTGAGAATTGGCCTGGCCAGGGTTTGCGCGTCTTCCATGAGTCTTAATTTATTTACATCATCATCGCTACCTTTACCAATTCGGGTGAGCTTCATTTCCGTTACCGTGATGTCAGCATTTATGGCCCTCAAATCCAGCCTCAACAATTCTTGTTCGGAACCACTTATCATCCCTTCGCCCACAGCCTGTTGTCTAATAGATAAAATCCCTTCTTCATTGCTTATAACAGTATCTGAGAAATCCTCCATGCCATCGAAGCTTTGCATATGAAATATAACATCGACTTTGTCCTGTTTTTGTAGGAATATTGCACTGTACGATACCTTGGTCTCAAGCTCAGATTCAGTGACAGCGGCTCTGATTGCTCCTCTTAACTCCCATAGATTCCAATCTTGCTCGAAAGCAGTGTAGTCATAGAGGGCGCTGCTTATTACCTCGCCGTTCCAGCCATATATTTCCACCATATAGTCTGCCCCGATACCGGATATAGAATACCCGGAATCTGAATCTTGATCCGAATCAATGAATATATGAACAGTATCGACGTGCTTTTCACCATCCGGTGTATCAGGCTCCCCAGCCAGCATTTGGCCTTCTACCATCAGGTAAAGTGAAAGCTCCATCTGCCTGCCATCGACACTGTAATCTATGATGTCTATATTGGGATTAAAAGCCTGTCCTTCACCGATATCTGAAGTTGAAATCACTTCGTTCCAGTCTTCAAAACTGCCATCTATAACAATTATATCGGGAACATCAATGCCTGTCATAAGAAAAGGAGTCAACAACAAAAGAAGAAAGAATGTGACGGTTGCCACCACCCTAATTAATCCTCTTTTCCTTTCCAAGATCTCCTGATGGATAACTAAGCCGTTTGTTATTCCATTGCCATTTGTTATACCGTTTGTTATTCCACTTTTTAGGGCTCGAAGGCCATTTGTGAGACCGTTGGTTAAGCCATTGGTCAGTCCGTTGGTCAGGCCATTTGTAAGACCCCGCCTACCCCTTCTCAATCCGTTTGTCAATCCATTTGTTATACCAAAAACCATGCCTGGTTCAACGGCTTCTTTTCTGGATTCTACCTCAAGTCCAACTTCTAGAGCCTTGAACTGAACACCACAATTGGGACAAAATGCGGCATCCATGCTGATGCTGCTGCCACATGTAGGACACTCGTACTCCTCGAGCTTTTCTATTAGTTCCAGCTCTTCCTCCTCGGGGGTAACAGGTTCTGTGATCTCGAACTGCGCACCACAATCAGGACAGGTAGAAACACCTGGGCCAATTAGAGTACCACATTCAGGGCATTCAAAGAGCTCAACCTCTCCTGGGACTTCTTCCTCAACCTCTTCCTCAATTTTCTCTTCCTTCTCAGTGGGAATGGGTTCCGTAATCTCAAACTCCATGCCACAATCTGGACAGCTGGAAACACCGGCCCCGAATAGAGCACCGCATTCCGGGCATTCGAAAAGTTCAACCTCTCCTTCAATTTCTTCTCGGATTTCTTCCTCAGGCGTCTTTTCGAATTCTTCTACTACTTCTATCTCACCTGGTTTTTCTTCCTCGGTCTCTAGTTCTTCACCCACCAGTTTATCCAATTCTTCCTCCAATACTTCCAACATTTCTTCAGACCACGTTAAAGAAATCCCTTCAGCTTCTCTTTCCACCCTTGCCATAACCTCGTCCGGAACCTCTTCCAGTTCAGCGAATCTTGTTCCACAATTCGGACATTCTATTGCATCCTCATCAATTTTTAAACCACATCTTGGGCATTCAAATGTCGCTTCTTCGGCTTCTAGTTCGGCCTCTACCAAAAACTCATCTGTTACCTCTTCCAATTCAACGAATCTAGTTCCGCAATTTGGACATTGTATGGCATCCTCAGAAACTATTGAGCCGCACCTTGGGCATTCAAATGCCACTTCTTCGGCTTCTTTTTCGGCCCCCGCCATGACCTCATGGGGCACCTCTTCCAGTTCGGTAAATCTCGTTCCACAATTTTGGCACTCTATGGCATCCTCAGCAACTATAGAGGCACACCTTGGGCATTCAAATGCCACTTCTTCTGCTTCTTTTTCGGCCCTTTCTATAAACTGATCCGGTACCTCTTCCAATTCGGTAAATCTTGTTCCACAATTTTGGCACTGTATTGCATCCTCAGCAACTTTTGAGCCACACTTTGGACATTCAAATCCTACTTCTCCTGCTTCTTTTTCAGCCCTTGATATAAACTCCTCTGGAATTTCTTCCAATTCAGCGAATCTTGTTCTGCAATTTGGACACTCAATGGCATCCTCAGAAATTTTTAAACCACACTTTGGACATTCAAATGAAATTTTCTTAAGTTCTTTTTCCTCGAAAGATACCTCCTCTTCCTCCTCTAGAATCTTCTTGACTTCCTTTTCTAGCTCCTTTCTCATAGGTTCTTCTTTCTCTTTCGATAACTTTCGGGCCTTTTTTTGGGATTCATCGGCTTCTTCATTCCTTCCCATGGCTCTCAATGCCTCGGTCTTGCCTTTCCATGATTCCACATGTTCTGGATTCTCTGCTATCACTTTTTCAAAGGCGATGAGAGCATCCTCATTTCTTTCGTATTTAAGCAACGTTGATGCAAGAGTGTACCAATTATCGATTTTCTCTGGACGGGTTTTTACAAGCTTAATTGCGGCTTTGATGTCCTCTTCACCTTTTATAGGCGGCTTTTTAGGTGGCCTTGATGGTGGGGAGGGAGCCGGTTTTGGAATCCAATCCCCTGTGGGAGGCTCCGAAATTTCCCGTCTCTCACCCAGAATCATCTCGTTTCCTTCGATGATAAACTCTTGATATTTTGGATCAAATTGAATGCCACTCATCGAGAGGATTCCGATTTTTCTCGATAATTGCTCACCATCTCTTCGTATTTTTATATCTATTACACCATCAAAAATACCGTGTAATGCTGAGAGTGTTTTATCTTCAAGGCCCTCGGTTTCGATGGAGAATATGGATGTGATGTCATTCTCCCTGAGTCTTGTAACCATGCCCTGAACGAAGTTATAAACTCTCTTGTACTCAAAGAAATTCAGTGCCTGGGGAAGTACATCCAAAACAGCCCTCTTTACCGGAGCATCGGTTAATACCTTTATACCCCTGTTTATGGCTATTCCAATGTTCGTAAGATCTTTTGAAGAGCAAATGACTCCCTCCTTTTCCTCCACATCCCCCACTATTTCTCCGCTTTTAAAGGAATACCAATCAACGATCTTAAGATAGCCTCTTTCCTCGTAATCCTCAACATCTATTCCCATTGAATTTAGGTTCTCTCTGAATTTTTGTGGAGAGATTTTCGAGAGGACCACAAGGACAGGTTCATAGTTCTCAAGTCCTTTTTTTATGAAAAGATTCATAAAAACATCGTTTTCCATGGCCGTGGGGCTCTGAAGCATCACAGCGTGTGTGGCAGGAATGCCTCCTGCAACCAGCAGGTCAAAACCCACAATACCACTTTTTACCCTATCCGACAACTCAAAACACCTCGGCTTCGGCCTCTATAACTATCCCGTTTGGCGTGATTAGAAGGGGATGCACTTTCGTATTATGCCTCGTGAACCTCATCTTCCTTATGGTAATTGAACGCCTCAATTCCCCGCTTATCTTCTCGAGCCCGAGGTTTATGAATGAATCTGTAATAAACTGCTCAACACCGTATCTCGTCATATCCCCAGTTTCGTTTAGGGACTCTGTTATCAAAAGTGAGGTTATGTTCATATTCTGAAGAAAAGATGCGAAGGCGAACAGCTCTTGCCGAAGTTCCTCATTCTCTTTGTAATAAAGCCCTGCAGCCGTTATGGAATCAAGAGCCAGCCTCTTGGCTTTTGTTGATTTTAGGAAATTCTCTAGGAAATTTTGCAGTTTCGAAAAACCCACAATGCCCCGTTTGATGTCCCCCTCAGAACGGAGTTTCATTCGAATTTTGCCAACATCTACAAGTATCAATTTCCCGTTCTTCTCATACTTGTCAACATCCATTTTAAAGCATCTCATTGCCTTTCTTAGGTTCTCCTTGCTTTCCTCAAGTGTTAGGTATACACCGACATCCTTGTGATCCTTTGCACCGTTGTAGATGAACTGCATGCCAAATAGGCTCTTGGCACTACCGGTAGGCCCGGCAACTAGATTTACAGTATTTTTCGGAAATCCGCCCTCTATCAAGTCATCCAAACCAGGAATCCCTGAACGTACCCTTTTTTGCGCAGACGATTTTTTCTTACTCGTATCAATACCTCCTATCGAGCTAAGACATGCTTTAATTCAGAAATCTTCTCCTCCGATACCTCGTTTTCCAAAGCAATGCTGACTATATCATCGGCTATCTCCTTTCCCAGAAGATCTATCAATGACCTCACAAGGTTTTGAATGGACTCAACAGGATCATCCTCATCGAAATCTTCCAAATCAAGACCCGTTGCCGAGCCCACAATATCGGCACCTGTGCTTTCACTAGCCATATTGTAAATTGCCTTGAATATCACGGCTGCAGTTTTTTTATCGATTTTTGGAGAAGGGCCCTTATCCTCAACAACCACGGTGTCCTCGCTGTAATCGGTCAGTTTTTCTTTGTCTTTTTTGTCATAGCAGAACTGCCCTCTACCTTTTTTGGATAATACGCCTTCCAGAGCCAATCTGTTGAGAACCGTCACTGTAGTCTGCAGATTGAATCCCAGGCCCTCTGCAACCTCTTTTGGTGTGATCACCTCCCTGGGGTGGTCCACAAGGTATTCCAATATCAGCTCGGTTTTAGTGGGCTTTCTACCTCTAATTGCATCATAATGCTTCATGCTCCCTCTCCATCGTCATTACAGATTGTTATATGTTATATCTCTCAAGTGATATATATCTTTCGGAAGCTGGCAAAAACTTCAAACACCTTAAACTTATTATTCGTCGATCAATAAATAAGCTCTCCAGAGAGGAAGGATTCTGTCAGTGGGTTTTGAGGATTTTCGAAGAATTCTTCCTTTTCTGCGCGCTCAACTATTTTGCCATCGAAAATAAAGACGACCTCATTGGCCAATCTCTTTGCCTGAAATAGATTATGTGTGGCCAAAACAACGGTGGCATTCGTATTCTGGTGATATTTAATGACGGCCTCCTCCAATAATTTTACATTTGCAGGGTCCAAATTTGCCGTGAATTCATCCAAAAGTAAAAGCTCTGGCTCAAAGACTATGGCCCTGGCAAAGGAAACACGCTGCGCTTCCCCTGCAGAAAGCGTGGGTGCGAACTGATGCTCGAATCCCTGGAGTCCTACTAGTCTAAGAGCCCGTAACACCTCCTTCGCTATTCTATCAGGAAGATGATTTCTGATCTTCAGTCCAAAAGCGACGTTGGATTCAACAGTCCTCTGAAAAAGGCTGGGATTCTGAAACACCATTGCCATCCTCATCCTGATATTGTAACGCTCCCCGTTTGTTAATGTGTCTGTATCCTCCCCCTGAATTCTTATGGTTCCTTTTGTGGGCACATCAAGTAGGTTTATCAATCTAAGTAAGGTCGTCTTTCCAGCCCCCGAGGGTCCGATCACAGCGATTATTCTCCCTTTCTCCCCCTTAATTGTAACATCTGATAATGCGCATTTGTCTTCGAATTGTTTTGTTACTTTTTCAATCTCGAATTCCACATGCATCACTCCATATTGGAATTTCCTTTGAATTTCCTCGGTCTTTTTGCGTATCTTCTTTGAAATATTGTCAGAATGATGGACGTGATCAAAGCAAGGGTGATAAGAATTCCCCCCAAAACCAGTGCAAAGTCGAAGTTGCCTTTTTGGGTTTCGTCCACGATTGCTGTAGTCAGAACCTGGGTGTGCCACTTGATATTACCGCCAACAATGATGACTGCACCCACTTCTGAAATCGCCCTTCCGAAACCAACCATCACGGCAGTGAACATCCCTATTCTGGACTCCACTATCAGGGTTTTTAAGAGGGTGAATCCCTTGGCTCCCAGGGTCCTTGCAGTGTCCACTGTCACATTGGGAATGGAACCTATTGCAGATGCCGAAAGCCCTATGATCAAAGGAGTGACCAAAATTACCTGGGCGAATATCATGGCAGTGGGCGTGAACAGGATTCCGAATTCCCCCAAAGGACCTGCCCGTGAGAGAAGAATGAAAACCAAAAGTCCTGCAATAACAGGGGGTAAGCCATATAGAGTGTGAGTAAAGACCTTGATGAGGAGAGCGAATCTTGTTTTTCTTAAACCTAAATAAGTTCCTATAGGTATACCAATGAGACTGGATATTATTGTGCTGCATCCTGCAACATAGAGTGTGAGTAAAGTTATTCCAATCAAACGTTCGGTATCCGAAGAATCATCCAAAGGAATATCAACAAGTGGCAAATCAGCTTCAATGGGAACAAAAAGTTGATGACCACCTTGCTCATAGGCCCCGATTTTTTGTTGAGTGGAATTTTCTGTAATCCAATCCACAAACTGTAAGGCAAGTCTATAATTTACATGGGAAAATTTTGCTGGGTTCACTGGGATCACACTGTATGGATTTATAAGATTTTCATCTTCTCTAAGAATGATATCCAGATCAAGATTCCCTTCAAAGGCCCAGAAGGTACCTTCATCACTTAGGGTATAGGCCGTAAGTTCGTTGGAACGAATGAGTGTATCACCCATGCCGGCTGATACCGATAAGTACCAATCATTCCCCCGAATGTCTATCTCAGATTCATAATCAAATCCTGCTGCTTCCCACAATTCTTTTTCTTTTGTGTGGGTCCCTGATTCATCTCCCCTTGATACAAAGTTTGTCTTAGAATTGAAGATCCTGTTCAGGGCTTCCGAGGAATTATCAATGGAATTTATACCTGCGGGATTTTCAGGGGGGCCGACCAGTACAAAATAATTATAAAATACAGGATACCTGGCTGTCCCGTATCCATTCTTCACAAATTCTGCTTCCCGTGAAGGTGCATGGACCATGAGAACATCGACGTCACCTCTTCTTCCCATCTCGAGGGCCTGGCCTGTGCCAACGGGAGTTACCCAAACTGAACAGTTGTATTCTTTCTCGAAATCAGGAATAATGAAATCCAAAAGACCGGAGTTTGCAGTGGAGGTCGTTGTTGCAAGACGAAGGACATTATCCTGTGAGGGATTGCCTGTCAAATACAGTGCAACACCAATTATGGAAATCAAAAGAATCAAGGCTATGATCCAAGCGAATGTTCGTTTGTCATATCCTTTAAAGGATTTGGGTTTTCTTACCTTAGTTTCAGCCATTGGAGGGGGATACGAATATGAATATAAAACCATTATGCTTGGGAAAACATATCGATAACTTGTTTAGAAACTTTTACTTCCCCTCAAAACTCTTTACAAGCTTGGCCCATTCCTCGGTGTATTCCTTTCTCTCGATATCCTGCAGGTCCCCGATTAGGATCTTCTTGTTCTCACTCTTCTGCTTATCCGAAAGTAA
>CP070672.1:1325645-1328386 GCA_020351895.1 Thermoplasmata archaeon
GTGGATTTGTTGTAACATGCAAACCAGATGACTCAAAAGAAATTTTGAGATTGTATGAAAGTGTGGGATTAACTGCGGCTGTTGTGGGCGATATAACCGAAGATGTGAAGCTAAGAATTTCGGATGGGAAAGGAATCGAAACCTTATTCGATTTTGAACAGGAGATAATAACAGGATGCAGATAAAGGTTCCAGCTTCCTATCATTTTTGATTTTTGTTGCCAAAGTTAAATATAAAGGCTTATAAATTGAACTATCGAGGAAAATTCAAACTCTTAATTAGAGCACTCAATCCCTGCAAGATAAGGGGAGGAAATGAACTCATGCAGACAAAGAAAGTTCGTAACAAGATATGTTTTGTCGGTGATGGCGGAGTGGGCAAAACAAGCCTAATAAGGAGATACGTACACGATGTTTTCGATGATAAGTATCTTGCCACCATAGGCACGAAGATGACTAGGAAAGAGATTATCTTGGATTATCCAGAGAAGGATGTTAGGTTCAGGATTGATGCCATAATATGGGATATCATGGGCCAGAAGGCCTTTAAGCGATTGCTTCATGAAGCCTATTTTCGAGGTGCAAAAGGGATTTTGGGAGTATGCAGCCTCACAGATTCCAATAGCCTAAAGGGCCTAAACGATTGGGTGGAATCGATTAAAGAGGTTGTGGGAGAGGTCCCCATCGTGATATTGGCAAACAAAAGCGATTTAGAGACCGAAATTAGGCTTGAAAATGATGAAATTGAAGATATAGCCACAAGTTGGGGTGCTCAACACCTATACACTAGTGCAAAAACCGGTGATAATGTCGATAAAGCGTTTTTAGCAATTGGGAAGGAGATGATTAAAAAACAGTTTAATATAACATGAGATTCAAAGGTGAAAATTATTGAGTATCACCAATTCATTTCTTCTGTGTTTTGTACTATTGGGGCTTATTTTGGGGGATTATCACTTCCTTGTCCCTAATAAGCAGTGCCCTCTCCTTCTTGTCAAAGGCTGCAGGATCCACAGGTATAATGAGCCTGGCATTTTTCACCATCACTGTTTCACATAGGTCATCAAGGACCTTGACCATTACTGTGAAAGAGGTGTTGGTGATTATGTTTCCTATGCCATGTAAAAGCACGGTGGCCTCCTCGTTTTCATCCAAGAATTTCTTAATTGTATGGACAATGACCCCAACATCGGCAGGATTCAGCGAGCTCTCTTCAGTAACCTTACTAAGCCAGTATACCTTTGCATCCTTGAGCTTATACCTTTCCCTCAACATATTGGGATGAATTCTCGATATGCAAAGACCTGGTAAACCATGCGTGATGAGGTTGGTGAACAGATCAAAGCTGTAATCAGGTTTTCCCTCCTCCACGAAGTATGTCCAACCCTGGCTTAAGAGGTACTCGCTCTCCCCGAGACCGAATTTGTTCAATATGTTTATAAATGGTGGATTTGTATCGATGTCCTCCTTGATTTCCTTAAACTGGGAGGCAAAGACCTTGATTTTCTTTATCAATTCCAAACGTGAGAGTTTTGCCTTTGGATCTACCCGTAGCTCATCATCCATATAGCTTAGAGCAGAAAAGAACGGATCTAAGACTTCGAGTTCCTTTATCTTTTCTAATATTAAACTCTCGGATACAGGCTTTGGAAGCGTATTTATTATATCGTTGCACACGATCTCGAAAATGAAGGCATTTACCACATTTTTCTGAAGCGTGAAAAGAACATCCAATACATTGAATTGTATGAATCTATCGCTTTTGATGATGTTTTTTGAGTCCATACCCTCCACGATTGCAGGAGTAACAGGGATGATGAGTGGGGAATCGATAATACCCATGGTTTTGATCAGAACATGTATTGATTTTAAGGCCGCATCCCTTTGACTCGCGTTCTGTGCATTCTGTGCTATAAGATATTCCAGGCTGTCGAGGAGCACGACGTTGTTCTTTCCTCTTTCTAAAAATTCTTTTATGGTGCTATGCAGTTCTTGGAGGTTCATGGGGCTTATGGTGGGCACACTTTCTACACTCTCTTTTGTAAGCCATATAACTGATGCGTTCTTCAACGAGTATTTGCTTTTTACTTCCTCGGGAGGCCTTTTAGTAATGCACAGGCCGCGGTAACCCTGCTTTATCATATCAGCGAAGATTTCAAAACTGATATTCGCCTCTTCCTCACTAACTATATAGCTGGATTTCTTTTTCCCCTTTGATTTCCTGTTTTTTGCGGCCTTAGTTCCATTCTCACCTTGGGCCAAACCCAACTCCTTTTCCGATTTGGATGAATTCACATGTGCCTGGGTTATAAGAGCAAGTAATGCCATTTTAGAGAATTTGGGGAGGATTTTTTTATCAAAGTTCATCATCATTTCTCCACAAAAATGCCTATTTTTGAGTAATTAATGACCTTTACATAGGAACCGAGTTTTTTTTTGGATTGAACTCCTCCGAATGGGTGCTAGACACCAGGGAGTGGACGCTCAGACCCGATATCGAGTGCTCCAAAGGCCTACTCGATCCCGCAACCCCACGAGCGTCGGTAGTCCATGGTGAGGTTGCTCCCTTCCGGTCCTCGCCCGGTTTCCATGATCAAGACAGGATGCGCCATCCTCCGATTGCGCAAAGTTGTCAACTCCGACCCCGAGGGACGAAATCTCATCGACGGCATCTGGCTCGACATCGAATTGGTTACGCCGCCTCCGAGTGTCGCCCCCACTGTCGACGATTTTGGTGTATAA
>CP070672.1:1328486-1332890 GCA_020351895.1 Thermoplasmata archaeon
AAGAAAGACCGGTATATCTACCACACGGTGGGGCAACAGAGACCCACGAATTCGAGTTTATATTGGCCGAAACGGGTGATTATTCTGTAAGAGCATCATTGTACGATCTTTCCAATGAGCTTGTGGACTATAAGGAGATCAGTATCACTGTGGGTGATGACAATTCCGGTGGAAATGGGACCAAACCTCCAAATGATGAAGAGAAAATGGCCTGGATCGAATCCCTAACAACAGATAAGGATCAGTATGATGTGAACGAGGTTGTGAAAACCCAGGTCATTGTCAAAAGAGGCGATGATGATTTGGACTATGTCTGGGAGGGCATCTTGATCCTGGAGGTTTTCGATGATGCATTGGTTCTTGTATACTCTGAGGAGCAGGAAGTATCCATTCCATGCGGTGGATGGACACAGACTCTCGATTTCGAGTTTGCGCTGACCGCAGAAGGTGATTATCTTGTGAGTGCCACCCTGTACGATCAACATGATGAACTCATGGACGTCAAGGAGATCTGCATAACAGTGGGAGATGGAACCCCACCTCCCAATAATGGAATGAAAATGGTCTGGATCGAATCCCTAACCACAGATAAGGATGGGTATGATGTGAACGAGACTGTGAAAACCCAGGTCGTGGTAAAACGGGGAAACGATCTTCTGACCTATGTATGGGAAGGAACACTCCTTCTAGAGGTTTTCGATAGTACCATGGTCTTGGTATTTTCTGACGAAAGACCGGTATATCTACCGGCTGGTGGTATGACAGAGACCCATGAGTTCGAGTATGAACTGACAGAGCCAGGCGAGTATCTTATAAGGGCCACATTAACCGGTCTTCACGATGATCTATTGGACATCAAGGAGATCCACATAACTGTTGGGGATGACAATTCTGGTGGAAATGGAACCGTACCCCCCGATGATCTGGGCCTTTTTACAGGCGATCGGGCAGGAGCGCCCCAGGGGGAAGGAGACAGGCAGGCAGCATTGATCATTATCGTCTTGATAGTCCTTGTAGCCTTATCAGCATTCGCCACGCTTCGCCAATTCAAGCGCCTGGGTAAGATAACGAAGAGATCATGATATAATCATATTCGACCCCCTCAACCCCCCTCCTCGCTCAAGGGCGGATTCTTTACCCCGTAATTCTCCTCCCCGGGCAGGGGGTCATTCTTTTTTTATGTTGATTTTAATAGAATGCTATAAAAGCTTTTTGAGGAACGTGCCAATATTTATTTATATATACATCTTGCATAATCATTAATGGATCATTCTATCAAGGACCAAAAGGTACAGATAAACGGATGGTGGTGCATGCCCAGGAAAAAGAAGGCGACACAGCTTTATTTTGTCTGTGCAGTGGTGTTTTTTTCAATAGTGCTAGGTACCGCCTCTCAGGTTACGGCCAATCAATCACCTGTTGCTGTGGCACTTCCAGAGAATCAAACCATATATGCCGGGGGAGAAGCATGGTTCAGCGCCAATGACTCATACGATCCCGATGGTAACATTACCAGTTACTTTTGGGATTTTAAGGACGGGACTTCCAGCAGCGATCCTTACACAACCCATTCTTACAACCTGCCTGGGAATTACACTGTAACGCTTACTGTAACAGATGATCTCGGGGCAACTGACCAGGACTCGGTAAACATAACAGTGATCGATTCGCCCCCTGGCAATGTAAATGTATGGATCCAATATCTTGACACTGATAAAGAAGAGTACGAAAGGCTTGAGACCATCAATGCAACTGTTATTGTCCAAAGGGATTCCGGCGATGAACCCCAGACATGGTATGGCACCCAAATATTCGAGGTTTTCAACGATACCATGGTCCTTGTTTACTATGACGAGCGTGAGGTGATCCTCCCGGAGGTCTCACCTTCTGGGATATCCCTTATCGAATTCAACCTGTCCCAGACAGGGGACCATATTGTGAGAGCATCTTTGTATGATAATAACAGCGTATTTGTCCACAGGAAGGAGATCGGTGTAAAAATCAAACAGGATCCAATGAATCAAATGCCAATTGCCATTGCCAGCGCGGATGCCCAAACCGTGAACATGGGGGTGCCAGTGGATTTCTTCGGGCACATGTCCCATGATCCCGACGGATATTTGGTGTCCTACCTCTGGGAGTTCGGGGATGGAGGCTCGGATTTCGGGGAGAATTCTTCCCATGTCTATGATACACCTGGAGAATACCCAGTTACCCTGACCGTAACAGATGATCTTGATGCAACCTCGGCTGATTCCATGGCCATATGGGTTCTTGATCCTGCAAACGAACCACCTGTTGCAGAGGCAAGATGCGAACCAAAGAAGGTCAAAGTCGGAGAAGAGGTACGGTTTTACGGGGATTCATCCCAAGATCCTGACGGTGTCATAATATCGTATCACTGGGATTTTGGGGATGGGAACCATTCGACTAAGGCCAATCCCTCCCATGTTTACGGATCTTCTGGTACATACTCGGTAATTCTTACAGTCTCTGATAATGATTACGCAAAGAGAACAGATACTGTCACCTTGAAGGTCGTTTCTCAACCGGAGAGAATCAAGGACGGTCCACTGAGCAATTGGGGGTATCTGGGGGCAATTACGGTCTTCGGGATCCTAACTTCCTTGGCCGTAACATACGCAACCGAGGAAGGGAGGTACAGGTTCCTTGGCTTTTTCATTCCGCTTTACACGAAGCTGAAAAAGGAGGAGATCCTCGATCATTTCACGAGGGGCAAGATATATGGTTACATTGTGGCCAATCCGGGGGATCACTACAACTCCATAAAAAAGGCCCTCAAGTTGCCGGACGGTTCATTTGCCCATCATATTCACATCCTTGAGAAGGAGGGAATAATAAAGTCGGCAAGGGATGGAACATACAGACGCTTTTATCCTCCGGAAATGAAAGTTCCAGATAATGGGGGTTCTCTTAAAAAGAGCCAGCTTCTCATTATCGATTCAATAAAGGAGACCCCGGGA
The DNA here is from genome assembly GCA_020351895.1 of Thermoplasmata archaeon. The sequence continues at coordinate 1,331,471 of CP070672.1, forward strand.
ATATCCCAAAAGGATATCGCCTCTATTTTGGGAGTGAGCTCTGCAACGGTTAATTATCATCTGAAAGAACTGATCAGACTTGGAATAGTCAAGGCTGAAAGGGCGGGCATGAGGATGAGGTATTACATCAATTCCGAGAATGTTGACATTGATCTGGAAGCAATAACAGGGGGAAAACTTAAGAAGACACAAGAGAAGAAGTACATCGATTTGAGTTGAGGTTTTTGGAAATCTCGGGGGGCCAGTTGCCTCTGTAGTTTTTTAGATTTTGGTGAGGTAGGGTTTGTGGGCCAGGAAAGGGGGTTAGGTTGCGCCAGCGGGGGGCTTTGTATATGTAAAAATATATTAGATAATCATGTAGAAAGCACAATAAGAATATTTATAGTTGTATTTCCTCAGCGTAGTTACAAAACTTTAATATACATTATTTTATTGTTGTCAACATGTCTAAAACAATAATTTCTTCTAGAGATTTGGTCAAAATCTACGATACAGGCGATGTCAAAGTCAAGGCTCTTAATGGCGTTTCGTTAGATATTCTTCAAGGGGAAATGGTAGCCGTTATGGGACCCTCGGGCTGCGGTAAGACCACCCTTCTTAACTGTCTTTCAGGTATCGACGATATAACCGAGGGTGAAATCAATATCGAAGGAAAGAACATTGCGAATCTGAACGATTTCGAAAAATCCGCATACAGAGCCCGCAATATCGGCTTCGTATTCCAGTTCTACAATTTATTGCCCGTACTCACCGCTCAGGAGAATGTGGAGCTTCCCTTGCTTCTTGCGAAGAAGTCACAAAAGGAAGCGAAAAAAACCGCCCTGAAAATGCTGGAGCTGGTGGGTTTAAAAGACTGGGGCACCCACAAACCTGCAGAACTATCCGGTGGTCAGCGTCAGCGAGTCACAATAGCCCGTGCCTTAGCCAACACCCCAGCAATCGTCTTTGCCGATGAGCCCACAGGTGATCTGGATTCCAAAAACAGCGAAGAGATCATGGAACTTTTAATGAACCTTAACCGCTGCGAGGGAATAACTTTTCTCATAGTCACACACGACCCCAATGTCGGAAAAAATGTGCCGCGCAAGATCACCATGAAGGACGGCCGGATAGAATCCGATGTTCGAAACAAGGACTACGATTTCGAATGTCCAAAGGCCTATACGGATAAACGTTTCTTTAAAAATGATTGATTGGAAGTTGCCCTATGGACCCGATATTGATTATATTCCTTACGTTCTTTTTCCTGATATTGCTATGGATAATAATCTCTTCCATAAGAAACCGGATCCTGTTCAAGATGGCGGTTCGCAACTTTCTACGAAAGAAGGGCAACGCTGTCATTATCATCATAGGATTGATGGTGGGTACCGCAATAATCTCCTCCTCGTTCACTGTTGGTGATAGCTTCAACACCCTT
>CP070672.1:1332990-1336125 GCA_020351895.1 Thermoplasmata archaeon
CAACCTTGAGCCAGTAGCTTATAACAAGCACCCTGGCTCCATCCACAGGATCCCCATTGTTGTCCATCACCTTTATTGTCACATAATTAAGGTCCTCCTCAGGGATATAGTGGTCCGTAACCTCCCATGTATCATCATCGCCACCCTGCTTCCATATACCCGAGCCTCCCCTTTGTCCCCAGCCTCCCCAATAGGTGTCGAAGTTATCGATTACGCTGCCACCATGACTCCAATAGTTATCCCACTGATGCCATCCATTCTCATAGAATTCTATCCATACATGGTCCTCCCCAAGCAGCATGATCCCTGCCGCAGGAATCAAGGCAGTCCTTGCCGCTGCCGTTGTAATGTCCTGGAGCTCGCCGCAGTTACCATTATGATGATGTGCAATCCGAACAGGCTGAATAGGTCTTTCGTCATCGCTGACCTCCTGTTGGTTTAAAAATAGGGTCCATCCCACCCAGTTGCTGACTCTTATTAGGGCATTCTCTCCGTAATCCATAGATCTTCCGGCTGGAGCAAAGTGTTTTGTGTCGTTCCAGAGGGTCGTAATCCCGGTAAGTGCATCTTTTAATTTCGGCGGACTGATATCTTGGGGATAATCATCAACACCGTCATCAGGTGAGCCGCTGTTATCGGGAGGATAAGCCGAATCTGCATGATAAAAGAGATACTCCCGCCAAAATCTACCCCCCTGGTCAGGGTCTGTGGGATGGTTTGGGTCAGAATCATCAGGATGGATATAAAAAACATTCTCGTCAGTTATCTTGGGTTGAACTATAAACCAATAGTATATATCCCTTGGGAGTTCCCTTTCAATGGTATTTGGGGGCTCCCCGAACCTGTATCTCGTGGTTGTGTAACCCTCCTTTTCAATGACCTCGACATAATCCAGGTAATCATCGATTTCGTATATCAACTCGGCGTTATCCACGAAAATCTGCACCTGATTTTGGTTTAGGGCCTTGAGGTTCTCATTAGGTGTGTGTGCAATGGCAAATCCAATTTCATCTTTATATTTCTGAGCTGCACCCAGAATGAGATCGGCATAGATATCCATCCAGTGATCTGACCTGTGATTCAACAGGACTTCCTTGGGGTAGTAATTGTATCCCTCCACTACCTGGTAGAAGCTCCATATCTGCCACCGAGCATTTGATGCAGAACCTATATTCTTGTAATAATAAAGTGTGCCGCTATTGACTCCAACCACAAGATCGGGCCTTTCATCACCATTTAGGTCTGCAATTGCAGGTGATGTTCCATACTCAGGATTAATACCACTGTATATCGTTGCATCCATTGCCCAAGCCTCTTGTGCCGTGGTTCCAACATTTTGGTAGCAGTAGAGAGTCGCAAAATCGCCGTCACCAACACTCAAATCGAAATCACCATCATCATCCATGTCCGCAAAGCAGATGGGTCTGTCATCCTGTTCGCCGGTATTCATTCGGTACGAGAACTGCCAATCTGGTGATTGCGGGTTGCCTTCATTTTCATAGAAGTTTATGTAGCCGTCACCACCACCAACGGCAAGATCAAAATCACCATCATCATCCAGATCAGCTATTGCAGGATGGCTGTTGCTTAAGGTATATCCAGTTATCACATTTGGAATACCCCACATCGCCTCTTTTGGTGTCCCGATATTTTCGATGAAGTAAAGGCTTCCATCACTGTTGCCCACAATAAGATCGTAGTCGAAATCGGAATCCCAATCCACGGGAGCCAAAGATGTTCTGGTTACACCAGAGAGGCCTTCTGATAAAGATGAATAAAACTCGGGATCCTCCACGAAAATCGGTCTATTTCTCATTCCTACATTTTCATAGTAATACAACGACCCATCCTGGGAGCCACCTGTGAGGTCCAAATCCCCATCGGAATCCATATCTGCAAACACCGGGGTAGCAAAATCTCCAAAATCGATTGTGGTGTCGCCCAAATCACCGAATTTCTTAGCAAGATCACGATATAACCATGAAGGAACCTGGGAGAGAGCATCCTTTGCTTTTTGGGAAAGCCCAGATTCTAAAGAGGGGAGCATCATTTCCAAAACAGTGCCAGAGTCGGTATCAAAATGTACGAAATATTCCTCCCCAGAAGGAATCTCAATAATCTTGGGTATGGACAATACTTTTTCCCATGTCCCCTCAGCCGAGGTTGTGGGTAAATCACCGATTTCTGAGAAGGCAGATAGGCTTATTATAAAAGATATGTAAATGATGTACACCCTATTCAACTTCCTCAAGGTAACAACCTCTACATGATATATTGAATTAAACGTTATTTTCAATGCTCTGTATAGTTTTGCTGAATCTAATATATTATGTACAAATAAATGAACTGAAAACTATATATTATTTACTTTAAGTATAGAATATCACTTAAGAGATGAAAATCCATTTGATCTGTTAAAACTCATACCACAGCCTTTAAATGCTAGATTTGCTATTTACTTCGGGGATTCAAATGAGTTACGTTGTATTCAGTGTGGAGAAATCACAGGCAAGCAAGATCAACAAGATACTGAAAGACGACCTCGTTAGCAGACAGAGCATCTCTGTAAGAGACGCCTCGGCCCTGAATATTGACAAAGATGTGAGGTATGTTGTGATCGAGGGAACCGATGAGGCTATAAAAAAGGCTGATGAACTCTTTTCGGAAGTTGGTAAGAAAGAGGATGAAGAGGAAGCAAAGAATATATACAACAAGATCAAAAGCGAGGAAGGAGACGTTGCACAGGGTGTGGGCCTAATATTTGGTGACTAAAATCCAAGCGGCATCCTTTTGGTACTTTTTAAAGTGCCCTCATCTCAAACCTGCGTGCACCAATACCCCGTCATTGGTTATGTCAACCAGCTGTTTGCCTGAGACGTGCTTGGTTCCCCGCATTTTCAGAACCTCCAAAAACTTACGCCTCACCATCTTCTCCTCAGGATATGACAATATGATTATCCCATCCACCATATAACCCTCCAAACTTCTAAGCACGTCTTCGTAGGAAATCTCGGCTGTGACAATGGATGAGCAGTTGAAACCCTTGAGAAACTCAAAAAGGGCATGCAAGAACTCTCGAGTTCCACCGATTCTGTCAAGGGCATTCTTGATGGGTGTGCTTGGGTCTATCACAAC
>CP070672.1:1336225-1355483 GCA_020351895.1 Thermoplasmata archaeon
TTAATTTGTCTATTCTATTATAAAACCCCGAATAATTTATAATGTTCCAATCAAACCTAAATACAAAATATCTACCCCTAAATCTTACTATTAAACCGATGATTTATATCTGAGTTTCATTATTTTTATTCGAGAAAAACAGAACGAAATGTTTATCAACAATAACATCATTAAGGTGTCATATCCTATGATTGAATAAGGTTTGAGCAGTGTTTGGATGGACTTGATTTGGAGCTGAAACACTTATGATTGATAATGCCCGTGTGAATGATATTCTTGGAGAATTGAACAACAATTCAGAGGTAATCAGCTCTGTTGTGGTCTCAAGAAGTGGCATGCATATAGCAGGGAATCCCCCCGAGGGAGTTCATCTGGAAACGTTTGTAGCCATGTCAGCCATACTTCTAGGCTCTGCTGAGACAGCAATCACAGAGCTAAAGGGGGAGCTAGAGGACGTTTTAGTGGAATTGGACAGATCAAGGATAATAGTGGACAGCGCAGGCAACAAGGGCCTCTTGGTTGTGGTTACAAACACGAAAGATAACTTTGATTCTCTTCACTCAAAGGTCAAAAAGGCAGCAAAGGACCTATCTGAAGTGCTCTGATTCCTTATTATACGGTTTTTTTCTCAATAAGATTGCCAAAGTTTTATAATGCTCACTCAAGAAATGAGCCATCAATTCTACCATATCAGATAAAGGCTGGAAAAACTCAATTGGAGGGTCATCAGCATCAAATAATAATGAAGCCAGGAGGGAGAGTTTTCCCCTTTTTTTCTCGGTTTTGACAGGTTCTTTAGGTTTATGTTGAGGTAGATACCGTATACCACGAATATTGTGAGGTATATTGCGGTATGGGGGAGAATACCAAGCAAAACTCCAACAGGAATCAATACGAAGGGAAGCACAAAAAAGGGACCCGTGATTCTGGCTGCCTTCTCATTACCATAAAGAACAGGTAGGGTTTTCATTCCGTATTTCTTGTCCCCCTCCACCTCGGTGAAGTCCTTTGTACCGCATGCGCCGACAAGGAAGATAAAAAGGATCATCCCTATAAACCAAAGGGTAGGCTCGAAAGGATTGCTGAAAGAATAAACGACCCAGCCTGCTAAAACGAACAACCAGCTCTGGCAAAAAGCAATTGTCATATTCGATATTAGGAACCTTTTTTTGAGCTGTATGGGCGGTGTTGAGTAAAGGGTTGTTATCATCAAGCATAGAACTGTGACCATAAAAAATGGTATTGAGATGAAGAATGCCACAACAAGGCCTATGGCATATACAATATAGGCAAATCTTAGAGCCTCCTTGATCGTGAGTTTTCCCGATGGTATAGGGCGCTCGGGTCTGTTGATTCTATCCACCTCCAGGTCTGTTACCTGGTTGTATGCATTACTTGCACCGTTAAAAATAGAATACAAAATCGCACCTATAATCAATGGAATGAAATTGAATTCTGCCCAGGTTTGGATCGGAGAATTAATGGACAACCTACCATAGAATCCCAGGGCCAAGAGCCCACCTGAGATAACACCGACTCCAGGTGGTATCATTGTGAAAGGGCGGATGAGTTGGACATAGATATCGATTTTTTCCCTAATTCTATGGGACATGTACAGTCTACCACCTATTATCTTAAATTCGATATTTTCGTTGATACTCCAACATCGGAAATATACCCCAAGGCTCTGAGACGCTCCATGATTTCCTGTGTTTCTGTGTCTTGGCCAATGACGTCTTTCTGTTTGTGGCCCGCGTAATATGATTCTGCCTCGCATCTTGCCCTCTCAACGAATATCTTTTCCTCAAGTGATAGATCGCTTATTCGATTTTCTTCCTCTTTTGGGTCTTTTAGTAGGTCATAGAACTCTTCCTCTAAAGTTGTCTGATTTATTATGTATTTGAACCTCTCTGACCTGATGGATTGAAGGGCACCAGGGCCCCTAAAAAGAAACAGGTCTTCTATGTAAGTCTTAAATCCGTTGGTTTTTTCACCATATATTAAAGGAATTAGATGGTTTCCGTCCAAAATAGCAGGTGTTTTTATCCTCAATAGCCTCAAAAGGGTGGGAAAGATATCAATATGTCTCACTGGATCGTCTATCACAATATTTCTTGGTAGATCCCTGTCTTTTATTATCAAGGGAACCCTAATGTCAGGCTCGTACATCGTGGTATGCTGTGGGTATGTTACATTCTCCCTCCATGGAATTGGTGGCAATTCTCTTTCACCCAAAGTTGTTCCATGATCCGCTGTAATAACCAGGGTAGTATCGTCATAAATTCCGTTCTTTTGAAGGGTTCTTATGATTGTAGATATGAACCTATCATCGCATAATTTGATTTTTTCATCATAGTAACCGTACTCGGATCTCGGGCTGTCACGATCTATTAAACCCATTTCCAAAAGTTGCCTCTCAGAGCCTTCATGGGTATGAAAGAAATGTCCAAAAACAAAGAAACTCTCGTGGAGATTATCCTCGATCCACTCTATAGCCCTATCTATCCACCAGTTTCCCCAGGGAAAACGAACATCAGGATGGTTTGGATCCTTGTAAGAATGCAGTTCCCACATGAACTCGTACCCCTCCTTTGGCTCGTCAAAAACATCGAAGCCCAAGGAGAAACCCACGTCGGCTCCCAACATGCTGTTTCCAACAAAACCAGCGGTTTTATACCCCTCGTTTCTTAGTATTTTTGGTAATGTCTGAGAATCGAATTTGTCAAAAGGACCTCTCAGGTTGTGGGAGGGGGGGTATAGGCCGCTCAGTAATGAGGCATGGCTTACAGGGGTAAGTATGGAGGTGGCAATACAAGTTTTGAAACGAACTCCCTCAAGGGCAATCCTATCGATATTACCTGTGTTGATTTTTTTATAGCCGTAGCATGAGATATGATCTGCCCTTACCTCATCCATGGTGATCAATATCAGGTTTTTCTTGTCTATAAAAACACCCCCGGTAATTCCTCTAGAATCTTAAATTCATTCATTTAGAATCCTCCTTTTTTTACCATCAAGAGATGAATTGGAATGGCGAATCATATTTTTTCTGGTTTACATGTCAATCAAAAAATTGCATTTATGTAAATAGACGTATATTTTATTGAAAATGGCCATAAAATAGCCCTCTAAAAGCATGGAGCAGGGATTTTTCTTAAAAATTGTTTTAAAGGAGAAGGTTATTACCCCCTCTGACATCTCGTCCAATCATGGGACTCGGAGAAGAATCACATGGCACAGAAAGAGATAGAGGCTGTTAAGAAAACCGAAAAGAAGGCCCTGGATATAATAGCAAACGCGCAGAAGGAGGCAGAGACCATAATCAAGAGCGCCAAAGCCACAGGGGAGACAACCAATAAACAGCAGGTCACAAAGTTCAAAGAAGAAATAAAGCTGCAAAAAGAAGAGGCAGAAAAGCAGATAAAGGCAGAGGCAGAGGGTATAAAAGAGCAGGGAGAAAATGAGGCGAAGGAGATACAAAAAGAGGGAACCTCCCGGCTTGAAAACGCGGTATCACATATAGTCCAGAGGGTTGTTGAGACATAAACCCAAGGTAAATCTAGGAGGGAGAAACCGTTTGCTGTATCCAGAGGAGATGAAAGAGATTTCCATCATTGTCCACGATGATTACGTGGATGGACTGGTAAGAAGTCTTCACGAATCAGGTCTGATAGAGACCATAGATGTTGGCAAATCAGGGAAGGATTTTACTGAATTGCTCGCCCAGTCCAAGGCTCCGAAAATTGCAGTCAAATGCGCAGACCTTGAGATGCAGCTGAACAAGATCATCGAGATACTGGATCGGGCGAAGGATGAGGGGCCAAAAACCTTAAAAGAGATAATAAATGAATTCTTATCACCATCACCACCTCCCAAGTACAAGGTCAAGCTAAAGAGCGCTTTTGAGGCCCAGGAGAGTGCATCAGAGCTTATATTCAAGTTGGAGCCCAAGGTTATACAGATAGAGAGGAAGCTCGAGGAGGTCTCAGAGGAACTGGCATCATTGGCAGAACATAAGAAGCAGATTTCGACCCTGGCTACCCTTGACTTGAGGCTGGATTACCTTGGAGAAAGCGAATACTTGATACTGAAGGCCGGCACCACAACGGACGTCGATAGGCTACAGGATGCCCTGAAGAAGGTGCCCGATTCCATGGTTTTTATATCGCAGGTAGAGAAGAAGCTTTACTGTGTTGCAGTACTGGCGCATATTGAGGACAAGGAAGCCCTGGAAAGTGCTTTGAAGGGTGTTTTCTCGGGATATTCCCTTCCTGATTATAAGGGAAAGCCGAAGGAAGCCATTGAAGTAATAGATAATAGAACCAGAGAGCTTGATGAGCAAAAAAAATCTCTTTGGAATGAATTGAAGAATCTTAGGAAGGAAAACATGAAAGAGCTTCTGATTCTAAGGGAGGAAATCGGCATCTTCAAGGCCAGGGGGGAGGCCATAGCGAGGTTCGGAAGAACCGATTCCACGAGCGTGATCATGGGTTGGGCTCCAGTTCGAAATATAGATAACCTGAAGAGGATGGTTGAAACCGAGACCGATTCTATGGCCTATCTTCACATAAGTGATCCAGATGATTCAGATGAAACACCGATTTTCCGAAAGAATCCAAGATGGGCAAGACCCTTTGAGATGCTCACGGAGATGTTCGCACTTCCGCAATATCATGAGGTGGATCCTACCATAATCCTTGCACCAGTGTTCGTATTGTATTTTGGTCTCATGCTGGGCGATGCCATTTACGGCGCCCTTGTACTTGTTGCGGGATTGCTGATTTACAAGGGTCAAGGAAAAGTGAGCAAGAGCATGCACGACATGGGCATTATATTATCCAGTATAGGTTTCTCAGGAGTAATTTTCGGTATTATTCAAGGGACATATCTCGGGCCCCTAAACGATGATAATCCATTGACTGCCCTTCTTGTGCCCCTTGGAGCAGAAAGGCTCATAGTTCTTGATTCCATGAATAATCCCATTCCCCTGCTGCAGCTGGCCCTGATCATTGGACTTGTACATTTAAATCTAGGGCTGATTTTAGCTGTCTGGCAGAACTCGAGAATAAGAGCCTATGAGGACATTCTTCTCTCCCAGGTCTCCTGGTTCTTTCTGCAGTTTGCTGGGATAGTGGTATTCGGTGAATTCTTTGGGTGGTTCAGCTTTCCGATTTTCATAAAGATTCCCGCCTACATCTGCGGTTTGGCGGGATTGATCATGGTATTCATGCAGAAAGGGGAGGCGACCCCCGAAGGAAAGAGAAAAAGAAAAGGTCCCTTGGCCTTCTTTGACATAACCGGTTTTATCGGTAATTGGCTTTCCTACGCAAGGATACTTGCCCTGGGATTGGCCACTGCAGGAATCGCCATGACCATAAACATCGTGGCAATACTTTTTAAGGATCTTTTAAGTGCCATGACCGCCATTGTATGCACAGGTGTTCTTCTCATTGGCTTGGTACTTCTTGTTGTTGGGTATCAGAAGCAAAAAACACCCATGAAGGTTTTTTCCATACTTTTCATATTAATCGGGGCTTTGGGTGCAATCGGCGCCATGGCCGTGGCAATAGCCCTGATTTTGTTCTTGATTTTGGTTATAGCGCATATTCTAAACGCCGTGTTACAGGCATTGGGTGGTTTCATCCATGCCCTTAGACTGCATTATGTGGAATTCTTCGGCCAATTCTACTCAGGTGGTGGAAGCAGGTTCTCCCCTTTCACGACCGAGAGAGAATATACTGTGGTCGAAAAAACCGATAAAAGATGAGTGGAGGTTCCGAAATGAGCCAAACAAATGATAATGAAAAATTGGGAATGGCTAGAAAAGCCCTGAGATTTGAGCTTGCATTTTTAATATCTGTAGCGCTCTTGATAACGATTGCACCGTATGCAAGTGCTCAGGAGGAACCTATTGCAATTGCCGGAGATGATATGGTAGTGTACGTGAATGAGGAGTTCTCAGTCAATGGCACAGCACAGTCCGACTTTGCCATCACCTCTTATCAATGGGACTTCGACGGCGATGGTGTATATGAAGAGACCTCTGATATAACTGGTTATGTAACCCATACATACTCCGAAATAGGAACTTATAACGTTACCTTCAAAGTTACAGATTTCAATGGCTCCACAGATCGTGATTTCATGATCATCACAGTGGAAGAAAAGGAGCCTTTAAGCACTGGTGCTTACCTTGCAGCAATCGGTGCGGGACTGGCAATCGGAATAGCGGGAATGGGAGCAGGAATAGGCGTTGGCATAACAGGTGCCACAGGTGCTGGCACAGTGGCGGAAAAACCTGACATGTTCGCCAAGTCAATTGTCTTTCAGGCCCTGCCCCAGACCCAGGCCATTTACGGTTTGCTTATCGCCATCATGATTCTTATGTACACAGGACTTTTGGGAGGTGCAGGTGAAGACATCCCAATTGCCGTGGGCCTTGTTGCCATTGGGTGTGGCCTTGCAGTTGGACTCGCTGGCCTATCTGCAATAGGCCAGGGCATAGCAGCAGGATCGGGCATCTCCGCAACAGCAGGAGATCCAAAGATGCTCGGCAAGGGAATCGTCTTCTCTGTTCTTCCGGAAACCCAGGCTATATACGGATTGCTCGTGGCCATATTATTGATGAACTTCTCGGGCCTTCTCGGGGGTAATGTCGATATAGTAAGAGACTTTCCAACAGTGGGTCTGGTGGCTGTAGGATGCGGGTTGTCAATTGGTGTTGCAGGACTCTCTGCAATTGGGCAGGGCATTGCAGCAAGTGGCGGAGTGGGTGCCACGGCTTCGGATCCCAAGATGTTCGGCAAGGGTATCGTCTATTCGGTGCTGCCCGAGACCCAGGCGATTTACGGTCTTCTAATAGCCATACTTCTTATGGCCTTCACTGGGATGTTCACCCAGGATTTCGTTGTATCAGCCGCAGTTGGGTTAATTGCAATCGGCTGCGGTCTTTCAATAGGTGTCGCGGGCCTTTCTGCAATTGGACAGGGCATAGCAGCAAGCGGTGGAATAGGCGCAACAGCCGAGGATCCCAAGATGTTCGGAAAGGGCATCGTATACTCTGTTTTACCGGAAACTCAGGCCATCTACGGTCTGCTCGTGGCAATACTTCTTATGGCCTTCGGAGGTTTGTTTGTTGGTGATGTGGCCTCTTTGGATAGTGCAGTTGACAACGGCATAGGTATCGGTCTTGTTGCCGTGGGATGCGGACTTTCCATTGGCATAGCAGGTCTTTCTGCCATAGGTCAGGGGATTGCTGCAAGTGGAGGTGTTGGGGCCACATCAGAAGATACCAAGATGTTCGGAAAGGGCATAGTGTTCTCTGTTCTGCCTGAGACCCAGGCCATATACGGCCTTCTCATAGCAGTTCTTCTCATGGCCTTTACAGGCATGTTCACAGGTGAATTCAATGCAACCGAGGGCATGGGTTTGGCTGCACTTGGAGCCGGATTGGCTGTGGGCATCTCAGGCCTTTCTGCCATAGGTCAGGGAATAACCGCAAGTGCAGGAATAGGTGCATCCGCAAGAAATCCACAGGCCTTTGGAAGAAGCATAATATTCTCGGTGATGTCCGAGACTTTCGCAATATTCGGTTTGCTCATCGCGATATTCATCATGTACGGTGTAAAACTCATGGGCGGGTGAACTTCATGGGCGCTTTGAAGAATATAACAGAGAGGATATTGAAGGACGCGCGAGAAAAGGCGAAGCAGCGAATTGATGAGGCCAAATTGGAGGCCGAAAAGCTACTTGGCCAGGCACAAAAGGAGCTTGAGAAGGAGAAGAAGGCAATTGAGCAGGAGAATAACAAGATCATAAAAATCCAGAGAAGCAGGGCCATATCAGAGGCAAAACTGGAGTCAAGGAAGATGAAACTAAATTCAAAAGAAGCCGTCATCGCCCAGGCATTTGAAAGTGCAAATGAAAGACTCAAGAACCTGGGTCTTAAAGAGAACGAGGGTTATCTGAAGGCGGCCATTAAAAACGGAGTCGACCAGCTGGGAACCGATGTGGAGATTCTATGCAACAGGGAGGTGTCCTCCCTGGTTACAAGAATCGCATCTGAAATAAATCCTAAAATAACGGTATCCTCAGAGGGAATACAATATCTAGGCGGGGCAGTGATAAGAACCAAGGATAAAACCGCCCTAATCGATGCTACGTTTGAGGGAGTTTTGGAGCGCAAGAAAAGCGAACTGAGAAGAGAAGTGGCAGGGATACTGTTTTCAACGAAACAATCTGAGGCAAAGGAGGCATGAATTGGGTATAATGGAAATCATTGAGGAGCTGGGTCTTAATGAAACAATGACCCTTGCCCTGATGATCATTGGGGCCGCTGTACTCATAACCATAATCCTCCTCATGAGCTACTTCAACGTTCTTGTCACAATAGCCAGCTTCTCTTATCCCAATGCCAGACTCAAGGCAATGGGAAATCCGTTTATCAAAAAGCGAAGGCTTACCGAGCTTATGGAGATGACCTCAGTGGGGGAGGCTGCACAGGAGATATTAAAAGAAGGTTACAAACTTCCGCAGAACATTGAAAAGGCGGGCCTCGACGAGGCAGAAAGGGAGCTTGAATTGGCACAAGTTGAATTTCTGAAAAAGGTTCTCGCCTCTGATCCCCAGAGCATGAGGCCATTTTTGGAGGCATTTATGATCAAATACGATGCAGCCCAGATCAAAAAGGCCCTTCGTGCAAGAAAGAATGGGATGTCCAACGAAGAGCTGAAACAGAAGCTCATTCCTGTGAAGGAAATCGATGAGGCCGCAATAGAAAGCATTCTTGAAACCAACACAGTGGATGAGGTGGCAAATGCAGTCCGCTCTACACGATTCGGGGATATATTGATTAAAACTGCAAGCGAGTACAAAGGGGATCTCGTTGCAATGGACCTAGCTCTGGATCAGTTCTATTCCAAGGAATTGCACCTTGCAATAACCAGGGTTGACACACCGGTTAGGGAAACCGTCACATTATTTGTGGGGAAATATGCGGATATTACCAACATAAAACACATAATAAGATCCAAGCAACAGGGCCTAGATCTCGCCTTAACAGAGCGCTTTTTAATCGAGGGCGGAAGAAGCTTGGCACCATGGAAACTACGTCAGATGATAGAGGCAAAGGGTGTCTCTGAGATAGTTACCGAGCTTGAGGGCACACCTTATATTGAAATAATGAAAGAGGCTATGCAGAATTATTCAGAAACTAAGAGCATGTATGCCTTTGAGGCGACATTCGACAGAATGCTTCTTCAGTTTGCCTCCGAGATATCCAGCAGTGCCTTTATCACAGCCGGTCCAACCATAAGGTTCCTTGTTGCCAAGGAGTTCGAGATCAGGAATCTAAAGGCCCTCTTAAGGGGACTTTTCGAACATCTACCTTCAGATAAAATAATGCCCATGTTGATTATGGAGGAATGAAATTGAAAGTTTCGGTGATTGCGGACAGGGACATAGTAACAGGATTCGCTCTTACTGGGATAAAGGATTTATACGCAGTAGATAATAGAGAGGAGGCCAAGAACGCCTTGGAAGAGGTGATGAAAAACCCAGATATGGGTGTGGTCATTATCACTGAGAGGTACGCTCTTTATCTCCAAGAGGATATAAGACGGTGGAGGGAAGAGAAACCTCTTTATCCATTGATAGTTGAGATTCAGGATAAGAAAGGTAAAGTCGATAGAGAAGATCCAATACGCCTGCTAATAAAAAGGGCTGTTGGACTGGATATATCGGCAAGTGAGGTTAAATAGGTGAGTATGAGAGAACTTTAAAGGAATCTGCAAGGTGGTGTGAGATATGAAAGATGAGAAAGGCACTGTCTCCAGAGGTGGCGAGACAACGGAAATCGGTTACATCATAAAGATCGCTGGGCCCGTGGTAGTTGGAGATCGAATGCGCGGGGCAAAAATGTACGATGTTGTGAGGGTAGGTAACGAGAGATTGATAGGAGAGATCATCGAGCTGAAAGAGGATACTGTTACTATCCAGGTGTATGAGGAAACCACTGGCCTAGTACCGGGTGAGCCTGTTGAAAGGACAGGCATTCCTTTGTCTGTGGAGCTTGCTCCCGGTCTCATGGGCCAAATCTACGACGGAATTCAAAGGCCCCTGCCTCTTATCAAGGAAAGCACAGGAGATTTCATTTCAAGGGGTGTTGAGGTTGCCGCCATTGACAGGAACAAGCAATGGCATTTCACTCCAAAGTTCAAAGTTGGAGCGAAAGTCGTGGCAGGAGATGTTCTGGGAGTGGTGCCTGAGACACCTGTTGTGGAGCATCGAGTCATGGTCCCATGGGGCATGGAGGGTGTGATAGAGGAGATAGTAGGTGAGGGTGAATACAAAATCGAGGATGTCATCGCTAAAATTAAAACCTCATCTGGCACCCAAGAGGTTCAGATGCTGCAGAGATGGCCTGTTAGAATGGAAAGGCATTTTGTCAAGAAACTGGATCCGAAATTTCCCCTAATCACAGGGCAGAGGATATTCGACGCCTTCTTCCCAATTTCGAAGGGAGGTACAGCAGCGATTCCGGGGGGCTTTGGAACCGGTAAGACCGTTATGCAGCATCAGCTCGCAAAGTGGTGCGATGCCGATATAATCGTCTATGTAGGCTGCGGTGAGAGGGGAAACGAGATGACAGATGTTCTTCGGGAATTTCCGAAGCTGGAGGACCCAAGAACCGGAGAGCCCCTTATGAACAGGACAGTTCTCATTGCCAACACCAGCAACATGCCTGTTGCTGCAAGGGAGGCCAGCGTCTACACCGGTATAACCCTTGCAGAGTATTACAGAGACATGGGATACGACGTTGCCCTGATGGCTGATTCAACATCGAGATGGGCAGAGGCCATGAGGGAGATCTCAGGGAGGCTTGAGGAGATGCCGGGGGAGGAGGGCTATCCCGCGTACCTTGCATCTAGGCTGGCGCAGTTCTATGAGAGGGCAGGTATCGTTCAGGTGGTGGGAAGTAAGGAGAAGCTCGGTTCCATTACAGTTGTGGGTGCAGTCTCGCCACCAGGCGGTGATTTCTCGGAGCCTGTGACCCAGAACACACTGCGCATAGTCAAGGTCTTCTGGGCATTGGATGCCGATCTTGCAGACAGAAGACACTTTCCATCCATCAATTGGTTGAGATCGTATTCCCTTTATATCGACCATGTGAAGGATTGGTGGCATACAGATGTTGGTGAGGGATGGCTCGAGATGCGAAAGAGATCCATGCAGCTGCTTCAGAAAGAAAACGAGCTTCAGGAGATCATCCAGCTGGTAGGACCCGATGCCCTGCCACCAAAGGAGCAGGCCGTACTGGAAGGAGCAAGGGCCATTCGAGAGAATTTCCTGCAGCAGAATGCTTTTCATGATGTTGATACATACTGCCCTGCAAAGAAGCAGTTCGAGATGATGAGAATAATGCTCAGGTACTTCGACCTTTTAAACGGTGCTATCGAGGAGGGAACCATGATGGAGAAGTTAAAGGGTATGAAAACCAGAGAGAGCATAGGGAGGATGGCCACCGTTCCAAACGACAATTTTGAAAATACATTCAAAAATATCGAGGAAGATATAGTAAAAGAGATAGCGTCTTTGGGGGGTGAATAGACATGGCAACAACTGAATCAGCCAAAAGCAAGGAGTACACCACAGTATCTGAAATCGCCGGGCCCTTGATGGTTGTGGACAAGGTTTCCGGTGTCGCTTTTGGAGAGGTTGTAAGAATCCGCGCATCAGATGGCTCAGAAAGATTAGGACAGGTTCTCGAGGCGAGAACAGAGATGGCCGTTGTTCAGGTTTTCGAGGGTACCAAGGGTCTGGATACTAAAGGTACATCTGTCCGCTTCATTGGAGAGACCATGAAACTTCCAGTTTCGACTGACATGTTAGGCAGGGTGTTCGACGGGACAGGAAGACCCATTGACGATGGTCCCGAGATAATTCCAGTTGAAAGAAGGGACATAACCGGTCAGCCCATAAATCCCTCGGCAAGGGAATATCCAAGGGAGTTCATCGAGAGCGGAATCTCAACAATAGACGGCCTCAACACCCTGGTGAGAGGACAGAAATTACCTATCTTCTCTGCTTCGGGATTGCCCCATAACAGCCTTGCTGCTCAGATTGCAAGACAAGCCAAGGTCAAGGGTCAGGAGGAGGAGTTCGCAGTTGTTTTCTGTGCCATGGGAATTACCGCCGAGGAATCCAATTATTTTATTAATGACTTTGAGCGAACCGGTGCCTTGGAAAGGGCGGTCTTGTTCCTGAATTTGGCAGACGATCCAGCCATCGAGAGGATAATCATTCCAAGGATGGCTTTAACAGCTGCCGAGTTTCTTGCCTTTGACAATGATATGCATGTTTTGGTTATTTTAACTGACATGACGAATTACTGCGAGGCCTTAAGGGAAATAGCTGCTGCAAGGGAAGAGGTCCCAGGGAGAAGAGGCTATCCAGGTTACATGTATACCGATTTGGCAAGTATCTATGAAAGAGCAGGTAGGATTTTTGGAAAGGAAGGCACAATAACCCAGATTCCCATTCTCACCATGCCAGACGATGATATAACTCATCCCATACCCGATCTGACTGGATATATCACTGAAGGACAGATAGTACTTTCAAGAGATTTTCACAGACGGGGCATCAGGCCTCCTGTGGATGTACTGCCGTGTTTGTCCAGGCTCATGAAGCAGGGAATAGGCAAGGGAAGAACAAGAGAGGATCATGACGATGTTTCGAATCAGCTGTATGCCGCCTATGCAGAAGGTGTGGATCTGAGAGAACTTGTTGCCGTGGTTGGTGAAGAGGCCCTCACACCGAGGGATAGAAAGTTCTTGGAGTTTGCAGATATATTTGAAAAGAGGTTCATTGCCCAGACCGAGGATGAAGACAGGTCCATTGAAGAGACCCTGGGCATTGGTTGGGATCTATTATCGACTCTACCCAAGGGTCAGTTGACGAGGATAGATAAAAAGTACATAGAGAAGTATTGGCCTGGAACTTGAAGGATGTTTTTGATATATTACTTCATGGAAAAGGCGTTATCTAAGGGTCCCTCTCTCGATTTTAAGGTTAAACATGGTCCTGTTCTCCTCCTAACTTCATTTTGGAAATTCGAATGAGATAGAGTTTATGAATTGTAAATGATCATCATGTGGAATAAGAAGGATTTAAAGTAACAAAAAAGGACATATGGTGTCTTTGGTATTATGGTGTTTTTCGGGTAATTACCAGAAATTAGTTAAATAAACCAAAAATCTTATGATTCATTATGTGCATATATGTTTTGAATTCAAAAACCAGTCAATTCAAAGGAACATATACGCACACAGTAACGATAGGAGGAATACTATGGGGAGGTTACAAAGCTTCGTAGTAATCATGAGTCTGCTGTTGGCCCCAATGACAGTTCTAGGGGACAACGATTTCGATTTCCCTGAGCAGGGCAACTTTTCACAGGATCCTATTCTGCCATTGGGCAGTCCATTGCCCCCTGAGGACCTGCAATTACCCTCACAAATCAGGATCTGGGAAGCCTGGGCAAAAGGTTATGCAACGATTTATCAGCAGGATTTCGCCACTTATGTCGTGAATAATAACGGACCAGTGAGCGTCATAATCGATGAATATGTCCTTCTCATGAGTCCAAGCCCTGCTTATCCAGACGAGGATCTGCCACTGATAGACGATGAAACCCAGGACGGTATTTTAACCATCACATATGCGATTTCACCGGGAAACTCGCTCACCTACAATTACGGTCACTATGTTGCAATGGCAATCGAACCCCCTCCTCCATGGTGGTGCACCGAAGACTCAGAACTCACGAATGCTGGAATCGAGATTTCCTTGGGGGGAGAGATACTTCCGTACAACATGGTCCCCCTGATCCTGAATTACAATATCAACACCCAAGACGATGTTTGGTACCATCTGCGAAACAATCCAGCAGTCGTGATAGGCAAGACACCTTTGTGGGAGGAAATCGCAAACATCGGTGATGAGGTTGACATCACATTAGATGTCACGAACCTCGGATTCATAGATGCAACGAATATTGTTGTTACAGATACGATTCCTGCGGACTATTCATACGATCCATCGAGCTTCACCCAGACACCATCATCTATTACAAACAATTCTGACGGTTCCGTAACCTTAAAATGGGACATTTCCCAGATAGATGCAGCCGTGGAAACTCCAAATGATGAACCCACAGATTATACCACAGAGTACATAAGCTATAAGCTGATAACTCCAGTTCTTGATCCCGATCTTCGGATATTTCTTCCAAGGGCTTACGTAGACTGGATCGGAGATAATAACGACGATGCCGAATCCGAAGAACCACTGCTTGAGACATATCTGGTAAACAGACCACCTGTGGCAATTGTTGATGATGTTGTGATTGATGAAGGGGAAACCGCCTACTTGAATGGCTCAGATTCATACGATCCCGACGAGCCTTTCGGAGATTATATTGTCAGCTATGAATGGGATTTTGATGGAGATAATTATCCTGATGACTATGGTCCTGTTGTGAGTAAAACTTACGGAGACAATGGAATCTTTACAGTGACTCTTACAGTCACAGACAGCTACGGAGAAAGATCGTCCGCTACAGCCAATATAACAGTCAATAATGTTGTACCTTCCATAGATACCCTATATAATGTCACAATAGATGAAGGCCAGACTGGGTCATTCAGTGCCCGTGCCACTGATCCCGGAAGTGATGACTTAACTATCACCTGGAATTGGGGTGACGGAACTTCAGATACAGTCACGATTTACTACAACGACGGACTAGGTCCCGATCCATATCCAAGTCCAGATGTCAATCCAATGGATATCACAGATTCTGTGACACACACCTACATGGATGATGGGGTTTATTTGGTCACCCTTACCGTGGATGATGACGATAATGGAGTGAGCCAGGCAACCTTTTATGTTCATGTGAACGATCTAGCACCAAATGCCGAGTTCACTTGGTCACCTGAGCCTCAGAACGAGGCATCACCTGTGCAGTTCACTGACCTTTCAACTTCTTATCCGGACTCCATTGTGGCATGGTATTGGGACTTTGCTGGATTGGGCACAAATAACAGTCAGAATCCCCAATTCACATTCATGGAAGATGGCATCTACACAGTAACCCTAACTGTATACGATGACGATAATTCCACTGCCTCGATTTCACACAATGTTACGATTTTAGATTTGGCCCCACGGGCAGAATTCACATGGTCACCAGAGCCACAGGATGAGGGCTCTCCTGTTTCGTTTTTTGATCTTTCATCTTCATACCCTGATGCAATTGTTGCATGGTCATGGGACTTTGCTGGATTGGGCACTAATAACAGTCAGAATCCGCAATTCACATTCATGGACGACGGTATATATCCTGTGACGCTGACTGTATGGGATGAGGACAACTCCTCATATTCCGTTACACACAACGTTACGATTTCAGATTTGGCTCCCACTGCGAATTTCACATGGTCTCCTGAGCCGCAGGATGAGGGCTCTCCAGTTTCTTTCACCGATCTTTCCACCTCATATCCAGATACTATTGTAGCCTGGGAATGGGACTTTGCTGGATTGGGCACTAATAAAAGTCAGAATCCGCAATTCACATTCATGAACAACGGTATTTACACAGTAACTCTTACTGTCTATGATGATGATAATTCCACGGACTCAGTATCATACAATGTTACGATCTTAGATTTGGCTCCCACTGCTGAATTCACGTGGTCTCCTGAGCCCCAGGATGAGGGCTCACCAGTGCAGTTTACTGATCTTTCAACATCTTATCCAGATTCCATTGTTGCTTGGGAATGGGACTTTGCTGGATTGGGCACTAATAACAGTCAGAATCCGCAATTCACATTCATGGATGACGGTATCTACCTGGTAACTCTTACAGTAACAGATGACGACGGTTCAAAGGATTCTATTTCCCACAATATTACGATTTTAGATTTGGCTCCAACTGCAGATTACTCCTGGTCTCCTGAGCCACAGGATGAGGGTTCGCCAGTTTCATTCACTGATCTATCGACATCCTATCCCGATGTCATTGTAAGCTGGGCATGGGATTTCGATGACGGGGGAACCAGCGACCTTCAGAATCCCAGCCATACCTATGGTGATGACCGCGTTTATTTGGTAACGTTGACTGTCACAGATGATGATGGGTCAATAGACACCATATCGTATAACGTCACGATACTGAATGTTGCTCCAATTGTGGATGCTGGGGAAAATCGGACCATAGATGAGGGTACCGCCATATCGTTTTCAGGCTCTTTCACTGATCCAGGATGGCTCGACACACACAATGCCACAATCGATTGGGGTGATGGGAATGTTGAGCCTGGTACAGTCATCGAGTCAAATGGCAGCGGATCAGTTGAGGGTAGTCATGTCTATGGAGATGACGGTGTTTTCACTGTTACTCTGACAGTGGTGGATGATGACGGAGGAGTGGGAACCGATACTATGGTTGTAACCGTAAATAATGTTGCACCTTCAATAGATGCATTGGATTCCTATTCCACAGATGAAAATTCACCTGTTACATTGGAGGGTCATGCGCAAGATCCAGGAAGTGATGATCTCACATTTACCTGGAATTGGGGAGACGGCACCTCTGATACCGTGACCATCTATTATAATGATGGAAATGGTCCTGATCCCTATCCAAGCCCAGATGTAAATCCCATGGATGTAACAGACACTGTTTCTCATACTTATGGTGATAACGGTAACTTCACAGTAACCTTGACGGTTGAGGATGACGACGGTGGTCAAACAGTTGTGACAACTTACGTCTTGGTGAACAATGTCGCACCATCGATAGATCCCTTGGAGTCCTATGTTACGGATGAAAACTCACCTGTTACATTGGAGGGTCATGCAACAGATCCGGGAAGCGATGATCTCACATTCACTTGGGATTGGGGTGACGGCACCTCAGATACTGTGACCATCTATTACAATGATGGAAATGGTCCTGATCCCTATACAAGCCCTGAGATAAATCCCATGGATGTAACAGACACTGTCATTCATACTTACGGTGATAATGGAAACTTCACAGTAACTTTGACAGTTGAGGATGATGACGGTGGTCAAACTGTTGTTACTACATTTGTTATTGTGAACAATGTCGCACCCTCAATAGATCCATTGGATTCTTATATCACGGATGAGAACTCACCTGTTACCTTGGAGGGTCATGCAACAGACCCAGGCTCTGATGACCTGACCTTCACCTGGAATTGGGGAGATGGAACATCCGATACCGTGACCATCTATTACAATAATGGCCTTGGACCCGATCCCTATCCAAGTCCTGAGGTTAATCCCATGGACGTGACAGACACTGTAACTCATACTTACGGTGATAATGGTAATTTCACTGTGACTTTGACGGTTGAGGATGATGACGGTGGACAAACTGTTGTTACTACATTTGTTATAGTAAATAATGTTGCTCCCACAGTAGAGCCTGGAAGGTTTTATGAAGTGGACGAGAACACTCCCGTTACCTTGACTGCCACGGCAACAGATCCTGGGAGCGACGATCTGACCTTCACCTGGGAATTTGATTTCGGACCCACTATATCCACTATTCATTTCAATGATGGAATTGGACCAGATCCATATCCAAGTCCCGAGATCAATCCAATGTCGATATTGGAATCACAAACCCATACCTACGGCGATAACGGTGTATTTAATGTAACACTTACAGTGGAGGATGATGATGGTGGAATTACAATCGAAACAATAGAAGTTACAGTGAACAACGTTGCACCCACAATATTGAATATAGAAGCCTACATGCTTGTCAATCTGTCTATCAGAATCGCAGGTGAGAAATGGCATTCTGTTGGACTTCATCTCATGGAGGATGGGGAAGAAGTCACGTCGGCAATTGTGACAAGACGCCCGGGAAACCCTGATGAGCAGATTGGTACGATAGCTAATGCCAAATTAGTCCTGACTAAGAGCTATACAGTTTTGATAGATTATTTGCCAAACGACCCAAGGGTGAATGGAAATGTCTGGGGAGGAAATCCTGTGTGGGTATTCATAACATTCGATGACGGCTCTGAAACCAGGCTCCATCACACGTTCAATGTCAGGCAGTCTCATTGGAACAGTGACCACTGGAATCATATAGATCCTTGGGAGGTTGAATTGACTCCGTACCTTGCGGGACATAACATAACCTTCGAAGCAACAGCCTCTGATCCTGGTAGTGACGACCTCACCTTCTTATGGGATTTTGGAGATGGAAACTCAACATTACCCCACATCCATTACAACAACCTGATAGGTCCGGACCCATATCCAAGTCCTGATATCAATCCCATAAACTGCACCGACACAGTAAAGTACGATTATGGAGAATGCGGCGTATTTTGCGTGACCCTGACTGTGATGGACGATGACGGCGGTATCTGTATTATGACTCTAACCTTGCCTGTTGGTTAGGGTATATCCCCATAATCTTATGGGGAAAATCCATTGAGTGGCAGGAGCACAAAATGGATTAGGATGTAAGTTATTTCTTGCTCAGAGATTAGATGAACATCAGAGTCGCAGAGCAGAAGGACATAGAAGATATAGTAAACCTGTCCATGGAATTCGAATCCTACCTTGATGAGCTGGAATCCACACCGGATTCTGAGAAGATCTCCAAACAGCAGGTCAAGGAGGTCTTTTCAGAGGGATTCTCGGATCCAAAACACGTGATTCTCGTGGCTGAAGAAGAGGAGGATATTGTCGGATTTTCTGATTTCTGGGTGTATCCTGAAATGATCCACGGAGGACTGAGTGCATACTTGAATAACCTTTTCGTTACCCCTAAGTTTCAAAGAAAAGGTATAGGCTCGCAGTTACTTACTGAAATCTTAAAAAGGTCAAAGGAGATGGGAGCCGTGGCTCTTCATATATCTGTTCTTCCAGAGAACATCATAGCGCAGAATTTCTACAAGAAGAACGGCATCACCTGGGAGATCAAGATGTTCGAGGTCAAGCTGAAGTGATTATACAAAAAGTATCATTCTTGTATATTTGGAGGAGAAGATGGAGGTTGTGTTTCCTCTTGTTCTTTTTCTTCCTCATCACCTTTCTTGTATACCTGTTCCGGGAGCAATATGGTTCCTTTTTCATAGCGCTTCGGCAATGTCAATAATCTGATGACAATAATTATAATTAGTATGAGTGCACCTATAAATAA
>CP070672.1:1355583-1358483 GCA_020351895.1 Thermoplasmata archaeon
AGATATCTATTTCTTGTTTCAAGTAACAGCATTGTCGGCCGTAGAGCAGAGAAGTTGTTTTTTGACAAACAACTCCTATTAACAGGTATAGTTATCGTACTTTTATTCTTTGTCGCTCTATATTTTCCTAACTTTCTAGATGATTTGCTAGGCATTCCAGACCCCATATTGGAGTAAACCATGGACAAAATTAAAGAGATTATGCCCAATCTGTCCAATTCACCTCATCAAAAAAAGAAGTTAAGGGACTTTTTCTAATCCTCTTTTTCCTCTTCTTCAAACTCCTCATCATCAAGATTAAGATCATCGAGATCAATGGGTTCTGGAGGAGGAGTGGTGGCCATTGTAATGCCAATCCAAGCGATTATAAAACCGATCATTAGAGTAGCAAGAAAAACTGGCCAGAGTAACCCGTCTATCACTGTAACGTGAAGAGGATTCAGAGTACCATTAGTGGAGTTAAGAAGATCAAACAGAGGCCCTTCTGTATCTCCTACTTTACTTCCTAAATATTGTTGAATTGGCACATAAAGCGTGTATAGAATCAAGAAAATAATTGTTAGAAAAAAGATCCCATATCCATAAATCTTGTCTTTTGACATAATATATTCATTCTCCGTAATTCTTTTTCTCTTTGTATCACATTTTCAATTATAAAGGTTACTAGTTGAGGAAAATCTAATGGGTAAGATAATTGGTCGCTATTTTTATGTCTATTTATTCTTTTTTTGTCAAGGTATTAAGGGTGATAAATGTCTCTGTCTTTCCTAAATCCTAACCTCTAAGAAAAATGGAGAGAGATTTGTACATAGGGCCGTCAGAATGCCTAAATTAAAGATACTTGGTGCAATCGAGATCGGGCTACCCTACGGAAAGGGTCACCACACTCTGTGGTCACAGTAAACACTGCATAAAAATACAGATCATCGAATCCATGCACTGTAACATCATAAGTTATGTGAATGGTAGCCAAACCCGCAGAATTGATTGTGGAGTTGTCAAGATAAATCCCTTGCTCCTCGATGAGTGAACCTGGAATTGACCCGTTCTCTGCCGCAGTTCCGATATAAAACTCAACTTCAAAATCCGTATAGTCACAGGTAGGTTGCCAGGGTATCCATGAATTAGGGGAAGTAAGCATCATTAGACGTACCGAAACATTGAGCTGTTCATCTTGGCGTAGGATTCTATCGTCATCGGTGGTATTCACCCGCCACATGACGGGGTCATCAGGAAACGCGAGGTCATGGATAAAGGCATCCAAGGGGTCTTGATTTATATAATCCCATTCTGGATTAATCATCCACGTGGAATTTAAAGGTGAAATAGAGGGGATATCAAAAGTCAGCTCTTGGTCTGCACGAGCAGCTAAACAGGTGAGAAGCGGATCAAAACCAATCCATTCGACATATTCATCTCCAGTAACAGTCGAAGAGGGGGAGGGATCAATGGGGATAAGTACTTCAGTCCACGCATGGAGATTCTGGGCGGTAACAACGAGTCTGGTGGGATCCATTGTGTGATTACCAAATAAGTAGCCTATGACTACTCGACTTGGGATTCCCCGTAAACGCATCCAGGTGGCTAAAGTGGATGCGAAATGAAGCGAAACACCCTTACCTCGTCGCAGGAACCATTCATTATAATCTTCATTCTCCTCGGGATGGGGCATTTCATAGTCTTCTTCATAATAGGGATTATCAATACCACTAGGTAAGAGTTCATTTACATAAGTTCCAATCCACATATCCACGTCAAACAGCAGTCCTAGGTCTGAACAGGTAACTCCTTCGGAACAAAGTTCTTGTTGTCCTTGATATTCCACCCCAATGGGGGTTAATCTCTGCATATCTGCGTATGCTTGGGCAAATACACTTAGCCCTTCTAATTCACATTCGCTCGCGTTTCCTGCAACAAAGGGAGCCCAATCGGCATAATTTTGCGGGGATCTAGTTTCACCCCCAACATAGGCGCTTGTTGGCAGTTCTTCGGTCGTGTTGGGTAGTTGCAAGTAGAGTTCTTGAATATCAGCCCATGTTCCAGACGAATAACCATTAAGCGGTATCAAGATATCACTATAATTATCCTTAGTCATGGAATAGGTCATGGCGTCCATGTTACTTTCAAGGAGATCATAATAATCAGCAGTATACTCAAAAACTCCTTCGTTTGAAGATGTTTCACTCATCCGAATATCAGCGTCGATTCCTAATAGATGTTCTTCAACAACTCTATAGTTATCTGGATAAACATCCTGGGCTTCTAAATCGGAAACAGACAGTGAATTCCGATTTTCATCGTATAAGCGGAAAGAATCAGAATCGATATATGCCCCGTACTTACCGTTCCAAGTGGTAGGAAGATAATTTCGGAAGTTTATATTCACGGAAACATCGGCAACAGAAGTGCTATAATCTAGCGGGAGTTCAAATTTAAATGTGGCAGTTCGCTCCGATACGGGAATCCCACGTTCCCCCACACCTCCCTCTTGGCCTGGACTTAATGTCTCACTTTTTACAGGGGCGAATGCAGCCCATCTTGTGGTGTAGGTCTTTTCATGATATTCATACACTCCATGGGTACCTAGCCGCCAGTAGGTCGGGGGGATTTTCGGGGTCACATTGAATAATGGCTCATTTGGAAACTGGATTCCAGAAGTAAATTGATCCAAAAGATTTTCTAACAGATAAGTGGCGTCCCAGGTCGGAGTATTGAACATCGACCAATCGATAATCTTTTCATCGTATTGTCCAAAACGTTCACGTTGGCGGGGAACTCCAATACCTGCGATTTCGACTAGATAGGTACTAAACATCAAAATGAAGATTACTAGTGTGGGTAACAGATTTAACAAGTTTCTACTTAGATCTTTTTGAGCAAGTTGATCAATTCTGGTTCGA
>CP070672.1:1358583-1365575 GCA_020351895.1 Thermoplasmata archaeon
ATGTTGGCTGTTGCTGTTACGTGTATTTTTGGATATCTGTATACTAGGAACTAAAACAGCTAATACATTTGGAAAAGGCTTTCAAATCAATTCATCAGCTTTCAGCTTATTTAAAATAGGATGAAGAGTTGATGATGGGGCATTCTTCTGAAAAAAAAGCCCTCTTCTATATCTGAAAAATAAAGGGATGCAACCAAGATATCCCAACGAAAAACTATTATATTTACAAAATGTAAGGAGGATCAAAGAGAGGGCAGGATAACCTCAGAGGTAAGAAATATATTTGGAGGTGTAAACATTATACAAGATTCATCCGACAAAGTTGCTAAAAAGAAGACCCCTGGAGTGCACATACGTTTTAAAATAAGGGATTACAGAGTATACCTTGGACGCAACATGAAGGCAAAGCTTCCCGGATTCGTTCCTGAAAGTAAAACCGTACGGTTCTACGCTCAAATAATCTGTACGAGCGAGGAATCACCCCATTATTACCTCAACCTCTATTTCCTACGGCCAGATAGCGAGAAAATGGATAATTACTTCTATCCTGACCAGAGATTGGGAGCGTCCTTCCTGCCTTACGAGCAGTACACATGGTATTTGGATATACTCAGAAACGAGGAACCAGTCTATGGCTATCTAAACAGTTCACGTCCCAGTGGAAATGGCATAAGTACAAGCCAAGAACCGGTTGGAGAGGGAGAAAGCTCCTAAAAATGGTTCATTTGATAATTGAGAGGAAAAGGATTCAATTTCTTTATCGGAGTGAAAGAAAATGAGAAATAAAATCGTCTTAAACTTCGCGATTCTTATTATAATCTGTCTACTCTTGGTTCTTTCTTTGTCTGCTCAGGCTACCACAGTTACTGTGGGCCCTGATACCGCGAATGTAGAGACCCATGAACTGGATAGTGGAGAGGACATAATTTGGGAATGGGAAGTGGTCAATGACAGGAACATAGATTTCTGGATAGTGGATGAGCAAGGAACGAAATATATTGAGGTGTACAATGCAACCTCATCAAGAGGCTCCTTCGAGGTTCCCACAGGTGGATCCTGGAGCGTGGTGTTTTACAATGATGATTTCTACTCTGTGGTCATCGATTATACAATCACCATAGATTCCTTCGGGGGATCTATTGTTTTTTTGACCGTGTTAATCACCATACTCCTTGTGGTAATAATATTGTTGGTTTTGATGCTTAAGAAGAAGCAGGCTCAATCTAAATAGGGCTTACCTTAAATAAAAGATTAAATCTCGAAATTATCTTTAAGCAGAACAATCAAATAGATATGGCTCCAAAAACTAATGAAGCGGAATCCGTTCCCCGTAAAAGAGCTTTTATTTCAGTTTCTTGCGTGGGATTTCTATATAGAATTTTTCTGAGGAGCTTGCGCTGTATCTCAAAGAATCCTTGGTCGTGTGTATAGGTTTAGCCCTCTTTTTATTTTTAGCCTTTGTATCTTCACCTCGATAGATTTTCAAGTAGATATCTGGATTTCTGTCAATTAGTTCTCGAAAGTGTACTGAATCGTACTCTATGAAGAATTTGCCATCTGAATCTGTCAATGCTTTTCCCAGTAGGTCTGAATGAATAAGGTCTTTGTCATAAGCACAAACGAGTAGGCCCGAAAGAGGCTCTCCGCTCTCCTTTTCCTTAACGATTCCCAGTACTCTCATTTTCATTGATATTGTCCCCAATATTCGAGATTGCCTTATTTATTCTAATCGAAGTATGAATATTTATGTTTTGTGAGGACCACAACTTCAATTCAATATATTCTCTCAATCTCGGATATCTCTTTTGCCAGGTCTTCCTAAAATGTAACATAAAATTTAATATTAAATAAAACATATACAACAATGAGATTATCGGGAAGTAGATAGGATGGTTGAGGATATATCCAATATGATCTATAGATTGATGTTGAGACAGAGCCTGCTTGAGATTATTAACGATTGTAACCAGTTGAAAGAAATAAAAGAGATACTTAAAAATGAAGACATACCGATTTATTATGTTGGATTGGATGAGGACCTCGATATTTTAAGATTCAAATCCCATAAAATATCCGAAAAAATAGATTATGAAAATCCAATCGAATGGGAGGAGGAGGTAAATACAATCAAGGGTGAATGGGAGGAAATATGGAAGTCCATTGATAAGAATACGAATCTAAAAAAGATAATTGAAAAGGCCGAGAAAGCCTCTAAAAAAAAGAAAGAGCAAACCGGAACAAAAGATAGAAAACTTGAACTTGCCATAGAGATATTAAAGCTTCATCAACTGAAAACTTGATACTATCTTTATTTCCCCTTCTTAATCCCAACCATGCTCAGCCTACCTTCTTTTAAGAAGCTGAAAAATTTAATGTTGATAAACAATTTATGTCTCATGAACAGGGTAATGATTATTAAACCACCCAGGACTTCACCCACAAAGATATAAGGCTCAGATAGCAGGATGGTAAAGTAATCCGAAATTCCCATATCAAGTTTTGGAAAGCTGGTTCTAAAAATCGGCCAAAAAAGGGTATGAGGGTCCTCCCACAGTCTATCGAGAAGTAGGTGGAGATATACTGGAATGATGTAAAATGGAATTTGTAATCCACGGTTGATCTTAATTTTAGTGGTGATAAGTAACAAGATCGAGAAAATGCTTACTATCACTATTGAATGGGTGAAAAGCCTGCCATTTGAGATTTCCTCTTTTAGGATGATCATACCAATTATCTTATCGATAATATCGGGTAGAATCGCCGCGATGATCACGATTCTAAAATCAATACCCCAGGGTGATAATTTACCGGTATTGTCCTTACTAAAGCGGGAGGAAATCACCCAGGCCAACACGTAAATAATGCCTACGCTTATTCCTATATGGCCGATTAGAAACATAGTTAGGTCACAACGATTTTATGATATTTAAACTTTGGACATCCCAGAATCTCCCCTCATTCCCTCACCCTAAACCACGCCGGGATCTGACGATATTTGTAGTGGTCCATGATAATATCCTCGTACATGGATATGTAGAACTCGTTGTATTTACGAATGTACAATACACCTTTTTTTGTAATGGATATATTATAGATTGGATCCTCGAACTCTATCTCGATTAATCCCATCTCTTCGAGTTTGTTTAATATCTTGTTTGTCATCTGATGGTTGGACTTTATTTCATACGATATCTCGGACTTGGGCAGCTTTGCCTTGGATTTGGCCAGGATATCATCCAGTTTCTCCTCAAGGCCGTCCTGGTATATGTCTAAATCAAGCTCCATTACTAAACGATTTAATGCAAGACACATGTAAAGCTCCCAGCTTTTGTACTTTCTGGCCATGAGATATCACTATTCTATTTTGCCCTACAATATCCAAACCTAACCTAACTTCTCACCGTATGATATCATTGGAATGAAGGAGTAAACCTCACCGTCTTCGGCCACTATCTCCAGATGTGTCAGTATGTTCTTCATTTTAATGGCATTTTCCAGGACGTCTTCGTAAACATCATCGGGAATATCCGATACCTTCCAAAGAAGTGCGATTATCCTCAAAGGAAACATGTTCTCTTTCTTGCATACATCCATGGCCGAGTCCCTTAACATTTTGAGCTTAGCGAGGGTAATTTCATCCCGAAAGACCCTGATAAAAACCCCGAACCGACCCATGGGCATACCAAGTGCCACGGATTTGTCCTTCAAGATGTTCGTTCCTGGAAAATATGCATCAAACTCGTGCTCCTTCCCCGACTTTCCTTTAAGTTTCACACTCTCTGAAAACTCCTTTTTCTCTGCCACCACAGAACTTCTTATGTAAGGATCGTTTTCTTTAAGGTAAATGATCAATCTCGAAAGCTGATTCTCACCCTTTGGAACCCTGATATCCTTTTGGAACCTCACGCTGTCGATTATGCTGTGCCGTGTGTGGATGTACCTGAAGTCGCTTTCGGTATCCATGAGCAATTTGAGCACGATTAGGAACTTGCCAATTACAATGATCCCAATACCCATGCGTATGATGCCAAAAGAGAAAAGGAGGTTGTAATCCAATCCAATTATAAAGGCATAATTGAGGATGAGAATTACCATGGAGAGCCCTATGAAAAAAACACAGTACCTCAGCATTTTAATTATCTGGGGTAGCACGTGCATGCTCTCCTCCTCAAGATCCATAACAGCAAAAATAGGATTTGCAAGATGCTTACCGCGAATCTTTCCTGCATCGGGTTTTTCCTTTTTTTGTGGCTTTACCTGGGTAAGGTCCGATATATTGCAGCACCTGAGAAGATTGATAGAATTGAATTTATTAATCTGGCTTAAATAAAGTAATGAAGTTATGATGATGGCAAACAGCAAGACTATAAGTAAACCCGAAATTGTGGCATTTAACAATAATTGGTTTGTGAATTCAACATCTCCTAAAAGTCCCCTCCGAATATAGGATAATAAATCATATGTACTTGGTATTAATAATAATGCCAAGATAATGAACGCTAAAATCCCAAGATTTAAGGGTAAAAGGGCCTTTTTGCCGATTTTCTGAATGTCTTCCCCAAGCTCCACTGTTGCTTCCAAAGGTTCCTCAATGGCACGGGATACAAAAAACCTACTACCAGTGGTTTTAGATTCCATAACAACACGCAAAAAAGTTATGACTTCTCATATATAAAGCTTATCGGAAGATTTTTACTAAAATTTATTTAGTAACTGTTTTTCTTTTCGATATATATATTCTAAATTAGATTTACGTTTAAAAATACGCAAGAGGTGATAAAGAAAATGACAGAAAATGTAACACAAAATCAAGGGGTGCCACAACCCACCCGTCAAACATATGAACAGTATTATTACAGACCAAGGAAACTATACAGATCCACCAGGGACAAGTGGATTGCAGGAGTCTGCGGTGGAATTGCAGAGCGCTATGACCATGACCCCACATTGATCAGAATACTCTGGATTGTTCTTACAATATTCGTGTTTCCTGCGGGGATAATC
Source organism: Thermoplasmata archaeon (assembly GCA_020351895.1). The sequence goes on from CP070672.1 coordinate 1,363,588, forward strand.
GCATATATCCTTCTGTGGATATTTATTAAGAAATACCCAAGCTACTACACAATAGCGCCGCCGATACCCCCAGAAGGAGTCGAATCGGTACATTATCACTACTACTACAAATCACCCCAAAAAAGATAAATGGAGGAATGATAAATGAAAGAAGAGAAAATAGAAAATGAAAATTTGCCAGAGAAGGCAGATGAAAAAAAAGAGGTGCACTACCACTATCACATGGATGAAAAGGGTATGCCTCAGAGTCCAGGACCAACTGAAAAGAAGCCCGGTGAGGTGCATTACCACTACTACTACGAACCGCCGAAGATGACAAAGCCAAGATCCAGCAAACCCACAATTGCAGGGATTTTACTTTTAATTCATGGAATATTCAACATAGCACTAATACTCCTTTTAATATTTGCAGGTGTTTTCGTATCGGATCTTGGAAGCGGATTTGAATTCTTTGGTGAGGAAGGCACAGGGGATATCACAGGTACTGTAACCTTTTTAAGCGGAGCACCGGTGGAGAATGCAACTATTTCGGTTGTAGATACACAGTTTATCACAACTACAGATGAGAATGGAGATTATCTGATATACAACGTACCTTCTGGAAATCAAAAGATAATGGTGGAATTTGAGGGATACAATACCATAATATTGAAGACCTTCGTGGAACCCGAGAATATGGACATGCAAACCGATCAAAATGGTAATACAGATCAAAATAAAAACGAACACGATTTTGTATTAACCGAAGGTGATGAGATCCTTGAACGGGGAAGTTATCCTCCCTTTGAATTCATCAGAAATGTACTTTTGGTATGTGCCGCAGTGCTCATCGTCCTTTCCATCTTCTCACTAATCGGTGCCTACGCCGCCTTCAAAAGGGAAAACTTCAAACTTGCCATCGGGGGGGCAATAGCCGGTGTTGTCAGTTTGGGACTCTTTGCCCTAATCGCCCTGTTCATCCTGCTTCTGGCCAAGGATGAGTTTAAAAAATCCCAAAAGGACATAGCCCCCATGGGCCCTGTAGGGGGTGGAATATCATAAGCCCCCTCTTTTCTATTTTTTAATTTAGTATAGGAGGAGATCGCAAAAAAAAAAGCATGAGAATTAGTGTAAACGCTGAAAAAATAGGAAGTGAAAAACATGGTTCAAATAGAATTGAGAAATCTTGATAAGGTATACAACTCAGGGAAGACAGAATTTCAGGCCCTAAAGAACATCAACCTCGTTTTGGATAACGGGGGCTTGATAGCCATTGTCGGGCCTTCGGGATCAGGGAAATCCACAATGCTCAACATGATAACCGGAATCGACAGGCCAACCAATGGTTCGGTTATCGTGGATGGAATGCGAATAGACGACCTAAAAGAGGACGCACTTGCAAAATGGCGAGGAGAGAATATCGGAATTATATTCCAGTTTTTCCAGCTCTTTCCCACATTAACTGCTCTTGAAAATGCAATGTTGCCCATGGACCTAGCAAAAAAGGGCAGTCTCAAAGAACGAAGGGGAATCGCCCAAAGGAACCTCGAGCTCGTGGGACTTGGTGACAAGCTAAATAACCTTCCCAGCGAGCTTTCTGGAGGGGAGCAGCAGAGGGTTGCAATTGCTAGGGCCTTGGCAAACGATCCAAAGATAATTATCGGGGACGAGCCAACTGGTAACCTCGATTCAAAGACAGAAAGGATGATGTTCGAGCTCTTAAGGAAACTGAACAAACAGGTCAAGACCGTGATCTTTGTCACCCACTCAAAGGAGCTGGCGGAAAAGGCAGCAAAGAGAATCACGATATTGGATGGACATGTTGTAAACACATGAAGGTGTTGAAAATGGTGTCTGCACTTCTGAGAAAATCCTTTGGAGATCTAGGAAAAAGGAAGGCCAGGACGATTTTTACGGTGCTGACAATCGCACTGGCCTTAGCTGCACTGGGACTTTTTTCCGTGGTACCTCTCATGGATGAAGCCATGGAAACTGAGGTTGAAGAAAGC
>CP070672.1:1365675-1375432 GCA_020351895.1 Thermoplasmata archaeon
ATACATGATAAAATAGTGGTTGATATTAAATGCGAATTTTGATCATATTCGGTGCTTCTCCCTCCGTTTATCCGTTATTCGCTTTATTTCGGTGAGCATTTCATAATGCTTTTTACTGACCAAACATCACCATCCAAATAGGACCGTTTTGCCCGTATAATCCCTTCAATCACCTTGAAAAAATATTATGAGGTGATGGAATTATGGATAATATGGAAGAGACAAATAACAGATCGTGGGCCGAGAGGCTCTGGTTGATTTTTGGTGGCTTTATAGTCCTTTTCAGTTTTATGTTCCTTCTGCCGCCGATATATCTTGCCTTAACAGGTAACAACCTACTAGGTGCATATATAAACGAATATTTCATTCCATTTTTGTTCACCCTGCTTCTTATTTTCATAATTCTGGTGGTGGTGTATATTTGGTGGCACATGGCCAATCAAACAAATCTGATTCGTAGATTGGACATGATAGAAGAAAAACTGGATGCTTATTATGGCAGCTCAAAAAAGGCTGCCACAGCTGGCCTTGTAGATGAAGGTGAATAATATTTCGCTTGAAGATCATGATAGAATATCAACTGATGATAAGGATGATCCTCCAAAAGCAAATGAAGGAGAAGGAAATGATGGTATAACATCATCAGAAGAGGTGGATGCTCCTCCAAAGGTAAAAGAAGGAGTAGGAAATGATGGAATAACATCATCAGAAGAAGCGGATGCTCCTCTAAAAGTAAATGAAGGAGCAGGGGAGAATGCTATAACATCATCAGAAGAAGTAGATGTTCCTCCAAAAGTAAATGAAAGAATAGGGAATGATGCTGTAAAATCATCAGAAGATGTGGATGAACATTTGAATGTAAATGAAGAAGCTGAAGATGAGGGTGTATCATTATCAGATGAGGTAGAGGAACATCTAAAATCAGATGAAGAAACAGAGATTGTAGGATTAACATCCTCAAAAGAAATAGAGGAACAACCAGGTGTAGATGAAGGAACCACAGATAAAGAGCAGGTTGATCTTCGAAAGATGTACAAAACAAAGGCGTCGAAAATACCCAGGAAAGTTACATTGAAATACATTATAGACATAGGTCTTTTGATAACGTTTTCTACAACATTCATAACAGGTCTTATCAAATTCTCACCACTTACCAGATTCCTTGGTGTAAATCCCAGAACCTTGCCAATGTATGAAATATCTCTTTTACACGATTACGGTGCAATTATTATGGGATTCATTATTCTCTCCCATCTTCTTTTGAACCTGAATTGGATTTCGCACATGACAAAAAGACATTTTAGGAATGTCAATAAAAAGAAATTGGCAACAAGAGCTGGTGTTCTATTTGTCGCTATAATTGTCATAGCCCTCATGTTTCAAAATCCAGCTTTTCAAAGATTTTTGTTCGGTGCAACCGACACCGTCATTATAGATGGTATCGGTGACTTCAAGTACAATCCAGATGCGGTAGAGACCCAAAGACCTGACATATTCCAGGAGGGAAAGTTCTCCATATTCGACATCATGGTTCATCTGAACAATACAGGTAAAATTCGTCTGAATTATCATTTCAGCCAGGAAATGAACACACATGTGATAGAGAGCATAAATGGTAAGGAAAACTGGTGGTACGAGGCGTACTATGACGGAGGGTGGCCCGAGAATAACGTATTCAGGATGGATCACTATCCCTACAAAGAGAAGATATACATTAGGTTCTACAGAGTGAGTGAGGGATTGATCGACAAGATTCACAACACATTCAGGGATGAAATTGCTAGAATAAAGCTGAACAAAGGAGCCATAATAATACCCACCGTAATAATTGACGGACGGGACAGCAATCACAGATTCGAGAATGTCGTGATAACACCCCATAATTTAAGAAATGATATGTTCCAGAACGGGACAATAACTGCCATAGATGTGATAATGACACTTGGAGAAGAGGGCTTAATATCCTATGATCTTCAGTGGTACTCCGACATAGGGACAGCCGAGGTGAAGAACTACTTTGTGGAGCGAATCAATGAGGACAAGAGTCATGACAGATGCGGGTTCGTATACGAGGCAGGATCGAACCAATTCCATGGATTCACCGGGAATCATATCCATGTCCCTTCCGATATCAGGGTGATCAACTCCCCTGAGTACGTGGAATATTTCTGGATATGCATCTGATTCTTTTAGAATTTACTTCTGTTATTCCTTCTTTTGGTAGTATTCATACTCGATATTCAATTCCCACCTATTACTATTATCAGGATTGTCCTGAGCTCCAGCGGAAGGTCGCCATAGCACCTGGTCACCGCAGTAGTCGCATGTGATGGTTATATTGTATAAACCGGTTCCGTTGAGGAACGGATCCTTGTAAGGAGTATAGGGGATGGTGATAGTAATTGAGCCTTGACCTCCTTGTGGATTTGCTCCAGACTCCGGACCGTGGCTTTCCCCATCGGGACTATCTACTTCTATTGTGAATCCATCTGGCTGATTTTCATGTCGGGAATCATCATTGGGTTCATCTTCCCATGTTAGGGTGAAGGTAATGGAGTTGATATTTTCCTCTTCTATTTCCCGAGATACAATGATACTATCCTCTTCGTTTAATTCGCCTGAGAGCGTGATTGGATCGCCTGTTATAAGGTCATAATCCTCGGTCCAGTCTATTTCGGGCACCTCTTCCTCTTCTTCCGGAGGATAGAATGTAAGGGTTCCCATGCTGAAGGTTGAAAAAAGAACTATTGGAATCAATATGATACATACGATCACAGAGAGTTTACTATCAAAGATTTGAAATAAGATTGGTTCTTTATAATCAGAGGGAATTTCAGATTCTGCATCGATTCCCTCTTCCATTTCTTTTATTCTTTTAGCCCTTTCAATGATGTCTTGGCCCCAAGTCCAATAATAAATAACAAATGTAATAAGTAAAATGAGTCCAAATGATAAAAGGATACCATAAAAGAAATGGGGCCTCTCAAGCTGCACTGCAACAAAATTTGCAATCAAGCTGAAAGCAAATGTACCTCCTAAAAGAACTACCATGTACGATATAAAATTGCAGCCCACATATTCAGATACCTTTTCTTTTGTTGCCAATTTTGACACGAATGCCATGTAACCTGGAGCAACAATGAATTCACCAATGGACGCAACAACTATACCAAGTATGACAAATGTCCATTGTAATGTGAAACCAATTATTGCCAAACCAAATAGATAGATCATTATTCCAGTTAAAACCACCCTCATGGACTCGATCTTTTCAATGTATTTGGCCAAGGGAATGCCAAGGGCAATTATTGTGAATGGATTGAATACGCCCAATAACATAACGTCGAACCAACCAGGAAGACGCCTGAAGCCAAACAGTATGGTGGGCATGGCATTAAGAAACGATGAATAGAGTGCCCAAAATCCACCAATTAGAAACACCATTACCACGAATTTTTTATCCTTCATGGCAATTTTGATGTTATTCACTGCATCTGCAACAGTCTTTACTTTTCCACTTCTTGGGACCTCCTCAAATACCATAATGGCTGTAAAAATATTGATGCTGACCAAGACTCCACCGCAAAGGAATATTATGTGATATGTTGACTGCTGAATTACACCTAAAAAGATTACAATAACGAATATAGATGGAATTGCGAAAGCGGCTAGATTGACGAACCAGTAATATATTGCATAGGCAAGATTCCTATCCTCAGATGATGTGCATTTAGCAACTGTTGCAGATATAAGTGGTTTATAGGATCCAATTCCAATGCCCACAGCAATAACTGCAAGAATCATGGTTGCAGTGTTGAAGGCAAATGAGAGAAACACGTAAGCAAAGGTAAGGAAGATGAATGCAAAAATAATTTGTCTTTTATAACCGACTCTTTCGGCAAGAGCACCTGTAAGTATTGGTAATCCATATTGAAACGGGTACATGAAAGCGGTGATCATAAGGCCCAACCATATTGGGACTCCAACATTCCATATGGCATGAACGACTATGATGGGCATCATGGAATAGTATGCTCCTCTTTCCATAACCTCAAAGGTCTGCACGACCCAGAAGACCCTTGGGAACTTTGAGAGGGATTGGAGTTTATCTTTGAGCATCCGCAATTCACCAGGATAAGTGGGTGTATGGCCCCTTCCATATTTAAAAGATGTTTAATATGAGGATGTCTGTATTTTAGGTTCAATTAGCAATCAAAATCTATTTCTACCTACTTTTCACGTACAGTTGCGATAGAATATGCATATGAGTACAGATATAGGAGGGACATTCACAGACTTCGTTGTTCTAAAAAAAGGCGAGCTTACGACATTCAAGCTACCTTCCACACCTCAAAATCCGAGTCTGGCTGTGAAGGGGGGATTTCGTAGGCTAAGACCAAAAGTACTATCCCACGGAACCACTGTTGCCACAAATGCTGTTTTGGAGCGTAAAGGTGCAAGATGTGCCCTGATCACCACCAAAGGTTTCAAGGACATTCTCACAATAGCCAGGCAGAAGAGGCCGAGCCTTTATGATTTCGAAAGTGTTAGAGCCGAGTCGTACGTACCAAGAGATCTTTGTTACGAGGTTGATGAAAGAATTACGGCAGAGGGTGAGGTTCTAAGAGAATTGAAGGAAGAGGAAATAACAAAACTCAAGGAGCAACTAAAAGGAGAAAAAATCGAATCAGTGGCTGTTTCCCTCCTGTTTTCGTTTTTAAAACCCAAGCACGAGATTCAAATCGCAGAAGTTCTTGGGGACTGGCCCCTTTCTCTTTCCTCAGAAGTCCTACCCGAATTTCGGGAATACGAGCGCACTTCCACAACTGTTTTGGATGCATATGTAAAACCCATTGTATCCAGATACATCTCTGAGATAGAGGAGGCCTTTGGGGATAGATTCTATATAATGCAGTCAAATGGTGGGGTGGCAACATCCAATGTGGCAAGAGAAAAACCGATTAACGTGCTTCTATCAGGACCTGCAGGAGGTGTTTCTGCAACCCGGTATCTTGGAGAGATAACGGGAATAGAGAATCTGATATCCTTTGACATGGGGGGAACCAGTTGTGATATATCATTGATTCTGAAATCGCAGTTATTGTGGTCCTCCGAGGGTGAAATCGCCGGTGTGCCTGTAAGGGTGCCAATGCTGGATATACACACAATCGGTGCAGGTGGAGGGAGCATTGTTCATCTGGATGAAGGCGGTGCCTTGAGGGTGGGACCAGAGAGTGCAGGAGCCGAGCCAGGACCCATTTGCTATGATAAGGGCGGGGATAAAATCACTGTTACAGACATAAATCTCCTTGCAGGTTATCTTGGGGAGGAAGGGCTTATTGGCGGGGATATGCCCTTGAAAAGAAAGCCCGCAAAAAAGAAGATATCTGAGCTTGCCAAGGAACTTAAAATGGACCTTAAAGATACGATTTTGGGGGCCCAGAGGGTGGTAAACTCCAACATGATCAGGGCCATGAGACTGACACTAGCCAAAAGAGGGGAGGATCCCAGGGACTTTGCCTTGGTTGCTTTCGGCGGCTCGGGACCCATGCACGCCTGTTCTCTTGCAAAGGAGCTGGGAATAAAAAAGGTTCTGGTTCCATTCATGCCTGGAGCCTTTTCAGCATACGGTATATTGGTATCTGATATCAGATCCAGCTACAGTAAAAGCCTTCTTACTTCTTTGGATGATTCAGGAAAGAAGATCAAAGATACCATAAATGAGCTGAAAGAGATTGCATTCGCAGATTTGGAAAAACAGGGTATTTCTAGCAAGGATGCGTCTTTTCTTTCTTCCCTTGATCTCAGGTACAAAGGCCAGAGTTACGAGATAAATGTCGCGTTTGGGAGGGATGTCACTTCAGCATTCCACAAGAAGCACAAACAGCTTTTTGGCTACGCCATGCCAAATGAGCCTTTGGAGCTTGTGAATATAAGACTTCTCGCTGTACATGGACGAGATAGACCTCTTCCGAGAATAGGTAATGCAGGAAAAAACAAGCCTAAAGGAGAAAGAGAGGTGCATTTTTTTGATGGCTCTAGAAAAGTCAAGGTTTTTTTGAGAGAGAATCTATCCCCTGGTTTCGAGGGCCTTGGACCGATTATTGTGGAAGAGCACACCTCAACCACGGTAATACCTCCTAATGTTCAATACAAAATAGACAAATATGGTGTGATACAAATGGAGGTGGATTAGCTGGATCCTGTTAACCTGGAGATAATGAAGAATGCATTTACCTTCGTTTGCGAGGAGATGGGCTCTGTCTTAAGAAAAACGTCCTATTCCCCCAATATAAAGGAAAGAATGGATGCAAGCTGCGCTATTTTCGATTCCAAGGGAAGAATGTTCGCCCAGGCCGAGCATATTCCGGTTCATCTGGGTTCAATGCCCCTGGCAGTTCATTATACAAAGAAATATTTTGAGGATGATCTTGTGCATGGAGATCAGATCGTGGTAAACGATCCATATCACGGGGGTTCCCATTTGAATGATATAACCCTGGTCATGCCTGTATTTTTCCAAGATAAGATCATAGGATATGCAGTTAATAAAGCCCATCACGCAGATGTTGGAGGAAAATCCCCGGGCTCCATGCCCTCGGACAGCCGAACCCTTGAAGAGGAGGGTATTGTAATTTCACCTGTCAAGCTCATGGAAAATGGGAAGGAGAACAAAGAAGTATTTGATTTGATCAAGGTAAATACAAGAAATCCCAAGGAGAGGGCAGGTGATCTGAGGGCCCAGATTGCTTCAAATATCACCGGAGGAAATAGATTTCTATTCTATCTCGATAAATACGATAAAGACAAATATATCGAGTTCGTAGAGGCGATACTCAATTACAGCGAAAAACGAGTAAAAAATGCGATATCTTCCATTCAAAACGGAATTTACGGATCAGAAGATTGGATGGATGATGACGGAATTTCCGAAGATCCAGTTAAGATTGCCGTGAAAGTTGAGGTGAAAGATGAAGAAATCGAGATAGATTTCACAGGCACTGATTCCCAAGTTGCTGGAAACATCAACTCACCGTATGCAGTTGCCCTCTCCTCGGTATATTATGTCATGCGTTGTATAACAGATCCCTTTGCACCTCCAAATCATGGCTGTTATAGGCCAATCGAGGTGAAAATTCCAGAAGGATGCCTGCTGAATCCCAATCCCCCAGCCGCGGTCTCTGCAGGCAATGTGGAGACCTCCCAGAGAATCGTGGATGTCCTGTTTTTGGCCCTGGCAGAGGCGCTGTCTGATAGGATTCCTGCCCAGTCCCAGGGTACCATGAACAACCTCCTGATAGGCAGCAAGGATTTTACATACTACGAAACAATAGCAGGCGGTGAAGGTGCATTTCCTTTCAGACACGGCCAAAGCGGTATTCATACACATATGACGAACACTGCAAACACACCAATCGAGGCTTTAGAATCCGCTTATCCCCTGAGGGTGGAGGCCTATGAACTGATTCCCGAGACTGGAGGAAAAGGCAGATTCAATGGGGGTCTTGGTGTTAGAAGGGCGGTGCGTTTTCTCGGTTTGGGGGGCACCCTTTCCATAATCTCGGACAGACGTAAAAATCCTCCTAAAGGGCTTTTTCAAGGAGAAAATGGGAAAAAGGGAAGAAATTACCTATTGAGAGGTACAAATACCATTAAACTGCCTTCTAAAGCCACAATTTCCTTAAAAAAAGGAGATTTGGTGGTGGTTGAGACCCCCGGCGGAGGAGGGAACCGCCGGTCATCCCGCCGATTTCCACCAGCCAAACCCATGTCTTAACGATCATAAAGCTAGCTAGATAAACCTGGCTCTGATTTGGATTGTTTTCTTGAGACATCAATACGGAAAATGGGGAAGCAACAAAATCCATTAGAAATTCCGCATTTCAAATCCTCAACAGAGCCAGTAATATTTCGAAATGATATGACACCATCTGCGAACAGGACAAATGATATTGTACCTCTCAGATTGACAATTTTTCCTTTCACATTCTTCATCTCCAATTTACATGCATCGTGCATCATGCCCGCATCATATTCTTATGAAGATGAGTATTTAAATGGAATTTGGTACACTTGTTTTCGTTTGAAGTATTGAAATTCATACTCTATCAAAAAACCTAAAAACCTGGATTACCTTGCCCCTAACATGAAGAATCTAAACGAAATAATAGACGAGATCGAAAGCAATCTCGATGATAAGGATGCCATAAGAGAGGTTGCATTGAAATCCTGCAGGGCCATAACCAGGCTATCAACAGCCACGACACAGGCAGTTCACCGCAACGAGAACGTGGATGATCTCTTCAAGGATGCAAAGCTCGAGGCATCAAGGCTACGAAGCCTCATACAAGAGCATCCTGATCTGCTTCATTCAGGTTTTGTACAGAGCGCGTTTCAGGAGCTCTGCGAGGCCGCCATATTGCTGGCTGTAATAAGGGGGGAAGACCTGCCATTTCCAAAGGACCTTGGGGTAACTGATACATCCTATCTTTTAGGAATGGCGGATTCCATAGGGGAGCTTAGAAGGTTCACATTGGAATGCCTTAGAAAAGAGGATGTGGAAAGTGCGACAGCCTATCTAGAAAAGATGGAGAGGTTTTACGAGGTTTTGCTTCGGTTCAACTATCCAAACGCCCTTGTATCAATAAGGAGAAAACAGGACATAGCAAGGAGTCTTACCGAGAAGACCAGGGGCGAGCTCACAGTTGCGCTGAGGGGCACGGCTCTTGAGAAGAAGATAGATGAACTGCAGAAAAAGATATAAAGTAAAACCCACAATATAATTCTTGTAAAAAAGTCAGTTGAGATGGTGTTCGGAAGCAAAGGAAAAATCGAGGGGGGACCTTTGCCACCTTTTGCCACCATCTCTTCGTGACGATAGGAGGGAGGTAATTGGTAATAATATTCAACTGGATTAGTTATAAACGTTTCTACATTGTTATCATCGGGGATAATTATGAAATCCCGTGAAAAATCCCGAAAAATGGGGGAAAAAACGGATTTTCTTTATATACATAAAGCTTCCCTCGGCCATATCCCGGATTTCTAATGGCAAAATCTGGTACCTTATCTCTTTTTCCCCATAAGACCTTCTTTATACCACTAAGCAGAAAAGTGCCTCCTTAATGCAATATTTCAAAAACAAATCGCAAAAACTATATCCAATGTGCCTCTATCCCAAAAAACGGTCAAAATATGAAGTACGTATCAGGCCAAATATATCAAGATGGTGAATTCAAACAGGGCCATCTGGGCTTTGAAGACGGTATAATAGAAGAGATGGGCAAGGGCCCTAAAAAAGAGGCCTTAGCAAAGGGCATCATAATACCCACGTTCGTGAACACCCACACACACATCGGAGATTCCGTGGTTCAAGAGGAGATTAAAGGGACGATAGAGGAGATCGTGGCCCCCCCGGATGGCATGAAGCATCGAATTCTAAGAGAGACACCCAAAGAAGCCATGATCGAGGCCATGAGACTCGTAACACAAAGAATGCTGCTCTCAGGCATCGGGTTTTTCACTGATTTCAGGGAAGGGGGAATTGAGGGTGTTGATTTATTCAAAGAAGCACTAATGGATTCCCCAATGGGGTTCAAGGTATATGGAAGGCCGAAAGGCATGAATTACTCTGAGGACGAGGTGGAAATGCTTCTTAAAAGTACGGACGGCATAGGCCTTTCTGCCATATCGGACTGGAATTCTGAAAAGATAACAAGAATCTCAGAGCATGCAAAAAGAAAAGAAAAAAGCTTTG
>CP070672.1:1375532-1378818 GCA_020351895.1 Thermoplasmata archaeon
CCGATGGCGATGGTGATGGTGTTTCTGACACGTGCGATATCGATCCGTATACTGATCTTGAGGTGACGTTTACGGTTAAGCGAATCAACGCCAGTGTATATACATACACGTGGCGTGAAGGTGAAACCTGGAATTACAGTAAAACAGATGCGGATGGTGAACCGGGATGTGGTACAAAATGGATAGTAAATGATTCTAGTGAGGCTTCTGGTGACTGTTATACCAGGCAGAATGATTCACGAGTTGGTATTGGCGATATTGCCATGTGGAATTTCACCGTTAAAAAATCCGGTGTGTATTTTATTTGGATGAGATGCCACCGGAATGAGAGCGCTGCTTCAAATATTAGTTTACTTTGGAATGGCGATCCCTTCTATCACAAAGCAGAAAATCTAGAAAGACATTGGTACGATCCCACACATAATGAATGGAAATGGTCATGGTACGGTCTGGTTGATATGGATATCGGACCCGGGACTCTTAAGATTGAAAACCTAAATGAAGATAAATGGGCCGGTGACCCTGAAGGATGGATGGAAGTCGATAACATATTGATTACCGACGATCCAAATTGCCATCCGAGCGGAAAAGGAGCTGAAGGATCAGATGATTATTCGATTGGCTATACCTCCAACCCTGCTTTCGATACCGGCAGTCCACCTGATTTTTACATCAAGGCAACGATAGCTGGTACCGTAAAAACTAGTTCAACAGTATCGAATGATTACAATGTCCTCCCGGACTGGTCAACCGTTGTCGATGTCCCGGATGACGAGGAAGAGGTTCCTATTACAATTGAACTGTGGGATGAAGATATTGGGGATGACACCCTTTGTGATATCAATTGGAGCAGCGGTAAGAAATGCAATATCACTTATAATCTCAAGAATGCTACGTGGTGGGGTGATGATCATGTGCTTGACACGGATTTCATAGGACGTACATGCGGTGAAGTGGATGGAAAATGGGACTATGATGCCAATGTGATTTTCGAGATCGATCAGAACGACAACGATAACGATGGTATCACCTATTGGCAGGAAACAGATGAAAGCATGTGGAATGGTGAGAATCCTATCGATCCCACCAAGACAAACGACAGATATGCAGTGATTGTCGGTGCAGGAGCTGGCTGTAAAATGATACAAACCTGTGATATCGGCTCAGAGAATTCACCATATAAGGGAACATATCTAGTCTATGATAAAGGATCTAGTTGGACGGATTATACATTCATGGTTGACCTAATGACGGATGAAGAAGATGATCCTGAAGAATACAAAGAAGACATTGGCGTTATGTTCAGGTACCAGGATGCAAATAACTATTACCTGTTGAGATGGAAGAAATGTGATGGTAGGCAAGGCCGTATGTATTTGCAAAAGGTTGTGAATGACGTGTGGACGACAATTGACAATGAAAAGACGTCTCTTAAGAACGGCGATTGGTATACTCTTAATATAACGCTTGATGGCAACAATATCAAGGTGAAGAAAAACAACAATCGATGTAATTGCTGGAAAACAATCTTTGATATTAACGATGCCTCTTTATCCTCTGGTTCTGTTGCATTGTTCACCTGGAAGAATCAGGGTGCATGGTTTGATGACATTCTTGTTATGGATAGTGATAATGATTTATTGTTGGAGGATGGATTTGATAATTTTGAATCTTATGAATGGACAGAAATAGACAACGAGCCTGAAAAATCATGGATTACAACAAACTATCAAAATGAGCAGGAAGATTTCTATTTAGGGTGCGATCTTGTATATAGAATCCTACGAATTGTAGCCCACTACGATAAAGAAAATATACGCTTTTTATCTGTTGATAGATGGAGAGATGCAGATGGTGATGGTGAGAATGATATTGCTGCTCTATGTGTAAAAAAAAGTGTTAAGAATTCTGTAAAATATTGGCTTAAAAGCAATTCCGGTTCTGATGATTTAAATCTAATATATATGTTTGATCATGGTTGGTGGGGCTGGTGGTCTTTTTTCCATACTTATTTTATGGTGGATAGTAATCGAAATGGAAACTACAATGAGTACGCACTTGCACAGGTGATATTTGATTCTGAGATGGACACTTGGCTCCCACATTATGGTGAAAACGGTATTGGTCGTCTAACCTTTATAATGGAAGCATGCAGATCTGAAGATTTTATAACAGAATTAAGTCATAAAGATGAAAAACGTATTATTATAACCACGGCAGAAACACCTAAATGTATACCTTTTGAAACCTGTGGTGCTGCAGGAGAAACCGGGCAGGATTGGCCTGCATTTTCACTAAGTTTTTTTAAAGCTATGGCAAACGGAAACACAAATATTTCAGCAGCATTCAATATAGCAGATCGCCATGTTGAATTTAATACGGCAAGTAATAATCAAAGTCCAAAACTTGATGATGATGGGGATAAAGTCGGTAGTGACTATGATCTTCCAATAAACGGTAGTTGGCATGATGTTTATATGGGTAAATTTGCAAAATATGAATGGGTAACTAAAAAGATAAGCTGTGGATATAAATTCCCTGTTACTAATGCACGAGTTAGATTTTTAGTTAGACGGGGAGTGTGGCCACAAGTAACTGCAGATCTTCATGAGTTTGATTTCCATAGCGCCGAAGAATGGGTAACACCTGACGACCATTACGATCCGGATGGTAGATGGGATTCTGAAGAAAATGCATACGATGATGATACCTCTTCAAAAGCCGGTTGTACAGTTAATCAATATGGTTTACAATGGACTCCTTATCTGATACTTAATTTATCTAAACCACTTGAATGCGATAAAATCCGGTTCTATGCATGGTATGATAGTCTTCACTGCAGATGGATAGATGTAGATGTCTTCTATTGTGATGGTTATCTAGCTGATAACACTGGGCTTTAATAACAAAACCCACTCTTTCTTTTTTATTTTTTTACGATTATTATGAAATTAATTAAACTAATGCGATATGGTGCTATATCATATTCAACTTATTGGGGGAGGATTATAAGAAATGAAAAGATTTAAAGCGAGTAATAAAATATTTATATTAAATCATGTATACATGTATCGTGATAACATTATACATTATAGGAGGTAAGAATGAAAAATAAATATCTAATATTAGGACTTATATTATTATTAATTTCACATTTTTCTATTCAATCAAGTTCATTAAAAACAACAGATCAATTTTCAAATAATATTTACAAAGGAAATACTTTGTATGTTGGTGGAAATGGACCAGGTAACTACACTAAGATACAAGATGCTTTAGATGATGC
>CP070672.1:1378918-1384374 GCA_020351895.1 Thermoplasmata archaeon
GATACTACCCAAGGATCTGGGCGCCTTTGGGCTCTCAACTCCCTCAATATTCGCGACCATCACCGAGATACCCGGCAGTATACGATTCACTTTCGTTAATGGAATGGTGCTTGTGGTGATTCTGCTTGCAGCCTCAATTGCCATCTTTCGCATGAAGGAACTGTGAGATTGTCTAAAGGGGTGCTGCCTCATCTTGTGCTTGACATGTCCATTATTCGTAAGGAGATCCTAGAGCCTATCCTCGAAGATGGACATGTCCTTTGGTGTAAACCCCTTCAGCAATTTGTCGAGTCTACTTTAAGGGGTGTATCGGTGGGGTGAAACCTGAGATGAGGGGAACTGCACAGGTGGGGGTTGAGGGTGTAGAAATACAGGCGGTGGAAAAAAATAAGCTGTTGTGCGAAAAAATATTAATATTACATTTCAAATCTATTACTCATGAAAAAGATATATCTCTATTTCACAATGATTCTAGTACTTTTACTTATTGTAAGTCATAATGTCATGGGCCATGTACCCCGAGGAGCCGAAGAAAACGACAGCTTAGAGCATGCCATGCATATTAATGAGCCCAAGAAGTCATGGGCAATTTACCACGAGCTTGAAAACAAGGAACAGGCTAGATATTATGAGCTTCATCTTGAAAAAGGGGATAGATTTTACGCGTCTCTTCTCACCCCAGAAGATGGGGACTTTTCTCCTGGATTGGTAATTATGGGACCTGGATTGGATTCGATTGATTCGGCTCCTTCAAATGTGGAGGTTCCTGAGGATGTGGATGTTCTTGTACTGGAGGGGGAGAAAGAAGAAGAAGCTGAGTACGAACCATTCACACCTGCAAGCAACTATTTTTTAACATCTTATGACGAGATTGTGAACGAAAGCGGGGATTATTACATTGTGGTTTTTGAGAATTTCACCGGGGGTAAATATATTCTTGCGGTAGGTTACCAGGAGAGCTTCACGATAATTGAATGGCTTAAAGTGCCTATTGATCAGATCAATATCTATATCTGGACTGGGCATAGCCCTTTGTTGATTGCGGCTCCTTTTTTGATATGGATTGTCGCAGGTATATGGTTTTTATTAAGGCGGCTGAAGCTTAACACAATAAACGTCTGGCTTACAGCCTTAGGAGGGTTGATTTACCTTGGTTCTGGGACCCTCATAGCAATTGAAATGACAATAGCCCTGACCCGCACCCCAGCAACCGCCTCCGTAATCGTGACGTTGATATTTATTCTGATTCCGGCTTTACTAGGTATGGTTATCTTTATGAAGATAAAGAAAAATGAAAATGTTTTGGATAGGCAAAATAGAATTGTATTTGCGATTTATGGTTTTTTGGGTTTGATTTTTTGGTGCGGGGTAATAATAGGCCCCATACTCGTTCTATTATCCAGTGTTCTGCCTATTTTGTATGTTCCTAAAATGAAACCAGAAGTTAAAAAAAAGCAAGTGGAATGAAGATTCAAACCTTGCAACCGCATTTTTTTTCTTTTAGTATTCTGATCTGTTCCATTATTGAATCCACAAATTGATTTTGCAGCTCTTTACCGGACGCAAGCCGCAGATCGAGTGGGCTATTATGTTCAAAACCTCTTTTTACCATCTCCAATGCTATGTTCTCATGCCTATTGAATAAGGCCTTGAGCTTCCCCTTCCATCTTTTTGTTTCAGGGTGATTTGAATATCCCTTTTTATCCTGGGTGATTATATTCCATATTACATGGATTTCATTGTGTTCTCCAAGTAGGTGATTTCGACATAGCTTTTCTGGAAGAATGTCCCATACTCTCATATGATAACCTTTATCGTTTTCATATTGATAAATTTTAAGGAAAGAATATAATATGATGTCCCTGAGGTGCGGATAAGATTGAATGTCCAGTTCCCAGTTTCGTGTTTTTCGCTCTCCACCCAAACCTTGAACCATCAAGCCTTTGCTTAAGCCAAAGAAAGGTGGGTGTGGTTTTTGCACTCAGAGAGGGGATGGGGGAATTGCGGAGGTGGGGGTTGAGTGGGGGAGGTTGAAAAGAAAATATGCTCTTTGCATCAAAAGGTTTTTATTTAAGTATTAAAGTGATGGTTATATGGAAAAAACCAGAAAAAATTGTGAGACATTCAAAAACTTCTATTACCATCTCTTTGAAAGAATTAATTTTGAATATACAGAAGAAACTGGAGGAAAGATCAAACCTTACAAGGATTATGAACCCAATTTGTTGATAATCTTCTGTGGGCAATATCAAGATGAAGAAGATATTTTTGATCAATTGACAAAATTATTAAGTAGTTTAATAATTTTACAAGCCCTACCTAATGCAAATCATCGGACTGCTTTTCGCTTTGTAGATCTTTATTTGGGCTTTTCTTGCGGGGAAAAAATGAAAACATATAACGAGGAGAAAGGACTCTATGACTTATTTTATACTAATTCTAAACGTATAGTGGATTTTGATATAAATCATAAGTATCTTTTTGATGCAAGCTATCATGATGTCCATCATTCCAGAGGAATAAAAGATCATCGAAAATATACCAAAGAATTAGTAGAAAAAATTGTTACAGCTCAATCTGGCATGACTGAAGCGGTTCCTTTCCAACGTTTCATCACATCCTTGTACCAGGGAGGCTCCTCCTCGAACCAAACGGGCTCCTCTTGAGTCATCATGTATTGTTATTTAGGAGGTGCTATTTAAATATTACTTGAATTTTTACAAAAACACCTTTACACATCCTTTTTCCTTCTAATTTCCGGTATATGGACCCGCATTTCGTTACAATCCTCTTGTTTTACGCTCTCCACCCAAATCTTTCCCCATCAAGCCTTTGCTTAAGCCAAAGACAGGCGGGTGTGGTTTTTGCACCTATAAAGGGGATTGGGGGAACCCGAAAGGTTGGTTACGAGAGTGGTTGACGTGTGGCTGAGATTGAATAGAGGGGGTAGGGGTATATCTAAAAAGTTATATAAACATTAAATGCGATAGTGAAACGGGTGATATTGTGAAAATAAGAGGAAGGCTGTTAATAGCCCTATCAATAATAGGAATTTTAAGTTGTGTAGCATTACCAAGTGTGAATGCAGAGACTTTTGATATTGGTGAAAAAATCTCGGAGTCAGATTCCGATTCCGGTAACAATCGATTGTATTACTTCGATTCTGGATGTATGATAAGAACAAACCAAGACTATATAGATTATATACCATTAATATTGGATGGAAATGAAAGTACAGGTATAGATCATGACTTTGGTCCGGGTCATGATAAATTGACATTTTATTTAGTGTTTCAATATCCATGTAATGTTAGCAATATTACTTTTAAACCAGTATTCCATGGAAATGCTTCAAAATACGTGGGTCAAAACTTTTTAATTTACATTGATTCGGTGGAAATGTGGCTTAATTTACCATATGCTGAAAATAAAACCATTCATATAAACGGAACAATAAATACAATTAGATTATGGTTAGATAGTAATGGAACAAATCATTTTTACTTTAATGATGTGATTATAAATTATACTCCAACTCCTTCAAACTTTAGTGAAGTAATTCAGGCTATTGATGATCTCAAGATTACCGTTAATTCCCTTCAAAACCAGATAAATAATCTTAACTGGCAAATTGATGTACTTAATAACAGGACAAGTGAAATGAATAACACAATTAATGAACTAAACCAGACTCAGCAGCAGATTTTAGAGAATATCACCAATATATGGTCGAACTATAACCAATTAAATGGCTCTGTCATGAATTTAATCAAAGAAATCGAGGACCTCAACATTACCACAGATGAGAACATAACTCTGATCAAAAATAATTTGACTTTAATCGGAACTGATATTTATAACTTATACCAGTCAATAGATAACTTAACTATTAATGAAACCCAACTTAATGAAATCCAATATTTGATTGATGATATTACTCAGGATATACACAACCTGAGCGATAACATCACCGTGATTAAAAGCACTATCCCCTCTGAATATGATGATACCGTCCTCACGAATCGTGTTTTCCAGCTCGAATCTGATAATATGGCCCTTAATACCGAAATAGAGAACCTGACAACAGAGATAGAGAACCTGAATGAAGAAATAGAAAAACTTAAAGATGATAAAGGCGAGCCAGATAATTTTGTTGCATTTGGAGCATTTATATTGGGGATCCTTGGTATTCTCATAGCCATAGTAGCTATAATTATTGCTTCTAGAAAATTGGGTGAAAAAACGCCGCCTTCAGATAAGGAAGAGTCTGAAGAGTAAATCCATTCTGAGGAGAATAAAAATAAGACTAATGAAGAAGATTCTTGATGTTCAGCTTCCAGTCCCCATCCCCATGTTCAACACTCCCCACCCAAACCTTTCCCCATCAAACCTTTGCTTTTGCCAAAGACAGGCGGGTGTGGTTTTTGCACCTCGAAAGGGATGGGGGAACTGCGGAGGTGGGGGCTGGGGTGAGATGGGATGGGAAGGAGGGGTTGGGAATTGAAAATCAGAAAAATTATATCTAGACATATGAATTGTAAATTCAATGAATATGATGATAGCCGAAGTTTGGGTGTGTGCAAACAAAAAAATTAGGGAGAAATAAATCTACTATACACGAAGCAAGTTCGTAATTTTCTTTACAAGTAAAAAAGAAAGAAAGGCTCTTTTCTTACAATTATCTCTTATGAGCCGCGCAGTACTTGGATCTGCCAGATGCATAATTCTTGCATCTTTTTCCTGCTTTGGTTTTTCCAGCGCATCTTGCTTTCTTCTTAACAGTTTTCTTTTTCTTTGCCAAGTTCCATCACCTATATGGGTAATATGTTATGGTTTAATATTCTTTTCTAAGAATCAACCTAAAACTGTATCGCTAAATTTGATATTAAAAAAATATATAAAAAAAGAGATATTTTATTGAAACCAACTCAGATTATTGTTTCTTTACGTTGGTAGCTTGCGGGCCCTTTGGGCTTTGTTCGATGTCGAATTCTACCGAATCACCCTCGTTCAGGATCGTTCCTTCAGAAAGGGCATTACGATGTACGAAAACGTCCTTACCGTCCTCGACTTCAATAAAACCAAAAGACTTACGTTCGTTATACCACTTTACAGTTCCTTCCATTTGATTTCACCTCCTCAGAGTCTATGTTTCTGATTCTTAAATAAAGAGTTACCAATCAAAAAGTCATGTAACAAAGTTTGGAGGATTCCAAAAAGTGTTAATCTTTCTAATTTTCTTCTTTATTACCTTCTCCTACAGGTTTACTACTATAACTACTTTTCTGTTTTACTTTTTAAGTGTACAATCCCGAAATTACTTCCCCTCGGTAAATTCAGAAGCTCTATATCTATACATGAGAAAACTTAACCAGAGGAAGGTAAGGTGGATTTTTCGGGAGATGGATAAGGGTAAGATGTCTGTGTACTCGATAGCAAAACTCCAGGGGATAACC
>CP070672.1:1384474-1415669 GCA_020351895.1 Thermoplasmata archaeon
CTGGACTGTGTGCTCATATTAATCATTTAGATTGTATCAAGTATTCTACTTCTTAATACTTTGGATGTGATTCGCAAAAATTTTAAGTAAGAATATACCGATAACTTCCTTTAAACCTTGACGAGTGGATTACACATGGGATTAATCGATAAAACAAAAGAAATCGGAAAAAAAGGGGTGAAGGTGGGTGTTAAGGCAGGAAAAAAAGGGCTTAATGTTGGAAAAAAAGGTGTAGATGCGACAAAAGAGAGGATGAGAACAAAGACATGTTCAGAATGCAGGCATTACGAGCCCATCGACGATAGTAAGGGCAATTGCCCAATTGCAGGAGAGAGATTATGCACGGCAAATGTATCGGTGTGTCCTCAAAGAGCCTTCGCACCCAGATAATATATATCGCTCAAAAAAATGAATGAAACTTTTATAGCCACAGTTATTAAAAAGTTAATTTGTTTTAGGAGATTAAAAAATAGCCAGTAGTAAAACCCCAAAAAACTGTGATTAAACAAAATTTTCTTATAGTAGCAAGGGTATATTATTATCGATGCGAGAAAGACTCAGGACCTTTAATTTCAATGCCAAAGACCGTGAATTCATCAACCTGATGATGTCTTTGGGCCAGACAAGGAACGTATCGAATATCGTAATTCTCCTTTCTAAGGCTGGCGAAGCCTCCTCCAGTGATATTGAAGATTTCATTGATTTGAGGCAATCTGAGGTCTCCATAGCCACAAAATCGTTGAGGGACAAAGGCTGGGTAAAAACAAGGATTATAAAGCAGAATGGAAAGGGAAGACCGACACAGATGTACAAATTACGATTCTCCTTAAGGAGAATAGTCAAGGACGTTGAGGCCGAGAAAAATACAGAAATGGAGGAAGTGAAAAAGAAGATTGCACATTTAAAGCGGCTTGCTAAATAGTTTTCCTCCGTCTTCTGTGCCCATTATTACGATGTCCGCAATCCCCAAAAACAGTCCGTTCTCAATTACCCCGGGGATGTTGTTAATCTCAGATTCCAAGGTTTTAGGATTCTCTATTTTCTCAAAAGAGCAGTCTATGATGTAATTGTTGCTGTCGGTTGTATATTTTGATTCATCCTTCATTCTAAGCCTTGGATCACAGCCTAAATTCTTTAAACTCTTTTGGCAATTTTTCCACCCAAAAGGGGCAACCTCCACCGGCAAAGGGGATTTAGTTCCGAGGATCTCCACCATCTTCGATGGATCAACTACAATGACCTCCATTTCTGAGGCAAATGCCACTATTTTCTCCCTGAAAAGCGCTCCCCCCATACCCTTGATGATATCCAGATTTGGGTCCACCTCATCGGCACCATCTATTGTTACATCCACCTCAGGATGCTCCTGTAGATTCGAGAGTTTAATACCCGATTCTAAAGCAATTTCTTCCGATGAAACCGATGTGGGAATACCTATGATGTCCAATCCTTCATTCACCATCATACCGAGTCTCTTTATGGCGTAATATGTCGTACTACCTGTGCCCAGACCCACCACCATACCGTCCTTGACATATTCTATTGCCCTCTCTCCTGCAACCTGTTTGAGATTCAAAATCGTGCCCCCCATAATGGCTGGTAATCACGTTACTTGGACTTAAAAATTGTTCCTAATAGAATTGGGAAATGAGAATTATAATATCTTTATTAGTTATTTAGATGAAGGGCGGGAGGAGGGGAAGGGAGGAGGGGGACAGGTGGTGTGTAAGAAGATATTGATGGAGGAAGGATACCAAACTCTCAAACGCAACACTTAAACTCCTAAAAACACATAACCGCCCTTCTCTGGTGAACTTCGTGAGTTATAAATTCGTGGCCTTTGATATGGACGGCGTCCTATTGGATACTTTCAGCTCCTGGGTATGGATGCACGAGCACTTCAAAGTGAACAACGATCATTCTCTCTACGCATATCAGAGAGGGGAGATAGATTACAAGGAATTCATGAGAAGAGATATAGAGCTTTGGCGCGGCAAGCAAAAGGACTTGACCATTTTCGAGGTTTCGGAGATTCTTTCCTCCGTACCATTTATAAAAGGTGCCAAAGAGGTTGTATCAGAGGTGAAAAAACAAGGTATAAAAACAGCCATAATAAGCTGCGGAATCGAGGTTCTGGCAGACAGAATTGCAGAAGAATTGGGCATAGATTTTGTTGTGGCCAATGGCCTGGTGGTGGATGAGAATGGGAGACTTACTGGTGAGGGGACTCTGAGCATCGAACTAGCTGATAAGGGGAAGCCCCTTCAAAAATTGCTTGAAGAAAACGATATAGCAAAAGAAGAGAGTGTAGCAATAGGTAACAGTTACGGTGATACAGGCATGTTCGAGGTTTGCGGCCTTGGGATAGCCTTCAATCCCCAGGATGAGATAGTACGGGAAAAGGCTGATGTGATAGTGGAAGGGGATGATTTAAGGGGTGTTTTAGAGTATATCGGTGATTCATTTCCATAGATCTCTTTCAAAATAAGGGAAGGGAAATCTTGATTCTCTCAAAAATTCAATTTTTAATGATCTTTACCAGTATCTAGTTCATGGATATATCTTTTGGTTGAATCTATTGAGTATCTCGGAAATCCGCCTTGTAGAAATTTCAATATCTAGCATGGCAAGGCTAACATATCCTCTATTTTGCAATAATACCAGAAGTGTGAGATCGTTCTCCAACTTTTTCGCAAGAACTTTGTATTCATTATAATCTATGACATATTGCTCGAGAATGCCGTTATGATTATGGTTAAATGATAATCTATTTCGGCTTTCTAGGGTATCTATTAACTCAGGTATTTCCACCTTACAAAATTTTTCATAGGGCATGTTGCATTCAATTATCTTATCCCTTCCCTCAACTAGAACGACACCTTCGATGTCTGATCCCTCTTTTAAATCCGATATAACCCGATTTATATTGGAATTCAGAGGTTTATTCTGGGAGTTTGAATAATCGAATCCCATCTGGCTCATACATATTCTCCATATTTGTAGCCTTAATACTTCGTCATTGTCTTTATTATTTTTCGGTATTATTATCTGGTTTGATACGATAAAAAGTGTTATCATTGGATTCAGAAATATACTCATTTTATCCTATAATTGGAGGGGATTATCACCTTTTTCAATCGGTTTGGTATGAGAAATTGAACCAGATCTTACACTATTAAATCAATTTTGATATCAAGTAAGTCTGTTTCTATGATTTCACCCACCTCCCTCCCTCAACTATATATAAACTCAAAGCGATTAGGTGCCTAGGTGGGGCATTGAGTGAAATTGTTGTTGTTGGCGATATACATGAGGGCATTAATTTTGGCTTCAACATTGATGCCGAAACAGGGATTTCAAGAAGGGCATTGGACATACACAGCAACTTCATGCAAACTGCCAAATACGCCGTTGAAAGCAAGGCACAGCTCTTCGTAATCCTTGGAGATATGTTCGATAGGACCCACGTTAGTCCCACGGTAAGAGAGCTGATTCGTCGCGATGTCATCGAACCCTTGGAGAAGGAGGGTATAGAGGTTTGGATTTTAGCAGGCAATCATGATCAGCCCCACGGCGAGAAGAAAGGAACCTCAATAGACGATTTTCGCGGCTATGGGAACGTTAAGGTATTCCGAAAACCAGCAGTTGAGGAATTGGAAGTTGAAGGTAAAAGATTTGGCTTTGTTATCGTGCCCTATCTTCATCCTGAGCAAATAGCAAGACTCGTTCGGGAAAAGGAGGGCACTGAAATTGGAATAGAGCAGATGTTCATACTCGGTCAAAGACTTTTGAAGCAGTGGATTGCCAATCGTGTTGATGAGCTAGAAACTGACCATAAAATCATGTTTGGGCACTATTATCTTGAAGGAGCTAAGCTCAGGGAGACCCCAAGCCCAGAGGTTCTGCCGGGAGAGTTTTCCTTTACAGGAGACATGATTCCCGAGAACCTGGATTTGGCGGTTTTTGGTCATGTGCATCTTCATCAGGCAATTGGCTCTAAACCAGAGTTCTTGTATACTGGTGCCATAGAAAGGATTGATTGGGGCGAGAGGGATGATGAAAAGGGCTTCGTTGTGATCTCATCACTAAAAGAGAATTTGTGGGAATTCAAAAAACTGCCTGTGAGAGATATGGTGAAGATTTCCCTTGAAATTGCAGCAGACGAGGACGCCACAAGAAAGATTCTCGATGCAATACCTGAAGATGTCGAAGAAAAGATGTTCAGATTGGAAATCGCACTTAATGAAGGAGTTAGGGAGCGCATTTCCGAATCGCAGATTACGGAGAAAATGAAACATGCGTTTTACTATGATGTGAGATGGAAGGAGATGGTCTCAGAGAAGGTGGGTTATGTTGAATTCACAATGAATCCGTATCAACTACTTCGCACATTTCTTAAGACGAATTACGGAGAGCATCCCGAATACGAAAGAATACGAAAGGAGGGGGAGGCCATCTTAAACGAGGTGCTGGGATGAAGACCTTGGAGGATTTCATCACGGACGAAGGCACCCCTACACGATTCCTTAAGGAGGAAAGCATACCAATCCAACCCCTGGAGGAACAGAGCGAGGAAACTAAGATAGTTGCTTCGCCAACCCAGGGTTTCATTATCAAAGAAATAGAGATGAAGGGATTCATGAGGTACGTTGAAAAAACCGTGCCGAGCGTTACTTTCCCAAATAAATTCACGGTAATTACTGGCAAGACAGGCAGCGGAAAAACCTCCATTCTGGATGCAATAACATTTGCACTGTATAAAAGAACATCCAGAACAGACATCCAGAACATAAAAATCTCGGATATCTGCAGGCCAGGTGGCCATGTCAAGGTTTCCTTTTTCCAAAGTGGTGAGGAATATGAAGTGGAAAGAGGTTTTACATCCTCGAACTCTCCATATTTGAGTCTGAAAAAAAATGGCGGAACAATTGATGGTAATATAAAGGAATTGGAAAAGATGATCGAGGAAGTAATAGGCCTGGATTACGATGGATTCAGGAACTCAACTTTCGTTCGACAGGAGGAGATGAAGGAGTTGGGTGCAGAAAGTGCTGCAAAGAGATTGGAGATATTTCAAAAGCTTTTCAGGCTGGAGACCTTTGAGAAAGCCCAGACACTGGTTTCAGAGAAATTTGAGGTGATTAAGAGAAATATCAGAACCTATGAGACAGAGATCAGTATAAGAAACGAACAGGTGGAAAAGCTTCCACAGTTGGTAAAGGAGCTGAAAGAAAAAGGGGATCATCTCGAAAAAGAAAAGAAAAACCTTGAGAAGATGACCCAGGAGATAAAAGAGTTGGATGATGATTTAAAGGAATTAGCTAAAAAGCACGACATGTTTTCATCCGTAAAAGGAAAGGTAGAGAGCCTTGAAGAAAGGCTGAAGAACCTGAAAAATAGACTCACTTTGGCCCAAAAGGCGACAAAGGATATCGAGCCCCTTAAAAAGGATATTTCAAATCTAAAAAAGGAAACAAAGGATTTTGAAGCCCTACGGACCCACGGAGAGGAGCTCAGGGAGAAACAACATGCCTTTCAAACAACAAAAAGGGAGTTGGATAGAGAGAAAGGATTAAGGAGTGCCCTGATAAAGGAAAGAGATACTGAGATAAAACGACTCTCAAAACGGATAGTGGCAAATGAAAGGCGAATCGCAAATCTCTCCACTAAAATCGGTAGGGATGAGGCATTTCATATGCTGAGATCTGAAGGATCGCTTACAGAGAGGGTGGATCGTATCGGAAAGGAATTAGAGTGGCTTTCTGAGAGAAAAGAATTGATAAAAAGCCTGAAGAAAGAAAGGGATGAATCAAAAAAAGAACTTGAGGCTTTGAAAAAGCGAACTGAAGGCATAAACGAGGATTCTTTCGTGCTTTCTGAGATCGAAGATGGCATCAAGCAGACCACAAAGGATATCGAGGATTTAAGTGATAATTATCAAAAGAAAGTCCAAGAGATAGATGAAAAGATAAAAGAAGGGGAGCAGAACCTGAAAAAAATGGATTTTGGAGAAGAGGAAAGGAAAGAAATCGCCGAAATAAGAGGCAAGGTTGCCAAAATGCGGAAACAAAAGGATGAACTAGATTTGAAGAGAAAGAAACTGGATAGAATCGGAGATCCCTTAAGCCTCATAATTGACCTCAAAACCCAGAAAAAGAGCATTGAAGACGAATTAAAAGGATTGATTAAGAGATTATCAAAGCTGAAGGACGAGGAGGGGAACTATCAAAAAGCGAGACAGAGAAATGAAAAGATGCAGAAGGAGAAAGAGATTCTATTTGGCAAAATTTCCCGGGCTGAGGGGGAGATGGTCCGCTTAGAAAATCAGATTAAGGATATAGAGGACCTCAAAAAACGGATGCAAGAGACTGAGAAAGAATTGAAGGAACTCCGTGAGAAAAGTGAGATACTCTCCATTCTGAAGGAGAAGGTTTTCCACAAAAGGGGCATAGTGATGTTCGCAATAGATCAGCTTTTACCGCAGCTTTCTTTGGAAACAAGCGGGAATCTCTCTGATATGACGGATGGTAGGTTTTCCAAGGCCAAGTTAAGCTCGTACGGCGAGAACAATAGATACGGTATCAGAATCGAGATCTCGGGAGCAGATGGAAAGTGGCACGATGTTCAGGAATTTTCCGGTGGTGAGAAGACCCAGATTAACGCAGCCCTGAGATTTGCAATTGCAAAAGAGCTGGCCAGTATGCCCCAGGTGGGAAGAACTTACGGCAGGATGAAGACCCTTTTCATTGATGAAGGTGATTTAGGTTCTTTGGATACTGAAACCAGCAGGCAGCTTTTCGTGAAGAAGTTGTTCGATATGGGGGAGTTCTTTGAAAAAATAATTCTCATCACGCATCTTACCGAGGTTGCCGAGAAGTTTCCAGGAAGAATAATGGTGTACATGACACCAGAAGAAGAATCGAAAATCAAGGTGATGGCTTGAAAGATGATAACCAAGAAAGTGAAGGTATTGAAAAACTGATAGCACACAACCTAAGGATCATTCAAAAGTACCGATGTTTCTCGGATTCAAAGGAAGATGGGTCGTGCATAGATGTAAAGACATTTTCTCCTTCAGAGAAGGTTATGGATTTGATTGCAATCGATGGTTCCTATTCATTTATTCTGAACTTATCCAGTATGTGGTTGGCTGTGATCAGGGTAGGGGCTTTGCATTACAAATTCTCTGAGGATAAAGGGTATGAATTGATAGGTTCGAGGGTAAAGGAAAAACCCGTTCTAGTTTCAACGAAAAAGGACATAATGACCAAAATGGGTGAGATAGAAGAAAAATTATTTATGGCAACAAGATACGCTTCAGAGCAACACAGGGAGATGGTAAACCAACTAAGAAGACTTTTCGAGGAGGAGATGGCCTATGAACTGGCAAAAGCAAATGAAAATGTCATCATTGCAATGGACGGAACCTTAACGCCCCTAAAGGCCACCACAGTTTTAAAGAAAGCAATGGATGAATGCGAAAAGAAGAATAATATTCTTGTTGGCGTATCAAAAGATTCTTACACCCATGCCTTCAAATCCTACAAGACCGATGAGGAGGTTCTTTCAAAATTGGATTTTCAAGGAATGGGATACACACCTATGCCCATGATAAAGTCCGAGAGAAAGGACAGTTTGCTGTACGAAAGGATGCTTGGGGATGTTTATTTTGCAAAGCTACATCCTGATGCAAAGAAATGGTTTAGAATAGATGTTGGGACATTCAAAAAGGAGCCCGAAAGAGTTTTTTCGCATCTTGCACATTATTCAAAATCCACGCTTTGTCCCGGCTATGTCTATCCTCTTTTGGAGGCACACAGGTATGTGGTGACAGTAAGACATTTCCACAGCCTTTATGAAGATATGATCCTCAGCATGGCCCATAACTATGAGATTTCGATACAGGAGGCCATAAATGCCCTTACGCATCTAGAAGGTGCAAGGAAAGGTGCTTTTCACGAATATCTTGATCAAGTGAGCAGGGAAGTGTAAATATGGAGGATGAAGAAAAGGTTGATATAGGTCAGGTTGTCTCTGCCAGTGTTCTTTCCGGTTTGGAGGTCAAATTGGCGCTGGATAACCCAGAGGACCTGAGAATCGGGTACCCAGCAATTGTGGAGGGAAAAAAATACGACTTCTACTGCATGGTGCATGACGTAATCAACGAGAAGATGGATATCGCTGAGAGGTTGGCTGGCTCCAAACTCAAGGAATCTGTGGTGCCAATCACTTCCATGCACGAAGGATACGGTGGCAAGATTTTTTACTCAAAGGCCAAGCTTAAACCCATTCAACTCATTGAAAAGGGCTCAGGTAACCTTTCAGAGCCGGAAACCATACCCCCGTACTTCTCAGACGCAAGGCATGCAACCAAATCTGATGTTGAAAAGCTATATGAAGTCACTCCAAGTTCTGCACCCATAGGCAATCTGCGGGGTGTGTCGAAGTTCAAGGTTAACATAGATTTTAAAAAGTTGGTTGAAAAACCATTTGGGATCTTCGGAAGAACCGGTTCGGGAAAGAGCATATTCAACAAGATACTCTGCACCTCTATTTTAGCCAGAAATAGGGCCAGTGTGCTTATATTTGACATGCACTCAGAATACGGAATGTTCTCGAAAACAGACAATACAGAGGGGCTGAAGTTCTTTTTTCCGGAAAGAGTTGAGATATTTTCCCTGGACCCTGAAATAAAAGAAGCAAAGCCCTTTTTAATCTCCCCACTGGAAATCAGACCAGCTGATATAATCGTGGCATTCCAGGATCTGTCAGGTGGGATGGTGGACGCGCTGTTCACTGTAAATAGACAAAGAGGTGATATGGACCTGATAACTGCCATTCAAAACGCTGATTTAGAAGACTTCAGGGAAGGAGAGCTTCATCCTGCCTCCCTCTCAGCATTGCAGAGGAGAATCAATCGCTTGGATAGGTTCAAATTCATAAGAGAAACAGAAAAAGATGCTTTTTCAGCCATTCAAAACCTTGTGAAATCCGGAAAATCCATTGTCATGGACTTTGGAAGGTACGGCACCAATCAGATGGCCTATCTGTTCGTGGCAAATGTCATGGCAAGAAGGTTCTTCGATCTGTACACAGAACATAATGAGGAGTACCCTCGTCTTGTTGTCTTCCTTGAGGAAGCGCATAAATTCCTGGAGCCAAAAATCGCCTCCTTCACGATATTTGATAGGCTGGCCAGAGAAACGAGAAAGTTCAACCTCATCTTGGCCTTAATTGACCAGAGGCCTTCGAGAATCGATGATGAGGTAAGAAGCCAGTTGGCCAATAGGTTGGTTCTGTCAGTTAAGGAGCCTTCGGATATCTCTTCAGCGTTGGCCGGTGTTCCGGATAGAAGTGCCTGGGAGAATATCGTGGGCACGATTCCACCTAGGACGGTTGTGGTATTCGGCGATGCCATAAGGGTTCCTACAGTAATTGATGTGATGCACTACAATGCAGAGAATGTAAAGAAGGGGATAATCGGCCCTGGAAAGGAGTTAAACGGATTAAAAATCGAGAGAATTGCTAAGAAGGCTGATGAGATTTTCGGTTGAGTTCTTGGGAGAATATTTGAGCTACGAAAAGGAGACAGAATTACTAAAGGAGCTCAGGGAAGGGGTTTTGTGGGTTCAACCTTTCTTGCTTTCTTTTCGTTCTTTTCATACTGCGCTATCACGACTCCGGATATGATCAGAGCAGCGAAAATTACTGTTGTCACTTTTATTACCTCTCCAGGCCAGAAGTATGAGATCGCAGTTGCAAAGATGGGTATGAGATAGATAAATAGAATGATTCTTGAAACCTCAGAGGTCCTAAGAACGTGATACCATGCCAGGAGTGCCAAGGTGCCAGGAAGCATCGCCAGGAGAAGAACAATTACCCAGCCTCTTGTGGAAATCTGAGGAATTCTTTGAGCTGGAGATTCAAATACCATGAGTACGGCAAGAATCACGGTTCCCAAGAACATGCTCATGGTGGCCACAGTTAAGGGATCATATTTTTCCAGGATTTTCTTGCTCATAATTGAGGAAATTGCATAAGAAATAGCGGACAGTAAAACAAGGAAGTTGCCTATAGAAGTGGATCCCAGTAAATCCAATCCACTACCTGTAACAAGTAGAAATGTACCGGATAAGGCGATCACTGTACCAATCACTTTATTTCTGACAAGTGGTTCTTTTAGAATGAATACTGCCAGGATTATGGTGAATATGGGACCTGAGGCCTGTATAATGCTGCTTACATGGGCATAGGTCATGGTCATACCATAGTTCTGAAAAATATTAGGAAGTGTTATTCCCACAAGACCCAAACTGAAAAAGAACAATAAATCCTCTTTTAGGGGTCGAAGAAAACTTTCTTTCCCCCTTATAGCAACCATGAAAATAACCAAAGGAGCAACACCTATGATATACCTAATGGCACCAAGGGTAATGGGCTCTATCTCATCCAAGGCCACTTTCAAAAGCGGAAAAGAAAGACCCCAACAAAATACAGCAAATAACAATCCCATCATTCCAATAAGTGAAAGGGGAACATTTTCGGAGCTCTTTATATACTGGGCTCCTGAATGGTCTTTTACCATGAAACCGTTAATCAAGTTAATGAATTTAAAGACTTCTAATATATTATTTTAAAAAAAATCCACAAAGCTTCTTTACTTAAAAGATTATTCATGCCCAATGTCCTGGGATAAGATTCGGCGGATGGAAAGTCTAAACAATAAAATAGATGAGGGAGAGGTGGACAAGGAGATATTACCACTAGTGGAAAGGATCAATTCCAATCCTAATTATTTTACCACCAGCAGCTGTGCTGGAAGAATTGTCCTTTTGGAAATACCTGAATTGGGCGATAAAGAGAACGCTATATTTCTGGGTAAATGGCACCGTGAGGTCGCCGAAAAGGAGGTTTTAGCGGCGTATTCCAAGGCCCAGGAGAATACTACGATCTTCCTTTTGACCCAATCACCCATAATACATATAAGATGTAAGACCCTAAAAAGCGCCACCGAACTGAGAAATCTTGCCGTGGAGTCAGGATTGAAGTACTCCACAATAAAGTCCCTTACCTTGACCTCAAAAGATGAACCGCAAAAAATCGTGGTTGAGATATTGAGTTCGGAAAATATCCACGTTCCTGTTGCTAGGGCTAAAAAGCTGTATCCAAACGAGGATTATCTCGGCTTTCTTGTGGAAAACGCAAACCAAGCCCTAAGAAGGGCGAGAGAGAAGTTAGAGCGATTTAGGGCTAATATTGCCTAAATTTCGATATTCTCATTGAGTTTCG
The DNA here is from genome assembly GCA_020351895.1 of Thermoplasmata archaeon. Next base: position 1,395,764 of record CP070672.1, read on the forward strand.
GCAGCAAAAAATTGTATGAACCTTTCAATTCCCCAGATATGAGCTCTCTATTATCGCTGTGGCAGATTACGACATTTTCAGGCTCACAGCCGTGAATGAATTCAATCAATTCCTTGTGTCCAGAATGGGCAGAAAAGTCGAAAAAACCTATTTCGCAGTTCACCTTTTGATTCACACCTTGAATTCTTATCCTGCCCTCATCCATAAGTAGCCTACCATTGGTGCCCTCTACCTGGTAACCTGTTAGAAGTATTGCACTCTTTTTATCGTTTTTAAACTCCTTTATGTAACTCAAAACAGGGCCACCATCCAGCATCCCGCTGGTTGTGATGATCACATCACCCTTTAGGGCGTATTTCCTTCCTCGAAACGAGCGCACCATCTTCACCTTGTTTTTCATCCTTCTCAAATTCTTCGGGGACTTAATGAATTGAGGCTTATTTAAATAAATATCTGTTATGCTGTTTCCCATACCATCCACATAGATCCTATGCCTTGAATGCAAGAGCATGAGCATGATCTCCTGGGTCCTTCCAATGGCGAATGCGGGAATTATGACTTTTCCACCTCTGGAGACAACTTCATCCACCTTTTTTAAAAACTCGTACTCCAGTTTCACCCTTCTCGGATGGTTTCTTCCGGCGTAGGTTCCCTCGATTATTAGGGTATCGCATTTAACTGGTTTTGTGCCCTTTAAAAGTTGTGTGTCGATGGTGTTGATGTCTCCAGTAAACAGGATATTTTTACTGCCTTGAAGTTCGAACATAGTGGCACCTGGAATATGGCCCGCATAGTGAATCGTGACTTCAAATGGGCCGATTCGCCTCTTTTCGCCGAATTTAACTGTATCGAAGCTACCGGTTGTGATCCTGATATCGCCTTTATCGTACATCTGAGGATATCCTTCAAGCTCGCTAATTTTGTAGTTGTCATCGAAAAGTACCTCGCTGACCCTCTGGGTCATTATCGTCGCTAAAACAGGAATCTGGTACCTACCGCATACCCAGGGTACCATCCCCGAATGATCAAGGTGGGCATGACTCAGCAGAAGGTAATCAACAGGAGGAGCTTCCAAAGGATACTTTGGGGGATCTGTTGCTGAAAGTCCATAATCGAACAGAAGACGTAGGTTGTTCTCTTCAAGAAGCATACCCAGTCTGCCCACTTCTTCGGCCCCACCAAGGAATCTGATACGCATGTCGAGGATAATGAATTATCGGTTATTAATGTATCTGATGAAGCTGGATGGCGAATCTGGCAATAAAGAGATATTAAGGGATAAAAATGCCATAAAAAATAATTTGGTCGTAAAATAGATATAGGTATTGAATATTATATTAACCACCCTAACACGTGGTTTTGATGGAAACAAACGTGGAGAAAAAGGTCTGCCTTCTGGGAGATTGGGGCGTTGGTAAGACCTCGCTTATTCGAAGGTTTGTTTATAATGCATATGATGACCGCTATTTGAGTACACTTGGAGTCAAGGTTTCGAAAAAGAGCATCGTAGTCAAGGATTTTAAAAAGAAGCCGTTTTTTAAGGTTAATCTCACGCTTTTAATCTGGGATTTGGTTGGTCAGAAGGGCTTTAACAATCTACAAAATTCCGCTTACAAGGGAACAAATGGTGCCCTTGTAGTATGCGATCTTACTCGACCAGATACTGTAGAGAGAATGGAGGGTTGGATTTCATCGTTGTTCAAAGTAACAAAGTCGATTCCTATCATCATATTGGCCAATAAAGTGGATTTAACAGGTAATAATGTTCCTTTCGAACTGAATGGAAAAATCATTGGCATCATGAGAAAATACAAGACTCAATTCCTGCCCACAAGTGCCAAAACAGGCATGAACGTGGAAGATGCATTTTCTGGAATTGGAACCTTACTTACCACGAAGTTTTTTAAGTGATATTATAGATTATTCCCAATAATCTCAAAAAATCGCGAGCCGGGCCTCACATACCCCAGAACTGATCTTCCTTTCTCTTAATCTTGCATACCTTGTCCAAAACCTCTTGCTCGTCCACGTTCAAATCTGATTCACAAAGCCCTTTATAGTGCTCCCCTGGGATATCAACATACAAAATATCCTCGACACACAACTGACGACCTATTGTCACGCCTTCCACAGAGATTGCCACTTCCTCCCCCATAATCGCCTCTTTCTGGCTCTTTCCTTCGCTTTGGATGCTTTTGATTTTTCCAACAACCCTGCCATCCGCCCTAAGAATTCTCTGATCCGGCCGAATTCTTCCCGCCAGCACTCTGACCCCGATTATAGCTGGTTTGCTCACCCTAAATACACAGTCCGGTAGAACCTTGAACATACCCGGATGAGGGATTTCACATCTGGCCTCCTCATCCAGCTCCGTCTTCCTCTTTTCCCTCCATTCCTCGTAATCTTCCATTAGCTTATATACTATGGTGCTTTCGAAAACAACTGCATCAGAGCATGCGATTTCCTCCTTAGCATCGGGTAAAACCTTGACATTGAAGGCAAATAACGCCCTTTTTAGGGGATCTGAGGATGTTGCAGCCTCTATGACATCCCTTTTGGATACATCCCCTACCTGAGCCTTTTTTATGGGGATTTCCCTCTCCTTCAACTCGAATGCCAATGCTTCTAAGGAACCTATAGCATCGGCTTTTAGAACCAGTCCTTCCTCCTCGGTCTTAATCTCCAGCTTCATTTCAGATTGTATCTTTTGAACGATGCTTTCAACATCCTCTCCTGCGACCTTCAAAGGGACCCCTGCTATTACGCCCTCCAAAATCGGAGCCGATATCTTCACTCCTGCCGCCGCAGATACGCTTTCACAGGAATCGAACTGCTCCCTTGGATCCCTTATTTCATCAAGAGGCTTTGGCCGAAGAAGGGCTTTTACCTTGGTGATTACGGTCTCATGCGTTGTGCCAATTACAATTGTGTCTCCCTTTTTTATGGTTCCCTTATAGATTATTACATCTATGGTGGTCCCAAGACCACGCTCCTCCTTAACCTCCAAGATCGTGCCTTCAGCAGGCCCTTCCTCTGTTTCCAACTGCTTTTCCAGGTAACGCTGGGCAAGGCCTATCAGAATAAGAAGCATATCGGAAATGCCTTCATCATGCTTTGCACTGACCGGGACCAGGGCAATGTTCTTTTGAAAATCAGATATCTTATCATATCTCTCTGATGAGAATCCATGGCTGTAAAGCTGCCCAATCAATTCATAGAGCCTCTCGTCCAATTTAGATTTTACCTGCTCGGTTTGAGCCTCATAAGCCTCCAGAAAACTTCTTTTTTTTTCGGATCTCCATCCTGCCAACCTATCGATCTTGTTTACAGCCACCACAAAGGGCGTCTTCTGCCTTTTTAGGATGTTTATGGATTCTATTGTTTGGGGCTTGAATCCCTCCATTACATCGATTACCAAAACAGCAAGATCTGCTAAGGCTCCACCTCTCGCCCTTAGTGTTGTAAACGAATAATGACCTGGGGTGTCGATAAAAAGGAGCCCAGGTACGCTAAATTTCTTTCCCTTGAGCACCTCACCGCATATTTCCTCGATTGTTTCTATGGGCACCTCGGTTGCCCCTATGTGCTGTGTTATCTTTCCAGCTTCCCTGGCAGCCACAGTGCTTCCTCTGATATCGTCCAATAAAGTGGTCTTTCCATGGTCAACATGACCAAGGACGCTGACTATAGGCTGCCTTATTTTCATGGTGTTACCTCTAACCCCCTTAGAATGTGGGATTGGATATATGTAGTTTGTGGCAAATCAAAATCTTAATAACACATTGGTAATATTTTGCTAGATATGAAGTCAGTAACCGGTATGTTTGGTGGGGACCATGGGTAATCCTCAAAATATTGATTATTTGAATTACTGTCAAAAAGGAAAGACAAAGGAATTTAAAATCCTTGCCACCATTGCCAGGTTACTGATGATTATCTGGAGTATAATTGTACTTGGATTGGGAGCCTACCTTATACGGCTGGCCTTTTCAAACGATTATCATCATGGCATGGCTGGATTTTACAGTATGCTGGTTGGAGTTGTCGTTATAATTCTCGGAATTCTAATCGTTGTTCTTATCATAATATCCTTTATTAGGAACAGGAACAGATTTTGGACAGCTTCCGCTCTCTTTTTCGGTTTTGTGACAAGTTTTGTGTTCTTTGGGGCTTTATTTATTGTTGGTGCAATCGGATTCGTACTCTGTATCACTGCCCTATCGCTTCTTATTCTTTCGAAAACGCAAGGAATATACAGGCAATATTGATAGATATTGTTCCTATCTTCTCTTTATTAGGATGCTTTCTAAGCAATAAACAGTAAATTTCGTTTCCTCGCAGAGATAACCCACAGTGCAAATATTACACAATTCCTGCAAGGTGTCAACACCCATTCCCAGGGTTTTGTTCCTTTCATGGAGATCGTAAAGGAGTTTCAAGTACTTCCCTTCCACGATTCTTGGTAATTTATCCCTTTTTTCAAGGCCGAACCACTCATAAACTCCCTTATCGCTCTTTGAGGAGTTGCAACTCTTACAGGCCAAGACTGCATTATCTCCGATGTCGGGTCCTCCTCTGTTTTTTGGAATTAGGTGATCGATACTAAGAGAAGTTTGGTTCCCACAGTAGATGCATTCGTTTTTCCTTTCAAGTTCCTTAATATATTCTCGAATCGAGCCCGACCAGTTGATTTCTCCACTTTGCAGCTTCTTAAATCTGTCCATAATAAAGCGATAATTCTTCTTTCCGTATCCTGCCGACTCTGATATTAATTTTGAATACTGCCAATAAATCAGGTCTCGCACGGTTTTGATGGCGGCAGGCGGCATATTCTTCACCCGAATTGTATATTGGAATTTAATAAGATAAATGTTTTGAGACTAATCGAAATTTCTAAGATCTACGATACGTTTGGCTTTTTTATCAAGTAATTTGGCAATATTTCTCCCTTTATCCGACCCTAACCTCTTTTTCATATGTTTTCTCCATTCTTCAGCTATGTGATCCGCATTCGGACAATCTCCAACGAATAGTATCATTTTATAATGGGCTCCAGAGTTGTCTACAATTTCCACGCTTTTAAATACTGATTTATCTGTTTCAGTTAGAACTCGATTTATAAAATGTGCTGTTAAATCCGATGGAATTTCCGCCGTTTCCCATTGCTCAGAACCTAAAAGCTCCGTTAGTCTTTGAACACAACCTCTTGAACTCTTACTATCAGAAAGAGCTGCCTCCTTCACCCTCCAAACAGCATCCTCGTCCCAAGTTACCATGGCATCCCCTTTGCATTCTAATAAGGGACCAATAGCTTCCCAGGTCATTCCCTTTAATCCTTGAGGATCAATTACAATATAGGAAATAGAGTTGGTTTTTATCTTGTTCACGATTAAATGTGAGACATCTAAAATATCTTTTTCATATATTGAAATGACTTGATTAGGAGATAATAGTTTTAGTCGTGACCTTAGTGATTTTGCCTTTATTGGGTCAATTTCTACTCCAATGATTTTATCAAACGGGAAACCCTTCCCTAAGGCAGCACTTGATGCTGCTGGACAACTTCCACAAAGATAATCTCCAGCACGTTTAGTTCGAGTAACTCCACTACCAGCCATTGTATCGACATATACAATATCGTATCCGTACTTATCTTTTAATTGTCTGTGTGCAATTGGTGTGAAAATCCCGACCCAGTAAGCGATAGAAATAAGCTTTAGTAATGAATGATCATTATACTCATCTGTTACATCAGGATGTACCTTAATCAATTGTTTTCCTTTATTGAAAAAAGAGTTTAATGATTCAATAAAAAATTCCTCATTACTCTTCCTCGCCTTTGCTTTCGGAATTGTATCACACCCTTGCACATGATTAAAAATAACTACTTACTATAATATACAATTACATTTCAATTTCAGATAATTCCTCCCCAGCTTTTCCCAAATCTCCAATGTCTCTTTACATAACCCGATATCCTTGTAATTGTATTCTTTCCTCAGATACTTAATTAACGTTCTGTAAATCTCAAGTCGCTTATCATAAGAAACCTTTAATCCCCAATTGCTTCTTTCCTCTAAATATTTTATCCAGCTTCTGTCTTTTGAGTTATTTATCGTACTCTGAAGCCCTCTAAGTGAACCTACGGTAATTCTTTCAGGTTCAAGATTCGAGAATATGAAATCTACCAATTCTAGATACTCCTCTTTCCAATCTTCAACAGGCACTATAGGATCTATTCTTAATCTAACCTCATATCCCTCATCGTATAATTTCTTGGCAGCCTCAATTCTCTTCTCCGGACTTGGCGCCTTTTTTTCCCACTTTTCTGACACATCGAATGAGTTAACACTGAAACTGACTATTACATGATTTTGAGAGTTCGTTTTTATTATTTTCCTAACATTGGAAGATTTGGTTAAGATGAGTAGTTTATGGGTATTTTGAGTTTTAAAAATCGGAATAATATCCTTGCATAGCGAAAAGCCATTGCCATCGTTTACCAAGGAATCGCTTAATTCCCCAGAGTTGAGCAGGGTTGGCTTTGTAACCTGGATTAAATATTCACGAAGATGTTGTTTGATCTTATCTGGATACTTCACATACGGACCCTTTCCCATTGGCCTGAACCTGAGGGTTCCATTCAAATAACACCATGAACAGTCAAAATTACACCCGTTTGCCCATTTAAATTCAATAAAATGAGGGCACCAAACATCGTTTTTATTGACCGGTTTAGCTGTTTTATCGAATATTGTAATTATAGAACCATCGCGAATAGGTCTTGGACTACACCTTTCCTCCTTCAACTTTATAGATGGTTTTACAGCCATCCTTTCATGCTCCACTATCCCATGGCCTTCCTCTAGAATGTCCAGACCATTCCTAAAGGAAGTATCAATATCCCTGTCTTCTGAAGTTTGTAAACTAATGAGATTATTTAAATTTTGTTGATAGATTTTGCTCATGTTCTCGGTGTACTATTTAATCACAATGGTATTAAAACCACCTATTAGAGTGGAGTGAAAGTAAAAGTATGGAGCCTCTAAAACCTGCCCACATCGCTCAGCAGAGCCGCCCAAGAACCTTTCTTCTGCGCGGTCAGGGAAGCGATATAGGTGCCGATTCCAGCTGCTTTTCGAATATCCTTTGAAGCCAGATATTCTCCCAAAAAACCCCCTATATATGAATCTCCACAGCCTGTGGGATCCATTGCATCCACTTCCCTGGCATTTATGCTGTGCATTTCTTTACCCTCGTAAACCAAAGAGCCCTTTTTGCCTAGGGTGATGAGTACGACATCCACACCCTCATCAAAGAATTTCGAGGCCATATCTTCAGGACCCTTCTCATTTGTCATGGCTCTTGCCTCTGCCTCGTTTACAAAAACAATGTCAATGTCCTTCCAGTTCATGAGGTCAGATAGATCCGTTTTCTTATAGTCATCTATAAAATATTCCGAGAAATTGATGGATAATATTCTTTTTCCGTGTTTTACACTTTTTATAAGCTCTGCCTGATCTTGTGGATTGGCAGGGCATATGTGTACGCATTCAGTTTTCGGCATGTTATCTATCTTCAATTGGGTCAGGAGCCTATCATTACATTCTAGACTTTTTAAATCCCCATTTTCATTGTATCTGAATTTGACATTCAAGGAATTCTCCTTATCCGAGAATTCGGGGTTTGAAATATACACACCCAAATTCTCGAGAACTTCAAGCCATTCCTTGGGGAAGTCCCTCCCGACCCTGGAATGAATCGAGGTGTAAATACCGAACTGCACTGAAGCAGTGGCAATTGCTGCTACGCATCCACCAGGAGAGCGCTTAATTTCGAAGCTTGGATGAATAATTGTGTCTATTGCTAGATGTCCAATGACACCAAGAGAATGGGATTCCCCAGAATGTATTGTCAATCTTGTTAATGGATTGTAAGACAGGCGTTGCATATTATCCAAATACCAATGTTCTAGGGTTTAATAAGGATTACGTCATGCACTCGAAACATTTTTCTAAATCCAATACCTTGCCGAAATACCTCGAATGCGTTTACAGGAACGTCATATAATGAGATTGGGAGTTAAAGCAAGATGGAACGATGCCAAGACCATGGCCGAATTGGGCGCCGATTTGATGGAAATTCATATTCATGAAGTAGATCTGAACCAGTATTATAAGGAGATGGTGGAAACTTTTTCAAATATCTCAAAAGAAAGAGACATAGAACTTGTGGTGCACAATCAAGAATATTGGGTCGACGGTAAGAATTATCATCTTGTGGATTTGACCTCCCAAAATGATTATCTCAGAAAAAGCGCAGTAAAGATAGTGAAAAAAACCCTTGATTTTGCTCGCCAGGTAAACGCGATTTACGTGATTGTTCATCCTGGTGGAATAACATCTAGGAGAATAGAGAGGAAAGATGCTTTATCAAGATTAGAAAAATCCCTAAAAGAGATCGGAGATAGCCGTATAATTTTGGAGAACATGCCCTGGTTCTACATAATGCGTCAAGGAGAGATATGGAGGAGCAATATATGCATTGAAGCCGAAGACCTCTTCTTTTTTTCGGATATGGTGGGTGGTGTCACCCTGGATATTTGCCATGCATATCTTTCCACAAGAGAAGGGAACCAGGAGCAAATTCACAAAATGACTAAAAGTCTGAAGGATATGATAAAACATGTTCATGTTTCAGATGCGAAACCGCCCCATCATGAGGGATTGCAAATAGGATCCGGGTTTGTGGATTTTACTATTTTAAATGATTTTAATGTTGGAATAATACCTGAGATAATAGATGGCCATAAAAATAATGGGGAGGGTTTTAGGATCGCAATTGAGAGATTGCGAAAATTAGGATAAAAAATAGGATATGAATTGGCTCTGAACTCTGCTTTGACTGACTGAACTGCATGATCTCTTGGTTTCTGAGTTTAGACGTGTGAGCTTTAAATCGAGCCCTATTCTCAATAGATTTCTTTGTGATCTCTTCAACCGAATAGCGCGCCCAGTCCTGCTGCTGCGTCTTCCTCAGAAACATCCTTTTCTTTCTTTTCCTCTTTCTTTTCGCCTTTCTTCTCCTCTTTTGCTGGGGGTTCTCCTGAAGCTGGTGGTGGTGCGGCAACTTGCGCAATTGCAGCAGGTGTGGCCATGGCCTCTTCTATGTTCACCCCTTCCAATGAGGCTGTCAAGGCCTTTACCCTTGCATCATCTGGCTTTACACCAGCTGCTTTTAGCACCTTGTTTATTCCGTCTTCAGTTATTTCCTTCCCAGCTGCGTGGAGCAACATGGCGCTGTATATATATTCCATATTTTTCGCCTCCATTATTCTGATTCTAATTCATTATTCACCAGAAGAGGGCTCTTCTTTCTTTTCTTCTGTCTTTTCTTTCCCTTCTTTCTGCTCTTCTTCTTTTTTCGTATCCTCTGGTGATGCAACCTTTTCATCCTCTACTTTTTTCTCCTCTCCTCCTTCTGTTACTCCCTCGTCTTTTTTCTCCTCCTCTTTTTTATCATCTTTCTTTTCTTTTACCTCGTCCTTATCCTCCTTTTTTTCTTCAGATTGCCTCTCCCCTTCACTCTTTAAATCCGGTAAGCGAGATGCCAGGGAAAGTGCCTGGCTATGAGCTTTGGTAAGCAGAAGTGCAATTGATTCTGAACTTGGTATCTCGGCGTTGAAGGCCAAATTAAATGCATTCTGATGTGCATTTCGTAGTAGGGTCTGAATATTCTCTTTTGTTGGGTAACTCACAAACATCGACAAATTGAAGGCCTGCGATGATGCTGTTTTTATATTCTCAATATAACCCTCAACATCAACATCCAGTACATCCCTGGTAAATACGGTGCCGTTTTCGAAGCCCGCCATGAGACTCAGACCAACGGTCAAAGGATAAATCTCCAATCTGGCAAGGAGCTTTGCCACATCCCTTGGGATGCGCTGTCCCTTTTTCACCATGGTTTTATCCTTCTTTATGACCACCTTTCCCCTCTCGATGGCTGCAGGGAAGCCAGCTTTTTGCAGCTCTCCTACTATGGGCCCTGGTTTGAATGGAGTGTCACCCTCTTGAATCTCTATATCATCTGGTGCCATCTCTCCTCCCCTTGCAGGAGCCTTAATCTTAGTGGCCTCCATGACCCGAAACAGCCTGAAGCAGTTGATATCAGCCACGATTATCCCCCGCTGACCATCAAGCGATGCAGAGAGTTTTCTGAGATTCTTCTTCTCCTTTGAAGCCTTTTCAAAAGCCAATTTAAGCAGCGTATTTCTAGTCACTATGAACTTGCTACCTAATGGAAGGCTCTTTCTTATCTGCTGAAGTTGGGATGCGGGTATACCTTCGATATCGACGATGCCTATCACTGGGTTTTTAAGGAGCACATCGGTGAGATCTTCGACCCTGTTCATCTTCCATTTTGCTACGTGTGCCATTTTCAACCCTCACATCAGTCTTACAGATTTCCCCATGGTGGTCTTTACATACACCGAGGCTATGTTCATTCTTCCTCTCTCCAGCTTAGCAATGAGCCTTTTCATTATAACATCTATATTCTCGGCCAAATCTTCGATTGCCATTTCCTTTGTTCCTACCGAGGTATGGAATGTTCTCCTGTCCTTTGAGCGAAGCCTCACCGTTTTTCTGAGATTGTTTATCAGGGGCACGGGATCGGCACTTGGCGGGATAGGCTTTGGCATTTTACCCCTTGGCCCCAAAACAACACCCAACTTCTTACCTATAACAGGCATCAGTGGTGCCTCAGCAATAAAGAAAACATGCTCATTGGCCAGCTTCTTCGCTCTTTTTTTATCGTCTGCTAAATCGTCCAGTTCTTCGGGAAGAATCACCAAATCGGCGGCACCTTTAGCCTTGACAGCCAGTTCCCCGCTTCCAAAAATGGCTATCTTTTGGGCCTTACCCCTTCCTTTTGGTAAAAGAACTTCGTCATCTACCCTATTTTTTGGAATGGATAAATCGATGTCCTTGAGGTTCACGGCCAAGTCCACGCTTTCTTTGAAGTTTCTGTCCTTGGAGGCCTCAAGGGCTTCTTTTACGATCCTTATGGTTTTTTTCTCAGCCAATAACATTCCCCCTGTAGTATTACGAGAATCCATGGGATTCTCTCCTACAATCGAGGTTTTGCTCTATGTGGGTTTACCCTAATATTTCCCCTTCTTTATAAGGCTTTGCATGGATGGTATTGTTGTATTTTCGGTTGAAATAGCTCAATCCTCTTTTTTTGTTGCATCACGGTTGATAAAAGAACTATTAAAATATTCAATCTCAATTAATTAAACGTTATTTTAAAGTGCCAAACTTCTCTTTAAGGCTAATAATAGAAATAACAATTGTTATAATTCCAATAATTGTAAATGGAAATAAATACCAGAAAATACTATTATTCGTTAAGAACAGTAATACAATAGAAAATACCCCAATGATAACGAATAATAGGCCTATGTATAATGCTCTTCGATAATTATCTTTGACTTCTTTTAAAGAATATTTGGTCATCAATATCATTATGAGATTCAAATTAAATAAAACTAATGATTTTTTTCTTTTAAAGCCATTTTAATATAAGTCAACCAAGAATTATCCTCATCCAGAACTTTTGATAATCTAACCACTTGGCTAGGTTTTATTCCATTTAGGTTCTTATAAGGTCTAAGATAACTTATCTAGCTCCAAACGGTCTCGACAGCCTGGTTTTTCTTTATATCACCGTCATTGGTGATGACAATGGCGTTATTACTCAAGGCTATTGAGCAAATCATTCTATCATTAAGTTCTCGAATATCCAACTCTAGAAATTCCTCCCAGGCCTCTGTACCCATGCCAACATAATCAATATATCGAGAGGCACTCAATGATATCAAAACCTCCATTATAAAACTCTTTGGATTAGAGGTTTTCAATTTTCCTTTCAAGCAGATATATATGAACTCAGCCAAAACTATCTCGGGAATGAGCAATTTACATTTGTTTTGCTCCGCTGACTTGAATACTTCATCTGCCGATTTAGGAACACTATCTTCTAAGTAACTCACTAAAGCCATGGTATCGATTATATAATTTTTCATAAGACCCATTCCTTTCTTAGAGTTTTTAGCTCTTTCTCGAACTCTTTGGAATCAATTTTTCCTGCCAGCATTCCCCTAAGGGGTGTTTTCTTATGCTTTATTAAAATTCCATCATCTGTGGGTAGTATTAGAACTTCCTCTCCTTCTAGTAAGTGATAACCCTCCCGGTATTTCTTTGGTAAAGTTATTTGCCCTTTTGAGCTGACAGTTGCAGAGTAGGTTTTCATATGAACACCATATAATATATTGGATTTTAAGTAAATAAACTTTACTATTGGTAAAGAATTTTTCAACTTATATTTTTCCTTTTTATCTCTTTTACCTAAACCTAAATGATTGTAAAAATCGAGCAAATATAAATAATATCCATATTTAATCAATTTATTTGGATAAATACCCTTATCTACCACAAATTCATTTCCGAGTTTCATGGCAATTGCGGAGAGCATAATAGAATTCCTAGAATGGCTCCCCTCTTGGTTCGTGATAATAATAATAGCTATGATCCCACTTGTAGAGCTTCGGGGGACCATATTGTTATGGGCTGCCCAGGGAAACGACTTCACACTTGCCGGCTTTCCATACCCAGAGGGTTGGCCCTTGATATATCTTGTATCCGTAATCGGCAACATGATCCCAATCCCCCTCATCCTGCTTTTCTTCCCCTGGATCGAGAAAAAGCTCAGACGATGGAAAACCTTCGAACGCTTTTTCGATTGGCTCTTTTTAAGGACCAGGAAGAAGACGAGCAAATCCGTGGAAAAATACGAAGAGCTGGCTCTGGTTTTGTTTGTGGCCATACCACTGCCAATAACAGGTGCCTGGACCGGCTCCCTTGTATCCTATCTGTTCGGGCTTAATCGTATCAAATCACTGATATTCATCTTTATCGGAGTATTGATTGCAGGGGCCATCATGCTGGCCCTGGTCCTCATATCCCTTTGGGTTGCAGTGGCAATAATAGTGATTCTCACAGTGGCCTTAATTTTGCTTGGACGTATCGGATCTCGGGAATGATTATTAGATTGTCCTGCCCATAATTAAAATTCTAATCTGGCCCATGGGTACTATCTGCGAAGAAAACCAATTATCCAAGCGTGATGTCGTATTCATTCAAAATAAGGGACATCAACTGAGCCGGATTCATGGTTCCTATATCCTGGCTTGAAAGGTTTTCCACAATGCTCTTTAGTTTTTCTCTCTGCGCTTTTGGCAATTTTTCGAACTTACTGAGGAGGGTGTCCTTCATTTCATCTGGAAATTTGTGGTGCTCTATGCCGGCATCCACACCCTCTATGACCAGGCCAAGACCCCTGAAAATCGAATACGGATGGGAAATTGTGGAATGCCAGCTGCTTCTGGATTTGACTATCCTCATCCTGGTATCGACTTTCGCCATACCCATACCCTTTAACCTGTCTTGGGATGTTGTGGTGGGATGCGAAATATATCTTAGGTGAATGACTGCATCTGATAGGTACATTGGGATGATGGTCTCTGGTCCTGAGAGATCGCCAAACGTGCCATGCTCCTCCAAAGTACTCAGAACTGTGCCCACCTTCTTTGTTTCGTTGAACAGCGTGGAAATCAGCTCTCTTTGTTTGTACTTGTCCTGAGCTGTCCACACTATGGGGGTTAGGGGATCGATTGCGATCCGAGCATGTATTCCCTTCCATTCCTCCACGAACTCGGGCAGCTCCTCTTTGATAAAGTCCGAAAATTCCATGCCTCCAGCCTCTATGAAAACCAGGGTTCCGTCCTCGATATAATCCTTTAGATCTGCCCAACCCATTTCTGCCGCCTCTTTAAGAATCTGATTCTTATGCTCCTCCAACGTTATGTAAATGGCCTCTTCCCCATCCTCCAACCCTCGATGTAGAAATTGAGTCACAAAAGTTGTTTTGCCTGTCCCTGTGGCTCCTACCACTGTGGTGGCGGAATATTTGTTGAATCCCCCCTCAAGAAGGGGATTTAAACCGTATATTCCTGTCCTAACCTTCTCCATTTATGAGCCTTCCATTCGTCATTTTAATCCAATATTTTCGAGATTCTAAAGATTTGGGTCAATTTTGCAGGTATTTTTAGATACGGTTTAAAGGATATATACATTTCGAAGAGGCGATATGATTTTGATAACCGTATAATATGGTGGTAATCGGGACACTTTTTTGGCTAATCGCCTATATCTTTCTGTAAAAATCTTGGGATCAGGTTTAAATTCACCTTTAAAATCGTTTTTTCTTTTCCCACACCCAGCTCAATAACGAGGGTATCTTTCCGACTTCTTATTATCTCAGGTTTCGCACCATCGCTTTTTAAGGCCCTCAGAAGTGTTTTTTTGAAATGGTTCCTTCTTTTTCTATCTGAACGCAAGATACCTTCCAGATCTTCGCTAATATAATATCGGCGGTACCTACCATCTATTATTCGTGAAAGGACTCCCTTCTCGGTCAATCTGGAGGTGTACCAGCCAACCTCCTGCTGGTACATACCAACCTTTTTACCTAGCTCGCTCTGTGAAATTCCCGGGTTGGCTGCAATAGTGGAGCATATGAGCTTTGCCTTATCTCCACTTAACATGGTCAATACTTCGATATCTTCAGAATCGATCATCTCGGCAGGATAGAACACCTTGCTCTTGGCCACTTTTTTTGCGGATATAAGCCCCTTTTCAGAGAGTTTTCTCAGATGCCAATCCGCTGTGGGCACCGCAAGATCCAGTTCTCTTGCTATAACCCTGAGTTTACTGCAAGGTTTTTTGCAGAGATACTGAAAGATGGAGAGCCTTGTAGGATTCAAAAGAAGCGATTCTTCTCCTCTTTTCTTCCTGACTTCCTCGGAAACGCTCTCCCTGGCTATGGCCTTTTTTAGGGCATCGCCGATCTTCTCTGCCATAGGTCTTTTCCTCATTTTGCGTAATGTGGGATTTATATTTACTTTTTTTGTTTTAAAAATTCTTCCAGTGGTGAGTTGGCCTCCCTATTCATAACATCTCTGGTTGAGAGGAGAAGGTTAAGGTGAGGGGATTACTATTTGATTTTCTCATCGATGAACAAATGAAAGGATATATCCAAAGTAAACAAATCAAAAATATATTATCACCCAAACCCAATTCCATATTCCATGAAACTCGAGCCGATTCACAACGAACCTGCCCTCTTGCTTGAAGGCAAAAAAAAGACCCTAATCATTGCCGACCTCCACATAGGAATCGAGGCCGAGCTCAGAGAGTCAGGGATAAACATCCCGAGCCAGACCGAGAAAATGGCAGTTCATCTCTTAAAGCTGTGCAAGGAGCAAGAAATCGATGATTTAGTCATCATTGGAGATGTGAAGCATAACGTGCCCATGACAAGCAGGCAGGAGTATTTTGAAATCCCCAGGATCTTCGAGAGATTAAAGGAATACGTTTCTGAGGTACATATAACAAAAGGAAACCATGACGGGAGCCTCGAGAATTTTCTTCCGCAATGGGTGGCCGTCCATGGAACCAAGGGCTTTGCCCACGAAGGCTGCGGCTTTTTTCACGGCCACACCTGGCCTAGCAAGGAGACGATGGCCTGCAACCACGTTGTCATGGCCCATCAGCACCCCATGATTCAATTTGTGGAGACATTGGGTGAAAGAGATTCCAGACAGTGCTGGGTCAAGGCCTATTTCCTTGAGGAGGATATTCAAGACAGATATCCGAACCTCAATCCCGAATTGATAATCACACCCACATTCAATCCTCTCTTAGGGGGTATCGCACTTAACTCCGAAGAAAAACTGCTTGGCCCCCTCATGACCAACAACCTGGTTGACATGGAGAATTCGGAAATATATCTTTTAGATGGTACTTTTCTTGGCAAGCTCAAGGACCTGAGGGTGAAAGATGAGTCGTAATATGTTATCAAGGAAAATTCAAAACGCCCTCGATAAAAAAGGATGGGGGGAACTCACAGAGCCTCAGAAAAAGGCCATCCCCGTGGTTCTCAGCGGAGAGAACCTTCTTCTTATCGCTCCAACAGGAATGGGAAAGACCGAGGCTGTGATGCTCCCATTATTCGAGAAACTCCTTTCCGATTCCCACGAAAGGATCGCCCTTCTCTACATCACCCCGCTTCGGGCATTAAACCGGGACATGCTCTCTAGATTGTTGTGGTTTGCCGAGGAGCTTGACATCAAGGTTGCTGTACGCCATGGGGACACGCCTCAAAAAGAGAGGACAAAAATGTCAAAATCCCCTCCTGATATTCTTATTACCACCCCTGAAACATTCCAGATATTGTTCACAGGCAAGCACCTAAGAAAACATCTTGCCAATGTTAAATACGTGGTAATCGACGAAGTCCATGAGCTTGCCCAGGATGAGAGGGGTGCACAGCTTTCTGTTGCATTGGAGCGCCTTTGTCAATTGACTGAGAGGGAAGTTCAGAGAATCGGTCTTTCCGCAACAGTAGGCAACCCAAATGAGATCGCAAAGTTTCTAGGTGGTGTGGGAAGGGAGGTTAAAATCGTCAAAACATCCCTTCCCAAGGATATGGAAATTCTGGTGGAGAGCCCAATTCCAAAGGAGGAGGATGAGACTCTTGGGATGAGTCTTGGAACCGATTCAAAACAGGCTGCTTGCCTTCGAAGGGCAAAGGAGCTTGTGGAGAAACACAGGTCAACTTTGTTCTTTGTGAACACCAGGGACACCGCCGAGAGGTTGGCTACAAGATACCATCTTTGGGAAAGCGATTTTCCTGTGGGAGTGCATCACGGATCCCTCTCAAAGGGCGTTCGGGTCCAGATGGAGGAGGACTTCAAAAACGAGGCAATAAAGGCCCTGATATGCACTTCATCCTTGGAGTTGGGAATCGATGTTGGCACAGCCGATTTCACGATCCAGTACAACTCACCTAGACAGGTTACCAGGCTGGTTCAGAGGGTGGGTAGGGCAGGTCACGCAATAGGTGAGACGTCATCTGGGACCATAATCGCGATTTCAAATGATGATGTCCTGGAAAGCTGTGCAATCGCAAGAAGAGCACTTATAGGGAATATCGAATCCTTTAAAATCAGGGAAAATCCCCTGTCGGTTCTTGCAAACCAGATACTAGCTATTGCAGTAACATCCAAGGATAACACCTTAAAAAGCTGCTTCTCCCTTGTAAAAAAGGCTTACTCCTTCAGAAACCTGGAATGGAAGGACTTTCTGGAGGTTGTGGAGCTTCTTTCGGATGAGAGGGTTCTTTGGGTGGAGGATGATAGATTCGGAAGAAAAAGGCCCTCATTCTCGTATTTCTACGATAATCTATCAATGATTCCGGATGAGAGAACTTTCAAGGTTGTTGATATTACAACCAGGAAAACTATTGGTAACCTTGATGAGGGATTTACCGCCAACTACATCCAGCCCCATGCCAGGATAATCATAAGGGGAAGGCCCTGGGAGGTGGTGGAATTCGAGGAGGACGTTCTTGTCACACCCTCCGAGCTTGTGGGGGCGGTGCCGGACTGGGTGGGGGAGGAGATACCTGTTCCCTATGAGGTGGCCCAGGAGGTGGGTAGAATAAGGGGAATTGGTGAACTGACTGACTACCCAGCAGATGATGGGGCTAAAAAGACCTTTTCCGACACCCTGAAAAGTCAGAGACAGCACCATCCAATTCCAACGGATAAGTTGATTACAATAGAGCATGACAAGCGCACAATAGTGGTGAATGCATGTCTCGGAAGCCAGGTAAATGAAACCATGGGAATGCTTCTTTCAACCCTGCTTGCGGCAAGGGTGGGGGAGAGCGTGGGCATGAGAACAGATCCCTACCGTATCATCCTGGATCTGCCTACCCCCATGGATCCTAATATCGTAAAAAGAATTCTTATGGAAACCGAGCCTGAAGGTGTTGAGGACATAATAAGAATGGCTTTGAGAAATTCCTCCTATCTGAGATGGAGCCTGATAAACGTGGCAAAGAAGTTCTGTGCCCTGGAAAAAGAGGTTGATTACAAGAAGATCTCCATAAAAAGACTCATGACGGCCTTCATGGACACTCCGTTGTACAAAGAAACCGTGGATAAAACGATCTGGGAAAGAATGGATATAAAAAAGACAAAGGAGACCCTGATCGGAATCCAAAAAAGGGAAATCGAGCTTCAAGTAACAGGCCTCTCGCCAATTGGATTTGAGGGACTGGAGGCCTATATGAGGCTGGTATCACCAAAGAAACCCGATCGAGTGATTCTCATGACCCTAAAACGCAGGCTTGAGGATGAGAGGATAAAACTCGTATGCCTCAACTGCAAAAAAACGTACATCAGGAGAATAGAGAGGCTTCCTGTGAAAATAACGTGTCAAAACTGCGGGGGAAAGATGGTGGCGGCAGTTCCCACCTACGAGGATTTTGGGCCCGTACTCAAAAAGAAGAAGCCGAAAGATAAAGAGAAAAAGATCATAAAGAAGCTGTTCACCAATGCGAACCTGATTCTTGGCCACGGAAAGAAGGCGATCTTGGCAATGAGGGCAAGGGGTGTTGGTCCAAAGACTGCCGCCAGAATCCTATCCATGCACTACGAGACCGAAGAGGAATTTTTAAGGGAAATACTTTCAGCGGAAATCATATATGCTAGGACGAGAAGGTTCTGGGATTGAGAGCGTGGGATGATTTTACCCAGGTCCAGCTACTTCTATTGGTCTTATTTCAAATGGACGATATATAACAGGACCGATTATATCACCTGGTTGAGGACCTCTAGAAGAACCCCAATAGTTATGTGTGGCGTCTAGCCAATCTGTTAAACCAGAAGTGTTGAGATTTGCCAGGCTATAATCTGTTCTATTGTGAATGTTATTCCAATGTATCTCAGTATCGGCACTATCCAGGCAATAAATGTTATATGAATTAAACGTTACATTATTAAAAGTGATTACGGGCGAAGAAGTAGAACTACAGTTTATACCTCCATAATTATACGAAATTGTGTTATTATCGAGAATACCGATAGAATTATACTCGTATACAACTCCTGTACGATTGTTATAGGTTAAAGTATTATTACCGATTATGGCACTTGAATAGTTGATATTCCTAATGCCGTCATAATTGTTATGGGATATATTATTATATCGTATTATCGGTGAGGAATAATTCAATTCAATACCATTATCGTTATACAGGATGGTATTGTCTTCTATAACAATGTTGGAGGATTGTGTGATATTTATTCCGCATGTGTTATTCGATATGGTATTTTTTGCTAGATCAGTATCATCGTTTCCTGTCCAAATGTAAATACCATTTATCGAGTTGGATATTGGAATGCTATTTAAATAAAACCTAATTCCGATATATCGGAAACCTTTATAAACATATAAGGTTTACGATATACTATGCATGGCGAAAAAAGAGAGCGGATCATCCGGGTTCTTCTCAATGATCCAAAAGGACGCCTAACTAAATACCGAATTGCCAAACTCTCGGAATGCTCCACCAGCTGGACCATAGAGTACCTTCAAAACCTTCAGAAAAGGAGACTCGTTAAAGGAACCATGGTTGTAAAAATAAAAACGCTGATAGAACTTTGGCAATCGATCTCGCGAAAACCGGTACGTTACGATTTCTTTGTGGATTCTCCTTCCGAATTTTTGAAAAAAATAGATCTGGATTATGCATTGACCACCTACTTTGCCGAGAACCTTCTCAATCATTATCTCTTTCCCTCAAGAGCGGATTTATACGTGATCAAGGAGGATCTTCCTAAATGGAAAGATAAAATTGTGAAAAAAGGCCTGGTTGGTAAGGGTAATCTCAGGCTACTTGTTTATGATCCCCATGTTCTCTATAAAAAAAGGAA
>CP070672.1:1415769-1422215 GCA_020351895.1 Thermoplasmata archaeon
AGACAACTATCAACTTTCAGAGGTTTGGATCAATATAACAGGACCTGGAGGTTACATGATCAACACCACAATGGATGAAGGAACCGACGACATGTTCTATTTGAACCAAAGTTATGACCAACTTGGTGAATACAATTACACTATCTGGGCCGGTGATACGGTCGGTATCTGGAATTTCTCCTCAGGTTCATTTTCTGTTGGGGATTACTCCCCTCCCGAGATTGCAAATGTCACATCCAACCCGGTGTCACAGGAGGTATCCGGATTTGTCAACATCACTGCATCGGTTACAGACGACTTTCAACTTTCAGAGGTTTGGATCAATATAACAGGACCTGGAGGTTATATGATCAACACCACAATGGATGAAGGACCCGACGACATGTTCTATCTGAACCAAAGTTATGACCTAATTGGTGAATATGATTACACGATCTGGGCAGGTGATATCAGCAATAATTGGAATTCCGAATGGGATCTGTTCGGAATTATTGATACCGGATTTCCCCAGGCATCGGCATCAGTTTTCGACTCTTACTGGAAGAACTCAACCACCTTCAATATCCTATGGACTGCTTCGGACAATATCGGATTGTCGAATATCACATTGCATTACCGGTATAGTAATGATAATTCCACCTGGGGTTCCTGGACCGAGTACTCATATAACAATTCGGTATCGGGAACATCAGCAAGCGGGTCATTTGAGTTTGATAGTCCGGCAGATGGTTATTATGAGTTCTTTACCAATGCCTCAGATACCGAAAACAACTGGGAGCCTAACCCTTCAGATGCTGAGGCGATCACAGCAGTGGATACACAACTCCCTTTTTCAAGTATTGGAATAGAACCGTACTGGCACACCTCAAGTTCACTGACCATGAACATTCAAACCGGCGACAGTAATCCGTCCAGTGGAATTGCGGATTTCACGAAATATTACCGATTCAGCCAGGATAACATATCATGGAGCCCTTGGGAGAAGTACGAAGGCGACGACAGGGAGGGTTACTATGAAATCTACGGTATAGCAGTGGATAATGCAGGCAATGTGGAGGTCAAATCAGAATTAGATGCCATGTTTGCACTTGACAATACACCTCCGGTTGCAGATGCGGGTGAAGATAGGATAATGGAGCCTGGCATTGAAGTGAACTTGGATGGCTTTGGCTCATCTGATAATTTCGGTGTGATCTCAAATTATACCTGGGTAATAACAAAGGATTCTATTCATGTAACCACCTTGTATGGCCCCAATCCCCTATTTGAGATTGTTGATGTGGGGAACTATATCGTTAATTTAACGGTAAGGGATCAATGTGGTCATACCGATTTCGATACTGTTTTAATTCAGGTGGCTATGGATTCGGAGCCCCCAGAGATTGTCCATTTGGCAAATCCTGCGGATCAAGAGGTTTATGGATATGTGAACATTACAGCCACTGTTTCTGATAATGAGGAAGTTGAGGGAGTATGGATTTTGGTTTCGGATCCAAACGGTAACGACCTTTGGAACCTTTCCATGAGCAGAATAGGGCTTACAGATGAATACTGGTATGAGAATTTCTATTCCATTTTAGGAACATTCAGTTATTTTGTGTGGGCCAAAGATTCATCAGAAAACTGGAACGTATCTCAGGGAAGCTTTGTGATTAAGGATACAACATTACCTTTTGCTGATGCAGGTGAAGATCTGTCAGCTGATGTAAATATTACCGTGGTTTTCAATGCCTCAGGATCCACTGATAATTATCTTCTTGTGAATTACAGCTGGAATATCTTCAAATACGGGGCTTTGATTGCAAATCTGTATGAAATCAAGCCAAGCATTAAATTCGCCGAAAATGGAACTTATGAAGTTATCTTGACGGTAAAGGATTCATCGGGGAATTCTGCAAGCGATACGGTCATGGTCACGGTCAATGCCCCCGATTCAGGAGTTGCTCCGGAGAAAGACCATGAGGAATCCTCTAATCTATGGTTGTTAATTCCGATATTGATTGTTGTTATAGCAATACTAGTTTTTATTATTTTGAGAAAAAGACAAAAAAAGGAGCCTAATAAAAAAATTTCTAATAACGAAATCTCCCAGGCATCCGAAGATGGTATAGAGGATTTTTTAGATTCTAACGATGAGAATTGATCCTTCCAACAACCCGCTCAAGCAGTTCCGAGGTTCCCTGTTTGATAAAAAATAAAAATTCGACAGCCTGACAAGGGGTAGAATGCCGGACCGTCTTTACTTATATTTAGAATTTTTACTTACCGATCTGTTGCACATTGACAATGCTTACTGGCCAAAAATTAGGTAAAAAGTGACCGTTGGACCAGAGACCTGGCGCATTAAAATTTGCCGCCATTACGACCGTTAGACTACCCGGTGTCCCCTGGGGAACTCCATATTCGCTATTGAGCTCTCCCCTGGAATTTGCCACGAAATTGACTTTTATGGGGTACGTGCCTGGTATTCCAAAAACGACCATATCAACCAAATCCGGCATCGGTGCACCTGGGGCTTCATCTGTTATGTATGTGAGACTGAACCTGCTGTTGCCTAAGGAAGCGGGCGCGCCACCAATTACCTCGCCCACAGTGCTTCCATAGACAAAGTCTCCGATAGGAGCATCATACGAATAGGTCAGAGCATTCTTTGTGAAGAGAGTGACGTGCACTAGAGTGTTTCCATCTTTAAGAACTTTCTCAGTAATGGTACCGGAAAATGTTGTTCCGAGATCATCACCGCCCGCGGCTATGATCGCTTCGTTGTCTACCCCAGCATAATCAACGTACGCCTCACGGTCCCATAAATTAGTTCCCCACATAAGGTACCATCCGTATTTACCCTGTGCTTCAACAAAATCCTCGATGGGGCGCTGCAAAACGCCTTTTCCTGAAGGTACGGCAACAGATGTGGAAGATATGGTTACGGCACACATCGATACAACGAGCAGCAATATCACCCCTGTTGTCTTGAATTTTCTCATTCTTTATCACCTCCTCCCTCTGAGAACAAGGGAATGTTTCAAAGAGAAGTTTCTAATCCACCTCCTAACTTAGGCCCTTCCGAGAATAACCTTCCTGGCAATTCCCTTCCAAAGCCAAACCTGAATCGAGTTCGGGATATAAATATTTGTCCATTTAAATATATTAAAATGTTATATATATCTATTATTTTCTAACTTTTATTTATATATTATAGATTTAATAATAATAGCTAAATACATTTTCATGATGGATTTCAACCCTCTAACCTCAAAAACCGAAAGCGTTTATATCATAATCTCCAAGTATGAGAGGTCAGAGAATGGATCCAGTATCCCCTTCCAACCTCGAAAATATTGTCCACACCCAAATCCTGCCAGGTATCAGAGGAGGTATCAAAATGCATTATCCTGTCGATATGGGTTCCGAACACCGTGTTATTGAGACCTTCGGATCTTGTTGAATTTGTCAACCTCGGATAACCAACAAGATTCCAGCCAGGTTCTAGGGTGACGGTTTGTCCCTCGGTTGGTAGAACCCCAGGATCCTCAAAAGGAACATCCTCCGAGCCCTTGATATAAATCCATATCCCCATGTTGTTCTGGATATGGGATAGGTCGTTCATATGGGCCGGCTTATCCTTATGGTAATGTTTCCATGGATCACTTACATCAAGAGCATCATAGTATTGAACGGCATCATAGGAATCCGCAATGGAAGAGAAGACCAAATCAATGTCAGTTTGGGACTGAACGCAGGGAAGGGATATCAGGTTCCATCCGGGATGAAGGGTTATGGTGGGCCGCAGATTCCCTATGATCTCACCGTCCATTCTAAGATCGAAATAGGCATCAGGTGAACTAACGTTGTTGTAAACATAGGCGGCTATCGTATTAATACCCTCCAAAAGAAAGTCTCCGGGAATGATCTCCACCCTGTTCCAGTAGGCAAATTCATGATCGGCACCCGAATCATCATCCACCAGGATCCCGTTCAGATAGATCATGGCACAGTTGTCCGAGGCAACATAGAGGGTCAGATTTTCATATTCATCAACCGGATCTATGTAAAATGTCTTTCTGAAGTAGTAGCTTCCATCATTGTCATTGAGAACAGTTCCATAGCTTACCGGATCCCCGAAACCCAGAGGTGCAGGTCCACTTGACCATCCACTATCATCGAATACAGGTACATTCCAGTCCGGATCGGGTTGGGGGTCCACCTCACTGTAGGACCAGCCGTCGCCAACATCAATCAGCGTGACGGAACTGGTCTGTGGCGGTTCCTCCTCCTCCCAGATCAGGATCTCCGGTGCACTGCCCCCTTCCTTTGATGAGAAATAGAATCCATCCGAGGAGTTCGTCTCCATGTATAGCGACACAACATCTCCTTGATGGGCACGGACGAACTCCGTAAGGCGAATGACAGTGGTGATAAACTCGATCCCACCGTATCCTGTGGATACCTGCTCGGCAAAATCAGGCTTGGTTTCATTTGTGATTGTGTCCTCGCTCCAGTTGTTGTCCGGTACAAAGTGCACAAACTGTAAACCCGTGCTTGAGTCCGTGACATTGAGCCGCAGGGCCGCGAACTTGATCTGGACGCCCGCAAGGGATGTGAGATCGAATTTTAAAAAGGCCCTCAATGCGAAGTCTGCATCCACCTGTATCACCGGTTCAGCGCCATAGTTATTATTAAACTCGTTTATGTGAGCGTCATCCAGTGGAGTGAAGCTTATGGAATGGCTTTTGAAGATGGCCTCAACTGCAGAGGGAGCCATACCATTTGCGGTATGACCTACACCCGGAACCTCCACCAGCTTCCACCGAAATGGTAGACTGAGGTTTGCGGCCAGATTCATGCAATAATCATAGAAGTAGTGCCCCCTGGCAAAACGATGCGGCCCCTGCGCTTCAGCCCATTCCGTATGACTCAGAAGAGGATCATCCGGATCATTGTCCAGGGTTCCCAGGGTGAGGGTCAGGTCTCTGGAAAAGGCGAGGGCAAGGTCAGCGGTTGAGATATCCATGTCCGAAATGCCCTTGGGATAGAGTTCATCATAGGTTGGAAGGAGATATAAACCGCAGTTTGCCACAACGATTTGACCGAAGGGCGCCTCGGTCATAAGAAAGGCCATCCTGTGTGCGACATGAGCCCCAGCGGAGTGCCCCTGTATGTCGAAGACCTCGGGGGGATTGGGAACTGAGGCCACTACCTGATCAAAGATCTCCAAAATCGTACTGTAGCTCCAATCTGCCCTGGGATTTAAGGAACCGTTGTCGTCAAGAACGTTCCCCATGTGGTAGTGCTGATCATCGGGCCAGTCGTCGAAGGTGAACTCAGGAAAAAGGAATAGAGCATCGTACAGGTGGGGGTAGGGGCGGAACCCTCGTACCCTATCCTCGGCATCTCTGTAATAACCGTGGAGAACGAACACGATCCTGGGATCGTCCGTGGTGTCAAAGGTATCTGGATATATGTAAAATACCCGAACAGGTTTGTCGATATTCCCGCCGTCATCTGTATAGGTGAAATTTCCCACCCCATGCGAAAGCTCCAGCGGTGGTGGGTCGGCTTTAGCTGTTTCCATTTTCATGGAAACCGATGATGTCAATAAAAACAGAACAAGAATGTACACTGCTTTTGCTGTATACCTTTTACGAGACCTTAATCTGCCCAAAGGAAAGAATTTCCCTGGTACTGTATTCTGTACACCAAGTCTGGAACCATTACTATCTGTAGATCTCCTTACCATAATCCTTATTATAATATTATACAGGATGTCTTGATATAGATATTACGAGCCAATTATCATTGGATGATATAATCCGCTTAAAGTAATTCGTTCTATGTTGCCAGTATTCCAAAGGGAAAGTATATACTTCCAACTTTATAATGGATTCCACCTTTTAATCCCGTAAAAATAAAATTGCTTATCACTTTAACACGGTCTACCGAAAGACCCAGGTCCCTCTAACCCCAGCCCCTCAGATGTGATTTTTAAAAATGATAACCGTTTGAAAAGATATATAGTCGAATTTCGGGATATTATATGTAATAAATATTATACATTAGCTTTAAAGGGCGCTATATAGAAGAGAATTATGGTTGTAGTACCTACATTGTACTTCCTACCATTTACTTTGCTTTGCGCAAGTTTCCCGAAACTCCAGGCATGGCAGAGGTTGAATATCTTCTTTCTGAGCGTCTTTTTCATCCGGGGTAAGTCTGATGAACGTTGGATTGAAAGCCTTCATACTCGCAGTTCTCTTGGTAATTGTTATTTTACCGATTCCAGTACAATCTGCAGGGACCATCACTGTGGACCTTCCAAACGGTCAAGAGGCGTACCAGCGTGCAAGAACAAGGACAATTACCTGGAGCACCACAGGAAATCCGGGGGCCAATGTTGATATCGATCTTTACAAAAACGGAATCTTCCACAGCCCGATTGTCTCGGGGAC
>CP070672.1:1422315-1437593 GCA_020351895.1 Thermoplasmata archaeon
AGTCAATAGCAGGAGATGACCATATCCGACCTTCAGACTTAAAACTCCATTTTTCGGATCCATCTGGATTAATTGCATATAGCCTATTATCGAAAGAACCGAAATATATTGTACCTTCAGAGCTGATGGTTGGTGGTGATTGAATGCGCTCACCTGTCGTGAAGTTCCATTTTTCGGATCCATCTGGATTAATTGCATACATTTTATAATCATCAGAACCTATAAAAATTGTACCATCGGATCCAATTGCTGGTGATGAGAAAACAGATCGACCTGTCTTGAAACTCCATTTTTCAGTGCCATTCGAATTAATTGCATACAATTTTTTGTCCCTAGAGCCTATGTAAATATTTCCATCTGAATCTATAGCAGGTGATGAATCAATAGTTTGACTTGTTGCGAAACTCCATTTCAATTTGCCGTTATTTCCGCTCGTATCATACGGGCTAAGACCAGTGTGATTAAGATTTTAACGGTACATTGGCCAAGGAGAATCAGCAAGACCACCTGCTCCGCTCATACTCACACTTGGGTCTCCCTTGTTGTTAGGAAACACTTCTTTAAGGTCATTTGTTGTACTTCCCTCTTTTACAACAGTCATATATATATTTTCATTTGAGTCTACAGATAAGCTGTTTACTAGATCATCGCTATTTTCTTGATTTTCATTTCCTGCTTCCCATTCCTCGATTACTTGAACATTTACATTCTTTACCACTTCCATTGGAAAAAATGTTGTTAACATCAAGATGCAAATCATATATGAAATTATTCTGCTATGCATGCTTCCCTCCCTCCTTTTCATATCAGGAGAGTCATCTTGCTTTTAATAGACCTCTTAGGAGTTCCTATAAAGGATTTCTTCTAAGGGATTGGTCACTCTCTCCAAAAATATATGCATTTAAATCCATTTAAATCTTCCTCTTTTTGAGTTTTTCTTCCATTATTATGCCATTATAAGGTTTATTTTTCTTTGACAAAACCTCACCTTTAAATTATATTTTGTTTTTATTAAGAGCTTAGAATATTTACCAATGTTTTTGTAACATAAAAAATCTTAAATACCTCAGCGAACATATTTTTTTTAGGAAAAAAACGACGGGGGAAACTGGGTGGAGAAAAGGGAAGGGAGAGTGAATATAAGAGGAAGGAAAGAACTAAACTTCAAAAATGGATTATTTATTTAATGATTTTTTCGCTATAATTTCTATAGCAGTACTTGCAATTGCCAGTTTGTGAATGCTTGACAAATTAAGAGGTGATATAAATGAAAGGTAAAAATCAAACAAAAATAAAAAGAAAAATTGGTGCACTCGGAGTATTGGGAAGATTTATAGTATTATTGATGGCCCACCCCGTAGCTGCTGATTTAGACGATTGGAGTTATGGTGGAGATGATTTGGACGCGGAAGGTGTACAGGAATTGGGAACAACAACAACTCATGACTTACCTATTATTACAGATGGCACTCAAAGAATGAGAATAACCAGCGGTGGAAATATCGGCATCGGCACAGATACGACTCCGGATGCGACCCTAGAAATCATCAATAGTGGTACCACGCCCTTTATGGTCTCTAATGGTGTTGACGGAGATGGAGATTATATGCTTATGGACACCAACGGCCGCCTCGGCATCGGAGACACCAGCCCAGACTTCAAATTGGAAGTTACCGGAAGCTCGGGCAGCGGCTATTTCGGAGTCACATCATCTAGTGATGGAGATATATTCATTATAGATAGCAATGGGGATGTCGGCATTGGAGTAACAAATCCAGCAGAAAAACTAGAAATAAATGGGGACATTCTTTTTAACACCGGTCGTAATAGTAAGGTTTATGTTGAGAGACCATCTTCTAATTCTGATGGCTACGATTTAACTGTTCAAGCAGGTAAAGCTTATGAATTGGGG
Organism: Thermoplasmata archaeon; assembly: GCA_020351895.1. The sequence continues at coordinate 1,424,228 of CP070672.1, forward strand.
GGAATGGGAGGTTACGACGGTGGTGATCTTTATCTTAAAGGCGGTGATGGGGATGGAGCATTATTTGGAGATGGGGGTAACGTCTATATTTATGGAGGCGATGATGCATCTGGTAATGAGGGAAATGTGATCCTTGCTTATGAGGTGGATGGTTCATCGAGTCGAGGTAATGTTGGTATTGGAACAGTGAATCCAAGCCACAAATTAGAGATTAGTGATTCAAGTGATGCAGCAAATCGGAAAGGATTATATGTAACTCAAACAGGAGCAATGATAGGGACAGGGTATGGAAGCTACATAACTAAGACTGGTGGTTCAACTACAAATGTGGCAGGGTATTTCTCAGCAAGTGGAGCAACAAATAATTATGGATTGATAGTAGAAAATGGCGATATTGGTATCGGAACAACAGGTCCAAATCACAAGGTAGAAATTATTGATTCAGATAATACAGCAAATCGGAAAGGATTATATGTAACTCAAACAGCTGCAATATCAGGGACAGGGTATGGATGCTATGTGACAAAGACTGGTGCTTCAACCACAAATGTGGCTGGATATTTCTCGGCAAGTGAAGCAACGAATAATTATGGATTGATCGTAGAAAATGGTGATGTTGGTATTGGAGAAACAAATCCTCAATCTGAATTGGTAGTATCTGGCACTAACGATGTTGGGGTACTAATCCAAAATGGCGATACAGGTTCGACCTCAGATGCTGGATTAAGAATTGGTATTAACAGTCTTGAAGAAAGTGCTATCCGGAACTATGAAAACACAGATATGCGTTTTGGGACAAACGCAAATGATAGAGTTATTATAAAAAATGATGGTAAAGTTGGTATTGGAACAACGAATCCTTCAGCCACATTAGAAGTTTCCGGAGATACAATAATCAGTGATTCCTTAAATGTCCATTCAGGTACCTTATATGTTGATGATGTTGACGACGAGGTTGGCATCGGGACGACAACCCCATCATCCAAATTAGATGTTAGTGGAAATACAAGAATTTTAGGTGATTTAAATGTACAATTGGGAACCTTATATGTGGATTCTACAAACTACAAAGTAGGTATCGGAACATCGAGCCCTGAGGAGATGTTTGAAATATATTGGGCTTCTGGTGTAGACGCTCAAATCGGAAGAGGAGATACCGATACTGATATAACGTATATAAGGCTTAGAAGTCCTAATGGAAATGACTGGTACCTATATCCTGATAATAATGGAGATCTGCAAATTGATGCAAATGAACCATAAGAGAAATTAGGGTAGTGAAACTAAGAATTAAACTGCAAATAATATACACCTTAGTATCGGTTCCATTCCCATCCCTTCTAGTCTCATCCATATAGATAGATTAGTTTCAATGAATCAGATAGAATTCTGCCTTCTCAAAAAGAACAAACAATCAAGCTACTATTCAAACAACATCGAGGTTCGATGGTAATCGAGGGTATATACCAAAAAGAATTTATATATCAGTAACTCTATATTACATTTTAGCCCTATTTACTAAAAATACAGGCGAGGAGGTAACCATATGAAAAAAGCGATCTCTATGGGTCTAACAGCCTTGATGTTTTTTAGTGTGCTTGTTGTGGTTGACCTTGTTCCTTTGGGGAATGTGAGTGCCGATACAGAGACAAATGCTCCCTATGATACAGGTAATGGCAATCCGCCTGGTGATGGAGTCCTTGAAAACGATCCTGGGGACTGGATTATTTCATGGAGCGCGACACCTGACTATATCGAATACACAAATACAACCATAATCCTAAACGGCAATCTTATTATTGAGCAAGATGCTGAACTGATTCTAAGAAACGTTACTTTGAAGATGAACGTGAACTCAGACGGGGAATTCAATATAACGGTACAACCTGGTGGAACTCTCAGAATATTAGATATTGATAACAATCCTTCCACCATGAATGATGCATCTAATATAACGAGTAATACCGCTTTTCATTATGAATTCAAGGTTGAAGGTCCTGATGGATTCCTTGAGATGAGAAACAGCGAACTGCATGAGTGCGGTTACAGTTTCTCAAAAGCAGATAAAAGTGATGGCGGTTTATGGATTGCCGGTGATGCGGATATCGAATACAACGAGATTTCTGATTGTTGGGCAGGGATAATTGTTTATGAGACTGGATCGTCTATGGGACCCCCTATTGAGATTGGACCAAATAACACGATCTCAGACTGTTATTGGGGTGTCACTGTTAGCTCTTCCACGAATATCAATATTCATAATAATTCCATAGTAACAAATACAATGGGTGGTGTATCTATCGATAGTAGCGGGTCCAACATCTCCAACAATATTTCACTCCAAGATAACAACATATCAGCCAATTCCGATTACAGTTTGGATATAATGGATTCCAACGACATAATGATTCTTAGAAACGAAATTAACAGCTCAGATCTTGCGTATTTAGATACCATCACAGGTCTTGAGATCAGAAATAATTATTTCTGCCAGGGTGGAACGAGCGTTGAGGTTACATATTTTTTAGTTAGAGATGCAAATGACTTCATTTTTGACAGCAATGTTCTTAATGATAATGTAGGCATTAGTTCCCTCTTTAATACCTGTTGGGCCACAACCATTTCAAACAATGATTTCAAAAATAATGGGGGTGGAGGATTTGGAGTACATTTGGGCTCCTATGATACCGTAATTAAAGGCAATAATATTATTGGAAATAAGGACATGGGATTGCACATTGTGGGACATAATATCAACATAACAGACAATTTATTCGAGGGCAATGGAGATGGAGTTACCCAGGGAGGAGATCCTACATGGCAGGACTGTGGCCTGGAAATTATGAACAGTTATGATATTTATGTCACAAATAACCGTTTTATTCAGAATATTAATACGAGCCCAACAGGGGATCATGTCGACGGGATATATCTATTCGGATCAAATAGGATAACCACAGTATACATGGAAAACAACACCATGGACAGGAATGATTATAATCTTCACTGCCGTGGTGGTGTTTCCGTCATAGATGTCAATAGTACTTACATTCTCTCAACATTGCCTACACCAACTCCTTATGATGTTTACTTGGAACAAGCAGTCGATGCTTATCCTTCCGCTCCCGATAACCATATTACATTCCTCAACACCACCTTCGATAATTCCTCGGTATACATTGGCGACCCAGGTTCAGACCACACTGTAAAGTGGTATAAGCACATTAAGACTGAAGATTATGGTGGTTCGCCGGTAAGTGGAGCAAATATTTGGATTGATGATTCTTATGGTGATCCCGAACCAGCCGGGCAACCATTTACTACAGATTCAAACGGTTGGATGACATTCATTCCATTGACAGAATACATCCAGGATAGCTCCACAAAGACCTTCTATACACCCCATTCGATACAAGTAACTGATGGTGCAAGAGTAGGTTTAGATTTGGCCAACATGTGGCACTCCCATGTTAATACCCTGATTCTTAATGATAAGCCTATTGTATCTTCACTTCAAACTGAATATGGACCCACCGGTAGTGTTTACAGGACAGATACAATTATCATCCGAGTGGAAGGATCTGATATTGAGGAGAGCAACAATGACCTCACCCCTCATATCCAATTCAGAGTAAATGAAACCTCCACATGGGTGGACGAGTCAAGTCCTTATTTCGGAACTTGGAGCTATGATTCTGGAAATGATTGGTGGGAGATATCATTCACACCCCCTGCAGATGCAGTATTGGATAATTATGGTTTCAGAGTAAGTATCAATGATACTTACCCCTCTTATAGTGATTGGTTTGTCGTGAATGACATGGTGGAAGTTTTAAATAATCCACCAAATGCCGAAGATATTCTCGAGAGTGGACCAAGTGTTTATCGAGGAGATAATATCGAAATATTCGCTGACGCCTCTGATATAGAGGATATAGATGAGGATGGTTCGTGGAGCGCAGTTCTTGAATACAAGCTCGCAAACAGCACCAGTTGGTCCAGCGTGTATGTGACAGGCAGCGGTTACGATTCATTTACCGAGAATTGGAAATTCCTATTTGAACCGCCAGGAACAAGGCCTGATCCAAAGCACGGCTTGGCAGATTTCAGGGTAAAATTCACGGATTCCGATGGCGATGAGAGTTCATGGTACACTGAGAATAATCTAATTCATATTTACAACGTAATACCAACAGTCAGCGATATAAAGTCAGGCCAATCAGAGATTAAAAGAGGTGAATACACCTGGGTATTTGCTAACGGCACCGATACAGAGGAAACCGAGGGGAATTTAAATGTAGAATTCTTCTACGATGTACCAGGTGGAGGAATCACTTGGATCCAAGATAATTTTATAGGCTCTGCGCAATTCGATAATATCTATAATCTATGGAAGATTCAATTCCTTGCACTGCCATCAGATCCCATCGGGGATTACTACTTTATGATCAGATTTACGGACAGTGACGGAGACTACGACGAATTGGTAGGGGGGATATATGGAAAGGTAAATGTAAAAAATAATCTCCCCACAGTAGTTGATATAAAACCATCGAAACCCGAGGTAATAGCAGGAGCGGAATATATCTACATCCACGTCAATGCCACAGATTACGAAGATAACGAAGCAGACATGATACTCTTAGTTGAACATAGATACGGCTCCGAGTCGTGGAAAACCGATTACATCGTTGGCTCTACAATATACGATCCATCGGGATGGCTGAAGATAAAGTTCGAACCTGATGCTGCCGCTCCATTGGGCGATTATGATTTCAGGGTAAAGGTAGTGGATACAGATGGCGGTCAGAGTACTGACTGGGTACAAGCAGATAATATTGTATCTGTCCAGAATCCAGAGCCCATACTTGAGGATATAACCTTAGGAGCTACAGAAGTATACAGAAACGATACCATTCACATATTCGTTAACGCCTCCGATCCGGCTATTAATGAATCTGACCTAACAATCGAAGTCCAGTACTCTCCACCAAGCGGTGGTTGGATTGACATAACAGTATCCCCCTCAGATTTCAATTCTTTGGGAGGCTTTTGGGTGATTCCATTCACTCCAAATCTCAATGCAGAATTAGGCCAATATCATTTCAGAGGTAGAGTCTTTAACGGAATAGCTTACAGCAATGGAGGAAATTATGATTATACAGTGGATGATGCGGAAGTAATGAACAACCCACCCGATGTATTAGACATTATTCCCTCTAAGCCAAAAGTAAATGCCGGAACAGAATTCATATACATCCATGTCAATGCAACAGATGTTGAGGATGCAACAAGTGATCTTGCACTCGTAGTTGAGCATCGAAATGCAACTGGTTCATGGGAAAGCAAATTCATTGTTGGCCCCACGATCTACGATCCACTGGGCTGGTTAAAGATCAAGTTCGAGCCAACAAGCGACGCACAATTGGGCCTCTACGATTTCAGGGTAAAGGTGGTGGATAGAGATAACGATTCCAGCATTGCCTGGTTTGTACTAGATGATGGTGTGGAGGTCGTAAGTTTAGAGCCGATACTGGAGGACTTAGTACTGGGTGCTTCTTTCGTTTACAGAAACAATACTCTCTACATGTTCCTAAACGCCACAGATACTGTGGATTACGAGTCTAACTTGACTCCCGAAGTACAATATAAAGCACCATCTGGTGGTTGGGTTGATATTCCAAACTCATCCATGTACTATGTAGACACAAACGGGAATCTCAGTGATGATATAGGTTATTGGTTCATCGAGTTTGCTCCTAATTTGACTGCAGAGACAGGATTGTACCAATTCAGGGGGAGGGTGAAAAACACTGCTGAGGTTTACAGTAATGGAGGAGCCTACACCCTCTCGGTTCCCATGGAGATGGAGGTTAGAAACAATCCTCCAGTGGTTAACGACATATGGTCCGAATCTTCAACGGTAACGAGAGGAAATACAATATACATATATGTAGATGTAAATGATTTGGAGGATCCAGAAGATGAATTGGACATATACCTTGAATATAGAGCAGAAGGCGGGACCTGGGATGACTATTACTTATCAGATTATCAATTCGATACATTCTATAACAGCTGGAGGATAATGTTCTCGCCTCCTTCTGATGTTTCCTTCTCAACAGGACTTTACGACTTTCAGGTATTCTTTGAGGATAATGACGGTGCCGAGACAATGTATACAAAACTGGATCTGGTAGAAGTCAAAAATGCACTCCCCACTGCTGATTCCTTAAATGTTCCTTCCACTTCAGGTTATCCCTTGGAACCCCTAATAATCACAGCCGATGGAACCGATGCGGATCATGGAGAGGCAGGACTCACGGCAATCTTCGAGTATTCGGTTGATGGAGTGAATTGGGTGGATTACCAGGACCCAGGAAGTTACTTTACAGGCTCGCCCACATACACAAGTGGTCACTGGCAGATAACGTTCTATCCGCCTGTCGATGCCTATGTTGGATTGTACAGTTTCAGGGTACAATTCTCGGACGGGATAGACACGAGTAATCGGATCGAGCTAATGGACTATTACACATTGATGGCCCTGGATGTGATGGTCTTGGATCTCAATGTACCTCCTTCTGGATACCGCGTGGAAACTGTTTACATAACAGCAAATGCAACAGATCCCGGGGGTACCGAATCCGGTTTAACTGCAATGTTTGAGTACATGGAGCCAATGGGCAGCACTTGGATTACTCAAGGAACTTCAGGTGGTTACTTCAGTGGTACACCCCAGTATACAGGTGAGTTCTGGCATATCGCATTCAGCCCACCTGCTGATGCACAACTCGGCCTTTACAGCTTCAGGGTGCAGTTTTCTAACAGCACAAACACTAGCTCATGGGAGACTGAATTGGATTCCTTTACACTCCTGAACAATATACCCAAAGTGGTTGATCTTATGGTTCCTTTTTCAGGTTACCGTTTAGAAACAATATATATCACGGCAAATGGAAGAGATCAAGATGACATTGAGGAAGACCTAACACCAATATTCCAGTACAAGGACCCAAATGACAGTGATTGGATATCCCTGGAAGATCCAGGAAATTACTTCAATGGAACACCTCAATACACAGACGAGTTCTGGCAGATCGCATTCACGGCACCTGCCGACGCCGATCTCGGTGATTACAGCTTTCGGGTGAGATTTTCAGATGAGCATGACACTGGAGATTGGTTTGAGAAATTGGATTCGCTTGCCCTGATCAATAACGCTCCTGAAGTAGAGGCCCTCACCGTCCCTCCATCAGGATATCGTTTGGAAGCCATATACATCACAGCAAACGGTACAGATCCTGATGGAAGTGAGTATGCATTGACTCCCAGTTTCCAATACAAGGGACCTTTGGATAGTGAATGGATATCTCAAGGAGATTTAGGAAGTTACTTTACGGGAGAACCACAATATGTGAGTGGCAACTGGAGAATCGAATTCATTCCACCTGTGGATGCCGATCTCGGAAAGTACAGTTTTACGGTTCAATTCTCAGATGGTATTTATCCAAGCCAATGGACAACACAACTCGACTCCTTTACATTAATGAACAACAAGCCCTCTGTTCAAATCACGTCACCATCTTCTGGAGAGCAAAGTTCGGCCTCAGTCACATTCACTGCTTTGGCTTCAGATATCGAGGACTCAACATTTACTTACGAATGGGATTTCGGGGATGGCTCTCCAGTATCCTCAGAAGAATCACCAACACATAACTATTCCAAGGAAGGCGACTATGTTGTTTCAGTAACAGTTAAAGACAAAGATGGTGGGACAGTGGAAGACAACCTGACAATAAGTATCCCAAAAGAAACACTTCCCAAGGAAAAGGAACCGGAATTTGACTCCATGGTGTTTGTTCTATCCCTGATTCCATTACTGCTAGCCATATTGATCATTTTGTTTCTGCTCGCAAGAAGAAAGAAGAAAGAGGAGGAAGAACCTCCACTTGCTCCCGGTACCATGCCTGTTCCCGAAGAGGAGCCTGAAGATGAGTTCGCTCTTCCTGAGGAACCTTCCACAGAAGAAACTACACATGAGCCATTTGATGAGGAACAAACACAAGAGCCTGAACCGAATCCTACAGAAGAAAAAGACGAACTACCATCATCAGAGGATCAAGAGGAGGGAAGTGAACCTTCTGACACAACCGAGCCCGAATCAAAAGAAGATAGTGGAGAGAAAACACAATTAAAAACTTCTGGGGATAATGATTAGGTCATTCCTCAAGCATTCTTAAAAACGTAAGGTTCCTAGATTCCTATATAAGCATATCTTACCTCTTCAAAAGTGGACAACTGATAGCCTTCAGACATGATCATATCAGGATCATAGGCTCCTTCTGGCATTCTATAAGAATGCCAGCACCACCTCTTTTCATTCTCTATGTAGTAATTGATACCAACTGTATTTGGAATGTCATCGCAGTACCAATCAAGAGAATTTATGGCAAAGGGTTCGAGAGGGAGCCCAAGGGACTCATATCCTCTGTCGTACTCTCGGAACCATATGCCGATGCTGTAAGTTGTGTTGCATCCCACTATGTCGCTTGCGGTAACTGCGCTCACCATGTAATAATAATGGGTTCCATCCATGACTTCCACGAAATCTGTCCACATTGTATTTGTGGTGGAGGCTACAGGCTGAAGGGACAGTAGATTCAAGCCGTCACGCCTATCAGATCTGTATATGAGGTAATGGTCAAATTCTGGATTAGATACTGGATCCCAGCTCAGATCTATGGTATATAAAACAGTACTATAATATGCAATATTCTGCTCATTGAAGTTGCCTACGACGATATCGAGCCTGTCATCATTGTTTATATCGCCTACATCAAGGCACCATGTGTTGTCAATCCCTGTACCAAATCCGTAATTTGAGGTGAATGTTCCGTCACCATTTCCAAGATAAACGTAATTCTGTCCAGTTATCCCATCATATTCATTCCCCACAATGATATCGAGTATGTTATCATTATCCATGTCTCCAAGGGCGACATCCGTTGTCCACTCGTTGGGCAAACCGAAGTTATAGAATATGGAGAAATCACCGTTTCCATCCCCTAAATACACGGCGTTCTGAGCGCTTACACCGTCGAATTCATTTCCAACAACTATGTCGAGATCTCCATCATAATTCACATCACCCAAGGCGACGCTCAGTGTGTTGTCATCACTTGAACTAATATTATAATAAGTGGTGTCGAAGGTACCATCACCATCTCCCATGTAAACAACATTCTGCTGGGCATAATTGCCAACCACGATGTCAAGATTTGCATCGTCATCCACATAACCAAGTGCAACATTTGCAGTCAGGTCCTTACTAGTTCCAAAGTTTATGGATGTCGTAAAAGTTCCGTCACCATTGCCGAGATATACCACATTTTGGGCATCGACCCCATTAAACTGATTTCCCACCACGATGTCGAGCTTAGTGTCGTTATTCACATCACCAAGTGCTACGCTCTCTGTTGCGTCCATTCCGGTCCCAAAACCGTTGGAAATTGGAAATGTACCGTCACCATTTCCCATATAAACTACATTCAAGGCATTGAAACCATTATACTGATTCCCTGTAACAATATCGAGATTTCCGTCCTTGTCCACATCTCCCAGGGCAATGCTCATAGTGACATCCATGCCTGTCCCGAAAAAGTTGGGTGTACCGAACGTGCCGTCGCCATTTCCCATATAAACAACATTCCACTGGAAGTAGTTACCTAAAACCACATCTAGGTTTCCATCGTTATCAACATCACCCAGTGCAATGCTTGAGGTCCAATCTGAGCCTGTGCCGAAGTTCGATTGGCTCGTTGTATTAGAAGGAAGACCCAGACTCAACATGAAATTGGCGGGAGCAGGCAAGTATCCTTCATCGTATCTTATGGATGTGCCCGGGCTTCCGCAGAATGTATAGTAAGATTGAGCATTTACCTTTATCTCATAACCCTCTCCTAATACCACAAATGTGTCGTTTAAACCGAGGGGATCTGCCTTATAATGGGTAATCCACTTTTGGGTTGTTGAATCGGCCCATTTTATGTAATCGACATTTGGAATTTCATCACAATACCAGTCAACCTCTTTGATCACGTAGGGTTCAAGGGGTAACGAAAACGTGCTCACACCAGATGGGAAATCCTTTGTCCATTTACCAACTGTGTTGCTTGTGGTACTCTTGTTTCCTGAGGCCTCGACACTTCGAACACAGTAATAATATTGGGAAGGAGCAGAAGGCAGGGCTGCATCATCATCAAACCAATTTCTATTAAGTGGATCGAGGACACCTGTTATGGGATTGGTATGTATTGATGTATCTCTCCATGGATCGGAAAAGTCGAATCCCTGTTTATCCTCTGCCCTGTATATCAGATAATGATCTGTTGGAGTCAAAGGAGCAGTCCAGTTCAACCACACATCCTCTTGATTGGCGGTCAGATTGTTATAGAGTATTGGAGGTGCAGGGGGAATCGGTAATACATTTATCCAGACCCTTGGAAGGGTATCATTTGTAGACACTGTTGTATTTATGTCTATATACCGTGTATAATTGACGCTGGAAACTCCAAATACGTTGGTTTCTTTCAGTCCCACCTCACTGGCTGTTATATCAAAAGAAACCGCCCATATCTCCCCGATTGAAATCTGGGATATGTTCCATTCAAGAATCTTGTTACCAAAAGCAGCTATTGTTATTTTACTCGGATCCATGGGATCGCCGGTATAGGGATTGATAAAACTCCCCGGTATGTAGTCTATATACGGGGGCAAAACATCTGTGAGTAATGGGGAGGTATCAGGGTCCGGGTCCTCCCCTGCAATAACAATCAACTCCTCGGCAATGTAACCGAATATGGCCAATAGATTGTCAGGGGTCGGGCTGAAGTAATATTTACCACCTGTAATTGCTGCAACCTGTTGTAGTATCGCCTCATCGGCATCATCACCCAAACCTATTGTAAAAATCAGGATACCGTAATCAGCAGCCCTTTGGGCCTCGGCTATTGTTGCCTCGTCCTGATACGGATAGTTATTTGAGCCATCAGTTAGCAATATTATCACAAGGTTATGGTCGTAATTGCCGTTTAGGATCAGCTCATCTATCGAATCCTTAAGGCCTCCGCTCATATCTGTCAGGCCGTCTTGATCTATGCTGTCAAGCGCGATTTTTACTGCGTTGTAATCCCCAGTTAAACCCTGTACCAAATTCGAGTTGTCGTCAAAATCAACCACACCAGCCCTGGCAGGGAAGGATAAGAGATCCACATAGTACTTTGCCCCGGCTATCCGTTCTCTCCCTGGATCGCTGCTTACCATGCTGCTTGAGCTGTCCATACAGAATATCACATCCTGGGATATCCTAGTTCCAGGAATACCCCCGCTTCCATTGAGGGTGATGGTCAATGTTGCCTGGTCGGGGATAAAACCGACAGCACTGCCGCCTTCAAGGTATATTGCATCGTAATTCACCGTCTTGTGTGCTTCTATATGGGGATATGCACCTGCTCCCAATACAGCGGTATCGTAGGCCCAAGGATTTACAGATGAGGTCACGCCAACAGTTATTATATTGGATCCTCCAATAGGTAATGAAGCGGGTACAGTTACATTAACTGCTATGGTGATGGTCTCCCATGAGTTAAGGGGACCTGTGTCCACGGTAAGGTCACCATCGGTATCAGTTAATTCTGTCCAGCTTCCATCTCCAAAGTACAGAGTAATGATCCACCAACTAGGAAGGCCATCCACCAAGGAGGTATAATTAATATCTACAACATCCACTGTGGGTCCTGCATTCGTGATGTTCAGATAGAAGGTCATTGTGTCTCCAAGATTCGCCGCATTTTCCTGATCAAATACTATGTTCACCATTGCCATTGTGGGGGGAGAATCGAACTGCCAACCTGCTGCAACGGAGCTGATATCATCATATCCATCATAGGTGCCCTCACCTTCAGGGACCCTCTTCACACTGGAATCGGGCTGATGCGCCGAACTCCAACCCACCATGTCCATTATGGTACCTGTGTCGTTGTAGAGATAAACATTATCTCCCGAGGGAGTCAAAGATGAAAAAATTCCCGGGGCAAGGGATTCATTTATAACAAAATACTGACTGATTGGATTCAATGTGACAGCACCAATCGTGTAAACAGTGTCTGCAATTATCTGCCAGTTTAGAATGTTCACATCTGCCCCCAATCCGATATACTTCAATTCTATGAAGGATTCATTGATTACTGGATTGAATAGTACCTCGTTTAAAACTACCTTAGGATAGGGATTAACATCTTCCACAGTGTTCTGAAACCCGAAGGTCGGGCTCGACTCTCTATTCCATACCCTGCCGTATTTGGTGCCAGTCCAATGCAAGGCCGTGGACTCACCAGAGAGAGGATCAGGAGCCGTTCCCTGTAATCCATATCCAACAGAATAAAGGAAGATATCATTATCATCATAAAGTGAGATTGTGCCTCCTTCATCACCCAGTTCATCCTGGGCAGGGTTTAGAGATAGAACTTCATAGCCTTGACTCGGAATCGTGCCAAAGGGATCCAGATACCATCTTGTCACTCCGAAATCTGGGCTTAGGTAGTATCCTGTCAAGTCTATTCCGCTGTTACCGCCATTGTATATCTCTATCTGCTCATTGGCATCCGGTGAATCCTGAATCTCGGTGATTTTCAGTCGTGTGGAATCCCAGAAATCCTGGGCCTCACTTATGGCAGAAAACATACTGGCGTTGTTTGCTCCGCAGGCGATCACCAAGGCAAATGTTACCTTGTCCTTGGCTGGAATCACCCTATTATTCCAACTGACCAATGAATACATGGCGCTTACACCAAATGTGAACTGGGGATCGTTTATGGCAAGTTGATTTGGTCCTGTCAAAGCGTCATAGGCATCCTTATCAACATCAAAGAAATTCGATTCTTCCGCATAGTAATGATCAAGTGGATTTGTGACATCAGCTGAGGCATATCCGATTGTAACCTGTGAATCATCCTGAACAAAATAGGTCTTTGTGGGATCATCCCAGTAATCCATATCGTCGGCCTCGTCTCCATCCACACCGTACCAGGTTGTGGCACTGCTTGCAGAGGAAAAAACCTCCATACCCAAATTAAACGCCGTCAGATCCCAGATTATGAGATTCTCTACCTTCCATTCGATTATTGCCCAATCCTTACCTGCAAGGGTCCATACACTCTGATGCACCCTCAGGTCATTGGTCGCTCCGATGTCACCGGTTCCATCCACCTGTGTGAAGGAGCATACGCTTTTTTGCTGACTTGGAGAATCTTCCTCGAATTTGAGGATCCGATCGTTATCAGTCACACCAAAATCAGGGAACCCC
>CP070672.1:1437693-1441646 GCA_020351895.1 Thermoplasmata archaeon
GGAGGTGCCTCCCTTTGTGTTTGCAGCCCCAGGTGGACTGTATGTTCATTTGGATGGTGAGCTGCTTCGGAATATAAGGGAACGAAACGAACTATCCCTTGGTACTTTGGCCGAGGTTGCCAAGGTCTCAAGACGCAGCGTACAGCTATATGAAAGTGGCATGGGAGCCATGGTTGACGCTGCCCTTCGCATAGAGGAGTACCTAAAGATGCCGATAATACTGCCTATCAATCCCCTTGCTTGTTATGCAAAAACCCAGGAAGAAACCTCGAAGTGGGTGGAGAGCTTTGAGGAGTTTAAGGGCCTGGAGAAGGACGTCTTCCATCATTTAAAATTCCTGGGCTATAGGATCTTACCAACTAATAAAAGCCCTTTCGACGCTTTGACAAAGGACAGCAAGACCTTGATTTTAACCTCGGTGGAACATCATGATGGCACACTTGCAAAGAGGGCGAAGGTGGTGACCAACATATCCAAAGTTGTTGATAAACACTCCGTGATATTTGTGGAGAAATCGAGAAAACTCAGCCTTGAGGGAACCCCCCTTATCGGGAAGAAAGAATTGAAGAATATCGACGATTCTGAGGGTGTAATCGAGCTTATCTTGGAAAGAAAGGGAAAGTGAAATTGGGAATTTTATGAGAAAAATTCAGACAGGATCCTCCAAGATTTATATCCCCGATATAATAATTGGCCTTGTCTCAGAGAGTTCAAAGGTGAAAAAAGCCTATAATAAGATTAAACCGGGGATTGTGGCCATTCAAACCTCTGAAGAAGAATTAGAGGGCCTAAGAGGTGTAGTCGAGGGGCAGGATTACGAATATTTTCTCTCGAATTATGAGGAGGTATATGCAAGAAAATTGGCGATATTTGGTGAGGTGAAGGTCCCTCCTCCATGTTATGAAACAGCCCTGAAGCTTTGTATAGAGAACGAAATACCCATTTCTGCCATAGATATGGATGACATGTACTTTGCCGATGTTTTTATTGAAAATATTTCAGGATGGGATTTAATACGTCACTCAGTAAGAATTAAAAGGCTGAGAAGAAAGAGGTTTAAGGCCGAAAGTCCAGAGGACTTCGTGCGAGAATGGGACAGGGAAATTAACAAGCTCAAGGGGTTCAGAAATCTGGAATCTAAAAGAGAGGAACATATGGCTCGAGAGCTTCTGCGTCTGGGAAAGGACCATGACCGTATACTCTGTATCATGGAGATGCAGAGGGCAGAGGGGGTTTGTGATAAGGTTCTGAAAGGGAAAAAATCATAAACCCAACCAAAAATATATCTCTGCCATCATCTATTCGGAATTCGTGGCGTGATGGAGAGCGATTTCATCGAGATAATTTTAATGGGGATTTGGCTGACGATTCCAGCGTACATTGCCAATCCCTCGGCCGTTCTTTTCGGCGGTGGAAAACCGATGGATTCTGGAAAAAAACTAAAAGATGGGGAGAGAGTCCTTGGTGATGGAAAGACCTGGCGGGGCTTTTTTGGAGGAGTTACCGTAGGTGTTGTCATGGGCCTGATACAAGTTGGTGCATCTTCATTTTTCGATGAGGAGCATTTTGGATTTGGACGGTATCCTGGTTTTATTATTATCATATTACTTCTGGCTTTCGGAGCCCTCATTGGTGACCTGATGGGTAGTTTCGTGAAAAGGAGGTTTAAAATCAAAAGAGGTGAGAAGGCCATTGGATTGGATCAATACGATTTCCTCTTGGGGGCTTGGTTACTGGTTCTTATATTCCAATCCCAGTGGTTCCTTGAGCATTTTATATTTTGGCCACACACTCTGGCAATAATTACCGTAATAATTTTAACTCCCTTCCTTCATAGGGGTGTTAACATTTTAGGCTACAAAATAGGTAAAAAAGATGTTCCTTGGTGATTCCATGGAAGTAAGATGTGAGATATGCGATGCCAAAATGGCAAGCCAGGAATGCATAAAATGTGGTAAGAACGTATGTTCTACATGCTACTGGACCCAGCTTGGTATATGCAGGGAATGTGGAGATAGTGGTTCCGGAAAAATCGCTTAATATGAGGTGAAAAAGAGAGGTTGGGTTGTGGTCTGATATGGTTCTTAAGGATGTCTTAAAGGAATGCGGAGCCTTTAAAACCGGTGAGTTCACACTGACAAGTGGTAAAAAAAGTAATTATTATGTGGATATAAAACAGGCCAGCACCAATCCTAAAATTCTAAAGGAAATCGCTGAGTGTATGGTGAAGCATCTGAAAGGAGAGGAGAAAATCGCAGGTATGGAATTGGGAGCAGTTCCCTTGGCTGTTGCCCTATCCCTTGAAACTGACCTCCCATATTTGATAATAAGGAAAAAAACTCGCTCCCATGGCATGGGGAAACTGATAGAAGGACACCTTGAGAAGAATGATAAGATCATTCTTGTGGAGGATGTCACCACATCGGGTTCATCCCTTCTTAAGGCAGCAGAGATTGTGAGAGGGGAGGGAGGAATGGTCAAAAGGGCGTTGGTGGTTGTTGATAGAGAAGAAGGTGCCACCCAGCTTCTCAGAGAACATGACATTGAGCTTGTTCCTTTGGTAAAAGTCAGCGATATGGTGTAAAAATGGCCTTAATCTACGATGTTACCCCATTAAACAAGGACAAAACTTTTAATATATAAAATACTCATTATTCTGTATATTCAATCTGTTATCTGTATGGATGGAACCAAGATGAGACTCAATTATTCGGAAAAAAAACCTTTTCCTCCAACACGGGTTCTTTTGGTGATACTGTTATGTTCAGCACTTTTCGTATCCATTACACCCTTTTTTACTTTAGTATCCATTACGGCAGAGAATGGACCAGAATCGAATAATTATCATACATACGAAGAGATGGTTTCAGAAATACAGGAGATAGGAATCAATCATTCATCGATAATTATGGTGCATAACCTGACAACAACCTCCGAAGGTCGGACGGTATGGGCAGTAAAAGTCTCTGACGAGCCTGAGAATAACGATACTGCAGAGCCTGATGTTTTGTTTTTGGCCGGGCAAAAAGCCAATTCCCTAATTTCGGTTGAGATGGCACTTTACCTATTGAATTACCTAACAAGTAATTACGGAGTGGACAACAAAGTAACAGAATTGGTAAACAACAGGGAGATTTGGATATTGCCCATGGTAAATCCCGATGGGCATGAATATATAGGAGACGGAACCGAGGACTGGGAGAAGAACAGGCGAGAAATCACGGACGGGATTTTTGGTGTAAATTTAAACAGGAATTATGGATTCAATTGGGGAGTGGTTGACGGCCATACCAGTGATGAACCTCAAGACCAATACTATTTTGGCCCTGAGGCTTTTTCTGAGAATGAGACAAAAGCCATAAAAAACCTAGTTGAGTCACAGGATTTTGTTTTCTCTCTGTCCTTCAGCAGTCATGGAAACATAATAACCTATCCATGGGGTTATACAGATTCCTCGACAGCAGACGACCTACTTTCCGAGATTGCCAATGACATGGCGATGTATCTTGATTATGATGTCATGCAAAGCGGGGAACGCTACATAAACCACGGAAATATCGATGACTGGCTCTACAACAATTCGAATGTTCTCCCATTTACAATACTTCTTGGGAATGAAAATATACCTGATGATAGTCAATTAGAGAACATGGCATTGGATAAAATTCCTGCTTGTTTATACCTGCTCGATATTGCAGACGACCCCAATCGAGCCTTGAGGGCCCAGTGGACATTCATGGTGTACATGGGTGCCGATAATGACCTGGAAGAGGATGGCATAAGAGATTTTAATGAAATGGAGATGGTGGGCTCAAATCCATATATGAATATAGTAGTGCAGTTCGATAGAGCAGTGGGGCAACACCAAACCAACCCTGACTGGACAGACACCAGAAGATTTCTGGTAAAAAAAGACTACGATACCCAAATCATGAGTACTCCCATGCTCGAAA
>CP070672.1:1441746-1444633 GCA_020351895.1 Thermoplasmata archaeon
CATCTTAAGTATGTATCGTAGGGAACGAAAATACATAACACTCACTAAACTTGGATTGGTACTTTTTCTGTGGTTTGTCTTTCTGTGCTGGAATCCTCTCTATTGGCCTCAGCAAATCTACCGCCGGCTCAATAAAGGTTCGCTAATTACCCCTGATGCACCAGAAATTATTTCTTTAAATACAACCTTTACAAATTCAGCTTTTTACAATGGCCCCTATAATCGGAGTACGCTTCAAGGACAATTTCAGGAACTTTCCGATATCCAGTATTTCATTTATAATCCCGGTTTCAACGATGATGATTGGATCAATTATACCTACGACTACTTTCAATATCCTGGTGTTTTTGAACATGTCCCGCTTCCAAGCGAGGTATTAGAGAATCGACAGGACGATTGCGACGGCATTGCCGTTGTCACTGTTTCTTTACTTGTATTGCGTGGTTATGAAGCCTATGTTGCTGAATCCGATAGCCACTGGTGGACTTATGTTCGAATTTGCGGTGAGGATCTGAACTCCAGTATTCGAGGTAAGACCTATACTACTGTGTATTTAAATTGGTGGACATCAATTGGCGAGCCCTATATGATTTTCAATCAAACTAGAGTGATTATCACTCAACCCCTTTTAGTCTCCTGGTGGGAACAAATGACTGATGGCTATTACGTCGAGATTATTCAAGAATTTGGGTGGCCGCTCCTTGAAAGTCCCGCCATCATCGCAGCATTACCTTTCGCGCTATTTGTCATTGGCTTTCTTTTCTCTTTCGGTGTAACTTTCCCACGTCCCCACTCAGAACCACTTAAATGGACAAAAAAACTGAAAAGATATATTCCCAACGCACTTCTTGCAGCCATTGTGATAGGATCGCTCTTGCTCTTGCTCCTTTTTATACCAGAAAGTCTAATGCCTTACAGCACCTTTATACTTATGGGGGGATTAGGTGCTCTGGCCTATGTCAGTGAACGGGATTACCTGACAAAATGGATCTGGAAACCTGAAAAATAACAACCCAACTCTCTTTTTCTCTTTTTAACTATCAAGGAGGGCTTGGAGTGTATCCTCCTGAGAGCTTCCTCGATCAATAAAAATAGCATCAACAGGGCACACTATCTCACATAATAAACACATGAAACAATCTCGTTCTCGAGTTGGATCAACTTTAATATTGGAAACTGGATGATTTAATGTTTCAATTTTTTCAAAAACATTAACAGTACAAACATCAATGCATTTCATACAACCATAGCAGAGATCTAAATCCACTGCAACAATTTCACCATGAATACCTAGCTTTTTCGGTTTTTCAACGGGCCCCCATACTTTTAACCCATTTTCAGTTCCAATAAGAGTACGAAAAGTTTTAAAGTGCTGATCAATTGGCATTTTCTACTCTTTACCTTATTCGTGGTAGCTATTTTTAACCTTTGATTTTCTTTGAATAGTATTTGATTATGGCCACATAATCCTTGACCGAAATTATAGTAGGAGTTCGACGATATCCAGCGGGAATGGGTGCATCACAACGAGAACATAATTTTGAGTCTTTAAGCCACTCTCTAAATTCATCTGCGTGTGCTGGATGCTTACACTTTGGACACAATACTATACCTCTACCCTTATCTGCTGGATATAGTGGTAGTTGAAAACAGAATATACATTTAAAATCTTCGATATCGAGGGTTCCTGCTTTTGGTTTATATCTTTTGACTGAGGGTTTTGCTTTTTTTTCTGTTTTAGGTTTAGATCTAGATTCTCGCGTTGATTTACTTTTTGATCTGGAAGTTGTACTACTCCTGGAACTCGTACTACTCCGCGTTCTAGTGGTAGTGCTACTCCTACTTCCGCTCCGAGGTGTCGATCTCGTCGTTGAGCTGGATGTTGTACGTGAGGAAGAACTTCGAGATGTAGAACGCGTTGAACTGCTCCGAGAAGGTGAAGTAGATGGCGTTACCACCTCAGCTCTCCTTCGGCGGGTAGTAGCTGCGGAGATTTCGGCGAGGGATGGCTGTCTCCCAAAGACTCCATACCGTATCAACAAGTAAATTGAAAAAATACTCATAACTAATAAAATAAAATCCGGATAAATATGAATCGATGACAAGGCTGAATCAACGTAATCAGAAACTAAGAAGAATAGAATTATCGATATTTCTGTAATAAAGGAAATCACTGTTGCAAAAATCCCAAATTTTCGCGCATTGACCAATTTTTGGCCAACATATACTACATCATACCTCCGAAAACAAGAAAAAAGTGCCCATGCACCCCTAAATAGATATGGTAATGCAAAGATAACTACCCAAAAACTAAAATACACTTCTACACTACCAAACAAATTCCATCCAAGTAGGCCAGTATAATATCCCCAGAAGCAATAAAAAATCCCAATAAATAAAGGGCCCAAAATGAAAAGCGATGTGTTGTTAGGTGCCCCGAACTCATGATAGGATCTCAACGTACGAAAAAAGTAGAATGTACAACACAACCAAACTCCTATTAGCAACCATGAAAAAAACACATTCGCCGAATGCGCAATCGCAAACCCATGTATAAGCCCGATGACTAATGGAATTACTAACAAAGGAATATACCAGAATTTTTTCGCCAAGCTTGATTTACCACCGGTCACCTGATGGGCTCAATTTTATTTTCTACTCATCATATTCGAGATATAAGGCTTTACCCTCAACTATTGGATAAATAAATTTTATGAGCTCTGGCAATAAACTCGGATCAAATGCTCCTTTGATTACAAAAGGGATGGGAAACCATTCTTTCGATTTAAAATCAGCTCTGAAAATTTTAAATCCAAAGGATGAACCATCAATTAAATAGGGGTCAATTACAAGTGCAATTGATCGCTTCCATAATTTTTGATATCTC
>CP070672.1:1444733-1477159 GCA_020351895.1 Thermoplasmata archaeon
TGGACCCAATACCCATAACCTGTGCTCATAATATCATCAGGCCCTAAGGCCTCATCCTCACCCTTTGTGGTATTATAAAATTCCACTTTATTATATAAGCCTGAGATCGAGGAAAATGCAACATCCCTTGTTCTGCGGTTTAGACTGGGGTAACTTACCAAGTTCCAACCAGCCTTAAGCGTTATTTGTGTAGTTGTTGGTACATTTCCAGTGACAACAAGATAATCTGGATTAACCATATTAATGTAATATCCCTCTTCATGATTCATCTCTATGACGTCGTTGAAGTAATTTGGCTTATCCCTATGCCAGTTGAGCCAAGGCCTTGATTTGCCTGCATGATAGGCCTGAACTGCTGAATAATTGAAATCAAGGGTTTCCAGGGCATTATCCATTGAAGAATCGGTCTGGATTAACGGTACCGACACTAGGTTCCAGTCCTCCTCTTGGTGATACACGACCTTTCCGACCTTGTTCGTGTTTTGCTCCTCATCATCTGAGGTATCATTTGCCCTCACCACATAGAAATAATCGTTTGGGTCTCCGTCTCCAGCATTGGCATCAATCCAATTATAGGATGGTGAGCCAGTTGCAGGAATCCAAGCCGTAAACTCATAGATTCCATTTAAACCAGTATTTGATTTATAGACTGTATACCCTGCGACGTCGTTATCCCCCCCTCCTTCATCGGGGGACGCATTCCATATCAATTCGATATTTTCTGGGGTGCCGGGTAATAATCGAGTTATTAAGTTCAAAGGTGGAGAGGGCGGTAGGGAAAAAACCTCAAGGGTATTGAAGGCTAGATTGTTCGAATCGTCATATTCCTGTATAAGGTTCTCTGGATCCACCCAAACATATATCTCGTAAATTCCATCCTCTATAGGTGTCCAATTGATTGATGCAATAGAAGATGCATCTTGCGCAATGTCAATAGTATCATTGCCAATGCTCTCTGCGCCTACATCAGGAATTAAATCTCCATTTGTATCAGGGGTACCATTGTAGAAGTTCACCTCGATATTTGATGCGGACTTACCATAACTGAACACCGTGGCGTTTATGAAAATCTCCGTACCTTCTACAACAGGACTCGGAGGGTCGAATTGGATATCAGGGCCAGATAGGATTAAATCCGCATACAAGCCTCTTTGAGAGTAATAGAGTTCATTATCTCCGTCTCTATCATCCACCCAAACTATGTGGGCAATATTACCTGAGATAGCCATGGTAGGCATTGAAGAATTACTTGGGTAATCAGTTGCCTGGCCATATTTATTTGAAAACACCTGGATGTCATTATTGGCATCTTTTTCATTCCATAATATATGATTGTTAACGACGTCAACGTCCCCCTCACCATTATAACTTACATCATTCGGACCATACCAAAATTCAGGTGAATCATCCCAATACAATGTTAGAACTTTTATGGATAATAATGTGGTATTCCATACCGAATAAACAACACGAAGCCTATCACCTTCCATGGATGTTGCAAATGATATCAATTGGTCATTAACCTCATTTAGGTCAACAAATGGATTCCACCAATCCTCCCACCAAGTATCACCCTCATTATCGCTGAAAAAATGCATTAACATTTCAGCACTTCCCCCGGTAATATCGTATATAACATGTAATCGATTTCCATCAGTAACAATCGTGGGAGCTGACCAAAAATAGCCGAAATCTGAGACCATGATCCAATTGGTCCAGGAATTTCCATTGTCTGTACTTCGTTTAAAAATTATATCATCAGCTCCAGTGGCAAACGTTACAATATAAACACTGCTTCCACTTACCGCCACATCAGCAAATTTCAATGGATCATTCATAAAACATGGGGGATACGATGTCCAGTCCCATAGGGTAATGTCGTTCCAAGTATCCCCATTATCCGTGCTATTTATGTAGCATGTTTCACCATTTGTATCGTTATACCACACCACATGAATTATATTTTGATATACAGCTATTTGTGGATCACGTTGAAAATCACCTGTAAATGTCAACTGGATATCGGAACTCCAGTTTAATCCATTATCAAGGCTTCTTTTATAAAAAATTTCGTAATTACCATCTCTATTATCACGCCAAACAACATGTAAATTGCTGCCCCAGGTTGCCACCTCCGGTGCTGTACTATCTCCAGAAGAATCTGTCAGTCGCATTCCATCCATCCAACCGTTTGCTGCTTTTACCTTGAGTGGGACATTTAAAAAGACATTCATAAATGCGAAAGTGGCTATAATAAGGACAATGCATACCAATAAACTGAATGTCTTTTTCATTCCCCATAAAGCTCCTGCTTTACCCATCATCTCACCTATTTATTATTATATAATTAACAAAATATTTAAGCGTTCTATATCAGTTATACATTTTCCTATACGAAAAATACACCAAAAACCCTAGCCAGAAGAAAATCAAACGATAGGGTATCTAAAGTGGAAGGAATCTAGAAATGTCTATCCCATGATCAGGGACAATACGTCGTCCCCTTCGTGCTCCCATTTATAAATCAGCTGTCCGTTTATCCCATCCACTGCCGAAAAAAAACTACCATCTTGATCCTCCAGATAGTATCCGTATTCCGTTCGTTCAATAGTCAAAGAGATCGTCAAAGAGATGCTTGGATAGATTATATTGGCTCTCGCGCCGTACCTTTTATCTTCATAGAACTTGACATTTCCTATGACATCAAAACATTCATCATAGATGTCAGGATCACTTTCAAACACCTGCTCACTGGCAGAGAAGGACAATACTTTATCAAAATCAGACGTGGAGTTTCTAACCTCGGTTATGGAAACCTCGTTCTCATCTTTGATGTTCAAAGAACCTCCTCCCGTATCCTCAATCACAACGTAGTAACCGGTATCATCCCCCTCCTCTCCAAAGGTTAGATTCCACGTGGGGGGATCATCATTTGTATCATTATAATAACCGTTCACGACATATGCTTCCGTATGAGTATTAAGATAATCCTGCAAACCACCCGAATTCGTCTTGGCAAAGCTTATGGCTGTCTGCGGTAAAAAGGAATCCAAACTGGATGCGTTCCCTCCCATGTCAGGGATGTCATCATCTGCCGCCCAATCCACGAATTCAAAGTCTGGATTTCTGAGATAGTAATGGCCATGTGGTGTGTTTGCTGGACAACTTCCATAGGGTATATCCCCTGTTCCTCTCGTGAATTCTCCTTTCTGGATTTCGTTGTTATACTCGATTATTGTTGTGGTTCCATCCTGAAAGATCTTTGTGTAGATATGGGTCTTGATGGGAAAAGGAACATTATTAGCAATCCACAGCCACATATCGAATTCTTGGATGTTGTTATTGTCTTTGGTGGTTCTATCGATGTCTATCTGTATTCCCAGTGAAGGATAACCTTGAATGTTGGCTACGCTCTCCACCTCCCATGTGTAGGAAATATCTCCCACTTTATCCGTATGTCCATCACCCATTTTGAATGTTCGATCTTCTGATAGATCCTCTACTTTTAAAACAGCCGATTTTTCCCTGAGATTTGAGTACGAATACAGATGATCATTGGAAAACACGGTTATGTCGGATGTGACTGTTAAACTGAAATCGCTTTCAATATCAGAGAAAATGACTTTTTTAGAGGTCAGGTCGATATAGGATCTGTCTTTCACCTCAAGAGAACCATCGTTTATGGGGTAGTTAAATGGAGATTTTACAGTTAGGTAAGTGACGGTCCCGGAAACCGTGCCGCTGAGATCGAGGTTTTCCTCGTTGTATTTTTTTAGGGTTTTATGGCTCTTTTTCATGCCGTCTTCCTGGGTTGTTATGCTTTCAGTTCTTGAGATCATGTAACCCTCGTAATCGATATGAACCTTGTTTAACGTGAATTCTCCTTGTTCTTCATTGATTGTAAAAAGGCCATCACTGTTTTCGACTTCCACGAAACCTGTGACATTGAAGGTACCTTCGTCACCGATTTTTTCAGGGGGTATGGTAACAACAAGTTCTGTTATTTCGATTTGGGAGCTTGCCGTTCCCTCCTTATCCTCCTCATCCCTAACTGTCAGTTTTACAGTATAGTCTCCCTTTTCCTCATATGTATATGAAGTCTTTCCATCAAATTCTCCATCGGGAGCCGAATCTGGGGTCTCTGAGTAAACGGTCCCCGGCTTAAATTGCCATATGTACTCAACTATCTTCTTATCATCAGAGGAATTTGAGCCATCCATGTATATCAAATCACCCTCAAAGGCTGTTTCATGACTCAAATTTAGTTTTGCCACAGGATTCTTATTTTGGAGAAGTACATAAATTCCAATGGAACTTAGAACCACTATGATAACGATGACGAGAGCAGCCAATTTCCTCCTTTTCTTGCCCTCTTCCTCTTTCGGTGACTCCTCCTCTTCCTCCACTTCGACCTCAACTGGTTCCCCTTCAACCACCACTTCCGCCTCTTCTTCAACCTCCATCTCCCCCTCTTCCTCTCCTTTTTCCTCTTTTACTTCTACCTCTTTTGGTGGGGCCTTTCCAAGAGAGATTACAACGAGGTCTTCTTCTAGGTCCTCTGGTTCCTCTTCCAAGTCCTCCTCATCCTTTTCACCAAGCTCCTTTTCGAGTTCTTCCTCCAAGTCCATTTCCTTCTCGCTTTCTTGTTCAACTTCTTCAGGAACCTTCTTCTTTGGCTCTTCTTCCGGTGGCTTACCTATCTTTATTACGACCTCCTCTTCAGCACCCACTCTCTTTAATTTTTTCTTTTTAAGAGGAATTCGTTTTTTAACAACGGCCATACAATCCCATACCTATTTTATGGAAGAAACGCCTTTAAACTTTTGTCTTATTAAAGAATATATATAGACTATCTCCCTTAGGATATAAAAAACTAACGGTTTACTGGCCAATCCAATGTAATGGATATACCCATTTATATGGTACGTATTTACATAACTTATGTTATATCCCTATGTAATGTTCCACCTAAAGATATTCAATTATTTATTTTCACAAGGGTTGAACAACCGAATAAAAGATGTATCAAAAGTTTTTTAACAGTATTTATGCATCTTATCATCATGAAGAAACTGATAAAGATAATGAAGAACAAAAATTTTCCCTTTCGGACCATGCTTGTCATTTTAATTATCATCCCCATATTCTATTTTCAAGATTTCTATATCCATATCTATTATCACTTCTCAGGGACATCACTTGTTAACACGATAACTCAACAATGGCATATCGTGATATTGAACATTGCCTTGTTTCTGAGTTTTTTGATTCCATTGTCATTCAGAAGAAAAATAAACTGGAAAGAATACGGTTTGGTTACAGCGTTTTTTGTTTCTCTGTTTATCGAGATGTATGGAATTCCTCTCACCGTCTTTTTTGCCTCGGAATATTTCGCAGGATCCGGTTCTGAGCTGCCAAACATCGTATTTGCATTCAGTTTTTTAGGTGTTGACATAGGCATGACCCTGGCAATGATCTATGGGACCTTGTTGATGCTCATTGGTATGATTCTTATAATTATTGGATGGGTAACCCTCTACAAGAACCTGAAAGAAGACGAGATCGTTACCTCTGGGATATACTCCTACTCAAGGCACCCGCAGTACTTTGGTTTCATTTTGATAGTAATAGGTTGGCTTGTTGGTTGGCCCACGATTTTAACGGTGATTTTCGCGCCTATTTTGGTTTTTATGTATGTTCGGGTCTGCAAAATTGAGGAGAAGGAGTTATCCGATATAGAGGAGTACAAAGATTATAAGAAAGAGGTTCCTTTCTTTATTTGAGTTCTTCCATGTATTCTTCTTTGCTCTTCTATCTTCTTCCTCCTAAATTAATTATGTATATAGTACAATCCTCAAGACACACAATTCTTCATCATAAATTAATTATGTATATAGCACAATCCTCAAGATATACTATCCCAAAGCCAAACCTTAAATAGAGAATAAAGAAATAGGGTTTGAACATCCAAAAAAGAGGTAATACCATGGCTGAAAAATTGGTACAACACCGTCATTGTCAGATGTGCTTAAAGGCCATACCATTGGGCGAGGAATATTGTAATGATGAATGTAAAGAAAATTGGAATAAACTGCTTAAGGCTAATAAAAAGAAGAACCTGATAATGATGGTCTGGATGGTTGTGGTGGTGATCTTCGCCATAATAATAATGTCTGCTGTGTGAGAATAATAATTGCTATATGAAAAATTCTGGGGCGAGGGCATGAAGGTTTGTGTCGGCGGTACTTTCAATATTCTTCATATGGGACACGAGCTGCTCTTTGAAAGGGCTTTTGAGGATGATAACCAGGTTTTTATTGGATTGACTTCCGATGATTTGGTAAGAGAAGACAAAACCGTTAGTATTGACGATTTTGAAACCAGGAAAAAGAACCTCGAGTCTTTTCTAGATGGAAAAGGTTGGGGTGGCAGGTATACTATAACTCAATTGGTAGATAAACTGGGACCTTCTGTAAGAGAGGATTACGATGCAATAGTGGTATCTGAGGAAACAAGATCAGGGGCAGAGGCAATCAATTTAGAGCGCAAGAAAAATGATCTTAAACCTCTTAAGATACTCACAATAAAAATGGCATACTCTGAAACTGGGGATGTTATTAGCTCCACCAAAATCAAGAAGGGAGAAATGGACGTTAATGGCAAGATTATGAGAAAGGTTGTGATATGTGTCGGTTCCGAGAATCATGTTAAAATCAAGGCAGTAGAGAATGTATTTTCCATGCTTTTCAGGCGAGTCCAAGTTAACGGTATGAAGGTAAAGGCAAATGTTCCTGAGCAGCCCATGGAGAAAGGGGTGATACAGGGTGCCATAGAGAGGGCAAAAGCTGCTTTGAATGAAAAATGTGACTTCGGTGTCGGCATCGAAGCCGGTTTGTTTTTCAACAAAATCATAGATAGATATCTTGATGTCCAGTACTGTGCTGTAATCGATAAAAGCAAAAGAATGACACTCGGTCATGGTTCTGGTTTTTATTATCCTGGCGATGTAATCGAACTAGTAAAAAAAGGGAGAACCATAGGCCAATCCATGAATGAGATTTACGGAATAGAGGATGTGGGTAAAAAAATGGGTGCCATTGGATACCTATCAAAGGACATCTTGGATAGAACAAAACTCACAGAGCAGGCTGTATTGATGGCCATGGTTCCAAGGATCAGAAGGAAACTGTATGAAAAGTGACGAAAAACACGGAATATCAGATACCACCTTAAAAAAGGCTGAGCTGATTCATTATGGGGCAATCTATGTTCCGGATTCAATAAAATTACCTTACCCATTAAGCAGTTCCACTGCAGGCCCAGGTGCTGGAAAGAGTGCATTGACAATTTCCTTTGAAGGAGCAAGACTGAAACTTGGAGTCACAAGGGATAGAAATTCCAAGTTCTCTCTCAGAGAGAATGAAACAGGATACCAGATCCTGAAAGATAAAGAGGTCTTTATTCCCTATGTGGAAATAATTCCCACACTTTTACATGCCCCGAATCAGGCCTTTGTAAACCTTCAGGATGGCTGTATCTACAACTGCGAGTTCTGTGCTACACCAGAACTTATAGATGAGCAGAGAAAGGCAAAGAGCTCAGACCAAGTTCTGAACATGATTATGGAGGCTTCAGAGAACAAGGATTTTCAATCGGTGGCAATTACCAGCGGGATCGTGGGATCACCAGAGGAAATCCTAAACGAGATGATCGGTGTTATTGAGAAAGTGAAAAAGAATCTAGGGGATGTCAATATAGGAGTGGAGCCTTATGTAATTGAACAGGAGGATATTGACAGACTCCATTCTGCAGGTGCAACGGAAATAAAGATCAACATCGAAACCTTTGATAGGAATATATTCGAGAAGGTTTGTCCTGAGCTTGATTATGATCATATTTTAAACATGCTGGAATATGCCGTGAAGGTCTTCGGGAAAGGAAAGGTCACCACGAACCTCATCATCGGTCTTGGAGAAACCGATGAGAACGTTTTGGAGGGAGTTGAATACTTTGCTAAAATTGGAATCGTAGCTGTAATTAGGGTTTTGAGGATCAACGATTATAATTACGCCAGGCTGGTTATGGCCCTAAGGCGTGATCTGGAGAAGGTCGCACCTGATAGAATGATCAACCTGGCACTGAAGCAAAAGGAGATTTTAAATAAATACGGTCTTTCCACCCGCTCTTTTGAAACCATGTGCCACAAATGCGGATGTTGTGATATAGTGCCTTTTAAAGATATATAGATATAATAATATCAAGAGGGGAGAATCATGGAGATAAAGGAACTGGAAAAGAATGAGATAGAAAAAGTGGTAGATCTTTACCAAGATGTGGCGCTCTCGGATGAGGAGAAGGAAGCCGGGAGAAAGAGGTTCGAGAACGATATAAATGATGCCTTTACAAAAGACCACATGCTAATCGCAATTGAAAACGAAAATGTGATAGGCTTCTCTTGGTCAAGAATATATGAAGATATGGGAGGTAAGAGGGTGGACAAGATGATAAGGCTGATCATCCCACCTGAAAAATATGGAACAGGTATAGGCGGTGCTCTCATAGAAAATGAAATGAAATACGCAAAGGAAAAGGGAGTGGACGCTTTCGATATAGAGGTTGGGAGATTGTAGCAGTCCCAATCACCCATAACTTTTCCGACAACCATAAATACCTCCATCCTCCTTTTGCGAAAGGATGACAGACTACAAGATCATTCATGACACAGTTCACGGTAGCATAAAGTTCCAGGGACTATTTTTGGACCTACTGGAGACACCCGAGATTCAAAGGCTTCATGGCATCAATCAGCTGGGTTTGGCATACCTTGTTTTTCCTGGTGCAAATCATACCAGATTGGAGCATTCCATAGGCGTATGCTTTGTGGCGGGAAGGCTGGCAGATGCCTTAAACCTAGATGAGGATGAAAAGAAACTTGTGATGGCTGCAGCCATGCTCCATGATGTAGGCCACAGTCCCTATTCTCATACTCTGGAGATGGCAGTCTATAGTGATATGCAGGCAGATCACATGGAAATTACTAAGGAGATTATACTGGGCAAGCGAAGGATTCTATCCAAGGAATACGGTGAACAGGACAGAACCTATATACCTGATATCTTGAAAAAACAGGGATTGGAACCTGAGGATGTGGCAAGGCTCATCACAGGTCAGGTGGCAGACGATTCCCCAAAAATTGAGGATTACCCGGCTCATAAAAATCAGATTTTCTTCAATGAAAAGAAATATCTAGCCCAGATCATTCACGGCTCCATAGACGCCGATCAGATAGACTTTCTTTTGAGGGATTCATTTTACACAGGGGTTGCTCACGGTACCATTGATATTGATAGGTTGATTCAAACGGTTGAGATATTCAACAACGACCTGGTTGTCCATAAAAGAGGAGTTCCTGCAGTAGAAGGGATGCTTGTTGCCCGTGCCTTGATGTATACCTCGGTTTACTTCCACAAAACGGTTCGCATAGCAGAGTTGATGTTGGCAAGGGCGGTGGAGCTTTTAAGCGAGCCACTTGGTGATATCCATGAGATGAATGATTCAGAACTCATGGCACGGATGAAGAAGACAGGGGGTTTTCAAAGGGATATTGCCTTCATGCTAAAATATCGTAGATTGTTCAAAAGGGTCTTTACCATGTCCAAGGGAAAGGCAAGTGATGAGGAAATTAAGGTCATAAAAGATCTTAGAGAACCAAAAAATCGAAGAAGGGCAGAGATGGATATATGCAATCGAGCTGGAATACCCGATGGTAATATCATAATCGATGTGCCTGAGAAGGAGATCCAGATAACCGAACCCAGAATCAGGGCAACCAATGTCAAAATATTGGATAATAATCGATTGAGCCCTCTTTCACGTTTTAGCCCCTTGGCAAAGGCCCTGGAATTGCGAGATGTGTACGATTGGGAGATCATGGTCTCTGCTGCACCACAGTATACAGACAGTGTTGAGAAAGTTGCGAAGAAAGTGATTTTCGGTTGATGGTAATAGGGCATCATGGTGAGGGAATGAGATTCTATTTTGAATCATATGGATGTACAATGAATCAAGGCGAAGCTAAAATCCTTGAGTCCATCCTAAAAGAAAAGGGCCATAGTATCGTGGGTGATTTGGAGGATTCGGACGTGCTTGTTTTGGTGACCTGCACTGTTATCGAGACAACTGAGTTGAGGATGTTAAAGAGGTTAGAGGAATTTACCAAAACCGATAAATCCATTGTGGTTGCAGGTTGCATGGCCTCTGCTCAGAAGGAAAAAATTCTCGCAAAAAGTCCAAATGCCATTATTCTATCCCCCCAGCACTTATCAGATATCGAGCAAATCGCATTTCGACTTTCTAAAGGATATGCACAGGTTTCCCGAAAGAAAACCGAAACAGAAACCGAAACGAAAATGAAAGCAGATGCCATAATACCCATTGCAAGCGGTTGTCTGGGAAGTTGCACCTATTGCATTACAAGAATTGCCAGGGGGAAATTGAGGTCTTGCCCCCCTGAATTTTTAATAGAGAGCATGAAAGAGGCATTGACCGAAGGGTATAGAGAGATAAGGCTCAGTGCCCAGGATACTGCAGCATACGGCGCCGACATCGAATTCAATCTTCCAAATCTTCTTAAAAAGATTGAAGAGTTGGATGGAAATTTCAGGGTGAGGGTGGGAATGATGAATCCTGAGAATGTTCTACCCATATTACCCGAGATCATAGATGGCTATAAAGATTCGAGAATCTATAAATTTCTGCATCTTCCTGTCCAAAGTGGTAGTGAGAGCGTCTTGAATAGGATGGGTAGGAAATACACGATAGATGAATTCTTCAAGGTGATTGAGAACTTTCGAAAGGCCTTTCCAGAAATTACGATTTCCACCGATATTATCGTGGGTTTTCCAGGTGAAGATGAAGAAGATTTTAGGGAAAGTGTGAACCTTCTTAAAAAGCTCAAACCCAACATTCTGAACATCACAAGATTTTCCCCAAGGCCGAAAACAGAAGCAATGAACATGGATGATAAAGTACCAAGTAGGATAGCCAAGGAAAGGTCAAGGGAACTAACCAATATTCATGCAGATATTTCCCGGGATATCAACAAAAGATTCGTTGGGAATTTGGAAAGTATCTTGATTACTGAGCACGGTAAAAATGGAACCATGATGGGAAGAACCAATTCTTATATGCCCGTTGTGGTGGAGGATGAGGTTCAGATTTGCGATTTTGTTGATGTCAAGATAACAGAGGCCAGGGATATCTATCTGAAAGGAAAGGTTCTTTAATTATGCAATAACAATGGCTTGGAAGGGAAGTGTCTGGCCGTATCTTGTTTCTGATTCCATGCTTTCTTCTCCAAAGCTGCCCGTAAGCACTAGTATGGAGCCAAAGACATCTCCCTCTTTTGCAGATTGCAGGTCAAATGGACCAAATACTAAGGATACTGGGTCTCCTCCGTGGAAGTAATCTCCATCCTCAGGGGCAGGTATCTTATACCAAGTGCTGTCGGGTGTTTTTCCCACAGACTCGCCAAAGTCAGTTTCGTTCTGCACGATGCCAATGTCCTTATTGGATGCAGCACCCCCGATTTGAAGCAGCCTTATTTTCGAGTTGCCGTCGATATATAAGTACTCATAGTAATGATTGATGATGTTGATATGCAAGAAGCAATCATCCCCTATGTGCTCCTCTTCAATAAAAACTGCAAGGTGATAGGTTGTTGAGCTGTTTGGGGGATCATCGACGGTATAGTAAAATTTCTTGAATTCCAGACTGGCTGGTCCAATGTAGGCCCATATCGTATCATTGTAAGAAAGATTCCCCTGAACATCACTTTCGATTACAGCAAGATTAATGTTTTTGGTGGTGATAAGACCGGTATAATCCACAGCTTTTAGTGTTAGCTCGTAAACTCCATCTTCAGAGGGAGCAAAGCCACTGGCTTCAAAGATTCCTCCATGAGGAATCTCATCTACAGGTTCCAATGAAGTTTCAATGGAGCCGAGATTGTTGTAAAACTTTTCTTCAGGTGTAATCGTGATATCAGAAAAATTCAGATCATGATTTTGGTCTCCAACCATGGCTCTCACCACAAATCCCAATCCAATCTCGACACTGTTGGGTTCTATTGCTACAAACTCGATAATGGGCTTCGATGTTTCCTCCACAAAAAGAGGCAACCTTCCGGAATCGGTTTTTCCCTTAACATCTTTGGCATGGATTGTCACCTCATAATTACCTTCGCTATTCGATACCAAGATCTCACACTCGAAAATTGAATCACGTTCGTCGTCCAACATTTCCACAATTCCAAGTTCAGGATTCAGGGAGGATGCATTGAAGTAAACGATTTCTATTTCATCATCACCGTTAGGATCTTGGACCTTAGCAAAAATTATTACATTGCTGTTGTTGATTGCAGTTTTCGGATAGTATCCTCTTTCCATGATAATAGGAGGAGCATTGAATCCTTTGTAAATTAGATTCGATTTCATGACCATTCTATTGGATTTTATGTCGATTATGGAGATTGCGAGATTATCTTCTGAGGAGATTCCACCAAAAAAATAGCTCCATATCTCTCCAGGGCTCCAATTCTCATCTCCTTCGATGCCATAGAATGGATTGTCCTCATCCCAACCCTGTGTGTTTAATATCATTACTTCCTCTGTGGAATTCTTTTGAAGATATATTTTGGTGTCGTATCCTCTTAAAGTTTCTCCTCCGCTATGTGTTACGTTGATCATTCCTCCATTTTCATTCATAGAAAGCGAAGACTGAAACTCGACGTAAATATCCTCGTCTGGTGTTGGGAATGTGTATATAAAAAGAAAAACACCTGCGAATAGAACAATGGTCATGCCCAGAATTAGCACATCTCCTAATATCTCGGAGACACCTTCTTCATCCATCCATACTTTTTTTATTGCGAATTTTTCTCCCATCTTATGGCCCCCTTGATCTTCCTATTTTATCTTGACAATTAATGTCATGGTAATTAATGACAATGATGGTATAAATACCTAGTGTGGTTATAACCCACTTTTACACCAAACCCAGTCGGTAAAATAAGAATCAAAAATAAGTGAAAAAATAGGTAACACACATGCGCATTTTTCATCTTTTTTAAGAACAGATATTTAAAAGTGATGTGGTTATCACCATGAATCACACCAAATTAATGCTTTTAGATAACTGTCTTCTAATAGGAACATTGAGTAACCCAAGAATCAAGAGACGAGGGCCATTATAAAATCTCAATCCATCATAGGCATCTTTATTCTGTTCTTCTTAGCAATCTCAATGGCTCTTTCGTACCCTGCATCCGCATGCCTAACTATTCCGATCCCGGGATCCGTTGTGAATACCCTCTCAATCCGTTTTTCAGCCTCTTTGGTTCCATCTGCCACAACCACCATTCCCGCATGGGTTGAAAGACCGATTCCCACACCTCCCCCATTATGGATTGATATGGAATCCGCTCCTGCAGAACAGTTTAAAAGAGCATTCAAAAGTGGCCAATCGGCAACTGCATCTGTCCCATCCTTCATCCCCTCAGTTTCCCTATTTGGTGAGGCTACTGAGCCGCAGTCAAGATGATCCCGGGTTATGGCAATAGGCCCCTTCAATTCACCTGAGCCAACCATATTGTTGATGATCTTGGCGAATTTCTCTCTCTCACCAAAACCCAGCCAACATACCCTTGCAGGTAGGCCTTCCCAGGGTAGATTTTTTTCGGCAAGTTTAATCCAATTCATAAGTTGTTCATTATCAGGAAATTCTTTAATTACCACCTCATCGGTTTTCAGAATATCATCAGGATCACCTGAAAGGGCAAGCCATCTAAAGGGTCCCCTACCCTCACAGAACATTGGTCTAATATATTCTAGTACAAAACCCGAATAATCAAATGCAGCATCCACACCTGCCTTCTTCGCCTGACCACGGAGGTTGTTACCATAATCGAATGCTACTGCACCATTCTTTTTAAAATCCAAAATTGCTCTTACATGTCTTGCCATGCTTTTAAAGGATTCTTCAACATACTTCTTTGGGTCATTCTTTCTAAGTTCAAGGGCATCTTCATAATTCATTCCTCCAGGAACATAACCGATCAGCTCGTCATGGGCAGAGGTTTGATCTGTTACAACATCAGGCACTATACCATTTCTGACCATCTCTGGATGTGTATCTGAGGTGTTACCAAGAAGACCTATCGATTTAGTTTCGCCCGTCTCCTTTGTGTTCTTTACTATCTCCAAGGCCTCATTCAGATCCTCAACCATTTCATCACAGAAACCAGCCGAAAGTCTTCGCTCGATTCTTCTTTTATCCACCTCCACTACCAAGGCCACACCGCCATTCATTGTGATTGCCAAGGGCTGAGCACCACCCATTCCCCCAAGGCCTCCAGACAAAACGAATTTTCCTTTTAATGTTCCTTTAAAATGTTTTCTTGCACAGGCCGCGAAGGTCTCGTAGGTTCCCTGAATTATTCCTTGGGTACCGATATAGCACCAGGAGCCAGCAGTCATTTGGCCGTACATCATCAGGCCTTGTTTCTCGAGTTCATTGAATACCTCCCAATTTGACCAAGCTGGTACAAGATTCGAATTCGCAATAAGTACCCTTGGTGAGTTTTCAAATGTCTTGAAGATGCCCACAGGCTTGCCTGATTGGATTAATAAGGTCTCATCCTTATCAAGATTCTTCAGACTCTCAACGATTTTTTCATAGCATTCCCAGTTTCGAGCGGCCTTCCCAGTTCCACCATATACTATTAGCTCTTGTGGTCTTTCTGCATTTTCCAAATTGTTTTGGAGCATTCTAAGAAAAGCCTCTTGTCTCCATCCTTTACAAGAAATTCCTAATCCCCTATTTGCCTTCACAATTTCTGGCATAGAAATCCCAAATTACCATATGAAAAAGTAAGATATAATCCTTTTTCTGTGTAAATTTACGATTACATCAATTATCAACCGAGTAAATTTACAGGTAAATAAATAACATAAAAAAAGAGGATGCTAGGGTTCGCCCAGCATCCTTAAGGGGGGAGGGTCATCCTAAGTTTGGAGTTAGCACTAAATGAATCTTTAAATTCCCATCCTTAATCAGTATTTGCGAGTGCTCTACATTGTCCCCTACTGACAAGGCTTTGTATCCGCTATCCTATTTTTTGAGATATTGACTCTCAAATTCCTTCATTGAAGTTAAGGCCTGTTCGGCTTCCTGCATTTTCTTGATTTTATCCATGACCATTTCTACACGGTTATAGACCAAATCTCTTATGGCTGCCCGTATTGCCTCTGATCTCGACGGAAAGTCGTCAACTTCCACCAGGAAGTCCAGAGCATTGACAAACTTTGTAGGCACCCGAATAGTGATTTTCTCTGTTTCAGGCCTCATTCGTGTCCCTGTCCCTCTGTATGCCAATTTGACCTTTTTTGACTTACATATGTCGGACAAATAGGGTAATGTAATGAGTCTATATAAAATTTTTGATGAAGGATTTTTTATGAGGGATTATTAAAGAATCTGCCTACTAACTTGAAAAATACCAACACATTTAATAAAGGCAAGGCCTTTAATGACATAGAGAGAGGTATTTATGGTTTCCTGGGAATTTGAAAAGCCATCAGAATGGTCTATTGGAAAGAAGATTGGTTTTATAGGTATTATATTTCTAATAATAGGGCCATTTTTACCGTATCTCGTTTTAGAGGATGCGTTGGGTAGAGTTGAGATCGTCATATTCCTTAATTACGAGTGGAATCGCTTGTGGATGTTCCTTCCACATCTATCAGCAATTCTTTTCATATTTTTACTTTTTGTGAAGTTTGAAATATATTTAGAAAAGGATCAGGAGCGATATAATATCAAGCCAATTATCGTAATGATCTGGGGATCTTGGTTGTTTCTTACATATCTTGTTGATGCTTATCGTCTTGGAAACCTTACTGGTTCTGGATTTTGGATAATAATCATTGGATCCTTCCTCTGCGGGATTGCAGGATATATGGAATGGCGTAATCCTTCGGTAAGAGGTCCTCAGATATTATTTGGGAGAAACAAGATTATTGGTACCTCAATTGAATCAAAAACAAATCCTTTACCTAAAACTGTTACCTCAGTGGAACCAAAAAAATTGATGTCTACAACTTCTACAACGGGAAATGAAAAGGCGATCATAAGAAGTGGGGGCTCTAGGCAATTTGAAGATATGACTCCCACTGCTGTAAAAGGTGATATGGTAATTGACAGAGAGCTAAAAACAGAGGAGGAGAAGACATTGAGCCGTTGGCTGAGACACATCCAAAAGGATGGAAGGACATACGAGCGGTGCCTAAAATGCGGAAATTATGTTTTTATCGCGGTTGAAGATAAGGGTAAGACTATTACATTCAAATGTCCTGATTGTGAAGCTATGTTCAACTTGAAAAAGTAGAAGATATCTTTTAAAGGTGGTGTGAAAGACCTCACTAAGATTTTTTGATGATAATGAATCCATGACCAACAAATTTATTATCTGAAAATCCTCTTTCGGTTTTTTGGGTTGGTATGGTCTCTTGGGAATTTGAAAAACCTGCAACATGTTCCATTGGAAAGAAAGTAGCAGTGGTGGCGCTTATTTTCTTGCTGATTGGGGCTTTTTTATCGTTTTCAATATGTACACCCATAATCACTATTGCCTTGATAGTATTCTTACTCTATCTTCAATTCGATATTTATCTTGAAAAAAAGGATGAGACGCGGGTTAAGATCAACCACTTTATTCTCATACTCTGGGGAGCTTTGTATCTATTTTCAAGTTTGAGTGCAACATTCGTAGTGATTTGGATGTCCCAATCCTTCATGTCCTTCCCCATCACTTGGCTCGCTGGATTGGTGTTATTGGACTTAGGTTACCTTCTCTGCATCATAGCAGGTGTTTTAGAGTGGCGATATCCATCGAAAGCAGGACCACGGATTAAGGTAGATAAGAAAAAAGAAAAGGAAGTTTTACCAGAAGTAATCCCTAAACAGGTTTCTGAGGTGCCGACAAATATTGGGGCCGATAAGGAAGTAAAACCCATGACTAAAGAAGATATGCTCAAGGAGGAACATAAGCAAAAACCAGAACAGGTTCCCATAACCCCCTCAGCTGAATCTGAGAAAATCGAGATGCAAACAAGAGAACCTACAAGCGAGGAAGAGAAGGTATTACAAAGATGGGCTAGACACATTAATGAATCCGGGGAAACTTTTGAGCAGTGCATTAAATGCCAAAATTACGTATTCGTTAAAACGAAAGATACAGGTGAGGCCATAATTTTCAAATGCCCCGATTGTGGTACATCATTTACATTGAAAAAATAGAAGATATTATTTAAAGTGTTGTGATGGAAAACACCAAGATTTTTTAATAATAATGAATCCGAGACCAACACATTTATTATTTTATACTCCTCTAAGGGATGAGAGGGTTAGTTTGGTCCCCTTGGAATTCGAGAAGCCATCCAAATGGTCTATTGGAAAGAAATTAGGGATTATCCCGATTATTCTATTGCTCCTAGCACCATTTCAACCTTACAGAATACATGATGAAATACAAGGAGATGAGGTTGTAGAATCACATGTTAGCTATTACATCGGGGTAGAGGCATTCGGTTTTATGAGATTCCTACCCATTGTTTCCGCCATTCTAATAGCAATTTTACTCTACCTGAATTTAAATTTGTATACTAAAAAAAACTCTCAATATATAAAAATAAACCATTTCATTCTCTTGATTTGGGGATTATGGTTCTTTTTAACATATTTACAACAAATATTCGAACATACCCACAGTGGTTCTTACGGCGATGTTTACCCTGGTTACGGGCTTTGGATGATGGTGGTCGGGTCGTTTTTATGCATGTTTGTAGGTTTTTTGGAATGGCGTTATCCAACCTCAGTAAAATTCAGTGATTTTAAAATAAGCCTTGGAAAAAAAGAAAAACCTGAGGCTGTGACGGACGTTGTTGCAGAACCACCACCCAAAATCCTTGATTTAATTGAGGAAGAAAAGGCACAATCAAAATCATTTGTTAAGGCAGAGGTACCAAAATCAGAACATGTGAGAGAACCTGAACCAGTCTCTAAAAAACATTTAACTAAATCAAAGAAAATAGAAGTGGTAACAAGGGAACCCACAAACGAGGAAGAAAAGATTTTACTTAGCTGGGCAAGACACATAAACGAGAATGATCAGACCTTCGAGGAGTGTATTAAATGTGGGAAATTCGTATTCCTTTCCGTGAAAGAATCAGTTGACTTCATATCCTTCAATTGCCCTGAATGTGGAGAATCCTTTAAATTGAAAAAATAGAAAATATGATATGGCGGATTTGGTGAGTATGGTCACCTTAGAAATCGAAAAACCATCCGAATGGTCCATGGGAAAGAAGATCGGATTAATCGCAATAATTTTATTGATCATTGGGCCTTGGTTACCATATCCCCACAA
Source organism: Thermoplasmata archaeon (assembly GCA_020351895.1). Next base: position 1,463,218 of record CP070672.1, read on the forward strand.
TTATTCCTACATACAACTTACATACTTTGGTTTATTAAGATTCATACCTTTCTTATCCGCGGTTTTAATTGCTTTCCTGCTCTATTTCAAATTTCCCATTTATTATAAAAAGGATGTAAAATATGTAAGAATCAACCATTTTATTCTCATGATCTGGGGTTTCTGGTTTTTTATATCCTATTTTAACTATGCTCTTCCCTATCTTACCCCAGGTTATGGAATTTGGATGATTGTTGCTGGATACTTTATGTGTATACTCGCGGGTTTATTCGAATGGCGCCATCAAGCAAAGATAATCCCAACAGTTACCCCTTTAGATAAGGTAAGTAAAGAACCTACCGGGCAACAAATTATAGATTCTGTTTCTTCTATTGACCAAGATAAGCCATTATCCAAGCCAAGGATTCTCGAAGGGGAACATAAAGAAAGACTGATGGTAAAACCTGAGTCCACACCCATTGTTCCATCGGTGGAGCCTCAAGCGATAGAGAAAGTAATGCGAGAGCCGACAAGTGATGAGGAAAAGATCTTACTTAGATGGACAAGACATATAGATGAGAATAACCAAACTTTCGAGCAATGTATGAAGTGTGGGAATTACGTCTTTTTAAGTGCAAAAGATACACGCGATACAATAGTTTTCAAATGCCCCGATTGTGGTACATCATTTTCATTGAAAAAATAGAAAATAAATAAAATAAAAAATAAAAAAACAAAAAAGGTTTTAAGGATATTCAAGCTTCCTCATTCAATATCTGGCAGATGCTTGTGACATCTCTTGTATCATCCAAGATCTCTTGAACCTTGGCAATGTTTACTATCAGTCCGACATACTCTTTTCCATCCTGGGAAAGGTACCTCTGGGCTGAATCGAATGCTTCTGCTGAGATGCTGAGCTTCAAGGCGTTTCCACCATTGCTCTTGCGCACATAGCCAATCAATTCAGATTGTACCATACATTATCACCTCCGTTTGGCTATTCATGTCCTCGGTAACGGAAGTCCGAAGACAGGGGATATTATGTAAGAGGCCCTATTTATAGGAAAAGAGCGGAGGTATGTGAAAGTATTTGATATCCTTATTACCGTTATATTAACGGCTATAACTTGATCATCCGCATGGTGAATAACCACAGTTCCTGCACATCATACAACCACAGGCAACTTCCAAACTCTCCCCACAATCAGGACAAAGGTTCATGCTAATTTGAAATGATTTCTTATGATCTTGTTCGTTGCTGATCAAATGTTCCCCTCTATAAAAGAGGGATTGGATTCGAAGGTACTTAAAATGAAATAATAGGGGTCAATGAAAGTACTCATTTACCCTTTGCATTCTTCGCACTCGTTGCAAGTGAATGAGCCTCTCTAATTGGCTCAGGTATTTTATATTTGCAGAATTTTTTTACCACATCTAATGCAGTTTTAAATGAGACCTTATGTCCTGGGGAGATGTAGATCAATTTTTTTGCTCTTGGAGAGCTTTTATAGGCATATCCTATTAACTTTTCTTCAAATTCCACCTTTGAGTAATCCCCAACTTTTTTGACTTCCTTTTTCACACTCCCACACAGCAAGGTCTTTGCCACACCTATTGTTGGGACATCCAATTTTACACCCACATGGGAGGCTATACCCATACCATATGGATGTAGAACACCGTTTCCATCAATGAGAAGCAATGTTGGTTTATGACTCAGTTTTTTCATCACTTTATCTATTATGGGAAGTTCTCGAAATGCCAAATATGTTGGGATGTATGGTACATTAATTTTAGCCTCGATGGTCTTACTATCCAAGATGTCCATATTTTCATAGCTGAAGACCGCACACGCCCCGAGACCGTTACCATTATAGGCAACATCTACTCCACCCACCGTCTCAATGTTCGAAAAATCATCTTGAAGTTTTACTAGTTTTTTCAACCTTTTTTGCTCCACCCTCATTTTTTTTAGGGGACATTTGGTTTTAAAATCATGGAAATACACATCTTCAAAATCCACGATCATGTCTTCTTCTACGTGCACCCCTTCATTTTCAAGGAGCCTGATCTTTTTCGGAATCCCTCCCCCAAAACCACCCAATGTGCCGTCACTCATCACCACCCTATGGCAGGGAACTATAGGAGCGTATGGATTTTCATTGAGCATTCGGCCAACAGCTCTCGCTGCCCTAATATCTCCCAAGGCCCTTGCCAATTCACCGTATGTGCTGACCTTGCCTTTTGGTATCTGCTTAACTAGCGAATAGAAATAATCATGGAAACTCATATAGAATGGAAATAGTGTTGTGGAAATAATAAGGTTTGTGAAAGAGGATTTTTTATTTCTGTATAAAACATGTCCCCTCCCTCACCCTAAATTCCCTCCATCCTTTCCCCCTCCTCCCACCCAAAAATAAAAGAGTATACAGAATACAGAAAGATAAAATAAATGGGAAAGGATCATCAATAAATGTTAAGAACTCCCCCTAATATCAGTCCTGTGAGCATAGTCCCGAGCAAAAGGAGGAAGCTGAGTAAGGTACTTGTTAAATGAACTGTTCTTATATTTTTATTTTCTTTATGTTTGTTCAAAAGGTAGCCTGATATTATGGCAATCAAGGCTAAAATCATCACAGCCAAGGCTAAATATCCGTGGTTGGAATTGGGAAAACTACCGCGTTTGTCCAGGGCAGAAAAAGACCAAAATATCGAGACAGGGAGCAGGATTATCAGATAAATCATGGAAATCTTCCTATGAAAATTTCTGGAGAACATCTCAGGCAGTTTCCCTCTAAATTCCACATGTTTCGAGAATCTGAATCCAGAAAGAAGGGCCAAAGAGCCGAAATAGGCCGATATCGTCAACAGGATACTGTGGCCCCACCAATCTATTATAACGGTAACGTCGGCTTCATCACTGTACCCTCTGCTCTCCCAGAAACCTTTGTAATCATAGTCTACAACCTCGATATGTGTTATCCATTTGACCCATTTGTAGCCGTATTTGCCAGGGGCCACCAATCGCAGGGGATAACCGTGGTCTATTGGAAGAGTTTCACCATTCATCTCGTAGGCCAGGATCACATCGGAGCCAGATGCATAATCGATAGTTAGGCTGCTTGAATATCCATCTGCAGCATAGAATACAACCTCGGCGGCATTTTCTTTTAATACAGCCATATCCAAAAGGGCTTTTAATCTCACCCCAGTCCAATTTGCAGTGCCCGAAGGTCCGGCAACGCATATCAGGGTCTTTATCTCACTGATTTTTGGAAAACCAGTAATGTTCTCGTAGTTAAGAATCAGAGGATTTTCAACAAGGCCATCCACTATTAGAGTCCAATTATCTGCATCTATTATTGGGGATGGACCCTTGGAAACCACGAAGAATTCATCGTTAGGAGTTATCTCGGATAGGGAGGTAGGATACATTAATATAGAGACTATTACAAGCCCAAAGACTATTGCCAGTACACCGATGATCTTCCATCCTTTATCCATTTTCATTACGCTCTTTGGAAATTATCCATTTTTTTGATGATCTGCTTTGATAGAGAGATATCCATAATTATGTTTGTTTTTATTTATAGTATTTGTTTATTTATAGAAATTTGTCTGTTCCTCAAAGGGGTTACCTAAGGTAAAACAAAAATTGAGGGATCATTTTTTAAATTAAAATGAGAATCATAAAAACATTTAAATAGTATGTAATGTTATATCTAGATGTAACATGTATATCATTCGGGTGTAATAATGGGTCGCGTCCATTGGAAGAGAAGGATTCAAAAGCGTGGTGGTTCGCTTCAAGTAACATTACCAAATGAGATATGTAAAGCTCTTGATTTGAATGACAAAGACGAGGTGCTTATCTATTGCGAAGAAGATACATTGATGATTAGAAAAGATTCAGATCGTTGTCCACATTGTTTTGGGACAGGGAGCTGCAGATGCAGTGCCTGTGCCAAGAAGGTAAGGCTTTTAGGAAGACCTGTTCTAATCCCAGTGACATGCAGTGTGTGCAACGGTAGTGGAAAGGTAATAACAGCAGAGCCAAATTATGATGATTGATATCATAGGAAGAAAGAGGTGATGTGACTTGAATAAACAAAATACCAAAAAGGTCCAAAATACACACCATAATATATTTACCTCTCGACTTCATTACTATCAACCAGTGACGCAAAGGCGGTAAGAATGCCCAATAAAAGATGCCCAAAGTGCGGAAAAACATTCGAAGAGAGTTGGGAGCTCTGCGATGAATGTGGAATCGAATTGGTGGTTCCTACAGAGGGTGGTAGCGTCAGGGCAGCTCCAATGTTTGTAGGTAAAATCAGAGAGAGGTTACGAAGTATCGACAGATCATTGGATTCCAAAATGGGAAAGGCAGTGGATACCGCCGATGAAGCAAAGAAAGGTATTGCCGGTATGGGGAAGCAGGCCGCGGTTGTGGCAACAGAAATTTCTGAAAAAGCCGAAAAAAAGGCCCAAGTCCTGGAGAAAAAGGGTCTTGCTATCACCAGGAGAATGTGGATGGCGAGCTCCCCGAATGCGGTAATCGATATGGTTCTTGATCACCCAAGAACAATGCTAATAGCTGTTTTTCTCGTAACCTTGGTTATAGGCATCAGCGGGATTCCTCTGATGCTGAACAACATTAGTGGGGATATGACCATATATCTACCCCAGGATGATGAGGCTGCTAAGATTCTAAACGAGGTTAATGAAGATTGGTCTACAGAAATGATCGTGCTATTTGTGGAAACACCGAATAAATTCGATCGAACCTATGGTACCAACATTACAGATAAGGCTGTTTTGGATGAAATCAGTGCCATTGAAGAGGCCTTGGATCCGCAGAAGGATGATTATGGAGAGGTTGACGAAATCTCGTTCGTTTTGAGCATCTCCACTCTTATAAAGGAAATCAATGTTGCTCCGAAACACATATACGAAGCAACAATAGAAGAGCTCAACCTTCAAGAGGGGCCTATTGGTGTTGAGGGGGAGTATGTTATCCCTGAGAATCAAGAAGATATCGATCGTATAGTTTCACAGATACCAGATGATACCAAGAAACTACTCGTGATTGATACAAACAATGACGAGATTTGGGACAGTGCTGGGGTAATTATAGGTGTCGTAAGTGAGGATCAACATAAGCTGATGGATGAAGTATACAAACTCATTAAAAAATATTATATTGATAACAGGGCTGAAAAAGGTGAATACAATTCCAAAGACGAATGGTGGGAGAGAATCGATACAGGTGAGATACACTGTGCCATCACTCCAACAGGTCCTGTACCCATGACCGAAGCCTTAACTCAAAGGACATATCAGGAGTTTTCAATCGTGCTTCCTGCTGCAATCATCCTCATATGTGCCATGCTTTTCTTTCTGCACAGGACGCCAAGAATTATCATCGTATCAGGGATTCCGATTTTTTGTTCTTTGATTATCACCTTAGGTATAATGGGCCTTACTGGATGGGTATTATCGCCACAGGTGATTCTCGTTGCACCTATACTGCTTGCTTTAGGGGTTGCCTATAGCCTGTACATAGCAAATCGCTACTCCGATGAGAAAAAGAACATAAAAGAAAGAAAGGAAAGAATGAGGGTATCCATTAGAACCACCGGGAAGGCGATATTCCTCTCAGCAGTTACAACCGCAGTTGGTTTTTCTTCATTGATGTTCGTAAATATGGTCCCCATGAGGGTTTTGGGTTTTGGCTTGACTGTGGGAATCATGATCTGTTATGTGGTGACAATGCTCACCGTGCCTAGCTTAGTGATGTTCTTAAATTACGAGAAGAAGGGTAAGATACGTTCCATTGAAAAGGTTGGAATGGTACCCATCCGACATAGAAAGAAGATCGCAATTGTGGCAATTGTCATCACAATAATTTCTCTATCTTTGATTCCATCAATACAAGCCAATATGAATCTTACAGAGATGGCACCCCAGGATGAACCCACAATAATGAAAATGAACGAATATACCGATCAATTTGGTGGAGGACAGTTGGGGATGGTATTGGTTAGGGGAGCTCCTGCTCCTGTGGCAAAGGACGAGCCAACAAAGGGCGGAGGCTCCATGAAAGATATCGAAGTTTTGGACGCCATTGAGGATATGGAAGAGGAGCTCAAAAAAATTCACGATCCACCAATAAATCCTCCAATTAGTGTAGTGGATGTTATGAAGATGATAAAGGTCCCAGAGAGCACAGTAGAGCAAATCAAAACTTTTCTACCTGAGATCATTGAAGAAAGGGTTGATGATTTCCTTAACACTAGTTTCTGGGATGCGATACACATGGCAAATGACGATGAAAGATCGTTATGGGGTGCATGGTTTGGAAAAAGCCAGCAGGACTCTATTATCAGTATATTCTATCTCAGTATAAGTACAGAAATGAGGGGTTTTCTCGTTAATGAGGATTATTCGAAAGCCTTGGTTTACATAGATATGCCTTCAATGGATGCAGTAAGAACAGAAGTGGCTGTAGATAAGGTAAACAAGGTGGTTGCAGATTATCCTGCAGGCTCATCAACCTCCAAATTGACTGGGTTTGCAGCTCTTATGGTTGCCGTGAACAACCTTCTGATGTGGAATAGCTTATTCAGCCTCTTCATGGCATTGGTCATCGTGTTCTTTGTGCTCATAATTATCTTCCGCTCCTTAAGATACGCGGCTTTAACTTTAATTCCTGTATCCATGGTTGTGGCTTGGGAGCCTTTGACCCTGGGCCTAACAGGCATTGATTTGAATCTGGTAACTGCCATGATAGGCTCCATCATAGTTGGTATAGGAATCGATTATGGCATACATATGACCGAGCGCATCAGGGAATCTGGGGAGAACTTCCCGGGTATTAAAAGATCTGTCGAGACTTCAGGCTTCACTTTCCTTGAAGCAACTGCCACAATAGTGGCGGGCTTGGTGTCGATTTACTTCATCAATATCCGCTCAATACAGGAGTTCATAACCATGATCATAATCCTCCTAGTCTTCAGCATGGTTGGAGCAATGTTGATACTACCTTCAATTTATGCCATGCTCAGTGCGGAAAGAAAGAAAACAGTTAGTTTTAGAGGAGAGGTTGCAGAGGTTGAGCCGGAATACGGCTATGAATGAACTTCTTTTCTTATTATTCAGCCAGATCATTAAATTTGGGGATCACAGGAAGATTAGCTGAATGTGGATGGTTTATATTTTTTTGTGTTTAGATTTGATATTAACTAGAATCCAATGTGATGTTTTTACATATCCCTTGGGCAAATGAATTCTCGAGGGTAGATTTCCATTTTTTTTACTTATTATTGTTAAAGTTCGTATTTTTGACGAAAGATATTTATACGCCTATCTGCTTCGGTAATACCCCAAAGATACCAAGAGGTGAAGATATGGCAGAGGACAATACAGTATTCATTGGAAAGAAAGCAACAATGAACTACGTATTGGCAGTGGTGACGCAGTTCAATAGCGGTGTCAACGAGGTCATCATAAAGGCCAGAGGAAGAGCCATCAGCAGAGCAGTTGATGTCGCTGAGATAGTCAGGCACAGGTTCGTGCAGGATGCTACAATAAAGGATATTAAGATAGATACTGAGATGCTCCAGAGAGGAGAAGAGGGAACCACAGCCAACGTTTCATCAATTGAGATATATCTAGGCAAACCATAGGATTTTTTTGTTTAATTTCCGTTGTTTTATCAGGCGCCTGTTAGTTCAGTTTCCAGCTTAAAGATGAATTGCCCTTTCATCACTATTATAAACCAGAAAGCCCCATTTAGGCGAGAGAATATGGAATACGAAGAAGCCATCGAATATCTTTATGATCTAAAGATATATGGAATGAGCCTGGGATTGGAGAGAATAGAATATCTTTTAAAAGTTTTAGATTCTCCTCACAAAGATCTAAAGGTAATACATGTTGCTGGCACCAATGGTAAAGGTTCAGTATGTGCCATGCTCTCTTCGATTCTACAATCGGCAGGATACAAGGTAGGTCTATTTACCTCCCCACACTTAATCTCATTCGAAGAGCGCATAAGGGTGGATGGAGTTCTTATTCCCAAGGACAGAATTTGTGCAATGGTCGAGAGAATTAAACCAATTGCCGATACAATGGCAAAAAGCGGCAAATTCGATCACCCTACCTTTTTTGAGATAGTCACAGCAATGGCCTTTGAACATTTCTTTCAGGAAGATGTGGATTTCGCAATATTGGAAGTTGGACTTGGAGGTAGACTGGATGCCACCAATGTGATCAGACCAGTGGTCTCTGTCATTACAACTGTGGATCTTGATCACATACATGTCCTTGGAAAGAGTCTAGAGGAGGTTGCAGGGGAAAAGGCAGGTATAATAAAAAATGGAGTGCCTGTTATCAGTGGCATCGAGAATGATGATCTTCTGACCATGATAAAACAGAAATGTAAGGAAAAAGGAAGTGATATTTATGCATCAAAAGAGTGCGGAACCTACATTAAAAAGCAAGGAAACCTCGATGCTCAGATATTTGATATAGAATTAAATGACAAGCGATATCAGGATTTGAAGATACATCTTCTTGGTGATCATCAGTTAAAAAATGCACTTACAGCAGCCCTCACAGTAGATGTAATGGATAGGATTGGAATTAGGATCCCTGTAAAAAGTCAAAGAGAGGGATTTGAGAACACCAGATGGCCAGCCAGATTTGAAGTAATCAAGAAAGATCCCATGGTTGTTCTGGACTGTGCCCACAATCCTGCTGGAATGAGGGCTTTAAACTCCACTCTGATGAAAATTTTCAAGGATATGAAACTGACATTGGTAATAGGCATCATGAGGGACAAGGATATCCCAGGAATAGTCAAAGAAATTGCGAATTCTGCCGAAAATATCATTGTTACAAGGCCCAAGTTCGAAAGGGCTGCAGAACCAGAGATAATAGAAAGCGAGGTAAAAAAATACTGTAATAATGTTCTCATAAAGAGCAATGTGGCCGATGCTGTGGGATATGCCATTGAAAGAGCCTCCCAAAAGGATATAATATGTATTACAGGCTCGATTTTCAACGTTGGTGAAGCAATGGTGGCCCTGGGTAGAATTGAACAATAGTATATTGGGTCTCTTAATTCTATATACCCAATTTGTCTCTCAATTACGTAAAAATTCTAATTAATACTTGAATTATTGATAAATAGGTCGATAAATTTAATAGTCAATATTTGATTAAGTGAAAGCAGCAAGAGAGATGAAATACCATACTTGGGGAGGAAAACCGGTGGCAAATGGGGATATGGATAATAAAATTGGAATCAATCCCAAAGAGATTGAGGATGCCGAAGTTCTGACTAAAAGTGTTGAGATAGACATAAACGAGGCAGAGAAGACGGGTGCGGATCTTTCAGAGGCAAAGCAATATTTAGAAGAAGCCAGGACACATTTGAGAAATTTGGATATAAAACAGGTCAGGATTTCTGTAAAAAAAGCTCAAACTGCAGCAGCAGATGCCAAACGTTATCACAGAGCCGAGCTTCTAATCCAGCATGCGCTGCCGGTGGTGGATGATGCAAGACGGGCAGGAGCCGATGCCAAAGGTGCTCAAACCTACATAGAAAAGGCCAGGGAAGCATTGAAAAACAGGATGTACGGCGACCTGAGTGAATATGTTAGGACTGCAAAACGGGAGGCTAAGGAGGCGAAGCGCTACCACCGAGCCTATCTGATGATAGAAAACTGCAGAACCGATATCGCCAATGCAAAAATGGCAGGTGCGGATGTAACTGAAGCCGAGGCCTATATCGATAGTGCTGTGAATGCCTTAGAAAACAGGGATTACGGGGTTGTTAGCCAGTTCGTTAAAAATGCCAAGACTGCAGCTATTAAACTTGAAAAATATAAGATGGTTGAGGAACTCATTGCAGGGGTGAAACCCGAGGTTGAGGATATAAAACGTTATGGATTGAGAACTGAAGAGATCGAGGAAACAATCCGGGAAGCTGAAATCGCCTTGCAAAAGAGAGATTATGCTGAGGTCAGAAGTCTGGTAAGAAAGATCAAAAGAAAGATCAAAAGGACCATGGAGCGCAAGGGTGCAAATGTATTACTGGCCACCATTGAACATGTAATACACAAAGCCAAGGCTAAAGGTTTTGATGTCACCAGAGCACAAGAGTTACTGGATAGAGCCTATGAGGCCATAGAAAAGATGAACTACATTGAGTTGGAAAAGATAGTTTCAGAGACGAACTCCATTGCTAGAGATATGAACATACCTGTTGGCAGCCTAGCTGGAGATCTGTTTTCTAAGGCAAAGCTTGTGGATTTAGATAAAATCGATATGGTGTTCAGCGAGGCTGAGAGAAAAATTTCCGCAGAGATGGCCAGGGCAAGGGTGACGGCCATGAGGGATCTTTTGAGTTCTGCAAGGGAAATGGGACTACACGATCCGGAATTTCAATCATTGTTGAGTAAGGCAGAGAGTGCTTTGGAATCCAAGGACTTCGATGTGATAGAAGAGTATAAGGAGGAATTCGAGGAGAGGCTTGAAGAGGCGAAACTTAGGCACAAAACCGAGATTAGCGGCTCCAAGATCAAGAATGCAATGAATACGATAGCTCAGTTCAAGGAGCAGGGAATAGATATGGATCGGGCCGAGGAGATAATGACATTTGCCGAGAAAGAGTTCAATGCTCAGAACTTTGAAAAAGCGGAGGAATATTCCAGTGAGGCTGAAAAGATTGCAGAAGAATTATCCCAAAGACACGATACAAAGCAGGAGCTTGGGTCTGTAATGGATGTCATGTCCGAAGCCATTGCAACCGGTGTTGACGTTGAAGAGGCAAATGACCTATTGAATCAAGCTGAAGATGAGATGAATGCCAACAATCTCGCGAAGGCTAAAGAACTGATTGAGAATGCAAGGAGCGTTACTTCGAGCAACATACAACAATTCATACAAAATAAATATCCCAAATTAATTGTGAATCTTCCTGAGGAGGGTATGGAAGCCGATGCTTGGAACAAATGTTCTGTGGAGATTGAAAACATCGGAAATCTGCTTGCAAAGAATGTGGACATAGTGTTCAGAGGAGATGTGGAGGTCAAAGGAATCGAAAGGATAGAAAAACTTGATGCTGGAGAAAATATGCAGATGGAAATCGGCCTAAAACCGAAGAAGGATGGAGAATTGGACATGGATGTTTATCTTGCATATCAAAGGGCCTTCGATGACAGAATTTATCAGCTCAATTTGGCAAAAAAACTCATTGTAGATTCCAGTGGAACATATCAAATAGAAGAGGTACTACTGATACATAAAAGCGGTGTACTCATCACCCAGGCAAGCAGGAAATTGGAAATGGATATTGATAGAGACATATTCAGTTCAATGTTCACTGCTGTTCAGGAATTCATAAAGGATTCCTTTGGGAGGCAGGATGATGCTGGGTTAAAGAGAATGGACTTTGGTTCCAATAAAATACTGATAGAGCACGGGAATCATACCTTCCTCACCGCCATACTTGCAGGAGGTGAACCCAGATACCTGCCATTATATATGGTTGAAGTTTTAAGAGAAGTGGAACAGAAATACGGCGCCGTTTTGGATGAATGGAGGGGACTGTTTGCAGGATTGGAAGGTATCGATGATATTATAGGTAAGTTGCTACAAGTCACGGATGAAAGGGGTGCAGATGTAGAAGGATTTGAATCAGGAGTTGTGGCATCCACCATAAAGCTCGTAGAATCGGCAGAGAGGGCAGGGGTCAGAGTTGGAGGGGAGGAGGCTTTCGTAGAAGAATTTTTAAGGACCATGGAAGAGGAAGGATACGAGCATGCATGGGAATATTTGGAAAAAACCGGAAATGAGGTTAATATGGAGATAGGTGCCGAAACCGCAAGAGAAACCATAACCGCCATGAAGGAATTGATGAGATTTGCCAAGGAAAGTGGCATGGATGAAGCTGAATTTCTTTCCCTGCTAGACGAATCAGAGAAAGCATTCGAAGCCAAGGAATTCAAAATAATCGATGGATTCAAAGAGAAATTTGAGAGGAAACTGGAGGAGGCTAAATTAAAGCAAAAAACCGATATCATTCTTAGAAGAATTAAGAATGCCATGGTTGTCTTGACTCAGTTTAAAGAACTGGGGATCAATGTGGAAAAACCCGAGAAACTTTTAATCCAGGCGGATTTGGAGTTTCAGGAAAATGATTTCTCGAGCGCCGAAAGGGACGTGGATCAAGCCGAAAAACTTGCAGATGAACTGCGTAAAAGACATGATTTTAAAATGGAGATCGAATACATTAGGGAGACAGTATATGAGATGAGGGAAATGCAAATCGAGATTGAAGGGGTAGATGATTGCCTGACACAGGCAGAAAACGAGGTAAATGTCAGCAACTTCAGTAATGCCAAGGAACTCATGGGCAAGGCTAACGACATCATCTCCACCAATGTAGAGCATTTTATCAAAGATAAATTTCCTAAGTTATCGTTGACCCTACCTGAAAGAGGTTTTGAGGCAGCCTCTTGGAATAAATGTCTCGTGGAAATCGGGAATGAAGGTAATCTCATGGCCAAGAATATCGACATATCATTTAGGGGGGATGTGGAGGTCAAAGGAGTTGAGAGGATAAAAAAACTCCCTCCTCAAAACGTGGAAGGTATGGAGATCGGCCTAAAACCAACGAAAGGGGGAGAACTGGATATTGAAGTGAGACTCAAATATCAGAGGGTATTTGATGACACGATATATCAGCTCGATCTACGAAAAAAGGTCAAAGTCGAAGAGAGTGGGACTTATGTATTAGAGAACATCTTCCTAATACATAACAATGGGGTATTGATCGCCCAGATGAGCAGAAAACTAGAGATGGACGTTGATCATGACATATTTAGTGGCATGTTGACTGCAATTCAAGAGTTCATCAAAGATTCCTTCAAGAAGAACTTGGAAGTTGGTCTTAAGAGGATGGATTTTGGAACAAACAAGATCATGATCGAACATGGTCGATATACCTTCCTAACAACCGTCCTTTCCGGTGGTGAGCCTAAACTGTTACCCTTATATATGCTGGAAGTTTTAAAGGAAGTTGAGCAAAAATATGGCCCAGTTTTGAATAAGTGGGATGGAACCTACTCGAAACTGGAAGGCGTCAATGACATCTTAGGAAAGCTGATGCTCGTCACCGAAGAAAAAGGGACCGAGGTGGAGGGATTTGAGTCAGGTGCCACTGCCTCAACCGTTAAACTCATCGAATCAGCAAAGAAAGAAGGTGTCGAGATAGTAGCTCCTGAGGACTTTGCCGATGAAATCAGTGATATAATTGAAAGGGAGGGCTTTGAGCGTGCATGGAGCTATCTGGAAGAGATAGGACAGGAAGTGAAAAGATCAAGTGAAGCATTTAGGGTTAAAAAAGAGGGAATGGAGGAGCTTAGGCACGCTTTCCTCCGGGATATGGATGAGCGTCTCATAAGAGATATTGGAGAGAGCCTTGAGAACTATCTGGTTATAGTGGATAGAATCATAAAGGTTATATTGAAAATGCGGGAGGAATTGAATTTAAAGCCATCAATCCCAATAAAGAAAGTTGCCATTAAATCTCCAGATGAAACAGTGAGGGACGCTTTGAATAAACTGAGATCACAATTTCTCAATATGGTGAATGCCAAGGATTTGGAAATAATCAGGCCAGATACCGAATGGGAAGGATTGAAGTTGGAATTAATCCCTAAAAGGGATACCATTACAAGAGCATACAAACAGCAGGCCAGCAAGGTGGAAACCCTCCTGAGATATCAATCACCTTGGAAGATCAAGCGGGCGATTGAAAAAGCAGGGGAGTATACCTTAGGTGTGGAAGGTTACCCAGTTAAAATAACAGCCAAAATGTTGGAATTCAAATTAAGCACCCCCGAGAATGTGGTTGTAAACGAGTTCGATTCTGGCACCATATACTTAGACA
>CP070672.1:1477259-1480339 GCA_020351895.1 Thermoplasmata archaeon
ATTTCGACAATGGTTACATTGATATTCTTATTCCTGAGCGCAATTGCGGCTTCGAGTCCCGTAAACCCAGCGCCCAGAATAACAACGTTTTTCACTTTGTGTTTCGAGATCCAGGACTTGATTTCCTTCGCTTCTTTTAAAGTGGTCATGTAGAATACTCCGCTCTTGTCGCGACCTTTGATCGGGAGTCTGAGGGTGATTGCGCCTGGAGCCAATAGGATCTTGTCGAATTTCAATTTTAGAGCGTCTTTGAAATGAATCTGATTACGTTTCGCATCTACCTTTGTAACCCTCTTGTTGATGAATTTTACATTCATGTTATCAAAATATTCTTCATCAAAACGCCGGATTTTGTCTTCCTTTATCTCGCCTGAGACGAACTCTGCAAGTGCGAATGGAGAAATGGGTTTTGTCTCGGATACGAGCGTGACTTTCGCCTTCTCATCATGCTTCCTTATCGTTTCCAAGGCGCTCATTCCCGCGGCCCCGGCGCCGATTATCACAATCTCCATATCGTCCAACCTCAAATTATCCGAACGCTAGGAAATAGAAATATATCAGAGCGACACCCACGATTATTAGTACTAATGCACTTACCTTCTTGATAACTTCCGTATATTTTGATAACTTTTGGGTCGCTTTCTGACCGAAAAATGTAAGTGCCAAGGTGATTCCCACCATTAGTCCGATAACAACAAGGGCGTAGAGCATGAGCACTATTATACCGTCCAGAAATGTTCCAGTAATAGAAGCTGCTGAAGCGGTTATCACCAGTACTATGAAAAGGGGTGCAACGCAAGCGCTGGCTGCAGCACCATATCCCACCCCATACCTGAAGAGTTTAAAGTAAAATCCTTTTGTCTTCTTGTCCTCTTTGGCTTTCTCGCTTTCCTCTTCCGTTCCTTCTTTTTTCTTTCTGGAGAATTTCGAAGCCAATATCTGGAAAGGTCTTACGATCTTGTGATATTGAATATTTGTGAACATTAAGATGCCGAGTATTATCAGTATCACACCGACGATCGGGCCTAGTAGCGGAATGTATGGGGTTGCCACCGAACCCAGAGTGATGATGATGATCCCAATGATGATATATACGGAAATTATTCCGATCCCGCCTGCTATTCCGCCAAACACCGCCCTTCTGTAAAGGCCTTTGGCACCTTTTTCTTCTTTTTGACCGACCTGCAGCCCCAGGAAATATGCCATATAGCCGGGCAGCATGGGGAATGCGCAAGGCGAGAAGAAAGACGCTATGCCTGCAAATATCGCCAGCACCACGATGCTCATCTGTTGCACGAGAATCGGCGAAGTACCCAGAATGGCCTTATTTATCGCCTCTTCGAATTCTGCGCTACTCACCCCACCGATTTTATGGTATGTCGCATATCCATCTTTGTCGATAATGTAGATCGTCACATATTCGTAGACGTTGTATATTTGCGCAACGTATGAGCCCTCTGACTGGACAGCGTCCCGCGCGAATGTCCAGTTGTCAAAATTTATCCCTGCTTCGTCTCTATGGTCTTGTAGCTCTGTATCATTGTCTACCCCATCAATAGAAATTATATGTATCTCATCCTCGAATTTTGGATAAATTTCTTTAAGACTTTTTTCTGCGATTTTACACGACCCGCAATCGATAAACATGAAATCTAATATTACGATTTTATCAGTGATATTGCTTAATTTGATTTCGTTACCGTCGATATCCACCAGGGTGAAATCCGGGGCTTTCTCTACATCACTTGGACCCGATAATAGTGTAACCGCAACACTGGCAATGATGATAATTATAATAATTGTCAGTGCAATAATTATCTTACTTCTCGTCTTCATCTTTCCTTCCTTTTCGCTTTTTCATCCATAATAGGATCCCGGCAATTAGTGGCATGATTGCCACAATCAGAACTATGACTACAATTAGATACCAATTCGAGTCTACCTGTGGTTTGGCTTCTAGGGTATAAATGTGATAATATGATCCTTGGTAGGGTCCCTCGAAAGGATGGATGTTTTGATCGCTTGTTGATTCTGGAAAATCCCAGATATTGCCGGTTTCATTAATTTTAAATTTGAATCCCACCTTGGTTCCAGCATCATATTCTTTTAATATGCTATATGTGAAAACATTGTTATCCGTTGTGCTCTGATCCATTTCTTGTGGGAACTCGCATTGGATGGGGTCAAATTTACAGTAGATTATCTTTACATTGCTTATATTGGTAGCATCATCAAATTTCAATGTAATATCAACAGCTTCACCAGATTTTGGAACATCGGGGCTGTGAGACACTTCAATCACATTCGCGTCTTCAGCTTGAGCTGGTATATACGACAGTAACATCGCTAGCATAAGGAATAACGCTACAAGACTCCTCCTCCGAGACATAGTTTTTCCAATACATGGTAAAGATTATAAACATTTCGTATTATGCTATTTATATGGACAACAAAGGACTCTCGTTCAAAACCGAGTTCGGTTGGATAACCGTTGAGACGATTGACGATAGGATAAAAAGAATATATTTTTCTAAAAGGAGATTGAATGATAGCAGTCATTTATTGATAAAGATAAAATCGGATTTGATTAGATATTTCAAGGGAGAGGAGGTAGACTTTCGAAAATATAAGGTGGATCTCGGCCAATATACAGAATTCGGTAGAAAGGTTCTCGCTGCGACTAAGAAATTGAAGTATGGTGAGACGACTTCCTATGGCAAACTGGCTAAACAGATAGGACATCCGAACGCTCAGAGGGCTGTTGGAACCACCCTTTCAAAAAATAATATACCGTTTGTGATACCATGCCATAGGGTTTTGGGTTCGAACGGCATTGGGGGCTTCACACCAGATTTGAATGCGAAAAGGCGCTTGCTGGCTCTCGAAAAAATCAGGATCTGATAAGAATGATGCCGGAACACTATGTTGAAGTGAACATTAGGAACGCCGACTTTGAACTAAACAAGGACGAGATCGTTAAAAGGTTGAAAGACACAACTGCTTATAGAACAACGAAATACATTTTATTGAATAACGGCAAAGACTGGGCTGTGACTAAGATTAGAAAAAAGAGAGCACCA
>CP070672.1:1480439-1483797 GCA_020351895.1 Thermoplasmata archaeon
AGTTTAGCGACTCCAAATGATGCACGGCTATGCCTTCCTCTCTCTTCACCATAAAGTTCTGCCAAAAGATCGGATCCTCCATTGGTTACATATCCAATTTTTTCGTCGGAATATTCAGAAGCAACGTTCACATACCCCAAGACTTGAACCACTTGGGTCACCTTATCCAAATCACCAATAATATCTTTTAATGCCCTCAAAATATTCAAAGCACAAAATCTAGCTGCTTCATAGCCCTCTTCCGGAGTCAACTCAATCCCCATCTTTCCAAGATATTTGAATTTTCCTTCAAAATATGGACCTGCACCAGAGAGAAAAACTAAGTTACCTGTCCGCACACCCCTGACAAGGCTTTTCTTGTTTATCATTGTTCTTGATTCTGGCAATTCTAAACCCATTTTTTTGATTTTTTCTTCAATAATCATGGCATACTCCTTTCTCAAAACACGGTTTACGATACTCTCCAAAAGTAAATTCAACGTAGAGCCTTTTTCCATTAAGCTATAAGAAATTCTATGGTTACCCCTCGTTTCTGGAAATATTCACACTCCCCTTCAGGTCCACAGCGGTTTTGTGAAAGTCATGCTCTATACACAATTTCTCCTCCCAAAATTGTAAAAAGAACCGTAATATATTTTAATTGATCCACATCAATGCTGAGAGGGTCTTGGTCCAAGACTACCATATCGGCATATTTCCCAGGTTCTATACTTCCCTTCACATTTTCCTCGAAGGAAGCATATGCTCCGTTGATGGTGAACATGTTCAGGGCATCCTTTACTGAAACCCTTTCTTCAGGTACCAGTACCTCTCCGCTGTTTTTTTCCACCCTGTTTACAGCAGACCACATACCGAGGCGCGGAGGAAAGGGAGTAGCCCTGCAATCTGATCCTCCGCTGACCACGATCCCTTGATCAAGCAGCGTCTTGAACGGATATATCCATCGCATTCTTTCGGGGCCATAAAAAGGGAAGTTTGATCCGTAGAAATGTATCAGATTTGGTTGGGATGCTACCACAATACCCAATGTTTTATATCGCTTCTGAATAGCTGGCGTAGTGATGCCGCTATGTTCGATACGATGTCGATGGTTTGGTCGAGGAAGCTCGTTGAGTGCCACTTCATAGGCGTCAAGTAGAAGTTCAATTCCCCGATCTCCTTGGGCATGTGCACAGATCTGCCAGCCCAAATGATGAAAGTCCTTGACGATCTCCAATAACTCTTCTTTTTGCAACACGAGAGTCCCTAGACTTTCATCAACAGCGGGTGGATAGATAGCAGCTTTTCTCATCGTAAAAGACCCATCAATGAAAGTCTTGATGGGGCCTATCCTCAACCACTCATCTCCAAATCCAGTATAAAAGCCGAAATCTTTTACCTGCCTCGAATCCTCAGAGGAATGAACCGTCATCATCACACTGGTTCTCACACGCAGAACTCCAGCTCTTCGCGCATCTTGATAAGCCCTGAAAAGGACAGGGTTCTCGAAATCCTCTACGCCACCTGCCTCCTGGACGCTCGTTATCCCTTCCTGTAAGAGTTGTTTGGAAACGAGACCTAACGCCTTCGAGTAATCTTCGCGAACCGGTGGAGGAATCAGGGCCAAAACAGGTTTGACAGCCTTTTCAAAAACAAGGCCAGTAGGTTCCCCAGTATTGGGATCTTTTTCAATATGACCCCCTTCAGGATCGGGAGTCTCCTTCGTTATTCCTGCTAGTTCCAGGGCACGGCTATTCAATGATAGAGCGTGAATAGTCGGTAATAGAACTGGATTGTCGGGAGCCACCTGATCTAAGTCCCATCGGGTAATAGGCCTTTTCTCCTTGAGAAAAAGGTGCTTGTACTCCGAACAATTAATCCATATCCCGGGGGGAGTTTTTTTTGCTGCATTCCTGATTTTTCCCAATATCTCTTTAATTGAATGGTTGGGGGGAGATCCACAGTTAACCTTCAAGAGATCCATCCCATAGATCAGAGGGTGCATATGGGAATCGTTGAAACCTGGAACAACAGTTTTTCCCTCAAGATTTAAAACTTGGGTATCGGGTCCCATCAAATCACGTATTTCATCATCCGAACCAACCCCAATAATAATTCCTCTCCATGCTGCAATAGCTTCTGTGATGGTAAAAGTCCTGTCCATGGTAATAATTTTCCCGCCTAATAAAACGAGATCGGCCTTTTCGTCCAGTCTTTTCATAGTTCAACCTCCACATCCATTCTGGAAATAGTAGTTTTGTCTATTATTGACGCTATCATTTTCTTATCATTAATTTCCTTGTTCTTTCTCCTCATTTTCAGACCTAGTCTTCTATTTTTTCCAGTAAGGCAAACTCTCCTGCAGCTCTCCGAGTAATAAATAATCAGACCATCAGCATGAACATGGAGCTCATCTAGAAACCCTAGCAGCGTCTTCTCTCACATCTCTCGTGCCATCGAACGTGAACTTAACCTTTCACGTTAGCATTGAATCAGTGGTAAGGGGTCGTTCTATTTTCCCATATGACTGGTTTGAAACTTCACCCTTAAAGGCGGCAAGCTTTAGCATTTCGTAGTATAATTGGTCAGTCGTTGATTTAAAAGTGTAAAGAGCCACCGGAAATAAGTGTGAGGTTTTTCCATAATGTTCTCTTAATAATTTCCCCAATTCCCAATAGTCACATTTTTTGCTTGAGAAATTCTCTATCAATTATAATAAAATTTCATCCGACTTTTTTATTTTTAATGTCCCTTCTATCTTGGGTCTCTCGCTCGTGATCTACTTCGTTTAAAATAACATTTAATGGTTTCATTACTCCAGGATAACCACCGATCTCATCAAATGTTTTCTTCTCCATCGTAAACTCTACCGGAGCCACAGTACATGGAGTAGGAATCCAGGTAAAAGCTTTTAGAGGTACTTTTTCAATGTCCACAAAAAATGTGATACCTCCGCCAGGAAGGATAAATACCGGTGCACCCCCCACAGTCACGAATATTTTCCCTTCACCTATAGCTTTCCTAACTTTTAAAGGGTAATCACGTGACAGAGAGAGACGAACACCACCACCTATTCCCCCAACATACAGTGCTGAAACTCTTGATGGTTCACACCTCTTCTTAATTTTATCAATGACATCTATAATTTGTTTGGAAAGTTCAATTTTCTCCAACTGGCCGTTATCTTTCAGTTCCAAAAGTGCAAGCCTCTCCATATTGGGCTCAGTTACCAAGATTTTCGCACCAATCTGAACAACATTCATGTCGATTTTTTTTATCGCCTCTCTTGGATCTTTAACAATGGTTCCTCCCCAACCATCACCTTTCTCTCCAAAGTAGCGTCCAGGAGTACTTTTCTCCCCTATTGGAGTGATGCCAG
>CP070672.1:1483897-1487047 GCA_020351895.1 Thermoplasmata archaeon
GTGGATGTGTCATCTGGAGGAGGTATATCACCTTTTATGGTATCGCCAGAGGCTCCATCGAAAAGAAGTTCGTACAACTTGGTGTTGTACTCGTATTTTAGGAACCACACGGGTGCATGGACGAACTCCGTGTTCCTGATTTCGAGGTTCGTTTTGATACTCTGAATCACATCCATCTCAGAGGATAACAGGAATTTATGATGCTCCTCGATCTCCTGCTTAAGCAAGGTATGGGCCTCTCTTTCATCCATCTCTGAGTTCAGGAACTTGGCGTTCTTTGACACATGTGTCAAATCGAACTCCACCTTCCCGCTTAGGGGGATCTCGTACTCCTTAGTGGGAAATGTAGAAGCTCTCCTCCCCAGGATCTTCCAATTGTAATCTCTTGTGAAATCTCCTTTCTTTGGGATGTTCTGGCCGGTTCTTGTGAGCACTCCCTCATACTGCGAATTGGCAGATACATTTACTACAAAGAACGGTAAAAAAGTGAGGATCATCTCCCTAATTTGCGCTCTTCTCGCCAAATCTTCGGGTTTGAGAAAACCTGTTCCCATCCACTGCCTGGCCATTTGGGATATCTGCTCTGGAGAATATTTATTTGGAATTATTGAGTGCTTCAAGAAGTACTTCTTGCCAACTGCCATGTTCAATGCGGCACTGCAGTATTCACAAGTTACTATGACTTCCCCTGGCTCGAGTTTCAAAGGTGCACCGCAATTGGGACAGTTGACCTTCTCGGCAATTTCCGTCATATTAACAATTCAGTGTATCGTGGATTCTAAATATAACATTTATTGTAGGGAATTTTAAAGGAAAAGACAGAGTGTGCTTTAAATTGCTACATACCTCAGAAGAAGATACATGGTGGATAGAAACGAGGTGATGATCATCACAGGTAAACCTATCTTCATGAATTCTTTGAAGGTTACCGCATATTCTGTTCTTTCAGAAACACCCACAACAACAATGCTTGCTGCATGGCCAATGGGTGTAGCATTGCCTCCCAAGCCTTGACCAAGGCAAAGTGCCCAATACAGGGTGGTAGCTCCTCCTATGCTCCCTAAATCATCAAGGGAAAGTGATAATGTACTTACAATGGGTATCATAATGGCTGTGGTAGGAATTGCACCGATTATGGAGGATGTAATGGCTGTGACCCAAATGATCAGAACAATGGCTAATACAGGATTGCCTCCGATTAAGTTCAAGGTTCCATCTGCTATGACCTGGATCAAACCCAATTCGATAGCTCCTACGATGAGGACGAACAAAGCAGCAAAGAATAACAGTGTAGTCCATTCAACACTCTCTAAGGCTTCATGAATGTCCACACCGCTTAGAAGCAATAGTAAAACGGCGCCGAATAGAGCGGATTCCGCCAAGGATATACCGATGAAATCGTGTATCAAAAAAAGAATTATTACGATACAGAATATGAATATTGACCTCTTAAAGAGCTTCATATCCTTAATTGCGTATTTCTCCCTAAGAGTTTCCATTTCTTCCAGCTTCTCTGGTTCACCTAATTTCCCCTTGTAGAATATCTTTATCATTAAGATGAATACGACCATGTTCAACAGGATAATAGGAGCAACATTTATTATGAAGGACATGAAACTCAATTGAAAGGCAGCTCCTATCATGATGTTGGGGGGATCACCAATTACCGTGGCTGTTCCTCCTATGTTGGAAGCCAATGCCTCCGATATCAGCATGGGAATCGGATTGATTTTCAAAACCCGCGCGAGCTCAATTGTCGCTGGAACCATTAAAAGAACTGTTGTGACGTTGTCTAAAAATGCGGAAAGAAAGGCCGTCATAAGAATGAGCATCAGCATCAGTTTCCAGGGTTCTCCTTCAGCGATCTCATAAGATTTTAATGCCATCCATTGGAAAAATCCCGTTTTACTGAGTATACCTACCATTATCATCATTCCCATGAGTAGGCCTATGGTCTCAATTATGGTAGTAAAGGTAATAATCCCCTCTCCTTCTCCCTCAAAAAGTGTATCGAATCCCGTTCCGAAAATCTTCATAGCAATAATAATCAATGTAGCCCCAAACAGGGCCGCCACCGTGCTGTGCAGATATCCTGTTATAATCAACACAAAGGTTATTATAATAATCGTAAGAGCAACAACGACTTGTACATTTACCGTAGATGGCGCCCCCTTACAAGAATTATTGGAACAGGTGATGGAGCACAGATTTCCCTAGCCACATCGCCTAGTACAACCCTTCGAAATAACCCTCTTCTTCCCGCCCCCATGATAATCAGATCATGAGAAGCAGCATATCTCAATATGACTTCACCTGGATCACCCTCCTCTATGGCTTTTTTTATTTTCACTTCGAAATGTTTCGCCTTCCAGGCCGCATTTTCCAGGATTTTTTCCGCGTGGGCCTTTCCCTTTTCTTTTTTCCCCTTCTCCAGGACATAAAGGGCTGTAACCTCGGCATTGAAGCTTTTTACGGTGTTCATGGCAACATTTTCCAGGGTCTTCTGCTCTAAAAGAGAACCTCCGATGGGCAACAGTATCTTCCTTGGCTCATGTTGTTTTGCAGATGTTGTCAAAATCAAGAGAGGGCATTGAATATGCTTCAGGACATTCTCTATGGTGCTTCCAAGGCGGTAACTGAGAACACCTGATTTGCAATAGGAACGCATTACAACAAGCTCTATTCCCTTTGATTTTGAATACCTGAGGATCTCCTTTGAAGGTTTTCCATAAAGAACCTTCTTCTCCTCTATCTCTATGCCTTCTTCAAGCAAAAGTTCTTCTGCATGGTTGATGGCCTTTTCTGCGCTCTCTTTTAGCATTTCTCTCAGCAATTTTGTGAGATGTGTTCCCCTTACATCGGGCTGGATCACGCTTATCACATGGTATTTTCCGAATGGAAAGGCCAATGCTGCGTATCTAATGGCATGATCCTCTAAACCTGAGCCGTCGGTTGGAATCAGGATTTTTTCGAACATATCCTCACCGTCGGATTTTAAGCAATTGATTACAGGTACATTATTTTTTCCTTTAGATGATATATTGGGAGAATAACATTCATCAAATTCGAAGTTAGCGTTTGAAATAATGTTGATAGTATTTGCTCATTAATATAATAATATGCCACTGAGAATAAAAAGAATGGATAATA
>CP070672.1:1487147-1507824 GCA_020351895.1 Thermoplasmata archaeon
ATCTATTTATGATATCAATTCAAATGTTCAATTGTAAATAAGACTCCCGTGGCTACATATTTTATCAGAGACTATAAAATCGTTGGGTTTTCATTATCATGGATGATAATTTTTTTTAGAGCCAGATAATGAGATTTTGTTAGATTGTTTAATGTAGGTTTGGGACGACTTTAAGGGGTATAAAGTGGATTAAAGAGCCGGAAAAATGAGGGTGGTAAATATGCCAGTAATCAATTTAGAATCAAAAATAAAATTATCTTGTTTGAAAATCCAAACAGAAATTATATTAGCCAGTTTACTCATATTTTATATCGTCCCCAATTCCCAACCTTCCTCGCATGACTTTTCGCGGCTATCTGACTCGAAAATTTTCCACCTAACCGGGATTGGGGACTTCATTTAATTTAATTCAATTTTATATCTTCATTATGTAAATATAAACCGAGTTTTGATAAAAACCTTGAGATTTCGGATTAAATCCAGATCCACCTACTGTTTTTCGGCTTTGCTGAACAGATGAGGCTCGGTTTTTTTGATATACTCCTTTATCATTTTCTTGCCAAGAATCCTGAAGGCTTCCTCTATATTATCCCCTGTTTTAGCGCTCGTAAGCATCCATGGTGCGCCAAATATCTCTTCAAGCCCGGGAATATCCCCAATATCAAACATATGCCCGCCGGTAAGATCGCTTTTATTCGCGACACACAAAAGGGATATGTTTTTTGGGCCTTCCTTAAACAATGAATCCAACCAGAAGATCAAATTCTCAAGGGTCTTTGGCCGTGTGGCGTCACATACCAAAAATGCACCGTTCATCCCCTGAAAGTGGGACTGATTCAAGATACCGAGTAAATTGGCGTCCCCCATGATGTCATGTATTGAGAATGTAATATTGAATTTCTTATTGTATTTGGGCATATCTATAGAAATGTTCTTTTTCGTGACTTTCGTGCCCATTGTTGTGATATATTGGTCATTGAAGATATCATAAGTGTATTTTCGAATCAAACTGGTCTTACCCACAGCACTGTCCCCCAATATGCATATCTTCAGGGCGAGGTTCTCCTCCTCAGTCATGTAAATCATCACCTTCTGGCATATCCTGGCTAGGACAAATGAATCCAAGGATCAAATCGATGATCTGCCATTCATTTCCATCAAACATATAATAGAATTTAGCTGTTAAAATCGAAATTGATAAAAATATGGATGCGACAATTGGGGTATTTGACGCAGGGCTCTTTGGTCTATTTGGTTCTTCTTTGTATTTTCTTGCCATTTATACCATATTGAGGTTATTCTATCATTCAAAAACAGGCGACAAATCATTATATTGGGGAACATCATTCTCGATTCTAAATATCGAGATGGAGGATACCGTTTCCATGGAATTGTGGCTGAGCATTCTTATCTTTATTATAGGTCTGGCGATCCTCATCAGGGGTAGTGATTTTTTTGTTGGTAGCGCCGCTTTTATGGCAAGACATTTTGGTGTGAGTGAGCTTATCATAGGCCTTACCTTGGTTTCCATGGGAACATCCTTACCCGAGCTGGGGGCATCGGTTTACGCCTCAGCCACAAACAAGGGTGGAATAGCGGTTGGGAATGTTGTGGGAAGCAACATCGCCAATATCGCGTTAGTTCTTGGCATTTGTCTCTTGCTTCAGCGTATAAAGGTGAGAAAAAAGATGCTGAAAAGGGACGGTATATTTATGCTAGGTGTCTCTTTACTCTTCACACTTTTTATATTCGGTGGAGTGGTAAGATGGGAGGGACTGGTGCTGATTGTGATCTTTGCAGTTTATCTTTTCTATTTATACAAGGAAAATAAAGATGAAAGAGAAAGCGAAGCACTACGCAAGGTTATCGAGGAGAGTATCGAAAGGGATCGGCGAATTGGTGGAGAGATCGCAAAACTCATTATCGAGAAAAAGGATGAGGATGAGAAGAAGGCTGAATTAGAGGTTACTAAAGAAGAAAAGCAGAAAAATCCAGGTCTCGCCAAGGAGATTTCGAAGTTGATTATTGGATGCCTTGGTGTGATTGTGGGTGCATGGCTTATGGTTGAGATGGCTGTTAACATCTCTGAATCCATGGGTATATCCCAAACCGTCATTGGATCTACACTGGTTGCTTTCGGTACCTCAGTTCCCGAGCTTGCAGTGTCCGTAGTAGCCATATTGAAAAGGTATGAACAGATCTCTATCGGCAATATCATCGGTAGTAATATATTCAATATCTTATTGGTAATAGGAGCCGCTGCACTTGTTAATGATCTAATCGTGGATAATATGCTTATTTTTACGAACATCCCCATCATGCTTCTCGTTGCAGCTCTCCTTCTCATATTCATGGCCGCAAGACCGCGACTTTTGCGATGGCAAGGTGGGGTCTTTGTTGCTATTTACGTGCTTTTCATAATCATGAACTATTGGTAAGAAGACCCGAGTCTTATATCTTCTAGATTTTACAAATACCAAAATGCAGGATATGAATCTCTTTTCCCAAAATAAGTGAGAAAAATCACCCAAAACCTTCACATATAAGGATTTCTATTACACCCCGCAATGGCGAAAGCGGTAATATGTTTGGAAAATCTCACGAAATTCTTCGGTGAGCTGAAGGCCGTGGATAATGTTTCCCTGGAAATTTTCAAGGGAGAGATATTCGGCCTGCTAGGTCCTAATGGGGCCGGGAAGACCACCATAATAAGGATGCTGACAGGTTTGGCGAAACCCACAAGCGGTGGGGCAAAAGTGAGTGGCTATGATATCGTCAAGGATTCTGTGGAGGTTAGAAGGATCGTGGGGGTGGTGCCCCAGAGCAATGTTCTGGATAGGGAACTCACGGTATACCAGAATCTGGCATTCCATGCCAAACTTCATGATATGAAAAAGAGCAGATACGAGAAGACCATAACCAGTGTCCTGTCACTTGTCAGATTGCAGGATAGGAAAAACTCCGATCCTCTCACACTTTCCGGGGGCATGAAAAGACGTATAACAATTGCAAAGGCCCTGGTACATGAGCCTGATGTGCTATTTTTAGACGAACCCACAACAGGTCTTGATCCACAGTCCAAACATGCATTGTGGGAACGAATTCAGGCTCTCTCAAAAAAAGGCATAACCATGATCCTGACCACGCACTACATGGAGGAGGCAGAGTTATTATGCGACAGGATAGGCATCATAGACAAGGGTAAGATAATCGCCTTGGACACTCCCAAGGGGCTGAAAGGGATGCTAAAGGGAGAGGCGGTCATAGAGATCACACATGACGGAGAGCTTAAGGAAGAGACCATTTCAAAACTGAGTTTCATCGAGGATTTTGATTGCGTGCATAACACAATGCGGATATATACTTCAAAGAAAAACGAGGCCATATCTTACCTGTTCTCGAATTTCCAAGATAATATCGTTTCTGTGGATTTCCACGAGCCCACGTTGGAGGATGTTTTCCTTAATCTCACAGGAAAGGAGTTGGGAGGGGATTGACATGAATCCAGCGTTGAGGATTGTTGAAAAGGAAATGTATGTCTACTTCAAGACATACTATACCGAGCTGACCTACGTTATACTCTTCCCTTTTCTTTTGGTCTGGGCAATGGGTTTAGGTATAGGAGACGAGGTGGATATCAATGGGATACCATATATGCACTTCATAGCACCAGGAATAATCATCATGAGCGTGGTAACTACAGCTTTTTTTAACACAGGCTTTATCATGCTTTTTGAGAAGGAATACCAGGGATCCTTTGATGGTGTTATAACATGTCCCATAAGCACGAAAGAGATCGTGTTCGGAAAGATCCTTGCAGGAACCATAAAAAGCGTTCTAAACGGTATGATCATCGTACTCATCCTTTTAATCGTCATGGAGTACACTCCACCTTGGACCATCGTTCTGTCACCGCTGATTTTGTTTGTAACCGGTTTGTTCTTCTCGGCTATTGGTATCATGCTGGGGGTGATTATAAAACGGGGATATCAGCTGGGTACCATCGGAAATATCGTGGTTTTTCCCCCCACATTCTTAGGCGGCATCTTCTTTGATATAAATATGTTTCCATCAAATATAACCGCAGCAGCAAGGCTCTCACCAGTAACCATGATGATAGACGGCCTAAGAAAACTCATGGTCTTCGGGGATGCCAATATCGCTTTAGAATTGGTGGTCTGTTTCTTTACATCCATGCTGCTTTATCTGCTTGCAGCAAAGGTATTCGAGAGGGAAGTCATAATCTAGGGGATCACACATCTTTTATAATAACTCAATCCCCTTCATTCTCAAGCATCTCGTCTTTGCCTTCTGATTCCTCCACATCACCCTCCAAATCATCATCCTCAACCGAAATATCGAACTCATCCTCGTCGTCCTCTTTCAGCAATAATTCTTCGTCCAAAGCTTTCGGCTTTCCACTGGGCCTTCCCCTCAATCCCAGGAATATCATTACAATTATTAGGACCGCCACAATAATCGTGTAGAAATAAACAACGGTATAATCTCTTTGTCTGCTGTCGTCCAAAGGAAAATCATCGTACTCATCAGGTTCACCATCGTTATCATCGTCCGTGTCAATGGAATCAGGCACATAATCCTTGTCCGTATCCTTTGGAAGGGCGGTAGAGTCCTTAAAGTCACTGTTTGATTGTATCTCCACATCATCAGAATAGCCATCGTTATCGTCATCTGGATCCGTTATGTCTGGATTTAGATCTCCATCTGTATCCAGCATTATTGTGGAGTTTTCTGAGCCAAGATGTAAATGGAAATTAAAATCTGCTATTATTTTAGTATCTATGTAGTCCTCATTTGGAATATCAACCCCAATTGTTCCTCCTGAAGTCGCTTGGCTTGAGATACTCAAAACCACCAATAGAGTCATAGGTGTAGATGAGTCGAGAGTCCGCTGAACTGAAAACTCGGCCTTTCCAAGGACGAATTGGGCAGTGGAAAGCAATGAATCGTTCATTGGATCCAATTGGCTGTTTGCGTTTCCATCCAGATAAAGATCCAAACTCTCAACATCCGCATCAGATGCTAATCCAGTTCTGTGAAGCATTATAGAGGTTATATTGACTTCTTCTTGATGGGTGGTGGTTATGGTAATTTGCAGCATGACTATATCATCTAGTTCCTCAGAGTGGGCCTCGCCAATGTATATGGT
Source organism: Thermoplasmata archaeon (assembly GCA_020351895.1). The sequence continues at coordinate 1,492,318 of CP070672.1, forward strand.
ACTTGGTGCCATATCCTGACCCTTAAGATGTAAAATTGGAGTGTCAGCGGCTGCAGGGATAAATGGAAGGATTATCAAGGCTAAAATCAGCACCAAAGCAGTTCTCAGGGACCTCATATTCAATAGAATTCTAGCAAAGGAAATGGCCATTAAACCTCACCGCTAGGGAAATGAAAATCATTAGACTGATATATACTTTTGGTTACTGTCATTATGCTCATGGAGGCGGTGGCGGCGGTGGCGGAGATGGAGGTGTTTCGCCACCAGTTTCTGGCTCCTCCTCGAATTCGTCTTCATCAACGAATTCCTCGTACTCCTCGTACTCGTCTTCAGGTATTTCCTCTTCTGGTAATTCTTCCTCTACAAATTCCTCCTCAGGTAATTCCTCCTCAGCAAATTCCTCGGTGGGTGGTGCCGCTTCAGGAGCCTCTTCTGGAGGAGCTTCTTCTGGAGGTAACTCCTCTTCCTCTTTCTTTCTCCTTCTCAATAATAACCACAACAACAGGATCACGACTATGGCTATTATAAGGGGTAATAACAGCAAGACCCACGGGAACTCATCCTCGGAATCGGTTGTTGCTCCGGCCCAAGGTGATGGAGGGGATTGATTACCTGATTCGTCCACAGCCACTATCTGGTAGTAGTATTTCTTGCCTGCTTTAAGGCCTGTGTCTGTATAGGATGTTACACTTTTATCCACGGTCGTTATATTCGTCCATTCACCATCCGGGTCTGTTGAGCGCTGAATGATATAATGATCCAGATCGGGCTCTGTATTTGCTTCCCAGGTCATCCCAATTTCATCCGTGCCTTTAACATTTAGAATGGGTTGGGCTGGTTGAGCTGGCCCTTCGGTGTCCACGGTCGCTATCACGGTTATCACTCCAGTGGAGTTTGAAATGTCTGTGGGATAATCGGCTGATATCTTGCATGTACCATCGACCGTAACATCCTCTGCAGTGAAGGTCGTGGATGAGCCTGGTCCTGGAGTTACAGTGCCAACCCCTGTGTTATCACTGGACCATGTAACATCAACATCTTCTACATATCCTACAGTCTGATTGTATCCCGCAGCATAGAAGGTATCTGTTTCCGAAGCATCGTAAGTCCTAGTTAATACGATATCTCCTCCTCCATCGGCTCCGTCCCGAATCATGATTTCGTCTATTCTCGGTGCCAAGACAGTCAAAAGACCAGTTTGATTTGTGATTCCAATGATATATGTGGCAGTTATGATGCAGGTGCTGTCTGTTGCGACATTCTGTGCCGTGAAGTTTGTCCATAAACCAAGTGGTGTGACCTGTCCTACTGTGATGGCATTGCTTTCCCACGTTACCTCAACATCATCAAGATATCCCTCAGTATGATTGTATGCTGCAGCATAGAAATTGTCAATTTCCCATACGATATAGGTGGCTGTTGTCACAACAGCCCCACCATTATCAGGAGCATCGCGGATTTGGATGTAGTCCACCTTTGGACCAAGTACCGTTAAAATACCTGTTAAATTGGTTAAACTATCATAATACGCCGTAACTTGACAGGTACTATCTGCACTGACATCTTGGGCTGTAAAGGTTGTAGAAGATGAGCCTGTAGTAGGACTTAGGCTTCCTACACTTGTGTTATCACTGAACCATGGATCGGCATTTAAATCTCCAATATAGTCTGCTGTATTATTGAATCCTGCTAAATAGAATGTATCGGTCTCAGAAATCGCATAGGTCATATATCCCACCCAATTACCTGCACCACCAGCTGCATCCACGATCATTATATAATCCACAGTGGGATCTAACACAGTTACTGTGGTTGTGTTCTGGTGACCTGAGTCGTCATCCTCCAGGGTGATAACAGATGAGCCGCCGGTGGTACTGCTTGCGGTTATGACCGACTGGCTCGCCGGGCTTGTAACTGTCACGATGTTGGGGTCTGCGCTGTCCCATGTGGAGGTTGAAGGAACATCACCGATATAGCCTGCTGTATTGTTGTATTCAGCTCCATAAAATGAGGTAAAATGACCCACAGGATAGGTGGGATAGTTGGCGGGATCGCATAGATTGTTTCCTCCTCCACCTGCAGCATCCCTTATCAGGACATAGTCAACAGTTGGCTCCAAGACTGTTACATTCGTTATGGCTTGATGCAATAACCAATCCTCCAATGTGATTGTGACCAATCCCCAGGCAGTATCATCACAAGTAATTGTTGAGGTGCTTCCGGTTGGGCCTGCATCCACGATGGCCGGGTTTTGGCTGGTCCATGTCGAATTTAATGGGACATCTCCTATGAAATCTGCCGTGTTGTTGTACTCTGCACCGTAGAAAGTGGTTATATGGCCCACAGGATAACTTGGAAAGTTTGCAGGATCAGAAAGATCTAAACCTGCCCCACCAGCAGTATCCCTTATCAAAACATAGTCAACTGTTGGCTCAATAACAGTGACATCTGTTGTGCTGGATTTAGTAGGATAGGCTCCGTCTGTCAGTGTTATGGTAACAGTTCCCCAGACTGTATCACTACAAGTTATTATAGAAGAGGTCCCAGGAGATATCACAGTTACTGTTCCCGGATCACCGCTGTCCCATGTGGATGTTGAGGGAACATCTTCTAGGTAACCTGCTGTATCGTTGTATCGAGCACCGTAGAATGTGGTTATATGGCCCACAGGATAACTTGGATAGTTAGCAACATTAGAAAGATCTGTGCCTGCTCCAAGGGCAGCATCCCTTATCAAAACATAGTCAACTGTGGGTTGTAAAACTGTAACATCTGTTGTGTTGGTATTTCCTTGACCGTCATTCGCTGTTATTGTGACAGTTCCCCAATCTGTATTGCTACAATCAACAGAAGTGGAAGAACCAGGTGTTGAAACTGTTAATATTGTAGTAGTTGGAGGGGTTATTGTCCAATCCACAGAGAGATCTGTAACATAGCCAGAAGTATCATTATAGGCTGCAGCATAGAAGGTGGCACTATGTCCTACAGGATAGCTTGGGTAGTTGACAGGATCGCCAAGATCAACACCCCCTCCACCGGCTGCGCTTCTAATCTGTATGTAGTCAATTACAACCTCTAAAACCGTCACCCGAGCTTGGATTTGATGACCTTCACCATCATCCAAAGTCACCCAAACCCATCCAAAGTTCACATTGTCACATGTTACGACTGTGGAATCACCAGTAGCTGGAGTTATGGGATTTAAATTTACAATCGATGTATCGTTACTATCCCATGTTGCTAAAGAGAAATCTACTGGACCAAGGTAACCTGCGGTGTCGTTGTATTGAGCACCGTAGAACGTGGTTGAATAGCCCAGGACATAATCCGGATAATTTGCCGGATCGCTCAATTCCGTTCCTGCACCACCTGGTGCATCACGGATTTGTATGGTATCAACTGTAGGCTCCAAAACAGTGATCTGAGTCGTGTTTACGTTTCCTTGAAGGTCATCCGCTGTTAATGTGATTGTTCCCCAATCTGTATTGCTACAAACCACATTTGTAGAGGAACCAGGTGAGGTGATTGTCAATATTGTAGTGATAGGAATAGTCCAATCCACAGACAAATCACCAATATAGCCAGAGGTGGAGTTATAGGCCGCGGCATATAAGTCTGTGGAGTGCCCTACAGGATATTCTGGATAGTAGGCAGGATCGCCAAGATCATTACCTCCTCCTCCAGTTTGATCTCTTATTTGTATGTAATCAACTACAACCTCCAAAACAGTCACCTGAGTTTGGACGATATGACCATTTCCATCATCTAGTTCCACCCACACCCAGCCATAATTTACATTGTCACATGTAATGCCTGATTGTTCGCCTGGACTTGTTACCAGTACTATACCTGTATCATTGCTGCTCCATGTTGATGACGCTGGGACTGGGCCGATGTAACCTGCCGTAATGTTGTACTCTGCACCGTAGAAAGTGGTTGTATAACCCAATGGATAATCAGGGTAATTTGCTGGATCGGTAAGGTCAACGCCACCACCGCCAGAGGCACTGCGAATTTGAATATAATCCACTGTGGGCTCCATTACCGTAACCTGAGTGGTGTTTTGATACGTTCCATCATCCAATGTGATGGTCACGGTTCCCCAATTCGTATCGCTGCAGGTTATGGTTGAGGAATCACCGGGTGTTGTAACACCCACTATGGAGGGATCGTCACTGCTCCAGGTCGAGGTTATGGGAACGTCTGATAAATAACCGGCTGTGGAGTTGTAAGAGGCTCCGTAAAAGGTAGTCGAGTTCCCCACCCAATATGAAGGATAATTCAAGGGATCGCTTAAAACGGTACCAGTTCCTCCTGCTTCGTCTCTTATCTGAATATAGTCAACAGTAGGCGGTGATACAGTCACTTGGGTTGTATTCTGGTGTGTTCCATCATCCAACATTATGGTAACAGTTCCCGAGTTTGTATCACTGCAGGTTATGATTGAGGAGCTTCCAGGTGAAGCAGCATCCACTATTGAGGGACCATCGCTGACCCATGTTGCAGCTGCCAGGACATCTCCTATATAACCTGCCGTAAAGTTATACTCAGCACCGTAGAAAGTGGTTGTGTAGCCCACCCAATATGTTGGATAATTCCCGGGATCGCCAAGGTCATTTCCTAATCCACCGGCAGCATCCCTGATTTGAATGTAGTCAACCGTGGGCTCATCTACAGTCACTATTGTGGTGTTCTGAATCCCGGTACCATCATCCAATGTGATCATGACGGTTCCCCAATTGATAGGGCTACAGGTTAAGGTTGTGGAGGTCCCCGGCGTAGACACATCCGCTATTGAGGGGGTATCGCTGCTCCATGTTGCAGTTGCAGGAACATCATCAATGTAACCTGTCGTGTCATTATACATGGCTCCATAGTAAGTATCTGTTTCACCCACGGGATAATTCCTATAATTTATTGGATCGCAGAGATTATCACCTAATCCACCGGGTTGAGTTCTTATCTGTACATAATCAACTGTTGGTGGTTCACCAGAGGTATTCGCATATCCAGATCCTTCACCGAAATACGTGCTTTGATAATTCTCCTCTGAACCAGGGTTGTTGTTTTGATACCCTGTAAAGACCAATTTCAGGGAGTAATAATATGTCTCATCAGGAGACACTGTCGTATCATTGTAATATGGATCAGTAAGCGGGGCACTGGTGGATCCACCTACCAAACCCCATTCCGCATCACCTGAGACTGTCCCGTTATCGTCACTTCTATACACCTTATACCCTGCCACCAACGATAGAGGATCAGGAAGTGGCTCCCAACTCAAATTAATGAAGTTCGAGCCATTGACATCTATTTTAGGTATTGGTATCTTATGAAGGGTGGAATTGTCAAAGATCTGAGTCGGTTCTGAATCCAGTATGTTCATATTGAAAGCTATGTAACCTGCATGATCAGTTCCATAACTTCCAAATTCCCTCTCAATAATTATTATCCCTGGATCACCAGTCTGCCAATCTATGATGAAACCTGTCTCTGGAGGTGTCCCCTCTTCCCCACTAATGTATGGATCATAGTAATCAATGGTTCCAGTGGTCATCATTATATCCCACACGTTCCCTTCATTCGTTCTGTTCTGGATATAGAAGTAAGAGAATCCGTTCTGCACTGCATCCCAGGCTCTTACAGTCCCATTGGCAGTAACATTGCCAAATATCTGTTTCTGAACAAAATCCGCTCTAACTACAGACACCTGAAATATAAAGAATCCAGATGTCATTAACATAGCCACCAAGACCATAGCAAATGCTCTTTTTATTCTCATTTTCAATCACCTCGTCTAATTTGCCCTACATCGATACTTCGACTCCCCTATTCTAATGATATCGATGAATGTAATGAACAGACTCTTTCAAGTTCAATGGTTGATTTAATTTCTAAGTGCCTGGGGGTGGAGGTAATTCTCTCTCTGACTCTTCCTCGGGCTCTGGCATCTCCTCCTCTTCCACTACCTCCTCCTCAGGCGATACCTCTTCTTCAGGCTCGGTTATCTCCTCTTCCTCAGGAACTTCCTCTTCCATTGGGGCTTCTTCTTCCTCAGGCATTTCTTCCTCTGCTGGAGCTTCCTCCTCCGGCATCTCAGGAGGAGCTTCCTTTGGCTTGCGCTTCATCATCATGAACAATATTAGAATTATGATGATTATTATTATTAACGGTATCACTATCAACATGATCGGTAGTTCCTCCTTCTCTTCCTTCCACTTGCTGTCATCCAATGGATATTTATCTTCCTTGTCGTTTTTGCCATCTCCGTCAGTATCCCACAAGAGAGGATCTGTTTCGTCATCATCTTTAATACCATTGCCATTCTTATCCTCTTCAGTGTCGAGTAATCCATCGCCGTCGTCATCGTCATCTTCAGAGTTGTAGGTGCCATCATTATCTGTGTCTGCATCTACGGTGTTGCTTGCAGTTGCGGTTTGACCCGATTCATTAGGTGTTGGCGCGTCATCTACCGCCGTAATCTTGTAATAATATGTGTTTCCATTTGTAAGCCCAGAATCGGTGTAAGTTGTGTCAGTTACCAAATCTGTATTTATCTTCTCAAAGGCTCCTGTCTCTGATGTCGACCTGTAGATGTTATATCCAGCTAAATCTGTTTCTGTGTTTGCGGTCCATACCAATTTCAATGCCTCTCCAGCGGGTACCAATTGAACCTCGAGTCCTGTTGGCACTGCTGGTGGTGTCGTATCTTCAGCTGCACTTACAGTTATGTTTCCTGTGGAATCTGTTAGGGTACCGAATGTGGCGGTTATGGTGCCAGTCCCTGCAGTTGTGGCCGTGAATGTGGTGGAAGTACCTGTTTCTGGATCCAAAGTGCCGATGGCATCACCATCAAGGGCCCAGGTTGCTGAAACATCTTGCACATAATCTATCGAGGCGTTGAAACCAGCGCAGTAGTACATGTCTGTAACCACGCCTCCAATCGTGAATGCAGCCGTGTCAACCTCATTGCCTGTTCCGCCAGCCGCGTCCATTATCTTAATGGAGTCAATTGTTGGCGGTGTTATAGTGAATACCACGGTATCTTGATGGACACCGTCATCGGCTGTCCATGTTACCGTGCCCCCTGTTTCTCCCGAGTAGAAGTCGGAGTTTATACCCGAGGATAGCGATGTTTCTCCGGTTGCTCCGCCTGCATTATCCACAGTCCAGTCAACAATGATATCAGCAATGTATAGGAAAGTGGTGTTAAAGGAAGCTGCGTAACCTGGGATCGTGATTCCAACACCCACGGTTTGATCTGGAATTTCAGTGACACCGGTTCCGGAGGTATCCACAATTAGAATGTAATCCACTGTGGGCGGATTGATTGCTATATCAAATGTATCATCCACTAAGGTGGCGTGGTCGGCTGTGATCGTGGTTGTTCCTGTACTAGTAGCAACTAGTGTGAATGTTGTGGTATTGGCTGTATCGGCACTAAATGAGCCTAAATCTGGAGAATCGCTCCAGTCAACGGTTTCCAGTCCAGTAAAGGTGGAATATTCGTCATTGTAACCCCAAGCATACACTGTGATTTCTCCTCCAACATCTAAGTTGACCGTTGTAAGCTCAACACCAAATTCATCAGTAATTACGATTCTGTCAGGCAGAAGAACCTGGATATCCACAGTAAAGTTATCCGAAACTGTAGGTGTCATGGTCATATTCTCACCCACAATATCCACTTCCCCGGCAGTGGCATTTGCATAGAATATCGTGTTTGTTCCTGTGATTGTGCTGAAATACCCAAGTAGTGGATAATCCACACTCCAGTCAACATCCACCAAATCGACATAACCTGCCGTGTTGTTGTAGCCTGAGGCGTATGCCGCTACAAAACCTCCTGTGCTTATCACGACCCTGGTAAGTTCATTGCCATCTGCTGCATCGGTTATTGTAATGTAGTCAACAGTCGGCTTTGGTACCGTTATATTTGTTGTATCTGTATGACCCTGTTGGTCATCCAGGGTTATTGTTACGACTCCCCATTCTGTTGAATCACATGTTATGGTTGAGGAAATTCCAGGTGATGTGACGGTTACTATCGTCGTGTTCGAGCTAACCCATGTCGAACCACTATCAACATCACCAATGTAACCTGTTGAGGTGTTGTAGGCTGCTCCGTAGAAATCGGTAATATGACCAACTGGATAGGTTGGATAGTTCGCAGGATCTCCAAGATCGATACCTCCTCCTCCAGGAGCGCTTCTGATCTCTATATAATCCACAGTTGGTGGCCCTCCTAGAACGAGTTTTATGATGAACCAATCAATGACCTCTAGAAGAGCATTTTGTCCTGTTATATTCACATGGCCTAAGGCGGTTCCTGTAAAAATGGTGATATTGCTTGGTGTAATGCTGAAATCACCGTCTCCGGTGTCGACCATCACATCTGTCCAATCTACCGTCACTAAACCAACATAAGTGGAGATTGAATCTGTTAGATTATAACCAGAAGCATATATTTCTAGGGGTTCGCTGAGGTTCCAATCCGAAAGGTCAGGTATCTCCATACCATCCTCAGTATAAGTCAGCAGGATGTAATCGACAGTAGGATCGTTTACTACTATATTGAAATCGTCGCTCAAGGTTGCATTCGCGCCTGTGACGAGTGTGGGGCCTCCTTGGAAATTCGCAGTGAATACAGTGAAGGTACTGGGAGTTGGGCTACAACTGCCCAATGTAGGCACATCAACGACCCAATCCACCTCAACAGATCCTACCCACACATCACCACTTGTGTAGCCTTGGGCAAAGACCTGAGGCGTGTCCTGCCCTACATCAACATATATTGTATCTACCGCTGTCCCATTGGCATATTCAATAACAATATAATCAATAATAAGGCCGCTTTCTGGAGATATCATGGGCGCCGAGCCTTCACCAAAGTACATATTTTGGTGGTTATCCACCTGGGCAATATCATTGTTTTGATATCCAGTGAAAACTATTTTGACAGAATAATAGTAGGTCGTATTGGCAATTACACCTGTATCATTGAAAAAGTTGTCAGTTATTGGAGTACTATTGGTTCCACCAACAAGTGTCCAATCATCATCACCAGCAACTGTCCCATTGGTCTCGCTCCTGTATATCTTATAACCGGCAATGAGACTGTCTGGATCATCTAGCGGGGTCCAACTCATATTTATAAAACCTGTACCGTTGAGGTCAAGGGTTGCTGTTGGTATCTTCTGAAGGGATGAATTATCAAAGAGCTGAGTCGGTTCTGAGTCCAGGGTATTTTTAATGAAGGAGATATAGCCTGCATGATCGACTCCATAAATTCCATAATCCCTTTCAACAATCATTATCCCAGGATCACCAGTCTGCCAATCGATGATGAATCCCGTCTCTGGTGGTGTGCCTTCTTCTCCACTTATGTATGGATCATAGTAATCTGCGATTGGAGGTCCAACTGTGGTCATCATTATATCCATCACATCCCCTTCATTCGTCCTGTTCTGGATATAGAAGTAAGAGACACCGTTCTGCACTGCATCCCAGGCTCTTACCGTACCGTTGGCCGTCACGTTGCCAAATATCTGTTTCTGTACGAAATCTGCCTGGGCATATTGAATGTGTATATTTATTGGACCTAGGCACAATGCTGCGATTGCGAATGCTGCAATTACCAAACTAATAGTCCTTCTTCTTTTCATTCTTATCACCAATTTTTCTTTAATCGATTTCCTTACCCTTACTACCTTATTCCTCCAATTTTTTTTATGTAGTATTTAAACCTTGGAAGGTTTCAATATTGACAACTGTTATCACCACTACAGAGTGATAACATCTGGTTTCCAGTAATATGGGGTCGACGCCGTTACTCCGAGGAATAAGTGATCCCCCGGTGATGCAAATAACATGGCATCTTTCCCAACCCATTGCCCTGAGATGGGATTGTAGCTCAATGAATCGAATTTCTGTATCGTATAATTCCACTGAGATATGATTGATACTCTGGTATTATCAGTAAAGTCCGTACCCGGGACATCGGATAGCTTCATATATGATTTGTGGTATGGTAAAGAGATCCCCATTTGACTTGTTAATGGATCTGGATTTTTCAGCAACTCAAATTCAAAGGTTTCATCATAGGATCCAACTATATTCCATTGAAATGGAGAGGAAGCGGTTACACCAAGTACGATGGCATCACCTTGGTTGATGTCGAAGTCAGTCCCCACCCATTGCCCTGAGATGGGATTGTAGCTCAGTGAACTGAATTTCTGTGTTGCATAGTTCCATTTTGAGATTATCGCAATGATATTGCTGTTGGTGAATTCCTTTCCGGGTCCCACAATATCTGATGCTTTCGTCCAATCGCAGAAATAGGGTAATGAAACAACGAGCTGACTTGTTTGTGGGTCTGGATTTTTTAATAATTGTATCCAGCTCTTATAGCCAATGTTCGTCCCTGTCATGTTCTCATAGAGACCTCCTTCTTGGCTGGAGGAGTCGTTCGTTGTTCTTACAATGAAGAAATATTTGTTTGCATCGGTTAGCCAACCGGGAAGTATGCACCAATCGGGACCACCTGATGTTGTGCTGTTTGGTTCGAAATAGATGAAATTCGAATATTGGAATCCATCTGTGATGTCCATGTCGTAATATACGATATTTAATTCAAGGTTGTCCCAATTCACAGAAGGAGCCGTCCAGTTGAGCACCAAATCGTCAGCGGTACCACCCCAGGCTCCTCCGCCCTTGTGTACCCAAAGATCTGTCGGGGCACCTGGTGTTCCTACATCTTCTACTACTGCGGGTCTTACCGTGGGCGTCGGATTTATGGTGAAGTCAACGAAACAGTCATCTGTATCTGATCCCGGAGCTATACGTATTAAGCTCTCGCCTAATGGTGGAAGGTCGGTAACATCCACCATTGTGGTGTTATCGTAATCAGAGTCATTCAAATTGATATGATTCCCCCATTCGACTCTATCTACGATTACATCAGTGCCGTTTGCGATGTTGTCCGCAGTCGGTGTTCCACCATGGTTTGTCGGATTTTTCCAAACCAATTTTATTTCATCGGCTGAGACATCCAACCAGTTACTTGTGAGATTGATGTAAAAGTATGCTCCAACCTTAACAACCTTTGATGGGTCGTCACTGAAATGGAAGATGGGACCATTTGGAGTGTGACCAGTGGGGTCATCTTTTTGGATATAATAGCCGTGGGTTGCGTCCTCAACCATGGCTTCAGTCAACTGATTCAGTGGGTCCAAGATCATCAAATATTGATTTGGGACACCATCATTCGGTTGCAACACAATTTCATCGATTTTCAATCCCCTCAAGTAGGTACCACCTGGTCCCATGTAGTTGGGATCCTGGAAGGTTTCATCGTCGAAAAAGAGTGTGACATTTTCGTATTTGCCGAATATGAAGTCGGTGGTATGGTCAGAGATTATAAAGTTATAGGAAGTCATTGGATCATAATCCAGGAAGTACTGGGTCAGATCACCATCGAAACCTCCGCTCTTGACCCAATCATCATCTAAGCTCCAGGTGTCTCCGTCTATATACAAATCGAACTTACCCTGGGCATCTGTCGTATTGCTACCGTAGCTTACACCATCTATCCAGGCCGTTATTTCCCTATTTTGGGCCGGATTGGTGCTACCTACATTTGGGCCTACCTCTGCATCCCACCATAGGTTCACCTGTTGTCCAACAGGTGCTACGACAAATCCGACAAAGCTTATCGGCATCAAAACAGCGGCAAACATTATTCCTACTACCAAGACACTAATAATGCTAAATTTTTTTCTTTCCATCTCCTTCCCTCCGATATCAGAGTCATCCTATCATGGAACTTGTGGTGCTCGGTGCGTTCCATCTCAAAACTTTGAGCATTTTTATCATACACATATCCCCATGGGTTTATTTAAATATTCGGTTACAACCTTGTAAGAGTGTGTACAAGTGCCCTGTCTACCTAATCACCACAGCTCCCGTGGATAATCGATAAATGGGTACTTAACTGTTTTGATTGGTATAATTAAAAAGTACTAAGTGGATAATTAAAATGATATAAACCAAATATATCCTGTAATATCCTCGATAATTCTATAATTTATAAAAAATATATGAATTTTCAAGGTAGAAACTTTATATCAAATATCGGTGAGCCATCTATAAATAATAATACAGAAAAATGTTACTAAAAACCTTCACATTATAGGCATTATTTACCTCGATAATGCCTGTAATTCTCCAATTTTACAGGGGACTTGATTATTCGTTTCCTTCCTGCAACCTGAAGCCTCACCCCTATAAGAGCCACGGCCAAGACCAGGCCCAGTAGATAAAATACCTGGCCTGAAGAATCTGTCCCGCCAGTGGTGATCACCACCAACTGAACGCTGCTTGTCCCCCCTGAGGAATCTGAAGCTGAAAGGGTAATAAGTTCCTCACCGCTCCACTCCTTTGGAGCATTGAGAATCAATTTCCCTTTTTGGGGGTCGAAATCGGCTTTAATTCGGTTGTTTCCTGAAATTTCATAGGTAAGATCATCGTTATCCACATCTGTAAAATAGTCGCTAAGTTTCAATGTTATAGAGCTTTCTGCATTCAAACTTATGGATACAAGATTTGCGGCTGTTTTAGGAGCGTCGTTTACAGGTGTTACGGTAACTATAACCTCCTCAATAACCTCAAATTCGTCGTCAGATGCGAAAAAGGTCACGGTTTCTGCCCCATACCAATCCTTAGGAGCAAGAATATCGACATCACCGTTTCCTCTTATTTGTACTGTTAAGGATTCGCTAGAATGGGAGAAGATAAGTGTGCTGTCAATGTCCCAGAAATGGTTATTTAGGTTTATGGCACCCTTTAATTCTCTATCCTCTTCAAATGTTAAATCAGGTATGGGTGTTAAAAGCTGGACAGGGTCATTTTGAGGCTCCACTACTACATAAATCGTATCGCTGGCCTGTTGCTCTCCATCAGTGGCTAAGAATGTAACCTCATCCGTGCCGAACCAGTCCTTTGGCGGCGAGAAATCTACACTTCCATCATCGTGAATCGTTACCTCGATTTTGTTGTGGGCGCTCACTGAGGAATAGGATATCTGGCTATCACCGTCAGAAAAATGATTGTTCAGATTAATCTCCCCAACAGCCACCTCGTCCTCCTTTAAAGGAATATCGGGTATAGGATCCTTGTTTGTCAGTTCTGCAGAGGTTGTTGGCATGGCTGCTGAAATCAGAACAAGAGCGGTAATCGTCGCTAGGAGTAACCTTTCGGGCTTCAAGTCATATCCTCCATGAAGAGAGGGCTTATTATATTCCTTATATACTGTGAATATCCTTCTCTACTACTTAAGTGTTTTAGAACAATTTTTGAATGTTCATTCTCACTAATTCATTGTCTGCTCCTTTCTACTTTCTTTTCAATTCATTGAATCAGTTGGTAATGGTCCAGACACAGTCCTGGGTTGCATGGATCCAGTGCCCGTCGCCTGTATACAAGAAATCACTGGCCGTGAGTCTGACCTCCTTGTCTTGGGTGGTGTCATAGCGCTCCACCATGTTGTAATTGCCGGAAATCGAGGATAGTGCATCATCCCTCAATTTATCGGTCAAAGACGGATTTCCAACCAAATTCCAGCCTGATTTCAGTGTTATGTCCACCTGCGGGGCCACTTTCCCAACTGTGACCAGATGATCTGGTATTATCATGTCAACATAGTAACCATCCTTGTGGTTTACCTCAATGACATCATTGAAATAGTTGGGTTTGTCCCTGTGCCAGTTGAGCCAAGGCCTGGATTTACCTGCATGATACCCCTGCACAGCCGCATAGTTATTTTCAATGGTCTGAAGAACAACCTCTCTTGTGGTGTCGCCCTGCTCAAAGGGCACTGATATCAGGTTCCAGCCCTCCGCAAGGGAGCTTACGAACTTGCCCACCTTATTCTCATTATCATCCTCCAAGGTCTCGTTATCCTTGGCCCTGACCAAATAGAAGTAATTGTTCCACTCGTCATCGCCTTTCCCTGAATCGAGCCATGAATAGGTGGGAGAATCATCTGCAGCCACAGTATCGACAATCGAGTATGGGCCGTTTACAGAATCTGCCCTATATATATTGTATTCTATTACATCATCCTTGCCGCCACCGTCATCAGGGGATGCGCCCCAGGTGAGTTCCAAATCGCTTCCGAGGAGGGCGATGAGTAGATCCACTGGTGGTAATGGTGGTTCTGGCGGTGGTGGAGGTGGTTCTCCTTGGTATATGTTGACAACCACATGCTTGCTGGTATCCATTATAGGCTCTGCATAACCCACCTCAGTAGCCGTACTGGCCGTGATATTATGTGGTGTATAGTAGACCCAGTTATCCCGATCCCTTATGTATTCCACTACCACGATCCAATTCTTCCTTCCCTCAGAATCGGTGACGAAGTCATCGCTCCAGGTGCCGTTGTCGTTGTCTCTGACTGTCAAATCCGCTGAAGGAACAGGGCCGCTACTATTAATGACCAGTATATGTAGATACCACTGCACCTCCAAGACCGATGTGTCACCTGATATGTAGACTTCGTTATCATCGAAAGTCGTGTTTAGGGAGGTGACATACGAACCGGAGGAAACAAGCATGTCCAATGTAAGACTTGACTCTATATTGCTGTCAGTTATCTGGATATACGAGGCATTTGACCAGATGGTCATAGCATTGAGGTTGAAATAGGTATTTTTTATTGTGAGTGTGGAATTCTGGGCAAATACTCCGAATTCGTTGTCTATGATATTGTTGTCAGTAATAGAGGGATAAGTGTCTTCACAATATATCCCATCATTGGTGTTTGAAATGATGTCATTCCCTATTATGGATGGACCTGAGGTCATAGGATCGACACCACCATAACATTCGATTCCATTTTCGGTGTTGAATGCGATATAATTATTGGAAATGGTAGCCCCTCCACCAGGTGGAGTTCCATACCCTCCCTCAACGTGTATGCCTATCCTATTTTCTGTGATGTTGTTTAATTCGATGGTCAAACCGTAGCTGGGGTCTGAATATATCCCATAATACTCATTGAGATTTATCTCATTGTCTATGATTTGAATGAAGCTCTGATCCCAATAATCGCCACCTTCACAATAGACACCATAGACGGTATTATCAATGAAAACGTTGTTCGCGACATATAGATTCCGTGTTGTCCCAATCCGAAGTCCACCGATATTTGAGAAGAAATCATTGGTGGAAACAGAGCCGTAGGAACCGCTATCAGCAAATACTCCGCCTCCCACGGATAACTGTGGATCAGGATGGGCTAATATTCCATTATTCATGAATGTATTACTATAAATTAAGATATATCCGTCTAATACATGGACACCCCAGACATTGTATCTGAATTCGCTGTACATTATGGGACCGATCATGGTGTTGTTTACCAGAATTCCATTCTCTGCATAATCGATTGATACATACGATATGCTCCCGCTTTAGCCGTTTAGGAACGTGATACCGTCCCAATCTCCA
>CP070672.1:1507924-1511457 GCA_020351895.1 Thermoplasmata archaeon
AAAAAAACGAACGGATGTTCAGCTTCATGAAACTGGCTGCAACCCTCAAACCAATAATACCAAAGAGCCTTATCGTCAGGTGGCTCACCCCTGATTTTTAATTTCTAAAAGAATCTCTGAATTCTTTAATCATTTTTTATTTCCTCTTAATCTCCTCAAACAGTGAACGGATTTCTGGACTGTAAATCTCTCTTTCACATGTTTGGAGGAATTCTGACAAATCTAAATCAGAAAAAACATCTTGATATTCCAGGGCCTGCAGGGCCATCTCCAGTTTATCAATATCCTTGAATATTCTCGCTTCTTTGGTTTCCCCCTCCTCATATTCCTTCCAAAGGATCATGTATTCTTTGCCATTTGGCAAATCCTTTAGTAACTGTTCGAGTCCCTCCTTCTCTTTTCTCACCTTCTCTTGCCTGGAAATTCCACATACAGGAGTTATGTCACCTGTTATGGCCTCGGCTATGTCGTGAAGTATGGCCATCTTCATGAGTCTCAGGGAATCGACGTCTAAGATATCTCCCAATACCATGGCCATGAACGCACATCTGAAAGAGTGATCAGCAACTGACTCTGGATTTGGAATCTCAAATCTTACCCAACCGGATCTTTTAATATTCTTCAGCTTACCTATTTCATTAAAGAGGGTTAAGAGGTCTGTGTTCACCATAAAATCACCAATATGATAGATTATTTAATTTCCCTAAGATGTTTTAAAAATTCGTCCTTTACATTCTGTGGAAGATAGTTCAATTCCAAGTCTCCCACCTTCGAAAAGGCAATTATTTTGCACAACATTTCCAAGGTCTCTGTTTTCAGAATGAGATTCTCCAAGCAGTCTGCTGCACAGATGGCTCCGTGATTGCTTAGAATTACGATGTCGCAGTCCTTGATATTTTCGGAAACCGACCTTGCAAGCTCAGAGCTCCCTGGATGATCATAGGGAACCCTGATAACCTTATCCAGGTATACCATGGCTTCGGGAAAGAGCTTGACGTCAACCTCTAAGCTCGTGCAGGATATAAGGGTGGTGAAAAATGGTTGGCTGTGAAGCACGGCATTGACATCCTTTCTTATCTTATATATTTCGCTGTGCATCTTCGTTTCTATAGATGGTTTTGCCTGTCCCTTCCATTTCTCATCCTCTAGATTCATTATTACGAAATCATTTTCACTCAGTTTTTCAAGATAAGCTCCAGAGCCCGATATCATGAAACTCGAATCATCCAATCTATGACTTATGTTGCCACTGGCACCCCAAACCAGGCCCTTTCTTGCTGCCTCACATCCGGACTCTATCAAGCAGGAAATGAGGCTCTTTTCATCGTAGCTCATGGGTATACAATCGTTTTGAGGGATTATATTTGTTTCTGAGAATGGAAAACTCTTTCCCTGACCCAATATAAGGGATTCGACTCAATCTACTATGGGTTAAAATTGGTAATAATTTGCATCATCGAAATACGCGCAGGTGAAGTTTCTCAGGGAGATGTTTGTGCGTTTACTCAATACCAAGACCTGCAGGAATACCTGTTCTGCTGCCCTCTTATCACCTTTTTTGGCATCAGGCTTGTAATCGAGCACATGAATATTGTTAAATCTCACCTGCAAAATGTCTATGTGGCCTGTTAATGTATCTTTAAATTCATTTCCAATCGCTTTTCTTTGAATCCTTGTAATTTCATTTGGGTATAGGAAGACAGATAATTTGATAGCGATGGTTGCAGAGTCATTGATGAGTAGGAAATCCTGGACTTTTTTATGCCGCTCTTTATTCGTTTTTACGAGAGTAAGAGCGAATTCTGAGATTTTGGTGTCGGTATTGTATTCTGTAACTCTCCTTAGATTTATTATGCTGAGGCTAACATTACAAAATTTATATATATGACGCTAGGATATGCCATTTAGTACCACCATAGCATTGAATCATTAACGTTTCCCATTGAGTATCTAATGTTTTTGTTTGCGATCCGTCAATTGTTTGTGTGCTATATGGATCAATAGTAACACTGTATCCACTGGTTGTGTCATCAATTCTTTTGATGACAAGAATTTGATTTACTACGCTAGGAGCATTTGGTAGACTAATTGTAATATCCTCATTAACAGCAGCTACAAGAATTGTGAAATCAGAACCTGTGGTAGTGTAATCATCAATTATAGTGGCAATATTTGTACCGAGTCCCCCCTTTACATGAAGGGTGGTGACCGGGTACATCGTCCCTATGCCAACTTTGCCTTCTACTAATAATCCATTACTTGGCGCTGAAAATAATCCTGAATAAGTAGCACCAATTGCTACATTGCCTTCAACATCCAACTTATTCGCTAGGACCACCGTCCCGATTCCGACATTGCCTTCTACTACCAATCCATTACTTGGCGCTGTCCACGACCCTGAATAAGTAGCACCAATTGCTACACCACCCTCAACATCCAACTTATTCACCGCACTTGCTGTCCCGATACCTACATTGCCTTCCACGATTAATCCATTACTTGGCGCTGTCACCGATCCCGAATAAGTAGTACCGATTACTACACCGCCCTTAACATCCAACTTATTCGCTGGATTCTGAGTCCCAATACCTACATTACCTTCTACTATCATTCCGTTGGTTGGCCCTATATAGAAGCCCGAATAAGTAGCACCAATTGCTACACCGCCCTCAACATCCAACTTATTCGCTGGATTCTGAGTCCCGATGCCTACTTGGCCTTCTACTATCATTCCGTTACTTGGCGCTGGCCATGTACCTGAATAAGAAACACCAATTGCTACATTGCCTTCAACGTCCAACTTACTCTTTGCATATCCAATCCCGAGGCCGATGCCGACATTATTATAATAATCGCTTACAAATAGAGTTCCTGAGTCTACATATAAATCACCACTAATGTATGCATTTCCCTCCACATCTAACTTAGCATCAGGACTCGTATCTCCGATGCCGACTCTATCGTTTAGATTATCTATATAAAAAGTCCCTGAGTCTACATTTAAAGAGCCAGTGATTATTGTGTTCCCGTCTACATGTAACATAGCATTTGGATCTCGTATCCCAATGCCAACTTCATTGTCTATATTAGCAGGATATATTTCATGGTTTGTTGTATCCTCATCCCACAGATCGCATTCTTCAATACCAACTGCAGGCGTTGCAAGCGCAAGCAACACAAACATCCCAACCACAATTAGCGCACCTATTTTTCTTTTAATTCTTTTTCCCATTTTGATTCCTCCTTATTTTTCATTTAAAGTAAGATTATTTTACTTGCCAAAGCGTTCATAAACTAACAATCGCAAGCACTGCTATAACAAATTATAGCGAAAAATTCACTAAATACAAAACCTGATTCACAAAATTTATACTTCCTTCCTACATCACCTCCATCAGAGTTTATTCCCACCCCCATTCTTGTGGATTATTCATTCTATAAATACTTTTTTAAAATATGTTTAATATGTACAATCCCGAAATTACTTCCCCTCGGTAAATTCAGAAGCTCTATATCTATACATGAGAAAACTT
>CP070672.1:1511557-1515006 GCA_020351895.1 Thermoplasmata archaeon
ATATTTTCGGAAACGAGAATGCGGTTTTACAAACGGATTCGGAGGGATGGACAGACCAAATATCGCTCACAGAATTCGTTTTAGATGTAAATGGACAGACTTACCACACACCACATATGATTTCAGCCGAGAAAGAAGGTGCATCATGTGAAGAAACTGTCACATTAAATAAAGACATGAGTTTGGAAGTTACACTCAAACAATCAACTCCAACAGCAGAAGGAGAATTCCCATGGTTTTTCCTTCTGGTAATTGGATCTGTAAGTGTAGTAGGTGTTGGTTGTTTACTTGGAACCGAAATAGGGAAGTTATCATTGCTGTCACTATTCATTCCGCTGTACATGAAGCTAAAAAAGGAGAACGTGCTTGATCATTATGATAGAGGTCGGGTTTATCAATTCATTGAGCTCAATCCCGGCGAACATTATAACTCCATAAAGAAAGCTTTTGATATGAATTCTGGAACGCTCACCTATCATCTCTTTGTTCTTGAGAAAGCCGAGAAAATTAAATCAAGAAAAGACGGTATCTATAAACGATTCTATCCCCACAATGCCACAATTCCACAGAATAATGGGGGGATTCTCACGGAAGTTCAGAAACGAATTGTGGATAGCATACGGGATCTCCCGGGAGTAACTCAAAAAGAACTAGCTTCGATTCTGGGTCTGCGTCAATCTACATTAAGTTACCAGCTAACTAGGCTTGAAGTAAAAGGTATAATAAGAACCGAAAGAAAGGGCAAACAAACATGTTATTATTATAAATCATAGAAATGCTGATCCATGCAAATTGACTGGTAGGGATAGGATCGAAGGGGACCTATCCAATTTCCATTCTATCGAAGAATTTGCAGAGGAGATGAAGGATGTGGCAAAGGAATGCCTTCGGGTTTTGAAAATTGGTAAGGCTCCGCCCTTTTAATCCCGAAAATAAAATTATAAATCTAAGAATTTCTTATAAACGTTCTTACAAAGGGCACAGCCCCTTTAACCCTGTTTAAAATAATTGGTAAACGTCCAGGGGGAAAGAATTCCCCCTCTATAGGAGAAAATAAATTTTCGACTATTAATGGAGGCCAAAGGCCACCATGCTAACCCCCTTCTTTTTTTATCATTTTTCTCCTCGGCTGTCCAATAAAACCGCCCTCACCTCCCGAATCCCGAAAAAATCTTAGACAATGGAACACACTTCAGTACACTGGCCCCCTACGGAATCCGAGCGCCAACACCCGCAAACCGGATCCGAAATCCGTGAGTTATACCCCAAAATCCTTCCGGAATGCGTGAGTTGATCCGGATCCGGAATCCGTGAGGTAACACCCGAAAACCGGAAGCGCAATACCTAGGTTTGTCAATAGAGGATGCAGTTCCCTGGTTCCCATACCTGTTGATGGGCCTTGTTAGATGCGAAAATTGGATAAAAGGTCGGAATTGAGCTTCCCCCTATACCGCAAATCCCGACCGCCTGGGCTCCGCCCCTCTTCACTCAATTGACGAGCGGAGACGGTGGCACTTCCAGGGGTAGCCATAGTGGTCCCTCCGCTTCTAAGGCGATGTTTCCTCGCTCAGAATTCACCACTTGTTGTTATCATAATAATCATTTTTTCATTAATTGTTCCTTTTTCATCTTACGAAATCTTTCAGTAATATCTTTTGCAATTTCAGCTAATTTAAAAGGATCTTGAACCTTCGCAATTCCATCTCCTCTTGCTTTTACTACCTCTTGAATATCACTAATCCATTCCCCATCATGAAAAAGAGTCGTGGGTGGGAGAAAATTAAGACCTAGTATAAGTCTGGAAATAGGATCACCAGGTGTTGCGAACCAAAATTCTAATTCTTTACTAACATTATACTCATCCCAGCCTAATTTATATATTTTCTTTTTTTGAAGCCTCTCAATAAGAGCAAGATAATGAGCGAATATTGGATGATCTGCCCCAAAACTACGCTTAATAATAACCCATCCCGGCTCAAGAGGGCACCCAGAAAAACTCTTATTATATACATGGCATACATATTTTATCTTTGGAAAAAATTCTCGCCAAGCATTATGAATATTAACATTTTTCAAGTTCATCTTCTTAGGTAACATATATTTCAATTGATCAAAAGCCAATTCAAAAAATTCCACTGGATAATTTGATTGCATTGCGAAATATCCAATAAGGGGAAAAAATATCACACATGTTGTTGTATGATATTTTTCTAATATCCATCGATATGGGCCTGCATATTGGTCTTCCACTTGCATAAGCATATCGAACGATTCACTCGAATATTGTTCAACTCCCCCCACTATACGTCGCATTCGTTCTATATCTCTTTTTATAAGATTTCCATCAAATTTATTTTGGTACCAAGGAAGATTCTCATGATGTTCCAGCATATTAACCGGACCAAGAATGTGAATATCCCAAAAACGACATAAAGCCTCATGAAGTTCCTTTATTGAGAATCCTGTTATATCATTAACTTTAAGGAATTCCTCATTTTGCTCAATAAGATCATTAGGTGGAGTTGGGTCTCCACTCTTTTCATAATTTAATAAATTCTTCCATTCATTTAGAGCTAGTTTAGTAAGATAACCTTGACTGAGATATTGCCAGAAATGAAGGAGTTCATGTATATAAATCCTTAAAAAAGGCTTTCTAAATTCACTAGGACCATATACATAATTTTCATTGAATGGAACATATGATTCATTCAAAGTAATAACTAAAGATGGACGGTATAGCTCATTACCCATATTATTATTCCAACCTAGCCTACATTTAGTTGGATTTAATAGCTTTTATTGCTGAAAATATCTCTTTATCTTGATCTGCTTTGAGTAGCTTTGGCTCTCCAGATCCTAATACCAGAACAGTCCCTCTGTCCAATGAAGAGTTTTCTTTACAGACGTAATTGCCATTTTTATATTCCACAATGAGTCCATCATGTTTAACGTTCTTTATAAATTTAACAACCCGTTCTGTAAGAAGAATTAAAGAAATTGCACCCATTATCATTGTTATAGGTTCAAAGGCTGAATCAGTAGTATCTTCATTGATAATAGGTGTAATCTCATCACTTAATGAAACTCCGGCTTTTTTGAATGCTTCTCGTTCAGCATCGAGATCTGAGGCCTTAAATGCCCATTTAAAATTCACTAATTCGTTTGACATATTTTCCCCTTTAATTTTTATATTAATTAATATTCTATTATTCGTTAGATCAAAAACTATTATGAGAATAAAAGTATTAAAGTTTATCGTTATTATAATGTCAAGGAACATAGGTAATATCGAACTGATTATTATATAGCACATTGGAAGAATCAGATTAAATCTCTTAAAAGAGGATACACATTCACAAAGGATCCCTCTTTTGCCAAGCAAAAAAACCGCCCCCACCACCCTAATCTCGGAAAAGTCCGCCAAAAAATTCCCAGCCCGACATACTGGC
>CP070672.1:1515106-1520809 GCA_020351895.1 Thermoplasmata archaeon
CCCGAAATAAGGTCATTACCTGATAAATCCCTTGCACCAGTAATCTGGAAAATATAGGTGGTCTTGATTTCGAATAGATTGTGGGAAAAAGTAGCAATCATATCTCCGGTGTTCCATGTCACGGACCATCCCCCCGGATCAGGTGTGCAGGTATAATCGAGGGATAATGGATCCATCGGCTCATTGAATGTTACTGTGATATCAGCACCCTGAGGCACATCTTCTTCATTATGTGCCGGGGATGTGGAGATTATTTCAGGTGCAACCAGATCACCAACAGTGGTAAATGACCAAGGATTCGGCACCGCTCCTTGAGTAAGACTGTTACCAGCGATATCTCTTGCGGTATTGATATGAAATGTATAGGTAGTAGCATTTTCAAAAGGATCGTGTGAAAAAGTAGCAATCGTATTTCCAGCACTCCAACTTACGTACCAATTCCCTGGGTCAGGGATGCAAATAAAGTTGAGGGATGAATTATCCATTTCCTCGTTGAATGTGACTATGATATCTGCATCCAATTCCACATCAAATGTATTATTTGCAGGAGATGTCAGGGTAATTTGAGGCGAGATGTAATCCCCTGTTGTGGTAAAGTGCCAGGGATTGGGAACTGGCCCGGCATTGAGGTCATTTCCAAAATGGTCCTTTGCACCTGTTACATGGAATGAATACCAGGTTCTCTCGGTAAATTCATTATGCAAGAATATTGCAGTTTTGTTGTTATTGGTCCAGGTTATTGACCACCCTAAAGGGTCTGGTATACATGTATATGTAATTGAAGCTAAATCTATCTCTTCATTGAAATCCACCACAATATTTGCGGTGGTTGAAACGTTATCTTCATCGTGTATGGGAGATGTTGAGGTTATCTCGGGCCCTATTGTGTCAGGGGTTGAGAACCACCATGGATTTGGAACGGGACCGGCAACTAAATCATTACCTGCTAGATCTTTTGCAGCCGTGATATTGAAGGTATAGGTAGCTTCATTTCCGAATTTATTGTGAAAATAGGAGGCAACTGTATTGTTTTCGTTCCAAATTACGGTCCATCCAAGGGGATCTGGGAAGCATGTGAAATTTACTGAGGAGGTTTGCATGGATTCATTGAAGGTCACAACCATAGGCGCATTTCTGTCTACATATGTATCTCCATTATATGGCGATGTGAGAATTATCACGGGAGGATCTAAATCCAATGTGGTAAATGAAAATACATAGGTGATTCTTATCCGATTTCCCTCGGTGTCCTTTGCCTCTGTGTTGATAGTAACCGTGTATTTTGTTGCCATTTCAAGAATTGATGACGGTGTGAATGTAACATTTTTGTTACCCGTGTCCCATAAAAAATTCGTAGGTGTTAAGCCACCTGACATCGATATCGCGCTCTCCACAGCTGTTGTGTTCATCTCCTTGGAGAAGAATATTGAGATGGTTGTATCCACGAGTACGTTCACCTCACCATCTACAGGTGTTGTATAAATGATATATGGGGGGGTTACATTCACATATTCGATAAATGGGTGCCAATCCCGACTTCCTCCACCTGGGATCACATACGGGTCCTCTCCAAAACCGTCACCGTTATCATCTGTGCCTAAATAATCTGACCAGAAGTTGCCTTCTGCTCCGTCGTCCCAGTCGTTTAGTGCGATGGTGGAATCATAGGCGTTTTGAGTGTTGTTTATGAAATTGTTGTGGTGGATTTGGTTGCCCGAAGCTCCTGTTATATCTAAGCCAATTCCAAGATTGTTTGTTATGTTATTTCGCCATATTAGATTATCATCCGAGCCTTCATTAATTAAGATCCCGGTTTGGTTGTTTGAGGTGATATTGTTGTTCTCGATGAGATTGTTGTTTGATGAAGATGAGAAATTGATCCCGGCTAAGTTATTGTACGTGATATTGTTGTAGCGCAGGACGTTTGATGATGATTGTAAGGACAATATTCCTTCGTTGTTATTAGAAATATTGTTAGCATAAATAATATGGGATTTTATTTTTGAAAATCTGATACCATAAGAATTTGATGTAATTGTGTTACTAAAGATATGAGATTCCTGTGAGACATCGCCGGGATCATTTGTCCTTAAAAAAATCCCGACACGGCCGCCATAATGTTGATAAATTGTATTTGTATATATATAGTTATTTTTCAAGTAGGATTTAGAACTTGATAGACTGGATAAGAAAATACCATTTAGATTATTCGAATAAATTATATTAAAATAAAGGTTGTTGTTTTGTATGTATGAGTAAGCCGTATTGGATGAATCTTCGAGAGAAATGCCATTATAATCGTTTAAATATATTTCATTTAGATAAATGTTATTATTTTGGATGTAAGAGGTATAATAATACTTGGTATAGAAGTAAATCCCATTATGATTGTTTGAATAAACGGTATTTGAATAGAGATTGTTGTACCGGATAATGCCTGACTCCATGGTCAAACCTGTGCGAAAGAGATCAAAATAAATGCCATTTTCTATGTTTGAAAAGATAATATTGGAATATATCGAGTTATATTCTATATATGAATTACCGTCCCGGAAGGAATACGCATAGATACGAATTCCATTCTGGTTATTTGAATGAATCATATTAGAATGGATCTTGTTATGTTTAATATAAGATCTCCCACTCCTATTGTACACATAAAAATATACACCATTGAGACCGTTTTCGGCAATTGTGCAGTTTTGAATTCTATTGCTTGAATGGATCCAGGATGCACCAAAATAAATCCCATTCCCCACATTTTGGGAGATATTTGAATGAATAATATTCACCAATCTAGCCTCATATAGGTTGATTCCATGTCCTGCATAATTGTTTATTACCTTGGTATATATGATGTTAATGTATCCAACTGGATTTCCCGAGTAAATCCCCCCATAGCCCTTATTCCGTGAAACATCGCAGCCAACAATATCCAAATAACTTGATCCACGTAGATCAATCCCCGTTTCCTCGTTATCAGTGATTGTGCAGTTTTCGATCCATTGATTTGTGGTTTCCCCACCAAAATCAATTCCTACCCCATTATTGCCAATAACCGTGGTATTAATTATATTGTTATCTGAGGTACCCCACAAATCAATCCCTTTATTAGTATTCCAATCGATTTCACAACCCAAAATAGTAGTATTATGAGAGTCACTGTAGTGCAAAATCCCCTTTCCATCGTTGTATGAGATATTGGTATAATAGATTTCTGTAAACGTGGATGCATTGAGGTTTATTCCAAAGTAATTGTTGTACTGGATAGTACAGTTGTCAACCTGTGTTCCATATGACTCGTAAATCGTGATCCCAAACCTATCATTGAAGGAGCTTGTGCAGTTGGATATTATGTTATTATCGCTATTTGTTATGTAGATTCCATCGAATTTATCGTATTTGATCGTTGAATTTGAGACAGTGTTGTGTGTTCCGAAAAATGTCATGAAAACACCGTATGTAGCGTACTCGATATCGACATTGTTTATTAGGTTGTAATCTGTCCTTAGACGAATAGTATACCAGTCGCCTTTTGCCGGTGAAGTCTGGTTTGATGTGAATTTAATTCTGCTCGTTGAGGAACCGTCGGCAATCAGAGTGCCATCAACGGTAATCGAATAGACTCCATCGATCTTCACCTCGACACCAGGTTCTATTGTAAGTGTGACACCAGGTTCAACAGTCACATCTCCAGTTACTATATAAGGAGTGTTAACCAAATACCATGTTGTATCTGTAAAAATAGATCCACTCACATAGGTGGGCCCGGGTGCAATTACCTGGTCAGTTGCTACAAATAGCCCTAAGAAGCCACCAATCACAAACAAACTCACAATACCGGCCGAAATTATTCGGTTTTTCATTTAACCCCCTCCTTCACACGAAGGTCATATATGTAAATAATATATTTTAATGTTCTTAGTTATGTTTATAAACACTAAAAGATTTTTTGGAAGGAATTTTTGCCTTTTTTCCTTCGTTACTGATGTATAAGAATTAATAAAGCAGCAAAATTCGATATTTCATTATAATTCACGGATAAACAACAAGTAGTATTGTCCTTTTAGAACCCTGTTATGGAGTGTAAAATAAGAAAGGCTCAAATGCCAACAAAGCTGAACTTCGTCTGCGAGTTTGTAGACAATTGATACCCAAAACACATTCTTATCATGGGATCATAAGCACCTTTTACCATCCTCGTGGAATGCCATCCCCATCTTTGAGCTGAATGGAGGAAAAAGTTGATACCAATTGTGTTATCTATATTGTCACAGAACCAGTCTGCTGAATCGTATGTGGATGGTTTCAGAGGCAAGGCAAATGTATCATATTGTGCTAGATAACCTGCTGTCCAAACACCCAGACTGTAGCTGGCAATACCTCTCTCACCTGTATTTAAATCTACAGGTATAATCATGTAGTAAAATTCGGTACCTGAAGTGGCAATACCTATATCCTGGTAAGATAAAACATCAAAAGCCAAGGCTGCAACTTGAATGTAATCACCTCCAATGGTTCCCCAGAAACCGTCTCTTTTAATGGAGCGAAGGACATAAAATCCATCTCCTAAACCAAGATTTACAGGTTGATCCCAATTCAATGTCACGGTACCTGTAACTCCATCCACTGAAGCACTCAAACTGTCTGCATCACCGACACTGGGATCTGTATCAAAACCAAATAGAACATCATCGTAGAGAATCATAGCCCCAGGCATTCCCGTGAATGTGTAATTTGTGGTGTTTTGGAAGTACACCTCATATCCTTTACCGACTTCCATAACGATGTTGTTAAAACCTCCATCTCCTTTCTTATGCGTAATCCACATGTGTGTTGCGGGGTTCATATACCTTATGTAATCGGCGTTCATGTCATTGGTATAATCGTCTGTCCACATTCTCTTCAAAGGCTTAAGGGGTAATGAGAAAGTGGAAATTCCAGGTGAAAAGATTCTTGTATCCTTGCCGACAGATCTTGAGGTATGGCTAATCTCCCCAGAATCAAAAACAGTTCTTATGATGTAATAGAACTCCTGAGGAGCAAGTCCTGATGCAGAGCCTGTGTCGTTCCAGGTCGTTCTCAATGGAATGACCTGTTTATCCACGGGGTCGGTTCCATTTGCCAATACATTGGAGGTGTCAACCCAGGGCAAGGTAAAATCGAATCCTGTTTGTGAAGTGGATCGATATATGAGATAATGAGAAATACCTGGTATACTGGCTTGAGTCCAATTTAGAACAATATCATTTCCAATTGCCTTAATATAAAGCTCTGGGGGTGAAATTGGAAGGACTTCTAAGATCTTAAAGGCCAGGTTGTTGGTTTCATCTATTTCAATTATCAGGCCCGGTGAAGGATAATCAACGGCCACATATATGTCATAGATACCTGAGGATGGAGGTAACCAGGTAATTGAAACTGTGTTGTTTTCTCCAACATCTAAAAATGGTATTGTTACATTACTATCTATCAGAATTCCCCCCAATGAAGGGTCGCCATTGTAGAAAGATACCTTGATACCTGTTACATTCACGTCGCCAAAGTTGTGGATAGTAGCATTGATTTTTACGGTTGCCCCTTCGGTTATAACTGAACCTGGATCGAAAGAAATGTCTGCTTGAGAGATCACTATGTCGGGATATTTCAGGTTCTCGGGAGGATTTATCACCGACAAGAATGAACCGAAAGAAGCACCATCAA
>CP070672.1:1520909-1527728 GCA_020351895.1 Thermoplasmata archaeon
ATCGCCTACCTCATATCTCGGATAATCCCATTCAATAAGATGAATATGTTCGAAATCATCGAGTTCAATATATGTGAGGGGGCCGATTGTAGTATCATACGACGTGATATTCGTCACCTGACCTTTTACAATTTTGTCTTTACCGGCTAAATCACGAGAAAAACCGGGATTTCGTCGGGTTTCTTCAAAAAGGAATAACGGGCCATAGTATTCCTCGGGAAAATCGACATTAGTTGCTTTTGCAACATCTCGAATCGTCCAAGGGCGAAAATAAAAATACCATATGGAGATAACACTTACCTGGATTATGATAATTGCGATTAGAATAGCCAGTAATTTCTTTTTTCTTGTAATTCTCTTTTTATCTGTGATCTTCCCCTCCTCTATACCTTTTGCCATATCCATCACACCGCTGTAGGATATCCTTTAAAAGACAATATTTCGATATAAAAGTTTCATGGTTATAACCATGTTTTACACCAGAAAGGGTGACATTATAAGCATATTTTAATGAGAGTTAAATCAATCCCATCCACCTCAACCTTGCCTCGCAATCTTCGCAGTATTTCTCTTCCTTTGTATCCGTCTCCTCCAGACAATTGGAGAAGTGCATCACACATGAGGTGTTGGGACAATGCCTGAGTCCGAACAGGTGGCCAATCTCGTGAACAGCTTCCTTCACCGCCCTTGTTTCGAAAAGTGATTTCTCCCCTTTGAGCCTAAAAAGTGATATCACTGCGGCCTTACCCGATATCTCGGCCTGTCCGAATACGAAGTTCAGGGGTTCGGAGTAGAGGTCCAAATCCACGACTCCAAGTACCTTGTCACCTGGATGTTTTCGAATCAGTTCAAGAAAATAGCTGCTTTCATATTGATCCCTTTTGGCATTGAATGACTTCTCCGGAATCAAGGCTTTGGTCAGGATGGAAATCTCAAATGGAAGATACGACAGTCTATCTGAAAGCATCTTTAATGTCTCGGTTTCTACCTTTCCAATGGGAAGGATATACAACTGAATTCTCGTACCTCCATCTTTCTCAATTTCATGGTTGAGATTATCCCTTCACAACACCCAAAGGCTTCATCCTCGCAACCAATTTAGAGATACCAGCACCGTCCGCTATCCTCACGACATCATCAACATTCTTGTAGGCATCGGGTGCTTCCTCAGCAGCCACCTTCTGGCTTGCGGCCCGGACGTAGATACCCTGGTCCTTGAGTCTGCCTATGATATCTCCTCCTCTCCATCTCCTTGTGGCGGCCTTTCTCGACATCACCCTTCCCGCTCCGTGGCACGTTGAGCCGAAACTTTCCTCCATTGCCTTATCCGTGCCTAGAAGAACATAGCTTGCTGTGCCCATATCTCCAGGGATCAGTACAGGCTGACCCTTTGAACGGTATTTCTCGGGAACCTCCATTCTTCCTGGACCGAAGGCCCTTGTGGCTCCTTTCCTGTGTACATAAACCTTCTTCCTTTTACCTTCGACATCATGCTCTTCGTACTTGGCGATATTGTGTGCAACATCGTATATGATTCTCATATCCAAATCCTCTGCCTTCCTTCCCAGCACCTGTTCGAAAGATTCTCTGACCCAGTGCACTATCATCTGCCTGTTGGTCCAGGCGTAGTTCGCTGCGCACTTCATTGCTTTGAAGTAATTCTCTCCAGGTCTTGAATTCACAGGTGCGCATACCAGTTGCCTATCAGGTAGAGTGATTTTAAATTCATCAGATACATAGTTGTAGCCTTCCTTTCTGAAATGCCGTCCCATCTCCCTGATCTGGTCGTCACAGATCTGATAACCGCAACCTCTTGAGCCAGTGTGTATCATCACCATAATCTGGTTCTCTTGCTCTATACCAAGAAGCTTCGCAGCCTCAGGAATATAGATTTTATCCACCTTTTGTATCTCTAGAAAGTGATTTCCTGCACCCAAGCTTCCCAGCTGGGGCATACCCCTTTGTTTCGCCTTGTGGCTTACCAAGCCAGGATTAGCACCTTTCATGCATCCATTCTCCTCCAGGTGTTTTAGATCCTCTTGCCAGCCGTAACCATTTTCCACGGCCCATTTGGCTCCTTCTCTCAGTACGGTATCAAGCTGATTCATACTGATGTGGACCTTTCCTTTGGAGCCTAAACCTGAAGGAACATTGTTGAACATGGCATCAACCAGGGCTGTTACCTTGGCTTTAATATCATCGAGCATGAGATTTGTTCTAACAAGTCTGACCCCACAATTTATATCGTAACCCACTCCACCAGGGGAGATCACACCCTCCTCAGCATCCATTGCTGCAACTCCACCAATTGGAAAGCCATAGCCCCAGTGAATATCGGGCATTGCCATGGATTTACCCAGGATGCCGGGTAGTGTGGCCACATTGGCGACCTGTTCTAGGGCATTGTCTTTCAACGTACCTGAAAGCATTGCGGAGTCAACGAATATCAATCCAGATGTGCGCATTCCCCTCTTGTAGTTCTGAGGAATTTCGTACCGGAAATCGTTTATTTTGTTTATGGGGCCGTTCCACGTCATGAAATCACCCGAAGATTTGATTAATATAGCCCTTCACCTATTAAATGTTTGGTTTTTATAAAAGATAGGGGTAGGTTCCATCGTGACTACTGGGGTCAAACCACCCTGGAATGCGGGTGGAAGGTGCCCCAATAATAGCAAAATATATATCTGGACACCTCCATACTTTTTTCGATGAATAGGAGGATACTAACATTCTGTTCGGGTTTATTTTTAATCACATGCAGCCTTATTATCATTGATTCCATTATCGATATCACCCCGAGGGCTGAAGCTGCCACATTTTACGTAGGGGGAGTGGGACCTGGGAACTACACCCACATATACGAAGCTGTTTTTGACGCAAATTCTGGGGATGAAATCTATGTCTATCCCGGTATTTACAACGAGAGTATTTCAATCCATAAGTCGATAAACTTAACTGGGGAAAATAAAAGCAATACCATCATTGATGGGCATGGATGGGGATATGCATTATATATATCATGGAATTGGGTCAATGTCACAGGATTTACCTTTACAAATGCCAGTAATGGGATAAATATACGTGGTTCACATGTTACCATTTCTGACAATATCATCGAAGATAATTCAGGCGGTGGAATATATATGGAGGGTTCATTCATTACAATTGAAAACAATTATATTTCGAATAATTCGAACTTGGGTATCTGGTTCGATTATTCTTCGGATATTACCCTAATCAACAATGATCTTATTAATAATGGAATTCTAATGGAGGGAGACGAGCTTTCACATTTCAACTTTCACAAGATCGGCACAGATAATACAATCAATGGAAAACCAATTTATTATTTTAACGACACCAGTGACATTCTTCTTGATAACGTTCCCGTTGGACAGGTAATAATTGCAAATTGCACCGATATTAACTTGTGGAACCTTACCATCCAGGGGATACCCAATAGTATTTTGATTGTGTATTCGTCAAATATTAGCATTACGGGTAACAATATATCGGATAATGAATGCGGCATATATTCCTATTTTTGTTGGTCGTTAGGGATATTTGACAATAATATATCCCATAACAATGATTATGGAATACGCCTTCAAAAAACATCGGATATCAATATAACTAGCAATGTTGTCTCATCAAACAAAGGTGAGGGGATCTATCTTCTCGGTTCCTCAAATAGCTCAATCCGGTATAATGAAATATCACATAATGAGGATAGCGGGATTCTATTAGCCGGGTCAGAAGACAATATTATTTCGCATAACAACGTAACTGATAATGGTTTTGACAGCAATCCTCTTTTGGATGGAGAGGGCGGGATATTTTTATCATCATCCTCTTTTAATATAGTTACCAACAATAATATCACTTTGAATTATGATTTTGGCATTTGTCTAACACGTCCCTTCACTTGGCCCCCAGTGGAACCTCCAAAGAATAATACAATCACCAATAATTATATATCATCCAACAATGGCTTCTTGTCCTTTTGGGGGGCCGGTATTTCTTGTAAGGAATCAATCAACGTCACAATTTCAGGCAATACTGTCCTAAATCAATCAAACGGTATCGGCCTTAGATACGTTTCAAGAAGTAATATCAATAACAACATTGTTTTTGATAACTCTGAATCCGGAATAAGTATGTCTTTATCCGATAATATTAGTATGTCTAACAATACCGCATTTACATGTCAATCTTATGGGATCTACATTGATGAATCCCAAGATTTACTCTTTATCAATAATTCCGCCTACGACAATTACGGAGGGTTCTGTACAGATTATTCCAGCATTCTTACACTTTTGAATAACACAATGATAAATAACTCGTATAATTTCTATATATTGGGGGAGGCCGACGAGCACTATATTCACTCAATCGATACCTCAAATACTGTGGATGGAAAACCGATATACTATTTGGTTAATGTCTCAGATTATATAGTCCCCGAAAATGCAGGTTTCGTTGGAGGTATTTTCTGTAATAATATAACAACGGAAAACAATATTCTCAGAAACAATAGCCACGGTGTTCTATTCTGGAAAACTAACAACTCCCAAATAAATAACGTAACTTCATATTTTAACTACGATGGATTGTATTTCTATCATTCTGTAAATAATTCTATTATAAATAGTTCATTTTATAAATGTGCATGGTATGGACTGGGTTTCTTTGATTCACATTATAATTCAATAGAAAATAGTCACTTTTATAATTGTGGATACGATGGAATCAATCTCGACATATCCGCAAACAATACAATTTTCGGAGGTAATGTATCTGTTAACAAAGATGAGGGCATAGAGTTTCGTTATTCATCTTTCAATGATATTATTGATGTAAACGTTTCATCTAACCAATGGAGAGGAATTTATATTTATGGATCATCATATCTAAATATAATCCACAATGATCTTTGGGATGAATGGAATGCGATAGAAGGATGGGGTACATATAATAACATATCTTATAATAATATCCACGATAATTCGTTTGATGGCATAGAAATTTCTGGAACTAATCACACAATCACCCACAATTATTTTTCGAGAAATATGCTTGGAATAACAATACAATATTCAGGGAATTCGAGGATAATTAATAATGATTTCCTAAATAATACCGATGGAATTTTCCTTTATGAATCATATGATCATTACATAACAAACAATAATTTCTCAGGCAATATCCATGGTATAGATTTTCATCATTCTACAACTAATCAGGTACTAAACAATACTTTTTTTAAAAACTTGTTGGGAATTTATTTATCAAGCGACTCAAATTACAACATAATTAATGGAAATGAAATTCTGTCGAATTCCAATTCTGGTATTTATATTTATTGGTACTGTCATAACAATACAATAACCAATAACAACATCTCTTGGAACTTCGATTACGGCATCTACCTAAACAGGTCTAAAGACAACCTCATCTACCATAACAATATCATAGGTAATGGAAACCAATCATACGATGATTCTGTCGATGGCAATCGATGGAACGAAAGCTACCCCTTTGGGGGCAATTACTGGTCAGATTATGTGGGGACGGATGATTTCAAAGGCCCTGCCCAGAATATTACAGGCAGTGACGGTTTCGGAGATACACCATACATCATCGATGGCGACTCCCAGGATCATTATCCATTAATGAAAGCAATCGAAATGGTGGAACCCAAAATCTATTTAATTTCCCCCTTAAACAACTCCATTATCAGGCCTGGAACTTCAATATATTTCTGGATTTATGATGAAAACCTCGATTTCGTAATTGCCTTCGTAGACGGTAATCCTGGACAATTACTGTTGCCTCCTTACGAAATCTCTACCGACAACTGGTTGGATGGTATGCACAATGTCTCTATAGTGGCCAACGACACTTATGGAAATTCCGCCTCTGAGAGTTTTGCCTTCATTATTGATTCGATTAAGCCCCGCATCCTTTTAAATGAACCTGCCAACAATTCCGTGATTCCTGGGGGAGTCATCATTAATTTCTCGATCACCGATACAGATTTCAAGAGTGCCGAGTACTCCATTGACGGAGGCGGTTTCACTCCGTTCCCAGAACCTTATGATATCTCAACTACTGGATGGACAGAAGGGGAACATATCATTCAAATCAATGCTATGGATGATGTCGGAAATGAAAACTCGTCCTGGTTTGTATTTTTTGTGGACACCAGGAAGCCGGAAATTATTCTGAACAGCCCGGCCAACAACTCCCTCATATCTGGTGGAACCGTGCTGGATTTCTCCATAATCGAGGGCAATATTCTGGTCGTGAATTACTCAATTGATGATGGACCCGACATCATTCTTACATATCCATTTGATATATACACGGATGGCTGGGTTAGTGGAGAAAGAATTGTACAAATTAATGTATTGGACAAGGCCGGTAATTTTACATCAGAATTGTTTATTTTTTATATCGATTCGTCCCTTCCAAGAATCGTGCTAAACAACCCAGACAACAATTCTGTCATTGCCAGTGGAACATCCATTGATTTTTCCATTACCGACAACAACTTAGCCCAGTCTTATTATTCGATAAATGGTGATCCCTTCACCCCTTTTTCCACACCCTATGATGTATCCACAGCAGATT
The DNA here is from genome assembly GCA_020351895.1 of Thermoplasmata archaeon. Next base: position 1,527,549 of record CP070672.1, read on the forward strand.
GGCAGGACGGGGAATATACAATCCAAATCAAAGCCGTGGACACAGCAAGCAATGAAAACATTTCATGGTTCTTCTTCACAATCGACTCAGTCGTACCTGTCATAACGTTGAATTCACCCTCAAATGGTTCCATCATTTCCGCCCAAACCATCCTGGATTTCTCGATTCAGGATCCCCATC
>CP070672.1:1527828-1530809 GCA_020351895.1 Thermoplasmata archaeon
AAGCGAGAGTGTGGTTTTTATCGATTGCCTGCACCAAACCAAAAGACCTGGGATTTGCCTCGGAGCTTTGGACATACGAATCCCTGGCAAAGTATATTAGGGATAATTGCCATAATGCAGGACACCCGTCTTTAGAAAGGATCCGTAAAGGAACGGTATCAAAGATTTTATCAAAAAGTGATGTCAAACCACACAAGATAGCATACTATCTTGAAAAGAAGGATGCAGATTTTGATATCAAGATGACACAGATCCTGCATGTCTATAAGGAAGTAGAATTATACAAAGCCAAAGATGACAGTGAACACATGGTGGCTATCTTGTCGTATGATGAAAAGCCCGGAATACAGGCCATAGAAAATATTGCACCGGATTTGGCCCCCAGTCCCAAGATTCATCCAAACTGGGGGAGGGATTATGAATATAAAAGGCACGGAACGGTTTCTTTGTTAGCATCCATTGATTTGCTCAATGGTAAAATCTTCGGACAAATCCATGATCGCCATCGAAGTAAGGAATTTGTAGGATTTATAAAAGGTCTGGATGAATTGTATCCACCGGATTTCAAGATAAAAATCATACTGGATAATCATTCATCACATATTTCCAAAGAAACGAAAGCCTTTCTTAAAACTGTCCCTAACAGATTTGAATTTATATTTACGCCAACTCATGCATCATGGCTGAATATAATTGAAGTTTTTTTCAGCAAAATGACAAGAACCTTTTTAAGAGGATTACGTGTAGAATCAAAGACAGAGCTTAAAGAAAGAATATTGAAATATCTTGATGAAGTAAACGAAATGCCAACAATTTTTAAGTGGAAGTGGAAAATGGAGGACATTATTGTTGGATAAATTCATTGATATGTTAAATAAGAAACGTAATACTAGTATATTGACAATTTAAAAATGAAACATTATCTTTGTGTATGTAAACAAATATACACAAAGATATGAAACGAACAGACATTACATTGCCTCCTGATGATCATGCTCATCTTCAGAAGTTTATCAAAACCGGAAAGAAAACCGGCAAGGAATTAGAGAGGGCATATGTTTTACTGGCACTACATGACAATAAGCCGTACAATGACATTGAGGATTATTACCACGTGAACCGATCAACAATCTGGAGGATAGCTGAGAGTTACAAGAAAGAAGGGCTGGAAAAGGCCCTTAAGGACAAACCTCGAAGTGGACAGCCCAGAAAGTACACAGAGCGTCATGAGGCTGAAATAATAGCATTGGCGTGCAGTGATAGTCCAAAAGGCAGGAAAAGATGGACAATAAGACTTCTTACAGAACATTTGCGAAAAATTGAAGGATTAGAGCATATAAACCGGGAAACAGTGCGGCTTACACTAAAAAAAACAAATATAAGCCTTGGTTAAAAAAGATGTGGTGCATTGCAAAACTCACAAGAGAGTTTCGAAGAAGAATGTATAAGATCCTGGATTTATATAATCTCCCATATAATCCTATAAAACCGGTGGTGTGCGTGGATGAAAAAAGCAAACAATTAATCTCCGATACGCGCCAGTCAATCAGAATGAGTGAAGGGAAAGTGGAAAAAGTTGATTACGAGTATAAAAGAAACGGTACCAGGAATATTTTTGTGGCCGTTGAGCCTAAAGCAGGAAAACACTTTATTAAAGTTACCAAGGCACGGGCGAAGGCTGATTTTGCAAAATTTATTGCAAAACTTGTAGATGACATTTATCGTCATGCTGAAAAAATAATAGTGGTTCTCGATAATTTGAATACCCATTTTGTAAAATCATTTTATGAAACATTCTCAAAGGAGCAAGCAGACAAAATATTGGAAAGAGTTGAGTTTTACTATACACCCAAACATGCCAGCTGGTTAAATATGGCAGAAATTGAAATAAGCATGCTTGAAGATGAATGTATTGGTAGAAGAATAGGTACTGAAAACCAGCTAATTGACGAGACAAATGAATGGGTTAGGCAAGTAAATCAAGAGAAACGTAAGATAAACTGGAGGTATACAAAACGAGATGCTTACAGAAAATTGTCAAAACATTATGTTTCATAAATAAATTGTCATAGTACTAGTGACCACCAGGAGATTATAAGTCCCAAAACAAGAGAAGATCATGAAAAAGCTTACCTTCTTTTTAACCTTTCTGATCAGTGTATCTGTTGCTGCACAGAAAAAACAAGTGCCTGACACAATACTCCAGGCATTCTCGAATAAATATCCGAATGGATATTATTCAAACGAAATATTGGTCGAGATTAGCAGTGGTAAAGAGTATTACAAGATTTCACTGGACAACTCAAATGCCATTATAAGTTTAGAGATTGATGAAGATGGATAACTTCCCTAAATCATATTTATGACCAATATTCTGGCTGCAATAACCGTTGATCCCCTCCTGTCGAGGTTTATCATTTTATCATTGGTTATCATTTCGGTTGGCTTTGTACTAAGCCTGCTAAAACAACCATATCGGTAATCACATACATCATTGTCGGCCTTTTGGTCGGCCCGGATGGTTTGGGCGTGATAAGTGATGAAAGTCTCATCTCAAATCTTGGGTCGCTGGGTTTAGTGCTCCTTTTGTTTTTTATTGGCGTGGAGATCCATTTAAAGGATCTGATAACCAGCTGGAAGGTATCAGTAATAGGCACTCAGATATAAATTCTAATCAGTCTGTATGTGATCTGGATGCTCGGGCGTTATTTTGGTTGGAATGTGAACAAGGTAGTCATGCTTGGCTTCGTGATCAGCCTGAGCAGCACGGCAGTAGTCATTAAACTGCTCGAGGAAAGGGGTGAGCTAAATAGTAATGCAGGACAATATGCTCTTGGGATCCTGCTTGTCCAGGATATTTTGATTGTACCAATGATCATCATAATAGGGTACCTGGGAGGGTGGCAGCCCGGAAAAGGAGAATTTATAAAACAAATGGTGGGCGCCTTCCTCATCCTGATTGTCATCGCATATATCCTAAA
>CP070672.1:1530909-1541351 GCA_020351895.1 Thermoplasmata archaeon
AAATTCGGTAACCTATGCAGGTTTACCCCTTGTGGATGGTACTGACCATTGGTTTTCGGTGAGGGTTTTCGATGGATTTGAGTGGAGCCTGTGGAATGAAACCCAATTTCACATGAATGCACTTTCCGAGGCCCAAGGATTGACAGTTCAAGGATATTCCTTGGGTACACAAGGAATAATGCATATAACGGATCACACACCAGATTTGGGTTGGTCGTTTTTTGATTCTGAAATTGGTGATTCGCAACAGGAATACGAAATCAGAGTGGGCACAGGATCTGGTCTCTCAGACATGTGGACTTTTGGACCTTCTTCAGGAGCAACTTCAATAGAGGTATACGCAGGTTTAACCTTGCTTGACGGATCCGATTATTGGTTTGGCATCCGGGTTTACGATGGCTACGAATGGAGCCTGTGGAATGAGACACAATTTCATTTAAATTCACTTCCTCCCGCTCCTGTTCCCCCTCTAAGTCCGCCTGATGACAGCAACGTTCCCAGCAGCCCTGCCCAAACCATAAGCTGGACGGCAGGGGGAGCCGATATCGAGGGAGATACCATAACCTATTGGTGGTATGTTGATTTCGACAATCCACCCATTCTCCCGTATCTGGCAAATGGAACCACAACTGGACTTTCGTCCGCATCATTTTCAACTTCGCCTGCAACTGATTATTATTGGTATGTCAATGCATCCGATGACTGGGAATGGAACACAACAATTGTATGGAACTTCACAACCTCTGCAATCGTGAACAATCCACCCGAAGCATTGGATCTTGCAGTTTCGGGATTCTCTGAGGGAACAAACGGTATCATGCATATCACAGACCACACTCCACAACTGGAGTGGATATTCTCAGACCCAGATGGTGGGGACTCCCAACAGCAATATGAGGTAAAGGTTGGTACTTCCCCGGGTCTTTCAGATATGTGGTCACCTGGTATCCAGGCAGGAGGGATAAACTCAGTAATGTATGGAGGACTTATTTTGCAGGATGGAGTGGACTTTTGGTTTTCCATAAGGGTGAATGACGGGAATACATGGAGTGAATGGAATGAGACACAGTTTCATATGAACAGTGTAGAGGCTCGAGATTTGTTGGTCCAGGGATATACAACAGGCACTCTGGGAATCTTACATATCACTGACCATACTCCTGATCTGGGATGGTCCTACTGGGATTTGGAGATCGGGGATTCACAAGGGCAGTACGAGATAAGAGTGGGGTCACAAACCGGTTTTTCAGATATGTGGTCCTTTGGACCTACGGCAGGACCCTCATCATCTGAAATTTATGCAGGCTTGACTTTACTTGATGGGAAAGACTATTGGTTCGGTATCAGACTCCATGACGGTTATGAATGGAGCCAATGGAACGAAACCCTGTTTCATATGAATGCCCTTCCTCCGGCTCCTGTTCCTCCTTTAAGCCCTCCCGATGATTCAAACATACCAAGCAGTCCAGCTCAGACCCTAAGTTGGAGTGCAGGAGGGGTCGATTCCGAGGGAGATACCATCACATATTGGTGGTATGTTGACACTGACAATCCCCCAATTCCACCTTATCTTACCAATGGCACCACAACCGGATTATCTTCATCTTCATTTACCACTTCCCCAGGGACTGATTACTATTGGTATGTCAATGCAACAGATGGCTGGGAATGGAATACTTCCATTCTATGGAATTTCACAACATCTGCTGTAGTAAATAATCCACCAGAGGCATTGGACCTCTCCGTCTCAGGATACTCAGAAGGAACTTCTGAAATCATGCATGTCTTGGATCACACGCCAGATATGTCTTGGTCCTTCTTTGACTCAGATTTCGGGGATTCCCAACAGCAGTACGAGGTAAGAGTGGGCACACAATCGGGTTTCTCTGACATGTGGGCTCCAGGACCCCAGGTTGGTGCTGGTAATACTGAAACTTATTCTGGATTACTATTGATTGATGGAGTTGACTACTGGTTCGGAATCAGGGTCTTTGATGGGAACACATGGAGCCTATGGAATGAAACCCTGTTTCATATGAACGCTCTACCACCAATTCCCATTCCACCACTCAATCCTCCTGATGATGCGAACATCCCAGACAGCCCTGCTCAAACATTGAGCTGGACAGCAGGTGGAGCCGACTCAGAGGGTGATACCATCACCTATTGGTGGTATGTAGATACCGACAACCCGCCCGTTATTCCCTTTATTGCCAATGGAACAACAACTGGTACCTCATCCAATTCATTTTCCACTGCCCCTGGGACAAACTATTACTGGATAATCAACGTCACTGATGGATGGGAATGGACAACAACCATCGTCTGGAATTTCACGACAACAGGATCCGTGAACATGCGCCCTGAGGCACGGAACTTATCGGTATCTGGATTTGGCGAGGCAACTACAGGTATTATGCATATTATGGATCCAACACCAGATTTGGGTTGGTCCTTCTTTGATTCAGATATTGGGGATTTCCAACAGCAGTTTGAGGTGAGGGTGGGGACCGCATCAGGGCTTTCCGATATGTGGGCCCCTGGACCCCAGGTAGGTGGTGGAAACAGCGTGGTTTATGCAGGTTCTCCTTTAGTGGATGGCACAGACTACTGGTTCGGAATTCTTGTCTACGATGGTTTGGATTGGAGCCTATTAAATGAAACAATGTTTCATATTAACTCCCAGCCTGTTGCTCATAGCCTAACAGTTGCAGGTTTCTCTGAGGGCTCGCAGGAGATAATGCACATCATTGACCATACTCCTGATTTGGGCTGGTTGTTCTCAGATTCTGAATCAGGGGATACCCAGGTTCAGTATGAAATCAGAGTAGGGACATCATCAGGCCTTTCTGATATGTGGGCCCCCGGAATTTCGGCCGGATCAGTAAACAATGCAGTTTATGGAGGATCGGCACTATTGGATGACACAGACTATTGGTTTGGAATTCGGGTTTACGATGGCTATGAATGGAGTATCTGGAATGAAACTCAGTTTCACTTAAACAGCCTTGAGGTCCAGATCCTTAAGGTACAAAACTTCACAGATGGGTCTCAGGGTATATTGCGTATAACGGATCATACTCCTTATCTTAACTGGAGCCTCTGGGATGGCGAGGGAGATTCACAAACACAGTATGAAATCCGCGTCGGAACAGCACCAGGCCTTTTGGATATGTGGTCAATTGGACCACTTCCAGGTGCCACAACCTCGGAAATTTATACAGGCTTACCCTTGATGGACGGGTCTGATTACTGGTTTGGAATCAGAGTGTATGACGGCTATGAATGGAGTGTCTGGAACGAAACGCAGTTTCATATGAATAGTGTCGAGGCCCGAAACCTGACAGTGCAGGGCTTTGCAGGTGGAAGCAGTGGAATATTGCACATTACAGACCATACCCCGGATCTTAGTTGGTTCTTCTATGACTCAGATTTGGGAGATGTACAGCAGCAGTACGAGATCAGAGTTGGAACAGCATCTGGTCTTTCTGATATGTGGGCACCTGGACCCCAGATAGGCGGAGAAAACAACGTGGTTTATGCTGGTTCTACATTAATGGATGGAACCGACTATTGGTACGGGATTTTGGTGTATGATGGAATAGAATGGAGCCAGTTAAATGAGTCCATGTTTCATGTGAACTTAAAACCCGAGGCTCAAGATCTATCTGTCTCAGGATTCTCAGATGGCACAGCCAATATCATGCACTTAATAGACCACACCCCTGATTTGGGCTGGACATTTTCCGATTTTGAGGTAGGTGATACACAGATGGAATACGAGGTAAGAATTGGGACATCACCAGGCTCCTCTAATTTGTGGGCAGCAGGGCCTCAATCTGGAGCACAAACGAGCGTAGTATACGGAGGAATGACATTATTGGATGGAAATGATTACTGGTTCGGTATCCGAGTTTTCGATGGCTATGAATGGAGCGCGTGGAATGAAACTCAGTTTCACATGAATTCACCACCCCCAGCTCCTGTTCCACCTATAAATCCATCTCACGACTCAGTGATTCCTAGCAATTTACTACAAACCCTAAACTGGACCGAGGGTGGTTTCGATTCAGAGGGCGATACCATCACATATTATTGGTATATCGACACAGATAATCCCCCAGAAGCACCATATTTGGCAAGCAACTTCACATCAGAATTATTTTCCACAACTTTTGTAACCTCTCCTTCCACAACATACTTTTGGCATGTGAATGCAACAGATGGCTGGGAGTGGAATTCCACCATAATCTGGAATTTCACCACTGAAAGTCCAGTGAACAATCTCCCTGAAGCCAGAGACCTAAAAGTTGCGGGATTCGCCCAAGGAATCCCAGAGATCATGCATATTACGGACCATTCCCCGGATCTTTCCTGGTCGTTTTTCGATTCAGATAATGGTGATATCCAGCAAAGTTACGAGATAAGGGTGGGCTCAGCATCAGGTCTATCAGATATTTGGGCACCTGGACCCTCTGATGGAACCATAACCACTGTCACATACTCTGGTTCAGATTTACAAGACGGATTCGATTATTGGTTTGGAATCAAGGTGCACGACGGAAAGGACTGGAGTCTATGGAATGAAATACAATTTCATATGAATGCACCTCCAGAGCCGATAAACATGATGGTTGAAGGAAATTCTGAGGGAACCTCAGAGATAATGTCTATTTCAAACCCTAATCCAGAGCTCGCCGGGTCCTTTACCGATCCTGAGAGTGATCTAACTGGTATCATGTATGAGATAAGAATCGGTTCAGCTGAAGGTCTATCAGATATGTGGGCATCAGGACCCAATGAAGGTGCATTAGATTCTGTATCCTATGATGGACAAATATTGCAGGATGATACAGACTACTGGTTTGGCTTGAGGATCTTCGATGGTTTCGAGTGGGGTGCCTGGGAGGAGATCGTATTTCATATGGATTTCCCACCCACGCTTGACTGGACGGGAGAAGCCGATTATATCTTTGACGGGATATCTCCATGGATTGGAAACACTTCATCAACATTTGTCTACAAGATAAAATATACACAACCTGGTAATTTCCCTCCAGCAACTGGAGATCCAAAACTTCATATCTTAAAGGATGGAAATGAGGTATCAGGAAGCCCATATTCGATGACATTTGAAAGTGGATCCTATTCCCAGGGAGCGATATTCAGCTTTTCCCTTAATCTCACCGAGGGAATAAACTACTCTTATTACTTCACAGCATCTGATGAGAAAGGAAGAGTTGCACAACCCACAGAAGAGAAGGATGGTCCCGATGTTATCGATGATACGAAAGAAATAATTCGCCCTCTTCCTCCCACAAATACGTCTGTGGCAGCTCCAATTGAGAGGGGAAAATTGACAATCAATTGGGAAGCCACTCAAAGCGAGGATATAGCTGGATATAAAATATACAGATCAGTCAATCAGATCGATTATGAGCCTGTGGGGACTGTTGATCCTCAGATATTGTCCTTTGAGGACTCCGATCTTGACGATGGCAAAACATATTACTATGTAGTAGTGACATTCGATTCAGAGGGTGTTGAATCCATAGATTCCAATGAAGTACATGAAACCACGATACTAGCACCCGAGGAGAAGCCCATAGATAAAGAAGATGAGTTTCAATTCAGCCTTTGGTTGATCCTCCCCATAATAGTTGTCATTGTACTGATTCTTATATTGATAATTCTTGCCCGTAAAAAGGGGCGAAAGGAAGAAGAGCCAATTCTCAGGGGAAGTACACCACCCTCACTTGATTCCGAAGAATCACCATCAGAAGAAAGAGAAAAGCCGTTAGAGCCAGAGGATCAGTTGGAAGATGATTCCACTACAAATGATAATGTGCAACAAATACCCAATGAAGATGAAAACCTTGCTCCTCCCAATGATGAATAGAGCCATCCAACATCAATCAAATCCTATTCTGAGAGCAACCTGGATTTATCCAAGGCAAATTCCATTGATAATCAACCATGGTTAGGCTTTTATATTTAAGATTCACTTTCGTCTCTTAGAATTGGGATAAAATGTCCACAACCAACATATCAAAGGAAAAGATCATGGACTATCTGGATAAAACCGAAAGAGGCCTAGCCAAGGTTAAAATTTTGGCACCAGACAGGTCCCATGCAAAGAAGATTGCAGAGGATTTTTTAAATATGGCCATCTCCTATTTCTCGGATGCAAAGCACTTTTTCGAAAGGGAGGAGTATGTTGATGCCTTCGCCTGTGTGAACTATGCCCATGGATGGCTGGATGCAGGGGTGAGGTTTGGTTTGTTTGATGTGGGTTCCGACGATAAGCTGTTTACGTTGGCTGAGTAAGTTCGGCAGAACTGACCTGATATACAATCTATTAAATTAATTAAAAACAAGCCTCATTTAATTGTGACGAATTTCGTAAATTTTCCTCTGTCCATTTGGTACAATTTACCTCTATAATACCATAAACATAATATAGTCACTTAAGTATGTGGGTGCGACATCGAATCTCATTAAAAATCATCAAATTATTGAGGCATTCAGGGCGTTTAAGGTGAGAGCTTGAAAAAGGAAAAGCGGCATCCTGAGATCACTAGAAGAGAATTCATGGGAAGCACTTGGAAACTTTTGAATGTTGGTGCATTCATCGCATTGGGGGGTCATCTCGGCTCACTTGCCGTTACCTCTATTTCTTCGGGACATCCGGATTCTTTGACATGTTATGAATGCAGGGCCTGTGCCTCACCCTGTCCATGGAGGTTGGATCCATCTGGCTATCTTGTTGCTGCTAGGGTTAACAACCCCAATAGGAGAATGCTGGCACAGTACAACATAAGACGATATAACAGGCTAATTGGAAACAGAGAGGAAGAAAGGAGGATGGATATTGACACACTTCATGGTCGGGATCCATATATGAAAGTAGTGATAGGGACCGTTAAAGAACGGGAACCTTTGAATCTTTTTGCAATGGATGGAGATCTCAGAGATCACCTTGTTCCTGGTACAGTTTCGGAGGAGATAAGGAGAACTTTTATCGACTATAGGTGGGCAATATCAAGTAAGGCAGTTGTGACCCAAATAGACGGGTCCAATTGGGAAATCTTTGACGATCCTGAGATATTTCGGATCCAAGATAATGGATTGACTCTCGAAGTTACAGGTGAGGATAAAGAGTACGATAAAAAGAATCCCATGCAGGCAACGGCTGCAAAGAAGGAATTGAAAAAACTAAAGGATAAGGGAGAGGAGGCTGAGTTGACAGATATATATGAAATGCGGGCCAAGGACTCCGCGTTCTATGATCCACTTTGTGCCAGATGCGAACCTGCCTGCCCAGTTGATCTTCCTATAACAAAATTCATTCGAGATGTGAAAGCTGATGAGAAATACAGATAAATTACAGTAAAAGAAGGCGAAAAGAATGGTGAAAATGCCAACCCCTATCGATAGAAGAAGGTTCATGAAGCATCTGGGTATTCTGGGCTTTGCTGGTGTTCTGGGAATGGGTATCGGAGAGATATTCTCTCCTACTGAATCCGATCTTATCGAGGCCGCTGCAAAAACCGAGATAGCCAGCAGACGGAAACTGATATGGGCTTCTCGACAGGATGCGGAGGAGGGAGATCCCGATAAAACTCTTACCGAGGCAAAATCAGGAGGTTTTCCCTTCATCAATAGGAGGGCTTGTGCATATCATCTGCCAAACCTAGAAGCCGGGGAAAATGATGCCCTTGTGTACGAGGACATAACCGACGATAATCAGCAGGATATTCATTTCTGCAGGGGGCCTTGTGTTGATGTGTGCCCTGTGGATGTCCTGAATATAAGAACTTCTTCGGATGAAGCCGATAAAAATAGACGTTTACCGGGTTTAACAAGAAAATCAGCAGATGATGATCTAGAGAGAGATTGGGGCAATCCACAGACAGAATCAGGCTGCATAGGATGCCAGAATTGCTTCAAGATGTGTGGCTATGATGCCATTCAATGGGTCAATCCCTGAGGTGTATATGGATGGCCATGAATAGACGATCGTTCGTAAAAATGCTGGGCGTGGCCGGCGCCTCGCTGCTCGTTTCCCTGGGACTTCAGAGCAGTGGAGTGAACAGAGTAAAGGCCGAAAAGAGTTTGATTCCCGGTGCAGGGGGCCTCGAAAAAGAGGAGTATCAAAAAATCGACAGTGATAGCTTTATCGGGCTCTGCTCAAGATGTGGTGTATGTATCAACGCTTGTCCATTTAAGGCCATCAAATCCAAGGAGATATTCTATCCTTCCTTGACAAGAGCCACGAGGGAAAAGTGCCCAGGTTACGAAACATGTGGCGTGTGTCTTGCTAACTGCCCAACCGATGCTTTGGGATTGGCATATGAGCCCCTTGGTGGAACCCCAGGTACCGAGAAATCACAGCTGTGGAACGGACCGACTCTGAGGCATGAAAGAGATATCATAGGACAAAATAGGTGAATATATGCTTAATATATGGGATGAATGGAATGTTTTTGCTGCCATCGCAATGATCTTGGCATCGGTTCCGTTTCTCATCATGCTGTACGCCAGTGTAAGGGGTCATGAGGGGACCATACTCTGCATGCAGTGCCAGCAATGCGTTGCAGTTTGTCCTGTGAGGGCTGCTCAACCGGACAGATACATGGGCCCTTTAGGAATAGAGGTGACATCCAGATCCGGCACCAAGGAAAGGGCAGAGGAAGGTGGCTTGTTCTCATGTACATCATGCATGAGCTGCGTGGAGGCTTGTCCTAGAGGATTGAACGTGAAACATGATATGGATAAATTCAGACATTCCTTGGCAAAAGAAGGAATGGGGCAGATGGATGCTCATAAACACATAATAAACATGGCTTCGAATTACGGAAATGTATTTGATAAGGAACCATCAGAACTTCCTGATATAAAAACCCAAAAGGAGACTATAGTCAAATTTCTAAAAGGCTTTGCAAAGATAACGAAGTACGAGGATTTCGAGATAGGAGAGGAGAACAAGTGACTGAGAGGGTTACAAAACCTGTAATCGACAGCAGAACTGCCAAGGAGTGGGGTAGATTCGTTCTGTACGAAGGTTGCACAATGCCTAGAAGGATGGTGGGAAGCAGATACACAACAAGATTCGTTTTAGACAAATTCAACTTCGATTATACTGTCCTTGATAAATCAAGATGCTGTGGAGCACCTGTGATGAGATCGGGAGGTGAGGATGTCAGCCTTGAGTGCAGGATGTACAATCTCGATCTCGTGAAGAAGGAGGGAATCGACCAGATCGTTTCTGGGTGCCCTGGATGTGGCTCGCAGCTTAAAACCGAAGAAGCCGAGAAGATGGGAATACATGTATATCATTTAATAGAGGTCCTCTACGACCTGGCAAAAAACGGTGAAATCTACCAGAAGGACCTAATGCGTCCGATTCCGAAGTTAAAGGTTACTGCCCATTATCCTTGCCATATGCACCGGGGAATGCTCATCGATGCAAGAAAGATTCATGAAACCATTGTAACCGCCTTTCCGAACCTCGAATTTATTGAGATGGAGGATCCTGACAGATGTTGCGGCGCTGGGGGAGGGGTTCGGGCATCACAAAAAGAACTATCGTACACCATCAGAAGGGAGAAACTGGAATGCATCAAGGAGACTGGTGCCGATATCGTAATTGCAGCCTGCCCTTTCTGCGAGCTACAGATCGATGAGGGTCTGAGGACTGAATTGAAAACTGGCGCAAGATCCATCACACCCCAGAGCATGATAGCAATGTTCTTCAAAGACATAGGTCAGGAGGTGGCAAAGCTTTGATCTTCGAGGGTATGTCCTTGGAAAACAGCCTCATAATAATAGGACTCTTAGTCCTACTCGGTTTATTCTTTATTTTGCAGCTTAAGATGATGTTCTTTCCTCAAATGAAGGGGAGATTGATAGAGTTCGAGCCCATTTTCGATGGAAACTGCAATTCTTGCAGGGGGAAACGTAAGGGATTAACCAGCATTCCCGTTAAGGTGGAGACTGATGAAGGCAAGATCATCTCGGCTGAAATCAGCTGTTGCACGATTTGCATTGAGAAAATCGGTGTGGGATCGAGAATCGGCGTGACGAAGATAGGTGACAGGCTCATTGTGCAGGCTTGTGCCAATATAAGGGGCAGGAACACTTAAATTGAAAATATGGTGAAAAAATATGGTGGTATTTGGATTTGAACTATGGTTCATCATAGGGCTCATCGCCCTGGTACTGTTCTTCCTCGTAATAGTGGCATCACTTTTAGGATTCATCCCACAGGACCGTCTGCCAATTCAATCGGCTTTGGTTCTCACTGCATTCATAATCGCAATCCTGGCTTTCATAGGTCATCTCCTGGATCCTTCCATAGGACAAATAGGCTTTATCGATCTTGAAGGCATGATAATCATCCATCCCATAACTGCTCTTGCTGCAGGATTCTTGGCTGCTGG
>CP070672.1:1541451-1544017 GCA_020351895.1 Thermoplasmata archaeon
AACGTATGATTCATACCGTAAATATAATCCAACAACGAGATCCAGTTTAAATCATCCAACATGGATAGTAAGTTGATCTCAGCTTCATTTATCCTCAAATAAATTGATTCATTTACCATACTAAGTTCTGAAGAAAGATCATCAATTTTGGTACCTAAATCGTTAGCATCACTGAATGGGTACTGATCAGAAATATCAGGAATTCCATCATTGTCATCGTCCATATCCGCATTGTTCCCAGTTCCATCATGATCTGTATCCAGCCATTCGCTTGAATTGTATGGAAAAACATCGATTGTGTCATCATAACCATCGTTGTCGTCGTCGGGATCGGCATTATCGGCGATATCATCACCATCTGAGTCGGCCCATTCATTCTCATTAGTGGGGTATTCATCGATATCGTTTGGAACCGTGTCACCATCGATATCATCGTCAATTCTATCCCCGATCCCGTCACCATCGTAGTCAATATCCACAATAATACTATATACCTCTGAAAATGGCGATTGATTGGGCACCTCATCGGAGGCTGCGATTTTGTAGTAATATTCTACTCCAAGTGCGAGATTATGATGTGTGTAAGAGAAGGTGTCATTTGTCGTGTTAATGAGCCAATAAAATGTGGTATTGTCGGTGCTGTAATACAAGATATAAGTCTTAACATCAGGCTCGGGATTTGGGTCCCAGCTTATGTTTATCGCATTACCTGTGAATGGATCGATTAACGTTAAACCAGAGGGGGGTGAGGGTGTAATAGTATCAATCCACGTTACCTTCCAACTCCGAAGGGTAGGTGTGGATCCATCGTATCCTGAAAATACGGCTTTTAACCGAATGGTAGGGTATGTTAATGGGTCGATTGAAGATATATCTATGTTAGTTCCGGTAAGATTATCAAATCCTGGGATTGGCAGGTAAGTGGCACCATCCAGGACTGAGACATTAACAGTATTACCAGTCTCAGGTTCTAATTTACTAATCTCCAAGGATTCCCAGGTCTGATCATCTGGCAATTCTATCTCAGTGGATGTGAGGTTTCCTGAAGTGATACCGGAATTGATCTTGATATCATCTGTATAGATGGTTGCAGATGCAGGGTTCAATATTGCCATTCCGATTGAATACCTCACAGATTCCACATCATAATAGTCATAAGTAAATTCCTTGACACCATCCATATAAAACTCAATTAAGCCAGAATCGAAGGTGACCTTGAAGTCATGCCAACCAGAAACATATGTATCTATTAAAGTGCCACTTTTTGTATAATAGTTGTAGACGCCATAATTCCCCAAATAGTTCTGATTGACACCAAATAAACCTAAACCACTTGAAGCGTTATAGACATAGAAGTGGTAATACATACCTCCTCCAACTGTCTGAAGCTGCTGCCGCCATGTCAACGTATGGGGTAATTTAAAATCCGATCTCGTTTGAACCATCATGCAATGCCAAGTTCCGTAAGGTGGATTATCAGAGGATCTCAGGCGGTTATTATTGATCTGAAATGTGCCGCCATCGTGAATTATAAACCATTTTCCTTCATCAGGATAACTTCCAGTTGGCCCCGTAAAGTTCTCGTATAACGTATCCCTCAGTGCGACTTCATTCAGGCTCAACTCGAGATTGTCCCATGTTTCTATGCCTGTGGTATCATCAAAATTGTCTTCCCAGCTTCCAAAGCTGTCCTCTACGATAACCACTGGGGCTGCTTTTGAAGTTATTAATAAATTTGAACTAGAGATGAGACTCAATACAATCAATAGGATGAAAATCCACGTAGTCACTGATTGAATTACCGTTATTTTCTTTTGGGCATTTAGTAAATCCTCCGCTATTCCGACCATGTAATTACCTCCCGCCAGTATTTCATATAATTATTTTTACTCTATTTAGCTTTTGTTCTTGCCTAAAAAACTAATATTAAAAGAGATTGGAACGAATTTTGCATATTTTTTAAGGTTTTGTGGTGCTGAGTTGAATAATATTCCTACAAATTGAAGTAGCAGAGTTATGTGGATGAAGAAATATGCATACACAGTGGGGAACCTCTTGACCCATGTCCTGTGATCGGTTACGGAGATAGGGAGTTTGATTTTTGAATTGGTGCCTTATAAATTGATAATTGCTAAATTTTACACATTTTAAAAGTGGGATAATCCAGCATCAACTCTATATTCATCCAGTCCTATTTCTTCAACATCATGGACATATGCAAAACTCTGGGGGGCTTTAAAATCTCCATTCATCTCTTTGGGGTCGATTGGTGGATCAAAACGCTCCACTTCGTCAATTTCAAATCCATATCCTATTGGTTTATCCCTAAAGTATGAGAAAAACCTTTCTTTTTCGATACCTCTTCATCTCCACATTTTTCCCAGATTTCCTCAGGGGTACCCTTTATGACACTCCGGATTCGGAACTTACCCACTATCATCTTTTCTGGGTGTGATGAATAGATAAAAACAAGATGAATCTGTTTACGGGGTATCTTTTTCCTGAATTCAAATCTTTTGAATCCAATTAGAATTTTTTCAGCATATTCGGGTTTTATGGATAGGAT
>CP070672.1:1544117-1546899 GCA_020351895.1 Thermoplasmata archaeon
CGAGATAAATAAAATCTGGATTTCTAACAAGGGGGATTATAGGAAGGGTGAAACTTATACAAGCAAAGTGAACAAGACAATAGAAGAGGAGCTTGATTCGGCTTTGGGAATGGACGATGCGGGATTCTCTCTTGAGAACATTTATGGAATGCTTATTATAAGCAATGATCAAGGCTTTTTTCCATTATCACAAGCCGATACACTGGTTGAAATGGCTGAAACCTATAACGGAACAGTATCTAAAGGTTTGATGATTCCTGCCTTGGCGGTGAATGGAATTCCAACAACTGGTTCTGTAATTGTTGGCGGTGAATCCGAGGAAGAAGAATTCCGAAATATGGATTTAGAGCCAGGTACAATTCATTTCGATTATCAAAAGGCAATTGATTTAGTTATAACAAATAACTCGGATATCATGGTAACCACCTTGGGTTTGGATGGAAATATGCGTACATCGCAATTTCGCGCCTTAATTTTACCACCTGATTTTGTCACTCCTATACCAGATGAAAATGGTTCAATTATGGGTTTTGTAGATTTTGCTACGGGCCAGCTTATTCTCCATGGGGGCATATATGACGATATGGTTTCAATTGTCGTTGTTTCAGGTTTGGATAACTCGACCTTGGATATTATTCGCAATTCAACAATTGAGCAGATGAACAACGATTTCGGGGCAGAAGAGCTGAACCTTGAGGTTCACAATGTCAAGGCCGATAATCTGGAAACTGCCAGGGAGGGAGGCGAGTCCCTGGGAACCCTCTTTATGATATTTGGTATGTTCTCCATTATAGCTGGAATCGTTTTGATTATCAACATCTTCGTCATGTTAGGGGAGGAAAGGAAAAGCGAGATGGGCATGGCACGGGCAGTTGGCATGAAGGGAAAGCATCTTGTGAGGATGTATATCTTCGAAGGCAGTCTTTACGCATTCGTTGCAGCCATAGTGGGCGCATTCTTGGGTCTTCTCTTTGGATGGTTACTTATTCAGGCCTTTGAATTCATATTCTCTTCCATAGAGGAGTTTGCTGAGGGTTCCTTCAACATACCGTTTTATTTTACATGGACAAGTGTATTTGTTGCATTCTGTTTGGGACTTTTTATAACCTTTGTGACCATCATCTTCGCAAGTACCCGAATCAGCAAGCTAAATATAATCAGGGCAATTCGCCGCATTCCCGAACCGAAACCTGAAAGGGCCCAAAGAAGGGTCATCATCGGTGGTGTAGTATTGATTGCCTTAGGTTTTCTCCTTGTCAGTTTCTCTTTTTCAACCGAACTCGGTGGCTATTATTTAGCAGGTGTTCCCTCCATCATTTTGGGATTGGCTCTCATCGTTCATAAATGGACCAGTATCCGTGCAGCAATGACTGCAGCAGGGATTGCGATACTCGTGTTCATGTACATACCGTATGATTTTCCCTTCACCTCGGATTGGGATTTCACAGGATTGGATTCATTCGTTTTCAGCGGTGTTTTCAGTGTTCTTGCCGCGGTAATTGTCGTGATGTTTAATTCTCATATACTGCTTGTTTTCCTCCAAAGGGTGTTTGGAAGGGGCAAGTCCACCCGGGCTGTTTTAAAAACCGCTATCTCCTACCCTATGGACAGTAAGTTCAAAACAGGAATGACCTTGGGAATGTTCGCACTAATCATATTCACGGTTACTGTCATTGCAATGATCGCTGCCATGCAGGCTTCTCAAAGCGATATCATGTTGGAGCAGCAGAGCGGCGATTATGACATAATAGGGATTACGAATCCCAGAACACCCTTTGAGAATCTCACTGTGGATACCTTACCCTCTGATATTGAAGATAAGGTGGATGAGCTTGAGATCATATCTCAAACCATTGTTGCTCTTTTGGATTATGATGAAAAAGAAACACAGGCTACAGCATACGGACCTCCAGCAGATACTGGAAAGATAGAGCAATATCAACTATTGGGTGCAAGCGACAGTTTTCTTTCAAACAATGGTTTTACTTTGCAGGATCGTGATGAAAAATATGCAACCGACACTGAATGCTGGGAGGCTTTGGCCCAAAACAGTTCATATTGTATTGTAGATGGGACCAGGCTTGCGTTTTCAGGTGTAATAGTGGGTGGTCCTCCCCAAGACATGGGTGGAGTCTATATAGGCGGCAAGATAATCATAACCGATACAGGTAGTCAAAACAGGACCCGCGAATTGACTGTTATCGGAATTATGGATCAGATGTTCTTCTTCAACGGTATTATCATGAATAAGGATGTTGTTGACAATGAATACAATGGCGTTGATGCAATTATCGTGGTAAAGCTCAACTCGGGTGAAGATGCAGATTCCGTTGCCAAGGAATTCGAAAAGAATTATCTTGAGCTTGGGCTTCAAACCTTTGATATGAAGGGAATAATCAACACGATCCTCACCCTTACAAACAATATCATGTACTTAATGGAGGGTTTCCTTGGTATAGGTCTTCTTGTGGGTATTGCTGGAATAGGCATAATCTCGTATAGAAATGTAATCGAGCGTCGCCAACAGATCGGAATGCTCCGGGCAATTGGTTTCAAAAAGAAGATGGTCACAAAATCGTTTTTGATCGAAACCTCCTTTGTCACGATCTTAGCAATATTCATAGGCATCATTCTCGGCATCGGGATCGGCTGGGAGATTTACGATGATAGCGGATTCAGAGAATCGGGCACAAGCTTTGTGATTCCATGGGGGAATTTGTTGGCCATCTCCATCATTGCCGATCTCGCGACACTGATCTTCCCCTGCTATCCACGCATCAAC
>CP070672.1:1546999-1552643 GCA_020351895.1 Thermoplasmata archaeon
TGTGGTTTCGCCTCAGTCATCAATAATACGTAGAGATACTATGTTAGGAGCCGATGACCAGGATCTTCCACTGATAACTATTGATAAAGATTTCGAGGAGTATGTCTCAAATCTGGAGCATGTAAAAATTGCATCCCCCATCCTGGAAACATATATGCTCGTATTCAACTTAGAGGGTGATCTTCTCGAAATCTCTAACGATGAAGAAGAACACGCAGGAGGGATGCTGAGCGGTATGAGGCCTGAAGACATGACTAAACTTTTTCCCCAAAAGGTCGTTATAGAGGGTGAGAGCGATTTCTCCTATAATAAAGCTATTACTGATATCCCAGTTTTGAGACAGAAACTGACAGAGAGTGAGATAATACCTAATAACGACATTTTTGTCCGCAATAATTTCAGGTATAATGGTGAAGATTTCAAGCATTTCAAGAACACTGTCATAAAGGACTTCCCAACTCTCTTCGAATCTTCCGCTTCCATTGAAGATACGCCCGGGATGGACACATTCATCGATACTCTGAACATATCACTCAAGAATCCCGACCTCATCTCACTCATCCCTGAAAGTTACTTCCAAACTTACAACTGGCGACTTGATGATATCATATCTGAGATCGAAGCCTTGAGGCGGGAAAAAGACAACATGGACGAGAGGGACCTGAAGATATTAAACAAGAAGCTCTTCCAAACGCTCTACCCGGAGGCCATTACGCCGGTGTTAAATGAGATAGCCTTGGATAAACCTTTAACAGGCCTTACATTTCCTGCAAGAACAACCAATGCAGCGGATGGATTCATTATAATGCCCATAAAGTTCGTCGGCTTTGTTACCGCCATGCCGATGTTCCAAAACAAGAGCTGCATTATGGATGTAAGGGTTCTGCAATCCTATCTGAATCTATCACCAGATGACTACACCCAATACGTCATCCGCCTCGAAAGTAAAGAACACGCCCCCGTTGTAAAGCAAAAGATCGAAGAATATGTGGCGATGCGAGGTTTGGAATATGAGGTTATCGACTATAATTATTCAGGCAAGCTTTATATGCCGTCAGCCGAAGCTTTTAACATCGTATTTACAGTCCTCATCATCCTTTTTCTTATCATATCTATTATATTTACCGCAAACCTCGTCATTCTGTCTATTATAAAAAGGCGAAAGGAGATAGGGATGAATATAACGATCGGTCTTGGGAAAACCGAGAATATCTTACTTTTTCTGGGCGAAATCGCATTTATCCTTACTCTTGCATGGGTTATAGGGGCCCTCCTTGGGGGAGGGTTCATAGCTCTCTGCTCAAGGATAGGCATACCCAAGATGTTCTTCTTTGTAGATGACATGCTATTTTTACATTTCGATATCAAGCACTTACTCTTGGCTTATTTGCTTCTCCTGCCGCCGGCAATGCTCGCTGCCCTTATACCATGTCTATCGATCTATAAACTGGATCCTGTTGCCATACTTCAGGAAGCAAACTAAAAGGAGGTAGAAGATGTTACTTTTCAAACTAATCATTCGAAACATTTTTGCTCATAAAATACGAAGCATTGTCATCTTTAGCGTCATCACCCTTGTCATAATGACCGTTTTTCTCCTAATCGCCTTTTCTGATGGAGAACTTGAGAATTTCCGAGAGGGCACCCTTGCTCTTCTTAGCCCTTCCGCTGATATTGCTGCCCATCAGAAAGAGTACATAGAGGCGAAGAACAGAAATGAGAAGTTAGAGGATCAAATAATGCTTCCGATCAAAGATTACCCTGCTTTGCGGGAAAAGCTACTCGGAGAGTTCTCCTTCATCCGATTTGTTTACCACAACACAAAAAGTATTGAGGCAGATCTCTTCATAAATGGAAAGAGGTTCGCTCATATAAGCTTCCGCGGGGTTGATATGTATGATCCTGAGTACGTCACTTCCAAAATCTTCATTACAGAGGGAAGTTTTTTCGAGCAGGAAGATAAGCAGACAATTCTGCTTAACTCAAATATAAAAGAGAAGCTGAAGGCGGAAGTCGGCGACACCATCACCATTATCGGAAGGGACCTCTTCGGGCAGGCCATAGCCCAAGATGTGGTAGTGAAAGGATTCTACATGTCCAATATTGATAACCCTCATTTAAACTCGCTGGCCTTAGTTGATATGGACACATATTATCTTATCTCAGGTTATTACAAGGGAGAAGCCCTGTATGTAAACATTAATCTCCGGAGGGGCTACTCCATCCAAAAGGCCATCGACGAGTTGAACCAATGGGCTTTCAAGAATATCCCAGACGTCAGATTCTTCGACTACATGAAAATCCATCCGGAAAACGTTCATGAATATGAGATGATACGTCTGATTGTAATCAGCACATGCATGGTCATACTTTTCATTGTAATCTTTGGCATCATGAATGTCGTTTCGGTGAATCTCTTCGACAGAAAGAAGGAGGTAGGGATTTACTACTGCCTAGGCGCGGAGAGGTCATATTTAAAAAGGCTCTATACAGCAGAAATATTAATCTTGAACCTTGCTGCCGGTTTATGCGGAATTCTGTTGGGTTTGTTCTTCCGTTTTTTGATCAACGCAATTCATATAACAACCACTGAACAGGCGGTACAGCACGTATTTGGTGGAAATGTCTTAAATATAGGTTTGAATCCCTTCGTTATCATCTGGATACTGGCGGGAATCGGTGGGCTGACGACCATCACGTCATTATTGAGCCTTGGCAGCAGCCTTAAGATCTCACCGGTTGCTGCTATACATGAAGTTGAAGAATAGGTTCAAATCATTAAAGGAGGTATTGAGAATGAAAAAACATATATATATTGTTTATGCAACCCTTTTCCTTTTTGTGTTCTGCCTGCAAGCCCGGGCTCAGAGTCCGGCTGATATTATCAGGCAGGTTGATGAACTCATGAATCCAAATGCAAAATTAGTTGCGAAGCTGATCCATATGAATAAGAGCGGTGAGATAGACGAAGATTATGTATTTCGGTTGTACTCAAAAGATAACAACCAAAAGATCATCGTCCGGACGATATCTTCAATTTCAAGCGAAGGAAGGGAGGATGATCTGATAATGATAGAGAATAACGTCTGGTTCTATGATGTGGATGCAGGTCGAGTTATGAAAATCCCATCCAACCAGTCATTTGGCAGCACCGACTTTTCATATGGCGACGTGCTGAGACTAAACCTAACCGATAATTACGAGGCATCCATATTAACACAAAACAAATACATCTGGGTGATTAACCTGAAGGCGAAAAACAGGAATGCCCCTTATTATCGCATCGAATATGAGATCAAAAAGGAAGGGTATGTCCCGGTTAGGGGAAAATGTTACGGAAAGAATAATGAGGTTATTAAGACAATGGAATTCACCGAAGTAAAAGAGGTCAATGAGCGGTTAAGGCCGACAAAGCTTATCGTCGCTTCTCCCTATAGCGAAGGAGATTATTCCGCCATGACCTTTATTTCAGAGGAGCTTAAGAATTACCCGGACAAAATATTTAACAAGAGAAACCTTGCTCTTCGCATGGAAGAAAACTTTTAGTGAAGGAGGAATTTAAAATGGACTTTATAGAGATCAAGAATATCACCAAGGAATATCAGTTAGGTCAAACAACAGTGAAGGCCCTCCGTGGCGTGAGCTTAGATATCAATCGTGGCGAGTATGTCTGCATTGTGGGACCCTCCGGCGCGGGAAAATCGACGCTGCTCAACATCATTGGCATGTTGGACAAACCCTCTTCCGGTGAATTGTATTTCGACAAGAAGGCGATTCATGGATTGAAAGACAAGGAGCTTCATCGTTTCCGGAAAAAACGCATCAGTTTTATCTTCCAATCCTTCAACCTCATACCGGTACTGAACGCTTACGAAAACATAGAGTTCCCGCTCTTGATCCAGGGATTCAGCAAGACCGAGCGTAATAAGCGGATAGAAAAACTCACAGAAGAGGTTGGGATCAACGGCTATCTAAGGCATAAGCCCGATGAGCTTTCCGGCGGACAAAGGCAGAGGGTAGCCATTACAAGAGCTCTCGTCACAAATCCGGAAGTGGTTTTGGCGGATGAGCCAACAGCCAATTTGGACTCTGTGACTGGGAATACTATACTCACGCTAATGCGTAAACTGAACAAGGAGGAGAAAACCACATTTCTCGTTGCTTCGCACGATCCCGTAGTGATGAAAGAGGCGGACAGAGTCATCAACATCATGGATGGAAGAGTAAAAAATGGTCAATAGGGTATATATTTTCATTTTGATCATTCTTTTATGCGTAAGTACTGTCGCAAATAGTGAAATGGAGCCCCGAATATGGGGTGAAATAGGATACATCCTTGAGGGTGACAGGATTAAGAGTGGCCATGAAGCGAGTCTCCCTGACTTTACCCCTGGGGAAAAAGTTGACGAATCTGATCGTTGGTTATCTACCCAATCCGCTTATCTGGAACTGAATGCCCGAGTCTCCAACAGGATGTTTGTGGCATTCGACACGGACCTTTCGTTATCAGGGACAGACCGTGGCACCTTTGACAATACATTGAAGCAGATCTATGTAAGCGCAACTGTCTCGGATTGGTGCATGCTCGTTTTTGGCAAACAAAGGCTCAAGTGGGGGACTGCCAAGGTTTTCAATGCCATAGACAAGCTGGAGGAAGTGTTGGACCCGTTTAGTGACAGACGCTTCCGGGAGGGGTTAGCTGGGGTGAAGAGCGTACTGATACCTTCGGAATGGTTCAGCCTATCCCTAGTTGCCATGCCTGAGACAGAGCTCGGTTCATCCCGTTTCGCAACCCGTTTCGATTTCCTCGTCTTAGATACAGATATCGGCTTTGGAGTAATAAAATACAACTTTGATCATCTCATTAAGGATCCAATCTCTCCCACAAAAGAGAATTCGGACCGTTACGCGGCCTTTTTTGATATAATAAGGTATTTCAACAATTTTGGACTTTACTTCGAGTGTGAGTATCGCACATCAAGGGAGATGGAGTACGCATTTATGAATCCAAACAATATCTATGATAGATTTTATGGATTCGATTCAAAGGATTCTGTCTTCAGGGTATCCACCGGAGCACACTATCGAATCGAACGCGCGCTCAAGATGGACCTCCTTCTCGAGTATTTTTACAACAGCGAGGGTTTCTATGATGATGAAGCCAAGGACTTTTACAAAGCCTATAAAGATCACTATCCCGAAGTGTTGCCGGAAAACTTTGGACAATTCGGCAGCTTCAGAAGGCACTATCTCTACCTCGGATTACAGAATATCGAAGTGACAGATAACCTCAACATCGGGATATCGGCTACAGCAAACATCGAGACCCTTTTTTTCAATTTTAAACCCGAGATGGAATATGATATAGATAATAAGATCTTCATTTCAATAGAATATGATTTATTTCATCAATATCGGGATGGGGAAAAATATCCCTCACTGTTCAATTTTATGGATAGAAACAACAGCGTGAAGCTTTCTGTCACAACCAGCTTCTGAGTGTCAATTTTCTTTTACTTTATTAGCTCTAGCGAAGCTCCGCCTCAAACCGACAAGGTTAAAGACTGCTTTTCTGACGGAGCTTCGCGATGCTGGCTGCTAGATGCTAGATACTGGATAAATACAAATAAAAAACATTCCTTAA
>CP070672.1:1552743-1555531 GCA_020351895.1 Thermoplasmata archaeon
ATGTCGGTGATGCCCAAAGTAATCGTTGCTGAGTTTTTCAGAAGAAACCTGGCCCACAAAATCCGCTGTGTGGCGGTTGCACCGGGGTATGTAGGAACGGCCATGGTGAGAGGCATGAATCAAAAAGCGTTGGAAAAAATTCTCGAAGATGTTCCGATCAAACGTCTGGTGGAACCAGAAGAGGTGGCGTGCTTAATTGGGGAGCTGTATCGAAACGAGGCTATGAACGGGGAGGTTTATTTTATCCACGGAGGTCTGCGTTTAGGTTCCAGAGGATAACAGGGAGGGCGAAAAAATATCAATTCGGCAAGGAAAAAGTTACACTGTTTTGTGTAGCCCTGGTAGCTGTTAAGAGATTATTTACTGTTCAGGAAACACAGCAGCAGGATAAAAAAAAGGTCTTGACAAATAACTATAGTCAGGTATACTAACCCCAAATCTCAAATGTTAGATAAATTCGCTTTACCAACAGAGGTCTCAAAAACCTGGCAGGCACGCCTGATTCCCAGGGATATGCGCACTTATTTATGACGTTGCTTATAGATTGTGAAAGTAATCCTGAAAAGAAAGTCTATTAGAGGGGAGTAGACATGAAACTTTACGAAACTCCTGCGGAAAGAACGATTGGGTATATTGTTCAGGATAAGGCTGCACTCCACGGTGATCGAACATTTATGTTTTTTAAAGAAGAGCAATATTCCTACAGGGAATTGAACGAACAATCTAACAGAATAGCCAATGCTTTAAGAGAGATGGGAGTTAAAAAAGGGGACAAGATAGTGACTGTTCTCCCTAACTTTCCAGAGTATCTGCTTATATGGTGGGGTGTGGTTAAGTTAGGGGCATGGCATGTTGTCATCAATAACAATTATAGAGGAGAAAGCCTGGCAGACGTCATTAATCGCAGCGATGCAAAAATAGCTTTTATCGCCTCCGGAATGTTTTTAGATCGATTCCGTTCAATCCAAGATAAAGTGACGCAAATTGAAAAAATAATCGTCGTCCATCGATTAAAGGAGGGACCTCTCTCTAAAGAAAAAATTGATATCCATAAGTTCAATCCATATGCTCTTAGAGATCTAATGTCTGCTTCACCCGAGCCCCCCAAGGCGGAAGTATTTAATTACGATGTCGAAGGTATCGAGTACACGTCTGGCACCACGGGACCACCAAAAGGAGCCGTCCTCACTCACGAGTATATGGTTTATTTCGCAGAACACAAGGCCATGCATATGGAGACGACCTCTCATGACATCATGTATAACTGTTTGCCCATGTGTAATCTTACGGGCGAGGTAGAAACCTGTTTGACGGCATTTCTGGCTGATGCCCAGTTTGTTTTAGCCGAAGGATTTAATCCCAAGACTTTTTGGGATGATATAAAAAAGTACAATTGTACCGAATTTGTATCTATGGGAGGGGCTTTTGCTGAGGTAGTAAAAGAACCTAGGCGTTTGGATGACGCCAACAATCCATTGAATAAAATGTATATTATCCCCTTAAGGGTGAATTTTGAAAAAAACTGCAAAGAACGATTCGGGATAGAACACATGGTGGAGCTTTATGGCTCAACGGAAGCTGGCATCGCAGCATATCGTGACTTGCACAAGCCCGTTCTAGGCTCAGCAGGCAAAGCACATTGTGACTATGAAATAAAGATATTTGACGAACATGACAATGAAGTTCCGTTTGGGACAGAAGGCGAGATCGTCGTGAGAAATAACAAGCCTCACACGATGTTTGAAGAATACTATAATATGCCGGACAAGACCTCCTACGCCAAGCGCGGCTCGTGGTATCACACCGAGGACATAGGCAAAATGGATAAAGAGGGGAACCTTTATTTTATACGTCGAAAAGCAGACTGTATCCGGGTGAGGGGAAATTTCTGTTCTGCAACAGAGCTTGAACGGTTAATCTGCAGAAATGAAGATGTCATCGAATGTGCAGCCTATGGGATTCGTGATGAAAAAGGGGAAGAAGAAGAAATCATGGTTGCCGTCAGGGTAAGGGAAGGAATCACCGTCGAGTGTGAAGACATTTTAAGAGGCTTAGAAGATGATGTCCCATATTTTATGATCCCCAGGTATATACGTTTTGTAGATAATTTTGAGAAGACCCCGACCATGAGAATTATCAAAAAGAACTTAATAAACGAGGGTATTGTTCCCGAAACATGGGATAGACGAAAAGCCGGCTTTAAGCTGAGAAGGTCTTAAGAGGAGCTGAACACAACGAGAAATTTCTGATTTAGGCTAACATGAGAAATTCCACGAACAGGAGGAACTTTTAATGAATTCTGATGATTACGAAAAAAAGTTACAAGAATTAGTATCCGTTCACTTGCCACAGAATCGCAACAAATGGGCTTTAAGCTGGAAAGATAAAGGCAAGAAAGTTGTTGGGATATTAGACACTTTAGCTCCTGAGGAAATCCTGTATGCAGCCGGAATATTACCTTATCGAATCATTGGCACTCAAAATGCTTCTACCCCTTTAGCCGAAATATGGCGCCCCCCCGATATGTGCCGGTTCTGCAATCATGTATTGGAATCTTTGCTCATTGGCGAATTAGACTTTCTCGATGGTATACTTTTTACCGATTGGGATGACGATGAGCGTAGACTCTATGATGTTCCATTGCACCTAGGAAAGCCTAAGTTTAACTATCTCCTTCATGTCCCCCACGGTGATTCAGAAATTTGTGTAAAAATTTATGAACGCCCCTAATTCAGCAATGTCAATAATAGCTCCTTCAAAAGAATGGATTTATGAAAACTGCGAAGTG
>CP070672.1:1555631-1560307 GCA_020351895.1 Thermoplasmata archaeon
GAAAGCGGTTAACTACTGAATAAGACACATTACCATTTCTTAGTTGAAGTAAACAATCCTATTCAAGAAAAGTTTAAAGGAAAATTTTTATCAAAGATAATCAATGTAGGTATGTATTATGAAATCATCAATTCCCCATATTTGATTTTGATTTTATACACTATATTACTGATTTCCAGAGAAATCTTGAATCTTAAAAGCTTTTCAGTAGATTCGGAAAATAGAGTGTTTAAACGAAAGAGATATCCAAATTTTGTATATAGAAAAAACGCAAGGAATCTTAAATAATATTCCCTCTCTCAACAAGCAATGCTAGATTATTGAGGATTAATCTAGACATTAATGACAACAATCTAGACAGAGTGAGCTAACTTTATAAAGCCAGCTAGCTGATAATGTCTAGCTATGGGATTTCTTTCACTTCGATACCCCTCAAAACTTCAGTTGGAAGTTTGGCTGTTGAAACGGAACAAGCAGATGATTGGCAATGAGATCGCCGAAACCAAGGCAATTACTACAGCTACAGTGAGTAAAAGCCTGAAGGAAGCGAAGGATCGAATTGCTAACCTGTTAAAAAATACAGCTCGGTCTAATAAGGTAAAACTCGATCTAATCAGCCCCAAATTAGGGTATGCGCGGGGATACTCTCCCACGTTGAAGCTCCGAGTTTATATTACATATTCACCTATCAATGGGATCCAGGTGTGGTATGATCATCAGGGTGAGTGTGCCATGTGTGAGGAGCTAAATGGTTGTAAGCAGGCATTGTTCCAAGAATTCAAAGAACGAGAGATTGAAATTCCATCGAAAACTATGCCGCCCACGGATCTGAGCGCTTTTCTTTTTACACAAATTGAAGGGAGGCTAACATAACATGGCAACCCAGACCATTCTTCCAGGGGCAATGCCTTGTCCCAAGGTACCCAAAAAAAGGCTAGTGGATAACCTTCGACTATCTAAGAGGTCTCTCGTAATTTTAGGAGTATTGTTTATCTCTCTGGTACTAAGTTTACGGGGATTACCGCAACCACCCAGGCCTACTCCAAGCCCTGGTGAGGGAAATAATGTCGTATTCGGGAATAATGGGTTATCCTATGAGGGGGAAACGGATCCCCGTTCTTTGGAGTTGGTAGCCGATTTTGTTCAAACTACAGATGGAGGGTTTGCACTAGCCCTAAACACGATGTTTGATGCCACACGAACTCGCAATACTCTATTGGTCAAAACAGACATGAATGGGCACACTCAATGGAGTACATCGTTTGAATATGAGGATGTGAATCATCTGTTCCAAACCGCGGATGGGGGGTATATTCTAGTTGGTCGAATGACTTATATTGATGAGACAATAACAATAGAGGATGACTATGGTCACTTCTATCAATTCTGGATCGTTAAGACGAATACTTTGGGACAAACAGAATGGAACCGAATAGAGAAGACAACCGTTCCTGTTGGTGGTTCTGACTATAAGGTGGCTCAAACCACGGATGGAGGCTTTGTTCTGGTAGGAGAAAGAAAATCTCCTTATATTTATCGTAATCAGCATATTTGGCTCATGAAAATGGATGAAAATGGGATAGCTGAATGGGGTCAGGATTATCAAGGTATCTACGCTACTGAAAGCATCAGAGATATTATCCAAACCACTGACGGTGGTTTTCTTATCGCAGGTAACATATATGGTTCTGAACAAACGGATGGGCAAATTGGCTTCTTGATTAAAACTGATAATGAGGGGATCATAGAATGGCATCAAACATACAGTTTGTTCTATGACGTAAGCTCTGTGATCCAAGCTGGGAATGATTACATGCTAGCAGGCAGTAGTAAAGAACAACGATACCCGTATCTGCGAAGCATGCTTTTGGCCAAAATTGACAAGAATGGTGCCGTGAAGTGGAGCCAAGATTATGAAAGCCTGCAAATAATTGATGATGATTGGGGAGTTTCTGTCAATAATCCTCCATCAGTAATCCCCACCACAGATGGCGGATTTCTTCTCATAGGGACGGAGGCGGGATATACTCATGTATCGGGGGGAAGAGGTGGTGTGTATGTGAGATTAACAAAAACAAACTCGAATGGAGATATCGAATGGAATAAAACGATATTTGATGGTTTAATCAATGAGTATGTTCGCTATAAAATCTGGGGTGCGATCAAAACAGCAGATAATGGCTTTGCTTTGGCGGGGATCACGTTTACATTTGATCCTCGTACAATGTGGATGTTTGGCCAATCCGCAACTGATGAATACTTTGACGCGGATTCTTGGTTGAGAAAGATTGATACAACAGGAACCGAAGTATGGAAGAGGACTTTCGATGGGGCTAGTGATGAGGAATGGATTACTGACCTTATTCAGACAGCTGATAGCGATTATGTATTTACAGGCTCCATTAATAGTCCGAATCTTGGTAAAAGAGACATCTGGATGGCTCAATCCGACGAAAATGGGTTATTACAGTGGAATCAGACCTTTGGAGGCACAAAAGCAGATTATTCGCGAGTAATTATTGCAGTTTCTGATGGCTTTGTGATTGGAGGCTCTACTCAATCGTATGGGGCGGGAAAATCTGATGGATGGCTTTTAAAACTCGATACCAATGGCTCTTTACTCTGGAATCGAACTTACGGTGGTATAGAAGGGGATAGCATAGAAGCTGTGGTTCAAACAGCTGATGGAGGATTTGCTCTAGCAGGATACACCCGATCTTTTGGTGCGGGGAATTCTGATGCCTGGTTAATCAAAACAGATGAATTTGGCGTGGAACAGTGGAATCAGACCTTTGGAGGAGCAAAAGATGATAGTGCACTGAATATCTTTCAGCTGGCAGATGGGCGGTTGGTTCTCACTGGGTACTTTGATCAATATGTTGAGGCTGGGTTTGCTCAATATGTTGGTGGTGGCTATTCGTTCTGGCATGAGGAAACCTACGATCAGGCAAGAATCCTCATTATCAATGATCAAGGAGTGGTACAACAGGAGGTCACCTATCCCCAATCTGGACGCGTGAGATTTTATGATCTCATGCAAACTCCTGATGATGCTATCATTCTGGCCGGAGTAACGTCCCGCCTATTGATGGATATGGGGGCTTGGATGAAAAGTATTGGTAATAATGCATTATTTTATTTAGAATTAAATCAAACAGGGATTTATTCCTGGAATAGGTCTTTAGCGGAGTCTTTAGCGGAGGAAATTTCTCACTTCGGAGACGCGGTGGAGTTCAACGATCTCATCTTAACGGCTGATGAAGGATTTCTTTTAGCGGGCTATGTAAAGACCTGGGAATATGACCGACCGAATAGTTACCGAATAGTTACCAAAATGAACTCAATGGGGCAGATTGAGTGGACACTGAACACCATGGTAGGAATCTTTGGTCTGGATACTATTCTCCTACAGACAGCCGATGGAGGGTATGCGCTCGCAGGCGGGATCCGCTCTCAGGCCACAGAGGGCAGTATATCAGTTGATGGGTGGATAGCGAAACTCCATGCAAACGGGACAATGCTCTGGGAACAGGTGTATGGTACAACTGGAGGAAAAATAAACCAGTATAGGATCCCCTTTACAGTTCTCCCTAATTCCATCCCGGCGTCAACTGCATTACCTTCCTGGTTCTTCTTCGTGGGCGTGTTTACTCTAATAATTCGTCTTCGATCATCTGAAAAGAGAAAAACACACTAGCTTAGGGGTAGAATTTCTATGGTTGACAATAAAACAATAATTGGGTGTGTAGCGATTGCACTAGTTGTGGTAGGAAGCTATCCCTCTACTGCTCCGAGCCACGGAAAGCGAACTGCTGACATTCCTGTTTACTAATGCCGAACCAGACTATTCAGGCTCACCTATTAACTATGGAAGCATCCAGTATCTCCCAGCCAGCGAAACAACCTCCTTCGATATTACATCTTCCTCAGGGACAACATCATTTTTAACTGGCCCGGTGGTTGCAGTGATCCTCATTGTTGTAACTGGGATTAGATCCAACAAAAGGATGCGAAAACCAACAAAAACTGCGCCAGAAGATTATGATTGCACGAATAACATCCGAGATTAGAAAAAAACTCCAGGCCATGAATAAAGCTATAGACGCTTGGCCTTTATAAACTCCAAATAACTCCCCGAGAGGGGATTCAAGAATGTGTCCGACAAAACGAGTCATGGTGGGCTGGTTCATAATGTTCATGATGCAGGAAAAGCAAAGGTTCCCAAGATTAC
Organism: Thermoplasmata archaeon; assembly: GCA_020351895.1. The sequence goes on from CP070672.1 coordinate 1,559,863, forward strand.
ACATAAGATAGATAATGATCTTATTTATCCAATGATAAGAGGTAGAGACATTAGTAGATGGAAATGTACACCAAAATATCATGTTCTTGTTGTACAGGATCCTGTGAAAAAGATTGGGATTAACGAAACTTTTATGAAAACAAAGAAACCAAGTACTTATTCATTTTTGTTAAAATTTAAAAAGATCCTAAAAAACAGAAAATCAAGATCAGCTAAGATGACCTTTGCTAAGGGAGGAGCTTTTTATTCGATGTATGATGTTATACCAGATTCATTTTCTGAAATTAAAGTTGTCTGGAGGCGAATGGGGAAAAAATTTAGGGCTGCTGTAATAGGTACTCTTGATTTTGGATCAGAAAAAAGATGTATATTACCAATAGATAACGTATGTTTTATTCCAATTTCCAATGAGGAAGAGGCTCATTATATTTGTGCACTACTCAAC
>CP070672.1:1560407-1563404 GCA_020351895.1 Thermoplasmata archaeon
CCATCGGGGGGGCCATGTCCCAGTTAGATAAGACATTTCCCACAAATGACTGTGCAATGTGTATCATGGCTCCGAAACTTGTGGAGACAGGGAGACATCATAACATAAAATTGATTACCAATGCCGATTTGGAGGAGGTTACGGGTGAGGCGGGGCATTTTACAATCAGTATCTCCAAACGCTCAAGACGTGTTGATGAGACGAAGTGTACAGGTTGTGGTATATGTACGCAAAGATGCCCTGTGGAAGTTCCTGATGAATATAATAGAGGATTCAAACTAAGGAAAGCCATATACGTTAGATATCCCCAGGCTGTACCATCCGTTTATGTCATCGATAAGGACATTTGTATCGGATGCGGTGTATGTTCTGAGGTCTGTGGAGCAGGGGCCATCGCGTACGATCAAACAGCAGAGAAGATCCAGTTGGATGTTGGCTCCATTGTCGTCACGCCAGGCTTTGAAGAGTTCGACCTCTCCACAAAACGCAAAGAGTACGGATATGGCAAGTATCTCAATGTTGTGTCGAGTCTCGAGCTTGAGCGCATGTTGAGCGCAACTGGTCCCTATGGAGGGCTAGTTCTACGACCTTCAGATGGAAAAGTGGCAAAGAAGATAGCCTTCATCCAGTGTGTTGGCTCAAGGGATAGATCCATTGGCAATCCCTACTGCTCCTCAGTGTGCTGTATGTTCGCCATAAAAGAAGCCGTGATTGCACAGGAGCATAACCCTGGCCTTGAGGCAACAATATTCTTCATGGACATGCGTGCATTTGGTAAGGAGTTCGATGATTATTATATTAGGGCTGAGAAGGAGCACGGCATAAGATTCGTAAAGAACAATAGGATCTCCTCCATCTCGGAGAATCCTGACACCAATAATTTATTGATAAACTACATTAAAAAAGGAGAGCTTGTCACAGAGGAGTTTGATTTTGTGGCGCTGTCTGTGGGAATGACTGCTCCAAAGGATGCAAAGGAAATGGGCAAGAAGCTGGGCATTGATCTGAATGAGTACGATTTTTGCTCAACTGATATATTGTTTTCTCCCCTAGAAACATCGCGTCCCGGGATATTTGTAGGTGGAGCTTTTGGTGCACCAAAGGACATTCCTGACAGTGTTTCCGAGGCCAGCGGCGCAGCAGCCAAAGCATCGTCAATCATCTCCTCTGAGCGAGGGAAATTGATAATCGTAAAGGAATACCCCCCCGAGAGGGAGATAAGCCAAGAGGATCCACGGGTAGGGGTTTTCGTATGCCATTGTGGAATTAACATCGGCGGTGTAGTTGATGTTCCCGACGTGGTGGAGTATGCAAAAACCTTGCCCAATGTTGGCTATGCTGAAAACAACCTCTATACCTGCTCACAGGACACACAGCAGAAGATTAAGGAAAAGATCGAAGAGCATGGACTGAACAGGGTGATAGTGGCATCTTGCACTCCCAGAACCCATCAGCCATTGTTCCAAAATACTGTGGCAGAGGCTGGACTGAATCCGTACCTTTTCGAGATGGCCAACATTCGTGATCAATGCTCATGGGTGCATATGCGCGATCCCGAGAAGGCCACAGAGAAAGCAAAGGATTTGGTAAGAATGGCTGTGGCCAAGGCAAGACTGAACTCAGCATTACCAAAAGTCCCCATTGATGTGAAACCATCTGCCTTGGTGATAGGTGGCGGGATAAGCGGTATGACGGCTGCCTTGGAGCTATCCAGACAAGGATATGAGGCTTTCATTGTCGAAAGAGAGAACGAGCTTGGAGGCCTCATGAAGAGAATAAACTATGAATTGGTAGGGGAGGAAAAGGATATACAGAAAAAATTGAAGGAAATGATTGAGCAAATCAATTCCGATGAAAAGATCCATGTGTTCACAGAAAGCAATGTGAAAGAAACTTCCGGATATATTGGAAACTTCAAAACACTCATCAACCATAATGGCGAGGATAAGGAGATAGAGCATGGAATCGTAATCCTTGCCACTGGCGGAGAGGAGTACAAACCAAAAGAATACCTCTACGGTAAAAACGAAAAAGTAATGACCCAGCTTGAGCTGGAAGAGAAACTTGCAAGGGAGGGAAAGGTTGATGCAGACACCATAGTGATGATTCAATGCGTTGGCTCCAGGACAGAAGAGAGACCTTACTGCAGTAGGGTGTGCTGCACCGAGGCTGTAAAGAATACCCTGAAAATCTTAGAATTAAAACCAGAGGCGAATATCTATGTGTTGTACAAGGATATAAGAACCTATGGATTCAGCGAGATATTTTATGAGGAGGCCGCAAGAAAGGGTATAAAGTTCATTAGGTACGATGATGAGACAAAGCCGAAAGTTAGCGACAAGAAGGGTTTGAAAATAAGGATCCAAGAGCCCTTCCTCAATGAGGAAATTTTAATTCAACCCGATCTTTTGATTTTAAGTTCTGCCACGATACCTCATGAAGATAATGCCGATTTGGCACAGATATTCAAAGTGCCTTTAAGTAAGCATAAATTCTTCTTGGAAGCCCATATGAAACTACGACCAGTGGAATTCGCAACAGAAGGCATATTCCTATGCGGGCTTGCCCACTCCCCGAAGTTCTTTGAAGAATGCATTTCACAGGCCAGTGCCGCTGTATCAAGGGCCGCAACCATTCTATCCAAGGATAAGCTCTTTGTGGAAGGGACCGTGTCCTCGGTTAATGAGGAGAAATGTACAGGTTGCGGGACCTGTGAAATGGTCTGTCCATACGGTGCCGTGAGGGTCGATATGGATGAACTGAAAGCTAAGGTGGCTGAGGTACTATGCAAGGGATGTGGAACATGTGGTGCGGCATGCCCCGAAAAGGCAATCGAGATCGCGCATTTTACTGATATGCAGCTCCTTTCACAGGCAATTGCCGCCCTTAAGGAGGGATCAACTTGAGTGAATTGAGTGAAGAAGAACAAAAGAAGATAGAAGAGATGAAAAATGCATGGAAGCAGAGAATGCATCTCACAACCCAACCCAAATGGAA
>CP070672.1:1563504-1568142 GCA_020351895.1 Thermoplasmata archaeon
GATATAATCGAAAATATTGAATAGAGCGCAGATACATTTTATTCCTTTAATGTATTAAAATATCTATTCTTATTGTGAAACTTTATAAATATAACTATAAATTGGAATCGTGAAACATCAAAGAACACATCATTCTTGCCTTCTTTGTTGTAATTGTCCAAATAATTGTGCTAATACCTGTTCCACCATGCGAAACATCATTCTCACCAAGCCAAGTATTAAAATCAAATTTACTAAAACGAATTAATTTACAATGGTTTGTAGAAAATATGTTGAATATCGTTGTCTAATAAACCAAAATCATTATATCGGTAGGATATTTTGCCGCCCTGATTATGGTGATGTTGGTACCTGGCAATATTGACAGGATGCGGAATTCACCTCGATCTGCATGCCGCAGCTTCCGCATGACATGAACATGGGATATCGCATATATTTATGCTTACTGTGCTTTCTTCCCATTATTAAAAGTAAGATTCCAAATAATGTCAATACCAGCGTTATGAACATAAAAAGCGCCAGAATCAGTCCCACTATGACATATATCACACCAAGCAAAGTCAATTCTTCCACTTTTTCACGCCCCCAACAGATATCACAATTCCATTTTAAATAGATTTCTATGGATTTAAATCGATAATCTACGTTTATTTTCCAAAAATTAAAATATGGCTACAACGTACCTCATTTCATCGGCATAGGAGGAAGGTGAGTTTACCACGAAAAATGGTTCTTCAGGGAGTCATCAACAATACAATCCATCAAATGTTCCTCTAGGATATCCTCTCCCACCAACCCATTTTCCCCCTCCAGGGCTTCACTTTGAAACTAAAACAGAAAAGGGTTTGAAGTACATAAATTGGGGACTATGGTTATTCGGTATCGCTTTTGTCATGGGCTTTATGATAACGTTGATGTTTTTTTCAGCCGGTTTTTTACGTGAAAGCCCTTTTTTATTCGCCCTTGGTCTGTCATCTATTATGGGTCTTGTCATGTTGCTCACCATTATATTATTGGTGGTAGGATTCTTTACGATTTACAGTGGTAAGGTGGAATATGGACCTGCACATTTTCAGAAAGTTTCCCTGGCATTGATATTCTTTATTCTTTTCATTGCAATATCAGTGGGTCAGGTGTTCTTTTCCATTTCAGTTCCATTTTGGGGGGGATTCGGTCCAGGTTACAATGATATTTATTATTATAATACATCCTATGTCATCATGTACATAATATTCAGCTTCTTTTCAACGCTCTTTTTATCCCTTGGATTGGTGTATTTGATAATAGAATTGGCTTCCAGGGAAATCAAAAATTTGTTATGGATAACCTTTGGTCTTAACTTGATAATTTCCACAGTAAGTTCGGTATTGAGTTTGGGCCTGGGGATGCTTGGGGTGCTTAGCGGAGGTCTTGGGATAATTGTATTGCTATTGGTCATGTTCTGTTACTGGAAGACCTATATACGCATTAGAGAAAGAGAGATTATGCCTATTCCTCCACCGTTTATGCCACCTCCGTTTATCCCTCCAGGCTACCCAATTCAAAATCCCCCAATATATTCACATGGTCCTCCTAGCAAATCCCCCAAATAATACATCTTTCTACCTCGGCTTCATACTCAAATTTTTAAACTAGTAAACATTTACCAAGCCTTGATAGACAAGAGGATAGATATGACAAGGCTCATCTGTCTGGGTGATTGTTTGCATACGATAATCCTTTTATGTAAATCATCTATGATTGCTAAAGCCAGGAGGCAATGATTTACATGAGGAGGCTCATCTCCCTGGGTAATTGTTTGCATACGATAATCCTCTTATGTAAATCATCTGTGATTGCTAAAGTCAGGAGGCAATGATTTACATGAAGAGGAAGATAAAGAAGCGAGATTGGATGCTGAATTGGAGCCTTCTCAGTATCATTTTGGGTGTTACCCTGATTTTAGAGGTAGTCGTGATACTATTTTACTCCCCTCCAGAAAGAAAGGGATACACGATACTGGCTCTTTCAATCGCTGTTGCAGTTATCGGTTACCTTGCTTATATGACCCACAGCCAACAGCGACAATTGCTTTTGGCTTTTCAGGGTGTTGAGCCCCAACGTTTTCACCATGCAGGAACATATTTGAACCTGATACTAACTGTGCTGATTTCAGGCTCTATCTTTATTGCTATATCATATGTCATCAGTAACTATATTGGCATCCCGTTTTACCTGTCCATTCCCGAGATCGTGTTTGGAGTCATGCTCACAGTAACCAAGAATGTAACAGCCCACGAGATACTGGGAAAAACCCTTCTCATTCGGGTTAGCTTTATCGAGCTTTACTTTCCCATAAGCAATATTGAAACGATTTGGGCAGATGAGAACCGACTTCCCGATTTACCCAAGCATCTGAAACTACCAAGAAGATACAGGGCAGTTTCCTCGTATTTTGGGCACAGGATCTACATCACGTTAAAAGAGCCCCAGAATATGTTCGTCATGGGTTTTCCACCAATTAAGAAGACAAGGAATATCCTGTTTGACGTGGATGAGCCCGAGAAATTTGTGACTGCTCTTCTAAATAAGATGCCCTCCTTAAAAGTAGAAAAAATAAAAAATTAACTTTTATAAGAAAAAATCAGGAGCCAGTATACTACTATTTTAGGTTTACTTTCACCATACTCTGCCTCAAACGTATATAGCTGAAAAGAATAATGTATGATTGAGATCGCCAAGCGGTTTCCGCTGAAGTACCGATATTCAGTGAAAAATCAAAAAGACAATCGGGGGTAATAATTTGAAAGAAACCAAAACAAAAGAAAATGTGTCTGAGAATGAAGAAAGAAATGGTAAAAAAATGAGCATAACCAAGGAGCAGGCCAAATACTGGTATGCAGTTGCCAAAAAAGATCTTTTGGAGGGAAACAAAGAAGGAGCATGGAATGTTTATAGATGGCTTAAGGAGAACAATGCCTGGTTCCATGCAAAACAGCTGCGAAAAGCACTAGGAAGTGCGGCCCAATGATTCATTGGGCTTAAATCTTTATTTTTATATTACATGGCTTATCTATATGGGTGAATGTTTGAATACGATAATCCTCTTATGTAAATCATCTATGATTGCTAAAGCCATGAGGCAATGATTTACATCTAAATTTACTCCAATCGGTAGTTTTTTATGGGGTCAACCCAATTTCCAAATTGTCCTATGGAGGTTGGTACTTGAGATGGTCTATCTCGGCTAACATAATAGAAGATATCAGTAAAGACATTGGAGTCTCGACAACTTTTTGCTACATCATTGTGGCCTTCCTGGTCCTCACCGTGATTTTCGCCATAATCAGCTGGATTATCGGGGGAAGGAGGAGGAGAAAAGAGCTACGGGAGATGAATAAGAAAGTCTGTCCTGCCTGTGGCGGTGATAACAAACCTGACGATTTACTTTGCAAATACTGCGAGGAAATGCTGTAACTTCGAGAGTGCAAACGATATGATAATCAAGGTCAAATTCCTTCCCAAAGGAAAAGATTTCAAAGAAACCAAGTTAAAGAAGGGGGCCAGAGGACTGGACCTCCTTGATAAACTAAATCTAGCCCCGGATGCCCATATCATATCGAGAAAAGGTGAACCCATACCTTTGGATGATGAATTAATAGATGGTGATTCTATCAGTATAATAAAGGTGGTTTCTGGGGGTTAACCTTCTTTCCCCTCTAACTCGTCTTTTTCAACACCCTCCTTTAAATGTTCCCCCTCTTTCACCTCTTTATCTTCATTTACCTTTTCATGTTCTTCATCTAATCCTTCTTTATCTTCATTCTCCTTTTTTTGTTCCCCTTCTAACATCTCTTCATCATCATCCACCGCTTCATGTTCTCCTACTAATCCTTCTTTATCATCATCTTCTTTTACAAGGTCATCCTCAAACGGTTCTTTTTCAAGGTCTTCATTCTTCTCGTCTTCTTCGACTCCCTCTTTTTTCTTGAACCTGTCTTTTAGGTCTATTATGCCCCAGATATTATCAAGCAGTTCTGGCAACAGTTTAAAAGAAATGACAGCCAATATTATGAGAGCCAAGAAACTACCGCCCTTACCAATGGTATTGTGGGATAGGTCATAGCTCCAGCCCAAAACATCCATCATGTAGATCATACCAACGTTTCTTATCAGATTCAGGATGTAGATCACGGGAACAGTGGCAAAAAAGGCCATCCATTTGCGCCTTGATAATGCCTGGACACAGTAGATTGCCCCTACAAATATCAGCATGCTCTGAATGGCGGTACAGGACTGTATTATGGATAATCTCGAGCCTTCTATGGGCACGAAGATGTCGTTGAAATTCGTTCGATACCAAAGAGGATTGCCAGCATAATTGATATCTCCCACGCCATAGCTGTATCCGAAAGCGTTTGTAAGCCAGACAGATTGTACAGCAACGATATATATGAGATATCCAGACAAAACAGGTATTTTGTCGATAAGGAAGTAAAGACCTCCGGCAAAGAATGAGGCGCCTGTCACCCATTTTAAGCTCTTATTGTCCTCATCCCGAAGAAACGAGATGTATTCGTGGTACCCTAAGAAGGCATAGAATGGCAATGCCAGCATGCAAACAGCTGCATTGAAAACATCCCCAATGGAAAAAAATAC
>CP070672.1:1568242-1571812 GCA_020351895.1 Thermoplasmata archaeon
AAATATATGAATGCTCTGAACCTTGAGACACTCAAGGAAGGAAGGAAGATTTTAACAGATGTATATTTTGATCCAGATATCAGAGCCATTATAATCACTGGTGCAGGTGAAAAAGCCTTTTGTGCAGGTGCCGATCTGAAGGAAAGGGAAAAAATGAACGAGGTGCAGGTCAGGCATTATATAAAAACCATAAGAGACACGCTCATAGACATAGAAAACCTCTCCAAACCCGTGATATGCGCTGTCAATGGAGTTGCGTTGGGAGGAGGAACAGAACTTGCAATGGCATGTGACATCAGAATAGCTGATCCAAAAGCAACATTTGGCTTAACAGAGGTCACATTAGGCATTATTCCAGCTGGCGGAGGAACCCAGAGGCTGCCAAGGCTTGTTGGAATTGGCAAGGCGAAAGAGCTCATATTAACTGGAAAAAGAATATCGGCCCAGGAGGCCTTGGGAATCGGACTGATCAATAGAGTCGCCCTGGAAGGGAAGCTCATGGATGAGGCCCAGGAGATGGCCCAATCCATTGCCAAGAATGCACCCTTTGCAGTGCAGCAGGCCAAGTTCGCCATTAACCGCGGCTATGAGATAGACATATATTCTGGTTTGGCATTGGAATCGAAAGCATACGATGTCTGCATACCCACGAAGGATCGGATCGAGGCCCTAAAGGCCTTCAAGGAGAAAAGAAAGCCGATCTTTAAGGGTGAATAAACATCAATTCATTCGATAAGGGAATTATAATAAATGGGGTGGTGTAATTTATGAAAACCGAGGAGGAATTAAAGAAGCAGATTGAAATAATTAAGAAAGGGGGAGCCGAGAAGTACCACATCAAAGCAAAGGAGAGAGGCAAGCTATTTGTCAGAGAAAGATTAAAACAACTTCTTGATGACGAATCCTTTGCAGAGGATGGTATGTTCGCAAATGTGCTGGATGGGAAACTGCCTGCTGATGGCGTGGTATGCGGAGTCGGTAAAGTACATGGCAGGAACGTTTGCATCATGGCAAACGATTCCACAATTAAGGCTGGGTCATGGGGTTGGCGCACAGTTGAGAAGATAGTGAGAATCCAGGAGACGGCTGTAAAGCTCAAGGTGCCGTTAATTTATCTAGTCGACTCTGCAGGCGCGAGAATCACGGATCAGGTGGAGATGTTCCCTGGTAGAAGGGGTGCGGGCAGGATCTTCTACAATGAGGCCAATATCTCGGGATACATTCCCCAGATATGCGGATTGTTCGGTCCCTCTGCTGCGGGAGGAGCCTATATCCCTGCATTCTGCGATGTGACCTACATGGTAGATGGCAATGCCAGTATGTATCTGGGATCCCCCCGAATGGCAGAAATGGTGATAGGTGAAAAGGTAACTCTGGAGGAGATGGGCGGTGCAAGAATGCACTGCACTACTTCAGGTTCGGGGGATATGCTCTGTAAAACAGAAGAAGAGGTCATTGAAGCCATAAAGAAGCATCTTTCGTATTTCCCCCAGAACTGCGAGGAAAAGCCTAAAGACATAGAATCCAAAGAAGCAGAAATGTCCTGCGACGACCTCGAGAATATAATCCCAAAGAACGAGAATATTCCATTCGATATGTACGATTTAATAAAGAGAGTTGTGGACAAGGATTCCCTCCTAGAAGTCAAAAAGATATATGCCCCTGAGATCATTGTGGGTTTCTCTCGTATAGGAGGAAAATCAATTGGCATTATTGCGAACCAGCCAAAAATAAAAGGTGGCGTGCTTTTCGTGGAGTCGGCATATAAAGCTGGGAAGTTCATCCAGTTGTGCGACGCCTTTAACATTCCAATCCTGTTTTTGGCCGATGTCCCAGGTTTTATGATAGGCACCGCAGTAGAAAAACAGGGTATAATAAGAGCCGGTGCAAGGATGATCTTCTCGGTATCCCAGGCCACGGTGCCTAAAGTATCCATCATAGTCCGGAAGGCCTATGGTGCAGGTTTGTATGCAATGGCAGGACCAGGTTACGAGCCAGATAGCTGCCTTGCCCTACCCACGGCCATGATCGCTGTCATGGGTCCTGAGGCGGCAGTGAATGCCGTTTTCTACAATAAAATCATGGCGTTACCTGAGGAAGAAAGACCAGCTTATATTGAAAAATTGAGGGAGGAGTACAGGCAGGATGTGGACATTTACAAACTTGGAGCCGAGATGGTTACAGACGGCATGGTGGCCCCATCTGAACTGAGAAACGAGATCATCAATAGATTTAGAAAGTACGAGTCAAAGGATCATCATTTACCTAAAAGACGACATGGGGTAATTCCTTAGATTTGAAAATCAACGATGATGACATGGTGAACAAAAAGGAACTGGAAAAATTATTCAAAAAGCTCGGATTCAAAGACTTCAAATGGCTGAACCCGAAAGACATTAAGGTTGCACATTGGGTGAGGATGAAGTGCCAATTCGGATGCGATGATTACGGAAGAAGGGCATGTTGTCCCCCAAATATGCCCCCCAAAGCCGACTGTGAAGGATTCTTCAAGGAGTACGATTTCGGGGTAGTTTTCCACTTCGAGAAGAAATTGGCAAAACCGGAAGATAAGACAAAATGGTATAAGAAGCTAAATCCCAAACTTCTCGAGCTGGAGCGGCAGGTGTTCTTCTTGGGCTACCCAAAGGTTTTCCTCATGTTCATGAGCCATTGTGTCACATGTAAAGATTGCGTGAGCGACATTAATGAGTGCAGGTATCCCGAGAAAAGCAGGCCCACACCCGAGGCATTGTGTGTCGATGTATTTAGCACTGTAAGGGAACTTGGATATCCTATTGAGGTGCTCACTGATTATAAAGATACAATGAACAGGTATGGATTTCTCCTTATAGATTGAGGTAATTTTATCGTAATTGTAATAAATATGAGAGATGGGAGTATAACTAGGACAGACAAAACAACATAACTTTTTTAAGGAGGACTCCCAAGGATCCTCCACTACAAATCCCGCATCAATTTAGCGTCCGCCCTTCTCTTCCTCCATATCAAGGCGACACCGGCCACTACAGCCAATAAAATTGCGGAGTAGAGCAACATCTCCAAAAGCCAGGTGGATTCAATGGCATGAGGATGACCTTTGGCACCAAAGGGAGAGTGTCCGTCTATTACGGTGCCGGCTGCAAGAGGCTCGGGCTTCTCCCATGAGTGTTTCGGTGACCATACCCTTAAATCCGGGTCGCCGTAATAAACCACGTTCTCGAAGATATCCCACCACCATTGGTCAGTTAGATACTGAATGCCCACATGCTTTATTCCTCTCTCGTACGCCTCGCCAACCGAATAGCCCAAAGCTATGTCCCGAACAAATGTCTGGATCGCGAAACCACAGTACCATGATGTTAGCCAGGGATCTATTATCTGGAATACCGAGCCGTGCCTGACCATGGCCAGCTGCATATAGGTGTTGGCGATGAGGCAGGATCCCCCTGAAAAGCCCATGGAGTGCAGGTTCTGCATAGCATTGTCGAAGTCATAGCCGTTCTTGCTCACGGTTTGGGTGGCTTGGGTAAGGATACATATGACAACACCGTCATGAAGCTGTTGAGAGGG
>CP070672.1:1571912-1585263 GCA_020351895.1 Thermoplasmata archaeon
ACATACGTGGCCGAGGTTCTACATTTCGACTGGTCTCCTGATGCGACAAAGCTCGTGGTGGCGGCATTTGATTGGGGTCATAATGACCTGTATGTCGTACACCTGCCGACGAGCACGGTTACACTTTTAGGAACAGTGGGATACAGGGTAAGATGGTCACCTGATGGCAGTAAAATCGCTTTTCTAAGAGGCCCATATGGAAATCTATTAACCATAAATCCGGATGGATCAGATGAACAGGTCTTAGTGGAATACAGTTATAAGGGAAATACAATAAAATCCGTTGAGGATGAAATGGGCTGGTCACCTGACGGCAACTATCTTCACTATACTTGGAGGGTCGTTCGCATGGGTAACGAGAGAGATGTCTTTAAATACTCAGTCCATCGGATAGAGGTAGATGGCGATAATCCAACATCGATGACAGGTGACCTCCCCGACGATACTTACCCTATGGCCCATGCATGGCGGTAGGTAAGGCCAACAAGATTGCAGGCTCAAGACCGCTAAACTCAGCAAGCCCAATACATATCTAAAAACGAGATTATGCCCTTTTTGGGCTAATCTCCATTTTAATTTTTTAAATCAAGGAAAGAGGGTTTAATCCTCAATTTATCCATGGAAATAGGAGGGTACAATCCTGTGGTCCTCTGTGGCCACAAGGGTATATAAAGAACGGCTTTAAAGGAATTTTTTTTAGATTGAAATGTAATTCCTCCTCGGAAATTGTGGCCATCTGTGTTCACATAATTTCATTATGTGATTCACGATATAATTCTGCATCGGAGGAATAAAATATGAAATATAAGACAGGAAAACTTGTGTGTCTGCTGCTGATTGCCTGCATGCTTTTGGTATCAGCAGTCGTTGTGGCTCCAAAACCCGACAAACCTGGAAAACCAGGAGGTGGAGGAGACTTAGGAACTGAATACCAGATAACAGACTACCCAGGGGAAGAGTCTACACCGAGAATCCATGGGAATATTATGGTATGGATAGCACCCTATGCTCCATATAACATATACATGTACTATCTTGGACCCGATGGGGTGCCCTTCACAAACGACGAAAATGAGGGACAATACACTGTATCGGACCATCCTAATGGCGAAGATTGGCCCGTGGTTTACGGAAACAAAATCGTCTGGAGAAGAAAGATCGGTGATACAGATCATCGGGAGCTGTTCATGTACCATCTCGGAAACGATTTTATACCCGAGTCGAACGATGCACCCGAAGAGGGTCTCTACCAATTGACAACAAACACACCTGGCCAGTATGGCGTTTACCAAAGTGGTATCTATGAGAACTTGATAGCCTATTCGGCTGGGGACGATGGTATAGTAGTCATAGATCTTGGTGACAACGGAATACCTGACGATACCGATAATCGAATAACTATACCTAATTCCGTTGGTGCTAATCCTCCCCGAATCCACGGAAACAAGGTCATATATATGAAAGACCAAAATATCCACATATACTACCTCTCAGGGCCGCGTCAAGGTCAGACAGACATTCATGTTACACCTTACCGTGTCGAATGGTGGTATGGTGGACCTAGGATCTATGAGAACCTCATTGTCTGGGAAGACGATAGAAACAGTAAGAATCCCAATAGACCGGATGTTCCCCAATGGATAAATTGGGACATATACATGTACGACCTTGGAGAAGATGGATTGTATAATACCCATGATGATGGAGGAGAGATTCCCCTGGCCGATGGTAATAAGGACGAATATTTCCCTGCAATCCACGGAGATAAGGTTGTTTTCCTATCAGGAGGAAGCTCAGATATCTGTGTTCACGACCTTACTAAAGGGAAAACAGAGAAAATCTCAAGCTCAGGAGAAACATGGTTCCCTGATTTGTACGGAAACCACATAATCTACCAAAATGACGTAGATGGTACTGATGACATATATCTGTACATCCTAAATCCGTAAGTCAAACTTCCGGTTTCTTTTATTTTTTTTAAAAGAATTTATAGAATCCTCTGCGGTTTCATAAAACCAGAGGGATAAGCCAATATCCTTAATGGGACACAGAAGGAAATGTAAATGATCCCAAATAATAGTGATGAAAATATGTTTGGAAAGGGAGATTGAATAATGAGAATTGAAGAAAAAAACAGAAAAACAATCAGGATTATTCTCGATTCTGATCTGCATGAGCTCCTAAAGAATGAAGCAGAGAGGCTCGATATCGATTTTGCCTCTTATGTTAGGTGGTGCATCCGTACTGGAGTGTACTTGAAGGATTTGAATAGGTTTATCCGTTTGAAAAGAGGCAAGACGATACTGAATTAGAATTAATAGTATTTATAGGCTTAACTTTTGTTTTAAACGTCAATGAAATGAATTCTGATTTTAATTCTATGCTTTTATCTATAGATGTATTAAATGCAATATGGGAAATTAATAAATTTTATATACACATAAATTAATATAAAAAATCCAATTTAAATAAATTCCAGGGTGATAGCACAGGCTGAGTGCTTAAATGAGGGAGACTATGTTGAATCAAGATATTCAGCCAGAGATGATAGGTCGAGAGATTGAGCTTGGTGAACTGAAAACATATTTAGATAAGGCACTGAACAGTGAAGGAAGCGCCATATTCATCTCAGGTGAAGCAGGTATAGGAAAGACGAGATTGGTAAATGAGCTGGGGAAGATCGCCCAATCCAAAGGTTTTAAAATACTTCTTGGAAATAGCCTGTACGAATCATTCACCCCCTATATGCCTATGTTGGATGCTCTGAGATCAGGAGGTTTGGAATACCTATTTACTGAAGAAGCACCCAGGGTAGAGGGGGTTTATTTGATTACTAACGGTGGCATGTTGATAAAGGACATTGTCAGAAAGGAGACAAAGCTAAATCCAGACATTTTCGCATCAATGCTCACAGCTATGCAAAATTATATCAAGGAAACTCTATCTGATCTGTCTAAAAGTGAAGAAAGTGGTACCCTCAATACCATAGGGGGCGAGAATTATAGCATTCTTATCGACAGTGGAAAATACATGAACCTCGCTGTATTACTCACTGGAAAAGAAAACGAGTTCATAATAAATGATATCAGAGAAATCAACGGAAACTTGGAAAAGAATTACAATGACATTTTCAAGAAATGGGACGGGGATATAGATAAATTGAAGGGAATCGAGAAGACCCTAGAGCCCCTCGTCACCTCAGGAAAGTACGATGGTATTTATTATGGGAAAAGGGACCCAAAGGCAAGAAGGGATCTATTATTTGAGAACGTGTTGAAGGGGCTTGCTAGACATTCAAAGAATTCACCAACTCTCTTGTGTATTGAGGATCTGCAATGGGCCGATCCTTCAACCTTGTCATTGTTACATTACCTAGCAAGAAATACAAAAGAATATCGTCTTTTTATCATCGGCACTTATAGATCCGAAGATATAGCTTCTGAGAATGGGAATGTTCATCCCCTTTCAGATACCATCCTTTTGATGGACAACGAAGAACTTTGTGAACAACTTAATTTACATAGATTACCAATGGAATATATTGATGAGTTTCTGTATTCACTTCTTGGTGAGATCGATTTAGATATTGAATTTAAAAATAGAATATTCAAGGAGAGTGAGGGGAATCCATTATTCATCATACAGCTCGTGAAATTTCTGGTGGAAGAAAAGATATTATCTAGTGAAAACGGAAAATGGAAGCTGACAAAGGATCTTCAAGAAATCGATGTTCCCTCCAAAATATATACTGTAATCGTTAGAAGATTGAATCGTTTGGAAAAAGCAGACAGAATGATTTTGGATTATGCTTCTGTAATTGGTGAAACTTTCAATACGGCAACACTAGCCCATGTCATGGAAATGGAAAAAATTGGATTGCAAGAGGAATTAAGTGATCTAGAGGAAAATCACAGATTGATAATTTCTCTTAATGGAAACACCAGGTTCCATCATGCCAAGATAAAGGAAGTTCTTTATAATGAAATACCAAATGAGTTGAGAATGGAATATCACGGGATAATTGCAAGCTCAATCGAAACTCTTAACAAGGATCTTTTAGAGGAAGTAATTGGTGATTTGGCATTCCACTATTACCACTGCCGGAACAAAAAAAAGGCCCTTTTTTACCTATTAAAAGCGGCTGAACAAGCCAAGGAAGAATATTCAAATGAGGAATCAATTAAATTCTATAATCAAGCTTTAGAATTTATGGATGATGACAATGAGAGATTGGAAATTTTCGAATCAAAAGGGGATATATACGGCATAATCGGAGAATATGAAAAAGGCATAGATTCCTATAAATGCGCCTTGGGATTGACAGAAGATATAAAGAATAAAGCCCAGAATATCGCAAAGATCGGAGGAGTTTATGAGAGAAAAGGAGAGATGGATGAGGCTATTAGGACTTCCCATGAGGCCTTGGACCTTGTAAAAGGTGAAGATTGTATGGAAGAAGCACTTGCCCTAAGAACCCTTGGTGTTTCGCATTGGCATAAAGGAGAGCTTTCGAAGGCTCGTGATTTCTTGGAGAAATGCATACATATTAGGGAGAAGAACGGTGATATGAGCGGAATTATTACCTGCCTCAATGATATAGGCAGAGTGCATAAAATAGGTGGAGAATTCGAGGAAGCCATGGAATTTTATGAAAAAGCCCTGAAAATATCGAATTCGATTGATGATCAAGCAGGTATTGCTTTATCTCTTAAGAATATTGGAACAATTCATCACATGACAGGAGATCTCCGTATAGCTATAGATTACTATAAAAGAAGCCTTAAAATACAGGAGAAAATCGGAGATCAATCTGCAATAGCACTGTGCCTATACAATATAAAGAATGCTTACGGTAACTTGGGAGAGGTTGAAAAGGTCAAAGTGTATGGAGAGAAAAGCATGTCCATATGTGAAAAGATCGGAGATAAGGAAGGTATCGCAAGGTTTGTTGGGGGGGGAAGGGAGTACTCTGGTCATGAAGGCTATGATAAAGCCATTGAGGACATGAAGGTGGACATTGAATTCTGTGAGAGGTACGGATTAGCGCATGAAAAAACATGGAAAATTATTGGTTTAGCCAGTATGTATTATGATAATGGAGATTTCGAGGATGCCAAGAAATACATGACACAAGCCCTGGATTTATCCAAAACCTTCGGCTTCAAAGATATCACAGCAGAAGTGCTACATTTCTTCGGAAGGTACTATAGAGTAAAAAAACAATGGAAGGAATCCATTGAATATTATAATGAAAGCCTAGAAAGCTTTGAAAGAATCGGTATGGTACGAAATGTGGGATATGCTCACATTAGATTGGGATTTACCTACAAGGAAAAAGGAGATATTGAAAGGGCAAGAACCCATCTAAATAAGGCGCTTGAAATTCATGGGAAATTCAATATGGAGAGGTCAATAGAAAATATTAAAGGAGCCCTTAGAGATTTAGAAACATGAAGAAATCATCATTTAAACGGGTGAATCAATGCAATTGAAAAAGAAAATCGTGTTGCTCGGAGACAGCGCAGTTGGCAAGACGAGTTTAATTCGAAGATATGTATTCGACCAGTTCGAAGACTCCTATATAAGCACCATCGGTACAAAAGCCACGATGAAGGAAATGAAGATTCCCCAAGAGGATGAAGAAATAAAAATCACTCTTATGATTTGGGACCTCCTAGGAAGGGAAGGATATCATGCGCTTCATGCAAGAAGCTTTGTTGGAGTCAACGGAGCCATACTGGTTGCAGACCTTACCCGAAAAGAGACTTTGAACAGCCTGGAGAGGTATTGGATTCCTTCACTTTTCAAGGTCGTGGAAAACGTACCCTTGATATTCGTGTCAAATAAGTCAGACCTTGTTAAAAATTTTGAATTCGAGCCGGAAGACATGGAGGTCGTGGCAGCAAGATACAATATTGGGTTCGAAGAAGTCCTTCCTAAATGGCTAAGAACTGATTATGGGACAAGCGCGAAGACCGGTGTAAATGTGGAAAAGGTCTTTGAAAGCATTGGATATATGATGCTTTCTCAGGCAGAACAAATTGATCCTATGAAAGAGCTCTATGAAAGTCTAGTGGCTCAAAATATAAAGAGGACCTTGGATAAAAGCACACCCATTGGTGTTTTAGATGCCATCATAGTTGACTTCTGTGAAGGATTTGAGGATTCGAGGTTGGCAATGCCTATACTGCGCCAGGAAATTGCCAGGGCAGGGGTTGACGTGAGAAGCCCATTCAAGGAAGGGATCCGAAAGCTCATCGAGTATCTCGCAGAAGCCATGACCGAATTTCATGATGAAAAGACCGTGTTATTCAATCTTAAAAAGAGGTTAAAATGGGTTCAGGGTATTAGTGTATAAACAAACCATTTATTATTCTAGATTCTTACTTTCCTACTTTTTACGTTGTGCCCACTTGTGGCCACAAATCTATATATAGTAAATCATGAAAAGCCCTGATTCTTGGTTTTTTAATA
The DNA here is from genome assembly GCA_020351895.1 of Thermoplasmata archaeon. Next base: position 1,578,387 of record CP070672.1, read on the forward strand.
AAATAATCCCGGATTTGTGGTCACTTGTGGTCACAAATCTTTATCCTTGGTTCACAGGATGGCTTAATCAAAGGAGGCTAAAAAAATGCAGAAAAAAACATCAATTACTGTGTGTCTGCTGCTGGTTGCCTGTATGCTTGTGGCATCGGCAGTCGTAGTTGCAAAAGGCAAACCACCGAAACCACCACCCGGAGGAGAATTGGGAACTGAATACCAGATAACATTCAGTGAAGACGGAAGATTTGATTGGCGCCCTGAGGTCTACGGAAATATCATGGTATGGGAAAGCTGGCAAAATGATATTTCAGATATCTATATGTATGACCTCGGTACCGATGGAATACCATATACAGACGACGATGGGGGAGAGACCTGCATCACTAATGATCCTACTAGCTCGCAGCAGCGACCCGGAATCTGGGAAAATCGAATTGTGTACGACAATGGTGAAAATGGAAACGCAGACATCTACCTATATGACATAACGACCGGCGATACAACTCAGATAACCACGGATCCAAATCATCAATTTAATCCAAAAATATGTGGAGATATTATTGTCTACGTGGACAGCAGAAATGGGAACAATGACATCTACGCCTACGACCTGGGAACACAGACTGAAATGCAAATTACGACAGATCCCGCTCCTCAAAGACATCCATATATCTATGGTGACATAATCACCTGGACGGATTTTAGAGGTCCCTATGGAGGTGAGGATATCTACATGTATAAGTTCTCAACAAATCAGGAATACGCAATAACTGATGACGATTTCGCACAAAACTGGCAATACATACGGGACAACAAGATCGTCTGGATGGATGAAAGAAATGTAGGGCAGGGTAAAAAAGATAATAAGGATATCTACATGTACGACCTTGGACCAGATGGAATCCCATTCACAAGTGATTCAGGGGAAGGAGAATACCGGTTAACAGGTGGTGACGGAATAAGTGAATCGAGGCCAAGACTAGACGGAGACTTGGCCATATTTGAGGGTCATAATCAGCGTGGGAGTAACATCTATATTCACAATATAATCTCTAGCGATAAAGATAAAGTCACCGAATCGAATAAAGCTACCCGCCCCTTCATCTTCGAAGACCACCTAGTCTACGTGGACAGTAGAGACGGTAACAATGACATCTATCTGTTCATCCTAAATCCGTAAGTTAGGCTTACGGTTTTTTTTTATTTTTTTTTTAAAAGATTTGTAAAGCCTCTTGGGATTCATCAAATCAGTAGGAAAAACCAATATCCGCCGTGGAATCCTCGCGGGGTGGTAACTATCCCAAATATTGGTGTTTAAAATAGGCGAGGAAAGGGAGATTGATACATGAATATTGAAGAAAAATACACAAAGACAATTAAGCTAAGGATTGACCCTGACCTTCTTGAGCACTTGAGGAATGAAGCAGAGAGGCTTGATATCGATTTATCTTCGTATATCAGGTGGTGCATCCGTACCGGACTGTACTTGAAAGATTTAAATAAATATGTCCGTTCAAAGAGCGGGGAGACAATATTGAATTAGAGATTTAGTTTGGTCACATTACAATAGATTTTTTTAAAGGTTCCCAAATCAGGTAAAATTATAAAATATTAACAAGTTTTAAATATTTATATAATGATATAAAAATCCTATCTGATATAAATTCCTGGGCGATAGCAATGGCTGAGTCCTTAGAAAGAGGGAGAACATGCTGAATCTCGATTTTCAGCCAAAGATGATCGGGCGGCATGAAGAACTCGAAAAGTTGCAGTCATACTTGGATAAAGCAATTGATGGTGAGGGAAGCGCTCTATTTGTCTTTGGAGAGGCAGGGATTGGAAAGACAAGATTGGTTAATGAGCTGAAGGAGGTTGCCCAATCCAGGGATTTTCAAGTCCTCATTGGAAACAGTTTGCTCGAATCCATGACTCCATACATGCCCTTCATGGAGGCCTTAAAATCGGGAAATATGGAGTATCTTTTCGAGGAGGAAGCTCCCAGGGTGGAGGCTGTTTATCTGGTTACGCACAGCGGCCTTCTGATCAAAGAGATGCTGAGAAAAGAAACAAGGCTGAATCCAGACATCTTTGCCTCCATGTTAACAACTGTGGGCAATTTTGTCAGGGAATCCCTATCCATGCTGTCGGGAAAGGAGAAGGAAGGAGCCCTAAACACTCTGGGATTTGAAAACTACAGGATCCTGATAGAGAGCGGAAAAAGCATGAACCTTGTTGTGCTGCTCACAGGAAAGGAGAACGAATTCCTTATAAACGACATGAAAGAGACCTTCAATTTAATGGAGGAGAGGTATGAAAGCGCACTTGTAGATTGGGATGAGGAAAAAAAGGAGATAACAGGAATCGAGAAATATCTCCAGCCCCTAATTACCTCAGGAAAGTACGATGGAACATACTATGAAAAAGATGACCCACAGGCAAGGAGAAATCTGCTCTTCGAGAACATCTCAATGGGCCTTTCCAGGCAAACAGGAACAAAACCAACCCTACTCTGCATAGAGGATCTGCACTGGGCGGATCCATCTTCCCTTGCATTGATGCACTATATAACCAGGAATACTAGAAAAAGTGGTCTTGTAATTCTTGGCACGTATCGACCCGAGGATGTGATTGCGCAAAATGGAAAGGTCCATCCCTTAATAGAGACCATGCAGATGATGGATAGGGAGGAATTGTACGAGGAGATAGAGCTGCATAGATTGCCTGAGGAATGCATTTCTGAATTTCTTTTTTCCCTGCTTGGAAAAAACGATTTTTCAGATGAATTTATAAATAGAATCTACAAGGAGACGGAAGGCAATCCATTGTTTCTGATCCAACTGGTAAAATTCCTGGTTGAAGAAAAGATAATAGAAAATCATAATGGCATCTGGAAATTGACAAAGGAACCAGATAAGATCGACATACCTTCCGAGATATACAACTTGATAGCAAGAAGATTGGGCAAGGTGGAAGAGGAATACAGAGAGGTTTTGAATTATGCCTCTGTGATTGGAGATGTCTTTACATCCACTTTATTGGCTGATGTCATGCAAATCAAAAGAATCCAACTTTTAGAGCAGCTAAGGACCCTGGAGCAGACCCACAGGCTGATTCGTTCCTATGACGGGAAACACAGATTCGATCACGCCAAGATAAGGGATATACTTTACAGCGAAATCCCGCAGGATTCGAGAAGGGAATACCATGCCACGATTGCCAATTCCATAGAGACAAAAAACAGTGACAATGTGGATCCTGTAATCGGGGATTTGGCCTTTCATTACCGCCTTTGCGGGAATAAAGACAAGGCTCTTTATTATCTCATGAAGGCTGCCCATAATGCCAAGAAGGATTATTCAAATGAGGAGGCCATAAGGTTCTATAATCAGGCCTTGGAATTCGAGGAAGATGATAAAAAGAGATTGGAGATATTCGAATCCTTAGGGGATATCTACCATTTGATTGGAGAGTATGCGAAAAGCGAAAAGTCCTTTAACAGTGCCCTTGAATTGGCGGAAGAAGAAAATAAAAAAGCAGAGCTTAATGCGAAGATCGGAAGGATATCAGGGAAAAAGGTTTAAAAAGTACAGTTGTTTTATTATATTTTGTTGAATAAAATAATGATATTCAATCTTAACAAAATATAAATATTTTAAAAATAATAAGAATATGCCAAAGGGGTATAAATTTCAGGGCAATAGCCCTAAGTAAAGCGCTTGATAAGAGGGAGAATATTATGAATCTCGATTCACAGCCTGAGATGATCGGTCGAGACTTGGAATTGAAGCAGCTTCAGTCATATTTGGACAAAGCGGCCCAGGGACAAGGGAACATGGTTTTTATATCGGGAGAAGCAGGCGTTGGAAAGACTAGATTGATGAATGAACTAAAGCCCATTGCCCTGTCCAAGGGCTTTCAAATCCTTTGGGGAAACAGCATACACGAATCACTGACATCCTATATGCCCGTAATAGAAGCCCTAAGATCGGGAAATCTGGAATTCCTTTTTGCAGAGGAGGCTCCAAAGGTTGAAACAGTTTATTTGGTATCTCACAGCGGTCTTCTCATAAAAGAGGTGATGAGAAAGGAGACGAAACTCCATCCAGATATATTTGCCGCCATGCTGACAACTGTGGGCAATTTCGTAAAAGAATCCATGTCACTTTTATCGGAGGGGGATAAGGAAGGAGCCCTAAACACCCTGGGATATGAGGACTATCGTATAATAATAGAAAGCGGACAGGATATGAATCTCGTGGCTGTTCTCACAGGCAGAGAGAACGAGTTTCTGATAAGCGACATGAAGGAAATCTTAAAAGAGGTAGAGGCAAGGTACGGAAGTGGCCTAAAGGATTGGGACGGGGACGAAAAGAAGGCCGAAGGAATCGAGGAATATATTCAGGTTTTAATAACGTCCGGTAAGTACGACGGCATCTTTTATGGGAAAGATGATCCAAGGGTAAGAAGGAATCTACTTTTCGAGAATGTTTCAATGGGACTTGCTAGGCAGGCTGAAAAGATGCCGGCCCTGCTTTGCATCGAGGATCTGCATTGGGCCGATCCCTCCTCATTGGCATTGATGCATTATATTGCACGAAATACAAGAGAATACGGCCTTCTCATTTTGGGCACGTTTCGACCCGAGGATGTTGCAAAAGATCATGAAAAGGTCCATCCCTTAATCGAGACCATGCAGAAAATGGATCGTGAAGATCTCTATAAAGAGATGGACTTGCAAAGGCTATCAAGGCAGAAGATCTCCCATTTCTTAACGTCATTGCTTGGTAAAGTCGACTTTGATGACAAATTCATAGACCGCATCTATAAGGAGACAGAAGGAAATCCGCTTTTCATGATACAGCTTGTCAGGTTCCTTATTGAAGAGAACATAATCAAGTCTGAAAATGGAACACTGAGGCTGGCAAGGGACCTTGAAGACGTGGGTATACCATCTAAAATACAAAACGTCATTGCAAGAAGATTGGGCAAGGTGGAAAAGGAACACAGAAGAGTCCTTGATTATGCCTCAGTTGTGGGAGAGATTTTTAATTCTAAAATATTGGCCTGTGCCATGGATGTACAAAGAATCCAACTTCTTGAAAGGTTGAGAGTACTTGAACAGAACTATAGATTGATACATACTTACAATGGAAATCATAAGTTCGATCATGCCATGATAAAAGAAGTTCTTTACAACGAAATTCCAGGGGAACTTAGAGAAGAATATCATGCAATCATCGCCCACTCCCTAGAAGATCTGAATAAGGACAATCTCGATGAGGTCATTGGTGATTTGGCATTTCACTACTATCGCTGCAAAAAGAGGGAAAAAGCCCTTCATTACCTCAGAAAGGCCGCAGAGAAAGCAAAGAAGGAGTATTCAAATGAGGAGGCAATAAGACTCTATGATCAGGCCTTGGAACTGGAGGAGAATGACGAAGAGAGAATCCAATTATTCGAATCTCTCGGCGATATCTACGCAGTGATAGGTGAATATACAAAAAGCATTGATTGTTACAACAATGCCTTAAGCCTGGCAGTAGAAAAAAGAAGAAAGGCCGGACTGTCTGCAAAAATAGGCGGGGTTTTAGAGAAAAAGGGAGAGTACAGTGAATCTGTCAGAATCTGCTTTGATGCCCTTGAAAAGGTAAAAGGAGAAGGTTGCAAGGAAGAGGCCATAGCACAGAGGATAATAGGTGTCTGTAATTGGCATATTGGAAAATACAATGAGGCTCTTGAATACCTAGAAGATAGCATGGAGATTCAAAAGAAATTGGAGGATCAGGCCAGTGTAGTAACCTGCCTAAACGACATCGGTAGGTTACATAAGGTAAAGTTAGATTACGAAAAAGCCCTTGAATCATTCAACAAAGCCCTGGAAATATCGCAAGAAATCGATATTCTGGCTGGAACTGCAATATCCCTCAAGAATATCGGGACAATATATCATCTGAGAGGACATATCCCCATAGGTATTGAATACTATAGAAGGAGCCTAAAGATGGAGGAGAAAATTGGAAATCAATCCGCCATATCCTTGTGCCACTACAACATTGCCAATGCATGCGGTATAATGGATGAATGGGAGAAGGGCTTTGAGCCCGTTGAAAAAAGCCTGAAGATCTCCAAGAGAATCGGTGATCAGGAGGGAATAGCAAGGGCATACGGTGTTTTGGGCAGGCTATACGGAATGAAAGGAGACGAGGATCTATTTCTTAAATACAAAACAAAGTGTATAGAGATCATGGAAAGACTTAATTTGAAAGAATTACTGACATATCAATACGGGGCTTTTTTTCAATACTATATTATAAAGGGAGATTTCGAGAGAGCCATGGAATATATAAAAAAGGTATCTGATAATCTTAGAGAATTGGGTTTTGAAGGGATACATGTTGAAACCCCCTCACTTTTCGGAAAGTACTATAGAGAAAAAAAGCAATGGAAAGAGTCCATAGATAGTTATCGTAGGTTATTAAAAGCAAAAAAGGAATCGGGTATGAAATATGAAGAGGGGGCGATTTATCTCGAAATTGGATTGGTGTACAAGAAAAAAGGTGACATTGAAGAGGCGAAAAAGAATTTTAACAAGGCAATTGAGATTTTTGATTCTTTCAATCTACAGAGAAGAAGAGGGAATGTGATAAAAGAACTTAAGGGATTATGAAGATGTTCATATGTTATCATATCAAATTGGGGTGAAAAATCTCATATGAAGAAGAAGATCGTATTGCTCGGGGATAGTGCAGTTGGTAAGACAAGCCTCATACGAAGGTTCGTCTTCGATCTATTCGAGGATTCCTACATAGCCACGATTGGCAGTAAGGTCACGATGAAGGAGATGAAGATCAAAAGACCCAATAGAAATGTGGATCTCACT
>CP070672.1:1585363-1588882 GCA_020351895.1 Thermoplasmata archaeon
CATTCCTCGAGCGTCTTGCTAAAGGTTTTAGTTATTTTTAATAGGATCTCCCTCATATCATTGAGCAAAAATTCATTTTCTCTTCCTGTGAGTATTACTACAAGATTTATGTCTAAGAAATTCTCGATTAAAATTCGATAATTTTGGTATCCCAATGTATTCAAACCTCCTTTTTCCTCCTTGCCTGACAGTGTAGAAAGGGATTCGTTAAGAAAGTCAGTCACCGTAGCAAACATGGACGTAAAAACATCAGGATTCAGTTTTGTTTCCTCTCTCACAACATCTCTTATCAGGATGCCTGCATTTGTAACGAGATATACTGCCTCAACCTTCGGAGCTTCTTCCGCAAAAAGAGATTCTAGACCTCCTGATCTTAAGGCTTCCATCATAGGTATGAAGGGTGTTAGTGATTCATACATGCAGTTTCCTGACAGGATTTGGAAGCCTCTTTCTTGGGCAACTTGTTTTAGCTCTTCAACCAATCGGGTTTTTCCAATACCGGCTTCCCCTGAGATGAATATTGTGTTTCCCTCACCACTTGCTGCCTTATCTAAAAAGGTTTGAAGTTTGTTCAATTCTTTCTCTCGACCAACCATTTTAGGCTGGAAATCTAAATGAGGCATCTTCCCCCCACACTCAACTTATTTACCCATAAATAAAGGATATAACGTACATTGCTTTTAAAATATTTAAGTATATATGATAAATTTCGCAAAAGAAGTAGTTCTGAATAGGAGTTAAGGATTATTCTATATGCCCAATTTCTTTCGATTTTCCTCTATATGGGCCAATATGCCATCTGCTGCTTTGATTGGGTCTTTCTCCACATTCAGCAGACCACCAGTAACTTGCCTGCAATCCTGAGTTAGGAGTTTGACCAAGGCTGGCCCTCCAGTAACTGTCGGAACTGGATTTACATAAGTATATAACCCAAAAGCCAAAGCGAAAACCGCATCAATGGTTGCTTTTTGTTCCATGTATTCGGGTGCAAGAGCCGCAACAGGTAGATCAGGTATCGGCACTCCGCCTAGGGCACCTGAAACAGCACCTAGTAAATCGGCTAATCTACCAGTATCGGTACACGTTCCATAGCTGAGCACTGGAGGTATGCCTAGTTTTTCACACAATCCTTTTAATCCCGGGCCTGCAAATTTCTTAGCCTCTAAAGCACAAAGACCTGCAACCTGCACCCCTCCATTTCCACATCCTAGTGAGAGAACCAGTATATCGCGTTTTATCAATTCTTTGACCATGTCAACCGTGTGAACATCTTGACCTGTATCCCTAAGAGTGGTGCAGGAAACCATACCTGCTACACCTCTTATGGTTCCGTCTTTTATCGCTTCAAGCAATGGATCGAGTTTTCCTCCTAATGCTTCAAGGATGCTTTCGGTGGAGAAGCCAACTATAGCCTCCTTCATAGGTAAGTTAACCATTGGCTCAACCGATGCCCTGCGATCTTTGAAATTATCTATCCCAATTTGTAATAATTTAGCAGCTTGTTCCTCAGCCTTTTCTGGAATATAATTGATACGATCTTCAACTCCTTCAAAGGCCACCACCTCGCTCACAGGCACAAGTTTGAACCTGTATTTTTGGGCATAGATTGGATCGATAGGCATGGAGCAATTCATATCACATGCAAATAAATCTATACATCCACTTGCGAGCACTGCCTCCTGCATTATCCAATTCCCAGTGAAACCATAAAACACATCGTCCATCTCCCATCTCTGTATCATCTCTTGGCCTGTCTCGATGTTTGCTATTACCCTCAATCCTTTCGCACCCACGGCTTTAGCTTTCTCCTGCCATTCGGGTTTTCGAGCCAGTTGAACAATTGCAAAGCCTAAAAATGGCTCGTGACCGTTTGGAAGAACATTAACATAATCAGGATCTAAGACTCCCAAATCAACTCGCATTTTATGCGGCTTTGGGATTCCAAATAAAATATCCTGACAGAACTCGTTCACGATCTGACTTTGATAAGCCATCGCAATTCCTAAACGCATTGCCTTGAGTGCCAAGCTTGCATAGTAACCATCCACATTGGTAAGACAAGAGCTTGTGGCCAGCATTATCTCTCCATGAATACCTCCAGGAAAGATACCCAGTTTTTTCCAGAGGTTTTTGCGGTCCTTTGGTGCAAGGGCTTCAACAATTTTACTTGGCTCGTCATATTTTCTGTTGAAATCAGTCTCAACAAAATCGCAAAGGCGAAGTGCAATTTCTTTTTCTGAGCCTGTGATGTCCAGTCCTAGACGAGAGGCAAAGCTCTTTAATTTTTCAGGTTCATTGATCTCAAAAGGGGTTTGGTCATTAGCAGTGGAACGAAGAGTCTTGACCGTCTGGTCCGCATGGTAATGGTATGTCGATGCTCCCATGACATTTCTCAATAACATCATGCGCATGGCCATGCCATCTCCTGTTATGCCACAAACGCCACGCTTGTCCTTTGATACATCAGCTCGACAAGGCCCATTTGAGCAAAGGTCACATCTCATGCCACTCAAACAAAATGGACATCTCTTGTCAGGATCATCACCAAATCCTTGAGCTTCAAATCGACCCCAGATATTGTTCATTCCGTCCTTCTTTATCTTCTCATACATTTTACGAATAGATTCATGGTAAGAAATTCGTTCGTTTTCCATTCTAAACCTCTCCCCTAAACTGTGTCGCTGTGAATGGTTTACATCTTTAAAATTATTCCTCTTTTATATCCCCTTTTACGCTGATGGTTGTTTCACTGTATGGGATATCCTTTCCCAAGGCCTCGATGGCGGCCTTCAAGATGTTGACCATGCCAAAACAGCAGGGCACCTCCATATGGACCACAGTAACTGATGTGACATGGTTCTCCTTCAAAATTTTTGTGATCTTCTCCTTGTAGTACTCTGCGTCGTCCAATTTAGGGCAGCCCACAAGTAAAACCTTTTCCTTTAGAAAATCCTCATGAAAATCTGGATATGCAAAAGGAACGCAATCGGCCGCAATCAACAGGTCAGCACCTTTTAGATAAGGGGCACTGGGCGGAACGAGCATGATCTGAACAGGCCATTGTTTTAGCTGGGATACGCTTTTTGGAACTGGGAGTTCTTTATTTATACCTTCAGGCACACTTTTTTTTATGCTTTCCAATTCACAGTCCTGTTCATTCCTGAAATCCATCACCGCAGTGCGTGGGCAGCCTCAAGGTTGATTTGCCTTGTTTTGGCCAGGCTCTTTCATTTCTTCCCGAAAGTCCATCACAGCCGTGCCAGGAAATCCACATGCCATAACGTCCTCTTTTTGGGTATGCTGCGCAGGTTTCTCCTTGATTTCCTTCTCAAGTGGCGGCACATACATGTTTTTCTCTTTCAGGTAATCCATAGCCTGATTTAGATATTCAGTTTGACCGTGCTCTTTAAGATGCACAAGATGAGCCTCAATTACATTGGGTCCCTGCTTAACCACATTCTCCATGACCTTTCTCTCATCGTACTCTTCGGCCTCTCTTTCCTCGATTGAAATGGCATC
>CP070672.1:1588982-1592064 GCA_020351895.1 Thermoplasmata archaeon
ATTTCCCTCCCGCAATTTGGACAAAGCACCACCATAATTTCTCTCCGTTATCATAATCGAAGAGGGATTATTTCAATTTTGGGGTGTTATTTCCTCATATAAGATTGAAGACATTTATTATCTAAAATCCTATACAAAGTGTATATTAGCGGGTTCATTTGAATGATTTAATATTAATCCCGAAAGCATTAAATCTAACGGAAACATATGTATTTTAAGCACGGAGAAGACATAGATGGATGTGAATTATCTCACATGGCTTATTCTACTTCTTCTATTGGGGCGCACATTGGGCGAGGTGTTTCGTAGATATAAGTTCCAACCCCTGATTGGAGAGGTTTTAGCGGGTTTGATTCTGGGCCCAGCCGCACTGGGTCTCATTGCAATATCCCAAAATGGAGAAAATCCCCTGGAGTATTTCAGCCAGTTCGGTATTTTGATGCTGATGCTCCTGGCGGGGCTAATAACCGATTTTGAATCCTTTGCAGAGAATAAAATTTCCAGTATAATAATAGGAGCCTTCGGAGTGGTCATAACTTTCATTATCGTGTTTATACCACTTCGCTTCCTTTTTGGGATTTGATCGCTTCCATCGCTCTTTATTGCGGCCATTCTCAGTAACACGGCCATAGAGGTCTGTGCTGGAATACTGATTCACAGCAGCAATCAAAGGATAAAGAACGTGGTCCTTGGTGCAAGTTTTGTTGATGACATTATTGCGGTTTTTCTCATAGGTATCGTCTCATCAATGGTATTCATGGGCGGGACCCCAAAGCTAACAGATATGGCTTGGTTGGGCCTTCGGGTTATAATCTTTATTTTCGTTTCACTGATTGTTGTGAGCGTGCTCCTTGAAAAGCTCTTTGACAGGCTGCATAAGGGGACTGAAGAGGTAAAATTGATGCTCACCACCACGTTTATACTGACATTTCTCTTTGCACTTGTTGCCACATGGACGGGATTGCATTATGTAATCGGTGCCTATATTGCTGGACTCATCGTGGGTAAATGGGGCTCCAAGGTTGGACCCCTGTTAAGAAGACGTATTGCATGGCGTAAGCTTGTTGAAGACATTGATACGCCTCTTAGGGCCATATTTGGCCCCATATTCTTCGGGTACATTGGTATTTGGGTGAGTTTTATTATTAGCGAGGGCAAATCCCCATTTTGGGAGGTTGCACCCCTATTATTGGTACTCACTGTATTAGCTTTCATGGGAAAGATCGTAGGTTGTGGTTTGGGTGCCAGAATTTGCAGATTCGGCAAAAGCGAATCTATGATCATAGGTTCCGCCATGTGCGGACGAGGTGCTCTGGAGCTTGTACTTTTGAGCTTTGGTCTCGAAATAGACATAATTACTGGACCTCAATTTACGGCTTTAGTTCTGGTTACAATAATCACCATTCTGGTCACACCGATATTATACACGGTCTCATTAAGAAGGGGGGAAAAACTGGGGAGAGTCTCGGGATTTTAGGGATCTAAACTCCTCTTTTGTCCCCCCAAATCAGCTTATGAAGTTGAGGTAAAACCAGCACATTTAAACCGTCTTTGAGGACCCATTCTGCAAGCTCCGAAAGCTCTATTCCCCCAACCCGGGTCATAATAACGGTGCAATTTGGTTCCTGCTCTCGCATTACATTCTTGGCATATTCGTAATCTTCCTTATCGCTGATTATGAATTTCAGCTGATCATTGGGTCCGAGAAGCTCTATATTCGACTTATCGATTTTATCTTGCATGCCTGATGAAGGGCATTTTACATCCAGGCTGATTAAAAGTGAATCCAGGCAGGGCAGCTCCTGCACAGATTTGGAGCCATTGGTCTCAAGACATATAAAATAATCCTCTTCTGAAAGCCTTTGAATCAAGGCAGGGGTCTCGTTCTGTAAGAGGGGCTCTCCCCCGGTTAAACAGATATTGGTTGCTGGATATTCCTTTTCCTTGGCGATTATTTCCTCGATTGTCAATTCTTCGCCCTCTTCATATGCATACTTTGTGTCACACCAATTGCATCTGAGATTGCAGCCCGTTGTTCTGATGAATATGGTGGGGATTCCGATTAATATTCCCTCACCCTGGATGGAATAAAATATCTCATTGATCTTCATTTTTCTCATCCCTCGTATTCAATGGGATCCTCTATGCCTGCCTCTTTAAAGCCCTTGAGCCTGAGTATACAGGAATCGCATTTGCCGCAGGCCGAATCTCCTCCTTTGTAACATGACCATGTTAGGTGAAACGGCACTTTTAACCTTGCACCTTCCTTCACGATCTCCGCTTTTGTCACGTTTATGAGAGGATATTTAATCTGAATTGAATTTCCCTTAACACCCCTTTTCGTCCCCAGATCCACCACCTTTTGCACGGCTTCGAAGTATTCTGGCCTGCAATCCGGATATCCGCTGTAATCAAGGGAATTGGCACCTATGAATATGGCATCGGCTTCAACAACTTCTGCATAGCCCATGGCAAATGCAAGAAATATGGTGTTTCTTGCTGGAACATAGGTTATGGGTATGTCGTCACCTATTTTATCTATGGATCTATTTTCTGGAATCATGATATTCCTATCGGTTAATGCGGAACCACCGATCTGGACTAAATCGATATTCAATATCTTATGTCCCTTTACTGAGTAATATTTTGCGATCTTCTTGGCGCCTTCCAGTTCCCTTAAGTGTTTCTGGCCGTAATTGAAAGAAAGCGGGTAAAGTTCATAACCCTCCTCCTTGGCCAATCCGAGGGCTACCGCAGAATCAAGGCCACCAGATAGCAGAACCACGGCGCGTTTCATTGCCTTCTTCACCTGTTCATCCTTTACAGTTTAGCAGAATAAAAAATATTGTTAGGATATTGTGGCTGTTGGATGGGTTAGAATTATATAATATCGATTCAGTAAGGAATTTCCAAATTCGTTAAAAGAAAAACAAATAAGGCGGGCTATCGATGAAACCAGTAATTGTCCTTGCTATGCATGGCTCCCCTCCAAATGATTTCCCCAGGGACGAGTTAACCGAGTTTTTCGGCCTCCATGCTAGAATGGATCATGTGCCCGAGAATATCAGGGCAGGTCTTGAAG
>CP070672.1:1592164-1595488 GCA_020351895.1 Thermoplasmata archaeon
CATCAGGGCTTTGGAAGGGAATCGCTTGGAAGGGCGTTCTCGGAAAGCTGATGATAGAGGGCTTTGAAAATGAAATCCAAGATCGTAAGCATATTTCTTTGTTTAGTGATGGTATCTAGCATTTTTGCAGCCTTTACACAAAATCTTGGACTACTAAGTATGAATGCGAGTGGAGCAGGGGGTCTTGCTGATTCTCCCTGGCCTAAGTTCCGAGGTAATTTGAGAAATACGGGCCTTAGTCCATATGACACAAGTGGAAATAATGGCAAGGAAAAATGGAATTTTACGACTGGTGGTCCTGTAGGCTCATCACCCGCAATCGGCTCCGATGGCACGATTTATGTGGGCTCATGGGACAATAAACTTTATGCAATCAATCCAGACGGTACAGAGAAATGGAATTTTACGACTGGTAGCATGGTGGTGAATTCACCTGCAATCGGCTCCGATGGTACGATCTATGTCGGCTCTATGTGGACCGACAATCGTCTTTATGCAATAAATCCGGATGGCAAAGAGAAATGGAGTTTCCCGACGGGTGGCCGTGTGCAATCATCACCTGCAATCGGTTCAGATGGTACAATTTATGTTGGCTCTACTGACAAAAAACTGTATGCTATCAATTCAGATGGAACTAAGAAATGGAATTTCACAACCGGTCGTGAAGTGTTCTCATCACCTGCAATCGGCTCTAACGGTACGATCTATGTCGGCTCTGTAGATGATAAAATATATGCAATCAACCCAGATGGTACTGAAAAATGGAATTTCACGGTTGATATGGGCGTGCATTCATCACCTGCAATCAGCTCAGATGGAACGATTTATATTGGATCTTATAAAGGTAAAGTATATTCAATTAATCCTGATGGTTCTGAGAAATGGAGTTTCACAACTGGCAGTTCTGTTTGGTCATCTCCCGCTATTGACAGTGATGGTGCGATTTATATTGGATCTGGCGACCATAATCTATATTCAATCAATCCCGATGGAACTGAGAAATGGAATTTCACGACTGGTAATATTATTAACTCATCCCCTGCAATCGACCCTAATGGAACGATTTATATAGGCTCTGGCGACCATAAATTTTATGCAATTAATCCGGATGGCACTAAAAAATGGAGTTTCATAACTGGTGGATATATAGAGTCGTCCTCAGCTATCGGTTCTGATGGAACGATTTATGTTGGTTCTACAGACCATAAACTTTACGCAATCAATCCTGATGGCACTGAGAAATGGAATTTCACGACTGGTAACAATATTCACTCATCACCTGCAATCGATTCTGATGGTACGATTTATATCGGTTCTCATGACCATAAGCTATATGCTATTGGGACGCCTAATACGCCACCCATCGCCGATGCAGGGCCTGACCTGACAGTAAATGAAGCTGATGCAATGCAGCTCAATGGCTCAGGCTCCTACGATTCCGATGGAACAATAATAAATTATGAATGGGACTTTGATGAAAGCGATGGTCTATGGTGGGAGACAGGTGCAGTTCCAGAAGCAACCGGAATAACGCCAAGCCATGTATATGGTGACAATGGGGTATATATTGTAACCTTAAGAGTAACAGATGATACTGGTATTAGCGATACAGACACTTGTGATGTTACAGTTTATAATATTGTGCCCACGATATACTCGATATCATCTCCCTCAGGTAATGAAGGCTCACCAATTACATTCACTTCCACTACCACAGATCCTGGAAGTGACGATCTCACTTTTACATGGGATTGGGGAGACGGGACTTCGGAGACAACGACCACATACTATAACAATGGTGCAAGTCCGGATCCACCCCAGAGCCCATGGGGAACATATCCATTTACAGTTACGGACACTGCCCAGCATACCTATGGTGATAATGGCGTTTATAAAATCACACTAACTGTTTTAGACGATGATAGAGGAACAACAGTTATCACAGCCGATGTTGTGGTCAACAATGTTGCTCCAACAATAACATTGGCTATTATACCACCTGGGGATGAAGGATCATCTCTCACATTCGAAGCGGATGCAACTGATCCAGGAACCGATGATTTGGCGTTCTCCTGGGAATTCGAGTATGGCCCTACGATCAAAAATATATTTTACAATAATGGTGTGAGTCCTGAGCCTGTTTACGATCCCGTCACAAACGAGATTAAAAGTCCAAAAGGCACATATCCATTTAATGTCTCAGACAAGGTGATCCACACATATGGGGATAATTATAATTATACACTGGTTTTAACAGTTACTGACGATGACGGCATCGTGACCACGTATACGACCACAGTTACTGTAGACAATGTGGCTCCGTCCATCATCGAGCTCGCAATCCCATATGTGGCCTATGAAGGAACATCAGCAACCTACAGGGCAACAGTAAAAGACCTGGGAAGTGATGACTTGACTCTTGAATGGAACTTTGGCGATTCAACCCCAGTCATCGAAAATACATTTTATAATAATGGAATCCGTCCAGATCCATACCCGAGCCCTGATGGAATCTTTCCCTTTATTGCCCAAGATACATTAGACCATACTTATGGTGACAATTATAATTATACATTGACTTTCAAGGTAACTGACGATGATGGGGATGTAACCACATTAACGACTACAGTCTATGTAAACAACGTTGCTCCAACAATCCAACCTTTCGGGCCATTCACTGTCGATGAAGGGATTCCATTGGATCTTACTGCAATTTCAACTGATCCAGGTAGTGATGATTTGACTTTCACCTGGGAATTCGAATACGGGCCAACATATGTGAATTCATACTACAATGACGGCACAGGACCAGATCCATACCCGAGTCCGTGGGGAACATACCCGTTCTCTGCTATAGATGACGTTGGGCACACATACGGTGATGATGGAGTGTTTGGCTTAATCCTGACAGTGGAGGATGATGATGAAGGAGCAACAAAATACACTACAAATATCACTGTAAATAATGTAGCACCAGTCATCGAGAAAATAGAGGCTTACATGTATGTGAACATCTCCCTTAGAGTGGCGGGAGAAAAATATCACTCTGTAGATATCTATCTCTACGAGGAAGATTCTCAGATTTGGACGGGAAAAGTGACCAGGTACCCGGGAAGTCCTGATGAACAAAAAGATACAATTAATAATATCAAACTGGACATGACCAAGAGATATTCAGCGAAAGTAGATTACCTCCCCAATGATCCAAGGATAAATGGAAATGTCTGGGGCGGCAATCCTGTATGGATAGAAATTGAATTTGAGAATAAATCAACAGCACGCATACACCACACGTTCAATGTCAGGCAGTCTTACTGGGACAGC
>CP070672.1:1595588-1601356 GCA_020351895.1 Thermoplasmata archaeon
AAAGTTTGCAATACCTCCAGACCCTACAAAACCGGAAATATCACCACCAGGATCACCAGGAATCTGGTAAGCACCACCTGAACCGCCAGTATATCCTCCCCCTTCACCTCCGTTGCCTGGGACAGCATTCCCCCCATCAGCAGCATCTCCCCCTGTCCCCCCTCCGGTGTTCAAGATGGAATTGTCAATGATCAATTGGGAAATAGAACTTGTTAAATTTAATAAGATGGTGGCGTTTCCACCAGCTGCAACATAGCCATCAAGGTCAACACCATCCGTCCATGTATTACACTTATTAGTCGTGCTTGCTGGCATGTCAAATCCATCGCCCCCATTGACATTTATCGTTGAGTTACTGATTACGATGCTTTCACTAGCTGTAATATTTAAGATTCCATCTCCACCCTGGCTTGTTGGAATGTATGCATCGTAAGGACCAGAGCTAGACGTGTCAGCATAACCATCAGGGCCTGTTATTGTTATATCAGAAAAGTCGGTTACATTGAAGAAATCACAGCTCCCACTGAAAAACACATCCTCCCCCGGATTGGAATTGGATAACACCACATTTCCACCAGTCGCCTCGAAAATCGAGCCCGGCTCCATGGTGATACTCAATGCATTGAGAGTTGCACCACTTGGTACGATCAGTTTGCCTATCCCTGTAACTGTAATATCATCCCAGGATTCGGTACCGGAGACCACATATGTATTCGAAACTATAAGATCTGCAGCAGCTACATTCATCGGACTCCACACCAAAATAAAAATGTTAGCGATCATAATCAATGTTATTTGTATCGAAAAAAATTTCCTAAGATCCTGCCCACATTTTAATACCTTCGAATTTCTAGTTCTTGATTTCATGTTCCCTCCTCCAATATTCCGGTGGATATCAGTACGGTCTCAGATAACTTAAATTATCTTGTCAGTACTTATAATTAACTACAGCTTTATAAATATTGGCTATTAACCCTGCTAAAAATGTTCGGGGAGTGCCTAACCGAGTACAATGAAAGGTATGCAAAGCTCTACGAGACTGAGGGGGGAGGTGATATCCGCCATGAATTTACCTGCGCAAGGCAAAGATCAGGATTATTGCAACAACGACAATAACTATGACGATGATTAAAAGTAAAGGAAGAAAGTCCTCCTGTTCATCATCATCGGTACCATCGCCGTCTACCTGAGAATCAACGGTGATTGTAAATGTATGACTGTCTGTTCCACCTCTTCCATCGCTCACTTGAATCGTGAAGGCATTGGAGCCGAAATCTCCCTGCGAAGGTGTTCCATAAACTGTGCCGTTTGCAGAGCCTATACTCAACCAATTGGGTCCTGATATTTTGCTCCAGGAGAGTGGGTCCGAATCGGGATCAGTTGCTGTGAATGTGAAGGTCACTTTGGAACCAATATCAGCTCCTGTGGGTGCCGAATTTTTATTAGTAATTGTGGGTGAGTTGTTGGGGGTGGTGGAGGTATAGGTGGTGAAATTCCAAAAGCCATCAGGCTGATTTCCGTAAACACTGTTTTCCCATCCGTCATTCAAATAGATTCTCCAGTAAAAATCCCCTGAGGGGGTGGTGTTAAATGCTACAGATTCTGTACCAAAACCCGAGCCGGATTCAAAAACATTCGTGAAGTCGGAATCTGTGGCCACCTCCCAGCTATAACCTGTTGGGGAATCACCTTCTGAATCTGTCCCAGGGGAGGTCCAAGAAACAGTTTGAGTTGCAGAAGCCACGATGAGGGCATCGTCAAGGGGTAGGACAGGAGTTGTGGGGGGTAGAACTTCGTTTAAGTGAAAGTCCACTTCCGAGAAGGTACTCCAAGCTCCAGTGTCATTTTCCACCTGGACCCTGAGCTTGTATGTTGTTCCATCAATCAAAGAGGGACCATTTGTTGGGCAGGGTGCCGTATTGTATGTCACTGTTACAGTGGAACCTGAGGCAGCCGAATGGGTTGTATTGCAAAACCAAAGAAGATTTGAGCCTCCAGAGTCCCACACGCTCACATTGTAACTTGCAAGGGGATCGGATTTAAAATCATTGTATGTGAAGCTGAGCTCGGGATCATTTGGGATAATATGCTGAATCCCAGGGGTGGAACCTGAAAATCCTTCCACCTTAAGATCGCTTGCAGTTGGAGGCATGGGTTGTGGCTCAAGATATGCAAAGTAGATGTCGTAATTATTTGTTCGGTAGTCTCCCCATGCCACATATGCTGTACCACCAGAGTCGACTGCGATGCTGGGTGCCTCCTGATCCGTTGAGCCAGGATCGTTGTTCACCCTCATATTCGGATCTGTCCATGTACCTCCTCCATCGAAGGAGTTGGCAAAATAGATATCGTTGTGGTCGTCTCTGTAATCCTCCCAGGCCAGATAGATATATCCATTGGAATCCACTGCAACATCGGGATTGTTTTGGTTCTTGGTACCCACATCCTTGTTCACTCTTTCATTGGAATCAGTCCAGGTGGCGCCTCCATCTGTGGATTTTGCGAAAAAGATGTCAGAATTATCGTTGCGCAGGTCCTCCCAGGCAATGTATATGGTTTGGGATGAGTCCACGGCTATACTCGGATCAGCCTGCTCCTTGGATGTGCTGTCTGCATAGACCTTCACACTCGGATCTGTCCAGGTCGCCCCATCATCTGTGGATTTTGCGAAGTATATGTCATAGTCAAATGTAGTTTCATTTTCATCCTCCCATGCCACGTAGATCGTTCCTGTAGTGTCCACGGCAATTGTAGGGTCAAATTGAGACGTGGTAGAGGTATCTGCATTCACCTTGACAGCGGGATCTGTCCAACTTACGCCTCCGTCAGATGACATTGCAAAGTAGATGTCGTAATCACTTGAGCGGAAGTCTTGCCAGACAACATAGATATCATTGTTTGAGTCAACTGCAATATCTGGTTTACTTTGAGTCAGGCCGCTCGTATCTATATTTACCCTGATTTCGGGATCCAGCCATGTGGCACCGCCATCTGAGGACCTTGAGAAAAAGATGTCCAGGTCGGATCCATTCCTGGCATCCTGCCAAACAACATAGATTACCCCATTTGAGCCAACTGCGAGAGATGGGAGCCTTTGATCATTGGTTGTATTAGTATTTATCATAACATCCGTGCTTGACCAGGTGGCTCCGCCATCCGTGGAATTTGCAAAGAAGATGTCCCAATCACCATTGCGATGGTCCTCCCAAGCAACATACAGATCCCCACTGGGTGCAACTCCTAGTGAGGGTTCATTTTGGGAAGAAGATCCTGGATCGTCACTTACTTCAACATTGCTGGAAAATGGAGAATCACCCTTTATGTATGGTGAAGCCGTGTAAACAAGTAATACCACCACAATGAACATTAAAAGGATTGTTATTACCAGTTCCCTCGACTTTTCTTTTTGGATTTTTCGATACATAGTATTACCTCTTCTGATAGAATGCAACTAAATTACATAAATATATTGATTAAAGGGTTCTGAAAATATGAAGAATATGAACAAAATGTCGTATTCAAAGGATTTCGTGATGTACTTAAGGATAATTGGAAGGACATCGATAAGACGAGTTTTGTTACGAATAACTTAGATGAAGGCGAAGAATTCGAGATTAAATGTAGGGGATGTATGGAAAGTATATGTTAGGCTAGAGGGGCTGATAGGTTATTCTGGAGAGGGGGCAAGAACAACTAGCTAGTTTACCAGCGGTTAACAAATGGAGGTAGAATAATCTAGATCCGAATGTCCTATTTTAGCAATTCATCTTAGAGAACTGACTTTCATTTTAGTGGACAGCTATATGGCTAGTAAGCGAATCTTATAGTGAATATGGAATTTCATTAAGGAATGATTCTTCTCAACGAGGGTGGAACTGTTAGCCCATAATAGTTTCATTCCTTAATAATGAAAGCTAGAGTATAGTAGAGCGGTCGGTTCTCCAGACTGGTGCTTCCGGCGTTAGAAGTCGTGCCAGAGTAAGTATGGGTATGGTAATCTGCAGTTACAATAGCTGCTGGATCGTCGTCATAGCCATCTACTAGTTCCCAAACTGATTCAATCCCTGTAGTACCTGAGTAGGTATGGCTATGCTGGATATTGTTAGTCGTTGTTCCCCCACTATCGCCAATTGCGTCATAATCTGAATCTGAAGAATCATAACTAACAATGAACTTACCCGAGAGATCTGGAGTACCACTTGTTCCATCGCAAAGTTTCCAACCATCAGGAAGTGACGTAACTGAACCCGACCACATTACAATAACACCACTTGGGACACCTTTATTTTGCCAGCTAGCAAGTCCATTAGCATCTGAAGTAAGCACATAACCATCCCTTTCTGTACTGTCTACGATTTTTATAGATCCTGCAATATGGAGCTTTGCATCAGGTGATATCCCTATACCAACATTGCCACCACCCTTGTTAAGAACTAATACAGAGTTAGTTTCTTCATTTATATATAATGTTCCAGAAGATCGTTGAATTTCATCATCCCCTATGAATAAACCTCCTCCGACATTAATTGCACCACCAAGCGGTGTTACGCCCATAGGATTGTCAATATAAAGAGCAGTAGCTGTAGAGCCTGCATTAATGTGTAATTTTCCCAAGCTGGGTTTAATCCCTATACCAACATTCCCATCGCCTAGGATCACCATGGCTTCTTCCCCTATGCCATCTTTACCTGTATTCATAAAGACAATACCACCGTCTGGATCGTTTTTCTCGCCATCAGTTTTCTCAAATATAAAGGCCGCATCTTCAAATCCAAAATAATCAAGGTCCGTTCTTAGCCTAAATCCATTGGTGATCGGAGTCCCAGATTCTTGAGTTCCATGGAATAAAATTGTTCCATAATATGAACTCGAACTTTTAATTGCACCATCAACCTGCAACTTTGCAGTTGGAGGGCATCCTATACCGACCCTATCGTTAGTATTGTCTACCATTAAAGTCCATAAATCTACAAGTAGTCCTCCATCAATAGTTGCTGAGCCATCAATTTTTACACTGCCTCCTACATGCAATTTAGTTGTTGGGCTTGCTTTACCGATACCGACGTTGCCACTACCGTCTATTATAAATATATCCCCATCACTAGATGATGTGACTCCGAAATAGCCGCTGCCCGAGCTTCCGGTAACTTCCAATTTGAAGTCTGGGCTGGTGTCTCCGATGCCGAGGCGGGCGTCTGCTACCTCGATCTCATCTGTTGTTCCTTCCTCGTGAAATATTATTCTTCCATCTGTAGAACCCAACCCAATCCACTCATCATCACCCATTAATATATGGTCACCTATTATTTGTGGTGCTGTTACAGATGGACTTAGCATAATTACCGCAAACATACTCATAATAACAAGCGCACCTATTTTTCCAATTCTTTTTTTCTTTTTGAAATTACCTATCATCTTATTCACCTCTTCTTTTTGATTTAACGCAAGATCTTTAACCTTGCTAAGTCATTCACAAACTAGCAATCGCTTGCACTGCTATGAAAATCATAGCGAAAAAAATCACTAAATAAATAATTCAATTTTGAATCTTTGTTCTTTCCTTCCTCTTTTTTTCACTCTCCCTTCCTCTTTCTCCACCCAGTATCCCCCCATGATAATTTTCCTGAAAAAAGTAATGTTTTAATAGACAATAAAGTTTTCGCTAGGTGATATTATGTGTATAATCCTGAATTAAGTTCCTCTCGGTGATTTGATTTCATAATCTCATCTTCCTATTTATTGTTTCCCTCAAGTAGTTTGAGGTAATC
>CP070672.1:1601456-1604076 GCA_020351895.1 Thermoplasmata archaeon
GTAAACAGTTTTCCAACTCAATCTATTCGCTGCAAAGAAATCTTTACGGGGGTCATTTCCGAAATAACAACATTCAGCACCCGAAGAACCGGTTTTTTTTTCTACATATTCAAAAGCCCAACTATGTGGCTTCTGGTATTCGATTCCCTTACTCCAAGTAAATATTTGTAAATCCATTATTTTGGAGAGGCCCAAACTCCTTACCTTTGATTTCTGAACGGAAACTATTCCATCAGTAATAATTCCTAGCATAACCCCCTTTTTTCTTCTAATTTTCGGCAGAAAACGTGTGGCGTCAGAAAAAAGCCGAAGATGAGGAAGATGATTCCTATAAACTTCAACCATCTCATCTATCAGCCCTTGAGAAAAAGAAATACCCATTTTTTCAATAAGTTTTTGATACCACTCATCTCTCGGAAATATTGCTGTAATCGAACTCATCGTTTTAAGTAAAGAGGGAAGTTTTAGATCATAGCGAAGCGCCAACCACTCAAGAACTGCCTTTGTACCTCCCCGAACAAATTGAGATTCATCATAGAGTGTATCATCAAGATCAAACATATAGGTGTTTATTGACGATAAAGAATACATCTCAACTTCTGGTATATATCTCCTTGAAGTCTTTAAACAACTCTAAATGGGGTTGATACTGGAAGACCTCCGTCAATCCTTCACCCATTACATATTCTCTCAATGCTAATTCCGGCCCCGAATACGCAGCCTTGAAAGATAAAACTGATGCACCCCCAAATCTCAAGTTTATTTCAAACGGCACAAAATCTCTCCCATTAAATATTCCCTGTAAAACTGCAGGCCCCTTAATACCGCTTTTTATAAGGAATTGTTTCGCAGTTTCCGTACAGATGGAACATTCAATTGTTGTCGTTACGATGCTTTCGCCTCCAAGGACAATATCCCGAGTCCGGGGAACATTGTAGATAATCTTACCCTCACGAGAAACATAGCAATCGATTGAGATCTCTTTCCCCCCGAAAATTGTTGTGGCAATACCTTCTTCAAAGAGTATGAAAGCCGCCCTTAATTCCTCTTGATTTCTTATTTTAATTTTTAACGATGACCTTATTCTATTCCCCCTAAAGAAGAGAGGAAAATCTTCATTTCTTGCTTCACCAGGTGATTTCACCATTCGTAAATTTTTAAATCCAAGTTCATCATTACAGAAGCGTGTGAATTCTGCCTTATCAATAAATTTATTTGTAATATCAGGTGGGTTGCATAATACCAGACATCCCTCGTTCCCGATACTTTTTATAAAATTGGGCAAAAATAGAAGCTCATCTTCCCTAGTCGGAACGACAAGTTTTATCTGATTATTTCTTATTTGTAATAAAAGTTCATTTATAAATGATGGATTGCTAAGACATGGAAGGGAAATGGCACCATCCAATAAAGATAAGGCCTGTGCCTTGGGATTAATATCGGCTCCTAAAACACCAAGACCAAATTTCCTTGCTGCTTTTAAAAACCAACGACAAAGGAGCGTCTTACGTGAAACACTTAGAATTAAAATATTGTCTTTACGCAAGGACATCCTCCCATCTTAAAACCTCATCTTCTGGAATATCACGGCTTGCACAATGTCCTACAATAAGAGGTAAAAATACAGGGGGTATACCATAACCTGGTCTTTTTATTATTAGATCTTCTAAGCGGAGTATCTCTCCTTTTGAGATCTTCCTTTTTGTAATGATACTCCTTTGACTAAGATGGCGTTTCGCCAATTCTCCTTTTGTAATGATTTTTCTTCGCGATCCCAATGCTGTTATGATCTCTCTCGAGCTTGCTACCATATCACCAAATTCCTCCGGCAACAGCGCGAAGGAATGATCTGGCCCTGGCAAGGTACGATCCATTGTAACATGTTTCTCAATCACTCGTGCACCTAGTGCTACTGCAGCTAACGAAATATGAATCCCTAGAGTATGGTCAGAGAATCCAATTTCACATCCAAAAGTATTTTTCATTGCACTCATAGCAAGCAGGTTAACCTCGTCGGGAGGAGTTGGATAAAGTGCTGTACATTGCAAGAGATAGACTTCGCAAGGGCCAAACTCATTGATGGTTTCGAGTGCCAGTTCAATGTCCGCGAGTTTCGCCATGCCAACTGATAAGAAGATCGGTTTTTTAGTCATCGCGATATGTTTTATTAGCACCACATCATTAATCTCCGATGAAGCTACTTTGTAGGAACACACACCTTTTTCTTCCAGAATATCTACATCTTCAAGTGAAAAGGGGCTACAAAGGAAATCAACTCCGTATTTTTCAACACTAGATTTAAGGTCTTTAAGCCATATTCTAGGCAACTCAACAGCTTTTGATATATTATAGGGGATCTCTGTTTCATCAGGAAAAGCCGGGGTATTTCTCGAATATAATCGTTCAGCCTCAAATAACTGGAACTTGATCCCATCTGCTCCATTTTTAACGAGCCTTTCAATAAGGGTCAAAGTATGTTTCAAATCATTAAGGTGATTAGAACCTATTTCTGCTATGAAATAGGGATTTTTCCTACTATCAAGAAACCCCATAAATATCCCCTTTTTTATGTATTTTTATAGCCATATCAGTCATCTTCACAGACAGACCATTTTCCTGA
>CP070672.1:1604176-1619945 GCA_020351895.1 Thermoplasmata archaeon
AAGGGATCTTCGGTGTGAGTTTTTTGGTTGAAAGAAAGGAAGAGTTGACTCTCGAACAGAAGCAATTGATAGAGGAAAGGGAGGAAGCAAGGCGTGTCAAGGACTGGAAAAAGTCGGACGAGATAAGGGACAAGTTAAAGGCACAGGGAATAGTCTTGGAGGATTCACAAACAGGTACAGTTTGGAAAAGAATCAAATCCACCTAAAGGAAGCACTTCTCTAAATCAGATAGCTCTGAACCTCTCAGCATGGATTTGTCTATTTTTGAGATGTAGTGGGCTTGAACCTTTGAGATATAGAGGATATTGTTTCCAATCTTTACTCTAATATCTGATAACTTTGGGGCTTTCATGGTGACTGGTAGTAATTCCGCTCCAAAGCATGAGGTGCATATTCTAAAGTCCTTCCCCTCCTTTTTTATGAATTCCACGATATCATCATCTATCTCTATGCCTGTTTTGGGTGAAACTTGGACTTTCATGGGGCTACTTCCCTTGGAAGTTCGGTTTTCTCTTCTCTAAAAATGCGTTCAAACCCTCGTTCTTATCCTCGGTGGCAAAGGCCAATCCTTGAGTCTCAGCCTCGTAGGCTAGACCTTTTTCCAGAGGTACATTCAGGCCTGCGTTTATTGCGGATTTTACCAATCGTATTGCCAGCTGACCGTTCTTTAAAATTTTCTGAGCAAGGGTTTTTGCTTCTCCCATTAGCTCCTCTTGGGACACCACTTTATTGACAAGGCCGATTCTCAAAGCCTCGTTTGCATCTATCATCTCCCCTGTGAATATCAGTTCCTTGGCCTTTGCCGAGCCTACAAGTCTTGGCAGCCTTTGGGTTCCCCCAAAGCCAGGATGAATGCCTAAGGTCACCTCGGGCAATCCAAATTTTGCTTTATCCGAAGCCAGTATCATGTCACAGGCCAAGGCGAGCTCGCATCCTCCGCCTAGGGCATAGCCGTTCACTGCAGCGATTGTGGGTTTTGGCAAATTGTCTATAACGTTGAAAACACTCTGGCCGAAGTGCATGAATTTCCTTGCCTCCAAGGGAGTCATGTCCTTCATCTCTTTGATGTCTGCGCCAGCCACGAAGGCCTTCTCGCCCACACCTGTTATTATGATAACTCCTATATCGGGATCATCGTTTAGTTCTTGAGCCGCGGTTCTTATATCGGTGAGTGTCTCCGAGTTGAGGGCATTCAATGCCTGTGGCCTGTTCATGGAGATTATGCCGATATTTTTATCTTTCTCTAAAATCACATTCTTGAGTTCCATATTCTCTACCTCCCCTTACTAACAAGTATTAACAGTGGGGTGAATGGGAGTTGGGGTATAATTGCTTTATTCTTTAAAGTAATATTCATAATCCACTGCTAGTTCCCAATCGTTTTCGGTATCGGTGAATCCTATGGGGCCGTTACTGAAGAAATCCCCGCATTCCCCTAATTGTATCGTGACATTGTATGTGCCTGTACCGTTCATGTAAGGATCGATATCTGGTTCATACTCCATTGTAATGATAATTTCACCTGTCCCGCCTTGTGGATTCATGGCAGAATCCCGGGATTCATTACCATTAGGGGCTTGAACCTGCAAGGTGAAGGAATCTGGTTCATTTACATATGTCCTGGGACCGTATTGCTGGTCTGGCTCATCTTCCCATGTTAAAATGAATGTGATTGAGATGACATTGGATTCGTCAACAGGGATTGTTTCAACAGTTTCAGAGTTCTCTTGTAAATGACCTGATAGGGTAATCTGGTCTCCTGACATGATCTCGTATTTTGACCAGTCCGTTAATCTTGGACCACCTCCTTCATCCTCAGTTCTATGAAAAGTATTTGTTCCACCTAGAATACCAGCACCAATAACAGCTGGAATCAACAATAATGCAACGAATGCAGTAGAAGATTTGACCCAAATACCTTTATCTTCCACATAAGTTGGATCTTCTTCTTTCGCCATTTTATTTATCCATCTATTGTATAGAATAAGGCAGATTAACGTTAATAATCCTGCAGCTCCAAGACCTGCGCCAAAAAGTTTCGGCATATTCCATTGTACAACAAAAACGTCATACCAGAAACCATGAACAATTCCTCCAACTACAGTCCCTATTCCCGTAGGTATGAAAAGAATACCCATATATATTGCGATCTTATCCTTAGGGGCAATTTTTGATACGTATGCAATAAAACCTGGATGTGTGACAAACTCACCGATTGAAAATACCAATATACCGGTTACAAATAAACCAGGATCCCCACTAAATAATACTAGAACGAATCCTACCAAAGAAATAGATATTCCTATCATCATCACATTAAGGGATTTGTATTTCTCTACTTTTTTTCCGAGATAAGGCCCAACTGCAATTATAGTTCCTGGATTAATTATAGCCAATAATTGGGGATTAAACCACCCAGGCATTCTCTGGAAATCCAGCATGTAAATTGCAAGAAATGTATGATTAAAAGCATATATGAACCAGAAACCCGAATAAATTAAACATAAAATCATAAATTTCCTGTCTTTCAGTGCAGGAATGATCTTTTTTAAGGCATCTGGAACGCTTATATCTTTTTGTGGTTCTAAGGGATTAGTATAGGAGGAAAACGAGATAAAAATATTAATTGCAATTAGGACGACAGCAACTATGAACATATAATAAAAATACTGCTCTGCAAGTCCATAAAGAAGGAAGGCAATTCCCATAACTAAGTTTATTAAAAAAGCCCCTAGATTAATAAACCAGTAATATATTGAATAAGCGAAATTACGTTGTTTATCAGGAGTAATATGTGCTATTGTAGCAGATACCAACGGTTTAAAAGCACCTGCTCCAAATCCTATGGCTAAGACTGCAAATACTAATATAGCGATACTGCCTGGTTGTACAAATAAAATAAATAAATATCCTATCATCAATAATGAAAGACAGCTTATAAGAACCGTCCTGTATCCATATTTTTCTGCGAGTGCAGCAGCAATTATTGGAAAGAAATACAATAAAATGTATAAGACAGCATATAGAATACCCCACACAATATCTGGAAACCCAAGAACTCGAACAACATATGGTGGGAGAACCGCGAGGGCTCCATAGAAGGCGCCTCTCTCGAAAAATTCAAGAGCGTCTACAACCCAGTATAATCTTGGAAACTGCGAGAAAAATCCCTTCTTCTCCTCAAACGGAGGGGGCGTCTCAACAACTTCGGCTTCAACTGGCTCTGGTTCAACAGGTTCGGCCTCCACCACTTCCTCCGTAACCACCTCAACTTCGTACTCTTCTGGTTCCTTGTCCTCATTGTCCATCAATAGTGCTCCCTGGTCCTCTTTCGCCTACTAAATGCCACTGGATAATACGAACTACAATTTATCTTTTCCCATTCATTCCTGTATTTTGGCCAACGTATCGGCTACGGAAGGGAACAGATTTATATCGGTATGTGGTAAAAATAGAGCGGATGTGAACTCATTATAGAACATATTGTTCACAGAAAGCTCGATATAGGTCATCATGGTGTAAATCCTCTCTGCCTCCTCTCTCATTTTTCTTGAAAGAAGGGCCATCCTTGCACCGCCCAAGGCACCGTTTCCAATGAACTCGTACTTCTCAAGGGGGACATCGGGAAAAAGACCCAGTAAGATCGCCTTTTTCAGGTCGATGTAATTACCAAATCCACCTGCAATGTATATCTTGTCAAGGTCATCGAAGGTGTGATTCAGGCTCTTCAATAATACAGAGCAACTCGCATAAACCGCACCTTTAGTCCTTATTATGTTCTTGATGTCGGCCTCGGTTACGACTATGTCCTTTCCCTTGCTCTCCTTCATGACTATCTCGCCATCCTCCTTTCTTTGAGCGATGACATCCCTACCCAATGAAGTCTCCTCAGCCCACGCCACAACGAACTCCTTTCCCTCGGCACCGTCCCTTATCCGCGGAGAATTGATGTCATTTATATTCCCACTCTTATCTATAATACCATGTACGAACATCTCGGCGAGAAGGTCTATCAGACCCGATCCGCAAATACCTTTGGGCTTTACATCACCTATGGTCTTGTAAAAAACCTTGATATCCTTTCCATTTCCCGAAGGCAGCATATTGAGAGCTATCTTCTCTATGGCTCCAATGGATGCACGCATACCGTGCTGAACCTCGCCTCCTTCAAATGCCGGGCCAGCAGAGCAGGAGCAGGAAACCAGCCATTCCTTGTTGCCCACAACCGCCTCACCATTGGTGCCAACATCTATCAGAAGGCCCAGCTCATCCTTCTTGTTCATGCCTGAAGCGAGAATGTCTGCAGTAATGTCCCCTCCCACATAGCTGCTTCTGCAGGGCATTATGAAGACTGGCGCTCCGGGATTTACCTCCAATCCCAGATCCCTTGCCTTCATGGCGGGAACTAAACTCGCTGTTGGTATATAGGGTTCCAACCTGATATGTTGCGGGTCAAGGGAGAGAAACAGGTGGCTCATGGTGGTGTTTCCAGCAGCCACGACCCAGGTGATTTCCTCCTTGCAGGTTCCGTAGGCGATGCCTCTTCTACAAAGCTCGTCATCTAGGGTGAGCTGCTCTATTAAAAAGTTGATGGTTTCCACAATCAGCTTGTTGAGCTTGGACAGACCCCCTTCTTCTTCTGCAAAATTTATCCTGGCAAGTACATCCTCACCACACACGATCTGCTTGTTGTAGTTGGATTTGGTTGATATGGTTTCGCCATTTTTCAAATCAATAAGAGATACCACCACCGTTGTAGTTCCGATATCTATTGCCAGCCCAAAATGCTTGTTGGTTGTTTCCTTTGAATCGACATAGATTATCTCGTTTTGGTCATCCGTCTCTGCTAAAGTAACGCTAACATCCCATACATTCTCGCGAAGGGTTTTTGCTATATTTCTGAGTATGTTTAATCCAATGGTTGTATTCAAGATTTTGTGCTCTGCCAGCCCTTTTTTTATTCTCTCAAGGTCGCTTAGGTTGTCCTCGAGGCTAGGTGCTTGTAGAGTCAAGCGAATCTTCTGTGTCATTGGTGTGAGCTCTTCGATGCTTATCTCTTTTGATTTTACCAGTATCTGATGCTTTGCAGCCCTTGAAGCTTCGGGTATGAAAATCTCGACATCGCCTTCTATTGCGGTTTCGCATGCAAGAAAGACATTATTCTTTTTATCTTCTTCCGAAAGAAGCTCAGAATCACTGGCCTTCACCTCACCCTTGACCTGTACCTTGCACTTTCCGCATTTTCCCAAACCACCACAAACCGAGTTTATAAATACACCAGCATCCACAGCCGCGTTTATGATGTTTTCTCCGGATTTGACTTTAACTGTTTTATTATCAGGCTGGAAAGTAACAACACAATCTACCATACCTACACCCTCCCTTCACCATACGGATTGTAAACATTATATGTTTTTGCATAAACAATTTAGGATATCAAGGACCCCCTAAATCCCCTCTAGTCTTCCTTATCCACCCCAGCCTTCTCTCCTTATTATTGATGACAATATCCTGATCCTTGAATTCAGATTCGGCCTCGGCCAGGTATTCAACGGCCTTGAGTAATCCCTCCTTTGAAGGATTTCTTATATCCATGCTGGCTCTGGAAAGCTCCTGGCGCAGAAGTGACATGGCCAATCTGTCGTCATCGAATCCTTCGCAGAAATCCACAATGATGGCATCGGTGGCGCCTATAAGTGTTGTCCTATCCGTATGTCGGTAGATACCGTCAGCCACAAGGCTTTCAAAGACCTCCTTTACAGGATCCTTGGGCACCGATTTTGAGAGAACTATATGGCCCAGGCTCTCGAAGGTATTTTCAACATTCTCTCCGGTTTTTGCACTTGTGGAATAACAGGATTTGAGAATCGAGGGAAGAGTATCTTCTATACCTATGTTATACCTTGATGCCATGGTCATCATTTCCTCTGGTTCAAAGGCATATTCATCCACCAAATCCGATTTGTTGCAGGCGAAGGCCAGTGGAACATTTTCACAGACACTGAAAAGCAGTGGAATCCAATACCGCTCCAGACTGTTTAATGTCTCCCTTCTCGTGAGATCGGCAACAAGAAAGGCACCGTGCACACCCACAAAGGATCTTGTATGGACCGCGGTGTATCCCGCCCTACCCAAAACATCCCATATCATGAGACTGATGTTCACATCTTTCTCGTCTTTATTGATAACAAGATCTTTTTTTGTCACCTTGCATCCTATTGTTGTGATATAAGAATCTTCAAACTTATCAAAAACATAGCGCCTAATCAAGCTGGTCTTTCCTACACCACTGTCCCCAAGAAGCACGATCTTCTTTATGACCATTACCTCTCCTCTCTCTGCTGGGTATATATTGTAAGACGCTGTATTTAGATATTTCTTTTATTATGGCTCAAATAACAATAGCAGGGATTATTACTGACATCAAGCACTTTCTGCTACTATGCAGGTCAGTCTCCTAAAATCATTCAATTCCTTGGTTCTTTTCGGCATCTCAGAAAAAGAACTACTGGTTTTTTCCAAATGATTTCCTTTTCTATGATTGTAAAACCTATTCTTTTATAGTAATCGGTGAGGTTATCTATGGTGAAGTTATGCCAGTACTTTGGTTTTCCATAGATTAAAATCCACTTAATCAGCTTCAAATTCTCTACAAAGCCAGAATCACCAAAGCAGTATGTGATACTCAGAAATTCACAGTTATTTCTAAGGACCCGTTCCCCCTCCCTGATGGCCGAATCTGGCTCCTTCATGGTCTGAAGGGCATTCACAACAAATAGTTTGTCAAAGGATGCAGAGGGAAAAGGAAGATTGTAAGCATCCCCCTCATAAAATTTAACATTTCTTATGCCCTGCTCCTCTTTTTTTCTATTTGCCTCGGCAATCATCTCCAAGGATATATCCACACCAATAGCCTCTTTGCATCTGCTTGATAGGAAAAATGTGATATCTCCAGTTCCGCAGCCAACCTCCAATATCCTATCATGGGATTTTACATACGAAGCGAGCTTGGATTTGAATATCTTGTACTGGTCAGAAAAAGCGCTTTCAATCCATCTGTCGTAGTTTTTTGCAACCTTGCTCCAAAACTTTCGTTCACTTATTTTTCTTTTATCTTCCGCAACCTTCATATGTTACCAAGTAAGGGAACAGGTATATTAATAATAAATGGTATATAGTCTGGTTAATGGCGAAATCCATAAATGGGGGAGAACCTCTTAATAAGATCCAAGAAGGCAATGTAGCACAGAGAGATTTTACAGAGGGCGAGAACCTTTTAGAAAAGTCTAAAAGCGTTTGCCCTGAATGCCTGGAAATTGTGGATTGCCAGATATTTTTCAGGGATGAGAAGGTCTACATGAAGAAATTCTGCCAGGAGCATGGTTATTTTGAGACACTAATATATTCGGATGCAAGCAATTCTCTTGCTGCAGATAAATTCAACAAACCCGGGGCCACACCTCTGCATTTTCAGGGCTCGGTTTCCAAAGGATGTCCTTATGATTGCGGGTTGTGTGAAGATCATAAGCAGCATACCTGTGTTGGAGTAATAGAGATTACAGAGAAGTGCAACCTGAATTGCCCAGTCTGCTTTGTTGATTCAAACAACTCCTTCAGCCTGTCTTTTGAAAAGGTTGCAGAGATGATAGACCTTTATGTGAGATGCGAGGGAGAACCAGAGGTCCTTCAGATCAGTGGGGGAGAACCTACACTGCATCCCGACATCATGGAAATATTGAAATATGCCGGTCAAATGGGCATAAAATATCCCATGCTAAACACCAATGGCATTAAACTGGCAGATCGGGACTTCGCAAGGAAGATATCAGAAACTATGAAAAATGAACCATACATCAAAAAACCTCTCATCTATCTTCAGTTCGACGGATTTAGCGATGAAACATACATGGCTCTCAGAGGAAGACCGCTTCTTGATATCAAGCAAAAGGCCCTAAAAAACTGCATGGAATTTGGCATGAACGTTACCCTGGTTCCCACCATTGTAAGGGGAATCAACGAGCATGAGATCGGGAAGGTCATTGATTTGGCTCTAAATGATAATAACATAAAGATGGTGAATTTCCAGCCCTCAACCCTCACGGGAAGGTACGAGCTTGATGATAAGGGAAACAGGAGATTGACAATTCCCGAGATCTTGGATGAAATCGAAGCTCAAAGTGCGGGATTGCTCGCAAAAAAATCTTTTATCAACATCCCATGTCCTTACCCCACCTGCTCTGTCTGCACATACGTTTATAAAATGGAGGATAGAATCCTCTCTTTGACTGAGCTTTTCGAAATAGAAAAATACATGGATCACATAGTGAACCGTACCATTCCAGACGATGGTCTCTTGACTCCTGTCAATGAGGCCCTAGATTCTCTATTATCCATGTCTGCTGTCATGGGCTCTGAAAAAACTGAATCCGCAATCTGCACATCTTGTGGGATCGCCATACCAAATATCCCAGAGCTTATGGATAACATCACATTGATTTCTGTTCATGCATTTATGGACGAGTTTAACTTTGATTTGAAGAGGGCCAAAAAGTGTTGCGTCACAGAGATTTTACCCAACGGACAAATGATTCCATTCTGTGTATATAATGTATTATATAGAAAGGATCTGAAACCAGTTTTTGGAAGAATGTGTTGAGTGATATCATGGACAATGGAGTTAAAAGTATGGACCCTGAAACAATAAAAAGCTGCTGTTCCACGTTTTACGAAAACGATCTTGTGGCCATGTTTTTTGGAGAGAACTTTCATCCAGGCGGAGAGAAGTTGACGTTGCACATGGGGGAGAAACTGGGCCTTGATGAGACATCCAAGGTGCTCGATGTTGCATGCGGAGCTGGTGCTTCTTCATTGGCGCTTGCAGATAGATACGGATGTCACGTCATTGGAATCGATCTAAGCGAGAAGAACCTAGAAAAGGCAAAAAAGAAGGCCCAGGATACGAACCTTTCAGATAAACTCGAATTCGTGAAGTCTGATGCAGAGAAATTGAAATTTGAGGATGAAACCTTTGATGCCATAATATGCGAATGCGCATTATGCACTTTTCCTGATCAAAAGACAGCAGCCTCCGAAATGTATCGTGTTTTGAAGAAGGGTGGAAGGCTGGGAATAACGGATGTGATCATTGAAAAGGAACTACCAGAGGCTCTTTCGAACCTTGCATCCCAGGTAATCTGTATTGCAGGAGCACTTCCTGCAGATGAATACAAGGCCCTCTTTCGGGAGGCGAACTTCAAAGATGTTCAATATGAGAATCAAAATGAATGTATTCGGGAAATCATAGGAAGGGCGGATAAGCTTCTTTTTGGGTGGGATCTGATAAAGAAACGTTATGACTTTGATCTTAAAGGGATTTTAGGGATAACTCAAGAAGAGGCAAAGGATCTCATAAAAACTGGATATGAAGAACTTGAAAAAGGCACTTTTGGATACGGTCTTTTTACGGGAATAAAAGAATAAAAATCAGGTTTTCCGGGGCCCTAATCCTGCTCACTCACCAACTTCTCGATTTTATCTGTCAAATCATAGGCTCCTGAGATTTTCTTACCGAGGGCTATTATGTTTCCACTCTCAACCTTGACCTTCCCATCTGCGAATTCCTTTATGGTCTGGATTATCAAGGGCAGCTCCCGCGCAACACCCTGTTTTCGAATCTCTGCAAAGAGGGGTTCTGCTTCCCCCTCCTTTTGCATGATTTCCTGAAGACTTTTTGTTTTCAGTTTTTCTTCCAGGTCATCCCATAGTGGATCAAATTTTCCTCCGCGAATGGGAAATGTGCAATATGTAATAGGCGGTCCGCGATCGAGAATCTCGGTTACATGATGCATCATAACCCCTGTGCGATCTGCTTTGTCATGGATCAGTTTCCATATCACCTCCTGCCAGGTTCCTGTTGGGCCATTTGGCTCGGCAGGATGCAGATTTATCATTGTATATTTTTTACAAAGCTCCTCTCCTGTTATCAGCATGTAGCCAGCCAAGACACAGAGGTCAGGAACGTAATTCTCAAGATGCCTCATCATGTCTTTGTCATAGGCTCTTCTCCATTCCTTTAGGCTATTCTTTCTCATCTCAGGTTGGAATTTCTTGGAGGAATAACAAACCAGCGGAATACCGTAACTCTCCACAAGATCGAAGAAGGCATCGCTCTCAGCATCCTGGCCCCTTTCCCTGTTTGAAAAGACAAAATCGAATTCAGCATGGATAAAATCCCTTTGAATGGAATCCCAAACCACGTTTAAAAGCTCCCTGGCAGCCTCATCTCTTCCTGAGGAAAACCATCCAATCTTAAAGACCATGAGAATCCCCCCGATTCATTGTGGGGTAAAGGTCTGGAGCAACTAATAAACCTTTTTACCAATCAAACCTATTCTCCCCTGGGATTTGTATGCCCAAAGTCATATGTTTCGATTTGGAGGGACCCTTGTCTCCTCAGGATAATGCCTACGAGGTAATGGGACTTTTTGAAAATGGGCTGAGAATTTTCGAAACCATCAGCAGATACGACGACCTTTTGGCTTTGGAGGGAAGGGAAGGATACGAGGCAGGGGATACCTTGGCATTAATCGCCCCTTTTCTTGTCTATCACGGAATATCGGAAGAGAAAATAACAGAGGTCAGTAAGAAGGCCATGCTGGTTTCCGGTGCAAAAGAGCTCATTTCAGAGCTGAAGGACGAGGACTGGGAGGAGTATATAATATCCACAAGCTATGAGCAACATGCCTACAACATAGCGTCAGAGGTGGGGGTCTCACCTGCAAAGACATACTGCACGACATTTCCCCTAAACTGGTATAGAAAGGAGATGGAAGGTCTTGACACATCACTCATCGCTGAAGCGGAAAAGGAGATTCTGGAGATGTATCCTCCCATAAATGACATGAAGGTCAAGATGAGGCTCGATAGATTCTTCTTCAACGATCTACCGAAGACTCCCCTTGGAAAAATCATGGAGGATATGGAGGTGATTGGAGGAGAGCGCAAGGTAAAGGCCGCGCAAAGTATTGCCAAGGAGCATAATATCGGGTTGAAGGACATGGTGGTTGTGGGAGACAGCATCACGGATTTTAAGATGTTGCAAGCATGTAACAATGCAGGAGGTTTGGCTATTGCATTCAATGGGAACGAATATGCAATACCCCACGCCACAATCGGTTTGGCCACAACCGACATGATGGATCTGAAAGAGCTGCTTGACAAATGGAAGGAAGGTGGAAGGGAGGGGGTGATTTCAGCCTTTGCTAAGCGCAAGGACAGAAAGGAACCTTACATACACGTTCTCGTTGATAGAGAAAATTTCGATGATGTTGTAAATGTTCATAAGGAGGTAAGGAACATAGTCAGGGGAAGGGCAGCTAAACTGGGGTAAACAATATGGATTTCGTAGGCTTCGGTGCGCTGAATCTCGATAGATTGTACAAAGTCGAGAGTATAGCCAAAGGAGACGAGGAAATACCCATCAAGGAGACAGTAGAACAACCTGGGGGTTCTGCTGCCAACACCATATACGCCTTGGGAAAATTGGGACTCTCTGCTGGTTTTTTTGGCGCGGTGGGGAGCGATGGGGAAGGCGAAAAGGTCCTGAGCTCCTTAAAAGAAGTGGGTGTGGATACATCTCAGATTAAAATCAAGGACAACATGCGCACTGGATTGGTTATAGGCTTGGTGGATCCAAAAGGGGAAAGAGCGCTTTACATCGCACCAGGAGCCAACAACGTGATCACTTCTGAAGACCTGGATTTGGATTATTTGAAACAAACAAAGATTCTTCATATGACCTCTTTTGTTGGCGAAAACCAGTTGGAGCTTCAGAAGAAGGTTGTAGAGGGGTTGTATGATCTCATTAGATTGAGCTTTGCACCAGGATCTTTGTATGCGAAAAAGGGCCTTTCAGCCATATCACCAATAATAAAGCGAAGTCATGTATTATTTTTAAATGAAGCCGAAACAAAGATTTTAACTGGCATGGAATACGAAAGCGCATCGAAATTTCTGATTAAAATGGGTTGTAGCATCGTTGTGATCACCCTAAAGGAGAGGGGATGTTATGTCTCAAGTGGCACAGAATCGGAACATGTTCCTGCGCAAAAGACCGATGTGAAGGACACAACCGGGGCAGGAGATGCGTTTTGTGCAGGTTTTTTATATGGCCTATCTCAAGATAAAGAATTGAAACATTGTGCAATTATTGGAAATTACCTGGCATCAAGATGTATCTCCGAAATCGGGGCAAGAAAGGGTCTTCCGAGCAGGGATGAATTGGTAGCGAAATTGGTGGATATTTTCTAATATTTTTAACCTCTGGACAAGGTTACCAATTGAATCCAATTCACAGGAACCCTTATATAGAAGAACATATATAGGGGGGTGCCTTTCATAGAAGGGCATAGGACGTTGAATAAAAAAAAATAATATTTGGAGGCAAGAAAGTATGTTGGGAGGACAAACTCCGATATTGGTATTAAAAGAAGGAACAACAAGAGAAAAAGGAAAAGGCGCACAGGGTAACAACATCGCCGCTGCAAAGGCAATAGCAGATGCTGTTAGATCCACGCTTGGTCCGAGAGGTATGGACAAGATGTTGGTTGACAGTATGGGCGATGCAGTGATCACTAACGACGGTGTAACCATATTGAAGGAAATCGATATAGAGCATCCTGCTGCCAAGATGATGGTGGAGGTTGCTAAAACCCAGGATGAGGAATGCGGTGACGGTACCACTACTGCCGTTATTCTCGCTGGAGAGCTGTTAAAAAAATCCGAGGATCTTCTTGACCAGAATATACATTCAACAATCATATCAAGCGGATACAGGATGGCTGCTGAGAAGGCGAGGCAGATCATGGAAAAGGTCTCAGAGCCGTTGAGCATCAAGGACAAAAAGACTCTGAGGAACATCGCAAGCACTGCCATGATAAGCAAGAGCGTAAGCGCATCAAGGGGCCTTATGGCCGAAGTGGCTGTTGATGCAGTTACAAAGATTGCGGAGGAAAGAGACGGCAAACACTATGCAGACAAAGATAACATCCAGATAGTAAAGAAACAGGGCGGCTCCATTACCGACACCAAGATGATAGCAGGAATAATAGTGGACAAAGAGCCGGTTCATCCTGGAATGCCAAAGAAGGTTGAGAAGGCGAAGATCGCCTTAATCGATTCCGCACTTGAGGTTAAGAAGACCGAGGTGGATGCCAAGATCCAGATAACGGATCCCACCCAACTCCAAGCCTTTTTGACTGAAGAGGAGAACATGTTAAAGGACATGGTTAAAACTGTGAAAGGTTCAGGGGCCACTGTCCTTTTCTGTCAGAAGGGAATCGATGATTTGGCTCAGCACTACCTGGCAAAGGAAAACATCTACGCCGTCAGAAGGGTAAAGAAATCCGATATGGAAAAGCTGGCCAAGGCCACAGGTGGAACAATTCTAACCAAGCTCACTGACCTCTCGAAATCAGATTTGGGCGCAGCAGCCTTAGTTGAGCAAAAGAAGGTGGCAGATGACGAGATGACTTTCGTCACTGGCTGCAGGAATCCAAAGGCTGTCTCCATCCTAATAAGAGGAGGCACCGAGCACGTGATCGATGAGGTGGAACGCTCCTTGGAGGATGCCCTGGGTGTTGTAAGGGTGGCAATCGAGGACGGAAAGATGATAGCAGGTGGAGGTGCCACGGCAGCTGAAATCGCCCTGAGATTGAGGGACTATGCATCCACAATCGGCGGAAGAGAGCAGATCGCAATCGAGGCCTTCGCAAATGCAATGGAAGTTGTACCGCGAACCCTGGCCGAGAACGCTGGATTGGACCCAATAGACACGCTCATAGAATTGAGAAAGGCACATGCCAAGGGAAAGAAGACGGCTGGAATAAATGTCTATACAGATAAAGTAGTGGACATGAGAAAGGAGAACGTCATCGAACCTCTTAGGGTTGGAATGCAGGCAGTTTCCTCGGCAACAGACGCAGCTATAATGATCCTGAGGATAGACGATGTCATAGCCTCAAAAAGCACTGGCGGACCACCGATGCCCCCAGGCGGACCTGGTGGAATGGGCGGTATGGGTGGCATGGGCGGAATGGACGAGTACTAAAACCTTTTCTTTTTTTACTTTTTTTATATTTTTTTACCATCTATTATAATGTACCATTTCTTCTATATCCATTCTGGATGCAGGTCCTTTCGCCTCATCCGCATAACCAATCGGAAGTATGGCAATAGGTCTTACATGTTCAGGCAATTCTAATATTCTGAAAACCGCATTTTCATCGAATGCTCCCACCCAGCAACATGCAAGGCCGAAATCTACAATGACGAGTAACATATTTTCTATTGCTGCGGCGGAATCCTGGATAGAATACAAATTAACTCCGCGCATGCCGTAATATGGTGCAGTTCGCATGGC
This sequence comes from Thermoplasmata archaeon, assembly GCA_020351895.1. Next base: position 1,618,596 of record CP070672.1, read on the forward strand.
ATTTGTGCAAACCACGATGACAACGGGTGCTTCGGCTATGAAGTTTTGATCTAAGGCAGCGTGTGCAAGCTGCTCTTTTATTGCTTGATCTTTTACAATCACAAAATCTCTAGGCTGGAGGTTTCCTGCTGAAGGAGCGAGGTTTCCAAGTTCAATTATCTCCATTATTAAATTATCCTCGATTTTTTTGTCATGAAATCTTCTTATGCTTCTTCGGGCTTTTATGGCTTCTACTAATTCCATGTTCCTCTCTCCTATTTTAATGTTATAGGTAAATACTCCTCTTTTACTTTAATCTTTTATTGTGGTGGGGAAATGAATATATTTGGTTCTTCATCCTATTTTTCCCTCCAACCTGTGCCCCCTCCTCCCGCCCTTAAAAAAACAAGTTGATGAGGATTACATAGGGAAAATGAAGACCGATATAGAAATGAATATACGATAAAATCCAAAATTACCTATATCTCCAAAACCATACCCCTTCATACAAAGGGGGTAGAGTAATGAATCAACCGACTAAAAAGCAGATAGAGGAATTTAAGGAAGGAGACTACATCAGAGGAATGTTTGCGGTGCGTAATAAGGAGACACCAAGAGAGTACAAGAACAAATCCGGCAAGTATTTCTTTATGGGCGTCGGTGATATGACTGGGGAGATATCTCTCAAGTACTGGGGAGGACCTGATGATAGGGCATTGACGGATTTGTACAATTCCCTTGCCGTGGGAGATGTAATCGAGGTTGTGGGTGAAGTGGCAATGGACAAGTACGACAATGTTCTAACAATCAGTATGGACGAGGGTGTTCATCCCTTTAGAAAATGTGCTGAGGATGAGTACAAACCCGAGGAATTTCTTCCCAAAAGCGAGAGAAACACCGAGGATATGATGGAGGAGATGCATGCTCTTATGGGCTCTGTTGCGGATGAGAACCTAAGAGCACTTTTGGAGAACTTTTTTTCGGATGAAAACTTCACAGGAGCGTTCAAAGAGTCTCCGGCTGCAATGAAGCATCACCACAGTTATTTAGGGGGATTATTGGAGCATACATTGAATGTAGTGAAGTTGTGTGAGATGCTCTCAAATAATTATCCTGTTTTAAACAGGGATCTGCTCATCACAGGTGCCATTTTACATGACATAGGAAAGATGGATACCTACAAGGCTAAGACCTCAATTGACATGACTGACTCAGGAAAGTTCCTTGGGCATATAACCCTTGGCTCTGAAATGGTGAAGGATAAGTTGAAGGGAATGCCCTCGTTTCCTGAGGTTCTGAAAATGAAACTCAACCATCTCATACTCTCGCATCACGGAAACACGGAATCGGGCTACGAGAAACCGAAGGGTC
>CP070672.1:1620045-1622739 GCA_020351895.1 Thermoplasmata archaeon
CAATCTGAGGATTGGTATAATTGTTGATAAGCTTTTGCATTTTCTTTAACCTTAAATCCAGTTTTCATCGTTATTAGATGTCTGATTGTGAGATCAAATATCCGGGGATCTAAATCATCAGTGATATATTTAGGGAAAAAATCCATTACCTTTTGATCTATACTATCAAGATATTTATTCTGTAAGGCGATGCCTAGAACGGCTGATAAAATGCTCTTCGAAGCAGACCTGAGGTCAGTATATTGTTCTGAGCTACCGCCATTCATATATTCTTCTACAATCGAATCCCCATTTCTAATAATAATGAGGCTTTTTAAGTACGTCATCTTCTCCGTCTTGCGCAATATATTGGATAAGTCGCTGGATTTGTTTTGAGTTCGATTTAAAGATGTTTCCCTATTTTTCTGCCCTCCAACACAAGGAACCACTGATAAATAGCTTACAACCAAAAAGAGAATAACAATTATTATGGCTAATTTTCTTATGATACCCATTTGATTCATCCTATAGGGGAACCAGACATTCCAACGAGATTAATCTTACCAAATCATGGTATATTGGAAAGATTATGATTTTACCGCATTACCGGATACGTTTGAGCAATCTAAATAGTTAAAACAACGAATTATTGAAGATCCATATGGCTCAATACTAATAATCTCGCTATGGCAAGCTTAGATTCAGTGAATAATATGAACTTATTCTTTTTGCTCCTTCATATAAAGGGACATGTGATGTTCGTGCATTGGCTGCTAATAAAATTGCACTCTTGTCTTTCGGTGACATGTATACATCTGCAATAAAGGACTTGGTGGCCCCTCCATGATAGAGAACATCCTCTCCATTGTCGGTCCTAACAACGTACCATCCAAGAGCATAATTTGCTGAAGTAAGCGGCCAGCCGATAAGTTTATTCCATGTCGCAAAATACTTCTCATCATAATCCCAGGTTAAGGTATTAGTAGGTGTATGCAATTTTTTTATTGTCTCCCGACCTATTATTGACTGGTTTTTTGTTTGAAGGATATACATATTTTGAAAAATAAATTTTGCCCAGTCTTTAATAGAAATGCTTAAGGTACTGCCCGCTGGATCCAACCAATAGTTATGATCCTTCCTTACAGCCCTATATGACCATGATTTTTTTATATGTCCCCAAGGTTGGGAATCCGGTTCTAACTCAGCTGGCGCCACATAGCTGGCAGTATCTAATTTCAAGGGAATAAAAACCTTTTCTGATATTAGAGCTTCAAAAGGTTGTGATGTAATCTTCTCCATCATTGCACCTGCAAGAACATAGCCTGCGTTTGAATACAACATGACCAGCCCAGGAGGATTGAGTAATTTGGTTTGGACTACCTGCTCAACATATTGTATTCTTCCGCCTTCTGGAGTGGCAGGGCGATTTTCGTCAAGATCCGCGATAAAATTCTTAGGTAAACCTGCTCTATGTGATAATAGTTGTTCCAGTGTAATTGGCTCATATTCGGGGAGCATCATTATTTCTGGGAACACATCCTTTAAAGTGGTATGCCAATCCAAGAGCCCTTCTTGTACTAAAATTCCAGCCAAGGTTGCTGTAAAGGCTTTACCGCATGAGCCTATTAAGAATTTATCGTCAACGGTTACCCAATTATCAGTCCCTAATTTACGTGTTCCTACGGCAGCAGTAACATAGATTTCCCCTTCAACGATTACCGCTGCAAATAAAGCAGGCAGACCACCATTAACTCGAATAGATTCCAGCAATCTGGCAAAATCAGCATCACCAGAACTCTCCATAATCGGAGCTGGGTCTACCGAACATCCCAAAATGCTTACCCAAAGACAAAGAAAGTACAAAAGGAATGTTTTAATTTTTCTTTTTTTGATCTTTTGCATTAAATATTCCAGTGTGACTTCAAGTTGTGATACATTGAGAGTATCACACAGAAATCGTGCTTTTCAATACGTGACGGATCTTGCCACCGTCCGGAGTCTCCTGGTTCTCCAGATATGGAATGGAGATCAAAACCCTTCAGATCAAAGCGAGCATCACCTCGAAGAGGGTCGCTAATCCTAACTGTATTCGATACTCAGTACCCCAGTCTAAAACTATCGAATTGTGATAGAAATATTGCATAATCGGTATCAGGCCTGGATGAACGAATACATCTTCAAATAAAGTATCCTTCTCTAATCTTTTCCATGTCTTTCGCCGCGATTCTGGAGTATCATGACGCCCTTGACATCGTGAATGTGGGGCGTTATAAAGGAACCTCCACCTTGTCATTTAAGTCAAGTCCTGAAAAAGAGCCCTTCGATTTCGGCTGGACTCCCTTAATAAAGCAGAATGGTGAACCATCCATGGCGAGAATTTTTTACGGCTGGTGGGTAATACTTGCCTGCTTTCTTATTGCCCTCTATCGCAGCGGTTGCATCTCCTACGGTTTTACCGCCTTTTTTGAGCCCATAGTCGAGGAGTTTGGCTGGAGCTACACCAAGGTCTCAATTGCCTTCTCCTTCCGCGGTTTGGAAATGGGGATTCTTTCTCCCCTCATGGGATTTCTCGTTGACCGCTTTGGCCCGAGAAAGCTCGCATTCTCCGGGGTGCTTATAATAGGCTTTGGGCTTATTCTTCTCGGTCTGATTGACTCTCTTGTTATGTTTTATAGCGCCTTTGCTCTTTTTGTCTTCGGAGCGAGTGGATGTTCC
>CP070672.1:1622839-1625581 GCA_020351895.1 Thermoplasmata archaeon
CAATAATGCTCGGTATGGATCTTGTTTTGTAATTTCTCATGGCAATAATATCTCTTTTAACGAAGCCTTGAACAATGACTACGGAATAAGAATTCGCTTATCTAACGGCAACTTCATTCATAAAAATAACGCGTCTGAGAATATTGAAGGAATATCTGTTTACGAATCAAGTGGAATTGAAATCATAGACAATTCCATGAGCCGTAATGGTATGTACGGTTTCCATCTTTCAAAGTCCACAGGAGCACATCTGGTGAACAATACAATGATTGATAACGGGATCAGGATCATGGGAAACGAGATCGAATACTGGAACATGCATAAAATCGACATTTCGAATACAGTTAATGGAAAACCGGTTTACTTTCTTAAGAACCAAACCGGGGGGGTAATTCCATCCAATGCAGGTCAGGTGATCCTCGCCAATTGCTCAGAAATAGAAGTTAAGGATACCGAACTAATCAATTGCTCTATCGGTATCTTATTGGGATTTTCAATGAGGAACAATATTTCCAACAATAATGTGTCAAGAAATTGGGTGGGATTAGGTATTCAATTAGCGCATTCAGATGGAAATAATGTTCATGACAATAATGCGTTGTATAACGGATATGGGATAGGGTTCTCAATGTCCGAAAACAATGTATTTATGGGAAATAACATAACGAATTGCAATACTGGATTCTTTTCATGGAGCACGAGAAATAACGTAATTATGAGCAACAACATCTCCGACTGTGACTATGGTTTGGTACTTTATTTCTCGTTGAGCAATCGTATATATCATAATAATATCATTAATAATATAGTACAAGCTCAGGATGATGGCTTGAATTATTGGGATGATGGCTATCCTTCTGGAGGTAACTACTGGTCAGATTACACAGGGATAGACAATTTCAAGGGTCCAAACCAGGACCAGCCAGGTAGTGACGGAATTGGTGATACAGAATATTTGATAGACTCGAATTCAATAGATCATTATCCTCTTATGGATCCTTATATCTACAAACCCCTGGAAAATTACACGATTTTAAAACAGGGGTGGAACTTGATATCCATTCCTCTTATCCAGCAGGATCAGAACCTTTCGAAAGTACTTGAGATGATAGATGGCTATTACGATGCAGTCCAGTGGTATGATGTTATGAATGGAGCTGATCATTGGAAGCATCACGAAGTAGAAAAGTCGCTAGGTAACGATTTATTCGAGATCAATGAAACCATGGGCTTCTGGATCCATATCACCCGGCCAGGAGACACGATTTTCCTGTACAACGGAACTCAGCCAACAAAAAACCAAACCATCAATCTCCATTCCGGCTGGAACCTTGTAGGTTATCCATCACTTACTAGTTATAACAGAACAAATGCGCTCAATAATATCGATTTTGACAGTGATGTCGATGCGATCTGGACCCACAATCCTTCAACTAAAAAATGGAAAGAGCTTACCGCATCGGACTTTTTTGAGATTGGGAAAGGATATTGGATCCACGCCAAGGTTGAATGCGAATGGGAGGTTCCATTGTAAAGGAGTGTCGCATTCCCCACTACCAGCTCAACCCCCACCTCCGCGCTCACCACCAAGCCAAGCTGCACCTACCGCCCAAATCCATCGAGCGCAGGGTCGGCACGGACCAACAGGAATGAGGGAGGGTGAGCGGAAGGCTCTTTCTCTACATTTTAATTTTGTGTGGGATGGTATTCGCAAGGCCTTAGAATGTAATAGCATTACAAGATAATCCCTCAAAGCCTAAGTTAGAAGGAGTGGAGAGCGAAGACTTAAACCAGGCCACCCCAAATCAGGTCTTGATTAGATTTCAGATCAAATCCCACAGAGAAATCTTTATCTAGTTGTTTATGATTATATTAATTGGTGATGTAAATCTCGGAAATTACGGAAATCGACAAGGATTACGAGTTCTATCTAAGTTCAGACTTAAAGGAATATGCCGGGAAATGGATCGCTACCGTGGAGGGAAGGGTCATAGCAAGCGGGGATAAAGCAGACGAGGTCATGAAAGAAGCTGAGAAGAAATACCCTGATAAATTAATAGCACTTTCAAAGGTGCCAACGGACGATCTATTAATACTGTAGAATACAGGGAGGGTCGGGGGTTGATTAAGTTTTATTATCGCAAGATGATTTCACCAGCATTGGGTGAGATTAAAAGGCCAATTGCAGATATTTTAATCCAAACCGTATCTGGCAAATGGATTAAGTTCAGGCCTTTTATCGATTCTGGTGCAGATATTACTATAATACCGCACAGTGTCGGTCAATATCTTGGATTTGATATGGAGGATAAAATCGTTGAGTTTGGTGGGGTATCAGGGAAACATCTACCTGTGATTATTAAAAAGATGAAGATGAGGATAGGAGAAATCGAACTTGAGCCAAGAGTCGGATGGGCATTAATAGAAGAGGCACCGCCACTTTTGGGTAGATTAGATATCTTTGATAAATTTCACATTACATTCAAAGAGAAAGATGGGATAGTACTTTTTGAGCCTATTTAATCCTATAAATAATAAACTTTCTAAACTTAGCCAATCTTCCAAGATAAAATATCTCCAATCCTTTACCCAAATGTTCCATCCGTAACTTTCAATATGCTATCCCCCCCGCTCAACCCCCACCTCCGCGCTCACCACCAAGCCAAGCTGCACCTACCGCCCAAATCCATCGAGCGCAGGGTCGGCACGGACCAACAGGAATGAGGGAGGGTGAGCGGAAGG
>CP070672.1:1625681-1629758 GCA_020351895.1 Thermoplasmata archaeon
GAATATCACGGGGATTTTAAAGTCTATATCTATCCTCGGGTCCTTTTGATATTCGCTGTACATGACGCTGCAAAACGGACAGTGCACTGCCATGACATCTCCTTCTGCCTCGTGAACATGCACAAGTTTCTCTCTTACCATCTTAATGGATGTCTCCTCATTTACAGCTAAAATTGCCCCACCGCAGCACTGCTTCATGTTCTCGTACCGAATTGGCTCGATACCCGTTAGGGCCATGAGATCATATGCGGTATGGGGAACAATAGGATCCTCGAAGAAATCGAAGACCTCCGGGGGTTTGAGATAGTGGCAGCCGTAATGCGGAGCCACTTTTACGGGATTGAGTTCGGTTGTAAATTTCTCCTTGATTTTGTCGAGTCCTATCTCTTCATAGATGAACCTTAGAAAATGGCGTACTTCGAGCTTCCCCTGAAACTCCTTTCCGATTGAATTCTTCAGTATCTTGTTTATATGCTCCCTCTCCTTCTCATTCTCTTTAAGCAATTTGTTTACCTTGGAAAGGGTTGCAGTGCATGAGTTGCAAACCGAGATTAAAAAATCCACACCCATCTCCTCAGCGGCTACCAGGTTCTGGGCGGCAATTGCCAGGAATGTTGAATGATCCTTTGGAGCGGCGGGATAACCGCAACAAACAAAGTCTTCAGAATCCAAAAGCTCTATTCCAAGTTTCTCGGCCACCCGTCTTACTGCAGCGTCATATTCAAAGGTTCTCAGGGCGACATTACAACCTAAGAAATATGCGGCCTTCATTCTTCCCCTCCCACTTTCTTCTCTTTATTTTTCTGGATGCCGGTCTCTGCAAGTATTTTCTTGACTTTCTCGGGATTTTCCACAATCGGTGGGCAGTTCAGCTTCTCTCTTTTTTGGTTCTCAAATTCCGAAAGCTCCACTGTCCTTCCAGTTTTTTCCACCATATCCAGCCCAGCCTGGTATGAGGAATGCAAATGTCCCTCTCTTGATGCAATATTTTGAATAGCACTAATGACACTGGTTATTTTCACATTCTGGGGGCATCTCACATAACAGCTGTAACACGTTGAACAAAGCCATATTGCTTCGGAGGAGAGAACCTCGTCCCTCATACCTAAAAGTGTCATCCAGATTATCTTTCTGGGGTCGTATTTTGGATTCTTGGCCGAGACAGGACAGACCGAAACACATGTCCCGCATTGAAAACAATATAGGATATTCTCTCCGCCAGGTTCCCTGGCAATCTCGAATTTAAAATCTGGATCAAGTTTGATGGAGTCTAGCCTCGAATCTGCCTTAGATGAACCTTCGTGTGGGGTATTGGAATCGGTCATATCAGCAATCCTCCTAACACCGTTTCTAACGCATTATAACCGTCGGTGAACGAGGTTTATGGCGCTCTGAAAGGCATTTTTGGTCTTTAAATATTTCGGATTCAATCCATCGATATTGGTTGCTGATATGACGATTGTCGAATATTGCATATATATATTTCGTTGTCACTTGCTTTGGTAAAAGGTATATGACCTCCTGGGACCGGGAATACGTGGTTTGGGGGGATAATTGGGCTATTTGGCCCGATTTCCCGTCGATAAAGGCATTATAATGCATATGAATTTTGTGGCATAAGAGTCCATTGAATCTGGACGAGAATAGTGTGTTTTCTAATTTGAATCGGAATTTGTCCATTTTGGGTTGTAGACCAAAAAAATTATATCATTCAGGCTCCTGAAAAAGCTCTCCTGGCTTTAGTAACCATAAATGATGTACATAAAAGGATTATCGATATCGACAATCACTTCCGATAAACGAGCCTTGTCATGTAAATCATTACTTTCTGGCTTTCGTGATCATAAATGATGTACATAAAAGGATTATCGTTATCGACAATCACCTATATAGATAAGCCTTGTTATTAAAACATATCAAGAACCAGGGATTCATCCTCCAAAGAGGGCATCCTTGAAGTCTCCTTAGCGTAGGATGAAGGGTACAATCGCCTTGTCTTGGTGATTCTCGTGATCCTGGTGTCCAGCACGCCATCCAGTGATTCGATATGCTTCTTTACTCCGGCTTTGGCCTCTGAAATGCCCTTTGCCAGAATGGACACCACAATATCGCTTCCCGGTTCCTGGAATGTGTAAGCAATGTACCCTACAACAAAATATTTTTCTGGTTTTATTCTGGAAATGGCATTGTATATCTCCATGTATTTCTTGGGCTCGGCATTAATAGTGACCGTAAATCTTTTCAAATCAGAACAGGTCCCTTTGGGGATTGGAAAGAATGCAGATTTCATGAGGTTGAAAATATAGGCCCGGGAAATGGTATTTAGATGAAGTATATTGTCTTGGAGAAACTCCAAGAAATTCTCTGCATTTGGGGCATCCACTATCAAACTGGTCTCGCCCGGGGCAAATCTTTTGGTAAGATATAATAGTGTCGGATTCTCATTCCCCCTCCATTCTTTGTAGTTCTTCTTTACATGCTGCCAGACCTCGTCATGGTCCGTGTCAAGGTAACCCTCCTTTTTGCTTGTTATTCTAGCGATCATCAACAATCTATCAATCCTCCTTCTATTCGAATCCCCTTTTATACCATCGTTCGTAAATTTCCAGCTCCTTTTCGGTTCCATCTCTTAACTTAAAATATTGACCGCAACGCTTTTTCCATTCATCGGCTGTTGCCAGGTTCTTTGATTTTATTATGGGTACGACTTCTGTGCTCACCACCCCTCTTAAACCCTCGATGTAGTCCCTGGCAAATTCCTCCACCGACAGACGATCTTCGGCGAGCAGGGATATCAGAATGTCATTGTGTTTGTGGAAGGTGAATGTGATGTAGGTGATTATGATATTTGAAGGTGGTTTTACCTTGGAAATTTTTAAGTAAATCGATTTCATTTCTTTTGGATGGGTCTTTAGTGCCATTGTGAATCTTTTTAGATTCTGTGATATGTTTTTTGGAGGGGAAAAAAGCTCGGGTTTAATAAGATCGAATATCCACACGTCCTTTACACTATCCAGATTTTTCAGGTTTTTTAGAATGTAATCTGCAAATGAATCTGCTGATTTTGAGTGGACAATAAGACTGATATCATTGTATATTCCCCTGTGTGTAAGATATAGTGGGATCACATCCTCGGTTTCCCAGGCTCTGTAATTCTCGATGATATGATTCCATGTTGTCTCAACAGCTTCTTTTTTAGCATTTATTTCCTTCTCATCATCCGAAATAATCCGTAATCTGGCAATCTGCATCATACAAGCACCCTACAACGCCTGCAGCGACTTTTTACGTATATACATAATAGTTTTATCGCTATTTAACTGTATCTTAATCGTCATAAGGCTTATACAATTCGTCGTGAAAACATCTGGATGGACTATTCACAAACTCGTTTTATGACCTTCTCGATTAGGTCGGTTCTGAGTTTGGTTTTATTCTCGAATTCACCCCGCAAGGCTTCCCGTTCCTTTCCGAGCTCATAGCACGTTTTGTTGTCTATATCCACGAGGATTCCCGGAAGTCCTATTCTCTCAAAATCCTCAAGATGTTTGACATAGAATGCCTCGCAGCAGCTTCCCACGAATCCCAATATTCCCTGTTCCTTATATGTGGTCAGGGTTTCGAGAAGGTCCTCAAAATCAAGTATGGTCACAACCTCTATTCCATTCTTCTGAGCAAATTCGTAGCTTTCTCCCACATTGCATTCCTCGCAAATTATGCAGTCCTTTTTCTTTCGGTATTCACAATCCTCCTTTTTTGCGCAATAGGGAAGAAGAAGAACGGAACACTTGGGCATGTCCTTGAGTGTGCTGTTTACTGTAAAGATTCGGTTTGCCTCTTCAAGTTGGATTCCAAAATCTGCATAATCCAACTTCTCCAAGGCTCTTTTTATGACAATGGTAAAATCCTCGGGTACGACTCCAGGAATCTCGGGATTTTTTTCCGTGAAGAAATCTTCTATTGTATTTTCCAGTATGGAATTTTCCGAGGGTGTATCCTTCAATCTGGCTTCTAGATCCAGGATGGTCCGTTTGGGATAGGCAAAAAAATCTCCTGTGATCAGTACACTGTGAATGC
>CP070672.1:1629858-1632448 GCA_020351895.1 Thermoplasmata archaeon
AATATGGTGTTTAAGAGATTTGATGATAACGAAAGAGATGCGAGTGTATTGTTAGATTTTCGTGACGATTGGGCAGAAAAAATATTGACAATCGATGAATCCATCTCTAACATTGACACAGCGACTTTATGGGTCTATGGAAAAGCTCGGGATGATATTGAGAGAACAGGAGATTCTCACTATTTACTTGTAAATCACGTTCGTCATATCTATTTTAATCCCAATGTGGAATTTAGCGATCCTGTCGAAAATGAAAATTGGTGGGTTTGGATCTCTTTTGATATTCCAACATCATGGCTTAATCAAGGTTCAAATATCTTCAAAATATGTGATGGCTTTAGTCAGTGGACAGAGCGGAATTTATATATTGGTATAGATACTGACAACAATTATGAGGCAAGTAATATTCTTCAGAACAAAGTGCAATTAGACGGTGAGTTAATGATATATTTGAAACTCACCTTTGTGTAATGTCATAGACCATGGGGAATAAGGTATCTGAGCTTTCACCAAATCTTATTCCACCCATCCCGCTTCCCCTTTCTAACCTCCACAACCCTACCACATCCCATACCCCATCACCGATCCACATCCCAACCACACTTTTCGAGCCCTAGCTCGGTTGAGAGTGTAATGGGTACTGAGTGAGAGAACAGGGAACTGGGGAGGGCATTTTCCGCGATATCCAATCCTCGGCATCTAAGAGTCCAATCGGCGGTTGATGGGTCTGTATGGCAGCCCCTGACTGGGATTGTGGGGATTTAACGCTCATATTTCGTATACAATCTGTGCGAGTTAACGCTCATATCTTGTATACAATGCAACTCTCACAGTTCGCAAAGGATTTGGGGGTTAACACTCATATTTCGTAAATGGTTTCTTGGGATGAACGCTCATATTTTGTATACAATCCGTGAGAGTTGGCGGATTGATTCGATTTGGTATGTTTTAGTACACTGGCCCAGTCCTGAATAATCCCGGAGAATGCCCATTTTTTAGCCGCGCAGAGGGGGGGAGGGGTGTCAGAAATCGGTGGCTTTTTACGATCTGTGGGAGGTAGGGGTGGGTTTTGGGGCCTTGCAGGCGGCATTAATGTGGTAGCGATCCATTGTAAATTCGAATTAAAAAATATCTCATAATTTCCAAGGCGAGCAACAAACAAAAAGGTGCACCACAAGGTTTATAAAAAAAACAAAAAAGTGTACAAATCTGCATAAATATACCAACCAACAATATCGTCATAGTATCATTACAATATATTATTGATGAATAAGGAGGAATGAAAAAATGAAAAACAAATATCAGAGTATAATTAGTGTCTTTTGTGTTGTGATGATGATGGGAACTATGTTTACAATGTTTGCGGGGAGTGGAAGTGCAGATGTAGTAGAAGAATGGGTGAGAACATATGATTATGCGGGAACTTTAAGAGATTGGGCTCATGACATGGTCCTAGATCAATATGGAAATGTGTATGTTAAAGGGTATAGTTATAGCGGAACGGATTATGATTTTGCCACGATAAAATATAATTCTGACGGTAATGAAGATTGGATAAAAAGATATGATAGCCCATACCACCTTCTAGATTCTGCGGATGCAATAACCCTCGATTCATATGGAGATGTATATGTTACAGGTGGTAGTTCATATGATATCGGATTTTATGATTTTGCCACTGTCAAATATGATAGCGATTCTGGTAATCCTCTATGGAATTTTAATGGAGATGAAGCTAAAAGGTACCATATGGGTCGTGCACAAGATATAGTATCGAATATCTTCGGAAATATTTTTTTAATTGGTAGCAGTTATGAGGGTGGTATGACCACTTTTTCCTATGATTGTTATGGTAATACACTTTGGGAGCAATTTTACCAAGGTTCAAGAGATAGCAATTATGGTGTTGCAATAGATAGTGATAAAGATGGAAATATTTATGTCACTGGACATACCGTCGAATATGGACAACCATCAACTTATGATTATATTACGGTGGCCTATGATAATAACGGCATTCAATTGTGGGACAAACAATATGACAGCGGTATTTTATTAGATAAAGCAACCTCTATTGATGTTTGCAATTTAAATAAGCAAGTGTATATAGCTGGCGAAACAGGAGTCGTTGCTTATTCTTCCATAGATGGGACACAGATTTGGGACTCAAATGGACGCTTTCTTGACATTATAACAGATCCAACATCTGGTATCGTATATGCAACTGGTGATAATACAATAGCATTCAATCCCTCAGATGGAAGTCAAATCTGGACAGTTTCGGGAGGGTATAAAATCGACATAGATTCGTCAGGAAATATCTACGTTGCTGGTTCTGAATCTAGTCCTGGAGAAGGATATAACTGTGTTACAAGGGCTTATGATCCTAATGGTTTACTTCTCTGGGAAAAGATATACGACGGCGTAGGGGAAAGAAACGATAGTGATATACCAATTGATATTGCTGTAGATTTGTCAGGTAATGTATATGTAACTGGAAAGACTGATATGGGCACCTTAGATAATGAGAACTATGACTATCTTACTTTCAGATATACGCCTATTTCCCCTATCGTTGCAGATGCAGGGG
>CP070672.1:1632548-1641821 GCA_020351895.1 Thermoplasmata archaeon
AGTCCCATGACTCCTCTAGCATGTTTCCTGTGGAATCAGTGAAATTCAAGAAAGCCCAATTCCTAAGAATGACCCCATCCCCCACTTCCGGGTCAACTGTTACATTCAATAAAATGGAATGATTACCGGACTCTACATCCTCGAAGAGCCATTTAATTATGTTACCATCGAGGAAAGCATAGGCTGGACTGCAGCTTTCAAAACTGACTCCTTCAGGAAGTGTATCGTTTATCCAGACGTACTTTGAAAGAAAGTCACCAGTGTTGTTATAGTGTATAGTATAATGTATTGTATCCCCTGGTGATACCACATCTTCTGCAGCATTCTTCTCAACCGTGATGTTTGGAGGAGTGCCAAAGACGAATTCACCCATCCAGTCCTTCTGAAGTGGATTCGTGTTGGATGCAGAGGTGCTGAAAAATAGGAGGAAGTATGTCTCATATCCCAAAAGAAAGTTACCCTCTTTATCCTTGAAAGCTGTGACAGGAATTCGGTACTCGATCCAGTATTGATCGTCTTCATCATTATCGTTATCGTAAGTTATCAGCGTGGTCCGTGTATAGTCGTTGGAATCCCGACTGGCCTCCATTAACCATACCTGATCTGTGCTGGGATCGTATTCATGAGTATCCGAATTGTTGTAAAATACGCCGATGCTACCGAATTGATAGGCCCCATAACCCTGTCCATTGAGATCCAAAACGAGCTCTTTATACTCATCTTCATCCACCTCCAGTAGTATGTCCCAATGATAGGCCTTATAGGCGAATTTACCACTGTGTGTAGGATCGGCAGCAACCCTCATCCTGAAGAATATCCAGTCATCACCTATGTTAGTGAATTCATAACTGTCGTTGTCTGGATCCACATAATAATATTGAACAGATATGTAGTCCCCAGGATTGTTCTCTTCTCCCCCACCACTGGCATTCACACCAGATGCAATATCCACAGCAGCAGGTGCGACATTGGCTGGTCCGTGGGTGGGATCATTCTCATAGGGCTTATCTTCCCAATCACGGACTGGCTCTCCTTTAAATGTATAATCGATCCAATCATCCTCGTTTGGCCAGCTTGGTGGATCTCCCGGTGGATCAGTAGATGGAGCCGCCATAACAAGTGTTCCTAAAACCATTAACACTGCCAGGACTATGGTCCTGGCCTTTGCACTCCTTGACCTCATTAATACTCCCTCCTTCGTCACTTTATCATGGAATACAATAACTAACGAGAAAAAATTGGCTTATATAGATAGATATTTCCTCGCAGTATGTATCCTTTGTTGTCTTGTTTCAGTGTTTTGCCAGATTTACTGCAAGAGAACAATAGGCCATTCTGAATATATATACTTTACGCATAAATACAATATATATACTGGAAATGGAGGTTATTTGCTTAAATTGGAGATTATTTGAAATAGTGCATTCCAAAAATAACCGATTTTCGAGATTTTAAAAATACGAGGAGGATCGATCCTATTTGACATTGAAAAGTTAAAAATCTCCATTTGGAGATTTCATAGGGAATCAAAGAGAGGTTTTGATGAAATCAAAAAGAAATAGATTCTCGTGCTATCAGCCATATTTCGTCGGCAAATCATAAAAATAGGAAAATGTTTTTCATTATCAATTATTCTAATAAATACAAAAAATATAATAAGGTGCAGAACTGTAACCGTATAACACCGTCAATTTATGGGATATTTACGGCTTTAAATCACCAAAAAATGTAAGAGGTGAGCTAATGTCTGCTGTGGAGGAATTAAAAACCATTCTCAATAAATTGAGAACAGAAGGAAATATAGAAATTTGTGCTGTTATATCAAGAAATGGAATACCGCTGGCCTATGAGCTGCCCGATAATGTACACATTGATGCATTTTCAACCCTTTCGGCAACGATACTTGGAGCATCTGAAGTGATTTATTCTGGAATGGGTAAAACAATGCCACGACGTGTCATGATATCGGCGAACGGGACAAATTATATTGCCACAGGCGTGGGTCCTAAAGCACTTTTGGTAGCCATGAGCTCTGGGGATAGCACGGCTTTGGAAGCCAATGTTATAAAGGCCGCAGATAAGATAAAAGAGGTGCTTTCATATGGCCAATAACGTCAAAACCACCTCGTTTCCCAACGAGATAGTCTCATTCTTTCAAAGCCCAAGCGGTAGATCCCTTATGATAAAGGGAAGTCCAGGCACTGGGAAGACAACCTTCGCACTACAACTTCTTGAAGAGCTTGCCGACCCCGATAAAAGCTTTTATCTCTCCACAAGGGTTTCAGACGAGGCCCTGTACTCCCAATTTCCCTGGTTAGAGGAAAAGGAGATGAGGAGCAGAATCGTGGATTCAGGCAGGATTTTTCTACAAACCCTCTTCAAACCCGAGGAAGGGGCTGAGGAAGCAATCGATGGGGCAATTGAAACTCAAACAGTGTCATCAGCCAAGGACTTTTTGAGTACCATTGGAGAAGAAAAGGGACCGCCAACGAAAGTTGACAGAACAAGGCTCGCGGCATTGCTCGAGAGAACGAGAATGCCTGAAATCGAGGCTACATATGACCGAGTTGAGTATGTTCTGCCAGAAAAAACTACATTGGTAATAGACAGCATCGAGGGGATAACCCACAAGTATAATATAGATGCTGAGGGCCTTATCACAGCACTTCAAAAGGATCTGGTGGAGAACTCAAACACAGACCTCATATTAGTCTTGGAGAAGGCGGAAATACCGCAGTTGGAATACCTGGTAGATGGAGTAATATCCCTTTCCATGAGCAAGGTGGATGGAAGGAGGGTGAGAGAGGGGCATCTTATCAAGCTAAGAGCAACAGAGATAAGACAGCCTGCCTATCTTTTAACCCTTCAAAGCGGTAGATTCATGTGCTTTGAATCCTTCTGGCCTGACCATTCAAAGTCCAATGGTTGGGAAATCAAACCTGACACTGAATCACACTACAGTACGGGAATCACGGATTTGGACGCTCTTTTGGATGGCGGCTTCAGGAAGGGAAGTTACAACGTTATTGAGATAGGTCATAAGGTTTCAAATGAGGAGTATTATACCTTGGTAATACCAATACTTCTGAATTTCATAAGCCATAATAGAGGCGTGGTTGCGGTGCTAACAGGAGGAGATCACGCCGAAACCACAAGGGCAGAGCTTATACCATTTATGGCAGAGGAGCATTTCGACCAATATGTTAGGATTGCAGATTATTTCATTGCAAACTCCACCAAACCATATATCATGGCATTGGGTACGAGAAACAAAGAGGAAGCCCTGAAAACCTGGAAGGAGAATCTCGCCTCCCTGAGAGGAGGGGAGAACAAACCAATCCTAGATTACACAGGTTTCGATACACTGGAATACCTTAGGGGCGATACAATTGCCATCAAAGACCTTCTAAATGCCGTGGCAAAGACAAAGATATCCCAGGATTTGGGACTGGGAATCATAAAACCTGGCCTAAAATTGACACAGGAAATAATGAACATGGCCGATACATACCTGAAGATCCTTGATATTAACAAATGTCCGTGCATTTACGGTATAAAACCCAAGACCATTATCTACGCTATTGTTACAGATAGGGACAGAGGATATCCGCATGTAAGGCTTGTGTCCATAGTGTGATGAGTTATTCAATCCCTTCCCGAAAAAGTCCTCCCCCATTAATTATCTTTATAAATCCTCCATCTCCTTTTCTATCCTCAAAACAAATTCCTCGGTCTCAAGGCCCTTAAATATATCCAAAGCCTTGTTCAATTCCTCCTTTGCCTTCTCCTTATCACCCTTGTCCTTAAACATCTTACCATAATAATAGTGAACTTCACCCTGAAAATATGGAACATTGGTGTCTTTGCCCATTTCTATGCATGTATTGAAGTTTTCGATTGCCATATTCCATTCCTTCTTCAAACCAAAAGCGATCCCGAATATCTTATAACATCCCTGAAGCCCCAACCTGTCCCCTACAGTGTTTAAAATGTCCAATGATTTTTCGGCGCATTCCAATGCCCGATCTGCCTCTCCTTTCAATGCATAGGCCTCTCCACGATTGAACAGGCTCCAACCAACTATGTCCCTCCTTCCGATCCTTTTGCCCATCTCTTCGCACTTTTTGAAGAACTCTATTGCCCTGTCATAGCTCCCCAGTTTCAAATAGGAATCTCCCAGGTTATGATAGGCCCTTGCCATCTCGCCATAATCACCTATGGGTTTTAGCTTGGTCAAACTCTTATTGTAGTATTCTATGGCTTTGTCGATATGACCTGTCTCCACATACACATTCCCAAGTTCTATGAATGCAAGTGCGATTGTATGCATATCTCCGATCTCCATGCTAACCTGGATACACATATGGTAATGTTCCATGGCATCATCGTACTCCCCTAATCTCCAATGTATATAGCCAAGACCCCTATGGGCATCTGCAATTCCGAAGGGATCATCCAGATCATTTGATATCTCAAGGCTCTCTTCAAAATTCTTGGCCGCCTTTTCCCAGTTTCCAATCCTATTATGTGTGTATCCGATCTTTCTCAGGGATTCAGCCTTATCCACATCATTATCTATATCATCGCATAAGCCGATTGCCTCGTTGTAATACTCTAAAGTAGACTTCCATTCAGAGAGATTGAAGTTTATACTACCCAATCTCTTAAGAAGGTCTATCCTCCTCTTTTTGTTCTCTTTATTGTCATCAAATCGCTCTAGGGCCTCCAGTGCCATATTATAGTAAGAAAGGGCATCCTCAGGGGCAAAGGCCGATGTTGCTTTCTCACCTGCCTTAATTGCATAAATTAATGTTTTTTTGTAATCCTTACCCTCATAAAAGTGGTGTGCCAGGTTGTATACGATGTCATCCAGCCTTTTTTTGTTGAGCTCCTCAAGTATGTAACTGATCCTTTTGTGCATCAATCTTCTTCTGCTACGATTCATGCTCTTGTATATCACCTCTCTTATCTGGGTGTGATCGAATCTGTACCTCTCATCTTTCGATGCCTTATCCTCCTGGATTATGCTGGCGGCTATGAGGGCATCGATTGAATCGATGAGCTCTTCTTCGCTTTTTTCGCTAATCCTGTGGAGGATCTCGAAAGTGAATTGATTGCCTATCACAGATGCATATCCTAAAATCGCCTTCGTCCCCTCATCCAATCTGTCTATTCTTCGTCCTATAACATCCCTACTAGTCCCCGGTAAGTTGATCTTTGAGGGATCGAATTTCATTTTCCAAGCATAATCTTCCAAATCGATAAGCCCCTCATTAATCAATGATTTCACAACTTCCTCTATGAAGAATGGATTGCCCTCGCTTTCATTGTATAATCTTCTCACAAATGCATCCGGTATGTCCTCTTTTTTTAAGAGCGATTCTATCATGGATGTTGTGCTTTTCTCATTGAATCTATCGAGCCTGATCTCGGAAAATAGCTTCTCTGGTCTCATCCTTCTCAGGATCTTCGAAAGAGGATATGTCTCACTTCTAATATTCTCAATGTCTTCCGGACGATAGGCTCCGCAGATCATCACCCTGGAATTTAGTATGTTTCGAGCAATGTAATGCAACAATTGCAGGCTTCCATCATCTGCCCATTGCAGGTCATCCAGAATCAACAATAAAGGTTCATTCTCCGAGATATCTATCACGAGTTGGGATAGAGCTTCGAAGAGTCTGGTTCTTTCCTGCTGTAAGTTTATTTTTTTTATCTCAGGTGATTGTTTCTCAGCATCTTCATCTCCCATGAGAAGGAGCCCCGTGGGAGCCAGGTCCTCCATTGTTCCATAGGGAAGATCCATGGTATCTTGGGATTCGGCAGAACCGGCTGCGATTCCAACAAGTCCCATTGAGAAATAATCCTCGGAAGTATGAGTGTCTTCGCCAAAATCTCCCTGTTCATCATGTTTTCTCCCCGATATGTATTTACCAAAGGCATCAATGAAAGGAAGATAGGGCTCCGAGTTTTCCTCATACAAACAACGACCTTTTAAGGTCATGACATCTTTTGAGTTCGCATAAACCACAAGCTCATCAATCAATCTGCTCTTGCCTATACCCGCCTCACCTATTACAAATACCAGTCTTCCCTTACCTAAAATGCTCTCTTCTAAGTGTCCTTTCAGAGCCTCCAGTTCCTTTTCCCTGTCCACAAAATCGGATTCCAGATCACTTTTGAGCCTTCCGTAACTTTGCATCCTAGTATCACCGCAAGGATTGGATTTTCAATATGAAATTCAGGTGAAATTACAGCGAGCTTATATATTATAAAATTAACCCCTTGAATCCTTAAATTAGATATTGTCGGATTGGTTTTATGAATCAATTAAAAAATGGATTTTTCGAAATCTTTGACGAGGGTTAAAAATCCAATACATTTGCAGACCTAATAGTCTTAAACGTCACCCAACCTTTTTATATCATTCAACACATTCCACAACCGTAAGATCAAGAAGGTGATTTCATGGGCGAATCTGAAGATACCTTAACCCAAATCCTAAAAGGTGCGGTCACTGACATAATGCCTCAAAAGGATCTAGTAATTGAGGCGGTTCATGACCTAGTTAGGGATGAAATCAAGCGGTACATAAGACAGAAGCTCGATGAGGATCCAGAACTAAAGAAAGAGATTAAAGACGCCATAAACGAATACCTTTCAGCAAAGGTCAAGGAGATCAATGCAGCCCTCAGACTGGCAAAATCTGGGGCTAAACTCGGACTCAATCTCATTCCAGACCATCTAAGACAAGAGGTTTCAAGAGACATAGTCAGTCTTTTCGAGAAAGAAATGGGAGATATGCTCGAAAGGGGATTATGACCCACCCAATCATTAAATATGAGATACTCGATTTTGGGGTGAAACCGAGCCGTGACTATAAGCCCCGGTAGTGTAGCGGACTATCATCCGGGCCTGTCGCAACCCTTTTTGTCCCATGACAAGAAGTATTTGTGCAAAAGGTTGCAGATAGCCCGGGACTTGGGTTCAAATCCCAGCCGGGGCGTTTTGAATCACTTTTTACTACCTTTTTACATCATCAAGACTTACAGAAATAACAGGTCTCTATTAGACAAGTTCATCCTATGATTTCCAGGATATCCTCTTCCAGCCTGCCTTTGGGTCCCTCGATTATTCTGCCCAGCTCCTCCCCATTTCTGAAGAAAATAAAAGTTGGTATTGCCAAAACATTCATCGCCTCAGCCATTTTGTTTTCATCCATCTTGCTCCTGTCCACCTCTATTATCTCGAGTTCAAAAGCACCATGGTCTAATGCAATGATCACTGAGAACAACCTTGGTATCTGAATTCGACAATCTTGGCACCAATTGGCACTGAAGACCTTGATTTTGGTCCCTTTTATTTTATCTCCGATCTTTTTTAAAATATCCTTATTAGGGTCATATGTACCAACATTGGCTCGGAACTTGGGATGGGCTGATAAAAAATCGTTTATATGCTCTTTTACGCCCATTGTGACCCTCGGAAATAAAAAAGTAAAATTAAAGCTGGATTTCGATACCCAGCTTATCTGTCAGTTCCTTATATCGGTTTCTGATGGTAACCTCAGTGACTCCGGCAATGTCAGCAACTTCTCTTTGGGTTCGTCTTTCATTGCAAATTATCGAGGATATATAGATTGCGGCCGCAGCAACACCGGTGGGCCCTCTTCCGGAAGTGAGTTCCTTATCCGAAGCGTCCTTTAAAATCTCGGCAGCCTTTGTTTGGACCTCACCTGATAGCTTCAATTCACTGCAGAACCTGGAGATGTAATCCTGTGGTCTTGTAGGCATGAGTTTCAATTTCAGTTCACGGGTCATGAACCTGTAGGTTCTTCCGATCTCCTTTCTTCCCACTCTTGAGGATGATGCAATTTCATCCAGTGTCCTTGGGACTCCACATTGTCTGCACGCCCCGTACAAAGAGGCTGCTACTACACCCTCGATGCTTCGCCCTCGTATGAGATTTTTGTTTACGGCCTTTCTATAAATCATGGCTGCGGTTTCCCTAACGGTTCTCGGCAATCCCATGCCTGAGGCCATTCTATCAAGCTCGCTTAAGGCGAAAGCGAGGTTACGCTCAGTTGCATTGGAGACTCGAATCCTTCTTTGCCATTTTCTGAGCCTGTAAAGCTGTGCCCTATTTCTTGTGGGAATGCTTTTTCCGTAGGAGTCCTTGTTCTTCCAGCCTATCTCGGTGGACAGGCCCGTATCATGAATCGTGGAAGTCATGGGTGCTCCAGTTCTTGCTCTCTTTTCCCCTTGCTCAGAATCAAAAGCCCTCCATTCTGGACCCTGATCTATCAACTGCTCATCCAAAACCAGCCCACAATCTTCACAAACCAACTCGCCCCTATCATATGCCCTTGTCAAATGTGCACTATTGCACTCTGGGCATCTAGTCTCATCATCTGTAGTTGCGCTTCTTTTTGGCATTTAATACACTCCTTAACATTCATCTAATTTGACTTATCCCGAATGTAGACCTCTTTCCCAACCATGTCCAGGGAAGGCCTATGGTTTATCGGGATTTTTATGGAAACATATGGAGAATCAACAGGGCCGAACACCCTGGTGACTTTACCGATAATCCTCATTTTTTTGTCCAATACCTCCAATTCAAGCCTTGGTGGGAATTTACCTTTCACAAGGAGCTTCCCATTGTATCCCAAGCCCCTCACCTTACCTAAACAATACACCTTATCCCCCAATTTTGTGGCCTAATGTAAATCATCATATTTATATCTATCGGTAGTTTTAATTAGAAGTTCGTATTCAATATAAATATATTTTGTAGCCTCTATAGACATTAACACTGTTAATACTATATAAGTGTTTCGGTTTTGTGAAATTAATACAAAATCGAAGCCATATTTATTGTGAAAACAGGTAATTTCTTGGCCAGAAATCAAATGCCTAAAGAGGCAATTCTTATGTTATAAAAGGCATAGTAAAGTTTATAAACTTCAACCTACATAAATTATCTCGCCACTGAGGACGATAATCAGCCGAAAACTCCTCCCTCCTAGAGGCTTAGAGGCTATTATCCATTCTTTTTATTCTCAGTGGCATATTATTCATTAATGAGCAAATATTATCAATATTTTTTCATACACTCACTTCGAATTTGATGAATGTTCTTCTCTCAATATATCATGGAAAGGAAAAAATAATGTACCTGTAATCAATAGCTGAAAAATTCAACGGTGAGGATATGTTCGAAAAAATCCTGATACCAACCGACGGCTCAGGTCTAGAGGATCATGCCATTAGA
>CP070672.1:1641921-1649507 GCA_020351895.1 Thermoplasmata archaeon
CAAAATTATCTGATGGGCCTAACTCCTTCCATTTTTGAGTGGCGGCATTGTAGGTCCAGATTGCATCAACATGATTTCCAAAGGTTAGGTTGTTCAATCCAACGGTTCTGTTGTAACTTCTAAGGGATGGATAGCCTACCATGTTCCAGCCTGGATGGAGGGTGATGGTTTGGTTCGAGGTTGGTTGGGTACCATTATAGACAAAAATAGTATCTCCTGGTTGGGTGATGTGAATCCAGAAGCCCATTGTCTCGTTAAGCTCGAATAAATTGTTTCCGAAAGGCTTGCCAACTTTGTAATGCTTCCAGGGATAACTTGTATCCGTGACATCAAACCTTTGGACTGCATCATACCAGCCATCGATCATTTTGAGAACTTTTGTCAGGTTCTGTTCCTCCTGGATGAGCGGGAGAGATATCAGGTTCCAGCCCGGCTTTAGAATTGTATAGTTTTCAAGGGGTTTGAATGGTTCTATAAGCGGATAGTTATCCTGATTGCCACCCAATGGTATAATATAGGGTATATCCCCGATACCATCACTGGCCGGTAAATCTTGGTTAGGACCGGAGTAGTTGTCTGGGCCAGTGTAATCAGACCAGTAATTTCCTCCCGAAGGGTACCCGTTGTCCCAAATGTTATCATAACCATCTGTACCTTCCCTGGCTTGAGGAATGAATCCATTGTCGATGAAGTTGTTATGAAAAATAGTGTTATTGCTTGAATGATAAAGAAATAATCCTAGCTCTATAGAAGAGGTAAGGATATTCTCTACAAAGATGTTGTTGTTAGAATATCCAAAATAAATGCCAGTATTATAATTCGATTGAAATTTATTACCTTTAATAAGGTTATCATCAGAATACCTTAGAAGTATACCATTGTGAAAATGTGTTATGGTATTGTTGTAAATTTTATTGCCATTCAAACCATTTATGTAAATTCCCTGATTCCACGCAGATATTATTGTTTCGTGGTTCCGTATTGTAAAGCCACTTATCTGAGTGTTATTTGCTACTATTTTGGTTACATTACCCATATCATTCCCATCAATTATTGTGTTAGCTCTATCTTCTCCAGTCAGATTTATACTTTTATTTATGATAATATACTCGTAATATATTCCACTGTAAACATATACAGTATCTCCGTCTTTGGAATCATTTATCGCATCCTGTATTTTCGTATATGCACCTCCGGATCCAGTCGTATTGACATAAAGTGTGGCCCCTCCAACATTAATTGTATAATCCATAGTGACATCTACTATTACAATAAAGCCAAACACAATCACCAGACTTACACAAACTGCGACTATCCTCCTATACATCAAAGTAAGTTATTGATTTCACAAAATAAAAACCTTCTGCTCACCCTCCCTCATTCCTGTTGATCTGTGGTCACTCTGCCCTGGATGGATTTGGGTGGAAGGTGCAGCTTGACTGTGTGGTGAGCGCGGAGGTGAGGGTTGAGCGGTGGTATGCCACACAGCAAACAAAAGCTCACAGGGGTTGTCAGCCCTTTACAATGGAATTTCCCACTCGCATTCAACATTGGCGTGGATCCAGTATCCTTTTCCTGGGACAAAATAGTCTTCCTTGCCCATGTCATTCCAAGTTTGTGTTGAGGTATCATACCATTGGATTAGGTCAACCTCTTGGTCAAAGGTGAGGTTATTCAAACCAGCTGTCCTGGCGTGACTCGTGAGGGATGGGTATCCTACCATGTTCCATCCTCGGTGGAGGGAAATATTTCGATTTACAGTTGGTTGGATTCCCTTATTGAGGAAGATCGTATCTCCTGGTTCGATGATGTGAATCCAGAAACTCATGGTTTCATTGAGAAGGAAAAGGTCGTTTCCGTAGGGTTTGCCGATCTTATGATGTTTCCAGGGATCAATTGGGTCTGTAATATCGAACCACTGGACTGCATCATAGAAGCCGTCAATTGAAGCAAGAACCTCGAAGAGGCCTTGTTCCTTTTGAATTTCAGGGGTGGAGATCAGGTTCCAGCCTTGTTTCAAAATAATATAGTATCCAATTATTATATCGGCCCATGCCTGCGAAGCTGGCATCTTCTCAGATAATTCGTTGGTAAAGTTGCAGTGAACCAAGTTTGTTATGATTTTCCCCGGGGAGGCACTGGAATTCACATATACGGTTGTATTGAAGTAATGTACATCTTCTGGAACGTTCTGAAACTCGAAATACAGTGTAGTATCAATCTGGAAGAAGCTGATAAAGTACGGTGCGACTAATGATGATGTATCGGCATCATGTCCTATGAAAGCGACATCTGCAGGCAGCGTATCGTTGATCCAAACAAAATTTGCCTGGCGGTCTCCAGTGTTGTTCAGGTAGATGGTATAGTTGACAAAATCACCTACATCTGCC
Organism: Thermoplasmata archaeon; assembly: GCA_020351895.1. The sequence continues at coordinate 1,644,312 of CP070672.1, forward strand.
CGGACCGAATCGGCATTCTTCTCCACCCATACCGTGGGAGAGTGTTGAGCTGTATTGCTTATCTGAAGAGGATTGGTTACATTATGCAAGAATGCTTCTGCAACACCAGATACATTGGAAGGAATAGGAAAGAATGAAAAATTCGCACTGCTCTCTTGTTCATGCACAATATTGTTGAAATATCCACCTGTTCTTCCATATAGTCCAGGTTCGGCATTGTCATGGTCAGGAGCACTTGAATCATCATCGAATTTTAATCCACTTGAACCACTCTGAAGGTTGATATTGTTTGCGAAGATATATCCTCCATGAGGACTGCTCACCTCCCACCACTCCTGTACCTCAGGATCTACTATATTATCATCATTTATACCATTTATAACTCCAGCGTTTCCTCCCGAATCCCGAAAGTCCAATGGAATCGAATTACTGATATGATCCATGGCGAGCCACATGTCTACAGTCACAGGCCCCTCTATATTGAAATTTATATATCCAGTGGCATTTACATGTTCTGGATAGAATTTCCAGGTAAAATTGAAATATGCTTCAACTGTGATGCCAAACTGGCTCTCAAGAATGTACCAGCTTACGACACCTAGCGCTCTGACATAACCGTCTTTCTTTTCAGTGAAATCCTCGGCCAGATAATTCTCATCAAAGGTCATGGTAATAAAAAGTATCTGGGCCGTGCTTTCGATTTCTAGAACATCCACCAAATCAACACCATCTCCACCTTTTGCCTCTGTTATGTTGAAGTAATCTATGATCATCCCCACTCCATCTCGAAAACCCATGGTATACGATTCAGTGAATACATCGTTAATATTGGTATCGAATGTAACATAATCCTCTTTGAAATTCGCCTCGATTCTTGAGCTCTTATAGATATATGCCCATGCTTTGTTGCCAGTATCCGGATCTGCGATTTCCACCTCATATCTTGGCGCATCGCATCCAACCACCCACTCGTTCTTGGATGCTCGATCCCCTGAATCTTTGGACATGAACACGATTTCGTCATAACCATCCAGGACATTGTTAATATTGTTTATTGTGTAGCTGCCAGTAGTCGAGTTCCGCTCGTCAACCTGGAAGGGAATCTGTTTCCAAGCCTCCAAGGAACCATTCCATACGTAGACAAGTATATCGTTGTTAAGGGAAAACACATTTGAGCTGTTCACAGGTGTTCCGATAAGTTCTGTGACCTGGTTGGCTGTAATCACTACAGGCTCCCAAGTATATTCCAATGCTCTCCATTCTATTGTATTTAATGGCTGCGGCTCTTCGGCACAAGCCATTAGGAAAGTTCCTTTTTCGTCATATGTTACGGTAACTGCCAGGCTGAGCATTGAAAGGATGACGATCATGCTCATGACAAAAGCTATTCCCTTACTCATGGAAAAAAGTCATCGTTATATCAAGATAAATACCTTACGCTCACCCTCCCTTGTTCCGGTTGATCTGTGGTAACTCTGGGCTGGATGGATTTGGGCGGTAGGTGCAGCTTGGCTGTGTGGTGAGCGCGGAGGTGGGGGTTGAGCGTGGGGGATGCGCTCTCAGCAAACAAAAGCTCACAGGGGTTGTCATCCCTTACTCCACACGGCACAAAAAGGTGCCTGGGGAAGGGGTATTGAGGGGAATGATAAACTCTTATAACTTTCCCTCACAACCATAGCTCATACATCGGCTGATCGTTACCTCGACTGATTTTTACTCCTTCATTTACTCCCTTACCTACTCCCTCATGATGGAGTATCTCTCCGAACCTGTTTCTCCTCCCAACATGGGTCTTCCTCAACCACCTGACTCATGCTCGATTATTTTCTCAACCTTCTCTTTAAGCTCAGGGAGATTATTTTCTACAACCGCCCATACTATATCCCAGTTTACGCCGAAATAGAAATGGATGATCTTATCCCTCATCCCAGCGATCTTTTTCCAGTCGATGTTCTCATGTTTATGTTTAAAATCAGAGGAAATATTTTTAACTGCTTCACCGATTATTTCAATATTCCGAAGTACCGCATCCTGGATCAATGTGTCCTTCAGAAAATCTTCATAAGTAATTCCGTGGGTGTAGGTTTTAATTCTCTTGATGGCTTCCTCGATATCTTTAAGGAAATCAATATCTCCTCTTTTAGGCATAGACAACACCCCTCATGATGTCATCGGCAATCTCTTTGATCCTAATTCCTTTGATACCATCGGGGGTTAAAATATCAACACTTCTTCCGAACAGTTTCTCGAGATAAAATGCCAGGTCCATAAAGTTGTCGAAACTGGGACTTTCGAATTCGACAACCAGATCAACATCACTGTCCTCTTTTTGCTCACCTTTGGCGCAGGAACCGAATACTCCTATCCGCTTAACACCGAACCTTTTTTTGATCTCTGCCTCGTGCTTTTTCAGAATCTCGAGTACTTCCATGACCGCACCTCCAGAGCATCTTTAACCATTGTTTTCACCCTCATAATCGGTGATTAGAGTTTATATTCATATATCGCTTAGGTGTTTATAATAATTCCCTTTCCCTAAATATGTTAAAAATTAGTGGATATCAGAAATTTTTGGGAATGATATCACTCGGATTTGGCATGCCATCTAACGCTCACAGTTGGCACCTAATTCGAGGCATAACTCTCGTATTTGGCATACCATATGTGCGAGGTAACGCTCGTATTTGGCATGCCAAATGTGAACGTTGGTAGGTTGAATTGTAATTACCGTTTTTAGAGGACTGGCTCTGGTCCTCAAAGTAGACGTAGAATTGGGTTTACGGGCAGATCAGAGGGGGTATATGCGCGGGAATCTGGTGAATATTTACGGGATTCGTGAGATGGATTTGATTTTGTGGCCCAACCCTGGGTTGATGGAGTTAGGTTGTAGGTGAAGATTGGCTTGGTGGTGAGCGCGGAGGGGGGGGTTGAATGGGGGGGGGATGCGTCAACACTTTACAATGGTACTTCCCATTCGCATTTAACATTGGCGTGAACCCAATACCCTCTTCCTAGTTCAAAATAATCATTCTCACTAAGGTCATGCCAGGTTTGGGTTGAGGCGTCATACCATTGGATGAGGTCTACCTCCTGGCCGAATGTGATGTTGTTTAAGCCTGCTGTTCTATTGAAGCTTTCGAGTGAGGGAAAGCCTACCATGTTCCAGCCTGGGTGGAGGGTGATGGATTGGTCTGAGGTTGGTCGGGTGCCATTATAATGAAAAATTGTTACTCCTGGTTGGGTGATGTGAATCCAGAAGGACATAGTTTCGTTGAGATGGAAAAGATCATTACCGAAAGGTTTGCCTAACCTATTGTGTTTCCAATGGTCATTTTTATCAGTATTGTTATACCATTGGAGAGCATCGTAGTCGCCTTCTATTGAATCAAGCACTTTTTTAAAATCTACCTCATCTTGGATCAATGGAATTGAGATCAAGTTCCAGCCATTTTTTAAAATAATATAATGGTAGGACGGCATGATAAGAGGATAGTTGTCCTTTGCATCTGATTCGACGACATAAGGATTCTTACCCCCTCCTCCACTAGTCCCGTTGTCCACGATCCAATCCGGTCCCATTAGGTCCTGGTTCGACCCATAATAATCATCATATGCACCTTCACCTGGTTCATCAAAATCAGACCAGTAATTACCGCCCAAGGGGTAACCATTATCCCAGAAGTTAATGCCCTTATCACCAGCTTGATCTGTATTATTTATAAAATTATTGTGATAAACTCTGTTATCCACCGTGGAAAAGGAAAGGTGTATTCCATAATCATTTTCGAAAATAATGTTGTTTGTAATGGTAATATTTGATGCCAAAATAAAATAAATCGCTCTACCTGAATTGAAAGAAAAGTTATTTCCAGATATTGTATTGTTGTTCGAATTACTCTGTGCGAAGATGCCATCTTGTTGATTGTTAGAGATTTTGTTATTTATTATGGTGTTGTTATACGATGAACCAAAGTAGATCCCGCCTCCGTGATTCCCATATATGTTGTTGGTGGTTATGGTATTGTATGATGAAAAGTCAAATGAGACACCGCCCCTCTCCCAGTTTGAAAACAAATTATTGCCTGTTATCACGATATTTTTCGATTCCTCGAGATCGATACCGTTTTCGTTATCCCAGATATCATTTTCGGATATGGTTCCAAACCATGATCTGAAAAGATGTATGCCAGGCCCGTCATTCGAGGATAGATTACTCTCTGTAATTGTAAAATTACTAGTGTATGCGAATTCAACCCCCACATCTGTGTAATTTATTTCTAAATTCCTTACATTCACATCACTGCAGTTTGCACAGATGAGCTCTCCAATCTCCATACTGCTACCATCGATTTCTATTCCGTCAATGTCCATGTAATAAATAAGCGATCTGCCGTTAATTAAATTATCATCGGTTATATTATGCGAGTTAAAATGGGATACCCAGTCTCCTCTTATAAATATCCCATTATGATTGAAGGCATTTTTCTTTATGCTGTTGTTTACTGATGATGATAGTCGAATACCATTTCCGGTGTTATTTGAGAAATAGTTATCTTGAATAGTGTTGTTGTTTGAAGAAGAGGATATTTGGATTCCGTCCCAAAAATTATCTGTGATGTTGTTATCAGTTATTGTGTTATTCCACGAGGACATGAGAACGATACCACCGTCATTATTAAATATGATGTTATTTGATATGTTGTTATTGCATGACGGGGAGGATATCATGATTCCCCAACCAAAGTTCATTGGGTTGCCGGTTATGGTGAAACCTGTAATATTGACCCAACTTGCACTAACTTGGACCACATCCAGAAAAAGCCCGGAACTACCGTCAATCACGGTGAAGCTTTTATTTTCTCCAGTCAAATTTATTGTCTTATTCACATCCACATTTTCATAATATGTTCCATTGTAAACAAAAACAGTATCTCCCGGTTTAGCTGCGTTTATTGCATCCTGTATACTAGTATAAGCTCCACCACTCCCAGTCGTATTGACGTAAAGTGTGGTACCTTCAACATTGAATGAGATATCCATTGTGACATCAATGACCACAATAAAGCCTAAAACCACTATGAAACTTGCCCAAACTGCGACTATCTTTTTGTTCATCGATAAATGCCAATGTTTTGACAAGTTAAAAGCCTTCCGCTCACCCTCCCTTATTCCTGTTGATCTGTGGTGACTCTGGGC
>CP070672.1:1649607-1673292 GCA_020351895.1 Thermoplasmata archaeon
ATGAGGCTTTGAAGGGACAACCGCAGGAGGGGAGGAGTAAAACACTTTCGGGTCAGATAGCCGCGAAATATTGTGCGAGGAAGGGTTAGTAAGGATCGGGGGGTGCTATTTATCCTTAACTTCTTCATTCATATTAAAATTACCGCAACGTCAACGTAACTATTGGTACTCAATACCTAACACATTAGGGTCAATATAAAAAAATTTATACCGATTAAAAAACCCGCCCTCAACTCCCCAAAATATAGGAGGAAAATTCTATGGGTCAGATAGCCGCGATTTTGCGAGGAAGGGTTAGGGGTAATTGAGGGCTATCATCTAATATGGAAAAGTCGATATTTATCTTCTCGCTTGTTACTTAATATAGGGACAATAAAATAGGAGAAGAGTGAAAAAATGATTACTATGCGTATCCAGTTTCTCCGGGTGCTTTTTTGATTTCCCTTTTTCCGATTCCACCCTCCAACTCCTTGCCGATCATTTCATAGAAATTGATGGTATCTTCATCAACAGAGGGTCTCGCTTTGCTGAGTGCTTTTTCGAAGTGTGCCATGGTAACATTATTTGCTTCCATGTCCTCTCTTAATGCTGCTATCCCCGCCTCACGGCATAAGCTTTCGAGATCCGCACCCACAAAACCTTCGGTTTTATCGGCGATGTCCTCCAAATCAACCGAGCTGTCCAGTGGCATATCTTTGGTGTGTATTTTTAGTATCTGGATTCTTGCTTCTCTATCTGGAGCAGGTATCAGTATCAGTCTATCGAATCTTCCAGCCCTCATCAATGCTGTGTCAACGATATCGGGCCTATTGGTTGCTGCCAAAACCACAACACCTTCCATGCTCTCCAGCCCGTCTATTGAAGTCAAAAGTTGGTTCACAAGACGTTCAGTAACATGAGAATCACCACCCATTCCCCTTCTTGGTGCTATGGCATCGATCTCGTCAAGAAAGACTATGGAAGGTGAGGCCTGCTTTGCCTTTTTGAAGATCTCCCTTACTGCCTTTTCAGATTCACCCACCCATTTGGAAAGTATCTCAGGTCCTTTTATTGATATATAATTCGCCTCGCTTTCGTTTGCTACAGCCTTTGCGAGCAAGGTCTTTCCGGTTCCAGGCGGACCGTAGAGCATTATACCTCTCGGAACCTTTATTCCCATACGCTTGAAAGCCTCGGGCTTCTTCAGGGGAAGCTCCACTATTTCCCTGAGGCTACGCTTGACATTCTCCAGGCCTCCAACCTCATCCCAGGTCACCCTTGGTATCTCTATGAGAACCTCCCTTAAACTCGAGGGCTCGATCTCCTTGAAGGCACCTTTGAAATCATCACCAGTCACTTCCATTTTTTCCAAAACTTCTGTTGGGATGGGTTTCTCTAAGTCAATTTCCGGGAGGTAGCGCCTTAGACTCTTCATGGCAGCCTCTCTTGCCAAGGCCGCCAGGTCTGCTCCTACGAAGCCATGAGAAATGTTCGAGAGATAGCCCAAATCGAAATCCTCGCCTACTGGCATACCTCGTGTATGAATCTGTAGTATCTCCTTTCTCCCGTTTCTGTCAGGAACACCTATTTCGATTTCTCTGTCAAATCTGCCCGGTCTTCTCAATGCCGGATCAACGGCATCCTCTCTATTGGTTGCCCCAATTACTATCAGATTTCCTCTGGCCTTCAAACCATCCATTAAAGTCAGTAGTTGAGCCACGACCCTTCTTTCCACCTCACCTGTCACCTCTTCTCTCTTAGGTGCAATGGAGTCTAGTTCGTCTATAAAAATTACAGATGGTGGATTCTTCTCGGCCTCCTCGAACTTCTGTCTCAGCCTTTCTTCACTTTCACCGTAGTACTTAGACATTATCTCAGGTCCTTGAATGGAGTAAAAGTTCGCACCAGCCTCGTTTGCCACGGCCTTGGCAATCAGGGTTTTCCCGGTTCCAGGGGGACCATAAAGAAGAACACCTTTTGGTGGATCGATTCCCAGCCTGTCAAAAAGCTCAGGGTGTTTTAATGGAAGCTCTATGGTCTCCCTCACCCTCTGTAGCTCCTCCTTTAGGCCGCCTATATCCTCGTAGGTTACTGCGGAAACCTCGATTTCCCCCTCTTTCACAGCCTCCTCTTTTACGAGCATATTTGTATCTTCAGTGATCTCGATGATTCCTTTAGGCTTGGTGCCCGCCACCACGAAGGGTAAAGAGCCACCCATCAGAGCTATGCCTGGTACGATGATTGTATCGCCCTTGGTAAGGGGGCGTTTTAGAAGTCCTCTTTTAACAAAATTCTCTATGCCAGGTCCAAATCTAATCCTGTGTGTTTCCGAAATCAAGGGAGATATGGTTACACTTTGGGCAGGCTGCATTTCTGCCTTGGTAATGACGACTTTGTCGCCTATGGACACGCCTGCGTTCTTTCTTACCAAGCCGTCTATCCTGATGATGCTGATGCCTTCATCATCTTGATTAACTCTGAATACCTTGGCTGCCGTGGTCTTCTTACCTTTGATCTCGATTATATCACCAGGCTCGAGATTCAATGCCACTCTTGTTGAAGTATCTATTCTCGCCCTACCATGTCCCACATCGGATTGCAGGGCTTCTGCCACCTTAAGGGTCGTCTCTTCTACCAAATATATCCCCGGTTTAGGCATAGCTATTATTAAATAAAAAGGTTTTTCTGTTACAAAAAGCAGGGACATTTTCTGTTCAAATAGAATCGAACTCATTATGTCTTTTTGATTAGAGACAGTACAGCATGTTTATAAATGATAAAGATAATTGGGATAAGGGGGAAGATATGCATAGTAATGCTTTACAAAACCATAGACGCGGCGAATACTCAAAGTATCCCAGAAAAACGAGGGGTCCGAGGTTCGCCTTGATTATCATGATCATTATGGCCATGATATCTATTGCTCTAGCGCTCACAGTGGTCTACATATTCACTTAGAACAATTTCTATAGAAGGCCATATAATTATCAAAGCTGATATTTCTATCATTAAATTTATATTCGAATATTCGTCAGAAATCCATCCATAATTTTATCAAGTTTGATTATCAAAATTGATAATAACAAAGCAAGACTTTTATTTTAGACTCGTGTTTTTTTAACCACCTCCAACGCCTTATGACGCTGAGAGCCCAAAAATGCGAGTTTTTGGCTCTCAGCCGATGGCCCTGATATTCAATTAACCATTCTATTTCCATGCTGTTAAGGTTCAGGTGCCTAATTCTTTCTTTTATCATATCAATTTAAAATATAGCACTGCTCCTCATTATTTATTTTTAAAAAACACTCGAAAACATTTATATCTGATAATAAGAATCACAGGAAAGGTGATTTTGTGCTAGGAGGTTTAAACCAAGATATTGGGTATATCGAAGGGCAACAGCCTTATCCGCCGCCACCTCAACAACCATACTACCCTCCCCCACAACAACAGTATCAACCTCCGCCATACCAACCATACGCCTACGGTCCTCCCCCGGGGCCACCAATGGGACCATATGGTCCACCTGCCAAACCAGAGACCGCAAAACCATTAGTTGCAGGAATATTGCTCATATTGGCTGGAATTGAAGGTCTAGCACTGGGAGGAATTCTTGCCATTCTTGGGGGAACATTTGCCGCGGCTTTTGGGGGACTACCAGGCGGTGGTCCATTGGCGGGAATTATCATAGTATGTGGGGTAATATTGATGATATTCGGGATTCTGGCGCTTTTGGGTGGTATCATGTCAGCGATCCGAAAGAATTGGTCAATGGCCCTAATCGGATCCATCTTTGGCCTTTTCTGCCTGGGATTCGTGTTCTTCGAGGCTTCTATCATGAGCTTCATAGCCCTCGTTCTGATTGCCATATCAAAGGATGAATTCTGATCACTAAAAATCATCCTCTTTCTATTTTTTACTCTATGGTATTGATAAATCCATATCTATTAGGCGAGAAGATCCAGATTCCATTATCGTTCCAATGATTTCTAAGTAAAAAAAAGCAGAAAACCTTTTTAGATAGAAACACATTCACCACTCGGTGCTTTTATGAGGGATGCAAAACGTTTGGGTAAGGTAATGGTCATTACAATGGTTCTGTCCATATTGGCCATTTTAAGCGTGGGATTGAATGTAGTCGCTCAGGAAGATGAGTTGGAGGATGCAGAATGGGCCCTTTTTGGTATCGGCCTGGCTATATTCGCGATATGTATGGTAATCATATTAATAATAGCAATATTAATTGCCGTTTGGTTATACAAGGATGCAGAGAAAAGAGGAAAAAGTGGCGCCTTATGGGTGGTGATTCTGATAGTCGCTGCTCTACTTTTTAGTATATTTGGTATTATTGGTGTCATTGTTATATGGATTTTAGTTCGTCCACCAATCGGCATGGCCGGTGCTCCACCACCAGGATATCCACCTCAACAACCAGGATATCCGCCTCAGCAACCACCTTACTATCCACCGCAGCAGCCAGGATATCCACCACAGCAACCACCACAACAACCAGGGTATTGATTATTGAATCTGGGCAAGAACTTGCCCAATTCTTTTTTATTTTTAATTATTCAGAATAGCTGATGTTATCTTTTTTTGCTCCTTCATCACTCTAGGTCCATTTCCCCTGTGAAAAACTCTTGGGATAGGTGAGTAGAAATAGGGCCATTTTCCAATAATAATAAACAAAAAACTTTTTCCATAGGAAAACGATATAGCCCTGAAATGAACAAATATGCCGCATACCCAAGGGGAAAAAGTGTATTCAAGAACTATAAGGTTCTCGATTTCGATTACGTTCCAAAGGACCTGCCCCATCGCGACTCGCAGCTTCAGCGCCTATTCACCATATTCGGTCCCATCGTGGATTCCAATGTGTCGCAAAACGCTTTCATCACTGGCCCAACAGGTTCAGGCAAGACAGTTATCTCAAAGAAATTTTGCATGGATTTTCAAGACCTTGCAAGGAAAGCGAGGAAAAACGTTCAATTCGTTTTGGTCAACTGCAGACAGAGGAACACCGAGAATGCCGTGATGCTAAGGGTCCTTACCCACTTCCAACCCTATTTTCCTGATAGGGGTTTTTCCATAAACGAGATGATGGAAAGCCTGAGAAAGGAGCTGGAGAAGGAGAAGGCACACCTCATCGTCGTTTTGGACGAGGTCGATGTATTGCTGAAAAAATCCAAGAGCTCAGATATTATCTATCATTTCTCAAGGTTCAATGAGGAAGGAATCGATGCAAAGAAATTATTGTCCTTAATCCTCATCTCCCAGAAGAATGTGTACGATATGCTGGATTTGCCTTCCATATCAACATTTAAGAGGGGAAACATCGTTAAATTGGATAAATATTCCAAGGACGAGTTGCATGCAATTGTGGACCAGAGGATAGAATTGGCTTTTCATCCGGATTCAGTGGACCTAGGAGTAGGGGAATTAATCTCGGACATGGCCTCGGAGTGGGGTGATGCAAGGTTTGCAATCGAGCTTTTGGAAAAAGCAGGTATGCTGGCAGACGAGAACAAGGAGCAGTTGGTTACACCAGAACACGCCAGGGCCGCAAAGGCTCAAACGTACTCAACCATAACCGAAAGCAAGCTCAACGATTTGGATAAAAATAGAAAGCTCATTTTAATGGCAATATCCAGATGCCTCAAAAAAAAGGCATACACCACAACAGGCGATGCAGAGAAGATGTACTCAATAATATGTGAGGAGTTCGAGGAAAAGAAACTCGGTCATACGCAGTTCTGGAAATATTTAAAGGAGTTGGATGACTTGGGTATCATCCAGGCCAAGAAATCCTCAAAAGGCCTTGTCGGAACAACGACACTGATATCTCTTCCAGACATACCGGCTAAGGTTTTGGAGGAGAAACTCGCTGCTATGTTGAAGATAAGGTAGTTTATACGTGGATCTTATCCAAGAAAATCATAAAAAGAAATAAATTAAGACGATAAGAAAACGGTACATGCAGAAGCCACTACTTCCTTGGTGCGTACTTCCTACACGACTTGCACCAGCATCTATCGTACTTCTCGACATATCTCATGGGTGCTCCACAGGAGGGACAATTCTCCTCTTTTGTTTTTTCTTCTGTCTTTTCCTCGGGTTTGGCTGCTTCTTCCCTTGTTGCCGCCATGCTTGCCCTCCTCTCCTTTAATTCCATTACCTTCTGTATGTGTTCGTCCTGAAGTTGCAATGCCCTCTCTTCCGCCTCTTTTACCAATTCAGAGCATTTCTGAAATTCTCCATCGGCGAAGGCAGCTTTCGCTTCATTGTATATATCTTCAGACTCTTTGATGTTGACTCCTACATCTTTTGATTCATCTATAACCGACTTTGTAAAAAGCAGTGCGTCTGATACGGTTTGAATGCGTCTTTGTCTTGCTTCCTCAGCCGAGTCTTTCGCTTCCTTTGTCAGCCTTGAAACCTCGGGGTAATTCCCAACGTCAAAGAAGTTTTTGGCCTGTTGAAGATCCCTTTCCGCATTCTCCACCCCGGCTCCGACGTTCTTGACCTCCTCGATCAAACGCTCTGTAGACGAGATACCCTCCAATGCCGCTTCTTTTTGCTCGGATTCAAGATCAGGGATCATGTCCAGAACCTTGCCAATTGTCTCGTCAGCGGAAGAAAAATCACTTTGTGAAAACTTTTCTCTTGCTTCTGATATCAGCTCCTCGGCCCGGCTGATATCCACACCAACCTCACCAAGTGTGGTGACCCATTCAGTTGCAGCGGAAATGGAGAATGCAATACCCACCTTTATGTACTGTTGTGTTGGCTCATTCAAGATGTCAAGGACTCTTCTACCATTTCTTAAGGTGGTTGCATAGCTCTTATTGCTGAATGTGTCCATCAAATCGTTAAGCAGATTTACAGGCTCGTTGAAAATGGTGTTTATTGTCTCCTTATCCCCTACAAGCTTCGATATTTCATCCTGATTCTCAATCTCCTTATTTTCGGTGTCTTCGTCCATCTCATTCTCCCCCTTTATGAGTTTGTATCGAATATTACATGACCGTAAAACTCTTGAAGTATTCACTTATCCTGTGGTTTCAGCGTTTTAAACGGCAAAATACCTGAATTCCCTGACGAATATTAAAACTTTCCCTTGTTTTGGAGTTTACGTGCCTAAACCATGCTGTATATTTGATATTTATTTTCCAAATTTCTTATGATGACGATTCCATTATATCGATTTAGTATGTATTTGAGAAAAGAATTAATAGGTTGCATTTCATTAATAATAACGAAGGTATATCAATTTAAAATGAAATGCTCTTCCTGTTCCCGGGATGAAAATCGAGGTAGTGGAATGCAGATAAAGACCGCAGAAGAAATTATTGCCGAGATCAAGATTAGTTTTGATCAAAATCCATTGGGCTGGAAAATGTTGCGCGGAAGAGATCGCGCAGGACATTACGATACTTATATATTAAACCAAAAGAGCCTATGGCAACTCAAGACCGAGTTTAAAAGTCCATATCAACCGAAAGGTGTTGGTGCCAAGATAATGGATAATCCGTTTGAGGAGATAGATCTTCTGATGGAGGTAGGCAGCGCACTTCCATTCAGCGAGATTTATCCTCAACAAAAGAGTCACCCTATATTTGCCATGGGAATAGGCAGGTACTCTCCATCGGCCTCCGAAAAATTGAAGGGTCTAATATCTACGAAGCAAGAGGACCTTGAAAGAAATCTTTCAGAAAGTCTGGATAAATTCCTACATAGGGAAGGGATATGCAAGGATTATCTTTAGAGAGAGTTTAAATCATTTTTTACTGGTATTCTGGGAAACGGGACTCTAGTTTATTTCTGCTTTAAATATTCGAACAATAATAAAAAATAAAAGAAAGGGATTTTGGTCTTTATCAATATGGCGGCGGGGGTGGTGGCTGTCCTGGCGGGGGTTGTTGGTAGGGTGGTTGTTGGTATGGTGGCTGTTGAGGTGGTGGTTGCTGGTAGGGTTGCTGCATAGGCGGCTGTTCCATCGGTGGTTGGGCTTCCATGGGTGCTGCCCTGCCTGTCACGGCCCCGACGATCAGGAGAATTACGCCGACGATTAGCAATATCAGGCCCAATATACCCAAAGGTGTGGGGACCTTGTATATCTTTGCATCCATAGCATCATATATGGCCATTGGATCTTCAACATCGCCGATGTCTGCTAATTTGTCCTCATCGTAGGTAAACTCCACTATAACGGTATCTCCTTTATTGAACTCATCACTATCCGTTACCCATCCGCCGTCGCCATCATCTATTTCATACACGGTCATACCAAACAGGCTGGCCTCGTCGGTGATTTCACCTATGATCTTGTAGGTGGTGCCATCCTCTGGTTCATCTGGTAGATCATCCCAGGTTGTGGTTCCTATCAAGGGCCACATGAACAGCATCATCAAAAGTCCAATCACCAACAGTATAATTCCTACGACGACTATCCCTTTTTTCATAATCTCACCTAGATTATGTAAAAAGGCAATTAGATAGGAGTATAAATAGATTTTGTAGGTCAGTATCGTGAATGTCAACTTGCTCCTTCTTCCGATCTACTCATTTCACTTCTTATTTCCTACTTAATCCAGCCATTAATCGGGATTTGAGGAGCAGAAACCTGAAATAACTATATTTTTATTAATTTGCATGAGTAAGATGACAATCAAATTAATGAAAATCACATGATGATTCACATGAACTAATAGATAGCCATACATGGAAAGAATTATATATGTTCAAAGTCTATTCGGGTGTCTGGGTCATCTGGCTACTGCGGTATCTTGACTATTGGTGCCTACGCGAAATATGTTTGAACCGCACCCAGTGTTAAGACGTTAGTATACCCAATTTGGCCTATAAAGTCATGGAGGAAATACCATGGTAATGGAAGAAATAACTTTGGATAGGGCGAAAACCATCGCCAAAAGAAAAGGCCTGAAACCAGGCAGGGTGAAGGGTACGAACGGCGTACAATTCACAAAGGGGAGAAACCCGCGCTTGGAGACCATCGAATGGGAAGAGTTTGAAAAGACTTTAAAGAGGAGGAGATTGGCGGTCTACGAGAGTGGTGGGTGGATGAAAATAATGAAGAGGAGAAGATAAACTTCTCTTCTTCTGTTTTTTTTGTTTTATTTTTAATTATTTTAAAAAAAATATTAGATCGAGTTCCAACTAGGTAGTCTCCTCCACAGCTTGGAGATATTTGTACTCAACATTAAGGATCCAGTCGTTACCCGAGTCCGTCCAAATTATCCAAATACCAAGACCAGGCCCTCCACTGCTTCCCTGACCTGGATCGCATGTGATCTTAACATGCCAGCCAGCGCCATTGTCCATTGGTTCCTCGTGGTTTTGAGGAGAGTCAATATCAAGAGTCAAAGAGTTACCAGCCCCGGAGTTTTTCGCTGGCTCTCCACTTCCATTGGGAGGGGTCACCTCAATGGTGAACGTATCGTCCTGGGCAGATTCTGGATCACCATTGTTGTTTGTGTCGGTCCAGGTTAATCTAAAGGAGGCTTGAACTATATATGTATGGTTGAAAGTGATATCAACCGTGGACTCATCGTTTTCTCCAGTATAGCCCTCGTAAGGACCATCACGTCCGCCTGCCATGACAGCATAAGTTATTTCTGTTTCTTTACTTCCTTCACCCTCTCCCCCAAGACACCCTGAGATCGCTGTCGTGAATACGATTAGAATGATCAACAGGCCAATCTTTAATTTCATAATATCACCAGTAAATAATCTATATACTATCATTCAAATATAAAGTTTTCTTATGATTTTCTTGCATTTTCTGGAATGAAATCCAGAAAAACCTATTATAATGCAATATATAAATACTTTTTGGGTGGATTGAAATAAAAAAGGAAGTGAGTACAACCATGAATCTAAGTGGGGCTTTCTCTTCCTGCTTCTTTACGGCTCTTTAGCAATCTCATCAGGATGACTGCAGCAACTACCGCGGCTATTACAACAATAATAATTGGCAGCAATCCCACAATTCCACCTATGATGCCACCACCCTCATCACCACCTGGAAGATCTATCATATACGTTCCCATGGCTCTAAAATCGTTTTCTTCGCAATAAGAGAGGGATATCGTTACAGTGTATTCCCCGTCTCTCCCTCCATCTGATTTGTAGTCCCAGATCCAAGTTACTGTGGAGCCGTTACCACCTACACTGAAAGTTGGATGGGAAATGGTTTCAACATCAACACCTCCGTCAACCCTTAAAAGGGCATTTAATTTTGTGGACGAAAATGCATCGATGTATGTTGCCGAAAATGTTATGAATCCCTCATCTACCAAGGGCTCATTGACACTCACGGTCATGGGATTTGCGGAGATTTTGACATGGGTGTCATACTGGGCACTTCCCACTATTAACTTGGAATCGGCACCAGGTCCTAAATAATACTTAGGATCCGAAAAATATGCCAATCTAACTCCCACAGTATCACCTGCCTGAAGTTGAATTGAATTACTATTGCTTCCCTCTCCTGTTATCTCTGTTGGTGTACTTGATACACTTGTGCTTTCAGTCCAAAAATCGTATTCATCATTCCCATTTACCTGAATATGAACGCTGAAATGGACATTTTTTGCTCCTTCATTGCTATATACCCATAATCCACAAGAAAATTCAGTACCAACCGTGATGGGAGCAGCCAGTGGAGGACTTATCCAGGTTCCTATATAATATCCAAGCCATCTTGCAGTATAATGGCCATTGCAATCCACGTCTGTTGATGCATTTCCTTCTGGCATCTCCACCCTGAGCTCTCCTTCTTCTCCACCTTTTAAATATAAATGGATAATCTGTGGCTCAGTTTCATTTTCCTGTTGCATCACCGTATCATGGAAAAATGGGTTTTCTAATGCCTTAAAGTCAACGGATTCCAAATCCTTTGCGGCAACAGGAGTACCAATGATGGTTATGAGTAATAAACCTAGAGCCATTAATAATGTCATCAGCTTTTTCATTTGATCATCACCCTCGCGAGGTAATTCCACTCCTAATTCGTGAATATATAAATGTGATTAGTAACTAAAATATTTTTCGTAAATGCGCAGAAATCCATCAAAGGAGTCAATATTTCCCATTTTCTCAAAACCTGTCCCTTCCTATGTCATAGACTGCAAACTCCCTCTTTACATATTCCTCATCCTCCATTTTATAGGCCACAATCTCCTCCCTTATAGGATCCACCACCAATGCTGTGTGAAAAGATTTTCTGAACATGCGCCCTTGAGTTTCAATGTCTTTGCTAGAAAGGAAGCAACCGAGTCCGGGATGGGAATGGTACCAGCCCACGATGACATAATCATATGGCAGATCCTCCAATTTCGAAAAGAGTCCCTCGAAGCCATCCCTTGCGAACCTTACCGATATTTCTGTAGCATCCAGATCAGTAGAAACCACATCCTTTACCAGAGTGAAGGTAGAGTCATTCCATTTGTACACATCTCCTATAAGAAAACCCATGACCTCTAACCTTTTATCAGCATAGGTTTTGCAGTGCTCTACCAGCTTATCCATGGATGTTTTTAAGATGTATATATCGTAAATACTTTCTGATATCCTCTGGGGTTGAACGATCCTATTTCGTGGAGGAGGAGGTAACGTATGTAATTCCTTTTTTTGTTCCCCAACGATCTTAGGAACCTTTGTCATAAACACCCTCGCAATCTGAAAATTAAGGTAAACATTCAATGACCCTATAATATATTCATGAACGATAATCGAATTCAAGCACCACCCTCGGGATCTGGGATAAGTTCCAAGGTGTCACCATCCCTGACACCAGCATCACTCACCATGATCCCCCCCCTAAGAAGTTTCCTACCCCATTTCAGCACATAGGCACCAGGGTCTTTTGACCAGAAACTGGCCGCGCTCTCGATTATCTCCTCCACTGTGTTGTCGGATTCCAAATCCATATCAACACTGTTTCCTGTCTCAGCATCTTTTATGGTTGTTCGTATCGTCATTTTTCTCCCCCTTTATTTTGCGTATCACTTATCCAGTTAAAATAATTTGTTAATTCCCTCTATCAGTCCTATGAGATGATCTATTTACCCCTCTCCTTTTTACTTTTCCCCTTCACTATCATGGGAGGTTTATACGGATTCTTCAAGAAATATTGTGCGGCCTTTAGTGTTGTTTCATCCTGATATGGGCTTTTAGGATTGGGATTGACAAGCAATGATTCGATACCGTTTAGAAATGTCAGAAGATTCGATGAAAAACTCCAATCATCCAAAAGTTTTATGCATACCCATCCACCCTTTTCTGGTGGTACGATGTTGGGATGGAAAATCTCGGTTTCCCATCGTGCTGTCGGTTTTTGGTAAGGATAGTCCTTATAAATGTCTATTCTCATCTTATGGGTATATAGATGGGTGATTTTCTCCCCACTCCGAACTGGCCCTGGAATATTCTTGAATGTGACGAATATCGTGGTGGGAAATTCTCTAAATTCAGGATCAATAACCTCAATCTTATGAGGTAGTTGTTCCCTGCAAAGGGCTATCTCGTTTTTTAATCTTTTTTGAAGGATGTCCAAAGGCAGTGCCATATTCTCCTCCCCATGGCATATGTAATGGGTTTTTCCGTAAATAAGGTTTTATGGTTCGCTAGCTCATTTATTTCAAGCATTAAAAAAAATTCTATAAGGAATTCCAACTCTTGAATTAAATATATTCCAAATATTCACGATACATATATAAGCACATATATCGATTTGGTTTTCAAGATTTTGTCGAGGTGAGGAACAATGTTAAAAAATGGAATGAAAATTAGAATAATATCCGGTTTTTTTGTATGGATATTGTTGGGCGTTGCTTTTGTGGGAATGTTGATTGTTGTGGAACCTGTCGAGGCCTTCGGTCCTGAGACCCGGGTCACCACGGATCCCAATTACCAGGAGACTCCGGCGATATATGGGGACATAATCGTATTCGAGGATGACAGAAGTACGTTCTGGGACATCTTCATGTACGATATTGGTTCTGGAATCGAAACCCGTATAAGCTCGATAAGTGGAGACGAACTCAATCCAGACATATATGGTGATATTGTAGTTTGGGATTCAGGGGACATATTCATGTATGATATTTCAACTGGAATAGAATCCATTGTTTGCTCCGACCCCTCACCGCAGGAGCACCCTTCGATATGGGGAGATAGGATTGTCTGGTATGACTGGAGAGACTCGGGGACGACCGGATTGGATATCTACATGTACGATATTGCCCAAGATTTGGAATTTCCCATATGCACCGCCACTAATACCCAGGCCTATCCTGCCATATACGAGGATATAATTGTGTGGGTGGATTATCGGGGTCCAGGTGCGGACGGTGATATCTACATGCTGGATTTGGACACATGGACCGAAACCCCTATTACCTTTGACAATGAAAATCAGGATTTCCCAGTTGTTTACGGGAATATCATTGTTTGGCAGGACTACAGGAATAGCAACTGGGACATATACATGTACAACATTCAAACAGGTGTGGAGACCCAGATAACAACCGATTCCTCGGACCAGACAATACCCTCGATTTATGGTGATGTGATAGTATGGAGGGACTACAGAAACTTCGTCTCATCTGGCTACGACATCTATATGTACAATATCCCAATGAGGACAGAATCCAGGGTAACTTCCAATGCTTTACACCAGGGAGCCCCTGATATTTTCCGGGATACCATAGTTTGGGAGGATGCAAGATCCGGGCTTTTGGACATTTACATGATTTCCCTTGATAGGGATGATGATGGTGTATTCGATTCCCAGGATGCTTTTCCGGATAATCCCTATGAGTACAAGGATACGGATGGGGATGGAATAGGGGATAACCTGGATCCTGATGCAGATGAGGATGGAAGACCAGATGAAAATGATGATTTTCCATTCAATTTCGATGATCCCACGATAATGGGCCTTGGGCTTCAGATCAGTTTGAATTCCAAAAGCCAGTCAAATCCGGCAATTTTCGGGAACATAGTGGCGTGGCAGGATTATAGTTACGGAAACTATGACATCTATATGTACGACATGATCACATCAACCGAAACACGGCTAACCTGGGATACTGCAAATCAGCAGTACCCTTCGGTTTATGACAAAAGGGTGGTATGGCAGGACTACAGGAACGGCCACTGGGATATTTACATGTACGATATAGATGCAAAATCCACTGTGAGAGTCACCACAAACGGTGCAAGCCAAAGATACCCGGTAATATATGATGATATAATTGTATGGCATGATCAAAGGGGTGGTGATTATGACATATATCTGTATTATATTAACAACGGAACAGAAATTCAGGTCACCACAGATTCTAATGATCAGCTATATCCAGCTATTTACGAGGATATTATCGTTTACCAGGATGACAGAAACGGTGACAATGAAATCTATATGTACGAATTGGGAACAGGAACTGAAACGCGATTAACATTCAATTTATCAGGTCAACATTATCCCGAGATACATGGGGACAGGATCGTATGGCATGATTATAGGAATTCTAATTCAGATGTGTATATGTACGATCTGAGTACCGATTTAGAAACCCAGATTACCACAAATGGGTCTTTCCAGAATTATCCTGTAATATACGATGATAAGATAGTATGGTATGACTGGAGAAACGGCAATTTTGATATCTATCTGTACGATCTTAACAGTAACAGGGAAATCCAAATCACAACCAACACGAGGGATCAGATGTATCCTGTGATATACGAAAATTGGGTGGCATGGCAGGATTACAGAAGCGGGACAAACTGGGACATCTACATGACTCATTTGGATTGGGATGGGGACGGCGTTTTTGCTTGGAACGATGCATTCCAAGAGAATCCGAATGAGTATTTGGATACAGACTCCGATGGGATAGGTAATAATGCCGACAACGATGATGACAATGACGGAGTGCCCGATATAAACGATGCATTTGCCCTAGTTCCAGGTGAACATGCAGATTTTGATGGTGATGGCATAGGTGATAATTCTGACAACGACGATGACAACGATGGGATTCCCGACATCTCAGATCCTTATCCATACAATGTTGTAAATGATATGGGAGACCTTATAGAAAAACTCACCAACACTATATACGAAATACAATATAACATTTCATATCTTCAAATGGATATGGAGGATGTGAACTCAGAACTCGCCTCCTTAAAAACAGATTTGATGAATGTGAATTCAGAGCTCGACTCCCTAAGAACAGATTTGATGAATCTAGCCGAAGCCCTCCTAACCATCAATGAATCGGTTGTTGAGGAAATTTTTAATGTGGTTGACAAAATTGAGGAATTGGAAACGAATTCCACCCAGAACTATGATACTCTCAAAAGTGACCTTCAAGATTTGGCTCAATCACTCCAAACCATGGAGGATGATTTGCAGGAATCCATAGATGATATATCTGAAGGTAAGGATGAGGATGAGGAGGGAAGAATTGGCTTTATAGAGGTTTTATTGATCATTTTATTGGTGCTTTTAGTCGTCAATTTAGCTTTGACTCTATTACGGGGTAAGGGAGAGAAACCGCGAGAGCCATATGCTCTTCCTGAGGAGGGAATTATACAAGAATCTAAGGGATATGAAGAAAAAGATTTAGAGGTTGAGGGGGACATTATAAAAAGGAATGAAAAAGGTGAAACCAAGTAGAGATAAAAATAGATAAAAGTGGCCTCTCAGTTTTCTTCAAACCATCCACATGCCACCATTGACATTGACTGTTTCTCCTGTGATATATTGTGACTTATCGGACAGTAAGAAAACAATAGCATCTGCGATCTCTTCTGGCTGTCCAACCCTACCTAGTAAGGCGATTTTCCCCCTTTCCTTTCTCTTCTCTGGTGTATCATCTGCAATGATATCAGTTTCTGTGGCCCCAGGAGCAACAACATTGACTGTAATTCTCCTTGGTCCAAGCTCCCTTGCCAGTGATTTTGAAAACCCAATGATCCCAGCCTTAGAGGCTGCATAATGGGCACCCTGACTTGAGCCCATGTGTGCGAGAACCGATGCGATATTTACAATTCTCCCCCCCTCTGGAATGTAGGGTAAGGCAGCCTTAGTGCATAGGAAGGTACCTGTGAGATTCGTTCTGATTGTATCCTCCCAATATTGTAATGTGAGCTCATGGAATTTCTTTCTTTGATATATTCCTGCATTGTTGACCAGGCCGAGGATTTCACCATATTTGGCCACAAAATCTCCAATCATTTTCTCTACTTGCTCCTCATCCCCAACGTCTGCTTTCAGGGGAATGGCTTCTCCTCCCGATCTTAGGATGTGATCTACAACATCCATTGCTTTCACCATCTTATCTCTATAATTCACTCCCACTGCATATCCTTCATCTCCAAGTTTTATTGCAGTGGCTCTACCAATTCCACGGGATGCTCCTGTAACGAGCACTGGTTTTTTCACCATAAACATACCTCCCTTTTAATTAGTCCATATCGGTTATTTCTACTGAATATTTAAAATCTGTTATGAGTTTTTCCATGTAAAGGAAAATATATATGGGATCATGTATGATGATATCCCTCCACATGAAATCATATTTGCTAGAATGTTTCAGGAGGTGATGATTTACATTAATAGGGAGGATGAAATTAACATGGATTTCACAAGAAAAAGGAAAAGAGATATGAATATGTGGTAAATACACTTCAATCGAATTCAAGCATATTCGCCATCGATTAGGTCCATGACGTATTTCGAAGCCCCTGCAACCTTTGACAGCTCTCCATCCCAATCCTCAAGAACATCGCCATACTTTTCTTCAATATCAGCCACACACTTTTGGACCTGAGGTCTGAATGGCTCAACCTCATCACCTAAAACGATGGTTGCTAAAATAATATGTTTCCCTCTGCCCAGCAGGACTTGGAACCTTCCGAACTTAATCTCGTCCAATATACCTTCCGTGTCCCTGAACGAGTCTTTTATGAAGTCCTGGACCGCAACAAGCATGCTGCTTAAAATGTCTTCATCCATATCTGGTTTGAGTCTCCTTGTGAAGTGCTTAATGAGTCTCCCATCGTTGTACATGAAGAATACCTCATCGATTAAGGTCTTATCTGCTTCGGATTTTTTCATTCCTTTTGTTAGCAAGAAAAAGACGAGTATCACTATAATGGCGATGACAGCAGCGAGAGCCGCGAATAGACCCAAGGGTGTCTCCTCCTCTGAAACAGATTTTCCAAGTACAATATCATCTGTGGTTGTGGTCTGACCCTGCTGAACATTCACATCCTCGTAGTTTCTTTGGTATCCGTCTTTAACAATGATTATTCTCTGGTTTCCAGTAGGCACATCCTCAAGAACATATCTTCCAAGTGAATCAGTGGTATTTTCTACACTGGGATCTCCTTCCACGTAAACTGTTGCTCCTTGTACTGGATTACCATCCTCATCTAATACCGTGCCTGTGACTATGCCTATGCCAGAGACGGCGGAGACGTTCACCCAAGTCTTTATGGTATCTATGTTTCCCTCAAAATCACGAACAGTCAACGTTATCTCATAGTCATCAACTGTGTTGAATGTGTAATACGCCACCTCTCCATAGACACGCTTTAAACCGTTTTCATTGAAGGACCAGGTGTAATTGGCTATACCATGATTGTCTGAGCTGAGACCCCCGTCAAGAGTAACCTGTGTGCCCACAGTCACCTGTTGATTTGGTCCGGCATCTGCCGTGGGTGGAGAGGAATCCGTAACTGTGATGGTGTCCAAGTAAGTAGTTTCCACTCCATTTGCATCCTCGGCCCAAATCACAATTTGGTAGTCACCCAGTATATCATAATCTGTCTCATAATAGAAAATGTCTGTTCCAGGCTCATTTGTCATTGACTCGTTTAATAGCCAATTTCCTTCAGGATCGGTGATGTCGATTTTGCACAATAAGATACCTAACACGTCGCTAACATTCACGCTTACCCTGATTGTTCCTCCGACCTGTGGATTAGTAGGTGAAATATCAAAATCCAATATGGCTGGCTTTGTAGTGTCCTGAACTGAAACGGAGTCGCTTGCCGAGATCCAATTGTCATTATTGTCAACAGTCCATATGACCACATCAACAGTACCAAGGCCGTCTGGGGTATAGAGATACCAATAAACTTGGCCGTCATTGCTCATGGTGTAATTACCTACCAGTGTTCCTCCGACATTCAGCTCTACCCATACTCCTCCGATACCTGAAATATCTGTAATGGTAGCTGAAATATTGATTGCTTGTCCTAATTCACAAGGATCTGGTATTGATGAAAAGCTGGTAATCAATGTGGGGGATAAATCATAAGCACAGATTGCATCAGCAGATGAGGGTGCAGTTTCCTCATTGCTTAACAGATCCAATGCCATACTGTAGAATTCGTAAAAGCCTTCACCGTCTGGGAGGTTGAAATCCCACGAGTAAGGTGCCGTGGTATCACTCCAAAATAATGTCCACGGATCCCATGTTGAATTATCCACCGAGAAGCGGTACAAGAGCTCCACAGATTCAATACCTATGAGGTTATCAGAAGCTGTAGCGCTGATGGTAATTGGTAAGTTAGTTACCCAGTATGGTATTATTATATTCACATTGGATGTAGGTGCCGTGAAATCGTATCCACAAAGGGACTCTGCAAGGATTTTTACAGTCTCTGAATTTTGTGCATTATCATCTGCCAATGAATAGAATTCGTAGTAACCCTCACCATTTGGAAAATCGAAGCTCCATTGATAAAGTGGTGAAGTATCAGAGCCATATAAAGTCCACAGACCCCAAGTTGAGTTGTCGATGGAATACCTATACCATAACTCTACATTTTCCACTCCACTTGTGACATCTGAAGAGGTGGCATCTATGGTTATAGGGGATGTTTTGTACCAATAGGGATCAATCAAAACCACATTTGAAGTCGGTTCTGTATAATCGTACCCACACAAGGTTTCAGCAGCCACTTTCATTGTTTCAGAGTTCCCTGCTATATCTTCAGCAATTGAAAAGAATTCATAAAATCCTTCACCTGAAGAAAAGTTAAAGGGCCACTGGTAGGGTGCTGTATTATCGGTTCCGAATGATATCCACGAGCCCCACGATGAATTGTCTACAGAATACCTATACCAAAGCTCCACACCCATCAATCCACTGGTTGTGTCAGATGAAGTAGCTTCTATGGATATGAGTGGTGAGGTGCGCCAATACGTATCTATTAAATTGATATTGGAGGTTGGCGGTATTGTATCGTATCCACAAATCGCTTCAGCAGAGGCCTTCATGGTTTCGGGATTTCCACCACCATCATAGGCTATGGAGAAGAACTCGTAGTAACCATCACCTGAAGGGAAGTTAAAGCTCCACTGATACGGTGTTGTAGGGTCGGAACCGTATGATGTCCACATGCCCCAGCTTGAGTTATCATTGGAGAACCTGTACCAAAGCTCCACATTCATAATGCCAATTCCTGAGTCACTTGCCAATGCATTGATCAAAATCGGGGAGGAAGTATACCAATATGGTACTATCATCTCCACATTGCTTAAGGGGGGAGTCGTATCTAGAACCTGGAAACTGCCGGAGAACGAGTTCCAGTTGTCCAATGAATCGTTGGCCCATATCGTGTAATTATATGTTCCAAGCATCGAATATGAAACATTACGGTAATATCTACCTGTTAAAGGAGCGTAATCCATTGTGAGATTCGTTGTGGACATATCTGGATATTCCACAAATATTTTCACTATTTCAACATTGGTTTCATCATCTTTAATTTCTGCACTGACATTAACAAATTCTGGATATTCCGCGATATTGGGTACGGCACTTCCATTTGTAATATCGGGCGGATTCAGTTCGTAAATGTACACCGAATGATTTCCAATCTCTGGATGTGTAACGAAATTTCCCTTTGTGTCATTGGCCCATATATAATAATATACATAACCCACCTCAATTTGCGCGGGAATGGCCCCCATAAATGTGGATGTGGAGGGGATCTTTGTCAGGGTGGTTGAGGAATAGGTGTCAGAATTCACATCCTTGTAATATAATATAACCTCATCCACTTGACCATCATCAGTCACATCTGCTAGGATTTCTATTGCGTCTCCCATTAGATTACCTGTTACTGGTGTATGTATTATGGTGGGAGGATATGAATAGAGGGTGAAATCAAGCCATAAGGTCATCCCGGTGGATAATGACATGTTATAGGACCAGTTATCCACATAACCTGCTTTATGCGCCACTACGTTATAATCTCCCGGGGGAAGACCAGCGATCTCGTAATTACCATCTGGATTCGTGTGACCTTTTCCAACTTCCTGGCTGGTGACATTATCATAAACTGTCACCTCAACACCACTATGGCCACTTCCTCCATGTAATGTAACATTACCTTTTATTGTACCTGTGGATGGGGTAACACCGAGAGATATTGTTATATTCACCCATTCTCCGATATCTGAATCCCCTGGATTGGGATCTCCAAGCGGATCGGCTGTGATGTAGTCAGAACCTGTAATTGATACATTAAGAGGTATCCCATTTCCAGTCCTTCCCCATCCAGAGGGTGGGACAACATATATGATATGGGTTACATTATTCCCGATAAAACTCCCGGAATCGGTATCGTCATATGTACAGTTTAAGGTTAGGTCATGGGGGCTCGGATCTGGAATCGTACTGTTCGCCATGTATTCCCCAGTCATATGTATATATATGGGATCTGTGGACGTAATTGGACCTGCAAGTCCAGCATCCCTGGTTAATGAGGAAGGATTGAGATCATAATATATTCCATCCACAAGGAATGAATCATCACTGTAATCGGGAAGGCTCAACTGGCTTAGCATTCCCATTACTATCTCCACCTCCTCTTCGGATACGAATCCATCCCCATTACCGAATTGAAGAACATCCATCTCGAATCTGATGGTTTTGTTATCCCCCATAACATAGAGCAACCAATCCAAGTAGGTATTGTTCCAATCCGAGAAAATCAGCTGCATTTCGGTTTCATCAAGCATTGTATATGGAAGATTCAAAAAGTCATGGGATGTCATGCCTGTAGACAGGGTTACCTCTGTTAGATCTCCCTGATATATGTTATCGTCATCCTCGTAATCATTTATAACCAGTATCCAATCACCACTCCATCCCCCAAGCTCGTAGTACCCCGAGGCATCGGTTTGGGTTTCATTCAGATATCTTTGGGTGATGTTGTAGGCCCAGACCGTGATGCCCTCAATTGGTAGATTACCCATATCTGTTACATAACCGGAAATAAATGAATCTATGTTGTAGAATTGGAATATATCATGCTCAAAGGGTGTGTAAAAGAACAGTGTATGGATGAAGTCGCTTCCTCCCATTGGAAAACCTTCAAAGAGTACCAAATAGCAGGAACCTATTGTCTCTCCATTGTTGTATATGGATGTTCCATCTATTGAAATCTGAACCTCATTGAGTCCAATCTCCAAAGAAAACGTTTCAAAACCCATTTCGAATTCGTTTCCCCAAATATCCCTAATCGGAGCCAAGAGAGTATAATCCCCGGCCTCACTGATATTCAATGTAACATTGAGTACCAGGTAGTTGAAGAGGCCATCCAGATCGGAATCCACAAGCCAGAAATCAACAGGTTTTTCTATTCTAGCGTTCGGTTTTTCAAATTCATCATAAGAGTACGGCTTTGTGTAATAATCAGCCTCATCCAATAATTCCCAAGTAAGATTATCATATATCTCAAGGTTAACATAGTACCCATTCATCCCTGAATTGCGTATCTGCTCTCCCATAAAGGTAAGGGTCACAACCTGGGATCCAAGGGTATCTCCAAAATCGGCACCAGTTCCTGAAATTCTCTGGTTTGAGTTGCTGCTCTCAGCAATATCCCCATCAAGCCAGTAATCCCCTAGTTGATCAACATACACTGTTACATTCACGTAGAGGACATCGTATTGAAGATCCCCATCTAAATCTACCGCAGAATCAGTGATGGGGCCTTCGATCCAGGCAGGTGAATCCTCGAGAATCCAATTGTAATTTCTATAGTCCCAATCCCAAATCCAAGTACTATATTTAGCAATTTTGTATCTCGGCGCCCTAACCCATGATTGAATCCATTGGTCTCCTGGTATCCGTATCTCATAATAACCAGAGCTATCAGTTGTATTTGTGATGATTGTGTCACCATATTGTACATATACAGTAGCATCTTGGATTGGATTGATACTTGTGTCATTGACATATCCATAAAACAAAGAACGCTTCTCCCTTGGAAATAAGCCGATATTCAGCCATTTAGTCTCTGAGGGTCTCAGTAAGAACTGCATTGTTGATGGGTCTCGGAACATCCCGGGATCCATATAGCCATTTTCCCATGCGTCGATTCCGATTCCTACAAAACCTGAAGGAACATCGGCTCTAACCACACCATTTCCATTGGTTTCCGAACTTGAAAACCACCTTAGATCCTGCTCGCTGAAAGTGATCTCTGCGTGTTTTATGGGTTTCCCTGTGTAGATGTTGGTGAATGTAGCAACTATCTTGGCATTATTTTTTACATGTTCAAGGGTCTCATTGAACCAGAAAATTTGATCAGAGGGAAGGTCCACATTTCCTGTCTTGTATTCATGATCCTCTGCGAAAATAAAGTAACTTGAATCACCTGAAGGGGCCATCCTCTGAAATAATCCAGTGTAATCAGTAACCCCAGTTGCACTTTGCCATCCATAACCATCATAGTCAAAGCTGGCATAGGCGCCTTCAACGGGTTCACCGTTTGTATTATTTATGTAACCTCTAAGCTCGCAGGCCCAGTCCAATGGTTCCAGGTCGATATCCTGTACAGTAGTGTTAAATGCCGAGGTGTTAACCTGGGTCATTACATGCTTGAATCCATCCTTATAGGCCTGGATTTCCATTGGTCCACCAGGCACAGATATGTTGTAGTAACCAAATGAATCTGTTCTATCGTCGTATCGCCAATTTCCGTATGATACGGTGATACCCACATCGGTCTCTCCGAAACCGCCAACCCGTACGTATCCTTCCAAGTAGCCATATGACCACCAGTCGATAACCGTAATATCGAGGAAATAATTCCCACCATCCTGGGCTGTGATGGTTGTTGGCTTGCTACCGTATGGATCCGACCACGCATCCAATGTTATTTCACCAGTTAACACAGTCATTGTGTACCATCCCGTATTATCCGATGAGTTATACCTATTCCATGTCATGTTTTGGTTCCGGGCATTTATGTTGGCCCAAGGTACACCAGAGCCATTATGATAATATCTCACATAGCCTTGAATCGTAGCACTTTCTGTGGGTAATTTCACTAAAGTGAAATTCTGCCATGTTGTTTTACCATTTACCATCAAAACCGATAATGTCTGCGTGTAATGTATCATATCCTGGACCTCCACCTGCCAGACTCCTCTTGACAGGTTGAGTTCAAAATAACCATCAGTCCAATTGACCTCGGGCCAATACTGTGTGGGCCTAGTTTCACCCAGCCTGTACACTTGGATATATGCAGATCCAAGAGGGCCATCGGGATTTTTGATATAACCCTTTAAGGTGCAGTTTATAGGCTCCATTAAAAAATCAAATCTTCTTGTGTCACCGAAGTTAAAGTAACCTGACTTTA
>CP070672.1:1673392-1683793 GCA_020351895.1 Thermoplasmata archaeon
AGTAAATATATAATATCACATCTTGATTTTTAAATGAAAAGGTAAAATTTATTTACTAAAGTATCTTACACGGTCTTGAGGTTGAAGGTATTACGAGAGTGTATAAATGCTTTCCATCATAGTCCCGACATACAATGAAAAGGAAAATATCGCTAAACTTTTAGAAAGGATATTCAAGGTGTTGAGTGAGAACGAGATAGAAGGGGAGGTAGTCATAGTAGATGACGATTCTCCAGATGGTACCGCAGAGATCGCAATGAACCTGAAGAGTAAATACACACTTCAAGTGATCGTAAGAAAGGATGAACGGGGTTTGTCCTCTGCCGCCATCAGGGGCATGGAAAATGCCAAAGGCGATATTCTCTGCGTAATGGATGCAGATCTCAGCCATCCTCCTGAGGTTATACCAAAGATGTTAGCGCATATAGAAAAAGGAGAGGCCGAGCTAGTTGTGGGTAGCAGACATGTCAAAGGTGGGGGGATTGAAAATTGGACCATGAAAAGAAAGTTTGTGTCAAAAGTTGCCTCTCTCATAGCAAGGCCTGTCACAAAAGTTAAGGATCCGATGTCAGGTTTTTTCATGCTCAGAAAGGATGTAATAGAGGGGGTGGAGCTAAAACCCAAGGGATACAAAATAGGGCTTGAGATCATGGTAAAAGGTAACTATGATAACCTCATTGAAGTACCATTTGTATTTAAAAACAGGGCTTATGGAGAAAGTAAACTCGGTGCCAAGGTTATAAAGAATTATCTATCACATGCCTTGAGGCTTTATTTCTACAAAAAAAGCCCTTTTTATCAATTTCTAAAGTTCTGTATTGTTGGTGGTCTGGGAGTATTTGTCGATTTGGGAGTTTTCTCACTACTATATTGGAGTTATTTTCTACAATATGGTCAAAGTGCCGGAACTATGTATGCTCAGACAATATCCTTTTCCGCAGCTGTAACATTCAATTTCATATTTAACAAGATATGGACATTTCAGGATAAGGAAAAAAGAAAGAGGAAAGTCACCCAGCAGTACCTCATGTTCTTTGCAGTATCTGTAAGCGCTTGGGTGATAAGGACCGGGATCATATATTTCATGATAAACTATCAAAATATTTGGAAGTTCTATAGTATGCCTATCGCCACATGGCTGATATCCATTCTAGCCATAGAGCGCTTTGTTTTGCTTGTAGCCATATTAATAGTGATGGTATGGAATTTCCTGGGAAGTAAGTACTTTGTGTTCAAAGGGAAGAAAGCTTCAATAAAACCAGCAATAGATCGACCCGAAGATTGATAATTATTGGATTTTTTATTCGGACTTCGTATTCGATGAGATCGACCTTCCGCATTCAGGGTGGAGGTGGTGGGTTGGGCAACTCATGGAATTGACTTACATCACCACCCAATTCACCTGATTCTTCATCTGGTAATTCCTCATGAGGAATTTCCTTTCTCCCCTCAATCGGTAGTTCTTCGGATTCGATTGGTTCACCTTCTATTTCTTCCTCCGGTTTCCTTTTTTTCCATCCAACTAATCCGAGAACGATCTCAACCACTCCGATGATGAGGATCAGCCAAAACCAAATATCGGCATATAATGAAGGATAAATCTGATACGATCGCGCTCCTTGCTCCCTATTAGGTGCATGATATTTGAGAACCTCCTGATCACTTGAGGCATTGTAATGCACAATTTCAAGGAAAACAACCACAATATCCCCTTCATTATAATTACCAGAAATGTCATCCTTGAAGATAACTTTAAAATCATCATCCTCCGAGCCTGAACTCTCAAACCAAATTATAACGTAGGTTTTATTGTTGAATTCTTGGGTTTCCATCCTGGTTATTTCGTCCCTGATCGTTATAATATCACCTTTGTCATAATCAGTAAAGTCTCCATCAATTTCTTGAGTCGCAACATCCTCGGCATTCAAAGCGGGTCCAATAATACCTACATTATTCCAGAATCCTATTAAAAGAGACAGAGCAAAAATCAAGAGAAGGCAACCGGTTATTATTCTACCTAAGTATTTCTTCCCTTTCCTGGAAAGAATGGCAGTAATAATCACTGAGATGATGAGTAATATGACCAATATAACGGCAAATAGGATAACTCCAGTAAAAGCCACAATCGAATTGGCCATTCTATCATCTTCATGATTTTACTGATCAATTTATTCTTCTTTCCAATGATTATGAATCTTGAATGGACATTCTACAAATTATCAGATTTAGGACAAGGCTCTAATCCACCTTTTCGAACCTGTCCTTCAATTTTTTCATGACATTAGGTAAAGTGGTGTACTCCATGTCGGCAAGAGGTAATCTATGTGGCTCGAATGGCCCATGTCTTCGCATGTACTCGGCAACCCTCTGTGCCTTCTCCCTGGTGTAATCGAAAGCTGGATCATCAAATAGATCAACCGGTCCTACGAGTTTCCCTTCGGATACCTGGAACCCCAGACCCACAACTCGCGGAGGTCCGTCAAACCTCGTACAGGTGGCGTTCTTTACACTAACGGGCATTATTGGACCATTGTGCGAGCCCCTCATCCAACCCGATACAAGGTGTGGGAATGCAAAGGGCTCAAGTACCTCACCAAGAGCCGGTAAACCCGATTGAGACCTCACACAAGCAACGGGATCATCCTTTCCAACATACTCACCTGCGATTTTATAGAGCTTCTCGGTGGAGATTACGGCCACGGGTTCATTTGCAGGAAGTTTTCCGCCCTCTTTAGGGAAGACCCTTTTAATAACATAACGACCCTTGGCACCGATTAATGCGAGGATATCGTACATCTCTTCGGGTGAGGACATCATGACCCTTTTACTTTCCATTATATCCCAGATTTCAAAGATAAACCCGGGATGACAGTTTGGATCGATTATCAGTCCTGCAGTATTGAAGGGATCGGCAAACATTTTGAAGATGGGAAGGTTAAAGGCTCCGGGTTCGGTTTTATCCATCAAAAAGGCCACAATAGGCTCGCCTTTTCTTTCAGTGAATGTCAACTCTGCAATGCCAGGACCCATACCCCTTACATTTCCGGAAAAGGCATCAGAAAGCATATCCTGACCTGCACCATATAGTTTCAATGCTTTTGCTTCATTCGTTGCGGCCGTAAACACATTCCAAGCGGCCTCATGGACATATTTGTTGTTATCACCCTTGTCATGGCTCATAATCAGTTCCAAATCGTCACCACAATGTGTCACATGAAAGTCCTTGATTGTTGCTTTTTCTTTGGCACTTGACAACATTTCTCTCGCGAGTTCCATCAGTCTAGGATGCACGGTTGCGTGACCAGGCCAGCCTCCTACATCTGCTTTAATGATACTTATCGTCACTTTTGACATATCAATCCCCAAAATCCCAAATGGCATCTTGGTTTTAAAAGGTTGTTGGTGGCATATTTTATGGAGTTTAAAACGGAGTTTCACAGAAAGATATATAATCTGCTATACCATTTTGACCTATAATTGGCAGTATGGGGGAATAAATCTGTCTGAATTAATAGGAAGTATAGAGAAGAGATTGATTAACACAAGAGAGAAGATTAGAGGCGTAAGAAGAGAGATAACCGGCGGTGTGGTTGAGGACAAGATCAAAGAGCTTGGTAAAAGGACCTATGATGAATTGGACAGGGACTTGGATGGACTTCAAAAGGTTGTTGCAGAAGGACGGTCAAAGGCAAAGGAATCGAGTCGAAAATTGTATAATGATTTAGAAACTGATATAAGTGCTGCAAGAACCAAGCTCAGGGAAAAGAGATTGGAAATCACAGGTGGAGTGGGAGAAGAAAAGGCAAAGGAGGCCGCGCATATTATCAAGGAGAAGAGCGAATTAGCATTAAAGGAAATAGAAGAAGACATCTCGAAAATAACCAATAAATTGAGGGAAACCCTTAAGGAGGAATAAAGGGGGAATTTGGGATATTCTCCCCTTGAACTCAAGTGCTATATTTTATAATATCTTATAATACGAATAGTATTTAATTCCGTGTAGCAATTAGCGTAAGAAGGTTAACTCATGGTTTTAAACAGTTATCGAGCCTCTGCAGACCCCTATCTCTTGCCTTTGGCGAAGAGGATGAGGAATGTTGAACCTAATACCCTTACTTGGCTCGCCTTCATTTTTGCGGTCCTGGCCGGGTTATTCTTCTATTTGGGCCGTGTTTGGTTGTTATTGCTGGCAGCCCTATGTATATTCTTGAATGCCATTTTCGATGCTTTGGACGGTAAAATCGCGAAGATAACGGGTAAAGCCTCCAAAAGAGGAGATTTTCTCGATCACGTCCTTGACAGATACGCGGATGTGTTCATTATTGGGGGCATAATGCTCAGTGTCCATTGTGATTGGATCATTGGTTTGCTAGCATTACTTGGAGTGATATTTGCTAGTTACATGGGCACTCAGGCTCAGGCCCTGGGATGCGGAAGGGACTATAGTGGGATATTAGGAAGGGCGGACCGCCTCGTGATATTAACCATCGTACCCCTGATCCAGTTTCTTGCCTATTTGGATTTGAACGGCAGAATATGGATATTTACTCCCATGGAATACGCCATGATCTGGTTCGCTTTTGCTGGTCATTTTACAGCCATACAACGAGGAATAAGGACCTGGGAAAGGTTGGACAGGGCTCGTTAAAATATCTTGGTTATCAAGTTATTTTCAAGTCCATATCTACTAACAAAATCCACTGCATCCCCGATATTTCCAACATTTTTAATGTTCATATGGGTATCCGTACCAATCGAAATGAGCACGCTACTATCTCTTAAAATGGCAAAGAATCCCTCCGCAAAGTGATAATATGGTGTATTGAGTTTTGAGTTCCTCAGGCTTGGGCATAGCTCAATGAATATTTTGTTTGCCTCCAGAACAGATATCAGCTCATCATATTTTGCATGTGAGAAATTCTTACCTATATCATTATGAGCCAGGCCCACAGGGCATTTGATGTCCTCTCTGATTCTCAGAAGCTCCCATAAGGGCATTCCATTCCAGATATCATTTTGTACGTATTCAAATAGTACAAAGTCAAGGTTATTGAGATCATCATATTGAATCTTTGAAAAATCTGTTCGTTTTTTGCACGAGTCGATTTCAACTCCGTATAAAGCAGTGATGTCATCGTGAAATTCCTCGGCTAATGCCTTGATTTCCTGTGTGTAGTTCGAAAGTCCATCAAAAGGTATTGAGTCCACCTTATCGGTCAGATAATGGTCAGTTATCGCGATATGTGTGAGGCCATACTCAATGCCAGCCTCGATTATTTTTCGTGGTGAATGCCTTCCATCTGAAAATGTCGTATGGTTGTGGAGGTTCATCATTTCAATCATTCTCCAACCAGTATAGCAATAGATGTTTATAGGATTTTGTTATGATCATCTATCCCGCTTATTTGTGCTAGGTCATTATTCCCTTGCATTATATTACATGGATTTTTATGATAATACATAAAAATCTTTAAGGTTTTTCCGGGATATACCATGAGTATGAGGGTTAGAGCAAAGGTTAACTTTAAAGGACGGGTGCAGGGAGTGTTCTTTCGGGCCAATATGAGGAAAGCTGCGGAGCGCCATGGGATATTCGGTTGGGTCATGAATATACCTGATGGGAGCGTTTCAGCGGTTTTTGAAGGTGAGAAGGAGAAGGTCAAGAAAGTGATACAGTGGTGTAAGACAGAGCAACCGCATGCTTTGGTTGAGAGCGTGGATGTGAGGTGGGAGGAATATAAAGGAGAATTCAGAAGGTTTGCCATCAGGTATTAGGCTATCAATTAATGAGAAGATGGCTGGGAGAGGACAGAACACGAAAAAATGGAGAAATTATGCAAATCGGCCTCCTAACCCGTTATTATTCCATAGAAAAAAACATATAGGATTTCTAAAATGTTGAAGGCATGAAGATCCTAGAATACGATGAAGTGGACGGGCAGCAGGTTTTGGAGCTGAATCTAATTGCCTTTGGGTGGTTTCTATCCCCTGAGCAGGTGAGAATCATTAGAAAAGTGGATAATACACGGGTCCCAAATTATTTTGCACTTTATGCCGTTGAAAAAGAGAAAGTCCTCGGTCAGGTGGGTGTTGTTACAGTTGACACCAAGACCTCATTTGGAACAGAAAAAATAGGTTTTATCTGGGGAGTTTGTACTAGACCTAAATACGCAAGAAGGGGATATGCAAAGAAGCTGATGAATGAGGCTCATGAAAGATTGGCCCATGAAGACATAAGGTATTCATTTTTAGGAACAGGAAAATCCATGGTAGCCTATGGTCTCTATGACCAACTCGGTTATAAGGATTTTTTGACTTTTAACAGGAGATTGAAAGCTTGCAATAAAACAGAGCAGAAGGGATTAGATGTTACCTACTCCTCATCCATAAGAAATGAGATAATTGTCGAATTATTTACCAAGTATTCAAAAGATCTATTGGGTTTTGTCAAAAGACCCGATAACTTCCTAGATGTGAGAAAAGCATGGTCTTGGATGCCCTATAATCTGATTGGTGCATTCAAGGAGGGTAATAAATCCATAGGTTACATAGTCGCCAGCACCGAAGGGAAGATAGTGAGAATCCGGGAATTGTGTTGCCCTAAAATCGCAGATATTGGAAAATGTATTGCTGCTTTTGAGAATAAGTTCAAGCCTGATTATGTTCTATTGGATGGCATAATAAGTTCATTTCAGGGAAATGTGTATATAAAATCTGGATTTAAACTCTTTACAGGTTCTTGGGGTATATTGATGGTAAAGGACCTTGATGATAAGCATTCAATCAAACAGATTCGAAATATATATGGGGTGGAAGAGGAAAAATTCTCCATGACGCCTATTGACGAATATTGATTAAGAAGATTTCATGACTCCGAAAGTACCATATTATTCCGATGTAATTAGAGCTTCAAGGTACTTATCGATACCTTCCAATGAATCAACAGATCCGTCCCAGTCCTCGAGGCTATCCTTAAATTCGGTTTCTAGATCCCTCATTGCAGCCTTTAGCTTGGATTGAAGCCGCCATGTACCACCCTTAAAAACGGCAGCAAGATATGTGTACTTTCCATGTTCGATCATGACCTTCTTATCACCCAATTCCATGACATTGAGCTGGGTTCCACTCACATCATCTGATTCGAATACGTCACCTACAAAGTCTTGAATTGCAGTGAACATACTGGACATAAGGTCCCTATCCATCAATGCCTTCTCACCTTTATATTTGTATGAAATCAAAAGACCTTTTAGGCGATAAACTAAGAGCATCTCCTCTACTTCGTACTTCCCTTTTTGATGTATATAAAGAAGAAGTATTGCAGATAAAATAGCTACTACCAAAATGATGTATAAAATGTATTGTATTGGATCTATTGTCGCTGCCTTGGGAATTTCTATTTTTGTTAGTGTGACATTGAAGGCTGTAGCCGCATTGGCAAGCTCGGGGTCGCGGATCGTAATCCTCACCGAATCTTCTCTTATTTCCTCGGGATATTGAAACACCAAAACCGTTCCTACTACACTTACATGAGGAGAATCACTTATGACTTCCATCTCACTTATGTTGTTATCATGATCATGAACATATGACCTAAGGTCCAGTACCCAAGTTGCACCAACAAATCCTTCCTGATCAGGTATTTGTGTTATTTGCGGTGGGTCGTTAACTGGTAGTACAGTGACAGTTATGATATCCTCCACCAATGCCCCCGTTGTGTCGGTAGCCCTTATCGTAATATTCTCTATGCCGTACCAATTCTCATCAGCTGAGAAGTCCACGCTGCCATTCTCATGAATCAGAACTTGAACGTGTTTATGTCCATATGTGAAGAATAATGCATCACCATCTCTATCCGAGAAAAAGTCATTTACGTTGAACCTATGGGAAATATATTCATCTTCGTAAAATACAACATCAGGGATCTCTTTTAAAAGTTCAGGCTGCCAATTTTCTGATACTGTGATGTTGATAATATCCCATGCATAATCTATACCATCGGAAACATTTATTTTCACTTGGAATGTCAAATCAAGAAGCTCTTTTGAATAGTTGATCACCATCTTTAAATTGTTGTTTTGGGAAACATTGATGTTCTGAGACATTAGCCATATATGGTTTGAGAATTCCATAAATGACAGACTGAGCTCGGCATCACTGTTGTCCGTATCTGTTATATACGGTGAAAGGTCAAAGTAATATGAAGCATTGTAATGCACGATAAGATCTGGTACACCGGATATCATGGGGGGATCATTTACTGGGAGGACTGTAACAAATATCGTATCCTCCACAATGGCTGAATTTGGATCTCGGGCACGGAACGTAACGGTTTCTTCACCGAACCAGTTCCCTTCTGCAAGAAAATCAACACTGTTATTTTCATTTATTAATATATTTATTTGAGAATATCCATATGAGAAATAAACAGCGTCTCCATCGGGATCGTAGAAATAGTCATCAAGGTCAAAGACATTGTATTTGATTTCGCCCTCGTTCATTATAATATCTGGTAGTTCCCTCCTCAATATCGGAACGTTATCCTCTGTGATATTAACTTGAATGACTGTGGAAGAACTATCTTGAGTATCACTCAAAGTCAAAGTCACGAAAATCTGTTGATTGACCATTGAGGCCGGGTAAATGTAAGTAATCAGATGACCATTCACAGATGTGTGTTCAAGATCGTTGGTAGTGATTGTAAGTTCACCAATAGTATTATCGATATCCATTAGATAGGGAGCATAGCTGAACGTGTAGGATTCATCCTTTGTTATTGTAAGGTCAGGAGGCTCTGGGAAGAAGAACGGTTTGTCATTTACCGGTGTGATGTTGATCCACAGATTCTGTGAATCCTCAAGTCCATCAGAATCCACAACCATTAACGTGACGAGATCGTTTCCATACATGTCGGGCTTTGGAGTAACAATGATTGTGCTTGTTCCCTGCCCAGAAACTGTGTAAAGGCTGTTATCTGCATCTGAGATAAACCATTTCAGACCCTGCGGTAAATCTTCATCGTCTATTGCAGAGGCAAATAGATTCAAGGAATATGGGGGATCGTCTTCTTGCAGTTCTATATCAGAGATACGAGAGATGATCTCAGGCTTGTTCGAAGCTCCATTTGCAGTAAATATAACCTGTGTAGTACCACCGCCGATGATCTCGGTAGTAACAATGTTTGATCCTGGAACTGGACCCAGTGTAAGGTTTGTCTGGATCCTCCCATTACCGTCAGTCATAACAGGATTGAAGGTATCGATTAATCCATCACCACCTGTAATATTGAACCAAACCGGGATATTTGGTACGACGTTCCCGTATATGTCTGTGACCTCAACAATAAAGGGCTCAGACAATTGAAGACCAACTGTGCCGCTTTGGCCATTGCCTGATATGATGATGATATCGTGAGGCGAACCAGGAATACCAACAGCACTGAACACCACCTGATCGATTCCTCCACCGGCAATCTCGGCGGTTACAGTGTTTTGGCCTGGTATTTTTCCCAATGTGAGGTTAGTCTGCGTCCTTCCGTTGATTGTTGTTGATTGCGGACTCGAGATGTCAAGGGAGCCTCCGCCCAAAGTCACATTGAACCAGACTTCTGCGTTCGGAACTAGATTTCCGAATTGATCCTGGACCTCTACAACAAACGGAGCCTGAAGCTCAGTATTTACTGGGGCACTTTGTCCATTCCCGGATATAATAATTATATTATGAGGGGAATCCGGATTTCCTGTGGCTGCGAAAATTACTTGATTTATTCCATTTCCCGCGATTTCGGCTGTTACTCTGTTCGAATTGGCAATTGTTCCCAACGTGAGATTGGCCTGGGTCCTTCCGTTACCATCTGTGGATAGCGGATTTGAAATATCTATTGTACCTCCACCCAGGGTTACATTGAACCACACATCAGCATTTGGAACTGGATTTCCAAACCTGTCTCGGACCTCAACAACAAATGGAGTTCCCAATTGGATTCCAACAATGCCGCTCTGACCGTCTCCTGAAATTAAGATGATATCATATGGGGCCCCTGGTTCAATTATGAAGCTGTGTCCAACGGAGTCGTTCCAATTTCCTGAGGTGTCGTTTGCCCGTATGACGTAATTGTAGATTCCAAGAGGACTGTATAAGGATTCCAGGAACCATTGATCTCCTGCTCCTTTATTCATGGAGACATTTGAATACCCTCCACTAGGCAAAGTAATATTCACCCAAACTTCCACAACTCCAACATTATCTGTAATATCGCATGAAATATTGACAATATTACCAGTTTCTTGAGGATCTGGAGTGTCCAATACATTAGAAATTACGGGCAATGTGGTATCCCGAATCTCGAAGCTGTGCCCAGTTGAACTTGCCCAATTATTGCTTGTATCATTTGCCCATATG
>CP070672.1:1683893-1687203 GCA_020351895.1 Thermoplasmata archaeon
AACATATCAACCCATCTCAGGATACGAAAACCTCACGGCAGTGAATATCGATATCTCAGGAATTAATTCATCATTGTACCCAACATTACGGCTTAAAGCAAACTTGGTAGGTAATCTCACAACAACACCTTTTCTCCATGGATGGAAAATCATATGGACAGATACTATACCACCTGAAAAACCCACAGGATTGACTATTTCCGACACCCTAACAGGCCACTCTCTTGTTCTTAATTGGGACCCCAATCCAGATCAGGATATCGTAACGTATGTTCTACATTTCAGCACAGACAATACAACATTCAGCTGGCTCAGTAACATATCCGCAGATTCACAGACATTCACTCATTATGGGCTAATCACAGGAACCACATACTACTACAAGATCGCAGCGGCAGATGAAATACCAAATCAATCCCCTTTTTCTAATGTGTCCATCGGTATTCCAGACATTGATACAGACGGTGATGGCACAGGAAATATCATTGATGAAGATGATGATGATGATACAGCATTAGATGTTGATGATGACTTTCCACTTAATCCAAATGAAAACGTAGATACAGACGGGGATGGTATAGGTAATCATGCCGATTTTGATGACGACAATGATGGGTATTTTGATGTAAACGATGATTTTCCCTTAAATGACACAGAATGGCTGGATACAGATTTCGACGGATTGGGTAACAATATCGACCCTGACGACGACAATGATGGCATACCCGATGTTTCAGATCAATATCCATTCAGTAATGTCAATGACCTAGGAGTAAGAATAGACGGGCTTTTCGTACTACTTTCGAGTATAAACGATTCCCTGCAATATGGTATTTCCACAGCCGAGACAAACATTCTGAATAAGATAGATGAGATTGATCTTGCAGCAATACTTACCTATCTAAAAGGTACAAACTCCTCTTTGTATAACGAACTACAAGATTTACTCGCAAGTATTACCAATGATGTCATTAGCATGAATAGCTCACTTTCCAATCAACTTACACAGCTTCTGGATGATATGGAAGATGACAACGAAGTCCTCGGGATATGGTTAGAAATCGTAATTAATGAAATAAATGCGAATCTTACAACAACCAATGGTATCCTGAATAACCAACTGAACCAAATAGAAGATTCGAATCAAAGATTGGATATAGTTAACGATACTTTGGATAATCTTGCCAAGCTGGATAGTATTTTATCAAAACTATTGGAGTTGGATCAGATTCTGCAGGATGTAAACGATGACCTTGAGGATTCAATAGAGGATAAGTCAAAGGAAGAGGAAATCGAAAATAGAGTTCAGCTTCTGGAGATGCTGATATTCATTGTATTAATCCTAGTAGCCGTTAATCTGGTCTTGGCAATAATTGTTGCAAGGCGCAGGAAATCTTAGCTTTCGATTAAAAACGAATCCCGTCCTCTTCCTCCAACCTTGGATTGAATTACGATAAATTTGTATATCTCAATATCAATCTTCTATACTTTCGTCTTATATATATTATTCAAAACCTCAAAACTCAAACTCCCTATCGCCGTAACCGATCACAGGACAGGGTCCCAAACACTCCCCACAGTGAATGCATTTTTCTTCATCCACATGAACCTGCTCATCAACCACGAGGGCTCCGCAATCGCATCTTCCAGTACAGATTCCACATCCAACACAAAGATGTGCCCGTAAAATCGTATCTTTTAAGTTCCCCAAGAGTTTCTTTGCTTCCTTCTCATTTTCAGCTTTAACAACGACTCCCCCTTCCCCAAATACATCCACATCCTCAAATGAGCATGAATCAGTTTTTTCATCACATTTGATCTCCCCAAGGATGTTAAGAAGATTAGACACCCTCTTCATGTCAAGCCTCCTTGTATACATCCCTTCTATACTCACCCCACCAACACAAGGTTGATAACCTTCTTGGGAAAAGAAATCGAAAGTGGTTTCACCCCTAGGCTCCAGAGCTTTTTCATCAACCTTCAACTTTATGTTTTCCCTCTCCAGCAAATCCACTAATCCTTTTGGTAGCTTCCTCCATCTCCAGAGATTAAGCTCGAACCATTTTTCGGAATATCCCCTTTTTTCCGAGTAATCCTTCAAAAAATCCTCCCATCTTTCATAGCCTGGATAATACTTCTTCACTATATCTAAATCAGCCATATCACATGCTGGACATAGCCAACACCCAATTCTCTCGAGTCCACGATCGTACCAAACATTGTAAGGTGTACCCCTTTGAAAGATGTAGAGCCAGACATGAAGTGCAGTCCAATCCTGAATAGGCGAAACACCAAGCTGCCCATGGACCCATGGATTCCTCCACCTCCTGCCTTTTTTTGCCCTCTGTTCGGATTCGTAGGCTCTTTGCCCGATGAGAGAAACAACACCTTCAGGATAATGTCTTTTTATCAATCTGACAGTAGGACCGAGCTTGCAGGTCTTGCAGCACCATCTGAAATCCTTGCCTGGAGGCCCGAAATTCGGAGCATCTCTCCAAAAAACATCTTTTGCACTTTCCATCTGCAATTTGAGCCCATAATACTCTGCCATCTCCTTGACATAGCTTATTGTCTCTTCGAACTCCAAGCCAGTATCAACGAAAAGTACTTTTGGCTTTAATCCGGCATCCAATGCCAGAAGCAACGTGGCAAGGCTGTCTTTACCACCTGAAAACGAAACAGCCATTTCCTCTTCTTCTTGCTCTGCAACATTTTTAATGAACCCTATGGCCTTGGGTATCTTCCTCTCAAAGAACCATTTGTTCGCTTCTATCACATCTTGCCAGGTTTGACCAGAAGAAAGAAATTTATGCCCTTCACGTTCACCGTACCATCTTGTCTTAACACCTACGCCTTTTTTCCCCACCATCTCTTTGCCTTGCATCATGGCCCGCCCCGTGGCTATTGCTTTTTTGTCGGGGCTTAGAACAACGATCTCATCCCCCAAGGCGATGTCAGGATAAGCACTAAGAATCCCAACACCAAGGGCATTTGCCCCTTTTTCTATGGGATTCACCGCCCCATCATCAACAATCACCCAGTTTCTGGAAAGACTCTTTTCAATTGCCCGGGCGGCGTGCATTCTAAGAATCACTTTGTATCCCTTTCCAAGCTCGAAGGCAAGGGCTTCCTGAACATTGCCATCTATTATTATCTCGTCCATCCTGTCAATTGCGGGCGCCTTGTTTAAAATAACAATTTTATCCTCAGGAAGGAGTATTTCGGCGCATCCTTCCCCAAATTGGCTGTCGATTGTTTCTCTTATTAATTTCAGGTCTCCCTCAAAAGCAGGTCTTACATCTCCGGGAGG
>CP070672.1:1687303-1693805 GCA_020351895.1 Thermoplasmata archaeon
GGAGGAACCCATAACTGTCAGGGAAGAGATAACCGAGGCAGAGGCCATGGGTGAAGAAGTGTCCGAGGAAAAGGAGGCAATCGACAGGGAGGTTCTTGAGAGCTGGAACAAGAAATACGAAAAACACGGAGCATTGGAGGTCATCTGCCCCACGTGCATGAACAAGGGCGAGTTTGAAGTTGAGAAAACCGAGGAAGGCAGGACTTTCACATGTCCCTCATGCAGCACGGAGTTTGCATACAGAGATTAGGCAAAACTCGAGAATTTCGTTTTAAAATATTTCTGTATTATCACATTACCCTGCTGAGGTACCAGTGGATTTAAAACACCGAAAGTTAATTAAATTGAGAATGGTATCCAGGCCCAATGAGGTGTAGGGTATGAAGACGTTAATCTCAATTCTGACAGTGTGGGTGCTCGTGAACGCGAGTTTTGTGGGACTTTTCGTTTTTGGACCGGAAGAGGGTGTGATGGTCTCTGCAACCATTTATACCGTTGATGATGATGGTCCTGCTGATTTTTCAACCATTCAGAGTGCAATTGATGATCTAAATACTATTGATGATGATACTATTTTTGTAAAAAATGGGACCTATTATGAGAATATAATCGTGAATAAAAAGATAATCATAGAGGGCGAAAATAAGAATACCACGATTATTGATGGTGGAATGAACGGGGATGTAGTGAAAATAGAATCTGATGGTGTAATTTTAAAGGGTTTTACTATGACAAACGGTAGCAATAATGAAGGAGATGCCGGCATTAAGATTGAAGGGAACAAAAGCTGTGAGATTTTAAACAATAACATCAAATTCAATTTTGGAAATGGAGTAACATTGATAAATTCGGATCAAAACAACATTTCCCACAATGTTTTCGTAGCAAATAATCGATTAAATATCTATCTTGATAACAGTTCTGATAACTTGGTCGAGAACAATATGATCTTAGGTAGGGCAACTGATCTCAATGAAACAGGACGTGTTGGATACTGGAAGATGGATGAACCCTATTGGCACGGCACACAAGGAGAGGTAAAGGATGATTCTGGCCTAGGAAACCATGGGACAGCCTATTGGGATGCAACCACCACAGATGGTAAATTCAGAAGAGCGGGTTATTTCGACGGGTGGGACAATGAGGTAAGGGTAGGTCATTCCGCTAGTCTGGTTATGGATAATGAACTTACAATCGAGGCCTGGATTAAGCCTACGGGATCCAATTATAAAACAATATTGATGAAGGGAAATTACGGATACGGCTTTGCTATCGATAGTGCAACCAATAAATTAGGTTTCTGGGATCAATTTTGGTGGTCAAATGTCCCTTTATCAGACGGTGTAGTAACCAATGATATCTGGCAACATGTGGCCGTCACCGTTGTGGATATAGGAAGCTCGCTTGTTATCGATTATTACATCAATGGTGAACCTGCAGGTATAAAAACATCATCGCAAACCCAAATCAATAGCAAAACTGAATACCTTTCCATTGGTGCACAGTGGCAGAACACAAATGAATTCAATGGATTAATGGATGAAGTCAAAATCTACAACCGCGCGCGTTCTGCAAAAGAGATTGCTAAAATATATTTATTATCTGAAAACGGCATCTTTTTATATAATTCAACTGACAATACTATATCCAATAATGAAGTGAGCCAGCACAAATGGTATTCACAGATGAACACTGTTTCTGATGCAAGAATAGATCATTCCGGACGTGTTGGATACTGGAAAATGAATGAGGCAGGATGGGATGGGACAGCAGGTGAAGTCAAGGATCAATCTGGTTATGGAAATGACGGGAAATCTTTAGGTGGAGCTAGTACGGTAAATGGCAAATTCGGACGTTCCGCCGATTTTGAGGAAGATAATAATCAATATGTCGAGGTGCTTGATGCACCGAGCCTTGATATCACCGATGAGATCACCATGGAGGCTTGGGTTTTTCTGGAATCCTACCCAGTTGGAGGTGATTTTCATACAATTTTTAGTAAAGGTGCAGCATATAACCTAATGATTCTGAGTGATGGGAGAGCTCAGGTGGATGTTGCAGTTCCAGGTTGGGTTGGTCATCCATCAATAAATAAGGTCCCACTTGGTTACTGGACTTATATTATTGGTACTTATAGTATCTCGAGCCAAAGGCTGCGGATATTCATCAATGGAGTAGAGGCTAACAACGAGAAAACGGTTTCTGGATCAATCTCGTCCACCACCAATCCACTTTGGATTGGTAATAATCCATGGGATCCAGATCGATATTTTGATGGACTTATTGACGAAGT
Organism: Thermoplasmata archaeon; assembly: GCA_020351895.1. The sequence goes on from CP070672.1 coordinate 1,689,597, forward strand.
TTCTCTATATAACCGCACACTTTCACCTAAAGAAATCGCCGAAAGATATCGTATACACAGAGATAACGGAATATATCTCTTCGATTCAAACAATAATATGCTATCAAACAATAATGTTGACCAGAACCTTAAGGGTATCACGCTTTATGAATCTGATTATATTAATATCTCCGGAAATAATTTGAACTCAAATGAACTTGAAGGCATTTATCTTTCGAATTCAATGAACAATACAATTCAGGGAAATATCATTCAAGGAGAGACGACGATCATCGATCATACTGGCCTTGTAGGATATTGGCCGATGGAAGAAGCATCCTGGAGTGGTGCAGCTGATGAGGTTAAGGACCATTCCGGTAATGGTAACCATGGGATGAGCCAAGGAGATGCAACCACAACAACTGGATACTTCGGAAGAGCGGGATATTTCGATGGTTCTGGTGACTATATTAATTGCGGAAATGATGCAAGTTTGCAAATAGGTGGAGCAGGGAAGTCTTTCACACTTGAGGCTTGGACCTATAGAGCAAGCAGTGGTGCACATCATAATGTTATTGGACAAGGAGTAATGTCAAATAATAATGGCCTTCATTTTGGATATCGAAATACAAATCAATTCACTTTTGCATTCTGGAATAATGATCTTGATACTCCAGTAGCTTACCCGGATGTCAACGAATGGCATCATTGGGCGGGAACCTATGATGGTTTAACTAATGAAAGAAAGATTTACAGAGACGGAACATTGGTGGCAAGTGATACCGCACCTGAGGATTATTTGGGCACAGGTAATTTGTGGATTGGCACAGGCCCTGGGGGTAATCCTTTCAATGGCAAGATCGATGAGGTAAAAATCTACAACCGCGCACTTTCTCAACATGAGATAGCGAATGGGTATTTTTCATTCTATTCCAGAAATCAGGGAATCAAGGTAAGTAATTCTAGTGGTAACAATATCACAGAAAATACCGTCTTTATGAATAACGGAAACGGCATCCGCATTCATTATTCTACACAAAACAACATCTCGAATAATATTATTAGTTTGAACTATGTCGGCGGTATAGCATTATTGAATGCTACCGATAACATGATTGCGAACAACATCCTAGAAAAGAACGGGCGGTCTAATATCCATTTGGAAAATTCTTATACCAATACTATTAAAGGGAATAACATAATCGGCCGAACTTCCATCAATCAAACTGATTTGGCAGGTTACTGGAAAATGGATGAATCATCTTGGACAGGAGCACAAAAAGAGGTGGAAGATCATTCGGGAAACGAAAATCACGGGTCCTCTAAGAATTCAGCCACAACAGCAAATGGTAAATTTGAAATGGCAGGCGATTTAGAAAAAGATACCAATCAATATATTGAATTCGCTGATAGCTCCAGTTTAGATATAACGGATGAAATAACTATAGAAGCCTGGGTGAATCTCGAATCATACACAGGAGATAATCAAACTATTCTTTGCAAGGGAGAGGCATACAATCTAATGATTCTAGAGAATAAATATGTGGCTCAATTTGAAGTGAAAGTAGGGGGAACATGGGTCTCCCAGCTCTCCTCGAGTACAATTCCTATGTTACAATGGACACATATCCTGGGCACTTTCGACTCTACTTCCGGACTTGTGCGGATATTCATTAATGGGATCGAGGAGAAAGGAGGATCCCAAAACAATCCATTACCTGGTTCTATCGATTCAAATAGCAATCCATTATGGATAGGTAAAAATTGGGCTGCAAGATATTTTGACGGATTGATTGATGAGGTTGCATTGTACAACCGCGTTCTATCTCAAAGTGAGGTTCTCGAAAGATATCTAAATTCTGAGGATGGAATTAGATTACTTATGTCTGATGGCAATATACTTACAAACAATACTCTAAGTTCTACAACTTTCGGAATTCATCTTGATAATTCGGATTCTAACAATATGTCGTCAAATACTGCAAGCAATAACATCCGGGGTCTTTATCTGGAATATTCCCATGAAAACGCTTTATCGGATAATATTGTAAGCTCCAATGAATACGGATTATATCTTGACTATTCCGATAATAACACATTATCATACAATCCCATTAGCTCCAATCATTATGGTATCCAACTGTATAATTCAGAAAATAATGATCTTTTAATGAACACTGTAAATTCAAATGTTTACGGAATTTACATTAGTGAAGCATCATTCAACTTTGTGGAACAAAATGATATACTTTCAAATAAGGATGGTGTCGTTATTACAGATAACGCCATGTTCAATAATATCACGGGAAACGACATATCATTGAATCGAGTGAACGGGGTATTTATCGGTTCTGGTTCTAAGAACAATACCATTTTTAACAATATCATTTCGAGTAATATAAACGGTTTTTACTTAAATGGCCCCCCTCACAATAATATTACTTATAATCTTGTATCAAACAACACTGGAGTGGGCATCTGGGCTCTTGATGGCACTCAATATCAAAATATACACCACAATGATATTATAAATAATACAGTTCAAGCAATAGATAACGGGACATATAATTTATGGGACAATGGAAATGAAGGAAACTACTGGAGCGACTGGACATCTCCTGATACTGCACCTCCAACTGGTATCGTCGACAAACCACGTCCCATCGAAGGTATAAATGACTCATTTGATTATTATCCACTAACCGATACTAATGTATGGATCGGTTGGGGACCGGTTTATAATATGAATCAGACGAAATATGAGAAAACAATTACTGAAGGTGTTAACAATGCAACAGACTACGATTGGCTCTGGGTAAGTGCAGGTATCTATTTCGAGAATGTTCAGGTAAATAAACCACTTACGTTAATAGGACAAGATAGAGAAAGGACTATAATCGATGCTCAAGGCACTGTAACGAACCAGGATGCTATATTAATCCAATGGAACGATGTTAATGTGAGAGGGTTTACTCTATTTAATGCCTTGGGCTCGGACAAGGCCGGGATTAAAATTGAAGGTGGCTCAAATTGTCATATAGAGGATATCAAGTCCATAAATAATTACTATGGAGTTTATCTTATATCATCATCTAGCGCTAATACTATCAACAATAGTAACATCTCAAACAATAATCAAGGTTTATATTTGGATTCATCGTCTATCAATAATAAAATTACAAACAACACTATATCTTTTAACGTTAACAATGGCGCAAATTTAGACTCGAGTTCGGACAATATTATTTTAGGTAATACTATAAACTCAAACGATAAAGGTATCCAATTGATCTCTTCAACGGGTAATACTATAATGGATAATAACATAATAAACTCGCCCAGTAGGGGTATCGAATGCTCGGGCTCTTCTTCCAGTAATACGATTATTAAAAACGATTTTTCTGATAACAATGTAGATAACGCTATATATCTTGGATCATCCACTTCAAACAACCTGATATATCATAACAACTTTTTCAACAACTGGGCAAAGGACCTCAACATCACCAATTCATGGAACGAGAGCTATCCAATCGGAGGGAACTACTGGTGGAACTACACAGGTCCTGATAATAAATCAGGCCCAAATCAGGATCAACCAGGATCAGACTGGTTCGGGGACATACCATACAATATCAGTGGCTCTGCAACATCGAAGGATAATTACCCGCTTATGGTTCCCAAACCTTCAATTCCTGATAAACCCCAGAATCTGATTGCAGTTGTCGGGGATTATCATATAACTCTTTCCTGGAATCCACCGGGATTCGACGGTGGCCTACCTATTACGAACTATAAAATATACCGCGGCACGATTTCTGGAGAGGAAGAACTCCTAGCGACAATTGGTAATATTCTCTCGTTCAAAGATTCCACTGTGCTTGGGGGCGAGGTTCATTATTATGTCACGGCAGTAAACGATATGGGTGAGGGAAAAGTTTCGGATATAGTAAGTGCAACCCCAATCTACATCTCCCCAATGTTCAAAGGGAATGCCAGGCACACTGGCTTGAACCTATACGATACTAGTGATATTGATGGTGTGTTAAAATGGAGCTATGATGCAGGCTCATCTATCTATTCCTCACCTGCTGTTGGAAATGATGGGACTATATATTTAGGAACATATGACGGCGATCTCATCGCTTTAAACCCTGACGGCACAGAGAAATGGAGATACGCAACTGGAAGCCCCATATATTCTTCACCTGCTGTTTCAGGTAATGGAAC
>CP070672.1:1693905-1710101 GCA_020351895.1 Thermoplasmata archaeon
GATTCTATGTGGCTTGGGTCATGTTGGAAGTTCAATTTTCCTTGGAGCCATAGCCATCTTCTTCGGGGCTTCACTTATTGCCCTGGCAGGTATCGAATCCTTTCGAGGGGATCTGGCTGCATGGGCACTTGTTTTCTTCGGCATGACCTATCTTGCTTGGAGTTTAAGAAAAGAACTTAAAAGTAGGTCCCACACCCATGAACACGTACACGCGGACGGAAGTGAACATACCCATGAGCATAAGCATGTTCACGAACATGGACATGTCCACAAAACAGGTTCAAAGAAGAATTTAACCCCCTGGGTACTCTTTACAATATTCGTTTTGGGTCCCTGCGAGCCGTTAATTATTCTTATGATGTATCCAGCTATAACAAACAATTTATTTGGATTGATTATGGTTGTATTCGCATTTTCAGCCGCTACTTTGTTGGTTATGCTCATCATGGTCCTTGGAGCCCTAAAGGGATTATCCTTCCTTCCGCTTTCTAAAATCGAGCCTCACACCAATTCTATCGCGGGCGCAACCATCGCCATATGCGGAGTGGCGATTTTATTTGGGCTCTAAAATTGTGAATGTTTTGGATAATGAAATTAAAATTATTTCTTTTTCGAGGAACCTTTCTTTGATTTTTTTTTAGATTTTTAGGTATAATACATCATGGCTTTGTTGTCACAAATTTCTTCTTGTCCTTCTTACAGATGATCTGAATCGCATTGCGGCCCGACATTGCCACAGCTGGTAGACTACCGCCCGGCTGAACCCATTGCCCTGCCATATAGAAGTTAGAAAGTCCAGGCAGCATTTGACTCATTCGCATCCTCATGGTCTCTGTTGTTTCTATCCAGCCCTCGAAGCTACCCCGCCAGTTGCCTGTGTAGCGTACCCAGGTCATTGGTGTAGCCACATCATGCATCTCTACATTGACTGCAAATCCTGGAAAACGCCTATCAAGTTGTGCAATCACCTTTTCTGCGATCTTCTCCTTTTCTGCTTTGTAGCGCTTTGGATCCTGCTTTAATTTTTCCCAGTAATCATAGTCAGAAGCAAAATGGACTCTCACAAATGTCTTGCCTTCGGGTGCTAAGGTAGTGTCAAAGGTATAAAACTGCACACTCATGCGCCTTCGTTCCTTCTCACCTATTTTGATGGGTTTATCGAAAGGGAAGTCAATCCCAGTCACTGTTGACGACACCTCCTGGAATGAGCCATTAACACCCAGTCCCACATAGATTAACGGTGGAAATAGATCAAGTTTATCATAGTATCCCTGGATTTTGTTGTTGATATACTTCCCATTTAGCATGTCAAATATGGTGGTACGTCCATCGGCAGCAGAAACGACGATATCAGCACGGTGCTCGCTGCCATCAATCAACTTCACACCCACTGCCCGATCATTTTCAACCAAGATTTTTACGACCCGGGATTTATAATTAATCTTACCTCCTAGGGCAAGGTAATGCCCCTCGATAACTCGAGCGAGCTTGAGCGAGCCACCTATGGGGTAGCCTGCCGTTTTCTGGTTCATCCAACCAAAAGTCTTCATCACAGCCAAAATAGGGAACTCAGGCGGGTTTTCGAGGTTGAATACATATGGAAAAGCCTCACGCATGAATGGATTCTTAAATTGTTGGGCAACATCCTTTATTGTCTTATTGCCCCATTTACGAAAGACTCCGGAGAATGGAATCATACTTCTCATTAACTTGAGTACGTCTAATGGACCAAATAGATCGGGTGCCTTTTCCCAAGGTATGTGAAAGTCAATCATCTTACGAATTCCATTGGTAAATTCCTCTATCAATTCCTTATCCTCAGGGGCAAGCTCCATCATATGTTGCCTAAGGCGATCGATGTCACAATAAACGGTAAAGACCTTACCATCCTTGCCTTCGATCCGGGCATACTCTTCGTGATCGATTATTGTGCTTTCAGGCATTACACCCAATTCTTCCCATATCTGATAAAAATCGGTTCCGGGTTTCGTGCCAGTCAACCAGTGAATACAACCATCAATCTTGTAGCCCTTGCGTTTCCAAGTGGTGCAAACGCCGCCAGGTAAGGTATGCATCTCGAATATCTGGGTTTTGTAACCGTTCATCTGACCGTAACATCCAGCAGAAAGTCCTGCAACCCCCGCTCCTATGATTATTATAGATTTTTCCATTGAAATCTCTCTATCGTCAATGCCGAATGGCATTATTTTAGGACTCCTCCAAATCCTTGTAATTATTTTTATATCTTTCCCAAAAAAGAAACAGGTTTTATACAGAATTATAGCCAATAGTTAGATATCTGTGATTCTCTCATCAATACATATAAAAACCCCAACCTCGTTGACCAAATGAATGAGGCAGATAAATATCGTTTTACCTGACCGCGAAGTAAAGAACGTAATGAAAATAGCCAAAAAAAGCGAATTGAAAGCCGCACATGTGAGAAGCGCAGGGGAGATAGACCTTGTTATTGTTACAGTGCCGGATGATATGGTTAATGATTTTATTACGAAATTAAAGGACGCTGGTATAGATAAAGTGGGTACAGTCTCAATTTTACCGATTCACGCAGCCTTATCCAAGACCGAACCCGAGAAGATCCCAACAATTGCACCAAAGGAGGAGATCATAGACAGTGCAAAACGCGCATGTCACCTGACAAGAGGCTATGTTTTCATGATCGTGGTATCTGCATTTGTGGCCACCTTGGGTCTCATGATGAATAGCCCTGCCATAGTGATTGGAGCCATGGTCATAGCACCTCTTTTAGGACCAAGTATTGCAGCCAGTGTTGGAACTGTTATGGGTGATACCGCTCTTTTCAGGAAAGGAATTATGAGCACAACTTTGGGATTACTTATCGTCATTATAGCTGCAGCTGCCACGGCTTTTTTCGTAAACAGTCTGCAGTTACTTCCTCCCCTCTTGGACATCAGTTTCGAGAACCTTCCCTCCGAAATTGCGGAGAGAACCACATTGAACATCCTAATCGTGGGTTTGGCCCTGGCCTCTGGTGCGGCAGGTGCCTATTCATTTGCCGAGAAAAAAGGCGAAATTTTAGTCGGTGTGATGATCGCCGTGGCCCTGGTGCCTCCGGCATCCATTGTTGGAATTGGATTCGCACTCTTGGATGCGGATTTTATCATTAACTCGGGTCTCATCTTGGCTGTGAATGTCTTCTGTATAAACATAGCCGCAACCTTGGTTTTCTGGAAACTCGGCATCAAACCCGGTGGATTTCTGGAAATGAAGTTCTCCAAAAAGGATATTAGAAGAAGGCTGGCAGTGACATTGACAATTCTGCTAATTCTTGGGACCATTCTTGGATGGACAACCTACATAACCTATCGAAATAATCAGCTTAAGAAGAATATAAGAGAGGAAGCAGTGAGTGTCCTTGATAATGGAAATTATCTCTACATCAATGATGTTGAGGTTGAGGAAATTAACCTCCATATAAATGCATTTGGCTTTGATACTAGAGATGAGGTTACTGTGGATATAATCGTATATACAAACAACATAACAGAATGCTTAAATCAGAGTTTGGCATCAGATATCAGATCAGCCCTGGATTCAAGATTCAAAAACGAGATCGACAAAGAATTCGTGGTCGTGATAATCTTTCAAGCAATGGATGTATCCTCTGAAAGATGAATAAAAAGGTGAAAACTTCAAGAGGTTTTTCAATCTTCTGAAATGGGCCTGTACCTTTCACAGGAATAGCAGTACCATCGATCGTACTGGTCTATATAGGATAAATTTGATCCACACTCAGGACAGGGATGCTTTTTCTCCATCTCTTCTATGGGCTTTTCTTCAACCTTACCCTTTTGACTCTCTATGTGCTCTTTGAGTCTTTCCCGAAGATGTTTTGTTCTTCCTGAGGAATCCAATCCAAGGGCCTCACATAAAGCAACCAACTTTTCATCACTCATTGTGTAAAGCTCTTCTACTTTGGGCAGTTCCACCTCTTTCTTCTCTTCTTCTGCCTCTATCCCCATGGATTCAACCAGAGAATCCAGCATTGATTCCTCGGTTTCAGCTTCTTCTACTCCTTCCTCCTCTTTTTTGGGCTCCGCAACACCCGAGTCAGGTGCCTGTTCTTCTGAGGGGGCCTCCTCTGCCTTTGGCTCGGCTTCCAACTCCTTCTTTTCTGCCTCTGGCTCCAAGGCAGCTCCTTCTTCCCTCTCCAAACCATTGAAGATCAGGTCAGCTCCACAGGCATAACATGTGGTCGCATCCTTTTGTACCATGGTCTGACACCTTGAACACGCCCGCTCCTTTTCACCTTCTTCTTCATTGGCCTCAGCTGAAGGCTCTGTTTCTTCTTTTTCCTCGGTCACTATTGGTTCCTCAGTGGCTTTGGGTTCCTCGGTCACTTCAGGTTCTGCTTCAGGCTCCCCCTCATCTTCCTTAGCCTCGAGTTCCTCAGTAACTTTGGGTTCCTCGGCAACCTCGGGTTCTGCTTCAACCTTTCCTTCTTCTTCCTTTACTTCTGGTTCCTCAGTGACTGCAGGTTCTTCAGTGGTTTTAGGTTCTTCTACCACCTCAGGTTCTGCCTCAGCCTGCGCCTCTTCGGATTCTTCCGGCTCTTCTGTGATTGTAGCAACCTCGCCAGCTTTCAATTCCTCGGTGAGTTTCTCCATCTCTTCCCCTTCCACCTCCTCAGAAATGGATTCTATTGGCTCGATTCCTTCCTCCTCCTGTATCTCTTCTCGTTCCAGCAATCCCTTTTCCCTCTCGATAAGTCCTGCCTTCATTGTAATTATCTTTTCGAAATCATCCTGTATTGCCATCTCTCTGGCAAGCAGTTTCTCCTCCCTTTCAGCCAGCTCCTTCTCCTTAGCGAGTCTTGCTTCCTCGGCCTGGGCAAATGATGTCTCCTTTTCGTTTTGCTCCTTCTCCTTTTTTTGAAGCTCTGCCTCCCTTTCTAAAAGGGGCTTGATCTTATCGGCCATATCTTTCTCTTTTTCAATGATTTCATTCTCCCATTTTAGGAGTTCCTTCTTCTTGGATGCAATTTCTTGTTGTTGGCGTATTGTGGTCTTTTCCCTCTCTAAAAGGTCTTTGGCTCTTTGGTTCACTTCCTCTATTTTAAGGTTCGCTTCTTCTAACCTGGATTTCAAATTGTTTCTTTGCTCATCCAGTCTTCCCATAATCTCTGCAATCTTTTGTCTTTCTCCAGCTATCTGATCCTTTTGCGCATAGGTCTTTTCCCTCTCCTTTATTGCCTCTTCCTTTTTAGATATGGCTTCGTCCTTTAATTTGCCAACCTCATCCTTCTCTTTTAACAATTCCTCTTTAATACGCTCAACTTCAGCCCTGTCCTCGTTCAGCTGCCTCTTTTCCTTCCTTATCTTTTCCTCGCTCTTTCTGAGAACCTCCCAGATGGATGCCTCATGCTCTAAAACACCTGGATCCGTTTCCTCTGAACGCTCCTGTTTTTCTTCGTTGTTGCTCAATTTCTCACCTTCTGGTTATGCCAATTTTGATTTTGAGGTGCCTTTAATGTTCTTCCTCCATTCTCTCTAAGCGGTGTTCAATGTGATAACGTTTATAGTTTAAATATTTTTCAGCCTTTTTTCCCATTGTCTATCCCCCTCCTCAACCTATTCACACAACCAACGAGGCCTTCCACATCCTTTGTTTCCTTTTTACAGTAACTGGCCAACTTAGCTCTGATCTCGGTATTGAAGTGAACATCATTTGCCTTCAAGTTTTCCCTCAGTACCTTACAAAGATGCCCTCCTTTGCGGTCCCAATCCGTGAGTATCACAACTTTGGCATGTTCACGGGCAATCTCCTCACAGAAATTGAATAATGGCTGGCCCCTGTTGATTTGAATGATCTCACCTTCTATACCCAATTCCCGAAGGGCCCTGACATCTGATTCACCCTCGACAATAATGGGCAAATCGGAGTTTATGGCCTTTAATTTGGCAAGAACGTCCTCGATCTTCTCAAGCAGTTCCTCTTTCTGCAATTGTAAGCATCTCCATATTGTTTATTATTATGTACTATTAATGTATTGCCTTGAACCTCCTAGCAAGCTCTTTATGGTTCAAACCCAGGATCTTTATGATCTTTCTTCGAGACCTTTGACCTTTTACCATGATGAAATCAGAGGATGGCAGTTTAAGCATGGATGGAAGTAATCCAATCAATTCCTTGTTGGCCTTTCCTTTTTCGGCTCTTTCCTTGAGCCTGACCAACACACAATCCCTCCATTTATCCACCCCCTCTATTCCACTTGTTTTCGCACCCGGTTTTACCTCGATGTCTATGAGAATACCATCGTCCTGTTCATTTATACATTTTGAAAGATGCTTAAAATCAAATTCCTTCATTACTAATCCCAATCATAAATCGAGGTTTAAATGTTCCGCCCATTCTGAATTAAACCAAGTTTATCCTTTGGATCGAGATTATTGGGCGTGTGGAGGGGGCAGGATGGTGGGAAAAATTATTGATACAAGGAGTAAGGATAGATGATAAATAAGAATATGAATACCAGGAGGAGATAATAACACAATATTCGGGAACATATCATTATACAAAGGAAGATGAACATTCTCAGGAGAAGTTCAAGGAACAAAATTCAGCACAAAAGCTATTATACAATTGGAGCTAATTTATCCATCATGCCTAAATGCCCCATCTGCAACGAAGAACTCAAAGAGCAGGATCATGAAAATTGGATATGCTGTGAATGCAACGAAACCATACCAAAAGAATTTGCCAAGGAATCCAAGATACAATGCTGCGATCCATTCAACAATTGTAAGTAGTTTGTTAGCATGGATATAGAGCATTATAAGGTAGTCATGTTTTTGTTCCTCCAGATGACGGTTAATTTGGGTATATAATCAATCATTAAAAAAAATCCTAAATCGATAATCGAAAACTAAATACCAATTATACTACATTACCTCTCGAGAATATGGAGATGCCTGGTGCCCTTTACATCGAATGTCCCTCCTGCCAAGAGGAGACACTTCACAGAGTCATAAAGGGGAGCATTGGAGAAAAAAAGGGCCTTGTGGTGAACGCCCTTGTAAAATGCGGAAATTGCGGTCATAGACACACTAGTGTAATTCGGGCCGAGAAGGTCATAACCATACCTGTTGTTGTCAGTGAGCAGAAAATATCACGAAAAAACGAGATAGAACTCTCATCAAAGGAAATTATTCATATAGGAGACGAGTATCAACTGGATCGGGGACAAATAAAAATCACAGCAATCGAAACCAAAAAAGGAAGAGTCAAGGAATCCCAGGCCAAGGATGTAACAACACTTTGGGCAAAGAAATTCGATAGGATAAAATTGAAGGTATCCATAAACAAGGGTAGTAAGACCTTGGTTAGAACAATTTGGGCAGTACCCGATGAGGAGTTCTTTATCGGTGATGTCATGAGGGTAAAAGGCTTGAATTTCACGATCCACAGCATCAAGACAGAGTATAAGAACATAAAAAGGGGAAGTGTCCCAGCAAGGGATATCGTAAGGCTTTATGGAAAGGTAGTAAGATAGGGTGGTTCCTTGGATTTCGAATTCGAGAGAAAAAAATTGGTGGAAAGCCTTGTCAGAAGACGCTATATATCAAAGCCTGAGGTTATTTTTGCCATGATGAAGGTTCCAAGGCATATTTTTGTGCCAAAAGGAATCCAACCCTACGCATATCATGACTGCCCCCAGCAGATCGGACTCGGTCAAACCATCTCGGCACCGCATATGGTGGGAATAATGGCAGAGAAACTGGATCTCAAACCAGGGCACAAGGTTCTGGAAGTTGGCGGTGGGAGCGGTTATCATGCGGCAGTGGTGGCCGAGATAATAGGAAAGGAGGGGCATGTTTTTTCTATAGAATATATCGAAGACCTGGCGAAAAAGGGAAGGGAGAACATCCAAAAGGCCGGTTTAGGGGAAAGAGTGACCATAATCCACGGGGATGGTTCTGAGGGGCTTTCTGAGCATGCGCCATTCGATAGGATCTTCGTGACTGCTGCATCGCCTGATGTGCCCCCTCCATTATTGGATCAGCTTGCTGATAAAGGCAAGCTCCTAATTCCTGCAGGTGGCAGACATTTCCAAATCCTGCTGTACTACGAAAGGAAGGGAAATAAGATCATTAAGAAGGATTACGGGGGGTGTGTTTTCGTTCCGCTGAGGGGAAAATACGGTTTCTAGACGCTTTATATCGAATTTTTAGGAAATCAAAGTATTACAAAAATTTAATATCCAACCACCTCCTTTCAGAACAACGGGGGGTAAATCTTGATCAAAATCGCACCTTCAATATTATCAGCAGATTTCGGGAACCTGGCAGAATCTGTAAAAGAAGCCGAGAAAGGCGGTGCAGACCTCATACATATCGATGTGATGGACGGACATTTTGTACCGAATATATCAATAGGACCCGTGGTGGTTACCGGTATTCGAGATTCAACAAAGCTTCCATTTGATGTGCACCTCATGATTAGGAAGCCTGAAAAATACATTCCTGATTTTGTAAAGGCTGGAAGCGATATTATTACAGTCTCTGCCGAGTCATCGAATCATCTTCACAGGGCGATTCAGGGAATAAAGGAGCATGGAATCAAGGCTGGTTGCGCACTGAATCCATCAACATCAATTGCCACCATAGAGAATATCTTGGATGATATAGATATGATCGTGATCATGACTGTAAATCCCGGATTTGGAGGACAGAAATTCATAGAATCCATGTTACCAAAGATCAAAAGTACAAGGGAACTCATAGAGAAGAGAGGTTTGGATATAGATCTAGAAGTGGACGGTGGAATAAACCCGAAAAATGCAAAGCTGGCTGTGGATGCCGGGGCAAATATTCTTGTGGCCGGAAATGCAGTATTTAAGGGAGAAGGAAGTATCCAGGAGAATATAGCTCATCTAAAAGGCTCTTTATAACATTTTTTGATTCTTGAATCTCATTTTCAATGGTAATTCAGGATTTATTAATTTCAATATTCCTCATTCCCTTGATTATAAAAATTCTTGGGTGGGAGGAGGGGGAACAGGTGGTGGGCACAATCCGACTTTTTACTATTTTATCCTAATTATTCATAGTAATTCATCGAATCTATAATCCTCCCAATCAACCTCCCCAAGCGCTATTTCAAATTCCATGGGAGTGAGAATCGGTACATGATACATCCGATGGTCATCAATGGCTATTCTCGGGCACGCAGTCGAAACGTATGCATCGATTTCGAATGCCTTGAGGTTCATAGGGGTGAATTCGTTCATTGTGAAGATATAACCCTTTTTGCCGTGCTCTTCAGCTAGCATTTTCAAATCGTAAGCAAGTTTCAGGCGGCTTTGCCCGGATTTTGTGCCAACCATGATACCGAAACTCTCAGCCTCTTTTGCCTTGACAATAGCCCCATGTCTCTGTCTCATTAATTTGTTCTTTATTTCCTCGATATCCCTTACCTCTTTAAGATAAGGATCTGCAACAATGACAGGTTTTCTTGTGGCTATTGCGACGCCAATTGCATGAAAATTACCACTGCCTACGAAAAGAAAACTATCAACCTCAGAAGAAATTGAGGTTGCAGAGGAAAGATCACATCCTAATACCTGACCATCATGGGCTAACCTGTTTGAGCCTTCTCCTATAACTGCTGCAATACCATTCTCTGTAAGAAAATCTTTTACGTCTTTTAGCTTATGAACATGCTGTACCGTCGTGATAAGACCCACCCTGCCTTTCAGATAATTTATGGCTTCTTTTACAACTGAAATGACATCGAGACTCGAATGAGCCTCAATAAATATGCTCGCATCAGGTGATTCTAGATTTGGTATTTTTGCATGGCCGAACTGAACTATAAGATCAATACCCAATTGTCCCGTAGCGAGTGGTTGATCACAAGCACCATAGCAGGGATCTGCAGATATTATGACATTCGCTTGCGTTTTTTCCTCTAACCGATCTTTAACATCACAGGCCAGGTTCTTTAAGCCTTCAGGAAACTGTATCAAGACTGTTTTATGTTTATTCTCTGAAATTATATCGCAAATCTCATCTAATCTGAGATCATAATCCATATCGTGACCTATTTCATTGCCTGACATTTCCATACCAACTAGGCCCTTAATACCACGGTTTTAGCCACAAAATCTCCGATTCTCTGCCTTTTCGGATAAAGGCTCATCATCACCAAACTAACGAGATATACAAAAAGCACTATGTCGAGTAAACGCACCACATTTCTGGTGAATGCATCCATGAAATCGCATTTTGCATGCTCGTCTGAGGTAACCTTGATGCCAACCAGCCTTTTCCCAGGACTCTGCCCCTTCCAACCCTCAAAAATCGTGAAGTATACCACCTGTGCGACCCAGAGCCACATTATGAATGCAATGAACCATATGAAATTCTGGTCTGTTAGAATCTCGGCAAGATTGTAGACACCCAGGGCTCCCCCCAAATAGAAAAACGATATTACAATGCCTGTGATGATGGCCGAATCCAGTAAGAAGGCTACCATCCTTTGACCAGACGTTGCATAAAGTTTTGTCTCCACCTTTTTCAACTCCCTGATTATGTATCTGGCTGTAAGAATGGCTCTATAGGCGTCATTTTGGGTTTTAAATTCGTATTTTGAGGCGTTTTCAAGGAGCCAGTAATCGTTTCTTAAATATGGATTCACCTGGAGCATGTCCAAGGTGTTGTATGGGCTCTGGTTTATACCGAACTTGTATCCAAGGTCCTTTATCTTCATATCAACTGCCCTCAAAGCACCTTCCACTGCTCCCTGGTAATTACCTGCTTCATACATACTATCCACATTAAAAAGGGTTTTTTTAAGGGAATTATCAAAGACCATTGAGGGTGTTATTCTCTCTTCTGCTCTTCGAATGTGTCGTGGCGCAAGGAAGAATAATGGCGCAATCGCCATGAGCCCCCCTAAGAACACCAGATCAAGGCCACCTGCACCTCCAATGGAGCCTGCGGCAATGGGCAGGTCGAGTTCTTCCCTTATTTCTTCAAGGCCTATCAAGACCTGTGGAATACGCACTATGTCGGCTCCAATGAGAACCCCGAAGGTGGTGGTAGAGTAGGCAAAGGGAATTCCTTCAGTGATCTTCTGTTTGTATACAATCAAGGCAAGGGCTATCCCAGTAAATGATGGAAAGAGATAGTAAGGAAACTCGGAAACGATACCCAAAGGTGGCCTGAATTCAGATGACATGAATGTGATGACACTTATTATGGCCACGGCACCTACGAATGCCGGTATGTTGAGTTTCTTGATCTTGATCAGATAAATCGATAGTACAATGGGAATGATGGCTCCCCCCAAATCTATGGCGAGAAGAGAGCCTCGGTAAATGAAAAGTGGCACGCCGTAAAGTCCCAATGGCCCCAAAACTATACCAACGAGTCCTCCCACCAAAAGGAGTCCCACTTCCCTTCTGGCGAACCCGCATCTTTGCAAGAATCCTGCATAATCCATGTGTCCGATATAGATTTCAACGAAGAGTAGGACTGGGATGGCCACGAATACCACGGCCTGAATGACGAACATCCACTCTTCTAGTTCCATGATGATACCTGATACGTGATGATTATAGATATGATTTGCCCTGAGCCATATAATTTAGCATAAAATCCAAAAACAGATTATCCATCTCAGTCCGATTCTCCGTCCCTGCTCCATACATCATCGGAGATCTCGTTGTAGATGGTGTAATCCTCCCCTGTTTTTTTCTCCTCCTTGAGATTTGCGAGCCTCAATATCTCGCCCTTCTTCAAAACCCAATAATGTATCCGCCAAATCTTGCCTTTTTTTATGGTTATCTGATCCTGGAATGTGGTCAGTATTCCCACATCTTGCAGCGTGTAAAACACATCCCTGTCCTTGGCCTTAAGGAGGTTGTCTGAAATGGTGTCGTCGAATCCAAAGAAGTTCATGACATACTCTGCCAGCTTCTTGATCTCCTCCTTTTCCATTCCCTTCTTGCCCAGGGTGTTCAAAAGGGCGCGTTCGACATCCGAAACAGTTATGGTGACCATGTATACATCCCTTTTTGAATGATCCAGTCTACGATATTTCCTCTAAGGTATATGCTCGCATCCCCACCTAATCATGTAACTATTAATGTAACTTTCGATTGGTTTATCAAATCCGTATAATGACTCATATGATAAGTATCATCTGAATGTAAGAAACGCTCATCCATAGGCCATACCATCGTAATCCTTTCCTTTCTTTTTTCCACCTTTTCTCTTTATTGGCTTGCGTTGTGTGGCCTTTCTGCCCACAAAATGAAAATCCATTCGAAGGAGCCTTATATATGTTTTGTCGGGTAGAGGCTCCAGGGTTATAATCCCCCGGGTTTGAAGGCGCTTTATTCCCCTTTCAAGCATTTTCTCAGAGATTGAGAGCTCCTTTTGCAGTTCCTTTATGGATATGGGATACACTTCCTGCAGAACCTCAATGATCCTTGCCTCGATACTACCTCGCTCTATCTCGATCATCGGGGCGAAATCGAGCTTTAGGTTTAATAAATTATCTAGGAAATGGAGCTAAAAAACTAAAATATAGACAATTCAAGGGGGATAATCGATTTTTTCGGTAATTTATCTAGGTGATAAAATAAAAGAAACAAAAATATCGACGATTCAGTAGGGATACTCGATTCTTTCAGAAGCCAGCTTCCGCAACTTTCTTACCTTTTCCCTTCCTCCAAGACTCACAAAACTCGGGAAATGCTTTAAAAGTACCATGTCACCCACGGCATCTATCCAACGAAAAGGAATGAGTACACTTCTTGATTCTTCGACAAGCAAGGGATTCGTGTTTCTTACATATATGCCATAAATGTTCCTTGAATCAACATCAACAACGATATTATCCACGCTGCCCAGGTATAAAGCATCGTTCGTGTAAACCTCTAACCCTACAATTTCTAAAAGTTCAGTCATCATGAATATCAGCGCTTGGGTATGGTTTTCGTATTATATCAAAATTACGCAGGTTTGGATTCGATGTGCCCCTCTATCTTCTGAGGATCTTATGGTTCTTTTCGTAGGTTATTTTTTAGTGTAGGTGGAGGGAGAAATGGATGGTGTGGAAAAAGGCACCTATCTTCATTCTCAATTTGTATTTTTAGGGTGGGAGGAGGGGGTAAGGATGGTGGGTAAAGAGGAACAAAATTTCATGCATATCTTATATTTTTAAGGTGGGAGGAGGGGTAAGGATGGTGGGAAAGGAGGAACATAAAAAAGGAGTAAATTGAAGGGAAATATTTCTGATATTCATATATGCAATCAAAGAATTAATAACAACGTAGGACATTTCCCGTTCAGAATAACAGAGGGGATTTATATATGGATGTTGTTGTAAACTCTGTTGGAAGGGAAATACCCAAAAATATCGACGGAAGAGTGCTTAAACCATACAATGGTGCCTTTGCCACGGCCCCCGCGCCTTGGAAGGCTCCAATGAAGGCGGGATTCATCAAACCCGGTGATAATAAAATCCTCGGCTCTCTCGCAGAGGCAATAGAGAAGACCGGTCTTTCGGATGGCATGACCGTGTCCTTTCATCATCACCTAAGAAACGGTGATGGTGTCGTGAACATGGTTTGTGATACCATTGCAGAGAATGGAATAAAAAACATCAGGATATTCCCAACTGCTTTGTTTCCTGTTCATGAGCACCTGATTCCGCACGTAAAGAGCGGAGTCATAACAAGCATCGAAGGGAGCATGAACGGGCCTGTTGGCCTTGCCGCATCCTACGGCCTGCTTCCCAAGTGCGCAGTGCTGAGATCCCATGGTGGAAGAATAAGAGCCATTCATTCCGGAGATGTGAAGGTGGATGTGGCTTTTTTAGCGGCCTCCTCGGCAGATCCCTACGGAAACTGCAACGGTATCTTCGGGAAGAACTTCTTCGGACCTGTTGGATTGGCAAGAGCAGACGCCATGTTCGCGGAGCATGTGGTGATAGTCACCGATAATATAGTACAGTACCCATGCTATCCGATCAGCATATCCCAGAAATATGTGGATTACGTGGTGGAGGTGGACAGCATAGGGGATCATGCTGGAATCGTGTCAGGAACCACCGAGGTCACTAAAGATCCAAAACAGCTGGCATTAGCTCAACAAATCGTTCAACTTATCGACCAATCTGGTCTTCTTAAGGAAGGCATGTCTTTTCAGGCTGGGGCAGGTGGAGTTTCTTTGGCCTCCATGAAATTCCTTCATGATCATATGAGGGAAAAGGGAATTAAAGGCAGCTTTGCAATCGGAGGCACAACAAAATATCTGGTTGATATGCTAAGGGACGAAACCATAAGAGTTCTTTTAACTGGCCAGTCATTTGATTTGGAATCCATTGAGTCAATAGCCAAGGATTACGGACACCAAGAAATAACAACAGATTTCTATGCCAATATACACAATAAAGGCTGCGCAGTCAATTGGCTTGATGTCGTAATTCTGGGTGCCACGGAGGTTGATGTGGATTTCAATGTAAACGTGAACACACACTCGGATGGAAAATTACTTCA
The DNA here is from genome assembly GCA_020351895.1 of Thermoplasmata archaeon. The sequence continues at coordinate 1,708,457 of CP070672.1, forward strand.
CGGTATAGGCGGTCATCAGGACACTGCTGCGGGAGCGAAATTGACAATCATTGTCGTGCCTTTGTATAGAAAGAAGGTACCCATTGTCCGGGAGAAGGTGACCACAATCACAACACCTGGGGAAACTGTTGATGCAATAGTAACAAGCGAGGGAATTGCAATAAATCCAAGAGGGGACGACCTTGTAAAGAAATTGGAAAAAAGTGATCTTCCCATCTTTCCAATAAAGGAATTGCAGGAACGAGCCTATGATATTACTGGTGGACCCCCTGAATTTGAAACAACTGACAGGATCATCGCCCTCGTCGATTATCGCGATGGCACAACAATTGATGTTGTTAGAGAATTGAAGAAGGAATCATAAGATGGTGATATTATGGAAGCCATAAAATGGAAAACTGGAATAACGAAGGTTGAGCCCAACAAGATAGTCACAAGGGGATATCCTCAGGATGAACTCATTGGGAATGTCTCCTTTTCTCATGTTGTATTTCTTCTTTTAAAAGGCAAGTTACCCTCTGAAAATGAGGGGAAAATGATAGATGCAATTCTTACGGCATGTATTGATCATGGGGTGACTCCTCCTTCCTCTCAAGCTGCCCGGGTTGTGGCTTCAGGGGGTGTGCCCATGCCCACTGCAATTGCCGCAGGCCTCATGTCAATTGGTGATTTTCATGGAGGAGCAATTGAAAAGGGAGCCCTGTTTCTTCAGGAAGGAGTTAAAAGGATGAAGGAGGAGGGGAAGGGAATCGAGGACATGGCTGCCATATTGGTTAAGGAATCAAAGGAGAGAAAGAGGCGCATTCTGGGATTCGGCCATAGGATCCACACCGACGATCCCAGAACCAAGAAGCTCCTGAATTTGGCAGAAGAGCTCGGAATTGCCAAAGATCATGTTGCCCTTTCAAAGGCAATTGCAGTTGAGCTAGAAAAGAGTCTAGGAAAAAAACTGCCAATCAATGTTGATGGCTGTGTCGCGGCATTGATTTCAGACATGGAATTCGATTGGAGACTTGGGAAAGCTTTTTTCTTGATTGGAAGAGCAGCAGGACTCACAGCCCAGGTATACGAGGAGATATCCAGGGAAAAGCCCATGAGAAGGATGTGGAGTGCTGATGTAGAGTATGATGGCCCTGGGCAGAGGAAGGTTGAGTGAGAAATTTCTTAGTTGATGCTTTGAAGAGATTTGAAGCGAGGGGAGGAGGTATAATCATGATAAAATGTTCACAATGTGGTGGAACTAAATTTGAGCAAGGATCGTTAGAGGGATTTAGTGCAATCAAAATACATTCTGTAGAGGGCAGTGGATCAAGTACTATACCTGTTGCCTATGTATGTCTGGATTGTGGACACATTGAGATGTTTGCATCGCCTCCGGAATAAAAAGCGGATTTTTCAAATTACGAAATGAATATGCCAACCAATTTCGATGCAAGAGTAATGGACAAAAGATTCCGTAGAAGCTTTGCTCAGTAGCAATTCGAGATAGAAAAAACATATATTTTCGAAAAACTATAATGGCTTTAGGGATGGGATTCAAAGTGACGACTGTACGTAGCGAGGCTGGAGGTAAAAATAAAATCCAAAATATAAATTAATAATGATTAAGTGATTTTATGGATTTAAATGGATTAACAACATTGAA
>CP070672.1:1710201-1725603 GCA_020351895.1 Thermoplasmata archaeon
AGCTGTTCGATGGCTAAATTCAGTTTTGCAGGATCATCCGTTTCCAATATAAAATAGAACTCGTGACCCGGTGCATCTATGTAACCTTCAACGAATTTCACTCCGGATTCTTCTATCTGTTTGTTCAATTTCGTTGTGAACTCCTTGTCGGGCCTGACGCTTCCTCCTGGACACATTTCTGCAGTATGCCTGTGAAATACCATATATTTCATTTTTTTCCACCTCCATAGATTTTTATGAAAGTGCAATGGGAAGTTTTATATATAAGAAAATTTCACAATTAGGTGAAAAATTGTAACGGATGTAATACAGATTATATACAAATTACATACAATTTATATCCGCAGATCCACCTGATCATGAAGATTTGAACCTTCCTACCAATTGGAGTTATTCCCGAAAAAAGCATCCCACCTGTGGGAGTTAATGTTCATGTTTCATATACGAAGTAACGCTCACAGTTCGTAAGCTAGATTAGAATATTGAGAGGCCCTTTGTGAAGTCGGAAATAAGAATCCATTTATTCTAGATTATTATCTAATTATAAATATATAATTAAAAGTTAAATATTAAATATAATTATAACAGAATAATATAATAAAAATAGAAAGAATTTTATGTCCAGTAATCATTTTACCTTCAAGCTTTGGAGGGGAGTGCACGGAAGGGCGTTCTCGAAAAGCTAAGGATTGGAGGAACAGAAAATGAAATTGGGAAAATGGTTATTCAGCATAGTGATTGTGTCTCTGCTTATAGCCATGGCCATACCAATGGCCAGCGCACCGAAACCTGACAAACCACCAGGTAAGCCACCAGGTGATGATCCAACCCCGGCTGATCCTGCTATTTCCTATTTTGCAGGAGGTAAAAAAGATATGGGGTTATGGGTTATGAATGCTGACGGCTCCCATCAGACAATATTCCGATTTCTGAAGGTGTCTATCCAGAATACATGTCCTGGTCTCCGGACGGAACAAGTATTGCAATTACTTCCGGCCCCTACAATACGGTATATATGTACCTCTGGATCATTGATATCTCGGTGGATGAAAACAACAAGGTCCAAGGAAGCAACGCCCGGAAGGTAATACCCGACAATATACGTCCTGGCTATGCAGTTTGGTCGCCTAACGGGGATGTTATAGCTTACACCAAAGGTAGCAGTTACATTGGAGATCCCCCATGTTCCATCTGGTTATATAATGTGGCTGATGAGTCAACTCAGAAAATATACGAGGACCCAGATGACGGATTGGAATCTTTGACCTGGGATCCAACTGGGACAAAACTGGCATTCGTAAAAGATGCAAAACGTGTTGACTCCACATGGACCGCTGCCGAAATCCAGATATTCGACACAACCTTAAATTCCGTGACTACTGTCTTTACTTTTCCGTTAATGTTCCCATATTACTATGGAGGCGGTCTTGATTGGGCCAATGTAGATGATAAACTCGCATTCAACCTCAATCAAAATATAGTGGTACTTGATCTCGATGAAAATAGTGGTCCTGTTTCTACGAATTCAGGTCCTGCTGTTTATCCCACATGGTCGCCAGATGATTCAAAAATAACCTTTGAAACGGGTGAACAGGGTCCGGGAAGGAAATCAAGACGGGTGATAAAGACAATTGATTTGTCAACAGGCGATTTAGAGAAACTGGTCGAAGGAAGACAGCCTGATTAGTGCATAACGTAAATGTGGACACGAGATACGCGGGTCTTGGTGAAGAGAGTATAAGGGCGATTAATGACGTCGAGTGATCGATATAAATCGAATCTAGCGCTCGCTTCTGGCATGTTCAATGTAAAGTTAATTGAAAAAACTTTGATGTTCGAGGAAGTTTGGAGAACGTGCGCACTAATCTTCGTCACTCTCTCGTTTCATCCGGCTTCTTTGTGCCCGTCTTCCAACAATCACAACCAAAAGGATGCTGAATGCGGGAATCAGCACTCCCTGAAATTCTGGAATCACAGTGACAGTTGATTCGGCTGTGATATTGTACTCTGTTCCACCACCACCGTTATCGTATTGAACGGACGCTTCAACATAGTAAGTTCCCGCCGTGGTAGGTGCGGTCACGGTCCAAACAAAATCTGTGGGTCCCTGGCCTTGCAAATTTGATTCCATTATGAAGTTGTTTGTATTGTTATGGGGATCGTTCTCAATGACCCAACCATCATTTTCAATACCATAATGTGGCATGCCTCCGGACGGGCCCACTCTCATAGCAAGTCCAGTCTCTGAAGCCGCAGCTGCATTGTCCATATCCACAGTAACCGTAATATTGATGCCGGTTTGTCCAGGATCATACGGCCCAGGAGGGTCCCATGACAAAGAGATAGGGATCTGGGTCGAGTCAAGATTGTGACACCCGAAAGCTCCTGCGCAACTTCCTCCATCTATTATGTCGATATCACCATCAGGAAAACCATTGTTCTTTCTTGTACCAGTTGATGTGTGATAATTAACTGGACCTTCCCCAATCACTATGTCTGAATAGTCTTCGTCCTCGTTCCAATCAGTTATGTGAATGTATGCGTCAAAAAGCGGTTTTTCAATATTGAGCATGGCAAGGGAAATTCCCATCTCCAAGCGCTTTTGATCACATGCAGAAGATACGTTGCCAGCCAAAGTCCAACTCCATTCATTGTGCTCACCATCAAACTCGAAATAGTTGCTGCTTTTTATGATTCCGTCCCGTCCCTTTATCTCGATCATGTAGTCGGCACCAATGGGGAACAAGAACGGATGAATAGGGCGGTATCCTGTGTTCTTGTCATCGTCCGTATCGATGAATACATGGGCCATGTCATAGCCCGTAAGCTCAGGCAAGGGGATGAACTCGGGGGTACCTGTGTACATGCTCACCTGGTTCTTATTGTCCTTTTGTTCCGTTAACCGCGGTTGTGGTTGGATGTGCTCTTCCGAGAATTGGGGGATTTTCACCCCTCCCATCATTGTCCCGTCAACGCCTATGTAAAAAAATACCTCATCTTCGTCTTTGGAGGTTTGATACTCTTGGATGTCAACATTCGGATTAACAGCTTCTCCACTACCTTCCGAAATTGGTGGGTCAGATTCATCGATCCAATCCCCAAATGCTCCGTCAATTTTTATTGATGATGGAGCCGAACCGGCATATGCCTTCAAACCGTTTCCTTCTACGAACACTGAACCGTTATCAGTGACAATTTTAGCGGGATTCAACTGGACCTCAACGAACTCCCCGTCCACAAGTTCACTTGTATCCATCCTTATGGTTAGAACCTCTGTTTCGTCCTCATCAATGTGAATAGGTGTTGGCAGCGATTGCATATCTTTCTGATTGCTGTCAAAATCAATAGACTCCACTACAATGGGTTTACCTCTTGCCGTCATCTCGAGCCTCAGAACAGTAACCTCCCCTTTCTCTAGTATATCAGGAGAATCGCTCCTCTGGTTGACAATCAACATACCTTCAGAATTCGGGTCTATTGGAGCGGAAGAGTAGTCCTGCGATCCTTGCGTGTCTATTGAACCAAAATAGACTAGTGGAGCTTGGCCGGTATCGAATATGGACAAAGGGATCCTGGTCTGTAAGGTGTCATCTTCGATGATGGTCTCTGCACTTTCAACCTTTAACCACCCGTTCCAGTCATCCACTGCCCTTGTTTCAGAGAACTCGAAAACTGTAGTGTCTCGGACAATACCGCTGTAACCAGATGTCCTTATCATGTAGTCCGAACCCATTCCTCCGATCGAGTATCCGGTTGCTAAATCCCTGTCCGAGTCTATGAATACGAACACGGTGTTGGTATCAGGTGGTTCATTCCCAAACATCTTTCCTTTGACTTTTGCACGGGCCCATAGGTAGTCCTCGTCAACCGTGGCAGAGTACTCTATGATGTCCGCATTGGAGTGGAATTCCTCGTTCTCGTCGCTGTAAGAAGCGACCCCGCTCCAGTCCCTGCCTGCCATATATCCATTGGATGGCACATAAACAGATGGCAAGTACATCACGCCAACTATCATAAGCAATAAGACTATAGGAAATACGATTTGTTTTGTCCTTTTTAGGAAGAGCTGCCTGTCACTGCGAGCCAGTTTGGATCCGGTTCCATGGTTATTTTTAATACCACGAGAGCTCGAGTTGAGTCCGTTCGTCAATCCGTTGGTCACCCCGTTCGTCACTCCGCTCATCAATCCTTTGGTCAATCCATTCGTCAGTCCGTACGTCAGTCCGTTGACCATACCACGTTCGTTCTGTAGATTCCCAATGGCGAATCTGCTGCCTCGAGAACTTGGACTGAGTCCGTTTGTCAATCCATTCGTCAGTCCCTCGGTTCGATTTGGATCTTTTTGGGTGTATAGATTGCCACTGTGCGTCAAGGAAGGTTGCTCGTGAATACTGGTTTGCTCATGATCTTCGGATCCCTCAGTTAGCTCATTCTGCACCACGACTTCCTTTCTGGTCTTCCACCATATGCCGAACATCAGTATTGTCGTTACAACCAGCTGAGTGACTATCATTACGTAAACAAAATCGTGGGTGAATAGCCACTCAGGAGAGAATAACTGTGAGAAAGTGTAGCCCGTTGCCAGGGATATTACAGCTCCAAGAGGGATTGTCAAAAGCAGGGAATTAATGGTCAGGACGCTCATCAGGGTCTTGTATTTTGTTGAGAACAGGTGTGTGAGAAGTGCAACAGACAATACAGTGACAATCAGATATACCCCGAGTCCGATCCACACGGTAGGTAGATCCTCATATGACTGAAGAACAATCATTATCCATTCGATCAAGATCGTAGCGATTACCGCTGCTATCAAAAATACAGGATGGATCTTGCCAAGTTTCGATTTTATCCAGCCCAAAGAGGCTCCGGTTGGTGCATCCTCAATCTGATTTTGCGGCTCTTCATCTTCTATGTTTTCCAAACTTGAAATCGGTTGCTCATCGTACTCATCTGATAATAAATCCTCTTCATGGGATTCTTCCCCTGGATCCTCATACTCGTCCTCGAAAGAATCTTCTATTTCTGAGTCGTCGAAGTCCTCCATGTTTTCACCTCCCTGAAACGAGTCATTAAAAGAAGTTATTAAATCCACCTCACTCGAACCCTGTATTTGCTAGTAATATTCCGCACCTATAACTTCTTAATTTCTCCCAGGACTTTAAGCGAGAGGCAAAAAAATTGTTGTATATATAATTTGCCAAACATGTTTCGTTAGGGATTAAGTGTGTTTTACGCCACGAGAGTGGGTCGATTTGATTGAATTAGGTAGGATAATTACGATTCTCGTTAGGCGTATCTAAATCGGGAGCGGTTTTTGCGGTTCCTACGGGGGTAAGTATGCTTGGACAGAAATATGTGCGGAAGCGGTAAGGAGTGAAACAAGGATGGGATTCATTTGTGAGATTAATATCCCTGTCTTTCGGATTTGGCATTCATCGTGCGTTATTTCAGATACCTCATTTCAATGAATTTTTTAATGTATGTCTCCTTGATTGGTTACAGAATATTTTACAAATAACAGATATGCTTTTTGGATGCAGTATAGAGGAGTTAAGTACCTTTACGAGATAAATGCGCCGAGGTGGGGCGCAATATAAAATACCAATATTTCTTATTTAAGAAGGAGGTGAGAAGCGAATGCACAATAGAACCAAGGTGGCGTTAATGGCTGGATCGGTGTTCCTTATTGGAATCATGGCCATTCCAATGACGGCTTCTGCAGGAGTGGAATTCTATGATCCGCTTCCAGATGTCCCGGGAAAATTCATGGGACCGCATGGACCACAGCATACGGAATGGCATTACCATGGGCCACCCCAATATGAGGAAGACCACTGTCATGAGGCCATGGAAGATCCAAATGCACCGGAGGGGGTCCATCACCATTGTGAAGAGGGACATCATTAAAAACTGAAATAGATGGTCTTTTCACATTAGATTTTTATCATCTTTTTTTATTTTTTTAACTTTATTGAAAACCTATTTCATGTCTTTAATAATTGAGTGGTGTTTGCAGATTCCTGAGAAAGATTTCTCAGATTGGATGGGATTTATTGATATTTTCTGCAAAATTAACTTAAATCAATTATTCTCTCTGCATTTATTCAATTTAAAAGGAATTAATACTGCAAATATAAATTTAAATATGATAATGTTCGTACATTTCGCGAGTAAACAAACAATAAAGGGGATTACTATGGATCAAAAAGAAATATATATGAGAGAGTGGGAAAAGAGATATGATTCGTATCTATCATATAGATATCAATATCTATTTGTCTCTATAGTCATGGTACTTTTTGTGTCCGGGTCATTTACCCTTGCATTTGCCTTTAAATTCGATTATATTCTAAAAATAATTCTTCTTTCGGCCCCTACACTTGTCATGATTATCTATTACTATGCGCATGTGGTTGCAGAAGTTTATCTGAAGCAATTGGCCCAGAGAATGAGGGCACTGGAAGTAAGGCTAAAAATGGGGCCTTTTCATACTGTTGATCCACTGCTATTTGCCGTGAAAACATCCCAGATAATCGGTGTAATTTCTTTCTTATTCTTCTTTAGTGTGCTTCTCATAGCATTATTGGAGATAGCATAAGTTCGAGATGCTTGTATCTTGCGGAATTGGCATGCCATCTGCACATTTTAAATAATAATAGAATCATACAGCCCCTGTATAGTCAAAAAGGAGGGGGGTTAGATATAATCACCCTTATCAGAAATAGGAAACAGGAGGTATGAGTCATGAGAATTGTAGCCAGCGTATTTATCTTAGGTGTTTTCATTGCCCTTTGTGCCGTCCCAGAGCCAGCAGAAGCTTTTCCCACTAAGACCACACCGGATTTAACAGTCCCAAGCCTGGAATACTCCGGTAATATCGCAATAGCCGATCTGAACAGTGATACAATGGATGACATCATAGATACCAGTGATTATTCCAATGGCTACTCAGCTGCAATATATTATCAAAAAGTAAGCCCCCCTTTTTCAGCCCCACAAGATCGAACCTTAAGCACAGGCCAGGATCCACAGGGAACAGATATAGGAGACCTGAACAATGATACCCTAAATGATGTGATTATCGTTAGCAGACAGGCTAATAGGATTCAAATCCATTACCAAAATCCGGATCATACCATTAACGAAAGTGCCGATGTAACGATCAACACGGGTTCCCAGCCAACAGATGTAGAGATAGCCGATGTTAACAATGACACACTCAATGATATCGTCTGCACGAACAAGAATAATGGTATTATCGTAATACACTATCAGGAGGATAATAATACTATCAATAAGACCGTGGGACTCACCCTGACCACAGGTGGAAATCCATATTTTATAGATACAGGTGATTTAAATGATGATGGATTGATCGATATCATAGCCGTGAGACCAGGAAGCGATGACGGTCATATCTTCTACCAACGAAACGACAATCTCTTCAACACCACCTCTGATTGGACCCTAACATCCATAGGCACACCGTATGCTGTGAGGATCGAGGATATGAATGATGACGATTTAAACGATATCGTAATCGGAGACCTCAACACCGTGAATCCATTGTTTCTCTTCTATCAAAAAAACGACAACACCTTTTCCAGCACCCCTGATTTTACAATCAGTATCACCAGAGGGGTCAGAGCACTGGAGGTTGGGGACCTAAACCGAGACGGTCTGAACGATATCGTGGCCGTAAACGCCTATGATCCATTCTATGGTTTTATTTATTTTCAAAACCAAGATAACACCATGCCAAGCAGTCCAGATGTCACGCTCACGGTTGGGAACCAACCTTCTTCCGTAGGCATAGGTTATCTTAACGATGATTCATACATCGATATAGCCATAACCCATACATACAGTGACGACATCCGAATTTACTTCGGAGAGTCAGTGGTAGTGAACCAACCTCCAGAGGTAAAGATACTCTTTCCCAATGGAGGGGAGATGCTTTCAGGAAACTTGAGCATATTGTGGAATGGCTCAGACGCTGATTCAGACACCGTGGATTATGAAATCTATCTGAGCACTGATGGTGGAAACACCTGGGGGACCCCTATCTATAATACTACATATATAGAATCACCCACAGAAATCACTCATATCTGGGACCAATTCAACACAACTAGCTTTCCTGATAGCAATATCTGTCTAATAAAGATCACAGCCAATGATCACATGGGACCGCCTGTGGAGGTTAATTCCTCTTCTTTTTTCATAATTGACAATAATCCTCCTGTTACAAACCATGACTACAATGGTCTTTGGCATTCGTCTGATTTTCAAATCACGTTAATCGCCACAGATGCAGGATCAGGTGTCAATAATACCTTCTACATGATAAACGGAGGACCGATAAACTCCGTATCAGTGAATGGTCATCCACAGATCACAACAGAAGGAACGGCAAACACACTGGAATACTGGAGTGATGACAACGTTTTCAATTTGGAAGATCATAATCTGCTCATGAACATAAAACTGGATAAGACGCAACCAACATCCTCAGACGACTATGATGATTTATGGCATACTTCTGCTTTTACCATCAGTCTATCGGCCTTTGATGGTCTCAGTGGAATCGATGATATCTACTATCGGATAAACGGAGGACCTATATACTCCGTTTCAGTGAATGGTCCACCCCAAATTACCACAGAAGGTGCAACAAATACACTGGAATACTGGAGTGTGGATAATGCCTCAAATGAAGAGGTTCACAACATGCTCACAGACATAAAACTGGATATGAACCCCCCGAAAACCACTGATGACTATGACGGTTTATGGCATAACACTCCTTTTACAATCAATCTCTCGGCATCCGATAATGGTAGTGGTGTTGATGAGACATACTATCGAATCAACGGAGGGCCCATAAACTCGGTTTCGGCAGACGGTCAACCTCAAATCGCAACAGAAGGAGCTTCAAACACGCTGGAATACTGGAGTGTGGACAACATCTTAAATGAGGAAATTCACAAAATGCTTATGGACATAAAACTGGATATGACCTCTCCTACGAGCTCTGATGACTATGATGGTTTATGGCACAACTCTTCTTTTACCATCAATTTGTCTGCCATAGATGGACTCAGCGGGGTTGATGATATCTATTACCGAATCAATGGGGGACCGATAAATTCTGTCTCAGTAGACGGACAACCGCAAATTACCACAGAAGGAGCTTCAAACACACTGGAATACTGGAGTGTGGACAACATCTTAAATGAGGAAATTCACAATATACTCACGGACATAAAACTGGATACTACCCCACCTATCACAAGCCCTGACTATGATGGTTTATGGCATAACTCTCCCTTTACGATCTATCTATCGGCTTTAGATAGTATCAGTGGAATTGATGAGATCTACTATCGGATAAACGGAGGACCTATAAATTCTGTTTCAGTAGACGGTCAACCTATAATCACAACAGAAGGAGCGGCAAACACACTGGAATATTGGAGTGTGGACAACGCCTCAAATGAGGAGATCCACAACCTGCTCACAGAAATCAAATTTGATACAACCCCACCGATTTCAATCCATGATTATGATGGTGAATGGAATATCATGATGGCAGTCATCAATTTAGCAGCCTATGACGATTTGAGTGGGGTGGACGATATATTCTATAGGATCAACAACGGTGCTGTTTTAAGTCGAAAAGCCCATGGCCAGCCGATTATCACCACGCAGGGTAATGCAAATACACTTGAATTTTGGGCAGTGGATAATATCAGCAACGAGGAGTCCCCTCATAATTTTATCAACGACATCAAATTGGATGGAATCATACCCTGCATCATTCTCCAAACCCCGGCAAATTGTTCGCACATCCCGGCAGGAAGGACAATCGACTTCGAGATAGTGGAAACATATCTCAACAATACTTACTATTCCTTTGATGACCAAATATATGAGGAGCTGTACGCCCCTTACAATATCTTTACAGCTGGTTGGGAGGATGGTAATTATACAATATACATAAGAGCAATAGATCTTGCAGGTAACTCGAACCTTTCATGGTATCTTCTCACAATCGATTCAGTTTCGCCGCAAATACTCCTAAATTCACCATTGAACAATTCAATTAACTATGGTGGAGCTGTCTTAGACTTCTTTATATTCGACCTGAACCTACTTCATGTGAATTCCTCTGTAAACGGAAGCTCCGATCTTGTCATCCTTGATCCATTCGATATCACCACAACAGGATGGCCAGATGGGGATTACACTGTCCAAATCAATGCAGTGGATCTAGCCGGAAATTCGAAATCTTCCTGGTATTTATTTACCCTGGATTCCACTCCTCCAGAAATCCTCTTTGATACCAACCTCAACCATTCAACCGTACCTGTAGGCAGGATAATCCAGATGGATATTTCAGATCCGCATTTGAGTGGTACATTCTGTTCCTTGGATGGAGGTGATTTCGATGTCTTCGCATCCCCTTATATCTTAAATACCTCAGGTTGGGATCATGGAATACACACAATCAGAGTGTCCGCAGATGATGTCGTTGGAAATGAAAAGACCGTATTCTTCGACATAACAGTTGATGCCATATCTCCCTATGTAATATCAACAGATCCGCACACCAATTCTGAAAATATCGAGATCTCCTGTATTATTACCATAACCTTTAATGAGCCCATGAACGTGACAAACTTTAGGGATTGTCTTTACATCTCGACCTCTGTTGAATTCGTCTCATATTGGGATGAAGCTAAAGAGGTACTGTATATTTCCTTTGAGACAAACAATCTGGCCTTTGCAACAGCCTACAACATAACAATCGACTCCAGGCTTTCCGATGTAAACGGAAATCCCATGGCTGACGATTTTACGTTGGCTTTCACCACAGAAGAAGCTCCCACAGATTCAGGGGATGATGGGCTTTTATTTGGCTTGCACTGTTTATGGATCTTGTTATTGTTGGTAATCGTTATTGTCATCATCCTCCTAATTATTCTTTTAGGAATGAAGCGCAAGAAACCTCAGGAAAGCCCAGATACGAAAGGACGTGAGGTAGCGTTTGATATGGGTCAGGAGGATCGCCCCTCAGAAACCAAGATCAGCCCAATCCCACCTCCTTTAAAGGAACTGCCGCCTCCCCCGCCACCCGAAGAGGGGATTTTACCACCTCCCCCACCACCCCCTCCTCCACCTTCTAATCCATGATAAAAATATTGACCTAAACAAAGATGTATCTTCTTAGAAGGAATACTCTGAGGAGTTTGGGGAATGCGATGTTTTTAAGGAGAGGATTAAAATGAAATCATTAGACAAATCTATCCGCGTCATGAGCTGCAGAAATTTTAACATGGTTGCAGTTTAGGCAGCGAGATGCAATAAGCGGCCTTTTACCTTTATATTTTCTATTGTATGATTGAAAGTAAACTCTTTGTTGTTGGTATATTACGGCTCTCCCTATCCAGGATAATATAATCTGACCTGAATCCCATTGATCCTTACCACATTCCGGACATGCTACCATAGCTATCACCCCGGAAAAGGAATACCGATCCCCCTTTAAAACATTTTTCTGAACAGGATTAAAAGGGCTGTGGCCTCTGTAAAACGATTCTTCATTCAATCTTGGGCCATGAGATATTTGTGAATGTGCAATATGAAAAACCTTAAATAGTTGTCAAATTGAGTTCCGAAATTCTTATTATTGTTCGGGTCATATTTGAATTCATACCAAAGAGGCTTTAGTAAGCCGTCTATGGGAAGAGATAGAGAGGAAAAAATATGTGCAAGATAAGAAGTACCATTATAATTGCTGTCTTTTTAGTGGGTTTGTTTATGGGAATTGTAAATATCTCCTTAAATGCGAAAGCGGATGCCCAGGGGGACTGGATCGAGGAGATAATAAGAGATGTCCCCACAAGTGTCAGGGCCTTGGATCTGGGAGATGTTGATCTGGACGGTGAAAATGAGGTGGTGGTAGGTCTAGGGAACACAACATACGAGGTGAGAATGTACGAAAAAGAAAATGGCATTTGGAAAGAAACCCTTATAGCCGACACCCCTGTTGGTGTCTCCAATCTGGTTGTAGGGGATGCAGATAATGATGGGGCATGTGAAATCGTATGTACCTTAGCTTCACCAACAAACCAGGCGAGGATGTACGAGTATGTAAGTGGCAGCTGGATGGAGGAGATAATAACCTCTGCCCCTGTTCAGATATATTCAATGGCATTAGGTGATGCCGATAACGATGGATTTAACGAGGTTGTCATAGGCCTGGCCAATACCACAAATGATGTGAGGGCGTATCAAAGATCTGGTGTATGGATTGAGGAAAATATTACGGATGTAAACTACGATGTGGCTCAAGTGGCCATAGGGGACGCGGATAACGATGGTAAAAATGAGGTGGTCATAGGCCTTGACGGCAATTTCCCCTTGCCACCTTCCCCTGTGTACATTACAAACGAGCTTCGGGTCTATGAGAAGTCAGGAGTTATCTGGTTAGAGGACAACATCACAAATACTGTAGATGACGACATTATCTCCATTGTCATAGGTGATTGTGACGAAGATGGTAAAAACGAGGTGTGCATAACTTGCGCCGATTTTTTTACCAACTCGGAATTCCATACCTACGAGAATAAAAGCGGAACCTGGACGCAGGAGCTGCAATTCCCAACACCCCCTAATACCCTGATATGGGTTGGGGGTGTTGGTGACACAGACAACGACGGGATAAACGAGTTCATCACAGTCGGAGCCCAAGGCTTCGGTGCCGGGCAGGCAAGCGTGGCGGTATGGGAAAACATTAGCAATGTATTTTATGGCGACATGGTGGCAAGCAATCTACCGAATCGTCCATACACTGTCATAGGTGACTGCGATAACGATGGTGTCAATGAGATCATCGGTGGTCTTTTATCCACATCATACGAGGTGAGGATTTTTGCAAACGATAGGGGAAAAATCGGCTTCACATCGCATCATGATGGGGAATATGTCTTGGGCCAAGAACTTATCGAGGTGATGGTAACCTCCAACTATGTGGATGCTGTAAGGTTTTACGTTGATGATGTGCTCAATTTCACTGATACCGTTTATCCTTATCAGTTCATGCTGGATACAACCATACTTGTCGAAGATTCAATTTGCACAATTAAAGCAGAGGGTTTGAGGGGAGATAACCCGCCCTTGACAGCCGAAATAAATCTCGAAGTGAACAATTTCATCCCAGTGGGCGATTATATCTCGGTATCTACGGGAAAGAGCACCTATTCACCAGACCAAGACGTGTCCGTAGTTGTCGGTCTTAAGTCTCCTCCATCTTTTACAACCTTGAATCTGATTGTGAGCTATGCCGACCCCAGCAGCAACACCCTATATTCTGTTGATGAAAAATTGCCGTACAACAACCAGTATATGATAAATCTACCGCTTCAAAGCGACGCAGAACTAGGGACTTACACTGTTTTTGTGGAGGCTTATGGCATCGAAAAGGACATGATAATCTGGAGTGACACGAACACGACCACCTTCGATGTTGTGGGAAAGAGCGTTCAGGAGCAATTGGATGAAATAAATGCCTCCATTCTGAACAGCATATCAGGAATCGAGGGGAATTTACTGGCAAGCATTGCAGATGTGAACGCCTCCCTTACCTATGATATACAGAATTTACTGACTAGTATAACAGATGATGTGGCTGAGTTGAATTCCTCGCTATCGTATCAACTCACGAATCTCTTGAATAACATGACTACAGATAACGAATCTCTCAGAACCTGGCTTGATCTCGTGCTCGGCGCTTTAGATACGAATCTAACTGACACAAGGGTCGTGCTTGAAACTCAATTAGATGATCTGGGGGAATACATGGCAGGTTTCAATTACAGCCTTAAAAGTGATTTGGGCGGTATCATTGCAGACATTCAGGCACATGATTCTGATACCGGCCAAAACCACTCGGATATCAATGACAAGTTAAATCAATTGTTGATGGGTGGAATAGGAGCCGAGGGAATTGCGGAGTTAAAGATCATGCTCACGAATTTGGCTCAAAATCTCTCCGAGCATAATCAATCCATTGCAAACGATATTATTGAAGTGGTTTATGACATCGAAGATTTCGAGACGCAGACAGGCCAAAAGCTGGATAATATAAACAGTACCCTGGATGACCTAGCCAAACTCGATAGTATCCTAGCTGACCTCGACGATCTGGATCAAGACCTGCAAGCTGCCCAGGCTTCAATCGATGATATACCAAAAGAGAAGGAGGAGGACTTCCCCATCGCAGAAGGCCTCTTGTTCGTTGTGATAGCTCTGTTGATTCTCAATTTACTTGCACCACTGATTGGTAGAAAGGGAAGGGAAAGTGGTGTGGAAGCTCTTTTCGAGGAAGAGGTTGAACCAGAAAGTAAGAAAATGGAAGAAGTAAGTGGAAGAGAAGAACCAGAAGTCGAAAAAAAGGAGATTGAGGAATTCGAAATGGATATTTCGTGAATGAATATACATAAAATTCTAGTGTGCAGAATCATGACCTCTCACATTTGGCATGCCATCTGCAGGAGTCTCCGGATTTGGTGTTGACAGAGGACCAGGATGTTCATAGCGGAGATGCCATGGCATTTTTAAATCTTGCACATTATTCTAATCATTACAACATGACGACGAAGATTGTTCACCAAAACCTTTAAAAGCTTTTAGAAAAGCGGGCCAATCTTTATTTATAAACTTTCTTACATAGTATTTTTCGAGTTCAAAAAACAAAAAGGTGATATGAATGATGAAGAAAAAAAACGGATTTATGAAACCTTCCATAATCTGCATGATTATGGTTGGAATACTGGTTCTGGGTTCGGCAACGCTTGTGGCTGCAAATCAGCCCCCTGTTGCGGACGCCGATCCAGATCAGCAGACAGTGGTGGCCGGTGAAGAAGCATGGTTCACAGGAAGCGCATCCTATGATCGAGATGGTTACATAGTCGCTTACTACTGGGACTTCGGAGACGGGATTTACCATGAAGGAGAGAACATGACATACACCTTCAATGCTCCAGGGGATTTCACGGTATCCCTGACAGTGGTAGATGATATTGGTGACCAGGATACCGATTATATTAAAGTGAATGTGGTGGAGGAGCCTCCTTCGGAACCCTTGATGGTTTGGATAGAATCTCTTGAAACAGATAAAGAGGAATACGAAGTTAACGAAACCATCAATACCCAGGTGATTGTCCAAAGAGGTGACGATCTTCTGACCTATGTCTGGGAAGGTACCCTGGTTCTTGAGGTTCTCGATGACATCCAGTTTATAGTGTTTACCGAAGAAAGACCGGTATATCTACCACACGGCGGGGCAACAGAGACCCACGAATTCGAGTTTATATTGGCCGAAACGGGTGATTATTC
>CP070672.1:1725703-1730830 GCA_020351895.1 Thermoplasmata archaeon
AATCAATGTGATGGTGAATGTGACAGTGCCGGGGACATATGAGATCAGGGGCCGTTTATATAACAGCTCTTGGAATTGGATAGAAAATATATACAACACAACCTACCTTGCTTTGGGGATTCAAACCGTGGAGCTTTGGTTTACGGGGTGGAAAATCTATAACAGTAAAGACAATGGGTCCTATAACATAGAATTACGGCTTAGAGACGCCTCATACAACACTCTCGATACAGATACCTATTCAACAAATACCTATAAATATGATGAGTTCCAGCTTCAACCGGCAGTATTTTCCCCTCCTCATTCTGATTATGGTTTGGATACAGATAGCGACGGGAAACATAACTACCTGATTGTGGAAGTTGTGGTATATGTGAGTGTGGCAGGGAACTACGAAATAGAGGCCGATTTATACGACAGTTTTTCGAAATGGATAGAAGATGTATATAATTATACATATCTCAACACAGGGATTCAGATCGTCGAACTTCGATTTGAGGGATGGAGGATCCATAACCATGGTAAGGATGGCCCTTATATTGTAGATCTAAATATCCGGGACGATTCATGGAATTGGCTCGACAATGACATTCATAATACTGCCTCATATCTATTTTCAGAATTCCAGGCACCTGCGATATTTGAACCTCCTCATTCGGATTATGGTCTTGATGTCGACTTTGATAGCCTATTCAACTATCTGGTGGTGAATGTGGTTGTGAATGTAAGTGAACCCGACAGTTATTATATATATGGAGAGTTATACGACGGTGTTTCCACTTTAATCGACGAGGATATTAACTTCACCTTCCTCAATGGCGGGATTCAAACTGTGGAACTTCGGTTTCTGGGGTGGAGGATATATATTAACGGTGTGGATGGGCCTTATACAGTAGACCTCGACCTTTACGACAATTCTTGGAACCTAATCGATACAGATGCCCATTTAACAGCAGCATATCTGATTCCAGAATTCCAACCTCCACCACCTCCCATCGTACCTCCATACTTTAACGATTTTGAGGGTGTTGGACAATTATTTCTGGAAGACAATGACAATGTCAATCCTGGCACCAAATGGGAATGGGGGGACCCAACATCATACCTTTCAGGTCCAGGCGGTGCTTACTCCCCCGATAATTGCTGGGGTACGAATCTCTTATCAGAATATCGAGGGGGAGCAGATATATTTCTTTACATGCCCGTTATGAACCTCACATCGGTCTCAGTCTCAAATCTGACGTTCTGGCATTGGTATTATATCGATTCCAGTTGGGAGGACGGAGGCTTCCTTGAAATAAGCACCAATTACGGTCAAAGCTGGTCACTATTAAATCCAGTTGGTGGCTATCCCTCACAAACAGAATCTGGAGTTCCTGGGTATGGTGAATCGGTTCCATGTTATGCAGGAGTCTCAGGCGGATGGCTACAGGCAGATTTCGATCTCACTGCATATTCCGGCCAGGTCATTCTAATAAGGTTCAGGTTCTGGTCCGAGCCTTGGAGCGAGTCGGGATACCCGGGCTGGTATATTGATGATGTGAATGTTGCTGTGCTGACAGACGTAACACCTCCTGCAGATATCATGGATTTAACTGTGGTTGGCACGACAGTGGATACGGCAACCTTAACTTGGACGGCACCCGGTGATGACGGCATGAGCGGGATTGCAACAGGCTATGAAATCAGGTATTCGACAATCGGTCCAATAACCGCTGTCAACTGGGATGCTGCCTTTGAATTTACTCAATCCTGGGCTCCTCAGCCGGGAGGTAACACCGAGACACACGATGTGACCGGATTGGCCGAGGCCACACAGTACTGGTTCGCCATCATGACTGCGGATGAAGTGCCAAATTGGTCAGGAGTTTCCAACAGCCCAAGCGGTAAAACTTTGGATATCACTCCACCGCAGATTTCTAATGTGTTGTTGGATGGTCTACCATCCATTACGGTGTATCCTGGAACCATCGTCATTTTAACCGCGATCATAGATGACTCACTGACAGGCAATTCAAATATCGGTGGGGCGAATGTTACCAATGGACCGCAGAACTGGCCCGGGATGAACTTGAATCCACAGGATGGTGACTTCGACACTCCCACAGAGGTTGCCACCTATCTCATTGATACCACAGATGCACCAGATGGAAGTTACGACTTGTATGTGTACGGTTGGGACGAGGTTCCAAACTACAATACAGATTCCATGGCCTATGCCACTCTGATCATAGATTCAATAGCGCCTGCAAATATTACGGATTTAGCTGTGGTCACAACCGAATGTAATTTGATAACATTAACCTGGACCGCACCTGGGGACGACGACATGAGCGGCACTGCCACTAGCTATGAAATCAGGTACTCGACAACAGGGATAATAGACGATTCGAATTGGGATAATGCAACTGTGTTTACACAATCCTGGGCTCCATTGCCAGGAGGTAGTACAGAAACCCATGATGTTACGGGTTTGACTGCTCTTACCACGTACTGGTTTGCCATTAAAACTGCAGATGAGGTGCCCACATGGTCCGGGATTTCCAATAGCGACAGTGGAACGACTCTTGCGGATATCTTGGCCCCACAGTCGTTGAACATCTTGGTTGACGGCCAATATTCAAAAGCCGTGATTCCGGGGGTAGTTGTCACTTTGACTGCCACAATCTCTGATGCAATGATGGGCAATTCAAGTGTTATGGGTGCGAACTATACAATTGGTTCACAGTCATGGCCAGGAACCGTTATGAACCCCTCCGACGGCACATTCGACTCACCAATAGAAGTTGTAACAATATCTGTGGATACAACGACATTGAATGAGGGAGCCTATAATTTATTTGTATATGGCTGGGACGTGATTCCAAATTACAATGCAGTCTCCACAGCACATGCAATCATAGTAGTCGACTCAACGCCTCCAACTTCAAGTGTTGATTCCATTTCCCCGTATTGGCAAATTGCGGAACCAATTACCGTAACGGTCACAGCATCGGATACAATCAGTTACGTGAAAGAGGTTCAACTATTCTATCGTTTCAGTACTGACAATTCATCTTGGAGTTCATGGATATCAGTTGGTGTGGATTCTTCGGATCCATGGGAATGGAACTTCAACTTACCTGATGGCGATGGTTATTATCAGTTCAGGTCAAAAGCCACAGATGGTGCAGGCAATGTCGAGACCGGCATAGATCCAGACACCTATTGCGCTTATGACACGATTCTTCCAACCTCCTCCATCGATGAGATCAGCACTTTCTGGTTTACGACATCACCGCTTTTGATAACAGCTACCGCAAGCGATGACGGAAGTGGTTTGGAATCTGTGGAGTTATTCTACAGATTTAGCGCTGACAACAATACTTGGGGTTCATGGATCTCCTTTGGGGATTTAACAGAAACACCATTTGAGTGGTCCTTTGACTTCCCCGAGGGGGAGGGTTACTATCAGTTCTACACGGTGGCTTCAGATAAGGCTGCAAATGAGGAAGAGGGGGAAGTGGCGGAGGTTTTCTGCGGCTATGATGTGACATCCCCCACTGCAAATGCAGGTCCTGATCAGGAAGTGGAGGAAGGTGATGTCGTAACATTTGATGGAAGCGGCTCATCAGACAATGTTCTGCTCTCTGAACTAACATGGACATTCGAGGATGAAACATTACAAACCCTGTATGGAGTCAATCCCACATACACGTTCTCAACTCCAGGAAATTATCTTATAACCTTGACAATTACAGATGCGGTTGGGAACTCGAATACCGACACCATGTGGGTGAACGTCAGTGAAATCCCGACAACTGGTAGGATCACCGGGATTATAGAGGATGAAAATGGCGATCCAATTGCGGGAGCAACGGTCACTGTGGAAGGTACAAACCTGAAGGCCGTAACGGATGAGACAGGCCATTACACGATACCGGATGTGCCTGAAGGGACCTATGATCTTACTGTAACCAAGGGAGGTTACGAAACCACAACTATCCCTGATGTAACTGTTAATGCAGGCGAGGATACACAAAACGATCCCATGGCCATGGAAAAATCACCCAAGGAGGAACCTGCAGGACTTCCTGACTATTGGTGGATATTACTTTTGATCATAGTCATCCTTGTTATAATCCTAATCATGTTCTTGGCCCGCCCAAAGGGAAAGGCACCCGAATCCTTCGGGGATCTCGAGCCAATGGCTCCTGAAACAGAATCACCACCCCCCGTCGAGGAGGCTGGATTTGAAGAACCTCAAGCTCCTTTACCGGATAAGGAGCAAATCCCTCCACCAGATGAGACACCTTCCCCTGAGGAAATTCCTCCACCTCCGCCCCCTGAATGAGCGTTTCTTCCCCTGTGGAATTACCTTCAGATCCACTTCCCAAATGAGTATATTATTAAATCAAAACTATCCCGAAATTAATTAACAAAAAGATTATTAAAAATATCCCGAAAAATACCCCCGAAAACCGCCCAATTCCCCTTTTTATTGCGATATTTAGGCTCTAATCTGGAAAATCTCAAAAAAAGGCAATCCGAAAAAACTTATATATCCGTATGGGTATCATCACGGTGAAGTCGTAGGGGCTGCGGCTTTTTAATGAGAAAATGATGGAGGATAATGTTATGAATGGAGGTACAAAAAAATATAATGCCATATTTTTGGCAATGTGTATGGTAGTGACGGCTTTTGTTGCGGTGAGTTTAACAGCGAGTGCACTCGAAATTAACACCGAACTAGAACTTTCTGGCAATGGAATATTTTCAGGCTATTATGTGGGTTCTACTGGTAATACCCTTACTGTCTGGATTGAGGATATAGACACAAGTGAGGACATGTCAGATGCCTATGTAAACATTACAACCACAGACCCTGATATCGATTTCACACTAGCTAATGGAAACAATAATGACAACCCATATGATACAGGGAATGGTGAATGGTTACGCGAAGGTGGAGGACCCGGTACGCGCGATTTTACATTCATGTTCAATGTTGACGACTCATGTCCCATCGGAGATCATACTGCGACCTTGTTAATCGATTATGATACTTCAGCACCATCACCCAGGAGATATGGAGTCGAACGAACTATCACGATAGTCATCAGCTCCCGTGCAATAACATCAACAACA
>CP070672.1:1730930-1738726 GCA_020351895.1 Thermoplasmata archaeon
ATCGAAATGGAGGTGAAATAAGAATGTTGACAAATGCGCGAACCGCTACAACCCTGCCTGTTGTGGATCTGGAGCGGGCCAAGACCTTTTACAGAGATAAACTCGGTTTAAAGACAACTGATGATGTGCCTGGTGGAGTGATGTTCGAAGCTGGAAAAGGGCAGAGGCTTCTGCTTTATCAGAGAGCCCCCACAAAGGCGGACCATACAGTAATAGGATTCGAAGTGGAAGATGTGGAGAAGGAAGTAAAGGAACTAAGGAACAGGGGCATAGTCTTTGAAGAGTATGACATGCCAGATCTAAAGACTGTGGACTCCATAGCCACACTGGGTACCTGGAAAACTGCATGGTTCAAAGATACAGAAGGAAACATACTTTCCATAAACGAGATGAAATAAAAATCGACATCATATTGAATTTATATCCCAAACATGCGTTTGGGATTTTTTTATTTATTTTTGAGGAAATTAAGGGATTTAATGGTATTTCTTGGATTTTTTTGAAGATCATTTTTTTAGGGACTTCAACTCATTTTCCAATGTTTGAATTCGGTTAACTAGGGCTTTAACGTGTTCGTGAGTATCTGTCTTTATTTCATTTTCCAAACTTTCAATCCGGCTTTCCAGAGCCAAGACATACTGTCTTATCTCCACAAAGGCGTCCTTTGTCTTTCCCGTTTCATTCCATAAATCAATTCCAATCAGAAACGACATTTCAACCTCCACCCCTAAATGTAATTCTGCACTTAAAACATTATTCAAAAATGTGTGAAAGAAATTATATATTCGAAAAGGGAATATCTATTGTTCCTTAAAAAATCAAGATTAAGAAGAATCAATAAAGTCCTTCCACACTGAGGTACCTCTCCCCGGAATCAGCAAACATACACACGATTAGCTTTCCCTCGTACTCCTTTCTTTTGGCCATTTGTAGACCTATATGAGCCGTGGCCCCCGATGAGATGCCCACTAGAAGCCCCTCCTTTCTTGCAAGTTGCCTCACAGCTTCAAATGCATCCTCCTCGGAAATCAGCTTTATTTCGTCTACAAGTGACTCGTCATACAGATCCGGAACCCAACCCGGTGCAGTACCCATAATCCTATGGGGATTGAAAATACCCTCGGAAAGCACAGGTGCCTGCCTCGGCTCCACTCCAATGACCTTGAATTCCGGTTTTCTGGGCTTTATTACCTTGGCAACACCCATTGCAGTTCCTGTGGTTCCAAGACCACATACAAGAACATCGATTTTTCCCTCGGTATCGTGCCAAAGCTCCTCTGCAGTGGTTTTGATATGTGCCTTGATGTTATCGGGATTGGAATGCTGACAGATGTAGTAGGAATCCGCAATCTGTTCGTTTAGTTCCTTTGCCTTTTCCCTTGCACCCTGAGTTCCCAGTTCTTTTGGTGTGAGCACGAGCTCTGCTCCAAGAGCCGAAATCATTTTTCTTCGCTCAATGCTCTGGATCTCGGACATGCAGATAATAAGTCGATAGCCTTTCATGGTGCAGATGGTAGCAAGGGCGATTGCCGTGTTGCCGCTTGAGGCCTCTATGATGGTTGTGTCTTTTGTAATCTGTCCCCTTGATTCAGCCTCTGATATCATGTACAAAACAGGCCTGTCCTTTATGCTGTAGGGATTGAACATTTCGAGCTTGGCTGCAAGTTTCGCATTGATTCCCTCTGCAAAGTTGTTCAGGTAAATCATTGGTGTTTGACCAATACAATCGATTATGCTGCTTTTGATGTTCGTGCCTATCCCTCCGTTATTGGTACATGAACGGGTTTGGGCTACTTTACGATATCGCCTGAGGATTTTATAAGTGTGATAGATATGAGAAATGAAAAGTCCATTTATGTTTAGCCAGTATTTTATAACAACTATTTATATATAATTAAAAGTTAAAAAAAATTCAAATATATAACAACTCAATATATTAAAATAGTAACATATAAATATCCAAAACTCAATTTCGGGAAAGCTTTTAAGAGAATGTTTAAAAGACATTCTCGAAAAGCGAAACGATGGAGGAAAAGGCAAATGAAGCTAGGAAAGCTGTTATTCTGCATTGTGATAGTGTCTCTGTTTTTGAGCGCAGCCATCCCAATGGCTGTTTCGAAGAAACCACCTAAACCACCACCTCCTGAGGAGCCGCCAGCGGATCCGGTAATTGCGTATGTGGGGGAAGGAGGTATCTACGTAATGAATGCCGATGGCTCGAACAAGGCCAATGTGTACCCGTACACTGACCATCTCAGCTACCCGTGTTGGTCACCGGATGGAGCGAGCATTGCGTTCATAAAGGGAGGCCCCGGCGGTGGCGGTCCGAATTTCGAGGTATGGGCAGTGGACGTGGAGGTCGTGGATGAAGAACCGCAAGGAAGCAACGAGAGAATGCTTGCAGACAGCAACGCTTTTGACGGAGCTGCCTGCCGACGTCCAGAATGGTCACCGTTAGGTGACGAGATTGCGGCAGAAGGCATCTGGTTCTATGGAAATCCGGGAGTTTATCTGTTCCCCTCCAGCGGACTTCCCCCGGGTGGTCAGGCCGAAAAGATATATTCAGGCGAGGGTCTGGACGGGGCAGGGCAGGTGGCCTGGAGATCCGACGGCTCGCAGATGGCGTTCTGGTTCGTTGACCGAGTAGAGGATCTAGTTGTGGATTCCTGGATGGTGATCCTCGACGTCACTCAGTCTCCTCCGGTGGTCGTAAAAACACTCCTTCAAGGACAGTTTTCAGACTTCCAGGGAATTGACTGGGCCCGTACCGGGGACGAGTTGCTCTTCTCAGCCAAACCCATCGGCGGCGACAAACGTATTACCTACAGGATGAACATTGAATCTGGCGAACCGGTTGAAGTCGTGGTTGCTGGTGCCACGGGAGGGCCGGCAAACGCAGCCTGGTCGCCGGATGATAGCCAGATGGTCTATTCCGATAAGTATCAGATTAAAAAAGGGAAGAAGGGAACCATCACCGGTATCCTTATCTATGACTTCGCAACTGAAGAGAAGACGTTTATTGGACCCGGGCATCACACCGATTGGAGCCGAGCATAGGCGTTTGTTAGCGATCCTTCTAGGCGTCACGTTCAACGGGACGGAAGTCAAGGGCATCGACTCAGTGAAGATTGAAATCATCGATCTTGCTTCAACATAAATCACAAAACTCACAATAGGGGAGGCTACAGACTGGAAGAGATAGAAACGCCTATATCGCGAAGGATTTGTAGTTCATCCATTAGCCGAATTCAAATATAAAAGCATGCATGCTCGTCTCAGGGTAGGCCATGCAAGTCGCTTTCTTTTTTTCTTTTTGTTTATCCCCCTAAAACAATGCCCTAACAAACGTAAGATTCAGTATCCCAGGAAAATTATTCTTTTCATTTAATAGAAACATTTAAAAATATACATTTTGATTCCAAAGCAATACCTGTGGGTCAAATATTTACCAGGTAATCAAGTAAATCATAAAAACATAGGGGGGATATCATGAAGTTAAGGTGTATCAAAACCAAAGTAATCAGCGTGAGCATTGTATGGATTTTAGTATGTTCGTCTCTTGTGGTGTTCATGAATATGAACATCTCCCAGGAGGCTGCCGGTGCAGACATTTGGATTGTGGATCAGGCCGGTGGAGGTAATTTTACAACCATCCAGGACGCCATCAACAATTCAAATGATGGTGACACAATCTATGTCTGGGCTGGAACCTATTTGGAGAATGTGGTCGTGAACAAGACCGTCAGTCTCGTAGGAAACGGAAGCTCCGATACGATTATCAATGGGACCGATTTCGATATCGGGGTGGATGTCGTGTCAGATTGGGTCAATATTTCAGGATTCAAGGTAACGAACGCATACTTCGGTGTGAAAATCAACGGTGTTTCGAATGTGACTGTCGAGGATTGCGAAATTGTTGAATGTGTATTTAATATAGATATAACACCAAGCGAAACTTCCCTATTCAAGGATGACTTCAGCACTGACAAAGGCTGGACAGGTTACGGTGGTAATGCGCAGTGGGAACGAGGTGCTGCAATGGCAGGTGGAGGCGATCCCTCCATGGACCATTCACCGTCTTCAGATAATATGTTGATAGGAAACAATATAGGAGGGGGATATGCCAATGATCTTGGAGCAGCCCACTGGCTCACCTCCCCGGTCATTGATTGCAGCGGTTTTAGCAGTGTTAGGTTTTCCTTCTGGCGGTGGCTTGGTCTTCAAGAAAAAACTTATGACGATGCATTTATCCAGGTCTATAACGGTATGGCGTGGGTCAATATCTGGCAAAATGATTATCAAAATATTGTTGATTACTCATGGAAATATATTGAATTCGATGTGTCCGCTTATGCCGCAAACAATCCGAATTTCCAGGTGCGTTTTGGGCTGGGTGCTACTGATTATTCGATTTCTTTTTGCGGCTGGAACCTAGACGATGTCCTTATCTGTGGTTTTTCTGAGGCAATTATACCCAGGGATAACACCATATTTAACAATACCTGTAAATTTGGTGTCAATGGTATATATGTTTATAAATCAGATTATAATTATATTATGAACAACACCATCCAATATAACACCAATGGTATCCACCTTAGTAATTGCACCAACAACACTATCTCCACTAACAATATCACATTGAATTTCAATAATATGTACTTAGATAAAGCGGATTATAATATGATTGAAGATAATCATATTTATGGAACTCCCCAGATGGATCAAATCTCACAGACCGGACTTAGGGGAAGATGGAGTATGGATGAGCTATCCTGGAATGGCTCATCAGAAGAAGTTAAGGATGACTCCGGCAATGCGAATCACGGTACAGCAAAAAACGGTGCCAACACTGCCCCCGGTTTATTTGCAAGGGCTGGTTATTTTTATCCTGGGGCTAACAAGTATATTGAGGTACCTGACGCAACAAGCCTTGATATCACAGGCGACATAACCCTTTCGGCATGGATTTATATCGATCGAGAAATGTTCTCCCCTTATTTTTTAACGATATATTCCAAAGGTGATGCCTATAATCTGATGATAAGGCGTGACACCAATGAGGCCCAGATGGATGTTAAAATTGGTGGTGTGTGGAGTGCTCGAGCAAGTTCATCAATCGTTCCCTTAAAAGTATGGACCCATATTGCTGGTACCTATAGCGTATCTACTGGGGAAATACGGATATTTGTCAACGGGGTTGAAGAGAATGGTAGTAATGCGAACAATCCAAAGCTTGGGGGAATCGACACAACAGACCATCCTCTGTGGATCGGAGCGAATCCCACCATTTCTAATAGATACTTTCATGGATACATTGATGAAATATTCGTTTATGACCGCTTGCTTTCAACCGATGAACTCGATTACTTATCTCATTACTCTAAACATGGCATGGAGTTTATTAATTCCAATAACAACACGATTTCTGGTAATACCATCGCATTGAACAATAATAATGTCTACCTCAAATCCTCCCGCAGCAACAAGTTCGATAACAATAATATCTCAATTTTAAAAGGACAGTATGGTTTTTATTTCAATGATGAGTGGTCATTTGATAATAATATTAATACCTCTAACGAAGTAAACGATATCACGGTAAAATGGTATACTCATGCCACAAATTTATCACTGGAGGGCTTGAATGTAGATTTAATTGGAATCACTAATATAGCCCAGATAATGCTTTATGATTGTGATAATGCAATTATAACAAATTCAACATTTATAAACGGAATTAATGTGGGTATATACTTTTATTCATCCCGCAACAACGCGATCTCTGGCAACGAAATATCATCAAATACTAATGATGGTATCGAGTTTAGAAATTCAAACGGCAACACGATCTCTAATAATAACATCACATCAAATGGTAAATATGGCATGGAGTTTTTTACCTCTAGTGGCAACACGATATTTGGCAATGACATAACATCGAACAACCATGATGGTATCAGATTCATAACTTCTAGCGGTAATACGATTTCTGGTAATAATCTTTCGGATAGCAATTATGGAATTGCTTTTCATTCTTCCAGCAATAATAACACTATCTTAAATAATGATATTTCCAACAACAATATTGGCATTGCTATCTGGGATTCCAGTGATAATGTCATCTTTGACAACGATATCACATCGAACAATAATGAGGCTATCAGATTTACAACCTCCAGCAGTAACACGATTTCTGGCAACAACATCACGAATAATAATTATGGCATCGAATTTTGGTCTTCCAGCAATAACAACACGATCTCTGGCAACATCATTACCCAGAATAATAATAATGGCATCGACATGCATTCCTCAGTTGATAATATAATCTCTGACAACAATATCACTTTGAACAATTATCATGGTATCTACTTTAGTGCCTCTATCAGCAACACAATCTTTAGCAATAACATCACATCGAACAATCAACGTGGCATTTTGTTTAAAGATTCCTCCAACAGCAACACGATTTCTGACAACATGATAACATCAAATGGTGTCTATGGTATCGAGTTTATGTCCTCTAATAGTAACACAATCTCTAGAAACAACTTTACATTGAACAGTAATGATTGTATCAGATTTGTGGGCTCTACGAGCAACATTATTTCCACAAACATTGTCACGAACAGCCATTTTGGCATCACCTTATGGTCTGGCAGTAACGGTAACACCATCTCTGATAATAACATCACATCTAATTCCGATTACGGGTGCTATGTTTCAGGCGGCTCAATCAACAACGTGATATATCACAATCAATTCATAGGAAACACAATCCAGGCATACGATGATAGTACCAATTCATGGAACATGCCATATCCTGGAGGAGGTAACTACTGGGACGACTGGACCCTGCCAAATGATGACGGAGACAGATGGGTGGACATCCCCAGACCAATTGCCGACGGTGGCAGCCAGGATTTATTGCCTTGGGCCGAACCCTATGGGTGGACCTTACCCTCTGCAAAGCCTGTAATGAATCTTGATACCGGGGAGAATTTCACTACGATCCAGGAGGCTATAGACGATGCTGATACCCTAAACGGCCATACCATCTGGGTGCCCTCAGGAGTTTATTACGAAAATCCCGTTGTGAACAAGACCCTGAACCTTACTGGCGAGGACAGAGAGACAACAGTAATCGACGGTGGCGGTTTAGGGGATGTTGTTACTGTTGAATCTGATTGGGTGAACATCACGGGATTCAAGATCATAAATGGCGAAGTTGGAGGAAATTATGCCGGGATATATATCAAAGGGATGGCAAATTGCAGAATCGACAACAACATCATATCGAACAACAACCATGGCATTTACCTAAAATCCTCCAACAGCAACACGATCTTTGATAACAACATCTCATTGAACAATCTACGTGGCATTCTTCTCACACTTTCCTCCAACAGCAACATGATATATGACAACGAGATAACATCAAATGGTTTATATGGCATTGAGCAGGAATTTTCCAGCGGCAGCATAATATCTGGTAACGGCATCACATCGAATAATAACGACGGTATAAGATTTGTATGTTCTAATGGTAGCACTATCTCTGATAATATTCTTACGAATAGTAATTATGGCATGGCTTTTTGGTCTTCCAGTAACAATACGGTCTCAAACAATAGCATCACATGGAATTCCAATTACGGGTTCTTCCTATCAGGCGCCCACAACAAAAACAACGAAATCTATCACAACAACTTCATAGAAAACGCCATCAATGCCCTTGATGACGGTACAAATTCCTGGAACCTGCCGTATCCCCAGGGCGGCAACTTCTGGAG
>CP070672.1:1738826-1743103 GCA_020351895.1 Thermoplasmata archaeon
GAAACAGCTAATTTGCGGTATATAAGTTCCATCCTTATATATCATCAGTTACATAAGTTTCTTTTTCCCTTAGATAAATAAAGAAGTAAGGATGCCTCAATATTTTCTTGTTCAATTTTCATTTGAGCCAGGGTACCTAAGTTTGAATCCCGCCAGGCCCGATTATATTTGTTGACAAGCGGTTCACCGTTTGGTAACAAGAATTATGTTTTTAGCTTTACTAATACAATTTTTTAATAAATCCCCAACCTCGGCACATAAGCCAAATAAGACCTCCTCAACTCCTCAAAATCAATGTGGTAATATATATCCATCGCCGTCCCTCTAACATCTCCTCTCAACTCTTGAATATGCTCCCTTGGCATACCTGCCCGTCTCAGATGCGTCGTGAACCAATGACGACAGCAGTGAGGTGTAAAATGGTCCTCCAACTTATCAGAATTGGAATCATGGAAACCCAATCGTTTGGCATGTGAGATCACGGTGTCATAAACACCATTTTTATTGAGACGAGAACCTGATTTTGTTACAAAAAGAGCCTTAACATCGGGTTTTGTATAATGCCTTCTCATGGAAAGCCATTCCTTGAGAACATGCTCCGTTTCGTCATCGAATAGTACTACTCGATTGGTTCTCTTGGCAGTTTTTTTCAATTTTATTGTTCCCTTTGAGAAATCCACATCGTCCACATCTATCTTAACAATTTCACCCCGTCTGATGCCCGTCTTTGCAAGGAGTGTTAAAAGCGCCCGATCCCTTGCGTTCATGATTGAATTAACCAATCTGGACATTTCATCAACAGATATCAACTTCCTTGTTTGTCCACCGTTGTTACCATCCTTTTTGTAACTTCTGAGGTAACGTTTTCTTACTGGAAGAACAGGATTCTTTTCAACCTGATCTTCGAATGCAAGGTATTCATAGAAGGAAGACATTGCAGCGAAATGATTTTCGATTGTCTTAATCGAGATTTTTCTTTCGTTTTTCAGATAATCAATATAACTCCGAAGCTCGTTTTTTCCTACCTCGGTTACTGATCTTCCCAGGCTTTCTAAATACTTGATGAAGATTCTCAATGAGGTTCGATAGCTTAAAATGGAGGCATGGCTCATTCCCCTGAGCCTACAATCCTTGACAAAGTCATCTAGGTATTGGATTTCTGGTTGCATTTAGTCTTTTTTCCCTCCTTGGTTTTTTATTCCAGCTGTATTTACTATCACCCTGCCATTTCCATGAAAGCCATCCTCGTTTTAACAGACCGATGTCTTCCATTAAATCTAATATTTCTTTGAGTCGGGATAAACTATTACTGTCAGTGTCCTCGATTTCCAGGGACTCTGTAAAATCCTCTATATATATCTCATCATACGGCCAGTTCTTGATTACTTTTAATAACTTATTAGCCATGTTCACATCGATCAGCGTATCTTTTTTTCGTTCAATCAGTTTGCTCAGCTGTTTAGCGTCCTGATCTCTTTTCTTAAAAGCGGCTTCAAGAATTTCGTATTTGGATTGTAGCTCAGAAAGTTCCTCATTCGTCTCCTTCAGAGTTTTTTCCAGCTCAAGCTTGGGTAGGTGCGGACCCGTTCCATGTACTCTCTCGCGCTCCACGGCCTCCAGAATGTATTGAGAAAGGGACATCCCTGCCTCCTTTGCATCCTTCTTCCATTCCTCAAGTAATTCCTTGGTAGGAAGATAGACATTAACTGCTCTCTTCCTGATGGTCTGGGTCTTGCCCTGATTCGGTCTTCCACGGGGTCTAGGCATGTTGGGATAATGGTTTTTCAGCTACTAATATTTTACCATCAAAATAAATGCGGGGGAAGGGATTTGAACCCTTGAACCACTTCTGGACAGGATGTCCAAGCCAGCGCAATTATTGAACCCTTACACTTAGGATCTTAAGTCCTGCGCCGTTGGCCAAGCTTGGCTACCCCCGCAATAGGGGTATAAAGCACAATTAAAAGGTATAACCTTAAAGGTTTTTTATTTTTCTATCAAGGGTAGATTTTTAGAGTTTTTAATCCAGGATTTACCCATATTTTCTGGCTGAAAAGCCCAAAAAACCAAAAATTAATGTATAAGTATTAGTATAATAAGTTGCCTTTAATAACTATATGGAGGTATTTACTTAAGCGATATAACCCAGGCATTATCAAATGTCGCCTACCAGACCTATGAAAAAAGGTTGATGAAAGAAGTATTAGAGGGTCCCATCCCCAACCACATAGCCATAATCATGGATGGAAACAGAAGATTTGCCAGGGAATTGGGAATCGAGCCTGCGGAAGGACATCTCAAAGGTAAGGATAAACTGGAAGAGGTAACTGATTGGTGCCTCGATGTTGGGGTGAAAATCCTAACAGTGTTCGCCTTCTCCACCGAGAATTTGAAAAGGAAAACAGAGGAAATCGATAAACTGATGAAATTATTTGCAGAAAATTTCAGAAAAGCAGGAGATGATGAAAGAGCTCACAAACATGGAATCAGAGTTAGGGCATTGGGCCAGAGAAACCTTCTACCAAAAGAGGTTCAGGATGCCATCGCATATGCTGAAGAAAAAACGAAAAACTATGATAACTACCTTTTCAACATAGCCGTGGCATATGGAAGTCGAGAAGAAATCCTTCGGGCCATAAGAAACATTGCGGATGACGTTAAAAATGGAAAAATCGAAACGAAAAATATTGATGAGAAGGTATTTTCCACGTACCTTTATACTGCAGACCTACCTGATCCAGATTTGGTGTTGAGGACCTCAGGGGAGGAAAGGGTATCGAATTTTCTTCTATGGCAATTAGCCTATTCTGAGCTTTATTTTGCAGATATCTACTGGCCAGGCTTCAGAAAAGTTGATTTCTTAAGGGCCATTAGATCCTATCAGAAAAGACAGAGAAGATTTGGAGAGTAATATATTCATATTATCTAACCTAATTTTATCAAATCTTCTAATTAATTTAAAGGTAAATGTGTATCTTTATTCAGTCATACTATAGATATCTCTTCCAAAAAATCCAGAAAGATCTGAAAGACAGTAGCTGCATCTTGTGGAACCTTCTTGTAAAGAGCTCTTTAAGCAATGTACATGGTAAGGTTTTTTACAGTGAATGCAGGGCATTTCACATATCTTTTCACTTTCCTCGACTGGAACAGTTAAAAGGGGAAGGCCGCAGATTGGACATTCTCTCTGACCGCATATAAAGCATTTGAATAGGGAGGTGTTTGATAGAGATAATGAGAGCCTATTTATGACGTCAGCTAAAAACATGTTTGGAGCCCAAGATTTCAACATATCTTTCAAGAAAACCTGTGCATTGGTTTTAATATATTCATCTTCAGAATCAACCTCTATATCTGGAGGTACAAGGGGATACGCATTGGGAATAATTATACTCAGAATAATAAACAAATCAATAGGAGTTCTTTCTTCTATTTCTTCTTCAATTGGCTTTGGAACCGCGATTATCACCCGATATCCATGATCAATCACCTCAAATTCCTCGGCAACCATTCCAAGAAGTATCTCTTCAAATTCCATCCTAAGCAGGTTGTTTATGGCCAAGGATAGGCTTCGAAGCACGTCAATGATCCTCTTCTGCGGTCTTTCAGCCCATTTTCTGATTCCATCCAATTCTTCTATGACAATATCTCCTAGCTCTTCTGGTAAGGTTACAAGTGGTGGAAAAGGATAGTACTTTAGGTCCAGCTCCACATCATAGAATCTCTGGCCGTATGTGGATAGCGTTACCATGATCCTGTTTTTGCTCAATCTTCTTGTTTTATACTCCCTCCTAATAACCTCGAATTCACTCTCCACCATGGAATCCTCAATCAGCCGGTCCTCGAATTTCTGAAGAACATTTACCATACTCATTGGTATCGAGGGGTCCCATGTCCTCAGGTCATCGAGTATCCTATCCAGTCCGCGAATCCTTACCAAAAGGTCGTCTGTGAATACTAATACGGGTTTCCTGGGATAATCCTTGAAGTTTATTGTAATCGGATAGATGTTGTAAATCCCTGCATCCAGACATGAAAGGTAAACAATAACATTATAGATCTCATCGCTCTCTAATTCCACTGAAAAGTTGTTGCTTATGTTCAAATACTGCTGAATCGCTTCCTCGTTTTCGAATTCATCTGCAGGGCGTCCTTCCTTAATGAATTCTGTGGATGGCATTGAATCGAGCTCAAAGAATGTGGCAGGTAGGATTTCTTCAACCTCATATGTTTCCTCCTCAGCCACTTTTGAATCCTCAGGGACAACTTCAACGATC
>CP070672.1:1743203-1753003 GCA_020351895.1 Thermoplasmata archaeon
AACAAAAAGTACATAACTAAAATAAATATAGACCCCACCTGGTAAAAAGCTACCCTTTTGCGATATTGTTTTTTATCTCCTTGATAAATGAGTTTTCGTTCCGTTATCATGGATTTTCCTCGCCATTAACTATCCTCAAGGAAGTTGAAGAGATTTCCTGTGAACGTAATTCTGAATGATGCTAATGAACCTATCGCAAAAAATATTAATTCCATCTGAGACGGGATTTAAATTATTATACCCAGATGCAAAAACAAGGTGGACTTCAAAGGCCAGATCTTTTTAGATAACGATGACATTCTTTTGGTGTGAGATCTCCTTAAAATGCTTGCATCCTGATACGACCTTTGAATCATTTATGAGCGCACTTGCATATATCATACAGTCAATGGCAGGTAATTTGAAATCGCGTCTCACTTCCACTGCTTTTTTCGCAACCTCGTGGGTTACCTCAATGATTGTATAGTAAGTTTCAACAGAACGAAGATACTCCTGGGCTTTCTTCCTTCCGATCTCTCGCTCGAGAACAGTGCCTAACTCATATATGGAAAGAACAGAAAGATAAACTTCCTCCTCCTTCTCAAGAAGTTTCTTGACCTTCTTCCCTTTCTCGCTGCCTCGAAATAATTCAAGGATGGCGTAGGTATCAAGCACCAAACTCATGCTCTTCACCGTGGATTTCGTCCAGTGCTTTCTTATCCAATGACCTCAACGATCCAAATAACGCCAAGGGATTCTTCACAGGTATCAATTCCACAACACCATTATTGACAATGATCTCGAATTCCTCGGCCATAAGGTTCTTCCGGATTTTCTTGGGAATGAATATTTTACCAAACTTATCGATTCTTACCGTAATTGTCAATTTTACCACTTTTTATAGTATTGGTAAATATAATACTTATACTTTTCGGTGAAAATAGCGAGAACGCTCACTGATATCACCCTTTTTTCCTCAAATCCACGGTTTCCTCCCTTCCGGGCCCTAAAGAAACCACTTCTATTGGAACTTTAATATTATTTTCTATGTAGGTAATATAGTCCTTCATCTTTTCGGGTAGGGAATCATAGCCACTTTTGGCCATCTCTATTCCTTCCTCTTTAGTAAAATCATCCCAGGGCTCCAGCTCATCGTAAATTGGCCTACATCGTGCCAAAACCTTCAGGCTCCCTGGAAAATCATTCATGACATTTCCATCATATTCGTAGGCTTTACAAACCTTGAGGCTTTTCAAACCAGAAAGAACGTCTATCTTGGTTATGACAACGGCGTCCAAGGAGTTTAATCGGCAGGCATGCTTGACCACCACCAGATCCAGCCAGCCACATCTTCTGGGCCTGCCAGTGGTTGTGCCATACTCGCCTCCCTTCTTCAGCAAATGCTCTCCAATCTCATCCGAAAGCTCGGTTGGCAGGGGTCCTCCACCCACTCTCGTGGTATAGGCCTTCACCACACCAACAATTTTATCTATTTTTTTGGGTCCAATACCCAATCCAATACATGCTCCACCAGCTATGGTATGGGATGAGGTCGTGAACGGGTATGTCCCAAAATCCACATCCAGCATGGCACCCTGTGCACCTTCCAACAAGACCTTTTTTCCATCATCTATGGCCTTATTTATGAACACCGATGTGTCTGTGACATACTTTCCTAATTTCTTACCGTAATCCAGATATGTCTCGAATATCTCATCCACTGATATCTCTTCATCACTACCATACGCCTTCAGCATCTTTTGCCTCGACTCCACAAAGGATTCGAGCTTTTCTCTCAATTGCTGCTCATCCAGAAGATCGATCATTCTTACACCGTATCTTCCGATCTTATCGCAGTACGTGGGGCCAATTCCTCTTTTGGTGGTGCCAATTTTCTGCCCCTCCTTCTTTGATTCCTCCTGGACACCGTCTAGTAGCTTATGGTATGGCATAATCAAATTGGCTCTATCACTTATAAACAGATTATTTACCTGAAAGCCTCTCTTTTCTATATCACCAAGTTCATAAAGTAGCACTTTTGGATCGATTACCACTCCATTTCCTATGACAACAGTTTTCCCGGGCCTTACAATGCCTGATGGTAAGAGATGGAATTTATATACCTCGTTTTCAACCACAATGGTATGACCCGCGTTATTTCCCCCCTGAAACCTGGCAATGATATCGGCATCCTCTGCATAGAAATCCGTGATCTTGCCCTTGCCTTCGTCCCCCCATTGTGTCCCAATTATCACTGTGGTGGTCATGTAAATCCTACCCTTATATGAATCGGTATTAATAAATACTTTTAGTTCAAGGTAATTAGGTGTAATTACTGTGTAGATATATTGATAATCATATGAAAATATATAAAGGGAAAGAAGATTGATTAGGTAGTACATAAAAGGATATCTTTAATAAGTAATATATATTACATAAACATTGTGGGAAAGCGATGATTAAACAGGCCGAAAAGAAGTATTCCCCAAATGAGTTGGAGGAGAAGATTCAAGAGCTTTGGATTAAAAACAAGGCTTACGAGAAAACCAAGGAGCACTGCCAGGAAGGCAAGGATTATTACTTCATTGATGGCCCTCCTTATACAACAGGATATATTCACCTTGGAACGGCCTGGAACAAGATTCTAAAGGACACAATGCTGAGATACCGCAGGATCCAGAAGTACAACGTGAGGGATCAGGCGGGCTTTGATATGCATGGCCTGCCCATCGAGGTCCAGGTTGAAAAAGAGATGAATATAACGGATAAAAGGCAAATCGAAGACATGGGTATAGATGTCTTTGTCAACAAGTGCAGGGAATTTGCCATAGATTTTCAAAACAAGATGGAGGATCAATTCAGGAGGCTCGGGGTGTGGCTTGACTGGGATAATCCATATTTAACCATCGAGAACGATTATATCGAAGCCGAGTGGTGGACCCTCAGCAAGGCCCATGAAAAAGATCTCTTGATACAATCAGAAAGGGTATTGACATGGTGTCCGAGATGTCAAACCGCCCTTGCCGAGGCTGAAGTGGAGTATTGGGATGAAAAAGACCCATCAATCTATGTCAGGTTCCCACTAAAAGGCAGGGAAAATGAATCAATCCTCATATGGACGACCACCCCTTGGACCTTGCCGGCAAATATGGCAATAGCAGTGAACCCTGAGTTTATTTATGCGCGAGTTTGGTTAGAAATGGATGGA
This sequence comes from Thermoplasmata archaeon, assembly GCA_020351895.1. Next base: position 1,746,391 of record CP070672.1, read on the forward strand.
AAGGAAGAGGTTCTGATATTTTTGGAGGATAGAGTCGACGATATCATGACCTTACTGGGCTGCAGAAACTACGAAGTATTGGAGCTTCTGGGTGGAAGCCAACTCGTTGGCATGGAATACACGCATCCCTTCTTAAAAGATATTAAATATCACCAGGATGTCGAAGGGGAATGGATCCATAAAGTTCTGCTATCAGATACCGTAACCGAGGAATACACAGGGGTTGTGCATATCGCGCCAGGACACGGTCCTGAGGACTTCGAAATCGGAAAAGAATACAAGATCCCGCCATTCTGTCCAGTCACAGAGGATGGTAAATTCTCCGAGCGAGTGGGGCTTTACTCCAATATCAGCCTTAAAAGGGGAAATGTTACCATTTTAGAGGAGCTTGAAAGAAAGGGATTGATGCTTTTCAGTGATGTGGTATCCCATAGATATGGACACTGCTGGAGATGTAAAACTCCAATAATATATCGAGTGACAGATCAGTGGTTTTTGAAGGTCACAGAGATAAAGGACGAGATGTTGGAAGAAATTTTGGAAATCTCCTGGTATCCAGATTGGGCGGGTTCCTCGAGAATGTATGATTGGGTATCCAATGCCAGGGATTGGTGCATATCGAGACAAAGATACTGGGGAACTCCATTACCCATATGGGAATGTGAATGTGGAAACATCATGGTTATAGGATCTGTTGCCGATCTCAAGAAAGGCAACAACTATAAGGAAGATATGGACCTGCACCGGCCTTGGATCGATGAAGTGACTTTTTCGTGCTCAAAATGCAATATGGAGATGAAAAGAATACCAGATGTTATGGACGTTTGGTTTGACTCGGCAGTGTGTGCTTGGGCGCAATTGGGCTTTCCTAAGGATAACAAGGAATTTAAAAAATGGTGGCCATGCAAATGGATAACAGAGGCACACGATCAAACCAGGGGATGGTTCTATTCACAGCTTGGTGCTGGGGTTATCGCATTCGATGAGATTCCTTATAAATCCGTGCTCATGCATGGATGGGCCCTAGACGATCAAGGAAAGAGGATGTCAAAGAGCAGTGGAAATATAATAAAACCTTTCGACATCGTCGAGGATTACGGCCTTGATTCTCTGCGTTTCTACCTTCTTAAAACATCTGCACCTTGGGACGATCTCTCCTTTTCCTATGAGGGGGTAAGAAACGCAAAAAGAACCCTGAATATACTGTGGAATGTGTATTATTTCGCAACGACATATATGGCTCTGGATAAGTTCGAGCCCGATAAAACCTCCTTCAGATCCCTGAGAAAATACCTGAAGCTTGAAGACAAATGGCTGCTGTCAAGGACCGAGGGATTGAAAAAAACCGTATTCGACGCCATGGAAAAATATGAGGTTCACATGGCATGTCGAGCACTAGAGAATTTTATACTCGAGGACCTTTCTAGGTGGTATGTCAGGTTGGTACGGGACAGGACTTGGGTCGAGAGCGAGGAACCGGATAAATTGGCTGTTTATAAGATCCTCCATGAGGTACTATTGACTTTGAGCAATCTTATGGCTCCCATAACACCTCATTTTGCCGAAGATATCTACCAGAACTTGGATGGAAAGTTGCCTACGATATTCATGTCACCTGTAATGAAGTACGACAAAGCCCTGGTTGACTCGGAACTGGATCAACAAATGGACATAGCCCGTGAGATCGTCGAGAGGGTGGCTGCCGCCAGGCAGAAAGCCGGAATTAAACTGAGATGGCCCGTTAAAGAGGTTGTTGTCAGGGCGAACTCACCCGAAATCGAAGTGGCCGTGGAAGCTCTGGAGAGCGTGATACTCCATCAGACCAACGCCAAATCCTTGGAATTGGTAAGAATGGGTGAGGAATGGAAAGGGATGGAGCTTGAGGTGAAACCAAACATGGAAGTCATAGGTCCAGTTTTCAGACAATGGGCCAGTAAGATAGCTGCCCTGCTCCAGTACCAGTCCGCAAGAAGAATAAAGGAAGGAATAGAGAAAGGCGAATACAGTTTGGGGATAGAAGGGCAGCAGGTCAGGATAATGCCAAATATGGTTTCTTTCATGGAGACTCTTCCAAAGGGAATATTCCAAGAGCAGTTTTCTGGCGGACTTCTGTTCCTTGACACAGAGATTACAGATGAGATAAGATCCGAAGGATTCGCAAAAGAGATGATAAGAAGGGTTCAAGAGATGCGAAAGGAGATGAACCTGAATGTGGAGGATAAGATAAACACAAAAATTAAAACCAGTGATGATCTTTATAATCTCCTGGAAACAAAGAAGGATTTAATTTCCCATGAAACCAGGTCCCAGAGCCTTGATTTCGTCACTGAAGAGCTCACAGAGGGTTACATCGTCGAATGGAATGCAGAGGGGGAGAACTTCACAATAAGTGTGGCGTCCTTGGCCAAGGAGCCCGAGGAGGTTTCAGAAGAGGAGCTTAAAAAGGAGATCGAGAAGGAATTAGGATTGGCTGAGACGGAAGAAACTGCACAAAAAGATTGTCTTGCATGTGGTAATCCGTTAAGTTATATTGAAGAGTACAAACGATGGTACTGTTACAATTGCGAGAAATATGAAGGGGAAGAAGAGGCGGCAACAGTCGAGGGGGAGATAGAGGGTGTACTCAAGCAGGAAGTTTGTACACTCTGCGGTGCCTTGGCCCCCTTTGGTGCAACTGCGTGCGAAAGATGCGGAACACCCTTGGTGGAAGAGGCGGGTGAAGTTGAGGCCGATGTAGAGGCAGACTTAGGAAAGGAAGACGCGGAAGTTCAGGAAGAAGTCCAGGAAGAAGCTGCCTTGGAAGTGAAAGAACTAGGCATAAATATGGATGATCTGAAATGGGGTGGAACACACCTTATAAAAAGCGAAACCACGGAAACACCCTTTGCTCTCATAGAGGAGGCCGTGAGTAAAGGACATCCAGCAATCTGCTTTACAAGGGATTTTCCAAATAAATTGCGTAACAAGTTCAATTTCGGTAAAACAAAGGTATATTGGCTGTCCAACATCGGCAAAGAGGACACCGTAAGACCAAAAAATCTGGAAAAATTAAGCCTGCTTATGGAGCAGTTCCTTGCAAGGGATACGAAAGGCATCATACTGCTTTCAGGCATCGAGTACCTCATTACTAACAACAATTTCGTAACCGTACTTAGATTAATACAATCCATGAGAGACCAGGTTGCCGTGGGTAATTCAATTCTTGTAATCCCTGTAAATCCATCCATTTTGGAAGGGAGTCAACTGAAGCATTTGGAAAGGGAAGTCGACGTTATTCTATAAAATAATCAATGCCTAGATACATTACTCATGAACGAGCCTTTCTCTTTTTTTCTGTAAAACCTAGAAAATCACCTAAAAGCTCATGGAACGTCAGGTTTTTTATGTATAAAATATCCTCTACCGGAAAAAGCAGTATCTCCGGCGGTTTTGCAATGGACAGATGGGTTTTATAGAATGATAGGATTTTTTCCTTCAATTTTTCAAATTCAGGATAGCTCTTCATTGCAGCCATGAGAATATTCTCGAAGTTGCTGGATATCCCCACGAATGTTGGAGCACTTTCCTTCGTGAAATCAAGACCAGTTTTTCTCATCTCGATTGGTGCCCTGGTACCAAAATATGTATACGCGAATACAACAAGTTCACATTTTGTGAATTCGAAATTCAAGATCCTTTTAGTTGTTATCAAATCCTCCTTTCCGAACCTCTTTTTAATTGTGGAAACTGCCTGGCGTGATACTCCGAATCTATCTGCTACACTGTTATCTGACTCCTCTGGATATTTAACCAGGCCGTATAGAACCCTTTTTTCTTTCTTACTTAATCTGACAGGATCTACATTTTTTAGGGAAGAGAAATCCCTCAAATTTATTTTTCTTTTAATATCGTAAGAATAACGTATAACTGGAGAAAAATCGAAGAAGTTCCAAAATGTGGAGGTTTGAAAGGGGAATATGGCTCTACTCCAACCTGCGTCCTCTGTGAGATTATGCGAAGTGAAAAACATTTCCATGTTCTCGTAATGCGAATTGACCTCCGCATAGTTACTTGCCACACTGAATACGATACCGTTGCTCCTTCCCATGAGTGCGAAAATGGAGTTCGGATCCTTCTCCAAATATTCTTTGAAGTACTTTATTCGTTTCTCAACAGGGACCGCCTCATTGAAGGGGCCGTACTCCACACTGAGTAATTCGTATCCAATACGATAGAAGTTCGGTATGTTTACTGTGTGAAAATGCTCCTTCTCCCTGAACCGTCTTCTTATGGCTGTAATGGTTGAAAGTTTCAATCGTGTCTTTTTCGCCACAGCCTTGTCGTTTAAGGTGGGGTAATTTATAAGACACCAAAGCGTATTCTGTTCCTTTTTAGTTAATTTCTTTGTATACATAGCTAACATAATACGAGTTTGTCTTTATAAATTTTATTATTATTTCAATCCCGCATTCCTAAATATAAAAAAAAGACTCGATTATGCTTTTTAATTCTAATAATCACACTGATAATATTCAATCAACTTTTAAATCCTGCATAAATCTTTTATCTTACCATCATATACACGCCTTAAGTCGTGGAGGCGAAAGTAATGCAGAAAAAAACGAAAATTAAGGTATCTCCGCCTGGCCCAAAGGCGCGGAAGATCATCTCAAAAGACAAGAAATTCATAGCATGTGCCACAAAAACCTCACCAATTGCGGCAAGACGGGCAAAGGGAGCCCTAATCGAGGATGTGGACGGAAATACCTATCTTGATTTTACCAGTGGAGTCGGCGTGGTAAACACTGGGCATTGCCATCCTGAGGTTGTCAAGGCCGTTTCAGATCAAGCTGAAGAGCTCATGCATTTTGCAGGAACAGATTTTTATTATGACGTCCAGAACCAGCTTGCCGAAAACCTCTCAAATATCACACCAGGGAGGTTCGATAAAAAGGTCTTCTTCACAAACAGCGGAACAGAATCCAACGAGTGCGCCCTCAAGCTGGCAAGATGGTCCACCGGCCGCAAGAGATTCATCGCCTTCATCAATGCCTTTCACGGCAGGACCATGGGATCCTTATCATTCACGGCAAGCAAGGTGGTCCAAAAGGAGAAATACTTTCCCATGATGCCAGGGGTCACACATATACCATTCGCCTACTGCTATCGATGCGCTTATAAGATGGAATACCCAGATTGCGATGTCTGGTGTGCGAAGATACTGGATGAAGTTTATTTTGACTCCTTGGTTCCGCCAAATGAGGTGGCGGCCTTATTCCTTGAGCCTGTACAGGGTGAAGGAGGTTATATTGTGCCCCCTAAAAAGTTCATGCAGGAGATAGAGAAGATCACAAAGAAGCACAAGATCATCATGGTGGATGACGAGGTTCAGGCTGGTTTCGGAAGAACTGGAAAGTGGTTCGGAATTGAGCATCACGGCATAGAACCTGATATCTTCTCACTCGCAAAAGGTATGGGTTCAGGAATGCCCATTGGAGCCTGCGTGTTTTCCGCGAAGTACGATTTTGGGGTTCCTGGTGCACATTCCAACACCTATGGCGGTAACCTGGTTGCATGTGCCTCCTCGTTGGCCTCCATTAGGGTCATTAAAAAGGAGAAATTGATATCCAGAGCGGGAAAGTTGGGAGAACTGGTTACAAAGCGATTAAATGAAATGAAGGAGAAACACAGATTGATTGGAGATGCCCGGGGGATAGGTTTGATGCAGGCAGTCGAGCTTGTGAAGAACAGAAAGACCAAAACACCAGCCATCAAGGAGGTTGACAGGATTTTAAAACATTCCTATAAAAACGGATTGATTTTGCTTCCTTGCGGCACATCAGGAGTAAGGTTCATACCACCGCTGGTGATAAAAGAGGATGAACTGAACGAGGGATTGGATATATTCGAGAAAGCACTTTCGAAAGTTAAATAGGCTCTCGATTTTCCTCAAATTTTATATTATGGCCTTCCAGCTCATCTAGGATAGGATTGTAAATCTCGGGTTTTGTAGGGATATGCACACCTTTTACTGCGATTTTTCCCTGTAATACCAACTTGACCGCGATGCCGGCGGGAATACTGACTGTTCTTGCAACTGATGTATCCCCTCCCGAAATTCCGTAGTCCACCAAGGTGGATGTTATATACTCCTTTTTATCAGGATACTCTGCAATGAATTCATGAAGCATGACCACCATGTCTCTGTCTTTTTTATCCATGGACATCTTTTTCAGGGTCAGGACATTGAGATAATCCAGTGGATTGTCCTTATCTGCTGGTAAAGGCTCGCTGCCTAAAAGCCCAAGCCAACCTAGTCTCTTGACCACAGCCGAATAGGGTTTTAAACCCAGGAATTTGGCGGCCTCGCTTGTGAGATCCTTTGAAGGGGCCGCATCAATCAATTTTCCAGTCAGCTCTCCATAGGTTTTACCTGAGAAACCCTCAACTGGGTCGTCACTGAGCCAACCCAGTGCCACGATACCTCTTAGAGTCTCACACCACCCTACATTTCTGAAGGTTCCGCGGTAAACGGTTTTCGCATCCGAAAGACCGAAGAAATCCGTGTATGGCAGGGAGTTCCTGTTGGGGTAGTTCTCAAATGACACAACGCCAGTCACATCCTGAAAGTAGT
>CP070672.1:1753103-1767532 GCA_020351895.1 Thermoplasmata archaeon
AGGTGTCACAAGAACTGGTGCTGGGGAAAAGGGAGAAGACGGTAAGGCTGCTGGTGGGGTGGATATGTACGACCTGGTTAGAGCAGCCTTGAGGCAGAGACCTAACTATATCATGGTGGGGGAAGTTAGAGGCCAGGAAACCTATACAATGTTCCAGGCCATGGCAACAGGACACACAACATATGCAACCATGCATGCAGATTCTGTGAAGAGCATGGTTCATAGGCTTGAGAACCCCCCTATTAGCTGTCCAAGGATTCTGCTTTCTGCTCTGAATAACGTGATTATACAAAAGCATGCAAGAGTGGGCTCCAGTGTTGTAAGAAGAATCATGGAAATGGTGGAGATCGTGGGTTTTGAACCTGAGACAAACGAATTGATCACGAATACGGTTTTCGAATGGGATCAGGCCACAGATTCGTTCCTATACAAGGGCCACAGCTTCCTATACGATAAAATCCAGGAAATGAAGGGATTGACATCAGATGAAATGAGGGAAGAGGTTGAGAGGAGGATAGAGATCATAAATTACATGATAAGAAGACACATGACCAATTTCAGAGAAGTAGGATCTTTGGTATCCTCCTATTATAAAGAACCGGAAGCAGCTTTCGAAGAAATCAAAAAAGAAATAGCCAAGATGGAACGCCTCGAAGCCCAGAGGGCTGCTGTTGCGGCAAAGAGAAAAGGTGGTAAACGTGTCGCCCGAAGTTAGAGATGCATTCAGTGCCTTGGAGACCTCAAAAAGAGGAATGGTAACAACCAAAAAACACGAAGAGGAATATGGGGAGGATTTTGGCCCTCACCTGATAAAGCTACCCAGGGGAGCAGCGGTGGAGCAAATAAAACTCACTCCATATCAACAGTTCTGTTGGAGAACCATGGGCAACTACGTGAAAAGACGGGGAAAGGCCAATCCCAAGCTTGAAGAAGATCTTCAAATGGCACATTTGAGGATCAGACCTGATGAGTACACTGCTTTGGTATTAATGTCCACGGTGCTAACGTTTATTGCTATGCTGGTGGTGGGTATATTCTTGGGTTTCTTATTCATGGTCATTGGATTGGGTATCTGGGGATATTTGATAGGAGCGATAATAATAATTATTGCCCCTGTTGCAGTTTATTTTGGTATGATGTCCTCTCCCGGCAGCAAAGCAAAAGCCAGGGGAAAGGACATAGATAAAAGGATTTCCAGTGCAATGAGTTTCATATCTGCCATGGCATCTGCAAATGTGAATGTGGATGTAATATTTAAAGAACTGGCGAAGCAACCGATATATGGCGAGATTCAGAAAGAGGCGGAGTGGATCACTCGTGATACAGAGCTTCTTGGTCAGGATATATTATCAGCGATAAAATTGGCCTCATTGAGAACGCCCTCAGAAAAATTTCAGGATTTCCTTCAGGGCGTGGTTACCACCTCAATCTCAGGAGGAGAGCTGAAGCCGTTTTTCCTAATCAAGGCCAAGCAATACGAGGATGAGAGAAGGCTGGACCTTCGAGCGAGAATCGAAACATTGGGTATGCTGGCCGAGAGCTTCGTCACAGTTGGAGTGGCTTTCCCTCTCTTCTTGGTGGTGATGATGTCCATAATGGCTTTGGTTGGTAGCAATCCAGACTTCATTTTGATGCTTCTTTATGTGGTTTGTTTCGGAATGATACCTGGTACCCAGGTCGGATTCATTGTGGGAATATCGGCAATGAGCGAATAGAGGAATTTATATGGCTCCTGAGGATAAATCTGATAAGATAAAAAAAATCAAGGCGATCAAGGAGACGAATTGGCTTGCGATTTCCGTCGGCGTAGCCATACTTATTTCAGCGCTGTTTGTTGTTCTCGCCTTTCTTGCTCAAATTGAGGTAATCGATTTTGAGGGCTCAGCAGAAGTCGTATTTGAGGTTGATGATAATGGTAATCTTGCTAATCCGGTGGGAGTGATTGATAATAACGATGTACGTGTCATGGTCATAGACGGCGAAAGGATCACATATTACACGCTGACCGACATGTCGATTTCCGAATCACAAGCCAACGATTTTATAAATGAGGGTGGGCATGTGCTAAGAACCCTTCCTATCGACAGGGGTTACGAGCTGGGAAAACCGCCCGAAAAACCATTGCGGTTAGACGGAGATGTGGTGAATTTCATAATACTTGCCCTGATTCCTATCTTTGCCATTCCCGGTGTTTATATCATGCGCACCGATAGGAATATAAAACAGATAGAGGACCGCCTTCCTGATTTTTTAAGAGATGTGGCTGAGGCGGGAAGATTCGGCATGACTTTGGCAGATGCCATAGTGGTAGCATCTGGAGGTAGGTACGGTAAACTGACACCAGAGATAAAAAAGATGGCGGCCCGAATCGACTGGGGCGTGCCTGCCAACGAAGCCATAAAACTTTTCTCGGATAAGGTGAAAACGCCCCTGGTAGACAGGGTTTCTGCCATAATCATGAAATCCAATGATGCCGGGGGTAACGTGGCGGATGTCCTTACTTTGGTTGCGAATGACACCAAACAGGTTCAACTCATGGATAAGGAGCGAAAGGTTTCCATGAGCAACTATATCGCAGTTATCTACATCTCTTTCTTTGTTTTCCTGTTCACAATCATCATATTAAACATCACATTCCTTCCCCAAATGCGAGAGGCAGGAGAGGAAACGGAGGCTTTGGTGTCTGAAGAAGGGGCAGAAGGAACTGTTCAGATCATTCAGGCTCAATCCATTTCAGCAATCCAATTCACTTATCTAATCGCTTCCTTGGCACATGCAATAGGTGATGGATTGATTGCAGGCAACCTTTCTACAGGTAGGATCAAAAACGGATTAGTGCATAGCTTCATCCTGCTGGTATGCGCCTTCATGCTTCTCAGGTTTATTGAATATTTATAATTAAATCAGAGGTCGATTCAAATGGCAGCCGAAGCTTCGGTTAAAACGAAAGCTATGAAGGAAATAGATGATCAGATAGAGGCTATCGAAGATAGGAAAGCGGTCATTGAGGAAGAGAAGGCCAGATTGGACAGGGAAGAGAGAGAGCTCGAAGAGATGGAAGAAGAGCTCTCTAAGGCAAAGAAATTCTTCAAGAAGGTGAAGTTGGGATATCGTACTTTCTTTATAAGGAAGAGCAGTGTTCCTCGAAAGATAAAGGCCACCAAAGGTGAGTTAGGAGGATTGAAGGGTGAGGCAGCCAAGAGAATCACACCTGTGCCAAAGATCGTTGAGAAGCATGTTGATGAGATAGAGATCGACTCTGTTGAGGAACCTTATTCATATGTTCGCATTAAATACGATAATCAAACTGACGAGTACCTTTACGAAGTTATCGAACCACCCCTCTCAAAAGATGAGGAGAACGTATTGGAACTTCTCAAGGAGGGTTTAATAGGCACTGTGGAATTAATTCCAGATAGAACTCCACAGGTTTCGGAACGATATTTGAGGAAAACCATGGATGGTTTGCTCCATGGTATGGATTTAAGGTTGAATCCAATTTCCAAGGAGAGGGTTTTCTATTATATAAAAAGGGATTTCCTTGGATATGGTCCAATACAACCCATGATGATCGAGTATCAGGTTGAGGACATTTCTTGCGATGGTGTGGGTGTACCTATCTTCATTTATCATAGAAAGTACGGTTCAATAAGATCCAATATCAAGTTCAAAAACGCCAAGGAGCTGGATGGTTTTGTGGTTTGGATGGCTCAAAAATGCGGTAAGCACATAAGTGTGGCAAGCCCCATGTTGGATGCAACCGTGCCAGATGGCTCCAGATTGCAGGAAACCCTCAGCACACATGTCACGAAAAAAGGCTCCTCCTTTACAATAAGGAGATTCCGAGAGAATCCCTTTACCTTCGTAGATTTAATAAAATTCAAGACCATGTCAACAGAGATGGTGGTCTATCTTTGGCTTGCCATCGAACACGGTCAATCCATGCTTATCTGTGGAGGAACAGCAAGCGGGAAGACCACTACATTGAATGCAATACTGTTGTTCATACCTCCTCAGATGAAGATCGTAACCATCGAGGATACAAGAGAATTGAACCTTCCCCATGAGAACTGGGTACCTACATTGACAAGAAGTGGATTTGGTGCAAAGAGCCCCATAACCGGCAAGGCTCCAGGGGAAATCGACATGTTCGATTTGCTGACAATGGGACTTAGACAGAGGCCTCAGTATTTGATGGTGGGTGAGGTGAGAGGTTCCGAGGCATATACTGTCTTTCAGGCCATGGCAACAGGTAAGGCGTCATACACCACATTTCATGCCGAGTCAACCCAGGCAATGGTGCACAGGATGGAGAATCCACCCATCAATCTGCCAAGGGCATTGATTACGGCCTTGGATATCGTTTTGTTACAGGCTCAGGTAAAGGTTGGCACAAAGATGACGAGAAGAGTGAAGGGTCTAACAGAGATCGTTGGCCTTGATCCTGAAACCAATGAATTGATTACCAACACAGCCTACTCATGGAATCCTGCAGATGACACTTTCAACTACAGCGGTCACAGCTACATATATGAGAAGGTCATGGCCCAAAAGAACTGGTCGCTCAGGGAAGTGGAAAGAGAGGTCAAGCGCAGAATCGACCTAATCGCGTACATGCGAAACATAGGAGTGAGCAATTACCTGGATGTTTCAAGGATTATTTCAGCGTACTATAAGGACCCTGAAAAGGTCATTAAGAAGGCCAGGGAGCACATATCGAAGGAAGGTACCACGGCGACAAGACCAAGAGGCAGGTAGTTAAGATACTCTATCGTTTTCTGGATTCCTTCCCCTTTTTCTATTATCCTCTTTTCGTCCAACTATAGATTTCTTTTTTACATTAAGAATGGGCCGCCGAGTCTTTAGGTTTAAGACATAATTGTATCACAAGCATAACCTGAAGGCCAAGACGGCCCCACGAATGCCAATAGAATAATATTAAAGTGGAGCCGCCGAACCCTGAGGATTAAGACATAATTGTATTCCAATTATAACCGAGGGGCGTAATGGACAAATGAATTAGACCTATAATAAATTTAAATTTGTCCACGGGCGGCCCCACGGTTGTTAGCATAAAAAATCAAAGTGGGGCCGCCGAGATTTGAACTCGGGTATCCAGCATTTCGTATCATTTTCGAAACCGAGCTTTTACATGGGAGCTCGGTACTCAACGAAACCCCAAGCTGAGAGGATTGTCCAAGCTACCCTACGGCCCCTTTTGTTCAATGGGACAAGGAATGGAATGAGGGTTTATACTTTTTTGGTTGGGGAAAATAGGCTGATAATAAACCAAATTAGCGATGAACCATAAAAGGCAAAGGGAGAATAAAAACATTAAAAAAAGATTTCTCATAAATAAAGAATAAAAATGCCAGATTCTGAAAAAAGTGGGGGGCCCTAACTTACGGTGGTTTATAAACTTTTTGTAGAAATTACTTTTATTAGACTTATCTTTATTAAAATTAAATTTATTTAAGTCTAAAAAACGATAAAATTGATATAATGCAACAACAAGACCAATAAGTTTAAATATTTAAAAATTACTTAAGGTGAGCTATCTTAGGTACTATAGAAATATTGGGCCCGTAGCTCAGCTAGGTAGAATATTATCGAGAAATGGGAAAATGGAAAAGTGTAAACCATGAATATGTTCCTAGAAAGAGCATCTGGCTTTTACCCGATTGAACCCGGCGGCAAAAAGAATGTTCAGAGAATATGCTGAAACTGGATTCGACGGTAGGAAACCAGGTGGTCGGGGGTTCGAAAAGCGGCGCAGATATGCGCAATCTCGAAAATCCCCTCGGGCCCGCTGCCTATAACCGTCTATAAAAAATAGAAAAATAGGAATCTTTCAGGATGTTAAAAGGTAGGAAAATAAGTTTTGAATGAAGGATAAGACAATAGGATAAATATACGTGGGCAAATAGGATGTTAGAATTTAAGGGGGTATGCTGATGGTGGATGTAAATGTGATGTTACATGAATTGGTACCCGAACACACACTGCTTTCTGAGAAGGAGGCTGATGTGGTTCTAAAGGAATTGAGGATTAATGCGGATCAGCTTCCTAAAATAAGAAAGGATGATCCCGTTCTCAAGATATTGGAAATGGTGGAAGGTCCAATCGAGGAGGGACGGATCGTAAAAATCACAAGAAATAGTGAATCCGCAGGAATTAGTGTTGTATATAGAATGGTTGTAGAGAGGGTGAAATAAATGCGTGAGTTGGTTGAATCTTTTTTTAGGGAAAGAAGCATCGTTAATCATCATATCGCATCATACAATGACTTTTTACCCACCCCGGATAATCTAAACAGTGGAATGCAACGTCTTGTGGACAACATACGAATAGGAGATACTGAGGACGGGAGGGGCATAATAAGGCTCGAGGTGGACAAAACAAGCGGTGAAACCATTGAAATCAGAGTGGGCAGGATTAGGAACCTGAAGACCGGTGCCATCGACAGGAACGCAAAGCCCACGATATTTGTGGACAATCCCAAGGTAAAGGAGGCCAATGGGGCCACACATCCACTAACACCAATGGAAGCCAGGCTGAGAAACCTGAACTATGAGGCTCCAATTTACCTAGAATGCACAGTTGTAGAGAACGGCGTGGATAAAGAGCCGGAAAGGGTTCATATTGGGAACCTTCCGGTGATGGTGAAATCAAAAAAGTGCAACATACATATAGACAGTATTGACAGTGAAGTGGAGCTTTCCCGGGATGAATACATAAGAAAACTCATCGAATTCGGGGAGGATCCAATGGATCCTGGCGGTTATTTCATAATAGGTGGAACAGAACGAACCCTGATATCTCTTGAGGATTTGGCACCCAACAGGGTGATGGTGGAGTTCAACGAGAGATACGGCCATAGAATGGAAGTGGCAAAAGTATTCTCTCAAAGGGAAGGATACCGAGCCCTGACTTTGGTTGAAAAAAAGAGAGATGGTATGCTCATGGTATCTGTACCGGCGGCCTCAGGTCAGATCCCATTAGTGGTGCTAATGAAGGCTTTAGACATGGAAAGCGATGAGGCGATTTTCGAGTCCATTGTAAGCGATCCTGAGATGGCTAACATCGTATATGCCAATATCGAGGAGATCCAAAGCAAGAAATCCTATCCTCCCAATGGAATTTTCACAACAGAGGATGCCATACTGTTTCTTGAGAAGAAATTCGCCACAGGACAGGCCAAGGAATACAGAGTTAAAAAGGTGGCATCCATTCTCGATCGTTCCTTACTTCCTCATCTGGGGGATAGAACCGAGGATAGGTTAAAAAAGGCCATATTCCTTGGTAGGATAGCACGGACCGTTCTTGAACTTTCATTGGGAAAAAGGGAACCCGATGACAAGGATCACTACGCCAATAAGCGTTTAAAGTTGTCAGGCAATCTGATGGAAGATCTTTTTCGGGTATCTTTCACCAATCTGATGAAGGATCTGAAATATCAGCTTGAAAGAAGCTTTTCCAGGAAGAAAGAGTTCAAAATCGCATCTGCCATAAGACCCGATTTGTTGTCGCAGAGATTGCTTCATGCCCTCGCCACGGGAAATTGGGTAGGCGGCAGAGCCGGAGTATCCCAACTTCTGGACAGAACATGCAATATGAGCACACTGAGCCATCTAAGACGTGTAACATCCCCTTTAACAAGAAGTCAACCTCATTTTGAGGCCAGGGATTTACATCCAACTCAGTGGGGTAGACTTTGTCCCAATGAGACGCCAGAGGGCCAGAATTGCGGCCTTGTAAAGAACTGCACGCTGATAGTGGATGTTTCTGAGGGTTTTCTAGAAGAGGAAATCAAGATGCTCCTTGCCGATTTCGGTTTAAAGAAGGTAAGGGGTGAGAGAACCAAGGAAACCAGGGTTTATGTCAATGGGAATCTTGTTGGGCTTTACGATAATCCCGAGGAGCTGGTTCGTGAGGTGAGGGGTAAGAGGAGGATAGGTGCACTTTCCCACGAAGTGAACATTAGATACGACGAGAAGATGAACGAGATTCTAATAAACTCAGATGAAGGAAGGCTTAGAAGACCCTTGCTGGTGGTGGAGAATGGAAAGCTCCTTTTAACAAGAAAACATATAGAAGGATTGCGGTCTGGAAAGCTCAGAATCATAGATTTGATCAGGGATGGTATAATCGAGTGGATCGATGCTGAAGAGGAGGAGGACACCTACATAGCTGTTTCAGCCTTCAAAACACCAAACAATTGCAATAAATGTCAGACTTACCTCTCAGAAAAAGACGTTACTTGGGTGAATATAGGTACAACAGAAAAAAAAGTGAAGCTCGAATGCAATTTCTGCCACGACCAGTTTGAAGTGGACAGCCTGCTTACACCTGAGCACTCCCATTTGGAGATTGATCCAATGGTGATACTGGGTGCTTGTACCAACCTTATTCCATATCCAGAACACAATTCATCCCCAAGAAACACCATGGGAGCAGGGATGGCAAAGCAATCTTTAGGTCTAGGCTCGTCTAACTACAGGATATCTCCTGATACGAGGGGCCATCTTCTGCATTACCCAGAGAAACCAATGGTCCAAACCAAGGCCATGGAGTACGTGAACTTCAATAAGAGGCCAGCAGGTCAGAATTTTGTGGTTGCCGTGCTTTCATTTGAAGGTTATAACATGGAAGATGCCCTTGTTTTCAACAAAGCATCCATTGAGCGCGGTTTAGGTCATTCGACTTTTATGCGGACATACAGGGCGGAGGAAAGACGTTATCCTGGAGGACAGGAGGATCATTTCGAGATTCCAAGCCCCGATGTACGAGGAGCGAGGACAGACATATCGTACAACAATCTAGGCGATGATGGATTGATTTCCCCAGAGGTTTATGTAGAGGGAGGGGATGTTCTTATAGGAAAGACTTCACCGCCTAGATTCTTAGAGGAGCAACAGGATTTTCTTACACCGCAGAAGAGAAGGGAAACCTCAGTGACAGTTCGGCACGGAGAGCATGGTTATGTCGATTCTGTAATGCTCACCGAATCCGAGAATGGAAGCAGATTGGTGAATGTGAAGGTTCGAGATCCAAGATTTCCAGAGCTTGGAGACAAGTTCGCATCAAGACACGGCCAAAAAGGTGTTATTGGACTCCTCGTACCCCAGGAAGACATGCCCTTCACGGCGAGTGGCATAACCCCTGATTTGATCGCCAATCCCCATGCTATTCCCTCCAGAATGACAGTAGCCCATGTTCTGGAAATGATCGGTGGAAAGGTCGGTGCAATGGATGGTAGGTTCATAGATGGCACAGCCTTCTCCGGAGAGAGAGAGGAATCTTTGAGGCAAGGGCTTATGAGGCAGGGTTTCAAACACAACGGTAAGGAAGTCATGTATGATGGCAAGACCGGCCAGATAATAGAGGCCGAGATTTTCGTTGGCGTGATTTATTATCAGAAGCTTCACCACATGGTGGCAGGAAAGCATCATGTTCGCTCCCGCGGTCCAGTTCAGATTCTAACCCGTCAACCCACAGAAGGAAGGGCAAGGCAGGGGGGTCTTAGGTTCGGGGAAATGGAAAGGGATTGTTTAATTGGACATGGAGCAGCCATGGTGATCAAAGATCGTCTCCTTGATGAATCAGATGGTACGATTCAATACGTATGTGGAAATACAGAATGCGGTCATATCGCCTTGGCGGACAGGCAGGGAGCACTGCGCTGTCCTGTTTGTGGAAACAATGCCAGTATTCATCCCATTCAAACCAGTTATGCGTTCAAGCTACTTTTGGACGAACTGTTGTCGCTTGGTGTTGCCATGAGATTACAACTGGAGGACTTAAGATGAGCAAGGTGAAATTCATAACAACTCGAGCAGATGTGGCTCGAGTTTTGGGATGCCCAAAACTTTTTACGAGGGCCGAGCCAGAGGTGAATTGTTTCAAAAAGTTTTGGTGGGGTGATTTGAGATGATTGGCCGTGGTGTTTCCAAGAGGATCAAAAGCATAAAATTCGCATTTCTTTCACCTGAAGAAATGCGAAAATTGTCTGCCACCAAGATAATAACTGCAGATACATATGATGATGATGGTTTTCCCATAGACATGGGACTCATGGATCCTCATCTCGGTGTGATAGAGCCTGGATTGAGGTGTAAAACATGCGGAAAAAAAGTGGACGATTGCCCAGGTCATTTCGGCCACATAGATTTGGCGATGCCGGTGATTCATGTTGGTTATGTAAAAGACATAAAAAATCTGTTAAAAGCCACGTGCAGGGAATGTGGTCGGCTTCTACTCACAGAGATGCAGGCTAAGGAATACAAGAAAGATATGGACAGAATAGGTGGTTCAGGTGGAGACTTCCTTGATGTGATGTTGGTCACGAAAGAGACGGCCAAGGATGCAAGTAAAAGACAGACATGTCCTCATTGCGATGCAGTTCAAAGAAAGATCACGTTGGACAAACCCACATCATTTAGAGAAGATGGCCATAAGCTCACACCTAAAGAGGTCAGAGAGAGATTGGAAAAAATCCCTGACGAGGATCTTGTTCCGCTGGGGATTCACCCAGGGATCGCAAGACCTGAATGGATGGTTCTTACTGCCTTGCTGGTGCCTCCGGTCACGGTGAGGCCCTCCATCACCCTTGAGTCAGGAGACAGATCAGAAGATGACCTCACGCACAAGCTCGTTGATGTTCTAAGAATCAATCAGCGCCTTCGGGAAAACAGGGATGCAGGTGCGCCTCAACTAATTGTAGAGGATCTTTGGGAACTCCTTCAATACCATGTTACCACCTACTTCGACAACCAAACATCTGGCATTCCACCTGCAAGACACCGCTCGGGTAGGCCCCTAAAAACACTTGCACAACGCTTAAAGGGGAAGGAAGGAAGGTTCAGATCTAACCTATCAGGTAAGAGGGTGAATTTCTCTGCAAGAACCGTAATCTCCCCTGATCCCCTTCTATCCATAAACGAGGTGGGAATACCTGTTGAAACCGCAAAGGAACTCACTGTACCCATAAGGGTCACACCCTACAATATCGAAACCATCCGGGAACTCATCAAAAAAACTGTTGAGCCTCCGGAAGATGGATTCTACAGAGCTGGTGTAAACTATGTGATAAGACCAGATAATCGAAGGGTGAAGGTCACGGAAAAGAATGCCGAGACTCTCACAGAGAGCATTGATATCGGATACACTGTAGAGAGACAGCTTGTAGATGGTGACATCGTACTTTTCAACAGACAGCCATCTCTTCACAGAATGTCCATGATGGCCCATGAAGTGAGGGTTCTGCCCTACAAGACTTTCAGGTTCAATCTCGCAGTATGTCCACCCTACAACGCCGATTTTGACGGCGATGAGATGAATTTACATGTTCTACAAAGCGAAGAGGCGAGGGTGGAAGCGAAGGTTCTCATGAGGGTCCAGGAACACATAATATCGCCGAGATTCGGGGGGCCAGTCATTGGTGCAATTCATGATTATGTAACAGGTAGTTTCCTTCTTACATTCAAAGATGCCAAGTTCACAAGAGAGCAGGTGATCCGTATTCTTTCGAAGTTGGAATACAAGGATTTGCCTCCTTCCCATATGGAAGACGGTGTGGAATTCTGGTATGGAAAGGAACTCTTTAATCTTGCCTTGCCTAAGGATCTGAGCATGGAGTTTAAAGCCTCTATTTGTCAACATTGTGACGATTGCATGAAGACTGACTGCGATGTTGATGCCTTTGTGCACATCAAAGACGGGAAGATACTATGTGGTACAATAGACGAAAAGGCTGTTGGAGCTTTTAAGGGCCGAATCCTGGATAAAGTGGCAAGAGATTACGGATCCGATAAAGCTAGGGAGTTCATTGATACCATAACGAAACTCGCTTTAGGTGCGATAATGGTGAAAGGCTTTACAACAGGAATAGATGATGAGGACATACCTGAAGAGGCAAAGATACAGGTGGAGGATCTTTTAAAGGGTGCGAAGAGGGAGGTGGATGAACTCGTTTCAGCATACAGAGAGGGAATTCTTGAACAGATGCCGGGCCGAAGTTTGGAGGAGACCCTGGAGGTGGAGGTAATGAAGGTCCTAGGGCGTGCCAGGGACACGGCAGGTCAAATCGCAGGAAAACATCTTGGTTTGGAAAACTCGGCAGTTATCATGGCAAAGTCGGGAGCAAGAGGATCCATGTTGAACCTGAGTCAAATGGCGGGATCCATCGGTCAGCAGGCTGTCAGAGGCGAAAGGATCAACAGGGGGTATTGGGGAAGAACATTGCCCCATTTCAGGAAACATGATTTGGGTGCCGAGGCAAAAGGTTTCGTGGAATCAAGCTATAAAAGCGGTCTTGGCCCTACCGAGTATTTCTTTCATAGTATGGGTGGTAGAGAAGGTCTTGTTGACACAGCGGTGCGGACCTCCCGTTCTGGGTATATGCAGAGGAGATTGATTAATGCACTGGAGGATTTGAAGGTAAAGCAGGATGGCACAGTGAGGAACACCGCAAATACCATCATCCAGTTTAAATATGGGGAGGATGGTATTGATCCAAGTAGGAGCATAAGAGGGGACGCAATAGACATAGATGATATTTTATTAGAGATACTTGGAGAGAGGTATTG
The DNA here is from genome assembly GCA_020351895.1 of Thermoplasmata archaeon. Next base: position 1,765,691 of record CP070672.1, read on the forward strand.
GGATCTTTACACCGGAGAAAGAGAAAAGGCTTTGGCAGGATATGGAATCCAAGAGAAGGATATGTTGGCCATTGCCTTTGAAGAGAATGTTGAGGAGGAGGAATAGTACTTGGCTAAAACAGATACGATCAAAGCCCTCGTTGGAAGGGGTGCAACAAAGAAAGATGCAGAGAAATTGGTGGAGCTGGGTTACAATATCACTAAATTGAAAAGGGCGAGCATTGAAGATCTAAATAAACACTTTTCAAAGAAGAAGTCCTCTGAAATCCTGAAAAAGGTTGCGCCTAAAAAGCTGGAAGCGGAAAAGAAAGAAAAGAAGAAAAAGGCGGAAAAGAAACCCAAAAAGGGGAAAGAACCTAAAATCGACATTGTTGTTCCAAAAAAGATTCCTAAGATGAGTGAAACAGAAAAAGCCATAGAGAAAAGTGCCTTGGGGATGGGCATTGATTTGCCCATGAGCATCATTTCCGCCCTTGCAAGGAGAGTGGAAGGAAAGAAGCTAACGAAAAAAGAGATCGACAGCATAATCAAAAGGGCTTATGAACGTTACCTTGAACATCTCGTTGACGCACACGAATCCGCGGGAATCATTGCTGCACAATCCATAGGTGAGCCTGGAACGCAGATGACCATGAGAACATTTCACTATGCAGGTGTCGCCGAGATCAATGTTACACTAGGCCTTCCCAGATTGATCGAAATAGTTGACGCAAGAAGGGTTCCTTCTACACCGATGATGGAAATATATCTCGATAGTAGCGTGAAGTACGATAGAGATGAGGTGCGAAAAATTGCATCAGATATCGAAATTACTAGGATCGTTGACATAGCATCCATTGAAACCGATATGGTGAACCTACAGGTCGTGATTCATACCCACTCAAAAAAGATGGCTAAGAAGGAACTGACAGCAGAGGACATAGAAGCAAAACTCGATAAGCTCAGGGAGGCAAAGGGCAACTTCGTTCGAGAGGGTGATGATTTCTTGGTTCGCTGTGATGAATCCTCCTATAAAAAGCTTCAGAGAATTTCTGAAGCGGTTCGAGATTTAAAAATAAAGGGTATCGACGGTATTGATCGGGCCATTATCAGGAAATCCGATGAGGAATATGTCATATACACAGCAGGCTCCAATCTGCCAAAGGTGATGCAGTTGGAGCATGTGGATATATCCAGAACCACAACAAACAGCATATCAGAAATATATAATGTCTTAGGAATCGAAGCGGCGAGAAATGCCATAATAAGAGAAGCGAGCAAAACCCTGGAAGAGCAGGGATTGACCGTGGACATAAGGCACATAATGCTTGTCTCAGACATCATGACCAATGACGGTGATGTCAAGGCCATTGGCAGACACGGAATATCCGGAAGAAAATCCAGTGTTTTAGCAAGGGCCGCTTTTGAAATAACATCCACACATCTTCTTCGTGCAGGAATGACGGGAGAGGTGGACACACTCGATGGTGTCGCAGAGAACATCATAGTAGGGCAACCAGTTACTTTGGGAACCGGAGCCGTCAACTTAATTTACACGCCTGTTAAGAAGAAGAAAAAATGACTGGTTTTAGGCAAAAATTGAAATACTTCTTTGAGAATCTAAGGTGGACTGGATATGGACATAAACAAAGCATTGAAAACAGCCGTGACAACTGGAAAGGTGCTTTTTGGTTTCGAGCAAACCATGAAAGCGATTAATGCTAAAAAGGCGAAGTTGATCATAGTTTCATCCAACTGCCCCGATAAACATATAGCCTTAATCAAGGAGAATAAAGAGGTGCCTTATCATAGATTTAATGGCACGAATATAGAACTATGCTCCGCCTGCGGAAAACACTTCTC
>CP070672.1:1767632-1780915 GCA_020351895.1 Thermoplasmata archaeon
GATCCTGATGTTCCGAATACATGGAAATGGAGTCTTGATTTAAATGATGATAGTATTAATGATTCGAGTATAATACTTACAAAAGAAGCAGCTTTACTCATGGAAAAAACAGGTGATTCTGTTTCTTCAGATGGGCTTTGGCACTTGGAAGGAAACCCGTTGGATGCAAATACATGGGAGATAATTGATTATCAAGGTGACATCTGGAAATACAAAGAAATTGCTCCAAAATATGAAATAGCCGATCTTTATAATGTTTCTTTAAGAAATGTACCGGAGGTGGAAGATTTAAAAAATATTGATTTTAGGTATGACGTTCCCGGTTATCGACACCTTCGTCCAGGCATTCTTAAAGATATTCTCGATTTTGTAATAGATGTAATAAAAGATTGGGATCCCCCCGAAGATCCCACTGGAGATCCCCCCGTAACAGTTGATAATATAACGATTACTATAGGAGAATACTACCATAAAATAACCAGTGGTCCTTGGACAGTAAGTTATGGGCTTTGGGATTATTATGATCATGGTTATGATGATGGTTTAATCATATATCAGGCAATATACAATGGTCGATATATTATTGATGATGGTTGCTCACCACCAAGGAGTGGAGCAAAAACACCATGGGTTTTATATAACGGTAATCGCATTGAACTCAGATATAAATATATAGAAGAAGGACCAAATGTTCAATTGAACGTTGATGGATTATCAATACGAATCTGGTATGATATCTATAATCAAGAACTCGGTTTAGATAATATTGGTTTTTTGCAAAAATGGATATTTAATGAATATCATTATCCTAATCCAACATATAATTATGGTAGGGATGGATCTATCCACGCAACCACCCAAGTTACAATAGAATCACCGGAAAGTAAACATGATAATACAATTGTCCTTCCTTATTATATAGATCCAAGAATACACTTAAAAACATATGAAGGTTCAAGTTTTACACATTATATTGAAAATGTTGAATATTATAAAGATTCTAATACATATCCAATTGGAACTAGTAAATGGGTGAAACCAACGCATGATACTAGAATATCAGTTACAAAAGATGGCTGTGATAATCTGTTACCAGTCAGACCAGGAATGGGTTCAGGGATTCCTGTGAAAATGAAATTTTATCATGAAGAGGAACAGCAAAAAGCTATTTTTTTCGGACCCTATACTCATTTAGATCCAGAACATGAAGAGGATCATATATATTATTATGTCATTATGAAAAACTCGCAGGATGAAGATGAGAAGGACCCTGATTACTACATGGATCATTCTTTTACTGGGAATCCTCAGAAAGTGCAATTTCAAGATGATGTTTTTTGGTATAAAGCGACTAAAACAATTAAAGAATCGTATCCAGATAATGGAGTTGCCACATTTGGTGTTGACATTTATGTCCGTAGATTAACTTTATAATGATATTAAAGTTTGAAATATGTTAATAAGGCTGTGAGGATTATCATAAGAATAAAATAATAATATATTATTTAGAAATTGTATCATTAAATCGAATAGTAAGTGATTTGATATGAAGTAACAAATGTAATATGCATTGTAATTGGAAAATAATAATATAATTTTTTAAAACGAATCCAATAAATCTGTTATGCATTGATACTTCATTATTATATTGTCAAAACTTCACTCCAAAGATTATATTAAACCCTTTTACAATATCTCTGTAAGTAGTGATAGTATGAAGAAAAAGACATTTCAACTTTTAGTAATATTATGGACATGCTTTTTCTTTTTTTTACAAGGTTTTTTAAATCCATTAAATCATGTTGTCGCAGATGGATATGAAATTTACCCACCTGAAAATGGAGATTGGATAATAACAAATGAAACCAATATCTCAAATAAGACAATTATCTTAAATGGTAATTTATCTTTGCTTGATGGTGGAACATTAAAAATGAATAACGTTACTCTAATATTTAACTCTACATTTGACGGAGAATTCCAGATAAACGTGTCAAATGGAGGAAGATTGAATATTATCGATTCTATTCTTTCAACACACAACATTTCTAACGGTTATAAATTTAAAGTTTTTGGGGACATGATAATAAAAGGTAGTGAAATTTGTTATATGTGGGGAGATATCCATTCAGGAGTAGGTGGAATCGAGTTATATTCTAGTAATGTCACGATTGAGAATTCAACGATTTCCAATGGTTCTGTGGTTGGGATATATATTTATTCATCATCTCCATCAATTTTAAATAATCTAATAACTTCGAATGGAGTACTTTCATATGAATTTCTTAATTATGGATACGGAATTAAATCAATGTGGCCGTCAAATCCTATTATCAAATATAATGAGATATCATCAAATTACCATACAGGCATTGAGCTGCGTTATGGTTCAAATGCAACGATAGAATCTAATAATATTTCGAATAATATACGCTTTGGTATATCGGTTGAAGATTCATCTCCAAATGTTTCTTTCAATACGATTTCAAGTAACAAATACGGTATATTTTGTTATGAAAATCATTGGGATTATCCCTTTGATATTTTCAAATATTCTTTGATGATTTCTAATAATACTATCTATAACAATACATCGGGTATTTATAGTGACAATACGAATAATGTAATAACAGACAATTTAATTATTAATAATAGTTATAGTGGCATTTTCTTACATTGGTCTAATTCAAAGATAATAAATAACACGATAATCGAAGGTCGTTATGGAATAATTTGTGAACTTCATTCTAATTTAGTAATTAAAAATAGTACGATTTTGAACTCAGAGGAGGAAACAATTTCGATATGGACGACGTCATTTGTAACATTGATCAATACAACTTTTAATGACACAAATCTGAATATACCTAATGGATCGGTGTTAAAAGTTCAAAATTACCTTGGTGTAAAGATATTGTCGAAAGATGGGATCCCCATTAGCAATATTATTATTGAGATAAAAGATAATGATTTTCCGATCTATACCTTTAACGCTGACAACTCTAGAAAGGTAGTCTGGTTTTTAGTAACTGATAGGATTTATCATGGAAATTCGGTAATAACTCAAAACATAACCTCAATATACCTTGAGCATGATACATATGCTTTCAGTGAAAATCCCCGTGAAGTTGATATGAGCATATCCCACACAGAGATTTTTATGGCTGATGATGAAGAAGAAATTGATAATAAAGTTATATTTTATGCCTTGATTTTATCTTTTTTGATCATTATTGCGATTGCAGTTCTACTCATACGAAAGAGGAAAAAAAGGAGAAGTGAGTTATGAAAAGTCTCTTTTGATAATTCATTTGGGTAAGAAAGGTAAAAATCTGCAAAACACAAATAGACGTTGAGTGCTACTCTACCTTACTCATAAATACAAAATCTCGCCAATGGATATTAATTTAAATCTGAGTGACGATTAACCTAATGAAAAAAGGTGGTTAGATCCCATGGAGGGCAACGAGGGTTATGGGGCTTTGCTTTACGATAATGCTCGATACAGGGCGGGGGAGAGAAGAAAACATGCGGAATTAATTCAATTCCGAAAAAGGAAGAGGAACTTAGTTAGAGCATCCTTTAAATATAATTAAATTACGTAAATTTTAATTAGGGCTAATTAATATTCAACAAATCACTTATATGTAATAGAATGAAACTTAACATTTTTGTAAAAATAGTAATGAAGAATCTGCACCAAAAAGCTTATATCTTCATATTAAGATTTAGGAAAAATAATTTACGCGAGGTGGGTATTCATGATGAGGAAGAAGTTAATAGTCATAGTTTTAAGTGCTCTGCTTTTGTTGAATACAATTCAATTTATTACAAAAGTCGAATCTGGAACGAATTTCGAATATTATGGATACATACACAAAATAAATGCAACCACAACAACAGAATTATCAAACTATAATATATCTCTAACAATTGGACCTACTGAAATATATTTAACAACAGATTCATATGGTTTTTATTACACAACATGCTCTCAAAGCCTTCCCCATACAGTAAATTACACAGTCGAATGGACCGACGCAGACTTAGGAACAACCACCACAGGCTATTATGAATTTGTGCAAACAGTTCCAGTAGATAGAAGGATTGATCCAACTTTTATCGTGAATAATAATTTATGGGAGTGGTTTAATGATCCAATTCCTCCATCATATAGCGCGTCACCACATTCAGATATTAAGGTAGTAGATATACGTTTTTCAAATGATAACCCAAATGAGAGAGATAACATAACCATTTATGCTGATATAAAAAATCGCGGTGAGAGTGGTATCGTCGGTAGTAATATAACTGTTAGTTTTTACAATGATACAGAGTTCATTCAAAATGGCACCATAGCAGGTCTTGATGAGAATGAGACTAAAAATACTTCTGTCTCCTGGAACAATTTAGCAGCCGGATATCACACTATTACCGTTAAGGTGGATCTGAGTAATGTTTATTTAGAAATGAGAGAACAATGGAATAACAACCGAACCGAAGATATCGATGTATGGAGATGGATTTCTGGTGATTGGAACATTACTTCCTCGGAAAATTACTCGGACATTCCGTATGTTGTCGATGGAGATCTGAACATTAAAAGCGGTGCAAATTCCACTCTTGACAATTGCAAATTGAAAATTAAATCAAGTTACGATGGGGAGCATAAGATTGAAGTAATGAGTGGGGGCTACCTTAATCTTTCCGATTCATCGGTTACACCATATAATATAACGTTCCCGTATAACTTTGATGTGTACGGGAGCATGAAAATATCTGGAAGTCATATTGGTTTTCTATCAGGCAACCTCTCTACTGGAGTTGGGGGTGTTAAGATATATTCTGATAATGTTAGTATCCTAGACTCCTTGATACATGATAGTAAATCGTCAGGATTGTATATTTTTAATGTCGATCCATTAGTTGAGAATAGCAACATTATTTCAAACGCAGGAAATGGCATTTATTTGGATGGTTCAGATGCCACCCTTAAAAATATTCAACTCTTTGGAAATTATAATTATGGAATTTTGTTTAATAATTCAAATTCAAAATTAGATAAAGCTTATGTACATTCATTCAAATCTAGTTTATATCTTAGAGGTGCTTCTAATACAACAATAACAAATAGCACATTCGCTGGAAATAATAATTCTACAGTTAATTTAACTGAAGATTCTCATGCTATATTCATAAACACGAGTTTAAATAGCGGTAAAATAGGCTTTGAGGATAATCTATCATCAATTATAATAGGTTGGTATCTTGATATTCAAGCAATTGATTCTGGCAGTCCTCTCAATAATGCGAGTATACAGGTAAGAGATATCTATGGAAACCTTATCGCTAATACTACAACTGATTCTGGAGGAATCGTTAAATGGATAACTGCCTTTGATGTTGAACATAATTCAACTAATAGAACCTATTTCTCACCTTATACAATAGATCTATCTTATCAAAGCGCAAATACTAGCAGGATGATTTGGATGGATCACTCCAAAACAATAAATGTAACATCCAACGAAAATGAAACCTGGTCCACAGTTTTTATCAAGTTAGAAACTGAATCTGTGGTTAGGCCAAATTTGCTTAACTTCACTACAGATTTTCCATCGGGTAATTTCACAACATTAGACTGTGAAAATGATAGGTATCTTTCTTCCTTTGACAACATAACTATAACCTATAGCTCCATAGTCTCTTATATTGAGAACAAAAGTGGAGTTCCATTGCTACTTAATGGTAGCGGGATAATCTTAGCCTCAATGAAGCACAAAGATGTTGGTAACCTTTCTTCATATAATGGAGTGGAAAAAGTTGAAGAATTTAACCGTACAGATATGTATCCAGATACATCATTTAATCTCACAAATCTAAAAAATAAAATAGAAACCATTAATTCCACTTATTATTCATTCAACACAACAGATGTAATCAATGTTACTTATTTGAATATAACATCTTCTATTGAGAACTTGACAGCGATTGCAGAAGGATTAGAAGATATCCCTATCTCAAATAGTACGACAAATATTTCATTATTGCATAGTGATTTTGAATCTTATTTGGATTCGATTCAAGATTATATGGATAACATGAATACGTCAACACAATATCTTACAGTATGTGGCATGGCTGTGACTAAAGTCAATTTGGATGCCTTATACAAATATATGGGTCTTTCGACTTTTGAAATGCATAGCATTAGAGGTGGAATTCGGGAGGTTCAAGACGGACTTGAATCATTAACCCTCAATACAATGACAATGGATGAAACAATGGGACCGTTAGATTATGGAAATTACAATGGTGTTCCATTTTCCATGACTTATCATTATCGGGGATTCTCAGAAGAATTGTGGGAATTTGATATTAAACAAATGATATCAATGGGAATGAACTGGGTTAGGATGGATGTGGAATATGACCATCTTGATTATGTTAATAAAATACCCAAACAGAAATTGGATGATTTCATCCATACTATTGATGATGTTAACGAAGAGTATGATATAGATTTTAAAATTTTCATGGTTTTGAAACCAGTGAATGAGATTACAAAATCTAATGCTGATCAGGCTAAAAACAGAATTATAAATATGATTGATGTTATTAACGATTATCAACTTTCAGAGGATGAAACTTATTTCCGAGATATGGTTTATGCATATCAAATTATGAATGAACCTCCCAAGAAAACATGGACTGAAGTCACAACTATAGAAAAGGATACAGCACCATTTTTTTATATCGTTATATTATCCTATACCACTGAGAAGTGGATGGAAACCGTTGTGGATGCTGCAAAAAATAAAATTCAAAGTGACGGAATGAGCCATTATATAACAGTAAATTTGGCATATCCCAGGGGTAGTTTATTCTTATATCGTCCTTTCGGCACTATATATGCAAACCTAGGGGACTTAGTGACAATCCCATCAAACATTCTAGATCCTGTTCTCAATACAATTGGAAATCCAGGTATAGATACTATAGGCGTTTGGTTTGAGCCATTTTGGGGACCGCTGGCCAGTCATGTGGATTTTTTAGGAGTTGATATATATCCAGAGGACATGATATTCTCTAATTATATTAAAGAGGATCCTGGACTCTTGGAAGCCTTTGTAAAGACTCTTTTAAGTGCTACAGCCGATGTAAAAGATTTTTGGATATGTGAGACTCCCGCAATAGATTTAAAGTGGATGAAACTAGGGTATGCGAGACCAACGCCAGAGGATATTTATAATTATATTAAATGGGAGGTTGATAGTGGGGCGAAAGCTATTTCGTTATATCAATATAGAGATTCAGGAGGTTCCGATCTTATAGGAGAAGAATGGGCATATGGGTTATTTCACAAGGATTCAAAAGAGGGACATGTTGAATATATTGAAGAAATTCGAATAGCCGCCTATGAGTTCGGGGACCCTTTTGTATCAAATATGGATCAGGTACAGGCAACACGAACGGGAAGCATTTATATAGGTGGGTATAATCGTTTTTATCAAACTTTCACATCGGGAAAATCAGGTTCGACCAAGTATATTGACCTATATATTACCATCCCTCCGAATGCAAGAATGTATTTATGGCTTGAAGCTTATTATCCTGGGCCAGATGATAAAATTGACCTTGGATATTCAGTGTATTGGCATACTGGAGCAGATTATTTAAATGGTTGGGTGAAATTTGAGTTTGGAAATACATATTTCCCTACAGGTACTAAATTTAAAATGATTGGGCATGCCGATGATATCGAGGATGAGGTTCAACCTCCTTTTCTTCCAGAAATTGAAATTTTTGTTGGTGACTCAACTCCTGATCCTGGTGGACCTTATCCCAACGGCGAGTTGGGTACTCTTAGAGGGAATAAACCAACACCTATGCCAAATCTTGATGCTACATTTCGAACATTCGTTGAATAATCCTTGGATACCGGTACGAGTGTATAGAAATAATCTGCAAGAATGAGTTGAAAAAGAATAAATCGAATTATTCCCTCTTTCATTTATTTCTTAAAGGCTGCTTCATAATTCCATTTTGATTTACTTCAGGTTTGCACCAAGATTTCTACGAACTTCTGAATTCTAATAACCATGTTTTCACAGTTGTTAACTTAGATCGGAGAAATCCATCCTCTACTGTATACCTAAAAGCTTTAAAATCTCACCTTGGAGATTGCCACATTTTGTAGAATAACACCATTATATAAAAGATAAGCATTTCCGGGAATTGTCTCTTGTAGAATAGGTTAAAAGTCTTAGTAGAAATATTCTTTCCACATTATGGGCAGTAATATCGTATCACTTGTGAGGAATATTTTCTACCTACTGTTCTATCTCGTTAGATATGTTCTTTGATCGCAAAATAAAGCTAATAAAACAATCCAATCAATGTTCTGATATTTGTTGAATGCTAATGTATAACCCCTATAGAAGGTTGTATCTAAATTAAAATTACTATTTCTTATCCTGTTAGAAGCATTAAAATCCATACCCTACCCATATTAGGCATAAACATGTATAGATTTCCTATGACCCTTATAAATCCTCAATTGATTTAAATAGAACCTGGTCATTCACCATCTATTATTACATTAATTATAAATACGCAATAGAAGATTTTCCTATCGATGAAATCTTGGAAAAAGGCTTTGATTGAAATATTGATAATAGTCTTACTATTCTCTCTATTTGCAGAGATGATCCTAGCGAATACGATTGGTTACGGGTTTGATGGCAGTGGGAAATTTAAGGATGGATTGGATATCAGAGGTGAGATTGAATACAGTGTAAATAATTTAAATATCGCTGGGGAGGAGTGGGAAGCAAATTTTTACAACCTTTCTAGTGCCTTTATTAGATTTTATAGCCCTACTGGTGATTTATTTGAAAAAACATTACTGACTTCAAACTTGTCAATAATTCCAGCAGTGTCTGGTGAGTATTGGCCTGGGATAACTTTAAAGAGGATAACAAATGTTTCTAAATTCAATTCAGCTACTTTTTCGAAAAGCAATATCGATATTCAATTGAGTAGTTTGAATGGTCTTTTGAGTGGTAGTATGAGAGATACCTTAGAAGATGATCGACTTACACTCTCTGACGTAATTATTATTACAGGTAATGATACAATTAATGCAAGTCTACGTCGTGCAGGATTCTATTTATCTGGAAAAGCGGAAAATATCCAATTCGATATTTCTTTAGGTCAAAATTACTTTGTTTACACCTATACTCAAAAAGGTGATAACATCTCTCTCAAAGGCGATTTACAGGGATATAATTTCAAGGGAAGTATTTGGTCGAATGGTAAGTTATATACCTCTGGTAATCCGAAATTATCTGGAGAAATGGAATTAAAAATCATCCAAAACCCTGAAACCTTCTATAATCACGATGCTCATGAATATGATTGGGAACTGGAGATTGAAGGTGATGATCTGGTTGTGGAGGGTTTTGGTTTTCCTTTCTGGAGTATGGGCCTTCTACTCTCTGTTATTCCCTCTGTAATTATCATAGTATATTATTCCCACAAAAACTTCTTGAGGAAAAGGAAAAACTTTGAAAATAATAGTAAACTAAAATAAGGAAGGAAAATATAAAAAACGCTGACATACTTGTTTTATTTCGATACCTATTTGAGTTATAATAGGAAAAATCAATGGGAAAGGGTTGGTTATTGCAAAAAATTGGAAGGGAAACCAATAGAATCCTCCTTTTAATATATGTAATAAATAGATACAAAGTGACATCGGATAAAAAAACTAACTCAATGGATATTAATTTAAATCTTAGTGACGATTAACCTTACGAAAATAAAGGTGGTTAGATCCCATGGAGGGTACCGAGGGTTATGGGGCCTTACTCTACGATAATGCTCGATACAGGGCTAGAAAAATAAGAAAAAAGAGGGAAATAGTCCAATACAGAAATAAGAAGATGGACCACCTGATATACAGTGTCCTTTTATTTATAATTATTTCAATTATTATAATCTTGATGATTCTTCTTGATATTCCTGTTGTATACATACTGCTTTTTGGAATTATTATGTATTTATTATGGATTACATTTATTGGGACCATTTTCCTGGATATTAAAAAATCTCACATCCGTGCTTCTCTTGATGTCAAGATATTTGAAAAAGCCATTGTCATGCCTGAATGGGATACAGTCCAACCGGCCTATACAAAGTTATATCCAATAGACGTTATCGATAAAATATTCTGGAATGAAGGTTATGATCACCTTCTATTCATTAAATCTGAAATGGGAATTAGAATCTCGAAAGATCGATTAAAACATGAAATGTTGTACAAAAATATTATTGATAATAAAAAAGATTTCAGAAGGGCACTACGAAAAACAGGTAAACTGATCGAAGATGAGAAGATGGATATTTCTGAGTGGCTAAGAAAAAAGGAGGTTTTATCCTAAGTATATTTTTCCTTTTCAGAACTCAAGATCCTCATCACGGACCCTTTGAAAAAGCGTCAACGGTAACCCTTTGAGAAAGGGTTAACCGAAACCTGTGGCGTGAACGCCACTTGCCCTGCTTCGCAGTGCACGGACCTCCTCGCCCTTCGGGCTCGGTCCTTTGTGAAACCGTCGACAGAAACCTGGGGCACAAGGCCCCGCGCGCCTTCGGCACTGGTTTACCTCGCATTCTTCGAATGCTCGGCCTTTTCAAAGAGTCTCAGCAAGGGTTCATTCATCACATAAGTGAAAAAGACGAATAGGACCTTAATTCTTTCGTTCTCAGGTACCAGAAGGTTCTTGGCCACCGGACTCCATTGAGATTCTTCCATTAACTAGGTTGTGGTTGTTTTGTTTTATCATGGTGGCCTTCTCAAGGCATGATTTTGCCTCATCCATTTCCCCTAAAATCTCCAGTGCCTTGGCTTTATCGTACCATGCTTCATCATTATCAGGCTCCAATTCCAATGCCATGTCAAAGAATTTCAATGATCTCTTGGCTTCCTTTAAGGCAAGTAATGCTTTTCCCTTGAGGTACCAGGCTATGTCTAAATCCGGATTCAGACCAATGACCTCATCGTAACACCCTGTTGCCTTCTTGTATTCCCCCAAAGCCAAATATGCCTCTCCTTTGGCCAGCCATGCCACCTCATTTTTCCAATTAAGGCTTATTGCCCTATCAAAACAATCCAAGGCCTTAAGATGCTCCTTTTTTTCTGATAGTATATTACCCTTTATGAGCAAAGCCTCTTCACTCTCTGGATTTGCGTCTATAACCTGCTCGATACATTTTAGGGCATCATCCATCTTATTGATATTTGATAGAGCTTTGGCCTTCTCTATCAGAGCACCTTCATATGAAGATCTAAATTTCAATGAATTATTCAAGCAAGTTATCGCTTTATAGTAATTCTCCAAAATGATCAAAGCCCTTGCCTTTAGATACCAGGCTTTATAATCCTCAGAATTTATATGTATCATCTTGTTACACGCTAAAACTGCCTCTTCAAACTTTCCTTGGAGTATCAGGATCTCAGCCTTTTTTTGCCAGGCTTTGCTATCAGAAGATTCTATCTTTATGATTCTATCATAGCAGACGAGGGCCTCGTCGAATCGATCGAGGTCATAAAGGAGTTCGGCTTTCTCGTATAATTTATCGGTATCATCTGGATGTGATATCAGGGTGTTGTCAAAGCACCTTAGGGCCTCCTCAAAACATGCCTCTGCATCCTCATACCTGTCCAGTTCATTGAATATTTCCCCCCTGAAAATCCAGGCTTCTTCATAATCAGGATTTAGTATCAGGGAATTGCCCAGGGAATTAAGGGCCTCCTCTTTTCGATTTAAACTTTTTAGCACATCGGCTTTCGCAAACCAAGCATGATCATAATTCGGATTTATATCCAAGGAGAGATCTATGAGCTCCAAACCCTTCTCAGGATATCCGATTTTAAAAAGAGCGTAGCCTTTGGCGTATAATGCATAATCGAAATCAGGGACCAGATCTAGGGATTTGTCGTGATATTTTATGGACTCCTTGTGCCTGCCCATCTTGTCCAAAGCGTTTCCTATGTTGTTCCATGCTATTTCATATTTTGGATTCACCTCTATTGCCTTCTCGAAGTAGGGTATCGACTCTTCATATCTGCCCAGATTGTATAGAGCGTTGCCCAGATTGTTCCATAGGACCTCATCATGTGAATCGAATCTCAAGGCTTTTCTATAGCAGAATAACGCCTCCTCAAGGCGGTCCATACCGTGGAAGGTGTAGCCTTTGTTATACCATGCATGTTTATAGTTGGGTGCGAGTTCTAGGGCATTATCGAAACAACGGAGCGCCTCTTCATGGGCGCCTAAAACGAATAGTGAGAAACCCTTGTTGTTCCAAGCCTCCTCGTTTTTCGGATTCAAACCCAATGCCGTGTCATAGCATTCAATTGCCTTCTCGTATTCCCCGATAGAGTATAACGCTCTTCCCCTTCCAACCCAAGCCTTTTCAAAGGTGTTATCTATCTCTAGAGCCCTATCATAAGACTCTATGGATTTTAGGGGATTTTCCAAATCCTCATAGAGCGTACCTTTTCTTACCCATGCATTCAGGTTCTCTGGATTGATATCTAAAATCGAATCGTAACATGCCAATGCACGTTTGGTCTTCCCCAGTTGAGCCAAAGTACTGGCCTTATCGTATAGTGCACTTTCATATTCTGGGTTGATTTCAAGGGCTTTTTCATAACTTTCTAGAGCTTCCTCATGCTTGTTCATATGGCATAGTGCGGATGCCTTGTTGTACCATGCAACCTCGTATCTTGGATTTGCCTCGATGGCTTTTTTATAGGATTTTAATGCTTCCTTGGTCTTTCCAATTGCGTCTAAAGCAACCCCTCTATTATTGTAAGCTATTTCGTTATTTGGATCGATTTTGATGGCCAAATCGAAATGCTTTATGGCTTCTTCGTACCTGTGAAGTTCGCATAATTTGTTTCCTTTTGCAAGTTCTGTATTCAATCTCGAATTTTCCACGAGGCATTCCTCTTAATGGGTTATTGATGGACATGAAATAAATAGTTTTCTTCCATAATATTTCAAAAATATAGGGTATTATACATATTTATCAAGGAAATGAACAAATGAATCATGTTTTCACGAGTGGAAAAGGGTGGATGTCAAGTTAAGAAAATTCTAAAGTTGTAGCAAAGCCATCCCCATAATCTCTGGCAAAGAGAGAAGGGATGGCTATATGCTACAATGGGTAGAAAATGCACTCATGCATAATGGAGTTTTCGTTAGGAATAGGAA
>CP070672.1:1781015-1783623 GCA_020351895.1 Thermoplasmata archaeon
TATCTGATAACCCTTTGTCATCTCCATAAGTGGATCATAAGCCTCTTTCGGCATTCTCGTGGAGTGCCAGTCCCATCGCTGAGCATCAATATTATAATAGTTCATTCCAACTGTATCCGGAATATTATCACAGTACCAATCTGCTGTTAGTTTTGTTTCAAGTTTCAGTGGTATTCCAAATGTATCGTACTGAGCTAGATATCCCTCTGTCCAAATGCCAATACTGTATGTGCTCGCACCTCTAACACAATGGCCATTAAATGGTATCACCATGTAGTACAAACGAACTCCAGATTCATTGGCCAGAGCATTTCGGTGAGTTACGGTATTATTTCCAAAATTGACAGATGGAAGAACAGGGAAATAACTCGTATTAAAAGCTCCAAAGAAGCCATCCCTCTTATTCGAATAATAAACCCCATACCATCCGTCGCTCATGCTACTTGGTTCAGGCCAGGTCAGATTCACATCTCCATTGGGTTCAACTGTAACTATAAGATCTTTTGCCTCTGTTGCAAGATCAAATCCCAAAAATTCATTATCATCATCATAACTTATCATTGCACTAGGCATACCAGTAAAAGTGTAATTAGTTTGGTTGCTGAGTTTTACCTCAAAACCCTCACCTAATTTCATTTGTGAATTGTTTGTGTTACTGTCTCTGAAATTATGTTGCGCCCAGGTGTGTGTTATGGAATTCATATACTTGATATACTCAGCATTCATGGTGGAGGTATAATAATCCGCAGAAAAAGTATCGATCGGTTCTAAGGGTAGAGAGAACGTTGATACACCTTTTGGAAATGTCTTGGTCCATTTACCAACGGTTCTGCTGGTTCTACTCTTCTCACCAAGAATACTAACAGCTCTTATTATGTAATAGTACTGCCTTTCATAATTGGAATCGTTACCCGGGAAGGCAGCTTTGGTATCATTCCACATGGTTCTGAGAGGTATGGGGTTGGGCTCGCCAGGTTCTTTATCTGATGAGGTGTTCTTCCATATTGTATTAAAATCGAAATCTATCTGAGATGTTGAACGATATATCAAATAATGATCCGTTCCATAAAAAAGTGGCGGATCCCAATAGAGGATCACATCCTCTCCATCTTGGCTTACGTTTAGGTAAAGAGTAGGCGGTTGTAGAGAACCGATATAAATTGTTATACATGCTCTATTGTTAGCGAGGTTGCTATCGGGGCCAATTCCTGATTTAACCTCGATGGATATATTGTGATATCCTGGCATGGAAGGAACCCAAGATGTCGATGTATTAGAGGAGCCCATATTTGGGATGAAGTAAGCTTCAGGATATGGGTAACCACCTGGGACTGAGTTGGAATGGCTTCCAATCTTATCGTTCTCCGCGATCAAAATGTTATCAACGTAAAACTTGACCGTGATATCAGAGGGTTGTATCCCGTCTACTCCTCTGAGGTCTTTATTTGGATCGTTACCATCGCTCCGATTATAGAATTCACATTCGATGCGATTGTTTCCGATTTCTAACCAATCAATATAGAGGTCGTCTCCTTGGGTTGGAGAATCGCTCATCTGTGTTATTCTTATTGTATGGTCACCGGTCGATATTGGAACATTATGTATCGTAATTATATCGTACTCTGGCATGGAGTTAAAACGGGCTATAGATGCTCTGTCTAATTTAACATCCGTATCTGTTGCATCTCCTATAGATCTAATTCGGATTTTAATATCAAGGGTCTGGTCCGAACTCTGATAGAAATCGTACTCAACATAATCACCATCATGCCAGGTTATGGCATAGGTTATACCAAGATTATGAACATCGATCTCTATAGTGCTTGCTTTTCCTACAAAAAGAGAGGCATCAACTGAGATTTCACCGCTAAATACTGCGAGGTCACCCCAATTTGGGTACGGATCATCCTCTCTTGTTATTGTATAGTCCGAGGTGACGTTCTTTATCCCTACCATCACGAATCCAGCAGAAATCAATGCTATGCAAATCAGTTCGCTCAATATTTTTTTCGCGTTCATTTTATCTAATTTTTCTTCCTCCTTTTCCGTGAAATAACATCATAAAGGATGAAATATTAATAATTTACTCAGATTTATTCCACTGCCTTTCATAAATAATCCTCACTATCCTAATTGAATAAACATATATAAAACATATTTGGTACGTTTTTTGCGTATTTTAAAGAAGAATAGTTGACAATTCTTATGGACATGCTAAATTAAGCTTTACACAATTTTGAAAATTGTTATACAGGACTTAAATCCTCTTTTCACCTCCTCACCACCTCGAACCTCTTTTCTGATTTTGATTAAACAAACCACCTCCCCCAAATCTAACACACACCCTCTCTTCCCTCCTTTCTCCCCTCACTCTAACCCCCACCTCCGCAGTTCCCCCATCCCCTCTCTGCATGCAAAAACCACACCCACCTGTCTTTGGCTTACCAAAAGTTTGATGCTTCAAGTTTTGTGTGGAGAGTAATGAACATGGGAGTTGGAACTGGACATTCAATCTCAACCACATGTCAACCACCCCCGTAACCAACCTCTGGAGTTCCCCCAATCCCTCTCGGGATGCAAAAACCACACCCACCTGTCTTTGGCTTAA
>CP070672.1:1783723-1787024 GCA_020351895.1 Thermoplasmata archaeon
AAAACTGATCCACTTATAAGCACAAGGATCACCAAGTTGAACATCATTCGAGCGATTCGGCGAATTCCTGAACCAAGAACATCGGGTACGAAAAGGCGTTCACACATAATGGGTACAGTTCTTGTGGTATTAGGCATTCTTTTCTGCACTCTTGGTTATACAGCAAATGCAGGTGCGGGTTGGATGATTGGCCTACCTTTCATTCTCATAGGTTCCGCCATGGTTGCATATAAGTGGATCAGATTTCGTGTCGCCATTACAGTGGCCAGTCTTTTAATCATCTTCTTCCTGATTTCTCCCTTTGATATCCCGGGAATTTCAGAAGCTGATTATTCAGGGGCAGAATCATTCGTTCTCGGCGGTGTCTTTCTTGTCTTGGCTGGAGTGTTTATCGTGATGTTTAATTCAGATATACTGTTAAAAGCACTTCAACGCACCATAGGCAGGGAGAAATCCACCCGGGCTGTACTCAAAACCGCCATATCATATCCCATGGACAGCAGGTTTAAAACCGGTATGACCCTGGTGATGTTCGCCCTTATAATATTCACAGTGACTGTTATCGCAATGTTCTCTTCAATGCTGGGTTCACAAAGCGATGCCATGCTTGCGGAACAGAGTGGCGGATATGATATTATGGGCAACACCAATCCCAGTACGCCCTTCGAGAATTTATCTATAGACACACTTCCAAGCGAGCTTCAGGATATTGAGATTAATCAGTTGGAAACCTTAACCAGTGCATTTGTTACAGTGGTGGAATATGACCAAGCCAAATCAGCGGCAGATGATTTCATGTTACCAGGTACAATGGAAGTGGAACAATATCAGTTGCTTGGTGCCAGTGAAACATTCCTTTCGAACAATGGCTTTACATTGATGGAAAGGGATGATAGATACGAAACTGATCGTGATGCATGGGAAGCGCTCAATGAGAATAGTTCGTATTGTATAATCGATGGCTCGAAACTCGGATATAGCGATGTAGCAGGATCCACAGAAATGTACGGTGCGTATATGGGAGGAACAATAACTATCACGGACATGGTAGGTCAGAATCGAACTCGTGTTTTGACTGTCATCGGAATTATGGACCAGATATTCTTCTTTCAAGGTATTATGTTGAAAAAGGATGTTGTTAAGAGCGAATTTGGAGGCGTGGACAATTTAATATTAATAGAACTTGGTGAGGGTGAGGACACCGATACTGTAGGAAAAGCATTCGAGAGAAACTACCTCGAGCTTGGGCTGCAGACATCTGATCTCGCTGGAATAATCAATGGCTTTATTTCGGTCTTCAACAACATGATGTATTTAATGGAAGGTTTTCTGGGGATCGGTCTGCTGGTTGGAATTGCAGGCATAGGCATAATTTCATACAGAAACGTAATCGAACGTCGCCAGCAGATCGGGATGCTGCGTGCAATCGGTTTTAGAAAGAGCATGATCGCCAAATCATTTCTAATTGAGACCTCGTTTATAACGATTCTCGCCATATTCATCGGAGTCTTTCTCGGAATCGGCGTGGGTTGGCAGATCTATAATGATTTTTATAAGGAGGCAGGTTCAAGATTTGTCATCCCCTGGATCAACCTAATCGGTATATCGATCATCGCCTATATTGCCACACTCATCTTTACCTTCTACCCCAGCGTCCAGGCGGCGAAGATTCCACCGGCAGAGGCCCGGAGATATATCGAATGATTGCACTGAGGATGATCAGTCCCTTGATGATGATGACAAGGCTTATCTATCTGGGTGTATGTTTGAATACTATAATCCTCTTATGTAAATCATCTATGATTACATAAGCCATGTAGCAATGATTTACAGGATAAGGGAATCCAATGAAAAGAAAAAAAGATAAACCTGTTTACGAAGGTCGAGAAAAATACGACAGGAGGCTATTGATTTTCTTTTCCTTTTGGCTTCTTCTGGGTGTTGTTTTTAATTTCATAGGTGTATTAATAGTTGGGGTGCAAAGTTTAGGTTCCCTAATCCCTGGTCTTCTCGAAGGTCTAGGTGTTGCCTTCTTCTTTTCTGGATTGCTAGCTATTAAGTATCACCGTAAAAGGGGAATAATCCCAGGAAAAAGGATTCTTAAATCATTGGCAAAGATATCATTGATTATCGGTTTAATGGTGGGCCTGGTGGTAACCTTTCTGGTCACACAGACCACGATTTTTGACGATTCACTCGTAGGATTGAGTGGAATCGAAATGATGGGATTGTTCATTGTTATGTTTCTCTTAGGATTTTTATTCACCTTTATCATCCCTCTTTTTTTAATGATCACGGGTTTTGGTATGATGGGGGTTTTGTCTGCTCTAATAAGAGCCAAAACAGCCGATCTTTTGGTGGAAATAACGAAAATTACTCCCAATATATCGGATTCTGTTAAGGAGAAGGACAAAAAAACCTACCTGGGATATATCTGGTTGGGATGGGCCTTCGATATCCCGGATGTAATTGATACGAGAGCTCTCAGTATAAACCATGGTGAGCCGAAATATAAGATATCCTGGTCCATATTCAAACAGGCAGTGATATGGCAGATATTTTTCGGCCTTGTTATTGTGATTTATATCAGTTTCAGTCCATTCTTTTTGGATATCACGGATATGAGGTTCATGTTTAACATAGCCTCAACTGTAACCACCTATATCCCAATATTCATTCTTCCCTGGTTTATCTATTTAAGGCTCGATGCCAAAATCAAGGGTCTGGTAAAGGACTTTCGGCTCTTTGACGGATTAAAGGCACGAATGTTGCAGACCATTGTTGCGTTCAGTACGCTCATTGTCATCGTCAGGATGGCAATGGAACGTCCAGGGTTTGTTGATTTTATAATGGCATTCCTTGGATTCTTCATGCTCTTTGTGATAGGAGTGATGGTTACAACCTTCGTATACTTCAACTACTTCGAAAATGATCTGGCATACGATATTGCACGAAAATATGAAGAGATAAAGATAAGATAGCTTTGGATATAATAAAACCTAAATAAATACAAATTATTCATTGCATGGGAGGAATAATCATGAAAGCGATTGTATATGAAAAATACGGACCACCTGAGGTTCTTCACTTCAAAGAAGTTCCAAAACCTACTCCAAAGGACAATGAAGTACTGATAAAAATACACGCAACAACCGCCCATATAGGGGATACGAGAATTCGAGGTAGTAAGATTCCTCTCGCTGCATGGCTTCCTATGCGGTTATATTTAGGTCTTTTAAAACCTAAGAGACCTATACTGGGCATGGAGTGTGCAGGTGAAATTGAAGCAGTAGGCAAAGAT
>CP070672.1:1787124-1793537 GCA_020351895.1 Thermoplasmata archaeon
ATAATCACCCATCATAAAGATAAGGTGACCGAGGTTATGAAGGGCAAGCGCTTTTCCTCTACAATCTTCATCCTTTACCATATTCAATGCTTCATTTCCCAAATTCATTGCTTCCTCGAATTTTCCGCTTTTTTCAAAAAGTCCCCCGATATTCGCTGTGAACTCAGCCTTCTTCTTTGGGTCTTTTGTTAGTTCTATTGCTTTTTTATTTGTATCTATGCTCATCTCATAGTTCCCTATTAAATCATAAATGGCTCCTAAATCTTCCAGAATATCCATTCTCTTTTGTGGATCCTGTTCAAGCTCAAGTGCATAATTGTAGAATTTAACAGCCTCTTCATTTGAATAGTCCTTCTTCGCTTTATCCGCAGCTTTGATGAGATAGAGAAGGGCTTTATCTTTGTTTTTACATCGATAGTAGTGAAAAGCCAAATCCCCTACAACTTCATCAAGATTGTCTTTGTTCAGAGCTTCCAAGGTATTTGCTATTTCTAAGTGATACTCCCTCCCTAATTCTAACGGTATTTCACTGTATAAAACCTCCTTGATCTTGGCATGGTCGAACTTGAAATTCCCATTTTGGGGGTGGATTAATCTATGGGTATGTTCCAGATATCTCAATCGCTCCAATAGTTGTAACTTATTTATATCTAGAGTTGTAGCAAGGACAGTGGAATCAAAAGCTTCGCCAATAACAGAAGCATAATCCAAAATTTTTCTATCATCTATTTCCACCCGGTTCAATCTTCTTGAGATCACATTGAACACCTTTGAGGGAATTGTTCCCTCTTTTAGTTCTTTGGCCAACTTCCACGTTCCATCGAGGTTCTTGATTATTTCCTCATCCACTAGGAATTTAACTAACTCTATCACGAATAATGGATTCCCATCGGTTTCTTTGTAGATTTTGTTCTTGAATTCATAAGTGAAGTCGATATCTCTAAGCAGGGCAGATAAAAACTCATCAATGCTTTCTTCTGGTAATCTCTCAAGATCCATCTTCTTGTACAAATCCTCTCGGTCCATCAACTGCATGGTTCCCACTAGAGGATGTCCCTTTCCATTCATTGCTGCAACATCCTCGGGTCTATAAGTACCCAGAATGAGCAGCCCGGACTCTCTTGTGTTTCTGGCGATGTAGTGCATCATAGCCAATGAAGATTGATCAACCCATTGTAAGTCCTCGATGCATAAAAGAGTAGGTGATGTCTGAGTAGATCTGGCAAGTCCCATGGAAACATTCTCGAATAAGAGATTCCTTCTAGCTTTTGGATCTTCTTTTCCATAGTATATACCATCGTACTTTCCCGAGGTAATTAGTGGTTCGAGGAATTTCTCAATCCCCTTTACATTATCCTCGTCACCGTCCCAATCCTCAAGGACAGTTTTATAGCTCTTGTTGACTTTTAAGAAGATATCCCTCATATCATTGATTAAAAACTCATTCTCCTTCCCTGAGAGGATTACAACGAAGTTCATACTCTTCCCGCTCTCAATGAGAATCCTGTAATTCTTATAACCCAAACTATTCAAAGTTCCTTCCTTTTCGTCTCCCAATAGAGTCGATAAAGATTGGGAGGCGAACTCACTGAGTGTTGTAAGGACAGAGGAAAATAAATCGGGATCGAGTTTTGTTTCCTGACGCACCA
This sequence comes from Thermoplasmata archaeon, assembly GCA_020351895.1. The sequence continues at coordinate 1,788,774 of CP070672.1, forward strand.
CATCCTTGATCAGAAGACCGCTGTGCGTTACCAGATAAATCGCTTCTACCCTTGGTGCCTCCTCTGCAAAAAGGGATTCAAGGTCTCCGGACCTTAGAGCTTCCATTAAGGGCATAAAAGGTGTCAAGGATTCGTACATGCAGTTTCCTGATAGAATTTGGAAGCCTTTGGATTGGGCAATCTCTTTCAACTCGTTTACCAGTCGAGTTTTTCCGATTCCTGCTTCCCCAGAAATGAAAACTGTACTTCCCTCACCCTCCGCAGATTTATCTAAGTAGGTCTGAAGCTCTTTTAATTCATCATCTCGACCCACCAGCTTGGGCTGGAAATCCAAATTAGGCATCTTCCCCCCACACTCACCATATTTACCCGTAGAGTAATTATATAAAGTACATTGCATTTAAAATATTTAAGTGTATATGATAAATTTCGGTAATATAAGAGAAATTTAGCAAAGCGGTACTAGAATTTCTGTCTAATGTCTTGATTCGCCCAAATCGTCTCAAAATCTATTCTCTTGGAAGATTTTACAGTGATATCGATGTTTAATCAAATATAATAGATAGATTTATAAACTATTACTCCATTATATTAGAGTAATGATAGGTAAAAAAGTAAAGCATATCTTAGAAGAAAACAATCTATGGTGGCAGTCAAAGGGGATTTCACCTGACGTGCCAAAGTTTGAAAGAGATGCCGTTAATACTTTAAAAAAAGCTTCATTACACAAAGCCATTGTCCTAATAGGCACCAGGCAATCAGGCAAGACCACGGTTATGCTGCAGACTATTAAACATCTAATAAAGTGTATTGATCCTACTTGTATTGTCTATGCTCCCATGGATAGGCTTAAGGGAGCGAGTATAAATGATGTTGTTTTGGCACATCAGGAATTAACCGGCAAATCTATAAAATCATACTATTTCTTTGATGAGGTCCATAACGATAAAGATTGGTCTGTAAATCTCAAGGCCAAAATCGACGCAAAAACAGGGAATTACTACTATGCCACCGGTTCATCTGCCACACTCTTATTAAAAGATGTTGCTGAATCAGGATTGGGTCGTTTTATATTTGAACATATCATGCCCCTTTCATTTCGGGAATTTGCGGCAATAAGTGGGATTCAACCTAAAATAAAATTCGAATTTGCAACCATTGAAAATGTGGTAAAAAAAGAACTACCTTTAATATCGGAACAACATCGTTTGGAATCCCACTTCCACAGATTTCTACTTTATGGCGGTTTTCCAGCCCAATTTTCTTACGATTATGAACTTGCGGAATGGCAGAACCATCTGAGGCAGAACTATGTGAGCCTTAGCATCTACAAGGATATCCTCTCAAATTATGAGGTAAGGGATCCCTCTGTACTCGAGGATATGCTGTATCTGGTTGCTGAAAAAACCTCGCTCCCTTTGAGTTATGAATCGATAGCAAAATCCTTCAACCTGACCATAGAGACCGTACGCACGTATCTGAATTATCTGGAGTCCGCTGGACTCATTATAAGCTGCGAATACTATACAAAGAACTTGCTAAAACGCCAACGCAGAAACAAGAAATTCTATATAATCGACCCGGGTTTCAATGCGGCTTTAAACTACGCGAAAACGCTGACAGATGATATCACATCAAAAAACGTCGAGCTTTCCGTGGCAATCCACCTGGTGAGTCATATCAGAAAGAATACGGGCCTTTTGCAGATTCACGTCCCGTACTGGAGAAAAAAATATGAAGTTGATTTCATCGCGGATATCAATAAACAACCTATTCCAATAGAAGTAAAATACAGCGATGATATCGATAATAAGGATCTCAGAGGAATGGTTGCATTTATGGATGAAAAAAGATTGAAAAAAGGCATAGTGGTCACAAAAAATATCGCAGAGATCAGACGCATTGACAAAAAAAGAATAATTCTCATTCCTGTAGTTATCATGCTTTCAGGTCTTTGATAAACAGGCACATTAAAAAGATTTGATTTATGAAAATTACTGAGATAAATTGATCACCTGGAAGTATTTTAGGTAATAATTCATAATTATCGAAAATATTATTTTATATTAAATATACAATAAGTTTAAATATTTTTAGTAACATTACTATAAAATATGAATTCAAAGTCTGGAGTGTTAGCTGCCTTGTCTATTCGGCCACATAAAATCAACGAATTAATCGATAAATTGCCTTATTCGAAGCACACTATTTACAAAGCCTTGCAATTCCTGTTTGAAGAAGGATTGATTAACAAAAGGCAGGAGAAAGGGAAGATTGTGGTGGAGATTTCAAAGGACTATACCACACAAAAAATGCGGGAAATTTACATCAAAGCCCTTAGTTTTGGAATTGATCCTGAGGTGCTATTAAGAGAAAGTACATTGACAATCTGGAAACAGCTTTTAAAACCAAAAACTTTGAAAGATCTTCAAAAAAGTACAGGTTTTTCTTATCCCTGGGTTAGGAATATTGTAAAATTTCTTGTGGATTCTAAACTCGCGGTTTATGAGAAACGAAAACCAATGATCGCTGTCCTCAAAAAGGAACATGAACTCAATTTATTATTGGAACAATATACTAGGAAAAAAAGACCCTCAAAGAGACTACTATATGAAGGAACAATACCATTCGAAAAGTTAACTAAAACACCTTCTGAAATTGAAAAAATTCTCTATCAAAAAATTGACAGCAGTCTTGCTATTAAGGATACAGGATTTATGATCAAAAGTGAAGATAAATTGAGTGTAGTGGAAAGTGTGGAATCCGAGTTAACAATAGAGGAGCTGTTTCTGCGTGAAATTAAAACTACAGAAGGTGTTGAGGATTTCTGTATCAGATTGATTGCGCAAGGAAAATTGGATTATGATAAACTATTAAATCTCGCTAAAGAGAAGGAGATGGTGAACTCAGTTGGGTGTTACTTGGACGTACTAAATGATATCAAAAAGAGGGTCAACTCAAAAATAATCAAAGAATTTCAGAAAAATGTGACCAAACGAAAAGCAACTTTCTTAAAAGAGGAAAGAAAATACGGCAAGGGTGGATGGGAGGATAAATATGAGGAAAAATGGAATGTTGATCTTTTTCTTGATATCGGAGCGATAAGGCATGGGGTGAGGTCAATATGAATCTTGAGGAGTTACCAGAGAAAGTGAAAAGAGACATAGAGGATCAATCCTTGTCAATACTTGAAATCATCAAAGATGATATTATCGTGATAGGTGGATGGGCGGTTAGAGCACTAGCTGGTGAAAAGCATGCTCGATATACATTGGATATCGATGGCGTAGTAGCCGAGAAAAAATTACCTAGAATAAAAATGAAACTTGAAAAATTAGGTTTAGAATATCGAGATTCGGATTGGGGTCTTCAATTCTATCAAAAATATAGGCCTGAGATTAAAATAACTGATAAGGATGTACGCAAAAAAGTTAATCAACTCGAGTTAAGAATCGAATTAACTGGACCCAGAATAAAGGAATTCCAAACCTATCATTATTTTGAATTTAGCTTAAGGGATTATGTGACAAGAAAAATTCCCTTCCATAATAAAGATTCTGAGGTCGAGGTAAAAGTTCCACCTGTGGTTAGTAATACTGCTGTCAAATTGGGATTACCAGTTGACTACAAGAACAATTTTGACTCTGCTATTCTACTTGCCATTTGTGATGTTGATAAAGTAATTATAGCAATAAAAAGCAATGATGATTGGAATGAGATGGTGTTAAGAAGGCTTCCGAAACAAAAGGGAAGAGTAAAAGACCCTGGGAGATTAGAAAATTTGCTTTTGATAAATGCGAAAATAGATATTAGAGAATATATTCGAAAACTTGAGTATATCGAATATAACCTGAAGTAAAGGTTTCTTCACACCCAGCCCAATAGTTTCTTTGGACCCTCAGGTTTTCTAATTCCCGAGACCTCCTTTGAAATCTCCAGTGTGCCCTTTTAGATCGCGATTATAAAAAGGATTCGACCTGGATTTTTGTGGGGAAAGGGGGATAGACTGGGCTAGTGAGTAAAAAATAAGAATAGGACATGCACAGAGGTATGCTCTATGCATGCTTTCTGTTTATTGTTGTATATCCCTGCACCAATCTGGGTCAGATCCCTTGGCTATCTTTACCATTTCTCCCGTTTCAAGAGTATATACCATCAGATTGAGCCAGTTGTTCTTATCCCACTTCTGGAGGGCGATCTGGGAATCATCTGGGGACCATGTGGGCTTTTTGTGTCCACTTGCAATTAATTTCTGAGGTGTTGGATTCGGCTGCGTAATGTCAAGAATGTAGATGCCATCATTGCTGCAGTAGACAAATGTATCCGATGTGCGAGCCCAATCGATGCGTCCAAACCATTGTGTTGTAGGCCCGTAAAGGGTGGTGGTTGAGTAATCTGAGATATCCAGAGCCATTATATAACCCAAGCCATTGTTACTTGTGGTGAAGGCAAGTTGTGAGGCATCTCTTCTCCAAGTTATTTCACCTATCCCATATCCTTCAGGTGCAGTGTAGATTGTCTCCACGGCTCCTCCAGTGGCCGGGACGGTCTGAATGACTTTGCTCCCATCTTCTAGATTTTGTTTGAATGCTATCACATCCCCTGCTGGTGACCAGGCGGGAACCTGAAGGCGAACATCCTGCGTCAATTCCGTTGGGTTACTGCCTTGGGGCTCACCATTGACCACTGAGACATCAATTCGCCACAGGTCATACGTGTAGTCTTCTTGTTGCATCAGGAATGCTATAGCACTTCCGTCCGGCG
>CP070672.1:1793637-1796864 GCA_020351895.1 Thermoplasmata archaeon
ATCCGGCGACCATACAATAAGGGTAACTCAGAAAAGTGATACACCCTCCTCGGGAGACAGCGTATTGATTGATTGGATAAAAATCGGAAATTTGTCCATAGAGGGAGAATTATATGATAGGAGCTATGGAACCGATTCAAATCCAAACTTTCGAGGAGTGGACAGAATAGTGCCAAGTAAAATCAAAGCAAGATTATATATCGATGGCGTCTTACTAGCCGAGAACCTTGATATAGGTAGCTATTCCAATCTAGTTCCAGGAGACTCCCCTTATTCAGAAGTGGATTTTATCCCAAATAATGGCACAACAAATACTTCCATAACATGGATTCCATCAATTCCTGGATTTCATACCATAACTGTTGAGGTTCTCTCTGGAATAGGTGGGGATAGTAACTTAACCAACAATATAGCAAATAAAACAATTTTTGTGGGAATTCCTCCGCCCAAACTTTATATCAATACAAGTCAGGATAAAAATGATGCTGTGCTGAATTGGGATCCTCCACAATTTCCAGGAATAGACCATTATTTAATTTATCGATCAACTTCTCAAATCAGCTTCGATTTTAATTCTGTCTGGAAAAATACCTCAATTGATATGGAACCTGGTGAATTAGCCCCCAATCCACTTAGAACCGTTTGGAATGACACCAATGCTGCATATCCCGGAAATACTAGCAATTACAAAAAGGAGTTCTATTATATTATCAGATCTGTTTTTATCAATGGTATGGTGAGCGGAACAAGTAGAACCGTGGGTAAATGGACCAGGACCTTTTCTGAGGGTGTTTCCTCTTTCTCACTTCCTCTTGAGCCTATGGATGTATTGTATGTTGATAATCTAACCAAAGATATGGGGGCTCAGTACATCAAATACATAAACTATACAACCAGTAATTGGATGCAGCATGATCTTGGTCAGGGAGCCCAAAATAATGTAAAAATGAGATTGGGTGAGGGCTATGAGGTAAGGTTCAACACCACAACCAACTACACGTTCTGTGGAATGCCAGGAGCCATGATTCACTATACTGATGCTCCTTTTGGTTTTGATGCGGATCCAGAAATCGGGGATGTTCGGAACCTTTCAGTTTATATCGCGATCAATGATTATGTTGTAATAACATATCAATTTCCAAAAAATACCAATTCGAATATTTCACATTGGTTATTTATTTCCGACAAGAGGGATGGATTCTGGGGAACCCCCAATGTCGATTACCATGAATTCTATAAAGCAAATAGTGGAAGTCCTGGTCAATGGTTGCAGGTCATGGATCCTTATATTACTCAACCAGGGACTAAACGTTATTACATGATTGTCCCGGAAGATGATAAGACAACCCAAAGAGGTGTGGGCACTTACAGCATCGGAATTTGGATAGAGGAATATTTTTCAGGATATGATTCTATGGGAATTCCTCTAAAAACGGGAATTAATGAAACCGCAGATTGGTACTGCGACAATATTCCTGATTGTGTGGGAATTAACTATTACATTTACCAAAACCAGAGATGGGGCTGGCATGTATATAGGATGCCCAAAGGTGCGTATGACCCGGTTTTAGCGATGGCAGAGGGTTATCAGATATCCACTTCGAGTCTTACGAAATTCACTTTTATTGGAATTTAAAATCCGTTTCCGAACATAATATTTATATTCAGTGCCCTTCGAGCTATTATATCATTTCATGTTCCAGTCCAAGAAGGTCCTCAGGGTATCCGAGTTTGCAAACACACTGAACATCCCGAAGCCCTCGATCAGGAATGTAAAAAACAGCCCAGCATCCCGTATGACCGGCCTGGCACTGGAACTTGCCAAGACCAAATCCGAGAGACACCAAAAGATGGAAGAGTTCTTCCTGGTAAACGATTCCGCAACAGTAGCAGTGGAGGTTCCAGTCTACCTGAATGAGCAGGAGTCAGGATTCAGAAAGCCCCTCACAGGTCATATTGATCTCATCCAGGTTAGAAGCAACAAAATACATATTATGGACTATAAACCAGATGAGAGCGGAAATGTGGCAAACCAACTCCAACTTTACGCAAAATGCCTGAAGAAACGAACCGGATTATCATACTTCACACGCGCGTATTTTGATGAGAATGGGTATTATCAGTTCACACCGGTTTTGTGACAAAAAAGTTATCGTTAAAACTATATTTTACGATACTCAGAACTCTTTTTCAAGAATCGCTGCAATCTCAGTTTCCAAGGAAGGAATCTTATTCTGTATGACATCCCATAATATATCCCAGTCAACACCGAAATAGTGATGAATCAATTTATCACGAAGGCCTGCTATTTTCCTCCAATCAACTTGACTGTACCTCTCCTTCAATTCCTCGGAGATATTCTTCGAAGCCTCACCAATAATCTCAAGGCTCCTTACGCTGGCCCTTTGAAGCACCTTATCACCTGTCAGTTCTTCGAACTTAAGCCCAATAAACTTCTCCTTTAGGAATTTTATTTCATCCATTATATGTTTCAGATAGGCTTCGTCTTTATTCAAACCCAAATAACCTCCTTTTTAATAGCAGGCGCAATATAAGGGCTTATACCGTTGGTAGTGACCAGATCCACGGATTTCCCCAAAAGTTCCTCCAGGAAAAATGAGAGCTCCATAAAATGATCGAAACTAGGCTCCTCAAACTCCACAAGTATGTCTATGTCGCTGGATTCATTTTGCTCTTCCCTGGCGCTGGAGCCGAATAATCCTATTTTGCTCACACCGAACTTTTCTTTGATTTCCGTCTCATGTTTTTTAAGGATATCGAGCACATTCATGCTTCACACCTCGTCACGGTTGGCCCTTTCCTTTGCAGTCATGGAATTGTTTAGAGAGGTTTAAACATTTCCTAAAACGGAGCTTGTAGCTGTTGAAGGATTGTCAAGGCGGTAACTCCGTGTTTAATGCTATTTTCCTCAGATTCTTTTATCTTGCTTGTGAAATTCCCACTCCCACCCGCCATTCCGTGCCACCTTCGGTGGTTTGGATGGACTATGTGCAGTTCCCTTTCTGGAACCACCAGATCCACCCCAACCCCCACAGATGGCCCCTAACCCCACTAAATCCACCACACATACCCCCTCTGCTCGGCAAAAAACGCTCTAATTTTCGGGATTATTCAGGGTGGAGCCAGTGTACTAAAATAGCCCTTTGCTCAATGATCTGCCATCTCACGCAAATGGCATGCCAAATCCGTGAGACAAAATCAAGAAC
>CP070672.1:1796964-1804851 GCA_020351895.1 Thermoplasmata archaeon
CCCAGACATATTCCGCATGGGCTTGCAATAATCGCAAATATCATCAGAAAGAAAATTGGGATTGCTCCGAGCTTTCTTGATCTGAATGCACATCGTTATTCACAGGAAGAAACCGTAAGGAGACTAAGGAAATATGGGTTTGACGTCGTCCTCATTGGTGGGCTTATACCTGTTTATAAGCGCATTATAGCCTTGACAGAGAAAATTAAGGCAATTAATCCCAGGAGTATCGTCATTGCTGGAGGAAGTGCAGCGATGTCTGTTCCTGAACTGCTGTTAAAGAAATCGAAGGTCGATGTCGTGTGTGCTGGGGAAGGGGAGATTGCTATTGTTGAACTTTTGAATGGCTTAAGGAACCATAAACTAAAAGATCTTTTGGAGATAAAGGGCTTCTATTTCAAAATTGATGGTGAAGTAATTTTCAGTGGAGAAAGAGATTTAATAACAGATCTGGATTCGGAAAGCGACTTGCCTGCCTATGACTTATTACCGATGCATATCTATCTGTCTAATCCAGTGGTAGGCTTTGGCAGAGATATTGATTTTATTTCGAGCAGAGGGTGCCCTTTTGAGTGTACATTCTGTTATCAGCCGTGGGGCACGAAATTTAGAGGACATAGTATCGATTTTATTTTAACTGCCTTAAAACATCTTCGGGATAATTATAATATGGAGTTTGTGTCTTTTCAGGATGACGAATTCATTGTCGGACCAAATAGGGTTTATGCATTCTGTGATAAGGTGCAAAAATTTGTTCCTGGGCTGCTATGGTCGTGCACGGGCAGAGTAAACCTGGTGAATGATGATCTTGTCGAAGCCATGAGAAGTGCCGGGTGCGTTTCGATATCCTATGGATTTGAATCGGGTTCACCACGGATGCTAAAATCTATGAAAAAGATGGCCACCGTAAAACAGATGGAAAATGCCGTGAGGATAAATAGGAAATTCGGCATGATGGTTCCGATTTCTTTTATCATTGGGATGCCAGGCGAGGATGACGTTTCATGTAGGGAAACGGTTGAATTTTGCGTTAGAAACCATCTCCCATTGAGGTCGATAATGTTTGCAACGCCTTATCCGGGGACGAAATTATTCGATTTTGCGATGTCTACTGGTCGTATTGAAAGGGAAGGAGTTCATGAATTTGTTGTAAGTCTTGAAGATGCAAGGGACTTTACAGTGAATCTCACGGATGCTTTTACTGATGAACAACTCATTGAAAAAAGGGAAGAAATGATAAATCTAGTGTCCTCAAGAGTAAAGCCCTTTACTGAGGTAGTTTATTATGAAAAATTAAGGAAATTGTTTGGCAATCTTGTTAAAGATTCCTTGAAAGATGAAATGTTATTAAAGCACCGTGCGGAACACGGTGGTATTGATATATTCTAGAATTGCAGGCTGGCATGAAAGTGTTATCGGTAGTCTGTGCACGGGCAGGCAGTAAGGGATTAAGGAATAAATGTATTGCAAAGATAAGGGACAAGATGGTTGTTGAATATTCTATTGAATATTCACTATCACTTGGTGACAATGTAAAGACCGTCGTTTCCACAGATATTGAAGAAATAATAGATCACTGTGAAAAAAGAAATATAGCTTATATCAGGCGAGGTCCAAGATTATGCACAGATGATAGCAAAATAGATGATGCATTAGCGGACGCTATTGAAAAGGATGATCTTAATTGTAAATATTGCAGCCTTCTTTATGGAAATGTCCCCTTGCGCTTTCCCAAGCTATTTCATGAGGCTTTAGGGTTTTTGGAAGATAATGCAGATTTTGATGCAGTCATTTCAATGCAGAATGTGGAAAAGTATCATCCTCTCTGGATGTTTGACTACAGTGAAAAGATGTTACCCAAGGTAAAGGATAGCCACCATAGAAGGCAAATGCTGCCACAAAAGATGATCCACGATGGTCATACACTAATATTTAAAAGCGAAAACTTTTATAAAAGATACAAGGGTATCATGAAGTACGATAAGGATTACAGATATTCAATATTTGGCAATAAAATAAGACCAATGGTTAACGATAAATTGATTATAGATGTTGATACAGAAAAGGATTTAGAACTTGCTGAGGTAATTTTATTCAACAGGATATAATAGGGTTGAAAACTACTAGGATTATTCCCCGCTTGGATATCAAGGGCCCGAATCTTGTGAAGGGAATTCATTTAGAGGGCTTGAGGGTTTTAGGTAAACCAGAGAAATTTGCGTGCTATTACTACGAAAGTGGTGCCGATGAACTTATTTATATGGACGCGGTTGCGAGTCTTTACGGCCGAAACAGCTTAGCGGATGTTATTAAGAAAACCTCGAAGGAAATATTCATACCTCTAACCGTCGGTGGTGGATTGAGGACGTTAGAGGACATCAGGACTGTCTTAAGGGCTGGCGCAGACAAAGTGTCAATAAATACTGCAGCCATAAAGAGGCCGGAATTAATAAAGGAGGCATCCAAAAAATTTGGGTCGTCTACCATTTTGGTTTCAATCGAAGCTATTAGAAGGATGGATGGTTCTTATGAAGCGTATACAGACAATGGGCGAGAGAGCACGGGTTTAGACGTTTTTGAATGGGCTTTGCGTGTTGTTGAACTCGGTGTTGGCGAAATTATGATTACCTCAATTGACAGAGAAGGAACTGGGAAGGGGTTCGATCTGGAACTAACAAAGAAAATTGCTGAGTCCGTGCCGGTTCCTGTCATAGCTTGTGGTGGCGCGGGAACAATCCGCCATATTTATGATGTCATCGCCGGGGGAAGCGCCGATGCGGTAAGTATAGCATCCATTCTTCACTATAACTTCGTTAAGCAAGACAAGGTTGAGGATGATTTTTCGATGGAAGGGAATATAGAATACCTGAAGAGCAAACGTGGCTTCTCGCCTATTAAGCACGCGTCGGTTTCAGAAATTAAGGAATACCTGAAGCAATATGGCATTGAATGTCGATATCCGATGCGGGTATAGTTCGTGCGTAAATCAATTAAGCCTAAAATCGCGATCATAGACTACGGTCTGGGCAATCTCTTTAGCATCAAGAATGCCTGCGAAACAGTTGGACTTCAGGGGTGTATTACGTTCTCTAAAAGAGAAATAATGGAGGCGGATGCTGTGATTCTTCCTGGTGTTGGCGCTTTTGGAGATGCTATGAAGTCGCTCAAGGAGTTAGATTTGATTACCGTTTTACAAGAGGTTTCCACATCATCCAAACCTTTTGTAGGAATATGTCTTGGCATGCAGTTGTTAATGGAAGAAAGTTGCGAGTTTGGACGGCATCAAGGATTGGGAATTATTAAAGGATCAGTCATACGATTTGATGAGGATGCAGGCGAGTCTACAAAACATTTGAAAGTTCCCCATGTAGGGTGGAACCGCATCTATAAGGTTAAAAGAAATTATTCTGAGGATTTCTGGCCAAACTCGTTACTCAACGGATTGGCTGATGGTGAATTTATGTATTTTGTCCATTTATTTTATGTGAAACCCAAAGATCAAAGCCTCATGTTATCGATGACTCAATACGGTGGTACTGCCTTTTGTTCAAGCTTTAACTATAAGAATATTTTTGCTTGCCAATTTCATCCAGAACGTAGTGGTTCAGGTGGGTTAACAATATATGAGAACCTTTCATCTTTATTAAAATATGGATCAGAAGGGAAATTAAATGTCTAAAAGGCATAAGGCAAAATACGGGTTACCGGAAGAGGTTGTTTTTTGTAAAGGATGTGTAATGTCAAATCAAAGGCCTTCGTCAACAGTAGAGTTCAGACATGGAAGGGATCATAAACATAAGACATTACATATTGATGAAGAAGGGATTTGCGATGCGTGCCGATTTGCAGCGCAGAAACAAAATATCGATTGGGAAAGTCGTGAACGAGAACTGTTGAAGCTCCTTGATAAGTATCGTAGAAATGATGGTTATTATGACTGTATTGTCCCTGGCAGCGGTGGGAAGGATAGTGGTTATGCGGCCCATATTTTGAAATACAAATATGGGATGCATCCATTAACCGTTACATGGCCCCCAATAATTTACACTGATGTGGGATGGGAAAATTTTCGTAGATGGATTGATGTTGGCGGTTTCGATAATATTTGTTTTAATTATAACGGTCGAATTCACGCCCTTCTTACAAGATTGGCTATTGAGAATCTGCTTCACCCATTCCAACCATTCATTATTGGCCAGAAAAATCTTGCCCCCAAGATTGCTGTTAAATATGGCGTTCCATTGGTCTTCTATGGCGAAAATGAGGCCGAGTACGGCAATCCTTATGCCGATAATATGAAGTCCTTAAGGGATAAATCTTATTACTCCTTAAAGCATCTATCAGAAATACAGCTCGGGGGAGTGTCTGTACTGGAACTCTTTGAGAAATACAACCTGAAAAGAAATGATATTCAATCTTATCTACCAGTCCATGGTGATGAACTGGAAAAATCAAATATCGAAGTTCACTATTTGGGATACTATTTAAAATGGACGCCTCAGGAGGCTTATTATTATTCGGTTGAGCATACGGGGTTTCAAGCAAATCCTGTTCGGACAGAAGGAACTTATAGCAAGTACAATAGTTTGGATGATCGTATTGATGGATTACATTATTACACGACATATATAAAATTTGGGCTCGGCCGAGCCAGTTACGATGCTTCCCAGGAAATCAGGAATAAACACTTAACAAGGGAGGAGGGTATTGCACTTGTTCGACGATTTGATGGTGAGTTTCCGAAGAAGTACTTTCATGAGGTCATGGATCATATAGGTATGTCATCTGAACGTTTCCTAGAGCTTTGCGATGAGCACCGATCTCCTCATTTATGGAAGAAAGAAAACGGCGAATGGAAATTACGATATCAGGTTTCTTGATAGTGTCCCCTCATTACCAATATCGGTGGCAATAGGTGAGCAAATCTGTACCATATTCAGATAGTCAAACTTTAATTACGGGGGTATACCGTACAGGGAGCGAATATGTGGCGCAACTCATTAATAGTCATCCAGAGATAAGTGTCACGATGTATAGAGTCAATGTGATTCGTTTTATCTACGACAGGTACAATCCAATCGCGGATGAAAAGAATTATACTTCGGCCCTTAATGAACTTGAGGAAAGATTGCGTGTGAGATACGATCTTAGTATAGATAAGGATTTAATTCTTGACTCATTTAGCAAGGTGAGAAATCTTGATTATGGAAAATTCTATGACATTGTTATGAATGTACTATATTTGAGCAAGACGGTGCATCACTGGGCGGAAAAGAATCAACTTCTTTGGAGAGAGATTCCTCTATTTATAGATATGATGCCCAATGGTAAGGCCATTTTGATCATTAGAGATCCTAGGTCAGTGCTTTTATCCTTCAAAAAGTATACATACGCTGAGCCGCCAGCATATTTGGGCGCTGTTTTTAACTGCTTGGATTCCATGCAATACGCTTTAATATATAAAGATCAATTTCCAAGTAACAAATTGTTCGTTGTTCGATACGAAGATGCCGCGAAAAAGCCTGTCGAGACAGCGAGGCGGATTTGGAGATTTCTTGGTTTATCTGAAAAATTTGATATTACGGTCGAAGAAATGGCTGGATGGACCGATGCATATGGTAAGACATGGCAGGTTAATTCATCATTTCATAGCGATGATAATCCGTTACCATTTGATGTTAAGGCTGCAATTAACCGTTGGAAAAATTTGTTATCAGAAGGAGAAATTTCTCTAGTAGAGGGAGTGTGTGTAGATATTATGGAAAAATTTGGCTATGAAAGATCACTAAAATCGCCAGATTGGTTATCAGCAATTCGGCTATTTGTAAGTGATGAGAAAGTAATGTCTTATTTTAAGCACTGGCTGTTGACTGGCGAGGGCATAGAGGCGTTTCCCACCGATCCGCTAAAGCCGGAGAACTGGCGAGTTTAGTCATTCATGAGATGGGGTAAGGAATATGGCGGGAGATAATAGATATGTGGTCTTGATTGTCCATTGCGTCGATACCGAAGGCCCTCTGTATGAATCGATTGAGGCTAAATTTGAGCGTTTGTATGACCTATTTGGAATTAACGACGTGCTTCCGACCCAGGAAAATCTCCGGAAGCTAAAAAGAGGCGAGATAAATCTTGGAGGTATTGAAGAGGATGTCATGAAGATTTTGAACGGGCATCTCGCCAACTACAACGATACATGGGATAAGATTGACAATATGCTTGATCGCGTTACGTCAGAGGACTTTCGTAATAAGCTATTGGATTCCTATGGACAGGGATGGGTGTACAACTGGCATTGCCTTGATCACGTGGGCTACGAGTATAATCCGCGGAGAAGAGATATTGGATATCATAATATTTTTGATCACTATCGTAGCATATTAGACAACCAGAAGGATTGCAAAGATAAAATACACTGGCATTTTCATCCAATATCCGTTTACCGTGATGCGCACAGATGTGCCACGTCTTATGTAAATTCGAGTGAAGTGTATCAGATTCTGTGTAGGAAAATTATCGAAAGAAATTGGTTTCCTACGGTATTTCGAGCCGGTTTCCAAACTGAAAGGCCTGATAGTAACTGGTTCTTAGAGCAATGGATCCCGTTTGATATTTCAAATATGGCAATGGATGATAGCAGTGAGTTTGATAAGACTAGAGATTTTAGAAACGGACGCTCTGGTGACTGGCGATTGGCTCCTTCCGATTGGTCTATCTATCATCCGAGCCATGACTATTATCAAAAACAGGGAAATTGCCGGAGGTGGATTGCACGCGCTCTGAATGTTCTAAATCGTATTGCGAGTATAGATCAAAAAGAAATGGACAAAGCTTTCAAGAGAGCATCTGATGGTAATCCAACATTAGTCGGGATTGCGAGCCACGATTTTCGTGACTTGGGTACTGAAGTAGATTTCATTAGGGACCTGATTGTAGAGTCAAAGCGGCGATATCCGGAGGTGAGTTTCAAATACTGTGAGGCCATTGAGGGTTTTAGAAGGGCCTTGTGGCCCGACCGCATCGTGGAAGAACCCCTGGAGCTGGAAGTTAAGTACTATGCGGAGACCAGTGAGGATGTTCCACATATTGAAGTCATAACAAAGAGAGGTGGGGTTTTTGGACCACAACCATTCTTAGCCATTGAAACATCGTCGCGGCGTTTTATCCATGACAATTTTGATTTTTCGCCAACGTTGGATAAATGGTACTATGCATTTCATTCCGATACATTGCCGATTGAAGGCGTTGTTAGAGTTGGCATAGCGGCGAATGATTCATATGGGAATTTGTGCATAAAGAAGCTAGATCTTAAAGATAATCGGAAAAGCACAATTAAAATTTGATACCCATGCAGTTTAAAATGTCCTGCGATCTCTCCGTAGGCTGTTCTATCTCAAAAAGAAATGGATAAAATTAAGGTAGATAAAATTCCACTTTCTGTTCATTATCCAACCGATGGTAAAGCATTGCGATACCATGTCGATGATTTTATGACACATTGGATACCGAGATTAGCAGAGGATCTTTGTTCACATGATTATATAACAATCGCCAAAGGTTATGTGAATGAGAGACTGCTTCGTTTATATCTGGAGCAGGCTCTTTATATAGAGCTTTTGGATGTCGGACGGGCATTGGTGAGAAGGCGCTCTCTACGAGAGGTGAATGGCATTCAGAAAACGCACGGGATCGGCTGCCCATCCGAGCTATATGATTTAGTGAGAAGGAATTGGCCTGATGATACCGTAGCGGTGAGAAAGGGAAGCAACAAAAGGATACGAAATCTATTACGGACGGCGAAACATTGGATCCGGAGGTTTATGGTTTTTTTATATGCGAGAACGAGGTCAATAGAACGCCCACGATTCAAAGCACCAATGGTGGCCGTAG
>CP070672.1:1804951-1813605 GCA_020351895.1 Thermoplasmata archaeon
ATAACTGATTCAGGTGGTGTGCAAAAGGAAGCATTTTTAATGAACGTTCCATGTGTAACCCTCAGGGATAATACCGAATGGATTGAAACATTGAAATTAAATATGAATGTACTCGTCGGTGCGGATACCCAGACGATACTTGAAGGTACAAGGAAAATGTTTGGTTCTAGGATAATCCCAAAAATAAATCCATACGGCGATGGGAAAGCCGCAAAAAGAATCGTAGATGTCATAATGAAAAACGAAAATTGATACACCATGATCTCGATTTTGGAGTTGTAATTTATGAACAAGAATTGGTCTATAAGAGGTTACAACCATGGTGATGAGGAAGAGATAAATGACCTTTTCAATACAATATTTGGTAAAGATAGAACCCTTGAATATTGGAATTGGGAATTCAAAAAAAATCCCGATGGATCGAAGATTTTTGTGGCAGTTGATAAAGATCAAATAATAGCCCATCTTGGCTCGCTTCACAGGAAAATAAAATTCAGAAAGGAATACCGCAGTGCTTCTTTGGAAGTGGACGGTATGACCCACCCCAATTATGGCCGCCAGGGAATATTCATGGCACTTGGAAAAAAACTGCTTGATGAATCCAAAAAAGAGGAAATTGATATCATAATCGGTTTTCCTAATGAGAAAGCCATACCAGGCCATAGAAAACTCCATTGCATAGAGCTTTTTTCATTGCATGTGATGATCAAGCCTATGAATTTTAAGAACGTATCAAAGAAATTGTTTTCAAATAGGCTCATTTGCATAATCAGTGAAAAGGTTGGAAAATACATGCTTGGAATAATTTATAGGGTTAGAAAGCCAAAAATCGAGGAAGATATTTCCTTGATGGCCATTTCAGAGTTCGATGATAGATTCGATAAGTTTTGGGAGGAGGCAAAATCATCATATCCAATAATCCTTCATCGTGATAAGAGATACATGAACTGGAGATATGGTGAATGTCCTGGTCAAAAATATCATAAATTTGTGGCCGAGAAAGAGAATCGTATCTTAGCCGTTGTTGTCGTCAGGATAGTAGAAAGGTTTGGACTTAGCAATGGTGCAATTGTAGACGTTCTTTCATTACCAAACCATGAAAAAGTTGTCCATGGGCTTTTGCTCAGAGCAATTGAGCATCTAAAGGATAAAAGAGTTGACTTGGTTGCATGCTCAATCCCTAAATGGAGTGGCTATAATGATGTATTGAAAAAATGTGGTTTTATGAAATGCCCTAAGAGATTGAATCCAAAAGAGGAGCCATTTATTATCTATCCCCTATCAAAGGAAATTAACATGGATTTTGTAAAGAATATTACCAATTGGTATATCACTTGGGGGGATACTGATGTTGTATAAGGAATTCGATATTATGACTATTGATATTTGGCAGCATGATAAGGAGAGCGGCTGAAAATGAAGATAAGGACGATATTGACTGTTGATGTGGATCACTTTCCTGGAAGCGAAGATGGTATCGAGAGAATATTAGATATCTTTGAAAGAAGAGGCATCAAAGCAATGTTTTTCGTGGCAGGGAAGTTTGCTTTAGAATATGCAAATGTGATAATGAAAATCGATTCCATGGGGCATGAAATCGGTTGTCATGGATATTCCCATGGACTCGATACGAAAGAGAATTTTGTGGACTTGGGATTTTCCGAACAAAAGAAAAGGATAGAAAAGAGCTCGGAGATCTTAAAAGAGATTATAGGTAAGGAGGTGAGAATCTTCAGGGCTCCATATGCCATGATAAACCATACCACATTAAACGTATTAGAGAAATTGGGATACGAATGTGACAGTTCGGTTGCCGCATTGAGATACGATTTTGGCATGGGTATGGCAAACAATATAAAGGCTTTTTTCGCACCCACAAGACCATACCATCCCTCAAGCCATGATATCTTTAAAAAGGGTTATTCGGGGGTATTAGAGGTACCTATGTCGGCATTCATTGCCCCTTTAACATTGTCAGGAATAAGAACATTTGGGATCAAAAGGATGTGTAATCTTTTCAATATTTCATCCCATTTTTTCGATCCTGTGGTATTCTATCTACATCCCTATGAAGTCATGGCTTTAAATGAGATTCAACTTTGGGATGGATTACCAAAAAGACACAAAAAAAATAGAGGTGAGATAGCAATTCATGGGTTGGAGAGGTTCATAGATTATATTGGAAATAAAAGCGAGTTTCTTCTATTTAAGAATATTCTGGAAGCTGAAAAAAAGGAGAGGGGGTGATAAGTTAACAAAGAAAAAGATATGCATGCCCGTTTATTCGTACTACCCCTTCGATCCAAGGGTGAGAAGGGCCGCGGAATCATTGGTTGAAATGGGTCATTCAGTGGATATCATATGTCTGAAAGGCGAGGGGGAGGATTATGCAGAGACATTCAAGGGCGTTAATATATATAGATTGCCCTTGGAACATAGGAGGGGGGGTTATCTCAGGTATCTCTATAATTACAGCATGTTCTTTTTCCTATCATTTTTCATGCTAAATTCTCTTGATAGAAAGAATCGTTATAATGCCATGCATATTCATTCACTTCCAGATTTTCTGGTATTTATCGCCTTTTTTCAGAAAAGAAGAGGGATAAAAATAATTCTGGATTTACATGAAGCAATGCCAGAAATTTTTGCTGCGAGATTCAACAGAGATATGGATTCTTTCTTGGTAAAATTTCCTATCTTCCTTGAGAAAATCAGCCACGCCTTTGCCACCCAAATAATAACTGTGAACGATACAATCAAGGATATATATATGAGAAGGGGAGTCCCAGAAAAAAAGATCATTGTAATCATGAATTCCCCGGATGAGAAGTTGCGGTTAAACATCGATTTGGAAGAATTCAAGGCAAAACTAGGACTGGATGATAAGTTCTTGCTTGTTTTTGTAGGTGGAATAAATTATGAGAGAAACATAGAAGTGATTCTGGAGGCGATTGCAAGGGTTAAATCTCAAATTCCCAATTTATACTTCATCCTTTTTGGGCACATGTACGGTCACAAAGGAGCGAGCTATAAGGAACATCTAAAGAGCCTGGTAAAACAAAATGGGCTTGATAATAATGTTTACATTGGCGGGAAGTTAAATCCTGAGGAGGTATCAAGCTATCTTGATCTAACAGATTTCGGAGTTGTGTCGTACATCCGCAATCCCTTAACAGATGTAGCCGTCCCAAATAAAGTGTTCGAATACATTGCCTTGAACAAACCAATAATCGTTTGTCGTTTGGGGGCTTTACAGTCTCTACTTGGGGATGATACTGCGATTTATTACGAACCCGAGGATGCAGATGATCTCGCCGCTAAGATTTTATGGTTACACCGTCATAAAAATGAGTTGAAACCGATGATTGAAAACTCACAGAAAGTGTATGAGAGATGTAAGTGGGATGTGATGAAGAAACGGCTACAGAAAATGTACGAAGATTAAAATGGTTAATAGAATGGATAGAACTGTTTAATTTCATAGTAAATGGCAAATGTATCATATTTATTACATGACAAAAGGAATTTCCAAAAAAAGGAGTTGGGTCATGAAAATAACAGTCGTCACGGGAAAAAAACCATTCACTGCCGAGGCCAGCGGTACAAAGTCGTATGTTGAAGGTCTAATCCGCAATTTATCCAAAAAAGACATAGATATAATATTAATAAATCCAGAGATTCATGAAAACGAACAAAAAAAATACAACATAGAGCACTTTCAAATTAAAATAAAAAAAGCAACAAGCATAGGATTTCTTGCCAAACTCATGGTGAAAACCCCTTTTTTGAAACTTCCAAAGGATACCATCGTGCACACGCATCGACCAGATTTCATGTTCCCATTTACCCTTTTTAGCAGGAAGAATCCCAAAGTTTGCACGTTACACGGCATTCCTAGCCTCGGGATAAAAACCAGAAAAAATGCAATAATTCTAGGTATTTACGACATTTTAGAAAGATCGGCTTTAACACATATTGACAAATTAATTGCCGTAAATCAATCCACAAAGGATTATTTTATTTCGAAGTACCCTCGTTTAAAAAGTAAAATATCAGTAATACCCGTGGGTATAGATTTAGAGATGTTCAAACCTAAGGATAAGAACAAAGTGCGAAATAAATATGGTTTTGCAGCGGATGAAAGCATTATTCTATTTATTGGCAGGTTATCGCAGGAAAAGGGTTTGGACCTGCTTTTGAGGGGATTTTCAGATCTGAAACATGAATTGCCAAAAGCGAGATTGATTTTGGTTGGTGAAGGACCCGAGGGGGAGAAGATAAGAAAAACCGTTGAAGATCAAAATATTGAGGGAGTAACATTGATGAAACCTCTCAAACATGAGAAGATACCAGAGATCATCAACTGCGCCGATACGCTTGCCTTGTGCTCATTGTATGAAGGTATGCCCACTGTTGTATTAGAGGCATTGGCTTGTGGTGTTCCTGTGGTATCCACGGATGTCGGTGATGTGAAGAAAGTTGTTAAAGACGATATTACAGGCCAGTTGATAAAGGATAGAAGTCCTGATTCTATTAAAAATGCAATTTTAAATGTTATGAGAGATGGAAGGGAAAGTTACAATGATAATTGTATTGCCGTGGCTAGACAATATTCATGGGAGAAAGTCTCGGAAAAGATCGTTGCACTCTACACACAGGTTGAAAAAAATCGGCACATATAAGGCTTGATAATCTCAACCTTACAATTGTCGATAATTATTTAGGATAATCACACATATAAGCTTTATAAATAGGCTGTTGTATAAGGGTTATCAATGAAACTCTCAAAAAGGGTAAACTTCCTCTTACTATCGTTTTTATTCGGATTAAATGTAGCCCTCAGGTACCCGACAATTCAGCACGAAATCGGTGCAGATTCTTTCGTTATTCATATACTTAGCGATTCTATTACAACTTATAAATATGGTAAATGGATTCTTCATCCTTTATCATATATTGGTTTATACCCATTATCCTATCCAAGTGCCTATCCCTATCTCGCTGCAGGTTTGTCATCAAGCAGCGGTATGGATGTAGAGAGTTCAATTTTCGTGATCTCAATGGCTCTTGGTTTGATAGGTGTCTTCGGTACTTATTTTCTTGCTAGAGAAATTAAAAACGATGACCTGTTCTGTTTTGTGGCTGCACTGGCATTCTCTTTATCTCCTATCTTCATAAGAACTACATTTTGGCAAGCCTCAACAAGAAATTTATTTGTTGCGCTCTCACCATCATGTATATTGCTACTTCTCAAAACGAGAGGGTTTGCCATTAACAGGATTAATGTCCTATTTGTGATCACCCTATTGACCGTCGGGACAAGCCATAGACTGGGCGTATTTATGATATTTATTTTGGTCGCATATCTTACCGGTGTAATTTTGTATGCACTATATAAGCAGGTTCTTCCAAGAATGGCGAGGTCAAAGAAACTAAGACAAGGTTTTCGGTTTACTGGACCTTTGATCATCACCTCTATATTCCTTATTCTACTCAGTATGCTGATTTCAGGCAACAATCCCCTCCAAGGAGCCCAAGGGCTAATGGTATATCAAGAAACGGTGTTTTTTTCAGGGGACTCAATCCCTATTCTGATACTGAATCTTTTCGTAAGCTTATTCGGCAGGATTGGATTCATGCTTTTATTTGGAATAATTGGGTTGGGATATTTGATTTGGAAGAAGAATAAGGGACTTTATGAGGTATTCTTGATAGTATCCATTATTTTCATTTTTCCGACTATTGGTATGAGAACCTATTCATCATACTTTTTTCTGGTATTTTTTTCACTGCTAGCAGGTATCTCGTTTATCCATATTTTTAAGTTCCTTAAAAGAAAAAAAATAATTGCCTTGGCGATACTGATAACTGCTCTTGTAGTTTCGGTTGGATTTGTTGGTTATATGTTCGATCATTGGGAAATAAAAAAACAGAGTATGTCTGAGGACACTTATGACTCTGCAATGTATGTCAAATATAAAACAAATAAAACATTTATTGCTAACGATGGTTTAATGGCTGGTAGGATCGGTGCTATTTCAAAAAAATCATGCTTACCTGTCGGCGGAGCCACTTTGAAATCAAACGGACCTGAGCAACTGATCTATGGATTCCTTGAAGAAGATGATTTTCAAATCATTCCACTCGACATACAAGAGATCACTATCGGTGCAAATGCATTGTATCGGGCAAAAGGTGCAGTCAATGCAGAGTTAGATTGGACCACAATCCATGGAACCCATTGCAACCAAGTTCCAAAAAACTTGATATTGAGATATGAATTAGAATATGCTTTAATCCATAAGAACTGGAAAACTGGATATTGGGCCTATGAAAGAGTTTACTTGTCACGTTTCTTGATTAGTTTGTATGAGGAGAGATATAAAGTATATGATAATGGGCGATTAACGCTGCATTATGTCGATCACATATAACCCGCAAACACAGAAAATGACAAAGGAGATGCGATTTAATGAAGATATGCTTTGTTACTCCATACTCCCCAAGGGTTGTGGGTGGGGTTGGTACCTTTGTTACGGTTATGATTCGATCTTTGGAAGAAAAGGGTATAGATCATATAATATTGACAAAAGATGTAAAGGATGGTAAGGATTTTTCTGGGCATATTTTTGAAATAGAAGTTAGTAAGATAAGGTACGTGAGAAGTCTCGAATTGACCATCAAAATGATTCTTTTAATAGTTAAGAATAGAGAACAAATTGATATCATTCATTTACAAACTACTAATCACCTTCTTGCGCCTATTGTGTTTATCGGTAAGATTTTAAGAATCCCAGTTCTGACCACTATCCATGGAAAGATACCCCACGGTAAAACATTCCCCATGAAACAGTTATCAATTATTGCAGAACAAATGATATTGAATTTTTCAGATCAGATAATTTATGTAAGCAATGATACTTATAGATATTATGATGATAAAAGAAATAAGGGAGGATTAGTCATATTAAATGGTATAGACATAGCCAAATACTACTTCGATAAAAAACGAAGAATAAAAATGCGCCTAAGATACAATGTCGAAAATTCATTTGTGATTCTTTTCGTTGGGCGATTAACATCAACAAAAGGTATATATGAGCTACTTGAGGCCCTTAGTAAGTTGAAAAGTACGATAAATACTAATTTTTGGCTTATAAATGTAGGTCTTTATGAAGGTGATGATATCGATAGATATCTTGAAGTTGTAGAAAGACTGAATTTAGGGGAAATGGTAGCTAATGTTCAACAACAAGAAGATATTGCAGAGTTCTACAATATGGGTGATGTATTTATTCTTCCTTCACATACGGAGGGATTGCCTTACGCGTTACTTGAGGCGATGGCAAGCGAGATGACTGTGATAGCAACTGATGTCGGAGATATAGGAGCTGTTATCGAACATGGAAGAAATGGTTTGCTAATAAAACTAAAGAATCCGAATGATATCCAAGAGAAACTTCTGTGGTGCATCAATAACCAAGAGGAGAGTAGAAAATTAGGAATGAACGCTCGAAACACTGTTAAAACGAAGTTTAACCTTGACCTGATGGTAGAGTCGTACATTAAAATATACAAAAAGCTTTATGGCCCGATAAGATAATCGCATAGGAGATATATAAAGAAATTTAATTTCTATAAGACAAGGTAAGTTCATCCACCACCTTCTCACCACTCTCCATTGCATCGCACATATCCAGATATTTGAAGAAACCCATTCTTCCTGCAAGGTACAGATTTGGCAATTTAATTGAAGCGCGTAATTTCTCGATTTTCTGATAGTATTCGGTGGTTGGTATCGGATACGCATATTGCTCCTTGTGAACCATGTGTCCTACTAAATTTTCCTTTTTTATGATGTTTTCCTTTTCCAAACTTCTTATGACTTGCTCTGCAATATCATTGTCATTTCTATTCCAAAGCTCATCTTGATAAAAACAGGGGATCTCAACACCCAATGAGGTGAATCCCTTTGGGCAGGTTTCGGGGCTGTATTTTGACATCTCATACAATCTAGTAAAAGGTAATTTGCTTGAACGAAAGAAGCATATGGTGGTGTCAGGTAGAATATTATTACCTTTGATTTTGAGAAATAGGTATTTCATGGAGCGATATTTGAGATCGAAATTCTTGTTAAATATTTCGAAAATGAGGGGGAGAGGTATTGTTGATATAACTGCATCGCAGGCCATACTTTCCTCACCATTTCTGGTTTGTATAATTATCTTGTCGATTCTCTCATCCTTTAATACAATCGATTTCAGCCTCGTATTCAAACTAATTACTCCGCCATTTTCTTCAATAAGCTTCGCCATCCGTTTCGATATGGTCTCTATACCCCCGTACCTTGGATAAGCCTGCCATTCGCTGGCTAGGGCCGATCTTCCCTTGAATCTGGGAATCACTCGCTTTGGCACCCATTCAGAGGAGAGGTTTTTTGGCGAAACTCCCCAGAATTTTGTTGTGTAACCTTCATAATATATTTTATACAAATCTCTTCCAGCCAGAAACTTCAATTGCTCCTCGAAAGAAGGTTTTTTCTCTCGATATTGATTTATGTAGCTTTTGGAAAGGGCCATTATGACCCTGAGAGCTTTACCAGGCGGAAAATCGAAAATATCCCTCATAATCGGGGGAAAGTTGTGAAATTCGCC
>CP070672.1:1813705-1838725 GCA_020351895.1 Thermoplasmata archaeon
AATTTCTATGCCTATTCTTCACGGTTTAGGGGGTGAAATGACGAATATTTAAATACTTTCAAGAACATAAAGAAATGGATGAAGTTTATGAGGAAGGCGCTCATCTTAATCCTGATAATATTTTTTGTCTTCCTTCTACCCGTGGTATCCGCTTCAGATGATTCCATAAAGGTTCTCCTTTTAGTTGGGAATCCAGGGGATGAAGGAATCTATGATGTGGGTGAGTCCATTCCCATTGAGGTGCGCGTTTTCGATTCTGGACAGCCAATAGATGCCGACTCACCACCAACTGTTACTCTTAATCCAAATGAACCCTATAAAAGAGAAATCTCTGTTTTAAAGACCAGCTCTGGGATATACAGCGGTAGTTTCACGATAAGGGAAGACGATGCCGATGAATATCTATCTATCAGGGCCCAGGCAACTTTGGGTAAGGAAAATGAAGAAGACACATCTTATGATGATGACACAGACAGTAATAGCATTACCATAAGTGGAGAATGGGGCTTGGATTTGGATTTTAAATTCGACAAGACAGGAACATCCCATATGGTGGCTTCACCGGGTGATACCATTGATATGACGATAACAGTTCGATATGATGGGTTAAAAGTAAATCCGGACTATTTTGATTTAACTGCAGGCGAAAAATCAATAAGCTACACAAATCCAAATATTGGCGTAATTAAGGCAAGCTACAAGATCGAATCCACAATAACAGAATCCAAATCCATATACATTAATGCCGATTGTGATCACAATGGCGAATCCTATAGGACCGGTGGTGATATTCAGGTGGATTTATGTCATGTATGGTATCACAAAGTCAGTATCACAGATAGTATTGTGCAATTCGAGTTAGCTCTTTCCGATATGGAGGGTAAGGCGATATCAGATGCAAGAATCGATTTTAATTATGAAATAGACAATACTGATATACAAGAGGATTCTCCATTTAAATCCGGGATTACGGATTCCCAAGGCAAGGCAGAGTTCACAATAAGCCATGATTCAGCATATTTTATCTGGATTGAAGGATCTGCAGAATTCTTGGGTAAAATCCAGAATTTTGAATGGTTCATTGAAATTAGCCAAGAGGTGCCATCCTCAGATAACATGGAGCCCTCACCGTCCTATGATTTTCAGGTGATCTATCAAGAAAACTCTGGTGTAATCGAAAACAGCGAAGAGGTTACTTTAGAGTACATAGCTTATAGTAAAGGAAATCCGTTGCCAAACCAACAGATATATTATTATATTTATACGGAAAGTGAATTCATTAAAAGCGGCTTTACAACAACAGATTCACAGGGGAAATTCACTGTTATTTTTAGGACACCCGATGTCTCAAAAGTTATTGATCTGATGTTCGAGTCGGCATTCGAAAAGGAATATTATTGGGAACATGTGGATTGTGACGATGGCCTCGTTTACAGGGATTACCATGGTTACATCTGGATTTCTGACGGTGGCTCAATGGAAATTAATTGGGGAGATCCGGATACGAGTATATCAATAGAAACCTCTTCTCTCACTATTGGAGGGGAAACCACCATCACTGCTAAAATTCAGGATTCTGATGATTGTATTCCTTGGGCATTTATTGTACCAGGTGTATATTCTTCGGAAAATATTTTAGATTCCTCGGCAGATGAGCCAGAATGGACTTCATGCATGAGCAGCACTTATAATCTACTTATTCCAAAAAATGGAAAATTCAGCCTAGATATAATCCTTCCGGATTTTCTACCGAAAGATGAGACTTACACAGTTTTGGTAATTTATATAGATTATGACGATACCGATTCTCCTTATCATTGGAATTATATACATCTCAATCCTGGTGAGAGTACCGGAAGCAAAGAAGAGGAGCAAAACATATTATTAAAATCTCCATTGAATATCGGTGGTATCGGTATTTCGTGGCTAGCAATCATTGTTATAATTGCCCTGATTCTTGTGGTTGTAGTGGTTGGAGCAAGGCGGAAAAGGACAGGAAGAACCGAGCCTTTTTATCAGTATCAAGCCGTATTCGAGGATATGACTCCTATACAACCCAAACAAGGACCTTTTACTCCAAAGTATCCCCAGCAACCTGTAATTTTTCGAGAAGATTACCCAGATTACGAGGTATATCCCTCACCGCATACACAACCACCTGTTCCAGGAAGTGCCTATCCAGAAGAAGATAATACGATTGGTGTAACGTGTTCAGGCTGCCAAAAGCGGTTCTATGTTCAAGGTCAGGATCCACCCTTTAAAACCATTTGTCCCTTTTGCTCTTGGGATAACATGGTTTTTTGATATTGTCCTCATTTTATGGCCTATTTTATAGTTCTGGCTCTCTATGACCAATATTTATTTATATTGTTATGCACTTTCTGGCATAACTCGAACGTTTTATTATATAGACGTCTCGGGAGGGAGAAAGTACAAAGGTGATAATTATGATGAAAAAGCGCTTGAGGTTAATGGAAACCAGAATGCACTACATATCGATTTTTATGGTGCTGACAATGATAGTGGGCATGTTTTCGACGGTCAACTTCGTATACAACGCAAAGGGACATATAGATGAGGGTGTTGGTGATCCGCTTCAATTGTATAGCTATTTTGATTCGGATGCCAATACGAAAATAAACTTTGCAGATGACGGAATAGGTAGAAATTTCGGTAACTACGATGAATGGGAAGGAGCATATGTAAGGGACATTACAATTACCAATTTTGCTGGTGACGATAGATTTTGTTATCTATTTTTGGCAAACGATGATTCGTTTTTATACATTGGTATTGTATACCAAGCCGGTAACACTGGAGCATCGAATTATGTCAGAATCTACTTTGATGAGGGCAGTGGCGTAGGAAATTATGACGGCACCCATGATGATGCTCTTACCGCAAACAATGAAAATTACGTGGAATCAACCCGAAACGAGGTTCTAGACGACGGTTTTTTCAACGGTGGGTCCTGGGTGGGCTCTCCAACGGAATCCTCAATCGATCTTACGGCCCATGTGGCTTGGGGTGTAAGTTATATGAACTACGAATTCAAGATACCTATTGATAACGGGGTTGACAGCGCATCAGGATCCGATCTTAATATAGGTTCCACAGATGAGCTTGGAATATTCTTTGAGATAGGTGTCATGGGAGTTGTTACCGGAGAAGTTCATTATTGGGATATAACTGGTAATGATCCCACCAATGTAAATGATTATGGGGATTTACGACTTGGTCTCGAGAAAAAAGATGCAACAGTGTATTCGACGTTCGCTAACACAGGAAATCCAATTATCGATGGTGACATATCAAATGATTTCGCCTATGCAAATGCATATTCCAGGGATATTACAATGACGAACTTCCTGGGAGAAACTTTTAGAACAACTCTTTACTTGTGCGAAGACCCTTCAGGTGACGATATTTTCATTGGAGTTGTAATATACACTGATAACTCCGATTCTACAGATTATCTCAGGATTTATACGGATCAGGATCACAGTGTAGGTCCTCCATTTGGGGATAAGGATGGAATTTTAAGTGATGGAGGAGGACAAAACACAGAAAACTATGAGGAAATTGGTGGAGATAACAGCTACACGGAAGGCTTTTGGGATTCATCTACAGAAGTCTGGGTAGATGATAGCACTGCTGCTGATGCCATCGATGGGGAAGGAGAGGTATCGTTTAAGAACTTTGCAGGCTCAGCTAATGATAGATATGAATTCGAGTTCCGTCTGCCTTATTCTCCTGCCAGCTCTTCACAGGTAGATGGACCTTACGACTTTTATATATTAAGTCCTCAGCTTCAAGGAATTCTATTTGAATTCTACGACGACTCTGCACCTGTTGGAGAAAAATATTTCTATTGGGATCTGACTGTGAACTTAAATGCAATTAAAACGCGAGCAACAGCAGGAGGCATCTTTCTCTCAACTGGATGGGCATACCTGCAGACCGGTGGTCCCGCTCTTAAACCCATTACACCCATTACTGGGTCAACAGTTTTTGGCACCGATTATGTATTCAGGGTCGAGGCCGAGGATGAGGATGGGTACGATGGTGTTAACTTTGTGGGCTTCCAGATCGAGGGGCAAACAAACTGGATCTCCCTTGTAAGGGAATCCACAACCAACGGAATCTGGTTCACATACTGGGATACAACGGCCATGCCCGATGGCAGTTACAATATAACGATTGTTGCTCAGGACAACGAAGGAATTGCCGTGAAAAAGGTCGTTAGAGTAACAATCGCAAATGGTGCCACATTGAATATTCCTCCAACTGTTTCATTGAACACGCCATCATCGGGAAGTACCCTAAGCGGAACAGTCCAGTTTCTCGCAACATCCACAGGCATCGCAAGTGTCGTGGAATTCCATCTTGATGGACTTCTTATAGGAACCATGTCAAGTACGGGATTGGATTCATGGCAGTATTTCTTGGACACCACCAATTGGGGTGATGGTGTGCATATTGTGAACCTTGTGGCAAAAAATGCAGCAGGAGAGGGTGCCGATGCAGGGGTTTACATTTTCGACAACTGGGATCTGAATTCCCTGACAATAACGGCTCCACCTTCCGGCTCATCCCAATCAGGACAGATCAATGTGGTTGGTGATTTTGCAGCCGACAACTCAGGAGATTCTGCAGAGCTCTTTGTTGATGACATGTTCTGGTCATATTCTGATGATACATCCTCTGGAACCGTGACCTTTACACTGGATACAACACTGCTTTCTGAGGGTGCGCATCAGATCAAGATGTTCGTATACGATCCAGAAGGCAACAAACAAATGGATATGGTCACAATAATTGTTGACAACTGGGACCTGGATACCCTTACCATAACAACACCAACCACAGGTTCTACTGTTAATGAGACAATAAGTGTTGTGGGTGATTTCACCGACGATATCAGCGGAGAATATGCAGAGTTATTTGTTGATGAGGTATTCTGGTCATATAGCGATGACACATCAGGTGGGGATGTAACATTCAGTGTGAATACAGAATTACTTTCAGAAGGCCCCCATCAGGTGAAGCTATTCGTGTACGATCCAGATGGGAACAAGCTCATGGACATGGTGACTATATATGTAGATAATATACCTCCAGGAACCCCAACGATTGCTTCCCTGATAGATGGACAGTTCATTCATGGAACCTTTGTATTCAAGGTTCAGGTCGACACCACTGATTTGGACAGTGTTCAGCTAACAATACCCACTGTAATAACGGATATGCCTATCGGGTACAACGGTGCAAGCGGGTACTACGAATATACACTGGATACCACCGCACTTTCAGATGGCGAATATTCTGTTTCGGCAGTCTCCTGGGATACTGCAGGCAGTTCGGCTTCTTCAGGAGTCGTGAACTTCAAAATAGACAACAATGCTCCAGAACTGACAGTTGCGTCTCCTTTGGACAATGCCATAGTATCCGGAGATGTAGATTTCGTTTACAATGCAACGGATGCATTCCTTTCGGATGTGATGTACAAAATATACGGCAACAGCTGGGTTGACATCAACACAACATGGGACACGACAACCTTCAGTGAGGGGGAACATATGGTGTCAATAATAGCAATGGACGAATCGGGTCACTACACCATGATAACACTGAACCTGGTTGTGGATAACAATGCTCCTGAGGTCGCCATTTTGAATCCCGTTGAGAATCAGTTCCTCCATGACGACTTTACCTTTAAAGTCAGAGCTAAGGACGATGTTGGCCTGGCAGACGTGAGAATAACCATTCAGAACTTGGATTCCACGGATATCATCGTTGACGACATCTCGATAATACTCAACGAGGTATCGGGACATTATGAATATAAAATGGATACAATGACTCTTGACGATGGTAACTACTCCATCATGGCCACCTCATACGACATTTCGGGAAAAGACTCAGATGATGTAACTGTGAACTTCATGGTTGATAACCATGCACCCATATTGATGCTCATTGCTCCTCTTAATGGTGAGCTGCTCACAGGAAGCGTGGAAATTGAGGCCGAGTATTCCGATGTATTTCTCGTTGATATGGTATACAGAGTGGACGGTGGTGCTTGGGTGGATTTGGATACCGCATGGGATACCACTGACGTTAATGATGGAACACATACAATAGAAATAAAACTAACAGACGAGGCTGGCCATGTAACGACCCAGATGGTGACTGTTGATACAGATAATCACGGCCCCGATCTTTATCCGGTAACCTTGCCTGAAGACGATACACACGTTGGGGCAAGCTTCTTTACTCAGGTGTTTGCTAGAGATGCCATAGGATCTGTGGACGTTTTCTATAAATTCGATGAAATGGAACCCGTTAGGATGTTCGAAAACAAGGCCACCGGATTCTTTGAGGCTGAAATTGTTACAGATTCCTCGGGTCTTGACTTGGAAGACGGGAATCATAACCTCACAATAACAGCCACTGATTCAGTGAACACACCCACTGAAATCTCAAGGAAAATTTTCGTTGACAATACCGGACCTACGATTAATTTAGAGAAACCAAAGAAAGCTAAGACGGTCTCAGGGAATGTCAGATTCATTGTTACTCTCACAGATGATACAGGAATAGACAGCGTATACATCAGAATCGACAAACGCCAATGGAAGGAGATGAGGGAAGAAGATGGGCAATATATATACAACTGGAATTCCCGGAAGATATACAATGGCAAATACGATGTGGATATCAAAGCTTCTGACACCCTTGGCAACGAAATGGAGGGGTCCTCTGATATTAAAGTAGATAACTTCCCAATGATACCCTTCATCGTATTTATCATAGTTCTTGTGGTTTTATTGGTATTTATGGTTGTAAACTGGACAAAAGGCCCAAAGACAAAACGGCCTAAAAAAGCCGAAAAAGAACCCATAGAATCCGAGATAGTTATGGAGGAACCAGCACCTGAAGAAATAGAGGAGAGTGCTGAGGAAATCGATAATTTGATAGAGGGATTAGAGGATAAAGAAAGTGATGTTTCCCCTGAGCCTCAAGCGGAAGAAATAGGTGAACCTGAACCTCAGGAACCTGAGGAGGAGACCTAGGAGGTAATAAGATGCACGAAATATTCGAAATAGATGGTTTTCTACCGGCGCTACTGTTCTCACTGGTCCTGATATTTGGAATATGCGCTCTTCTTAGCGGATTGTTGATGGCTATATTTGGATCGGAAAAAAGCAGAGCCATGGGCTTTTTACAGATGGCATTTGGATGGACCGGATTGTTCATTCTGTACATGTTCCTATGGAATCGTGATTTCTTAATCAAAATGATAGGTGTGATCATAGGGGGAATCATCGGGGCTATCATAGCTTTCGGGCTTCTGCTATTCCTAGTGATGAAATCTTGAGACAAGCAGGGGTAAATAAATAACCTTAAGAGAAAGTCGTGTTAAATCCGGTTAATCCCATTCATACCCTTCATCTTCAAACTTGATAACCTCATCATATACTTTATAAACCCTATTTACCATTATCCATATTATGTCGGACATCTTAGAAAAGTGCGAAAGAATAATGAGCCTCGCACCTAAAAAAATGGTGGATGGCTTCGCCAAAAAACAATTGTCCAAGAGCCTAGGTAAGTACCAAAGTTCATCAAATACTAAAATAGCAGATATTTACTATAAAATAGGCAATGATAAACATTCCACGATTTTGGATTCCATTTATGTGCTAAAGGAATGGAACGATATAGAAATCCATTTTTTTCATCCAAATACCCAGGAGAGATGGGAGTACGACACCCCAACACAGCACATCAAAATCAATTGGCACGGAAAAGGCGGCCTAGTGCTCTTTCAAATAGATCCTCGTGCCCTTGAACAATGGGATCCGTCACAGGAGCCAATAATAGAGCCGGCCATGTTCAGGTGCTACCTTTCCCATTTCTATTCACCAGAATCCATCAAAGCATATACTAAGAAACATGATGAAAAACCTCTTAGGCCACCAAGGGAGTTATGCACCCCCTTTGAACTTTGGGAGGACATAAGGAAAAAGGGTATCGTGCCCTTTCAAATTACACTTTGTGCTTACACGAAAAATAAGAGATACGTGTATCAATTGAATGTCATTGATAACGCGCTTTTAAAGGATTTCAGGGATGGAAAGATACCAATTGCCAATAGGATCTTCAGAGAACCATTGGATTACTATCATCTAGACAAAATGCTTTCAACCCAAGAACTCCCAGATTTGGCAAAAAAAGTCCTTGAGGTATTCTTCGATTTGGATGAGGCAAATATATCAGACATAGAAATAGGTCTTGGAATAACGGAAAAAATGGCACAGAATAATATCGAAGCGTTGGTGAAAAGAGATCTGCTTGAGACCATTGGTAAACCTCCAAAAGCAAAATATAGGATCAATTTGGAGAATATTAAGAAAATCACGGGAGAACCTGAATAATTAGGAGAAATCAACTTTCTTTTATTATTGGCATATTATGGTATTTTTTCCTGTTCCCCCAATTCCACCCACTCTGCTATCTATAAGACAAAAAGTACCGAATTTTGGGTCCATATATAAAACAGTTAAATCATAGCATGAACATATTACTCCCCATGATCAAGGAATCTGCCATGGAAAAATGGTTCAAGTTCGAAATAGCGAAATTGAACAGCGGAATCGTGACGAAAAAAAAGGCATTAAAGGAGCTTGCAAGGGAAAAGAACCCACAGACCGTGGCAAAGGATGGAAGTATTTACTACTTCAACAAAGATTCCCTTTTAAAATTAGAAAAGGAACTTCCAG
Organism: Thermoplasmata archaeon; assembly: GCA_020351895.1. The sequence continues at coordinate 1,822,492 of CP070672.1, forward strand.
AGAATATGCATTCCATAAGACTTCCAATTTCTTTTTACTTCTCTTTTGATGTGAAAGGCAGTGTTTATGTTGCAGAAAAGAAATCGCTTTCAGTATTGAAACAACTGGGTGAGGTTCCAAAAGACGTGGAGTTTGTGGATGGAAGATACTGGATCAGCAAGGTTCTTGCAACAGATTTGATGAAAAGACGCCCTTCCATAATCCAGTTTGTCAGGTATTAGAACCGGATATAATTCATCATCCTGGTTTATTTCAATGCAAATTCAACTGCGGCTTTTGCATGAATCGTTGTCGTGTCAAATAGGGGAATGTCTGCATCCTTTTCCTTGATGAGAAGAGGAATTTCCGTGCATCCCAAAACCACCCCCTCCGCACCGTTTTTATGGAGATTCTTAATTATTTCTCTGAATTTCTCCTTTGAAGGATCATTTATCGTTCCCTGGCATAATTCATTATAAATTACATCGTGGATCATTCCCCTTTCAGCCTCGTTGGGAATAATCACATCGATTGCGAATTTCTCCCTCAACCTCCTTATGTAGAAATCTTCCTCCATTGTAAATTTGGTGCCAAGAAGACCCACTTTTTTCAAACCTTTTTTTTGAATGCTTTCGGCAACTGCATCTGTAATATGAAGTAATGGAATCTTTATATTTTCTTGAATCTCCTCTGCCAGTTTGTGCATCGTATTCGCACAGATTATGAGAAAATCTGCATCAGCCCTTTCCAATCTGTGAGCAGCCTCGATCATCAGATCAGCAAGTTCATCCCATTTCTCTTCATGTTGTAGTTTCTGGATTTTTGCAAAATCCACCGAGTAAATAACGCATTTTGCTGAGTGATCTTTCCCGAGTTTTTCCTTCACAGTTTCATTGAGAATCCGATAATATTGCAGTGTGGATTCCCAGCTCATTCCTCCGATTAAACCCATGGTTTTCATGTTCAACCTCAAAGTGGTAATAATCTACTACTTTCTTAAAGTTTTCAAGGAAATAATATGAATGCTCACACCCACTGCTATTGCGATTAGGATGATTCGAATCCATATATTATCCACGAAAAAGAATGCTGAAAAGCAGATCGCAATCCACAGAAATGAAATTGCCGTTATTTTCGCCTTTAAAGGAATTCCCCTTCCCTCCTGATAATTTCTTATGTATTCTCCGAACCACCTGTGGTTTAAAAGCCATTTATGCATCCGCTCTGAGCCCCTAAGATAACATGCTGCCGCAAGCAATAAAAATGGTGTGGTAGGCAAAAGTGGAATTACAATACCGATTATCCCTAAAGCAAGAAAGAATGTTCCTGCTGCAGTCCATAGTGCCCTACCCAACCTGCTCGATGATTTTTTATTCGTCTTGGATGCTATATCCTCAACCTCCCCTATGTTTAAGAAGAATCAAATCCGCCTATACAAATCTATTGACTTGGGAAGCAAGAAAATTTGCCACCTCAGAGAGTTCAAAGGGCCATGCATATATAATTTCGATCTCGGGATGCCGCATTCTTGAGAGTTTTATTGCATTTTGGATATCAGATTCAGAATGCTCCCCACCCCTGGTCATCATTGGTGTTATGACGATGACCTTATCAGGTTTCCTGCTTACGGCTTCCTCTATGGCCTCGTCAAGACTTGGGGAGCAGAATTCGTTGTATCCCACGATAACCTTGTATGCCGATGTTCTTTCTAGTTCTGATGCCATCTTTTGGGATCCAGCATAAAAAGGATCGTTTTCTGCTGTGCGAGGCCATGAGCGTAATTTCGCATTCAATTCGGAATATCTTTTTTCAAGGCCTTTTCTTGTATTCCCTGAGGTATGTTCCATTTGGGCGTGGAGGCCGAAAAATTCGGTTAACTCGTCCCTGGGAAAATCATTTGGTGGGGAACCGTGCATGGCAAGAACAACAACTGGTTTCATTTTATGTCCACCTTTTTCGGTTTTTGATTCAACAAATTTGAAAATTCCTTACTGAGTCGATATTATTTAATTCTAACCCCAACTAACATTAAAACTTCCTCCCAATATTTTTATACTGCTACACTGTAAAGGATGAAAAGGTGAAGCAAGCAATGAAATGTGCTGTGGTTCTGCTATCTGGTGGCCTAGATTCCGCGGTTATACTAGCTTTGGCCAGGGAAGACGGCTTTGAGCCCTACCCTCTATCCTTTAACTACGGCCAGAAACATTCAAGGGAGCTGGAAAGTGCCAGAAAGATCGCTAAATATTACTCGGTAAAGGAACACGAGATATTGAACATCGATTTAGCCAAAATAGGCGGCTCGGCCTTGACTGATATTAACGTGGATATTCCAGAGAGTAGGTTGATTGAAGAAATAGGTGAAGATATACCAATAACCTATGTTCCTGCGAGGAATACTATATTTCTGGCATTTGCAATAGCCTATGCAGAAGTCATTGATGCCGAGGCCGTATTCATAGGTGCCAATGCCCTGGACTTTAGCGGATACCCAGATTGCAGGCCAGAATACTTCGAGGCCATGCAAAAAATCGTGGAAACAGGAACAAAGAGGGGGGCATCTGAAAATGCAATTCAGATTAAATACCCACTGATAAACATGACAAAAGCCGAGATCGTGAAGGAGGGTGCAAGACTTGATGTTCCGTTTCACCTCACATGGTCATGTTACAAAGGAGGAGATACAGCCTGCGGAAAATGCGATTCCTGTCTCCTCCGAATGAAGGGTTTTTTGGAGGCAGGCATAAAGGATCCCATTGAATATGAGGATTGAAGATTATGAAGATAAAAGAGATATTTTATTCCATCCAGGGAGAGGGAATCTTAATTGGAATCCCCACCATATTCATCAGAACCACAGGGTGCAATCTCAGATGCAATTGGTGCGACACAAAGTATGCATATGAAGAGGGCGAGGAAATGACAATTGAGGAAATAATCACCAAGGCAAAGGAATACCCAGCATCCAATGTCTGTTTGACTGGGGGAGAGCCTTTATTACAAAAGGAAACCCCTGCCCTGATTCAAAGGCTTTCAGATGAAGGATATTTTGTTTGTCTTGAAACCAATGGCTCCAGATCTGTAGACGAGCTGCCCTGCCTGGATTCACTTTTAATCAGTCTGGATGTGAAATGCCCTTCATCAGGTATGCAAGATAAAAACGATATGTCGAACATAGAGCTTCTCGGGCCCAACGATCAGCTCAAATTCATAATCGGCAATAAGGAAGATTATGAGTATGCCAAGAAGGTAATCCAAGAGCAGGAACCAAATTGCAGCGTTATCATGACCCAGGTAGGGGGAACAGAACTTTCGAAGCTTGCAGAATGGGTCCTCGCTGACGGTTTAAATGTGTTGGTTTTGCCCCAGCTTCACAAGCTGATTTGGGGAGAAAAAAGAGAGATTTGAAGCCATTATAATTCCGAGATTTTACCCATATTTTCAGCCCTTCTCAGGGAAAGCGTGTATAAAATAGGAGTGATCAGTATCGTGATTATTGTCACCAATACTAACGCCGTGAATTGAGGTCCAGTTATGATGTCGATTTCCAGACCAAAGCTCAAAAGTACGAGCTCCAGGGCACCTCGGCCGCACATGGCAGTGCCTATGACAAGGGATTCGCTTTTTTGAAACCTACAAATCCTGGCACCCAAACCACAGCCTGCGATTTTTCCCGAGAAAGCCAATATGGTAAGGATCAATACGAGGGGTGCAACCTCCCAAAATGGGGATTTGCCTTCACTGATGATGAAACTCACCCACAGACCTATATACCCAAAGAATATGGGACCGAATATGGCGCGAAGAGGGGTATCTATGTCTTCGACTAGCTTACGCCATGTAATACGCCTTCGCAGAAGCGGCCCCACCTTGGATCCCCATTTGCCAACGATGAGTCCGGCTATGTAGGCACCGATAACATAATGTAATCCCGTCCAGGTGGCAACCAGCGCGAAAAGAAAAGTCAGTATAAACGTGGTTGTGAGCATCAATTTTACTTCTTCAGTTCCTTTATGCAGCCTGTCAAAGAGCTTTTCAAGAAGCACGCTCACAACAATCAGTGATACGAAAATGAAGATTATTACCCTCAAGCCCAACCATGCCATGTCCATAAGCTGTAGAGTCCCACCCAGAAATACCAGGGAGGACACAATACCTATGAGAAAAACGGCAATGATGTCATCCACGAAACTTGCACCAAGGACCACGTTCTTGATCTTTTGATTGTCGCTGTGGATCAGTATCCCAGCACAGACCTCTATGGCCGTGTTGCTGAGAATGGCTGCAATGAAAAGTGATGGTAGTGAACCGATACCGAGCAGGAAGCGTAGGGGTAAAAACACTATGATGAAAGTGACAACGACTCCGAATGCCCCGATGATTATACTGGACATTTTATTCTCGGCAAAGGATTCAAAGTCAGTTATGAGCCCCGCCAAGAGCATCAGCATCAAAATACCGAACTGACTGAAATATTCCAGAGGATTTTCCCCATTCTGAGATAATACAATGAGACCGAGTGCGGCTGGGCCCAAAATCAAACCCGCTAAAACCTCTCCTATCAGGGGTTGGAACTTATATCGGCGAAACACCTCTCCCAATGCCCGTCCCAATAGAAGAAGTAGAATAAGCCATGTGAGATAATTCACATCCATCTATGTTTTCTCCGTGGTTAAAAAGCATATGTTATGGTTGGATTTAATGCTTTCGGGGTTATCTTTTCATCATTCAAATAGTCCCAATATTATCCCTCTATTTGCCATTCTGAATGGAAAATGGCATTTAATACTATACAGGGAAATAACACCCCAAAATTGAAATAATCCCTCTTCGATTATGATAACGGAGAGAAATTATGGTGGTGCTTTGTCCAAATTGCGGGAGGGAAATCTTCTCTGACCCCGATTCCTGCGTAATGTGTGGATGGAGTAGAGACGCCCCCCAAAGACAGCCAGAAAGAGAGCCAAGGGGTGCCCCTCAAAGAGCAAGAAGACCTCCAATGGGTCCTCCTCCCCACCAAAGACCGCCTCCCAGACGATATCCAGATGAGGATTATGAGAGAGAATACAGACAGCCTCCTCCCAGACAGAACCAATATCGTCAGCCACCACAGAGAAGATATGCAGAGAGACCGAGAACCCAGTACCTGGAAAGAGAGCAGTATTATCAGGGGAGACCAAGACAACAACCACAAAGAAGGGATTATCGGGAAGGGTACGGGAGAAGGCAGGCATATCCTCAACAGCCCATAAGAGACCAAAGGGCCTATTATCAAGATGACAGAAGGAGGGACTATCAAGAAAGAAGACCGAGACCGGGTCCTCCTCAAAGGTATGACTTACCACCTGAAAGAAGACCACCACCACAGGAGCAGGCCTTAAGACCCCAGGATGGTAGAAATTACTGTCCAAACTGCGGTAGGGAAATTTTAACAGATCCTGATAACTGTGTTCTCTGCGGATGGAGTCGAACCTTTGAAAATAGAAGAGCCGATTACAACGAGCCAAGAAGGGCCTATCCTGTTGCGCGTCCTTCGGGATACCCGGAGAGGGAATATCAGGGAAGAAGGGATCAGGAATATAGACGCGATGCCGCAAGGCGCGGCCCCCCTGAAGGATGGGAAAGGCGGGTGGAGGAGAGAGTGAGAGGCGGTAGGCCTCCTCCAAAAAAAGATAGGAGAACCTGGCACAGACCTGAGAGGGAGAAAAGAGACCTCAAAAAGGAGGGGACAAAGGATAGGTTCGTATGCGAAAATTGCGGAAATCCAAGCCTCCAATTCTTTGCCGATGGATTGGGACGCTGCCCAGGATGTGGATTTAGATTTCGATTCACCACAAGGCCAACAACTATAAGATCAAAACAGAAGCACAAACAGTTTATCTGCTCCAATTGCGATGGTAAAAACCTTCAGTTTTTCTTGGATGGCACAGGTTTATGTCCTCAATGCAAACGAGAGTTCAGATGGAAGAAATGAGCTATTTTACGTGAAAAAAATTAGAGAATTCACCATAATTATAAAAAAAAGCAAGTGGGTTTTTAATTTTAAGTGTAGGTGACACTAATTTCCCGTTTTTTCCTACTTTTTTTACCTTTTTATCCCATTTACCTTTTCTATGTTGTAGCTGTCTACTCTTCCTTTGGAGCCTCTTCCTCTGTTCCTTCGGTTTTTTCCTCCTCAGAAGCGGGTTCTTCTTCCTTGGTCTCTTCCTCCTCTGTTGTCTCTTCCACTTTTTCTTCAGCTTTTTCGGTTTCTTGTTGAGCCTTTGTCTTTCTGAGTACGAGGTACGTGAGGACTGCAAGCCATATGCCGACAATAATCATAAAACCCACGGCCATTAACAAAATTGCCTCTTGGTCAGTCATGATTATCCCAGAAGGGTAAGACTGTAACGCACCATAAAATTTTCGCATTAAAGAGGGTCATCCTCGAGACTTTGAGCCTTCAGATATATTGTAATATCCCGTAAAAGAAAAAGAGCCATAAGCATATATCAGCTTAGGTCATCTATCTTATTGGCTATCCTCAAATCCCTTTCAAATTCCCCTTTGATTCTGCTGGCCTCTTCGATTCTTAACTTCAAATGCTCCTTTGAGTAATCATCATAACTCTTGCCTTTCCATTCACCGAATATGATAATCCCTGTTCCACTGAGCCTAATGACACCAAAAGATAAAGACATATCGTAAAGCAGATTTACCAATTGGTTTGGCCCGATTTTTCCCAATGAAGGCACCTTATGGGGGATTATTAAGGTTTCTACCAAAAGACCGGCATTCTTGGCATGATAGGCCATGTCCTCATCGGCTGTAAGCAGCAAGACCTCGCCATTTCGCTCTTTCTCAAAGAGAGAGTAGGACTTTGCAATGAGTCTGTCCCTTTCCTCTTTATCCCTTGGAAATTGCGAAGCTTGAGCTCTTTCCGCCTCCAATTCGGCGAAAAGAAGCTTAATCTCGTTTTGGGCACTCTTCGCGATTCTGGTTTTTCTGGTGCTGCAATTATAGAACTCGTCCACCAGAAGAGCGTGGTTAAAGGCTTCTTTCATCTTATTCAGGTTGGAGGCTCTGTACTTGTATTTGATGTTGGTATCGATTTCTTCCCGAACAATGTCGCTTAGCGAGATCCTGAAATCTATGGCCGTGGTTCTTTCATTATTTTCTTTGTTTTCAAGGGGAAAGTATCTCGAAAAGAGCTTGAGGTAGACGATGTTGGTATCCATTGCTAGATAAAGGGGTTTTGACCTTCCGCTTGGGCTTTTTATTGTCTCAGCCAGGGCGATTAACCTCTCGCTCACATCATGGAAGTTCGTAAATCCAAGAAAAGCCGATGTTATCAGGCAATCCCTGAAATCTGTGTATCTGGGCAGATCGTTTGAAAGAAAATCACTATCAGGCATATTCTTTTCCCTTGCTTTGTTGAAATCCCCTTCCATTACAATATCCCTGATCTCGTATTTTCCGACATCCACCTCGAATAGATTCAGGTTATAGAATGGAAACTTAACCTTGAATCGCCTCTTCTGGGAAAGCGAGATCTCGTTTAAGAGGATCATGAGGCTTTTTCGGGATATTATCCTACTTTCCTGCAAATTTGATCTCCTCCATGAAATCGTGGGAATGCTGGACAGAAAGAGGGATTCGCATGAACATTTCGTCTGCATAATCGAAATTTTCTAGATAAAGATAGAACACATGATCCGCTCTTCCCTGGATTCCTGGGACCAATGCCCCTGCCACCATGGCCTTCCTGCCAGGGGTGACTTCGATGGCTATGGTGTTTTTCTGGGATTTCTCCTTTTTTACCACCTCGTTTATACGCTTTCCGGACGCCACAAAATCGGCTTCAGCCACCTCAACTATCTCGATTTTGGCCTTCTTTTTATATTCCTTAAGAAGTATTTCGAACCTCCTTCTCGCCAAATCCGCCTGCTTTCTCCTCTTTTTGATTGAGAATATGTATATTTTATCTGGAACATAGTCTCTTATTCTGATGGCGGCCCATAGGCTGTTGAAAATAGCCCAATCGGAAAGACCAACCATGGTGATATAGACTTTCATTCACTCACCTATCGTCAGAGAGTCAGAACATCTACATAAAGTCCAAGATGATAGATAAAGATTTAGGAACGCGAAGAAAGGTTTTTCAATCTCCTTTACCTTTTTGAGGTTTTTTCCCATTAAAGAGGTTAATAAGCCCGATTAAAAGGAGGTTTTCATTCAAATATTGTTCTATAACACTTAAGTAGTTGATTTGCGATTATAATTTTTAAAGGTTTTATCATAGGATTCGATGGGATAAAAAGATAAAGAGGATTGAAGGCTATGAAAAAAATAAAGGTTGTGCGTTCACGTGTTGAGATAAAAAGAGCTTTCTCGATAGTTTTGGTCTGGCTCTTGGTTGCAAGCGGTTTTTTGGTGGTATTTCCCATGAGCCTTCCGACTGCTGAGGCATTTTTATTGCACAGTAACTCCGCAGCATGGGAGGATAGCGATATGTGGGATGGAGTTCCTGGTGGGCCCGATTACAATGGAGATCCTGCCAATGACGGCAAGATAACCTGGCATGCGGTAAATAACTCGCATATCGTAGTTACGAACTTTGTTGTGGAGGATGGATATATTCTTGAAATCGAAGCCGGTGTTGTAATCGAAATTGATCCCTCCGATGCCATAAGCGTTGGGCAGGCCACGGGAGCGACATTCTACTCCAACGGGACATTTTTCCAGCCAGTAATGGTTACTACAACCACCCCCGGCTCTTCATGGCAGGGGATTTTCATTAATACACGAAGTTACGCTTTTATGGATTACACAATGATCGATAGTGGAGGTGTAATTCAGGTGTTATCTGCAGCACTGGATATGGATAACAGCGCCATCAGAAGCTGTAATCAACCTGGAATCTACGCCGATAGTTCTACAATTTCCGTGACAAACAGTTACATAGCAGATACAGAAATGGGAGGCATATTTTGTTCGGGAAGCGATGCCGTAATAGATAACAATGATATCTATGGATACAACGGGACTGATGGAAGCCCTGGGGGTATAGACGGCGGTCATGGCGTAATTATAACGGGTGCCAAATCGGTGGTTACAATCTCGAACAACAGGATATATGGTGGCAATGGAGGGGATGATCTTACAGGCATGGGAGGAGGGGCTGGTGGTATCGGGATCTTTGATATAAATTATAACGGTCAGGTGATAATCACAAGCAATGAGATTATTAAAGGAGGTAAGGGAGGAAACAATATTGGCCAAGGCATGTTGGCAGGCGAAGGTGGAATGGGAATTCATATCATGCCAATTTCAGATTCTGCCTCCTCCCCGGCCGTGGAAATCAGCGGCAATACTGCAATTTTAGGTGGACGAGGAGGAGACAACGATGTCCCACCCACCTATGGTGATGGTGAAGCTGGAGGCGGAGGTAATGCCATAATGATCTCGGATGATCCCCCAGGAAGTGCTGGAGATGTTGTGATCAGCCTAAATACTGACATCATCGGGGGAGAGGGTGGCCATAACCATGCTAAGACAAATAATACAGGATGGACTGCTGGCAATGGAGGAGTGGGGATAGTATTATCGAATACAGGAATTCCGGGTTATGTACTAATCGATCAAAATACAAACATAGCAGGGGGTTCCGGAGGAAACAATACAGGCATTGGTAATTTAGGAATGAGGGCAGGAGATGGTGGTAACGGCCTTTTATTATTCAATTCAACAAATGTGACTGTAACACAAAGCTACATAGTAGGAGGTGATGGCGGTAACAACACCCCCACTGGGATGATGGCAAGTGCTGGGGACGGTGGAAGTGGAGTCTTTCTTTACAATCCCACAACTGATTTCGTCTCCATGGTCGATATCACTGATAGCACCTTGACTGGAGGGGAAGGTGGAGATGATTGGGTTGGTATGACGGGTCCAATACAGGGGGGAGCTGGAAATGGAGGAAGTGCATTGTATTCATATCCTGGAATGGGTTCGTGCACGTTTTCGGATTTGTTTGGTGGTAAAGGAGGAAATAACTATGGTCCAACCGGGGGTGGAGGCAGTGGGGGCTACGGTGCAGCATTCATCAACTCTCTTACATGGACTGTAAGCGAGGGTACCATTACAGGTGGAAAAGGAGGCGATAATTTCGGTATCGATGGAGGTGGGGGAAGTGGTGGATATGCATCTGTGATCTCAAACAGCAATAACATAGACCTTGGTTCAAATATGGACATTATAGGAGGTGATGGCGGTGATGCGAACCAAGGCATTGTAGGTCCAGCAGCTCAAAACACCATTTCTGTTCAAAGCTCGTTTAACATCGATATTATCGAAAATATCATACTTCCTGGGACAGGTGGATACAACTCCACATCCGGGAAATACGGCGAGAACGGTTCCACCTGCATATCAGGTTTCTCCATGTCCGGTTTGAGTTCCATCGTGGGAAATGATATTACAGTAAGAGCGAAGTCAGGAAACAGATATGGTATATTCCTTGGTGCATCCACGGCAGTTATTGCAGATAATGATGTGTACACCAGTGAATATGGGATCGCCATTTCGAACTCCAATGGCATCACGATCGGTGATAATAACAGGATCTACGACAATGAATATGGAATCTTTTCCCAAAATTCCAATCCCGTCACGATTGGAAATTCCAATGAAATCCATAATAACTCCATAGGTGTTTATTTAGATGGTTCCGATGCAAGTATAGGTTCTGGGAACACAATAAGGGACAACGATTATGGGATATCTTCCACAAACTCGAATCCAACCATCACAGGGGATCAAATCCTCAACTCGTCCCAAATGGGATTGTATCTCCAATCTGGCTCAGATGCCACAGTAGAAAGAACTTCCATAATTGAATCTGTGCTTTACAGTGTTTATTGCGTGGGGGGCTCCTCTCCACGGTTTTACAACAGCACTCTTGACAAAATCTCTGGTGCTGGTGATTTCTACATCGATGGGAATTCCCACCCTTGGACCCTTAACACCACCTTCAACAAAGGTACAACCAACATCGTGGATCCATTTTCGAATCTCACTGTAAACTGGTACCTTCATGTTAGGGTGGTTGATGTCTCAAACAATCCCGTGAGCAATGCCGATGTCTGGGTGAATGACACCCATTCCAACAACACATTCTATGGCCAAACACCTGGCGATGGATGGATTAGATGGTTGATAGTCACAGAGTATATTGAGAACCAATCCGATGGAAAGTACTACTACACTCCCCATAATGTTTCCGCAGTTGAAGGAATCAGATTCGGAAACGAAATAACTAGTATGGCCCTCAGCAAAGAGGTCATAATTGTACTCGGAGGAATGAAGTTCGACATTCCTCTTTTCGAGGGTTGGAACATGATATCCGTACCCCTAAACATGACTGACACGACCTTAGAAAACGTGCTTTCTGATTTAGGCAGCAATTATAGGGCGGTGCAGTGGTACAATGTCAACGATATCGTGGATTTGTGGAAACACTATCATATCGATAAGATGGGCATGAACGATTTAACCAATATTGACAGGAGTATGGGTATTTGGATTCTTATGAAATCGGATGATACACTCACAGTTGCGGGCTCTGTCCCAGTACCATCCACAACTGATATACAACTGAAAACAGGCTGGAATTTAGTTGGTTATCCTTCGTTAACATCGAGGAATGCTGGAACCGGACTGGGTGAGGCTTTTGAATCCATTTCCGCATATGTTGATATGGTGGAATACTACAATGCAAGTGATATATCAGATCACTGGAAAATGTGGGATCCGACCCCAGCCCCGGATGACCTTGTTGTTGTGGAACCAGGATTCGGCCTTTGGATTCATGTAAATGGAGATTGCACCTGGAGTGTTGATTGGTAGATATAAAAAATACAAAATCAACTCTTCTCCTTTAACCATCTTATGGTCTTGTATGCGTTAGCCGCGGCACCGAATCCATTGTCTATGTTTACAACCACAACTCCAGGTGAGCAGCTGTTTAACATGGCAAGCATGGCTGCGATCCCATTGAAACTGGCTCCATAGCCCACGGACGTTGGAACTGCGATTGTAGGCTGTTTGACGAGGCCAGAAACAATGGATGGCAGGGCTCCTTCCATCCCAGCAACCACTATTACGGCATCCACTTTTTTCTCTTCTATGGTCTTCAACGCGCCCTTTAAACGATGTATTCCTGCTACGCCGCAGTCATAGTGTCTATACACTTTCAAACCAAAAAACTCGGCAGATAAACTCGCTTCCTCGGCAACGAAGTAATCGGACGTGCCAGCAGAAACTATCGCCACGGAGCCCACAGTTTTAGATCGCTTTTTTTTCTTGAAGATGGTCATCGTGCCAGAAATCTCATCAGCTCTCTCGATCTTGGCACCGAACTTCTTCTTCAAGAGCTTTATCTGTTCCTCCGAGCATTTAGTTACAAGCACCTTTCCATTCGCGTCGAGAAGAGACTTCACAGCATCCACGAGTCCTTTATCATCCTTGAACCGAGCGAACACAACTTCAGGAATGTTGGTTCTGCATTCCCTGAGAATGTCTGCATGATGGTTTTTTCGCCCCCTGGTTGTCATAATCGCATCCTTTTTGACTTTATGAGCAGCCGATTGTTGTTTTGCTATTTATTTTTACTCATTTTTTGTAAAGAGGGAAGAACCTTGTCTATTGAGTTCCCATATTGAAGTTCATGCGCCCTATCTTGCCAGCTTTCCAGTTCTTTCGGCTTTTACTATGCCTTCTCTGAACATGAAAGCGCCCAAGGGAAATAGGATGATGCAGAATATTATGAGTATCAGAATATCGTTTATAACTATGGTGTTCCCCAGACCTGCACCGTCCATTACACTCCTAAATGCATCCATTGCATAGGCATGTGGGAATATTCTGGAAAGGTAATAGAGTGGCTGTGCAATTTCCAGAAATAACTCAGGTGGAAACATCATCCCGCTTACTAGACCTGCAAAAGTTGAAAAGAACCAGCTTATAGATTCTTTGCTTCCCCCACATCAAAAAGGAGGAGGAGGAGAGAAAGGATCAAATCATGTTAATTGGCTCATCCTTACAAATTCGGTTTGGTTTAAACAAGTATTTCTAAGAGGGGTAGTACCTGGTCTCTCTACCCACCACTTCCTTGTTTATCAGGCCCTTTCGCTCCATTTTCGTGAGATGATATCCTGCCACCTGACGGCTTATGCCCATATGGGATGCTATCTTCTTCTGTCCTATACCCGAGTTCTTTTTGATTATTCCCAGTATCTTCTCTTGTGTATTGCTGTAATTGGGGGAATCACCCCTAGGTTGGGGAATATCTGCGGGATAAAAGCGCTTCTTCGCCCCGTCCTCCCTCGAATAAATAAGGTGTGCCTCAACTAACTGCTGAATATGATACACAAGCTGCCCGCTGCCCAGATCCAAATCATCTTTGATCAATCCGAAGTGTGCCCCAGGATTGCCGATTATATATCCATAGATTTTATATCTTGTAGGCTGGTCAAGCACCTTCTCTTTCTTTATCCTGGAATACAGAGGGAGAAACAGGGCAATGAGCCCGTATTTTGTGACCTCAATTGCTAGAGTGCCTATTCCTATAGCACCAATGAACCCTACCAAAATGATCAGGCCCCATGGGAATTCAGCTTTGGATGGTTTTATAATCACTTCCTCCCCTTCAAGGGATATAACCATTTCTGTGTCCTCATCGATTGTCATCATGGTAGCATTGGCGAGGGAACCCTTTACAACCATGACATGATATGGATTATAAGTGATGGTGGAAGTGGAGCTCTGTCTTGTTTCAATTATTGGTATTGACTGGATCCATCCGTCTGAATCCGTAAAATGTGCAGAAACCAGGGTATCGTAGGCATCATATATCAGAACAGTGGCCCCATCAACCGGATTTCCTTCATCATCGATCACCTGTATATGTAGGGCCCATTCGATTTTTAAGGTGGATGTATCGTCCAAATGGGAATCCTCGATTGTTGTGTTGATTTTCGTGATATTGGTTTCTTTCAGCCAAAGTTCTTTGATGATTGAATCTATGAATATCATCTGCGCATCCATCAATGTATTGTTTATGATTTTTAAGGAATCGCCAGATTGTGCGTATATTCCGTACTCCGAGATTCCACTGATTGTATTGTTGGATATGGATGGTGAAGATCCTTCACTGTATATTCCATAGTCAGAATCTGAGATTTCATTGTTGGCAATTTCTGGTGAGGCATTCACCAGATATATTCCGTACTCATTTCCAGAGGCAGTGTTGTTTGTAATGGATATTGTCGACGCATTTTCGACTTTTACACCGATGTGGTTATCCTCCAGTATGTTTCCATCGAATTCCAAGGTGTCAAGCTCGGTGTCGGGATCATAATAATATGCGATGTTATTCTTGAAGAAATAGTTCCAATTGAAGCAGTTTCTCAGCTGGGAATTGTAATCTTTGGCTCCATATTCTGTGTTGAAAGATATGGTGTTGTACCTTATAGCGTCATTATAGGCTTCAAAGGTAACTATGCCGTACTGCCCATTGGTTATTATGTTGTGGGCAATGTAACCATCTATGGTTTTATAGCAGTAAATCCCATAATCATAATCTCTGATTTTATTGTAGGTAATGGAGGTTGTATCCGTTTCATCGAGGTATATCCCGTATTCTCCGTTTTGAATGGTTAATCCGCTGATGTCGACATCATCACCTGAAACAAAGATGACTTTGCCGTAATCATCTCCATCTATGATGGTTGTTGCCATGTCCTCTCCCATGAGTGTGATGGATTTATCGATTGTAAGATGCTCGTAGTATGTTCCGCTGCAAACATATATGGTATCACCTTCGCTTGCATGATTGATGGCCTCCTGAATCGAGGTGAAATATGCTCCCGGGCATTGACCCACAGTTATGTTAGTGGGTAGGTCCACTGTCAGGGTGCCAGTTGAATCAGAGATCTCGCTGCTGTATTCAGCCGTGACGACGCAGGTTCCAATTCCCACGGCTGAAAAGTTGGTTTGGGTACCGGGCGTGGTGACTGTGCCAACACTTGTATTGCTGCTGCTCCAGTCAACTGAAACATCGTACAGATAATCTGCCGTGTTATTGAATGCAGCGGCATAAAAATCGTCCTCGACTCCCACCATATAGAGCATATCTCCAACTATATTACCAACACCATTGGGAGCATCCATGATGGCTATATAGTCTATAGTGGGCTCAAGGACCGTGACCTGGGTTGTGGCGCTCTTTCCCATCAACTGCTCTTCCAGTGTGATTATTGCTAGGCCGTGATTGGTATTGCTGCAGGTTACAGTTGAAGACACTCCAGGGCTTGTTACCTCAACCACATCCGTATCATCACTTGTCCATGTTGCCGTGCTTGCCACATCGGCTATGTAATCTGCCGTGTAATTGTACATGGCCCCGTAATATGTTGTAACATGTCCAACCACATAGGTTGGATAATTATCAGGATTAGTGAGATCATTTCCACCACCTGAAGGTGCATCCCGAATAAGTATATAGTCAACTGTCCAATTTAAAACAGTTACTGTGCTGAAATTTGTATGGCCGAGCCCATCATTCAATGTTACAGTTACTGTTCCCCCGTTGATATTGCTGCAAGTAATAGTGGATGAATTACCAGGGCTTGTAACGTCCACTATTGAGGAATCAGAACTTGTCCAGGTTGAGGATAGGGGTACGCTGCCTATGAAATCCACTGTATCGTTGTAGGCTGCACCGTAATAGGTGTCAGTATCACCCTTGTTATAGCTGATTGTTGTGATGATACCTCCTCCCCCGCCATCTGCAGAACGAATCTGAACAAAATCTGCTCTCGGAGCAAGGACAGTTAGGGTACCAGTCGAGTTGCGTAGAGTAGCATAGGTTGCAGTCACCTGGCATGTATTATCCACTGGCACTTTTTGGGCAGAAAAGACTGTGGAGATCCCAGGTGTCGTTACTGTGCCCACATTTGTATCATTGCTGCTCCATGTTACATTTACCTCCATGACATAGCCCTGGGTGTAGTTGAACCCAATTGCATAGAAGAGGTCTGTTTCATAAACACCGTAAGTCCTTGCACCAACTACATTACCGAATCCACCAGGCGCGTCCCTGATTGAGATATAATCCACTGACCAGTTCAGTACAGTTACAATTGTGGCATTAATACCGAAAGAAGACCATAATGTGATATTCGCGATGCCGAAGTTCGTATCGTTACAGGTCAGG
>CP070672.1:1838825-1842888 GCA_020351895.1 Thermoplasmata archaeon
AGCGCGGGGAAGGGGATTTGAACCCCTGAGTTCTCACGAACACTGGATTAGCAATCCAGCGCCTTACCGGGCTGGGCTATCCCCGCATATGAGCGGTTATAAAGATTAGGGATTGACCAGGACGGTGCCAGTGGAACAGTTGTTCCACGCGAGTACCGAGCTGGGCTATCCCCGCTGAATCATGCTTGGGAGGTCATATACATGTGGATAATAAAAATATTTTCCCTTGTGTTGATTACGAGAGGAGAATCCAATTAATGATAATAACATATGGCTGCATTCTCCTTAGCATTAATATCAACAAAACCTTTATAACCCAACTAAGGATATCATGGTAAAAGCTATTGGGAGGCCTTATATGAGCAGATTGATAAGCCTATGTCATCCAATCGGAGTGCGGAATGCGGATTTTTCAGATATCGCCTTTGTAGAGAATGTTAATATCGGAGATCTTGAAGATATCATTGGGGGAGAAAGACGCGCGGATTTAAGATTCATATATGGTCTGATCAGTCAGACAGAAGAAGCGATATTTCCTTCGGCCAAGGCTGCATCTGGGCGCTGGTCTCGGAACCTGAAGGTATCTGAAAAGGCTGGTGAGGCCTTCATCGAGGAGCTGGGCCTGAAATGGCCTGTTTACTGTCCTTGTTGTGACCCCTGTGGAACCGAGGAAAAGATGGAAGTTCTCGCAGGTCGGAGCATTCTTGGGGAAGTGGAGGTGGATAAGGGAATGGTAATCGGGCGCTTGACTCCAAAAGAAGATGCCAATACTACAATGGCCTGGATAACCTACAATCTATTCTATAGATGCACGGATCCAAATTGCGGTGCCATTTACCCGATATTCTACAGGGATGCTGAAGATCAGGAAGCACTTGAAAAGGTAGGTTTTTTAAAGGATTCAAAGAAAACGGAATTTGATGGAACATGTTCGTTCTGTGGGTATTACGGTCAATTTGACCAATATCCCATGACTAATGTAGGGAATGTTATTTGGCATGAGAAATTCATAGAAGGAAAAGACCTTGGTGACTTACCGACGGATGAGATGGATATTAGATACGATTGGGCCATTGTGTGTCCCAAATGTCTGGTTCTGTTTCCCACGGCAAGAAACGAGGTGGGAGACCATGATGTAGAACGATACAAGAAAGCATTGGTCACAAAGCCGGTTCCACGTGTCTATCAGAACCGATTTTGCCCAGTATGCGACCGCAAGCGCAAAGGAGCCCCACTTAAGGTAGGCATGTGGCTTGACATAGGGAACATCACCCATAAAACCACAGGCCAGAGATTTGCAGACCTTCTTTTAGACTCATTCTATGTCTGTGATAATAATGAAGGTTTATGTGAATCCATATTCACACTTTTCCCAATAGAATTCCTGGATTATAAGTGATTAAGTTTTGTTCTTCTGGGGAAAAAATCCTCATGGGCTTTGTATCATTAATACAGTGCCTCTTGAGTAATTATTCACTCTTTCTTTGTTCCACATTCAAAGTACGAAGCCTGTTGATCGCCGCGGCTATCTCATATTTGCGCGGCCGTGCAAAGTTTCCTGGATGACGATCATTTCTATGATAAGGATCGAGTGCATCCAAACCATATTCATCAAGGAACTGATTTAGGGAATTAACAACCTCAAGCAATGTGGCCTTCTCATCCATAAATCGCTTAGAAGCCAAATGGATCGCATTCCCAACTGCCCTAGTTTGGCTTTTATCCAACAACTGCTCTACACAACGAAGATCTATGGGTTCTCTGCCATATACAATAAGATCCAGTGCCTTTGCATCGATTTTTACATCTCTCTTTCCACGGGAGGGATTGAAGCTTTTTGCAGATGGTATCCTGGGAATTATCTTGTTCAGAGGGGAGAAAGACTCCGCTTTACGAGAAGTTGTGAGGTCATTTGCAATATTCTTTGCCTCTTCTGTAACATCATGGGGTATGTAATCTAACATCTTTATCACAGTGTCAGCCACATCAAAGTAATCACCGCAACCCCCCATCACCAAAACCGTGGAGACTCCGAGATCCTCACTAAGTTCCTTTACCCTATCCAAGAAAGGGGTTATGGGTTCCTGTTTTTTATGAACTAGTGCCTGCATTCGTCCATCTCTTACCATGAAGTTCGTGGCTGAGGTATCCTCGTCCAAAAGCAGAATCTTGGCACCAACTTCAAGGGCTTCTACAATATTGGCTGCTTGACTTGTGCTACCACTGGCATCGTCCGTGGAAAAGGATGTTGTGCTACGTCCGTAAGGAAGGTTGGTGATGAATGGGCTGATATCCACATTCTCGATGCGCCTCCCATCCTCGGCTCTTATCTTTACTGCATCACTTGATGTTACGACATATTCCCTACCATCCTCCGGAATATGTGGATATACACCCCGCTCCAAAGCTCGCAATAAAGTGGATTTGCCATGATATCCTCCACCCACTATGAGGGTAACGCCCTTTGGTATGCCCATACCAGAAATTGATTTGGATGAGCCTGAGTTACCTTGAATAGGATTTGGAACTTCAATTGTTACTGGAAGGCATTGTTCAGATTGAAAGAGCACGGCCTGAGCTTTGGTAAGAGGTAGATCAGTTGCTCCGCTTTTTCTCGGCAGAATCGAGCCATCGCCAACCAAGGCCACCAAGCCTAAATCATAAAGTTGAGTTCGTATGTATTCCTGATTTTCGATGCATTCCACAAATCTTTGGCAATCAGCTTGAGGAAGTTTTACCCAAAGAAGACAATTATTAACGATATTTGGTATTTCCTGGGCGAGCATGATCTCGGCTTGTCTTCCGAGAACCCTCCTCCCTCTTGCAGGAAGGCCTACCTGTAGCCTCGCCTCAGCCCATTCCTTGGTTACAATCACTGCTGTGCGCTCCAAAACCTCTTGATTTCCCGCATCAATTGTGATCAGTCCACTTTTCCCTGTACCACGTTTTCCCTGCGCACTCTTTATAATCACGTTTTGTGCTTTACGAGCTAGGACATCCTGGAGGGCTATGCGCCGAGTTTTTGTCCTAAACAATTCTGAAGGTAAACTGGCCTTGTCTTGAGGAACACGCACACGGACCTTTGAAGGGGAAGCAAAAGGGTCACCTTGTACATGATCGATATACAGTATGAAGTTCTCGAATTCATAGTTGCCTTGAATGTCTTTGTAGGCTTTGTAGCCTCGTCCGTCAATCCTTGTAAGGATTCTTTGT
The DNA here is from genome assembly GCA_020351895.1 of Thermoplasmata archaeon. Next base: position 1,842,039 of record CP070672.1, read on the forward strand.
AGATCATCGACACTGGCCATTTCACTCAACTCTATGTTTCTTAGGGTGTATCCTTTTCTAGGGGTATAAGGTCACAGAAGTAAAAACGATTGTCCCTTAAAACCACTTCTCCCTTGTTATAATGAATTTTCTTTTGGAAGATTGGACCATCATAAACAAAGGAATGAAATTCTCCGTTTTCACCGCAAGGATCAACCGGGGAAGGAAGATCAGATAGAAATCTTTTGTCAAATGTCCTACCTGTGAATTCGCCATCCAAGAAATTAGAATCGATACAGGTGATAATGGCTTTAAAACCCGAATCTATGAATTCCTGGGCGAGATCAGTGGTGTTTTTTTTCCACAAAGGAAAGATACCTTTCATGCCTATCTTCGATAGTTTATCCTCACGATATCTTCTTATATCCTCCAAAAAAATGTCCCCGAAACCCACAGAGGAAACACCCTCTTTCTGATATCTTTTTAGAACATCCTTCATTTTTGATTCATATTCCTCGTTTGTGACATCCTTTGGAATGAATACCTTTTCAAGGGGAAGGCCCAGGGAACCTGCCTGTTGCTCCAACAGAATTCTTCGAACTCCATGCATGCTGATTCTGTCATAATCGTCTGAAAGCGTTGTAAGCAGCGCTGCAATCTCCAGGTTCTTATTCTTTTGTATCTCAGAAAGAGCCAGTGCACTATCCTTTCCTCCACCCCATGAGACTATTACTTTTTCTTTCATAACCGTGCCCCTTTGATTCCTCAAGTTTATCCTATTCTATGGTCCAAGCCTACAAAATCAGAGGATGAACAAGAGCCACTGGGGGGAATCGAACCCCCGACCTATTCCTTACCAAGGAATCGCTAT
>CP070672.1:1842988-1863916 GCA_020351895.1 Thermoplasmata archaeon
GAAACTGTCCGGCCTATAAAGAGGAAAAATGTCTGGGCTGTCCTGCAACTGGGGTATACAAGGGCTGGTTCTATTGAATCTATAACAAGCTAAAGCCACTCAATTATATTATAAATTACAGTAAAGGCTCTCATGAACTCCCATTCGTGGAGCATAACTTGGTTTGTGTATAATTCCTCAATATGCTTCTGTAAGGAAAAATTCGTCGTACTCTATTTCAAGACGCAATTTGTGCTTTGCCTCTTCCTGAGCCAGTCCAAGCATAAGTGATTTGATATTGCCATCTTCTGTGGTTGTCGCAAGGTCTGTGTAGAGCTTGAAGGACGCTTTTTCCTTCTTCATTGCCACAATCAGGGCTTCCTGATAATCCATCTCCTTGTTTGGTGCAACATCCACAAGGTAATCCCCGATCTTGAGGTCCGTGATTTTCTGCTCCACTGGCATCAATTGTTTTCCTTCTTTTACTCCCATTAGTTTTTCCTTGTGCTTTGCCTCCTCGGCTGCGAAGCCCTCGAACACCTTACGCATGGCCTCTCTGTCCATCTTCCCAGCTAGATCGATATAGAATTTGTTTGCTTCTTCCTCTTTTTCGATTGCGAAATCCAATAATGCGTCCACAGATTCAAATGCTGTCATTCTCTCATCCTCCGTATCTATTACCAATTCTCCCCGAGAAGCTCGAAGTATTCCTGCTCATGTCTGCATGCTGGGCATATATCAGGCGCTTCGGGGCCTTCATGAAGATAGCCGCAGTTGAGGCAGCGCCAGACAACTGAGTCGTCCTTCTTGAATACCTTGCCAGCCTCCACATTCGCCAGAAGACCCAAGTACCTTTTTTCGTGCTGCTTCTCTGCAACAGAGATGTTTTTAAATGCTGCAGCGACTTCTGGGAAACCATCGGCCTCTGCATCGGCAGCAAAATCCTGATAGAGCTTAGTCCATTCGAAATTCTCTCCGGCTGCAGCAGCCTTGAGATTTTCAGCTGTTGTACCAATTACACCCGCTGGGTATGCTGCTACGATCTCGGCATCCCCACCTTCCAGGAACTTGAAGAACCTCTTTGCATGCTCTTTCTCCTGATTTGCTGTCTCCTCGAATATCAATGATATCTGTACAAATCCGTCCTTTCTGGCCTGGCTTGCAAAGTAGGTGTATCTGTTTCTTGCTTGCGACTCACCTGCAAATGCCGCTAATAAATTTTTTTCTGTCTTTGTTCCTTTCAAACTTGGCATATTTTATACCTCCATTAAATTCACTTAGTTGGTGCCCAAAAACATCTTTTCGGGGATGACACCTTCCCCTTTTCCTTCAGGCCCTTAATGGCCTTGGAAACTTCTTTGCTATCGATACCTGTCATCTGCGCAACATCACCTGGCCTAACAGGTTTTCCAGCTTTCTTCATTGCTTTTAATACTGTTTGTTCTGTTGTCGCCATATCATTCACCTCGAAATTTATCATATTATAATTTTACAACTCCAATTCTTTGATCTTGTCAATAACGTCTTCAGCATGCCCCTTCACATTCACCTTATCCCAGACATGCCTTATGGTTCCGTTTTTATCCACTAAAAACGTTGTCCTTTTTGCGGATTTACCGCCCGGTTTACCGACTCCACATGCATCACATAGAATCTTGTTTTCATCGGAAAGCAAGGTAAAGTTCAGGTTGTACTTGTCCATGAACTTCTTATGGGATTTCAGACTGTTTGTGGAAATCCCGATTATCTCGGTGTTCATTTCATCGAACTTGGTCTTGTGATCCTTGAAATCCTTGGCCTCTATTGTACATCCCGGTGTGTTGTCCCTTGGATAGAAGTATACAACCTTGTTCTTGCCTTTGAAACTTGAAATGGATCTTTCACCATCAAGGGAATCAGCCTTTAGATCAGGGAATTTATCCCCTATTTTCAACTTTACCATAACATCACTTTTAAATTCATTTCACTTTGGTGGAATCCATCTTCCTTTTTCCTGTAGGCTTTTGAGATTATCACTCAAAATTACAATGTGGTCTCTTTCGAAATCCGCCAACCTCTTAAAAAGGTCCCTTGTCTTATCATCATCACTTATCTCTATATTACTTTCATAGAACTCGATTGAGCGCATTTCCAATTGGATGGCATAATCCAGGGCCTTTTGTGGATCAAAATCTTTAAACAAATCAGGTAGATCCTTTTGTTCAAGGAATATCTTCTCCTTTCCTAACAATGAAATGTCCACCTTGGGCTCCTCATCAAAATCCTGCATTTTGGTAAGCTGCCTGTCGTACTCCTCCTCCAACCAATTTATATGATCGATTTCTAATTTTCCGAGATAAGAGACTAGTCTCTGACCCTCGACATCCGGTACAAATTCCCTCATATTGTAGTAGAAATCATATCCGAATTTTTCTATCTCAATAGCTTGAAGCAAAGCACCAAGAGTTTTATCTACATCTGTCATGATCTCACTTCCATTTCATATTCTTTTAAATCTTCTACGCACCACTAGCCAAATCGAATTCCTTGAAGTCGAACCAGTATCCAGGCCCGCTAATGTAGTCGATCTCGGCCTGGACGATCATCTTGTGGCCCTCTTCGATCTCAACGAAACGAGCAAACAGTTGCTGCCCTTCCTCTGGAAGCTCCCTCACCATTCTTTTGTAGAACTCGCTGGTTTCAGTCTCCAATTCAAGTGCGTTTCTCAGCATACGCAACTCGGAACTGTGATGTTTCTCGGAGCTGTGAATCTGGGCTTTGCCCTTTAATTTGCTCACCTCACTTTCAATGAGCTCCCTGGGTGGCACAACACTGCCAAGGGTCTCTGTGACTATTTTACCAGTCTTCCGCCATAGATCAAGTCTGCTTTCCAAGTAATCTAAATGTTCTTGCTCCTCTTTTGCCAGTGCACCCAGAACGTGCTTTCCAGCAGGATCTGTAGCTTGGGCTTCCGCCTCCTTGTAAACATCCCTAACTCTACCTTCGAAATCTATGGCAGTTGTAATCGCCTCTTCTATACTCATACTCATTCAAACACCTCGATTATTCATGGACCAGCATGCATCATTGGCCACATATCTTCGTACTGTTCAAAGTCCAAAGCGTTCTTTCTCTCTATCTCGAGAATCTTGTCATGCCCCAACTCCATTGTGGCGAAGTAATAGAGCATTTTCTTTACATCAGAGTCACCGGAAAATATCTCTGCAAGACCGAAATAGAATTCGTTTGCCGCCATTTCCGCCTCCATGGCACTCTCCAAGACCTCGCTTATGGGTACGGTCTCGCTGTAGACTTTTATCTGGGGCATTGGAACGAATGTGGTTTTGGGAAGTACGATTTCTTTGTTGGGAAACTCCTTCTCAAACAAGGATCCAATGAATGCCCGATGCTTCTCCTCTTCTTCGGCCAAGAATTTCAACCTGTCTTTTAGGTAATAGTTCTTTACCTTATCAGCCAAACTCAGGTATATCTCTTTTGCGTCCACTTCGCTTTTAAGAGCCGTAAGTATCAATTCCTCTTTGCTGTACTTTTCCAGGTCCATTTTTATCCCCAATACTATCACTTTCACTCATTTTTTGAGGCAGGAGGAGTGAAAATCCGCTGGCCAAGCTCCTGATCAAGCAGTAAAAGCCCGCTTCCATCGGTTCCTATGAGCTCCAGCTTCTTCAGCACCTCGTTTGCGGAAGCCTCCTCCTCCACCTGCTCGGTTACGAACCATTGTAGGAAATTGTTGGTGGCGTGATCCTTTTCTGAAATTGCCAGTTCGACAAGATCGTTTATCAGTCCTGTTACCTTCTGCTCATGGGAATAAACATGTTCGAAAGCAGCTTTGGGTGATTCCCATTCCTTTTGGGGTCCTGCAATCTCCTTCAAAGTCACTCGTCCTCCACGCTCGTTTACAAAGTCATAGAACTTCATTGCATGCATTAGCTCCTCCTGAGCCTGAACCCTCATCCAGTTGGCGAATCCAGCAAGATCGGTTGACTGGAAGTACGCTGACATGGACAGGTAAAGATAGGAGGAGTAGAGCTCGGCATTTAGCTGCTCGCACAGAGCATCTTGAATATTTTCTTTTAACATCTTCTCTTCCTCTTTGTATCACGATTCCTCTCATTCCAATTTTAATTCAACTGCCGATGACCACAATCCGTGGATATTGCAGAAGGAAGTAGCCAATATGGTTCCTGGTTTGCCTGTTTTTAACGTGGTTTGGACCTCGGGTTGCGTATAAATCGAGCTCGTGTTCGGTCCCTCAGTGGAAGCCCCGTGGGACGAGAATTCGAACTTCCCTATTGTGTGCGGGAACTTCTCTCCATCGGGTAGGAAGTATACCTCTATCCATTCTATATGATGTTCGGTTGTATTTGGATGAGGAATCTCCTTTCCCACAGTCACAACAAGGCGAGTGGGCTCGTCCTTCTTCGCTGGCTTTGGCAGTTCTATTGCCGGTACATGCTTCTCCTGTTTCCAATCTGCGCTTTGAAATAGCTCCTTTATCTCTCTCATTTTTTTCACCTCCATACAAATATTTTTTAACATTCTAATAAATCTTAATTTTATTTGACTCTCTTCATGGGCATACCGCAACAGTACGGTGCGCTGCTCGGCTCCTCATCGAATTCGATGACATTGCAGGCACAATCGTCACCACATTCGCACTCGTATTGAACCGGTTTATCGCTCACGGAACATCCGCATGTTTCACACATATTTCTTCACCTCCTTTATCTATGATTTTTCTTCAGGTACTTCACATTGATGACAATCATCGGCGCAACTCTCTCCTTTGGGCGCATCATCGTCCACGAGCTCCCCCTTCTTCCTCTTATAATCCCTTATTGCTTCATGAAGTGCATCTGCAGCCAGATTGGAGCAGTGCATCTTCTTTGGAGGAAGGCCATCCAGTTCATTGGCAACGTCATTTCTCGTGATCTTCATGGCCTCATCCAACCTCATTCCCTTAGCAAGTTCCGTCACCATGCTGCTTGTGGCAATTGCCGAGCCGCAGCCAAAGGTTCTGAACTTTATATCTTTGATCTTATCGTCTTCTACATTAATGAAAATCTCCATTAGGTCTCCGCATACCGGGTTTCCCACCTTGCCGTATCCGTCTGCATCTTCGATTTTTCCCACATTCCTTGGATTTGTGAAATGCTCCATCACCTTCTTGCTGTAACCTATCTGTTCTGCCATCCGAATCACCTACTAATTAGACAGGGGCGAAAGCTCCCTCAATCTTTCCACTGTTTCTTTCACAGCATTTACAATTATGGGAACCTGCTCGGGCTTGTTGGACCTTCCCAGGGTAAGAACCATGGAGCCATGGGCTTCCTCGTGTTTCAAACCTATTGCCAGAAGCACATGGGATGGTTCCAGAGTTTTTGAGGAGCAGGCTGAGCCAGTTGACACCTGAATCTTATACATATCCATGTTTAACAGTATGCTCTCCCCCTCGATATGGCTGAAACGAAAGCTGGCGTGATGGGGCAACCTTTTTGTTGGATGCCCTGTGAGGTACGACTCTTTTAATTTTAATATACTCTCTATAAGTTCATCACGTATTTTTATGAGACGGTTGCTCTCCGCATCCAGCTCCTCTTTTGCTATCCTTGCAGCCTCCCCCATGCCTGCTATGGCAAACAGGTTCTCGGTCCCTGATCGAAGACCGCGCTCCTGCCCCCCACCTGGTAATACTGTCTGAATCCTTACTTTGGGATGGATATACAAGGCCCCTGCACCCTGGGGCCCATACAGATCATTTGAGGATAACGTTAAAAGATCGATATTGTCTTTTTGCACATCAATTGGAATTCTGCCTGCCGCAGCAGTTGCATCTACATGGAGGTACAGACCCTTTTCGTGTACCAAATCGCTTATCTTTTTTATGGGTTCTATTGTTCCTATTTCGTTGTTGGCATATATGATCGATGTGAGCGTTGTATTTTTTGAAAGAACTTCATTCAGCTTATCCAGGTCAACTAAACCTGTGGAGTCAACAGGGACGAGGGAAAATTTGAAACCTTCCTTAGAAAGAGCCTTCATGGGGTTGAGAACAGACATGTGTTCGATTGCACTTGCTGCAATCTCCTTTCCCTTTTGTATGTTTCTTTGGGTACAACCCCTGATTGCCAGGTTATTGGCTTCTGTTGCCGATCCTGTGAAGATGATACTGCTCTCCTTCTCGGCATTTATGAGCTCTGCAACTTTTTTCCTGGCGTCCCAAAGAACCTTTCTTGATTCGATTCCAATTGAGTGCAGTGACGATGGATTTCCAATGTTGTTTACAAGAAATCCTTCTGCAAACTTCAATACCCTGGGTTCAATAGGCATGGCGGATGCGTGGTCAAGATAAATCGCCTCCATATTCTCCTCCCTTATCTATCGAATACCATATAAATTCTACTTCGACTTCTTTATGAAGAAAGTTAAAATGGTACCTTCTTTTTCGAATTTCAATATCTCATGCCCAGTCCTTTTGGCCCACCGGGTAATGTCCTCTTCTGCAGCCGGGTCGTCCGCTTCCACTTTCAGCACCTGACCCAATTCGATCTTATCGATCTCCTCTTTGGTCCTGGCAATGGGAATAGGGCAATAGAGGCCCACACAGTCCAGTTCTGCATCAGCTACTATTTCCGTACTCATCATCATACCTTCTTTCTTACAGCCTATTATCTCTTCCAGTATCTTCGCACTCAGGAATGTAGCATGTAACATTCACGAACTCACATTTATGCTTACATGACGGACACTCCTCGGGCGGAGCATCGGTACTGAATGCATATCCACAATCCGAGCATTTCCATTCAGTCATTTTCTCACCTCGTATTCAATCAGGCAATTTCACGAACTTGGAGCTTGGTGCACCGCATTTGGGGCACTTTGCCGGGGGGTATTCGCCTCCATGCACATAGTTGCATACTATACATTTCCATCTTGCCATACTCGTTGCCTCACTTGATCCTCTTCATTGGTGCACCACAACAGTACGGAACTGATTTTGGCTCTTCATCGAATTCGATGACACCGCAGGCGCAATCGTCTCCACATTCACATTTGTACTGAATTGCTTTTTGCGGAACACTACATCCGCATGTTTCACACATGTTTTATCACCTCTAAATTTCATTCTTTCATAAGTTTTCCCAGTTCATATCCCATTTTCTTCATATTCTCTAATTCATCCTCATCGGGAATGAATTTGATTTTCGTACACTGCACAGGCAGCTCCCATTTCAGTTCCTTTAAGACGGCTTCGATATCACCAACTGCCTGACCGCCCCAACCAAAGGAGCCGAAAGCCAAGCCGATTCTGTCTCTCGGCCTTAATCCCTTCATATATGTGAGAAAAGCACCCATAGAAGGAAGCATACCGTTGTTGAGGGTAGGGGAGCCAATCAGAATCATCTTGGTTGAAATCACATCTGTCATCACATCCGAGATATGATTTGTCTTGAGATTTCTAATTGTCACATATATGCCTGCATCCTCCAATCCCTCTTTCAGCTTGAAAGCCATTTTCTCTGTTGATCCCCACATGGAATCGTACACTATGAGGGCTTTATCTTCTGTTTTATAATTGGCCCATTTTGTATATTCTTCCATTATTTTAGGGATAAGAGAGCGCCAGATTATACCATGACTGGGGCCGATCATATCGATTTCCAAGCCAGATAGGGCGTCCAATGCCTTTTTTACTTGATCGCCGTAAGGCAATACGATATTGGCATAGTATTTGGCTGCCTCCTCCTTTAATATCTCCCATCCTACTTCATCATCGAACCTTTCGGAACAGGCAATGTGCTGCCCGAAAGCATCGTTTGATAGAAGCAGCTTGTCTTCTAGAATATAGGTGACCATATTATCGGGCCAGTGGACCATTGGAGTATGAACGAAATGTAACGTTCGCTTTCCAATATTCAAAGTATCCCCTGAGTTGACCACCTGGAAGTTCAGGTCTTTTTTGTAGTGCCGAAGAAGGCCTTTTTCACCCTGGGTGGAGGTTATTACCTTGGCATTGGTTGCATATTTCAGTATCTTTGGAATGGAACCTGAATGATCCATTTCCACATGATTTGATACGATATAGTCGATCTTTGATGGATCGATTATTTCCTTGATCCTTGCCAACATTTCATCAAACAGATAATGCTTTACCGTATCCACAAGCACTATCTTCTCATCAATGATTAAGTAAGCATTGTAAGTTGTTCCTCTTTGGGTCAGGTAGCCATGGAAGTTCCTTATATCCCAATCTACTCCTCCAACCCAATAAATATCTTCCTTGATCTCTCTCTTACCCAAAGTATCACTCCTATTCAATCTTTTTAAAATCTTCCTTTGCTGCTCCGCAGGTGGGGCATATCCAATCTTCGGGTAGGCTTTCAAAACTGGTTCCCGGGGCAACGCCGCTATCAGGATCACCTTGCTCTGGGTCGTATACGTATCCACAAATCGTGCATTCATATTTATCCATTTTTTTCTCCCCCTATCTTATTCTCGTCTTCATTTTACAATTTCTGGGTATAAATAATTGCTATATATATTTTGCATTGTACCCATTTATGGTGACGAGCAAGTGGTATCTTAAAGCGATACATTACGACTATTTTATTTTTTCCTTGAGACCTCGACCCTAATGTCCATGTTGGTGCTGATGGACATGTCCAGGGGGTATCAAGTTGCCGAATGAGCGAGTCACCACTTCACTGAGTGCAGGATGTATCACCTCTGATCTTACCATTGGTATATAATCCTGCTTGTCAGTGTTCATGAGGTAAACAACCTGCTGGACAAGATCCGAAGCCTCAGGACCCACGATATGACAACCCAATATCTTTCTCGACTCCTGCTCCACAACCACCTTAACGAGTGTATCATCCTCTGCCATTGCAAAGCCTTTTACAACATCCGAATATTTTGCCCTCCCTACAAGGACGGCATATCCAGTGGCTATGGCATCCTTCTCTGTAAGTCCCACGGCTCCGACCTGGGGAAAACCAAATACAGCATGTGGAATAGCATGATAATCCATTTTGTGTTTATGCTCTGTGAAGGCGTTCCTCCAAACAATATCGGACTCGTCATTTGCTGTATGTCTGAACATATGAACACCTATAGCATCACCCAGGGCCCAGATATTCGGTTTGGAGGTCTCGAGGTACTCATCGACCTTTATCCATCCCCTAGAATCGGTCTCAACCCCTGTCTTCTCGGGTTTGAGAAGGTCAGAATTGGACCGTCTTCCCGATGCCATCATGATTTCCTCTGCTTTGAATTTGTATGACTTGTTATCCTTTCTATTCTTAGCCACTACGAACTTTGTACTTCCTTCCAATCCTGCGGAAACAGCCTCGTAACCAGTGTATATTTTTACATACTTTGAAAATCTCCTTTTCACGATCTCGGATATCTCTGGATCCTCGTTCTTCAGAAGGCGGGGATTTCGTCCTAAAATGGTCACCTGCGTCCCCATTGCAGAGAAAAAGTGCCCGTATTCGCATGCAATATAACCACCACCCATGATTATCAGGCTCTTTGGTGGGGCATTGAGATTCAAAACCGATATGTTATCCAGATAGCCGGTCTCTTGGAGCCCTTTGACAGGAGGAATCAGGGCTCTTGAGCCTGAGGCGATTATAATTTTTGGGGCAGTTATCTTGTCTTTGCCCACCTTCATCTTGTAATCTCCTATGAATTCACCTGTATCACGATAAAATCCCAGGTCTTTGACATGGGATGCCCCCTGCTCCATCTCCTTACTGTCTTTTTTTACATAATTTCGCATCCTTTCCATTATCCATTTAAAATCCACATCATTGACTGTAGCTTTGATATGCAACTTGGAGGATTCCTGCAACATTCGAATAACATCTGCAGGATAAAGAAGAATCTTGGAGGGGATACAACCTGTGTTTAGACAGGTGCCACCCATAAGGCCATGCTCTAATAGGGCAACCTTCATTCCGGAATTTATTGCATTGGCTGCAATATTCATGCCGGCCCCTGATCCAATGATAATGACATCGTATTCTTTCATGAAATCACATCCTCTCTTTAATGAGAATTGCTGTATGCTTATAATAATTCAACTACTTTAAATAGTGTAATTGTTTTTGGTTACACACAAACCTTTTAGTTGTAAAATAATTATCACCCTGTGATTAACATGACGATAGTTCCCGGTAAAAATCGTGAGCATAAAGTTAAGGCATACACATTGAGCACCTGCGGCTGGTGCAAGAAGATGAAAAGGCTTTTACAGGAGCTGGAAGTTGAGTATGAATACTTTGACATCGACGTCTTATCTGGGATGGAGGGAACAAAGGCTGATGAAGAGTTGAGAAGGTACAATCCCAGAATGAGCGCTCCCACTTTGGTGATTGATGACGGCAAGAATGTCATAATCGGTTTCGATGAGGAAGAGGTAAGGAGGGTTCTTGGTAATGGCAGATAAGGAAGAAATCTTGAAACGAATGAGAAACAATGCCGAAGAAAATGGCGATTTCATATGTCCTGATGCGGAGCTTTTAAGTGACCTTGTTGATGGTTTGGCCACCAATGAAGACAGGTATGGATATGGTTCTTGTCCATGCCGGGTATCAAGCGGCATTAAACTCTACGATGCCGATATCATCTGCCCATGCGAATATAGGGACGCAGATGTGAATGAGTTCGGAATGTGCTACTGTGGCCTTTTCGTCTCAAAAGAGTTGAATGATGATCCATCCAAAATGGGCTCCATACCTGAGCGGCGACCTGTTGTGACACAGGAGGCCGCAGTGGAGGCAAAAGAAATGGCAGGAAGGGGTGAAAAGGTAGGTCCTCCTATGGATGAAGGATCCCATGAACATGTGAAGGTTGGCACCGATAAAAATGGATTACCAGTATGGCGATGCATTGTCTGCGGTTATCTCTGCGCAAGGGAACTTCCACCATCCATATGCCCCATATGCAAGGCCAAGGCAGACAAGTTCGAGCGCTTTGAGTTTGGCAAGTGATAAAGAATACCGCAATTAGCTCGGATTTTTCCCAAAAAAATCTAAAGAAAGCGGCTATTTTACATCCACCTTATGGGCCTTTTCCTTTCCTGTTTGTTTTTTCTTGGGTATTTTAATCTGCAGAATCCCATCCTCTAATTTGGCATCGGCTTTACTTGGTATCACCTGGGCGGGTAATGTCATCTGCCGGTAGTATGTTGAGTAGTTTCTCTCATGCCTGTAGTATCCCTCTTTTTCCTCCTCCTCCTCGGTTTTTAACTTTCCTCGAATCTCGATGGAATTTTCTGTCAACTGGATGTCTAAGTTTTCTTTCGGAATTCCTGGGACCTCAGCTTTTATCACAAGCTCGGATCCTGTATCTTTGATATCTATCAATGGCTGTCTCGCGGTAGCCAATTCGATTTCTGGCCACTTCATCCTAATGGGGGCTCCCCATTTTGTGGGCCACCACAATGAGCGCTCTAAATTGCGCTTGAATTCTTCAAATTCCTCGTCAAGACTTCTCTCAAAATCCTCAGGGGTCCATAATGCCGGTTCTCTGACTACCTGTATTTCAGGCTTTTTGGACTTGGTCTCTTTTTTAGTTTCCTTGTCTTTCTTTTCCTTTTTCTTTACCATCTCTCATCCCCCATGATTATTCATTATGGAAAACTCCTTTTTTCTAAGGAGATGATGTCAAATCAGGTCCGTGATATATAATTCTTTTGCTGATAGGTAAAGAGTTTTATAATGAGAACGGACATTAGAAATGAATAAAAAAATGGGTATAAAGAGAGAGGGTAATAGATTCATATGACAAGGCTCGCCTATCTGGTATATGTTTTCTATCGGTAATCCTTTTATTACAAGGCTCATCTATCTGGGTGATTGTTCAATATCGATAATCCTTTTATGTAAATCATTTATGATTACAAAAGCCAGGAGGCAATGATTTACTTGTAAATTATCTATGATTACTAAAGCCAGGAGGCAATGATTTACAATTATCCGCTCTGCCCAAAACTTTCATAGTATTATGGTTGTATTCACCTATACATGCCTGTGGAAGAAAAGGATGCCATAATAAACAAGGCCCAGAAGGTTGCAGGATTTACGGTTCTTATCCTGGTAATATTGGGTGTAATACAGATTATACTTGGTGAATTCGTTTCAAAAAGCGTAGCCCTCACTGCAAATGGAATCGATTGCATAGGTGATGGTTTTGTCTCTGGTATAGTATGGGTTGGACTGAGATTCTTCAGAAAACCTGCGGATCACAAATTTCATTATGGGTATTATAAGCTAGAAAACCTAGCGGGTGTGGCCGCTGCAATAGTCATGATAGCATTGGCATTGTATATAATCTATCGATCTTATATGCAGTTTACAGATCCCCACGATATCGAGGTACCCCTATTAGGTGCTATAATAGCTTTATTGGCGGCTTTAATCGCATGGGGCCTTGGAATACAGAAGTTCCGGGAATGGAAACAGTCCAATTTAAGCTCAGTAAAGCTCGATGCATTTAATACCATAAAGGATGGGTCTGCATCATTTTTGGCAGTTATTGCATTGATAGTATCGAGTTATGGTTACCCTGTTGCAGATGCGGTGGTTGGTTTTGTAATAGCTGCCATTATCATGACCATCGGATTTGCTACCATAAAAGAGTCAAGTTATGTACTCGTGGATGCCTGTGATGAGAATTGTGTTGAGCAGGGGCAGGTGATGATGAAGTTTGTGAATAATATTGATGGAGTTCAATCTGCAAAGGTGGTTAGGTTGCGGAGAACCGGGCCCGTTTTGCAGGGGGAGGTTGAAATTCATGTTCCCGGGGACATGTCCATTTCAGATGTGGATAAAATCAGACATAAGATCGTCAAGCATTTGAAAGAGACGATCCCTGATATCGAGAGAATGACCGTGGTTGCCTTACCAGTGGGTGAGGAATTGGTGGAGTGAGGAAGTGACGCAAGACTTAAATTGGAATAAATTATAAGAATTATAAAGGGTGATTTCATGCCTAAAGCGATATGGAACAATGTCGTGATAGCTGAAAGCAATAAATACGAGGAGGTTGAGGGTAATATTTACTTTCCTTCTGAAAGCGTAAAAAAGGAATATCTTAGACCCAGTGACACTCATACAACCTGCTTTTGGAAAGGTGTGGCAAGCTATTATAACATCGAGGTGGAAGGTAAAGTGAATAAAGATGCTGCGTGGTACTACCCCGATCCTAAACCAGCTGCAATGAATATTAAAGATTATATAGCTTTTTGGAAGGGAGTGAAGGTGGAAATGTAAGGGATTACGGTTAAAGGTTCCATAAGGAGGATTGATGTGGCATTAAAAAAACCGATTATTGCTGTTGTATTGGTAATAGTAATTTTGATTGTTATCATCACTTATATTTTGATTGGTAACTATAATAATGATTCAAAGGCCGAACTTAATACAGAACATTCCATCTTATACGCAAGTGGTCAAAATGGTTTTCCAAAGATCGATAATGGGTATATTTACTGGTCCATTTTTGACAATAACTCTATCTTCCGGTACGACATTGAATCCGAGAATATTCTCGAATATTCACCTGATTCTGAACCAGATTATTCACTGTCAAATATATTTCCGTCAGATGGATACATAATTTGTGAATACTTTTATGAACTGGATTTAAACTTTTCGATTATTTATATGATCTATAACATAAAAGACAATATACTTGAGGAATTGCTAGTTGATGCATGGGGGATTGCATTTGATTATCCTTATGTGGTCTATCATACCATAGGTATTGAGCATCCGAGTTTATTTTTATTGGATCTGAAGACCAACACAACAGAATTCATTAATAATGCCTCATGGGGGAAGATATCAGGGGATTACATAGTCTATGTACTTGGGCTCGAAGCACACATCTATCATATCCCAACAAAAGCGGACACAATCATTATGAAAAGTGAAGAAACCAATATCGATATTGAAATTACCAAAGATAAATGTTTGATGACGGATACAGAGGATACAGGTCCTGGGGCCACAACAGATATTTATATATATCAAATAGGAACAGGGGATTTGGAAAAAGTTGGAACATACAACAATTGGATAATTTACGAGGAATTTGACGGGAGATATTTATACTGGACCAATGGCGGGAGTGATGAAGAAGTAACGGTTATGGATACCGAAACTCAGGTTACAAAGACAATGGCTTCTGGGCAATGGATCGCTCCTTTGGCATACGGTTCCTTATCCGCGGAAAACAATATTGTTGTGTGGGCTTCCTATTATGAGATTCATATGGGAAGGATAATTGATTAATTGCCACACTGGCCAATTTCCCTTAATTACTGGCCTTATGTCCAGGTACATGTTGTCACTTTTGGATACAAATGAAATATTTATATTATGGCGTTTTACTCCTATCAAAATGAAGGAGGAGATGAATTGGGATCTAGTCCTAGCTATATTACTTTTTATTATGGTACCAGGGATATTGCTCTTTATCATTCTCTATATTTGGTATAAACGAATACGGGAAGAGGAAAAGATCTCCGATTCTAGGGAAAGATTGGAAATGGAAATTAAAAAAAAGGGTGGATTAATATTCATCTCTTGCAAGCGAAGGGGGGCACATAAAAGGTAAAAAGCGCAATCCTTATATTGAAAATGCCCATATGGATTGTAGGGCTTGGCTTTGAAAACCATCCCGAAAATAGGCGAGGTAAGAGGGATGAATGAAAGCGAAAAAATAGATAGTCCTACTATCCCTGAGCGTCCTGTAGAAAACCAAAAGAAGTCTGGATCAAGGAAGAAATGGGTAGTTGTTCTAGTGTTGATCATCCTGGTTGGAATTTTAGGATTAAGTTACTTTAGGGGCTTTATTGTGGAGGAAGCCGAAGTTCCCACCTGGAAAGTAGGGGATAATTGGATATACAATAGTTCATTCCAAGGAGACTTAATAAATGGGACTGATATTGGAATAATTGTAAAGTATGTGAGCAACTTTAAAAATACTAGATTCTATCAAATCGCAGGTCACATCGATCCCATGTTTGATGACAGATTAATTTCTGCAGATGATCTTAACCCAATAATATTAGAGGATTATGAAAACGGCACCTTCTCTGAGACAGATAGACCATATGATTTTCCTCTTTACAAAGGCAAAGAATGGGAATTCACAACCTCAAGAAACCATAGTTACAAATATGTTGTTGAATCCGTTGGAGATGTAATAGTCCTGGGTGGAACCTATCTCGCATATAAAATTCGCAAGACGGAAGGTAATAAGACCGTGTCAATCACTTATTACTCTCCTAAGGTGAAGAACATAGTGAAAATGGTTAACTATTATGGTGACTCCGAGAGATTCCGTTTGTATCAACTCAAGTCATTTTCTAACGAACCATTCGAAAGATTGATTGATACCCAGCAACTGAACAATAGGTACAATGCAACATTAGAGACATGGGAAGAGAGGTACTCTCCAGTTGATGATTGGATATTACATTATAGAGTGAAATTCACGGAAAATGGAGAAGATTTTTTGGGATACTTTTCTCCAGAGGATAAATTTCATCTGGATTGGATAATAAACAATACGAATGAAGATGAGACGATACTATGTTGGTGGGATTATGGCAATGAGATCAAGGGCTATACAGGAAGAAAGGTGGTAATTGATGGCCCCTCCACAAGGATCGGAACAACATTAGTGAATCCTTGGGATATGGAGAGTTGGAACAAGGACAGTGATGTGATAAATGTTTCCAGGGCCTTGGTAGGGACCCCAGAAGAGACCATAGAGATTATGAAGCAGTATGATGCCACTTTGATATACCTAAAAAGCAGGGAGCTGGTGTTATCACCAAAAGTAACAGGTATCTTTCCTGTCATTGTTGATGCTGCGCAATGGGATCTTGACCATTATTATGAGATATTTATACGCACATCCTCAGGGAAGATTATTAAATCGGATGAATATCAATATGATCCATCCAATGAAATTGTTGAGTATTGGATAGAATTCAAGGATGCATATTACGGCTCTATGATCTACAGAGCCAGATTCGGGTTCTCCGGGGATGAGATTTCACCTGATAAGACTCTTGAGGGTTTACCAGAAATATCTGAAGACCTTCGTCATTATCCAATTATGCCATGCTGGAACCAAGCCAACTTTAAAGTGGTTTTCAGGACGGCTCGGTGGAATCCATATCCGGTTGAGCAATATAAGAACCACACCGATGCCTGGCAAGTTATGGAGTATTTGGATGCCGTGGATAAGATCGAAGCGGAGGAGGGTATTTCTGATATCAGCGGGCGCTCCAATGTCAATTCAGGGAGCATTATATTGAGATATTTTGAAGGGGCGATACTGAGCGGGAAAATCACAGATGTGAACGGGACACCAAGTGTGGGTGTCAACATAACAGTTACCGATGAATACGGAGTTCCTCATCAAATGGATAAAACAGATGAAAGTGGAAATTACTCTTTGATTGTGCCTTTTGGGAATCTAAAAATCACGATTTCCCAGGGAGAGGTGGATGGAGCCATGCTAATTGGTGATATCCTATTGGAAAGAAATATGACGGTAGAATTATATCAGGCAACAAGGGAGGAGGTTGATTATGATGATGATGGATTTTGGGATTACTACATATTTAGGGATTTTGAGATTCCTAGTTAAAAAAAATTTGGGTATAGATTTTATAGATTCAAATATTACAGTGACTCATTGAGGTGAATGAGATGAGCAAAGAACCAGAGGTTATGAAGGTTTCAGAGATGATAGACTACCAGGAGGGCTCCATTGTGAGTAAGACCCTAATCGATAAGGGCACGGGAACAGTGACCATGTTCGCCTTTGCCAAGGACCAGGGACTTAGCGAACATACTGCTCCCTTCGATGCCATGGTCAATATAATCGATGGCGAGGCCGAGATAATTATTACGGGCAAGAAATACGAGGTAAAGGCAGGGGAAATGATAATCATGCCTGCCAATGAGCCACATGCATTGAAAGCCAAAGAAAGGTTCAAGATGATTTTGACGATGATAAGATCCTGACGATTTCCCCGGACCTGAATAACCCACCCCTACTTTTCGAGGAAAGCTTTGCTTTCCGAGCGGTAAGATTAATTCGAAACATTTACATAGCCACTGATTATTAAGGTTCATGGGTTAAAAAACCCGTAAATATAAAAGACATTGAGGGGGAACATGGCTGAAAAAAAGATAAGAGTCCTTGTTGCCAAGCCAGGTCTGGATGGACATGATAGAGGCGCCAAGGTCGTGGCAAGGGCATTAAGAGATGCAGGCATGGAAGTTATCTACGTTGGTTTAAAACAGACACCTGAGCAGATAGTGGAAACAGCCATACAAGAGGATGTGGACGTAATCGGCCTTTCCTGTTTATCCGGCGCCCATACGTACCTGTTTCCTAAAGTTATGGAATTGCTTAAAGAAAACGGTGTTGAGGACGTCTTGGTAACCTGCGGCGGGATAATACCTGACGATGATGTGGATATGCTCAAGAATGCTGGTATTCAGGGTATTTTTGGCCCTGGTTGCTCTACAGAGGATATTGTTGAGTTCATAAAGAAAAATGTAAAAAGATGATATTGAAAGCCAGGGTGCTTAAATGAATCTTGCTGAGAGAGTTTTGAAGAAGGATAGAAGAGCCTTGGCAAGGCTGATCACTTTGGTGGAAAACAATTCCAAAGAAGCTTTTGAGGCACTGCGTAAGCTACATGCACATACAGGTAATGCCCATATTATCGGAATAACGGGTCCTCCGGGAGGAGGTAAAAGCACTATAGTTGACAAATTGGCCAAGGAGCTCAGAAGTCGGGATAAAACCGTAGGGATAGTGGCCGTGGATCCCACAAGCCCCTTCACAGGCGGTGCCCTCTTGGGAGATCGAATCAGAATGTCCGAGTTGAGCACCGATTCCGGGGTATTCATAAGGAGCATGGGCACAAGAGGAGCTCTTGGGGGTGTTGCAAGGGCCACTTCCGATGTAGTCAAACTCCTTGATGCCTTCGGCAAAGATACCATTTTCATAGAGACCGTGGGAACTGGGCAGGCCGAGGTGGATGTTGTAAAAATAGCCCACACCACCATCATAATTACAATGCCCGGCCTTGGTGATGATATACAAACCATAAAAGCCGGGATAATGGAAATCGGCGATATATTCGTTGTGAACAAGGCCGATCGGGAGGGGGCCGATAAGAGGGTGATGGAGCTTGAGGCCATGATGGAGCTGGGACAAAAAAGATCCTCATGGCAACCTCCAGTGCTCAAGACCATTGCAAGGGAAGGAGAAGGTATCAAGGAATTGCTTGATTTCGCAGAGAAGCATTTTTCTTGGCTTTCCGACTCTGGAACTCTAATGGAAATGGGTCTTGAGAAGAGCAGGGAGGAATTATTCCAGATAATAGGGGAAAAAATTGAAAAGGTGGTTATCGATAACGTGGATGATAGAGAAATAGAAGAACTCAGCCAAAAAATTGCTAAAAGGGAAATGGATCCATACACAGCTGCAAACGAGTTACTCGGAAGAATCGGATTGGATGAGAAAAGGTGATTCAAAGTAAGAGGTCTTCTTCATGGTGGACAAAGAGGATTTGAGCACATTTACAAGAAAACGCAAGGAGTGGGAGGAGGAAACCCTAAAGAGGCATCTTGATAAGCATCCGGAATGGAAGGAGGATTTCATCACGACTTCAAGTGTGCCCATAAGGCGCCTATACACACCCGAGGATATCGAGAATTTTGAATATCTTAAGGATCTGAACTTCCCAAGTCAGTATCCATTCACCAGAGGCGTTCAAACCACCATGTATCGCGGAAGGCTTTGGACCATGAGGATGTTCTCAGGCTTTGGCACTGCGGAAGAGTCGAATAAGCGATACAAATATTTACTGGGCCACGGTGAGACCGGATTGAGTGTGGCCTTCGACTTTCCTACCCTGTACGGATTCGACACGGATCATCCAATGGCCAAGGGCGAGTTCGGAAAATGCGGTGTTGCCATATCCTCACTTGCTGACATGGAAATACTGTTTTCAGGGATACCACTCGAAAAAATCACAACCTCCATGACCATCAACGGCCCTGCAGCTATTTTATGGGCAATGTACATCGTGACTGCAGAAAATCAAGGAGCGTCAAAGGATCAGATAGGCGGCACAATACAAAATGATATCCTGAAAGAATACATTGCACAAAAATCCTATATTTTCCCTCCTAAACCAAGTATGAGATTGATTGTGGATACTTTCGAATATGGATACAAGCACGTTCCAAAATGGAACACAATCAGCATCTCGGGATACCATATCCGTGAGGCAGGCTCCACTGCCGTGCAGGAATTGGCATTCACACTGGCCGACGGCCTGGCCTATGTTGAGGAGGCCATGAACAGAGGGCTTGATGTGGATGACTTCGCTCCCAGGCTGAGCTTCTTCTTTAATGCGCATAATGATCTTTTTGAGGAGATCGCCAAGTACAGGGCAGCGAGAAGAATCTGGGCAAGGGAGATGAAAGAGCGTTTCAAAGCCAAAAATCCAAGATCATTGTGGCTGCGCTTCCACACTCAAACTGCTGGGTGTGCCCTCACTGCACAGCAGCCCGAGAACAACATTGTGAGGGTGGCGATCCAGGCCTTGGCTGCGGTTTTGGGTGGAACGCAATCGCTTCACACGAATTCCATGGATGAAGCCTTGGCATTGCCCTCTGAGAAGGCCGTGAGAGTGGCCCTCAGAACACAGCAGATTCTGGCCCATGAAAGCGGCGTGGCAAATACAATCGATCCCTTGGGCGGGAGCTATTTTATTGAAGCTCTCACGAATCAGATGGAGGAGGATTGCTACAAGTATTTTGACAAAATAGATGCCTTGGGCGGGGTGATTCCTGCAATCGAAAGGGGATTCTTCCAAAGGGAGATAGCAAATGCCGCATATCAGTACCAAAAAGAGATCGAAAAGAAAGAAAGAACAATTGTGGGAATAAACGATTACATTCTGGATGAGCCCCTGAGAATAGAACTCCTTAAGATGGATCCCGAGGGTGAGAAAAGGCAAATATCCAGGCTAAAAGAGTTGCGAGAAAAAAGGGACAACAAGAAGGCAAGCCAACTTATGGAGACACTGAGAAGCAAGGCTGATGGTACTGAAAATCTCATGCCCTACATTATAGATTGCGTAAGAGCATATTGCACATTGGGTGAGATAACCGGGGTGTTTAGGGAGGTATTCGGGGAGTACAAGGAGGAGCCTATATATTGAGAAAAGCGACGTTCTTGAATATTAAAAGCAAGAATGAGCTTGACTTTTTACATTACACTTCCTTGCTTTCTCCATGAGGTCTCGAACTTGCAAAACTTGTCTCCGCGACTTATGCATTTTACCTCTTCAACCTTTGCGCCCTTCAGATTACAAACTGCCGAAATTATCCCTTCTAGAAAACCGCACATACGTTTGCAGTACAAGGGATTGACAGGATAATCACAAAGATAAAAGGATGCACTGAAATCGCTTGATTTGCGGACTTCGACATGTCCGAATTCGTTGAATCGTAACCAGTGTTTTTTCATCAAATTAAATATGGTAATTGGATCCGCTTTTTTCTTGAGAGATTCGAAAATTGTCAGGGTTTTCGCCCTGTCAAAACCAATACGTGATATTATTGTCGAATCGTTATGCTCGAAATTCGTGTTGACTACCTCAAGAAGTTGGATATACATTTCAAATGGATACATTTTATCTGGATAGATATTCTTCATATCTGAACCGAGATCGTGAACAATCCAATTCAATCCCTCAATACCTTTTTTCTTTTTAATAAAATCCAAAACATGTAAAAGATTATCCCCCGAAATGAGAAACTCATCATCCATAATAATCATGAGTATCAGTAATAATATATTATTTAATATTTTATACAAAAAAATCGA
>CP070672.1:1864016-1867591 GCA_020351895.1 Thermoplasmata archaeon
CATTGAGCAGAAGGAGGTCAGGATTGTGCAGTTTAAACTCTGAAAAGGAGAACAGAATGGAAAAAAGATTTCTTATCAGAGGATACAGAGAAAACGCAGACTTCCCAAGCCTTTGTGATGAGGAGATTTATTCGTTAGAAGAAGCAATGAGTAAATCGAGAGAATATTTTAAAAAAATAAGAGCTATAAATAAGATTATACTCTTTGAGAAGGAAGAGGGGGATAAAAGAGCTAGAAGGATTACCTTAATGAATAATGTGGACGATCTATTTGAAATACATGATTGGTTAAAGAACAGCTAAGGTATCTATAATACAAATCCACTTTTTTCGATATTAATACTATTCTGGGGATATTTCCACTAAAGCAAACACTTTCCTCTAGCCTTTTCTCTTCTCCAATCATCAGCCATTTTCTTGTCTCATAAACAATCCATTCGCTTTAACCTCTAGGAGTCCCAGAGCTCCTATCCCCCCTCCTGATCAGAGATGATGGTAGTTTACCGCTTTCTGCCATGTGAGGTGATATGATGGATAAGTTGAGGAAAGAAATAGAGAAGTGGAGGGAGAGGCTTATAGAGGATGTACAGAAAATCCTCAAAGAGGAAATAGAAAAGGATATGGAAGTCCTCTTTGATATGCTCTGGAGCAAGAGACTTTTTAAAGAACGCTAGTAAGCGCCGGCTGTTGTCAGCAAAAGGGGGGATAATAGGAATCCTCTCCTGCCCGCCTAAGAAAGCCATATTCATATTTAGGATAGATCCGAAGAGGGGTTGACAAATACAATATGCAGATGTAAATTTAAGCCCAAGCTTGTTTGGGGGAATAAACATGATCCTTGAGAATACCTGTGTATTTCTTTTTTCAGAACACAACAGCAATTTATATAAACAAGGTAGATTTTATGCCTTGAAAAGGGGTGGTTCCTTTGTATGAATGAAATTTAAGGCGAAATACTTCAGTTTGATAAAAAGGTGATGATGCAAAAAGAATAAATAAATCCTAAAAATCAAATAAAAAAATTGAAAGGGGAATATTAATGAAAACTTTAAATTTTTTTTCATTAACTATTTTAATTGTTGCTATTGTCTTATTAATGCCCACAAGCAAAGGCATAGCACAAAATTCAAACCAAGAAAGATTCATAACTGAAGGGTTAAAACCCTCCATATATGGAGATCTAATAGCATTCCAAAGAGGATTTTCAGCACTTTATTTATACGATTTAACCACTGGTGAGGAAACCCTTCTTGCGACAGGCCACATTGAGGAAATTGATTTTGATGGAGACAAGATTGTATTTGATAAGAACTATGATATTTATATGTATGATTTGAGCACAGGGATCGAAATTCCTATATGCACCAGTGGTGCTACTCAATGGAATGCATCCATATCAGATAATCGGATTGTCTGGAACGACCATCGTCGTGGCTGGCCTTATGAGCCTTTATTCGACATTTACATGTATGATCTATCCACTGGGAAAGAGACACGGGTGTGTCCATGCGATCCTACAAGGTCCCAAGTTGGTGGTGTGATATCCGGGAATATAATCATATGGTCGGAATTTACATACCCGATGTCAAGCTTAAGGTATGACGTTTTCATGTATGATTTATCAACAGGACAAAAGACTCCCATATGTATTGCCACTGGAGATCAAGTTGGCATTGATATCTCAGGAAACCTAATCCTTTGGGGTGATTATCATGATCCATATAGTTATGACTTGGATCTATATATATACGACTTGAGCACTGGAAAACATACTTTCGTATGTACTGCCCACACTGGCTCTGGACACGAAGATTACTATCCAAGTGTAAAAATGTCAGGAAATTTAATTGTATGGACTGAAAACCGAAGCGGAAACTATGATATTTATTTGTTCGACTTGTCCACAGGTAAGGAGATTCCCATATGTACTGCACCTGATTTTCAATGTGATTTAGATATATCAGGGAACCGTATAGTATGGAATGATTCTCGTGATGGTTATTATAAAGATATCTATATGTATGAATATGAGGGAGAAGGGAATATTGTAGGAGAGATTGTTTCTGGCAATGGAAATGTATTCGTGAATGATGTGCCTGTATCCAGTTTTGAATCTTTTAAACTCAAAATTTTAGATAAAGTTCAAACACTTACCAATAGTTATGCAGAAATTGAGTTCGGCGAAAGCACAGTAAATCTTGATCAAAATTCTAGTTTCAAGGTTGCCGAGAACTCAACACTAACAAATATTACCTTAAATGAAGTCTATGGCCGCTTGAAAGCGAAATTAAAAAAGCTCTCCCCGGAACAAGTTGAAATCAGAACCCCCCAAGCAATTTGTGGAGTGAGAGGCACTGATGTACTTATTGAGGCTGATGATTACGAAACACAGGTAATTATGCTCGAAAACGATTCTGATGTATCTACCCCGGATGAAAGCCAAAGCATAGTTTTAGAGGAACTCCAGGGTGTGGTCGTAACTGCAGATGGCATTGGTGAACCTTTTCCTGTAAACCCGAATGAAATTGACCGGTGGTGGTACAGAATGCTCATATCTGTAGCTTCTCCAGTTGATCTCTACGTAACAGATCCTCTTGGAAGACACATAGGCTATACGCCCACCGGGGGAATTGTAAATGAAATCCCGCGTGCTACTTATACGGGACCTTCTTCGGTGCCAGAGAACATAGATATTCCTTACCCAATATTAGGCAACTACGAAATAGATCTGACAGCTGTTGGAACAGGAGTATATCACCTCTCCATTGCCGGCATGGGGATGGGAGACGATACCTTTTATGATGAGCATAGTGGCTCTGTTGAAACAGGCGAAATCATTAGTTATCAAGCAACATGTGCAGAAACCGAAGTGCCGATGAATGTATTGATAGATATTAAGCCAGGGAGTTTTCCTAATGCAGTGAATCCAAATAATTGGGGAATAATCCCGGTTTCAATACTGACCACTGATAATTTTGATGCTGTTACAGTTGATCCTGCAACTGTTCGCTTTGGAGCGGAAGGAACTGAGGCTGAACCAATTCACCATGCACTAGAGGATGTAGATTTGGATGGAGACATTGATATGATTTTTCATTTTAAAACTAAAGACACAGGCATTCAAAGTGGAGACATCTCTGCACATTTGAAAGGATCTACATTTAATGGCAAGGAATTCGAAGGACTTGATTCTATTACCACAGTAGGAACAAAGTAGAAGGATTATTTCAATCTGTTGGAAATAATCAAACTCACAGGTTTACTAAAATATTTTCTATCTATTTGAAGATTGATTTGATCTTAAATAGTTTTATTATAGACCGTATGTTAATATCAGAAATTCCTCGAACTCTGGAAAAACGCTGATCCTGACATTGCTGAACTTGAGGATGCGAGGAAGAGGCTGGATGGTTTGAAGGAATTATAGACCAAATCATATTTCAATAAAAGGAATGGGATGAGCGAGGGGTCTCGAATCCCCAACCTCTGGATTCGAATCCTCTCAAGCAAACCCGCTTTCCCCTGGAAAGTTCTCAATTTACTTTAAGCAGACATATCCATAATTAGGCAAGTTTC
>CP070672.1:1867691-1871051 GCA_020351895.1 Thermoplasmata archaeon
AAAGTTATTATAATAGATTAGGTTGAAATCACCACCAATATGTATATCACAATTATTACTTGATATTTCGTTATGGGTAATTATGTTAAGGTTAGAGTTTACTACTATCCCATCATATGTAAACGATATATTGTTTAAAATAATCTCATTAAATTTACAGATTCCACCTGGAAGATATTCATAGATAGATATACTAGCATTCCAACTACTGCCAAAAATCCAATTTTCGCTTATGATATTATATGATGAAGACGCGGTTATTAAAACATTGGAACCCCAGGCACTCCCATTAATCACATTTCCATTCAATTTATTATATGAAGAGTTCCAAAATTCTATAACACCATAGTCATAACCCCATAATTGATTATTTTCAATGGTACAATTCGAGGAAGAGAACAATACTAAGTCATAATGAAAACCTGATGCTGGCTCTCCTACCGCATTTAAACTACTTATATTAACATAACTAGTGTTCTCAATAATTATTGTGGCATATTTCGAGCCATTACCTATAATCCTTGTATCGAATGTGTTCTCCCCAGTAAGATTTAGTGTTTTATTGATATAAATCTCTTCATAGTAAATACCATTGTATATGAAGATTGTATCCCCTGGATTGGAAGCATTTATCGCATCCTGTATCTTCGAATGATCAGCTGGCCCATCATCATCTACAGTTATTGTTGCAGCCTCAGAGCTTTCTGTTATAATTAGAAGTAATACTATTGTTAAAAAAATCAGTGCACTCAGCCCAACCAACCCTTTTAAGGAGAAGAAGTCCCATTTCACGGCTTTCTGCATAGAATCACCTCAAAAAAAGATATGCAGAATAGAGTATAAATACAGTTTTGTGCAACCTTCGGATTGACACTTAAAGGTTTCGGTCATTTGGGAGTTAGATCCTTAAGAGCCTTCCCATCTCTCATACAACTCGTTCTCTATCCCCAGCGCATCCAAGACTTTTCCAACTACTTGATTCACCATGTCCTCAACCTTTCTCGGTTTGGAATAGAAAGAGAGCACTGGCGGTAGAACGATAGCTCCGGCTTTTGTAACCTTTGCCATGTTCTTAATATGTATCAGGCTGAGCGGTGTTTCTCTTGTAACAAGTACCAGTTTTCTCCTCTCCTTTAGACAGACATCCGCTGATCTCAACAGAAGATTGTCTGAGTAGCCTGAGGCAATGCCAGCCAAGGTCTTCATGCTGCATGGAATAACAACCATACCATTGGTTCTAAAAGAACCGGAGGCAGTGGGAGCGAAAAAATCTGTGTTCTCATATGTCTTGGTGGCGAGTTTTCTGACATCTGCTATTTCGTATTCTGTTTCATGAGCCATGATTTTCTCGGCTGTGGAAGTTATTATTAGATGCGTTTCATAGTTCTTGCTCCATAAAAATTCCAGCAATTTAATTCCAAGTACGACACCGGAGCTGCCTGAAATACCGACTATTAGGGTTCTACCCATGTTCAACTATCCCCTCATCAGCATTGACCTTCAGCATGTCACCGGATTTGATCTGCTCTATCTCAATGCCATCCACACATGGTATTCCAGCAAGAATTACTCCAGTTGCCACTATGGTTTCAGTTTCCTTGTTCACAATAGCCTTTGGTGCAACCCCGTTCTTCTTCAGGCCGTAGATCACGTACGAACCCACAGTGGAGCCCTTTCCCATGGGGAATACGAGAATCTTGTCCTTGACATTCTGACCCTCAAGTTCATGCCCTTTTTCGATGACCTCCCCTGTCTTTGCGTCGATGCCTCCATAGAATCCTATTGGCTCTTTTGATACAATTGCCTCTCCTTCAACTGCACCTGGATAAATTGTCCTTCCCTTCATTTCGATGCCCCCTGTATCAATTGGTCAATATCTTTAAACACGACCTCCTGCTTGCAGAATCCAGGTAAATAGTTTGCAGCCTTACCAGAGTTCACTGCCGTGGTTTTATAACCCATTTGCTCAATAGGCGATACCACGCAGCATGTGTCGGCCACTATCTTGCCTCCTGCCTTCTCGATTGTATCGTTGAAGCCCATACGCTGGGCAGCCTCCTTGACCATCCTGGATGTGCATATCCAAACAGGTTTTTTCAGGCTCTTTCCTTGAACCTTATCTGCCAAGGTGGATATCTCCCTCAAAGAGGCATGCGGGCATCCCATGATAACTATGTCTGGCACGATACCAGTGTTCAGCTTTTGATAGGTTTCCTCAAGCTCCTTTTCACCTACATTGACGGTCTCGAGGTCCTTGATATCCTGAAGGTTCGCTTCGGGAGTTTGATCCTCTACATAATAAAGTGCCACAGCACCAGAGGCTGCCATGGCGGCACCCAATGCTTTCAGTTGGTCAGTATTGGCATCTGAGAGGCCTTTAAAATATGGTATTCCCTTTTTAACCTGCTTTCCCACGTGGTATCCCAGGGCCCCGTAATTTGAGTTGAATTTGAGGTCTGCTTCCACATTCACAACCATTGTGGGCTTTCTGTTTTCATCCAAATGCAGGCCGTAATTTGGAGTCACACCGCAAAGTGCCGCAGCCAATGCGGAAGGTCCCCCCTCTCTGTTTGTCCTTGCACCGATTACAGAATTTGCAAAGGACACAGCCGAGGATTCGGACCATGCGATATGCTCCCTGAATCTGGGTAGATTACCTGCTAGATACGGTGTGCAGGTTGATGTGATCACAATACCCATCTTCTTGAAAGCGTTCATGATCCTTGTCTGCTTTTCTGCGAATTCCTTGGGAAATCCCAGTTTGTCCCAATCCTCCAAATCCATCCCCGCGGGATTCAGATACGTAAGTACCTGCACCTTGGCCCCTTTTTTCGCAAAATCCTCCAAGAAATCCAAACCAGGATCGCCTATGGACTTGAATGAGACTCCTGCAACTTGAACAGAACCCACAGGAATCATCTTGTCTGCACCGTATATATCTCCCAGTCTTACGAGAAGTCTGAACATCCGTTCAAGAACCTCTCCTTTCTCACCTTCGAGTAATTTTTCCTCTTCCTTAGTCAAATGCATTTAACCAACTCCCTACAATTCTTTACCAGTATATCTATCTCCTCTTTTGAAGCATTATCCACATGCACACCACCCACTGCTACAACCTTTGTATTGTACTTCTTACATGCCTCTTCTGCAATAGGCTCCAAAACGATAAAATCGTAATGTCCCTCAAGTTTTACCACATTGGCCTTTTTTCCAGGCTCAATGATCACCACTCCCCCGATATGTGATCTTTCTCCACCTCCTAAGATATAGAGCCTCTCATTGTCCAAATTCTCCTCCTTCAACCATACCCTGTATTTGCCGCTACCTGCAGTAATCATTAAGATCTACTTCCTGGTATTG
>CP070672.1:1871151-1875781 GCA_020351895.1 Thermoplasmata archaeon
GAAATTGAACGTTATTTGATATAAAAAAATGTGGTTAGATTTTTGGATTAACAAACACATCATAGAAAGATTCATAAATTCTCAATCCTTTCTCCAAATTCGTCTGGGGCGGAGACTAAATGAATTTCGAGCTGACAAAAGAGCAGGAAATGGTACGAAAGATGGTGAGGGAGTTTGCAGAGACCGAAATCAAGCCCATTGCCGCCGAGTACGATGAAACGCAGGATTTTCCCTGGGAGACCGTTAAAAAAATGGGGGAGCTGAACCTTCTCGGCCTTGTATTCCCAAAGGAGTACGGCGGGGCAGATGTAGGTTATGTTGGTTACGCAATAGCAGTTGAGGAGGTCTCCAGAATCTGTGGCGCCCACGGTATAACTGTTGCTGCTCATAATTCGTTATGTTCCAATCACATCTATATTGCAGGTAATGAAGAGCAGAAACAAAAATACCTTGTCCCCCTGGCAAAGGGCGAGAAGATTGGTGCCTGGGGCCTTACTGAAGCGAATGCAGGATCCGATGCAGGTGCCACCCAAACAACAGCTAGACAGGATGGAGATGAGTGGGTAATAAATGGATCAAAGACTTTCATAACCCATGGGAGTGTAGGTGATATCGCAGTTATTTTGGCCTCCACAGACAAATCAAAGAAGCAGAGGGGAATTACAGCCTTCATAATCGAAAAAGGCACACCGGGTTTTTCCCCTGGAACAAAGGAGAACAAGCTCGGTCTTAGAGCCAGCGACACAGCAGAGATGTTCTTCGAGGATTGCAGGGTTCCAAAGGAAAATCAACTGGGTCAGTTGAACAAGGCGTTTTACGACACAATGGAGGTTCTTGATGGAGGTAGGATCTCCATCGGTGCAATGGCTTTGGGCCTTGCGCAGGGTGCATTGGATGAAAGCATTAAATACTCCAAGGAAAGGGAGCAGTTCGGAAAGAAGATCGCGAAGTTCCAGGCTATTCAATGGAAAATCGCGGATATGGCTTCGGAGGTTGAGGCTGCCAGGATGCTTGTATACTATGCAGGCTGGTTAAAGGATCGCGGCATGAAGGTTACCAAGCTCTCTGCAATGGCCAAGATGTACGCATCAGAGGTCGGGATGAGGGCGGCAACCAAGGCTATCCAGATCCATGGTGGTTACGGTTACACAAAAGATTACCCTGTGGAGAGAATTTTCAGGGATGTAAAATTGACGGAAATCGGAGAGGGTACATCCGAGATTCAGAGAATGGTTATCGCGAGGCAGATGGGGCTATAAGAATAAAATTTTTCGATATTTATATTTGAATTCTTGGACTACTATCCATGCTGGATATGTATAGATTTATTAACCTTTCATGAATTAATCCACTCTTTTAGTAGCAGCTGCCATTTTTTCTGGATCAATTATTACATCAATTATCGTGGGTTTGTCGGTGGCAAAGGCCTTTTTAAGAGTGTTGTCAAGTTTCTTAGAATCCTCAACTCTGAATCCCTCACCACCTGCGGTCTGGGCGAACTTGGCAAAGTTCGGATTGGGAAAGCTTACCCCATATTCTGGATAGCCATCCCTTTCTTCCTCTTTCTTGATATTCTTGAGTTTCCCATCATTGAATACGATAACCTTGATTGCTAGATTCTCTCTCACCGCTGTTGTGAAATCAGCCATGAGCATGCCAAAACCGCCATCTCCAGTTACACAAATAACCTGTTTATTGGGATAGTCCAGCTGTGCGGATAACGCTGCAGGAAGTGCAAAGCCCATACTCGCCATGTTTGCAGAGAGGAAAGTTCTCTGTCCTTCACAGATGAATCTTTTATAGAACCAGTAGGTATGATCCCCCACATCGCAACAGATTATTGCGTCATTCTTTACATTTCTTTTTAGTGCCTGTATTACAAATCCTGGGTTTATAGGTTGGGAAAAATCCTTTGAATCCTCTTCGATTTCCTTTAGATGCTTTTGTCTTATAGAATCGATTCCATCTAAAAATTCCTTATTCTCTTTCTTCTCTTTGATTAAAGGTAAT
Organism: Thermoplasmata archaeon; assembly: GCA_020351895.1. Next base: position 1,873,162 of record CP070672.1, read on the forward strand.
AATTTTTCCAATGTTAACTTAACGTCACCAACCACGCCAAAATCGATATCAAAGGTTTTTCCAATTCTTGTAGGATCAATATCGATCTGCACCTTTTTCACATTTGCAGGGACAAGATTTGCCTGTCTGAAACCAGATCCCATGATAACAATCAAATCACAATTCCTTATTGCTTGCGGGGCATGTTTGGAACCAATAGAGCCCAAAACTCCCAGGCTATATTTGTGTGTTTCATTGATGGTTCCTTTGGCCCTTGAAGTTGTGGCAATGGGTGCTTTCAACTTCTCAGCAAGTTCTTGTAATAATTCACCTGAGTGCCTCGCTCCCCATCCCGCAAATAGTACGACCTTGTCGCATTCATTGATCAATTCTGCACCCTTTTTAATGTCCTCCTCTTTTGAAAGGACTTTACTTTTAAATATTCTTTTACTGGGCACTCGAATTTTATGATCAAGCTTCTCAACGAGAACATCTGTTGGAGTACTCAGCACTGATACACCTGGTTTCTTATACGCATATTTAACAGCCACCATCATCACGTTCAATGCCTGATTTACTCTCGCCACTGTTTCAGAGTAGGCAGTGAAGGGTTTGAATAATTCTATTTGATCGATTTCTTGAAAAGCTTCGCTTCCAAGATATATTTCTGGGACTTGACCCGCCAGAGCCAGCACTGGACTTCTGTCCGTTGCAGCATCCATAAGACCTGTAATTAAATTTGTACATCCGGGACCTGCGATTGAAATACATACTCCCAGCTCGTCAGTCATCTTACCATGTGCCGAGGCCATGAAAGCAGCAGTCTCTTCGTGTCTAGTTAAAATGAATTTTATTTTTTTACTCTTTCTAATGGATTCGATTATGGGTAGATTGGAATCACCTGGAATGCCATAGATATATTTTACGCCAACTGCCTCCAACTGCTCAACGAGCTTGTCTGCTACATTTGTTTCTATTCCTTCCTTTCCTTTTGAAATTCCTTCAGGAACAAAAGCAGATTTTGGAGAGCCACATACAGGGCATGTGTACGAGTCAGGTAAGGACGAAAATAGCTTACCCTCCTTATCTTCATCATATACCCAGTTACACACTGTACATCTGAATCTTGCCATTTTTCATTCCCCCTTATCAATAAATGCTTTTTATTAAATAATCCAAACGAAAGATTTCATCTGCCTCCTTTTCTGTGATAATGCCCTTTTCCACAGCTAGTTCCTTTACTGAAACACCTTTATCAAGGGCTTCCTTTGCAAGCTCGGCAGCAGCAAGATAACCGATTTTGGGACTGAGAAGAGTGGCCATTGAAGGATTTTTCTCGAGGTAGGCCCTGCATCGAACTTCATCAGCCTCGATTCCCTCAACACATCGCTTTTGGAATACAGGAAGATAATTGGATAATATGTCCATTGACTCAAGTATATTGTGAATCATTACAGGAGTGAAAACATTCAGGTCAATCTGTCCAGCCTGAGCCGCAAGACCTACTGTGGTATCATTTCCTATTACATGAAAGGCCACCATGTTCAGGCATTCCGCCATAACAGGATTTACCTTACCTGGCATTATGGATGAGCCCGGCTGAACAGGAGGTAATTTGATTTCTGCAAGCCCTGTTGTCGGGCCCGAGCCGAGTAACCTAAGATCGTTTGCTATGCGGATGAGTTCAAGTGATAGTTCCCGAAGGGACCCTGAAAATGAAGCAAGTTGGGCCCTGCTCTGCAATGCCTCGAAACTGTCTTTTGCAGGTCTGAATTGAAATGAAGTGTGTTTGGAGATTTCGTTTACAACTTTTTCTCTGTATTCAGGATGGGCATTCACTCCTGTACCAACTGCTGTTGAGCCCAGGGGGATTTCTAAAAGGTCGTCTCTCCTCTGTTTGATTCGTCTTTTAGCATTCAAAAGAGAGGAGGAATAGGCATTAAACTCATGTCCAAGGGTAAGAGGTGTCGCATCCATTAAATGGGTGCGGCCTGATTTGGGGACCTCCATGAACTCCTCACCCTTTTTTTGAAATGCTTTCGCTAAATCATCAATTGCATTTATGAGGGGACCTGAGGCAGTGACACATGCTATATGTGAAGCCGTTGGAAAAGTATCATTTGTGGATTGAGCCATATTTACATGATCGTTAGGACTCAGAAATTCGTAATCCCCCTTCTCCTTTCCAAGGATTTCCAGGGCTCGGTTTGCCAGAACCTCGTTGACATTCATGTTAAAGGAGGTTCCTGCTCCTGCCTGAAATACATCCACAATGAACTGGTTGCGAAATTCTCCATCAAGAACCTCATCTGCAGCTTGCACTATGGCATTTCCTCTTGCCTTATCAAGCATTTTGAGTTCCATGTTTGTTACGGCAGCTGCTTTCTTAATCAAAACATAGGCTTCAACAAATTCTTTTCGCTCCATGATACCGCTTACCGGAAAGTTCATGATGGCCCTTACGGTTTGAATCCCATAATATACATCGTCTGGAAGTTCCATTCCACCCAAAGAATCTCTTTCTTTTCTTACCATTTTATATCCCCCCAATGTTGAAAATCATTTCTCCTTTATATTTTCTGAAGTCTTCAACTTTTGTCTCGCTTTTCCGATTGCGATATTCGGTGTCACACCCTTAGGA
>CP070672.1:1875881-1878754 GCA_020351895.1 Thermoplasmata archaeon
AGACATATGGTTTGTTGAAACAGAAGAGAATCTATTGCCTCCCGGCACCCGTTGTCCTGAATGCGGGGCAGAAAGCTTCAGAAAGGAAACGGACATCCTTGACGTGTGGTTTGATTCGGGCGTCAGTTTTGCCGCCGTAATGGAAAATAGGGAGTATCTTGAAAACCTCTCAGATCTTTACCTTGAGGGCAGCGATCAACATCGCGGATGGTTTCATAGCTCCCTTCTGTGTTCAGTGGGAACCCGTGATGAGGCGCCCTACCGAAGTGTCTTGACCCACGGCTTTGTTGTAGATGGATCGGGCAAGGCCATGCACAAATCAGCAGGGAATGTCATCTCACCGGAAGATCTTATTAAGAACTATGGCGCAGAAATACTCCGGTTATGGGTGGCGGGAGAAGACTACAGGGATAATATTCGTCTCTCAAAGGAGATATTACAGCGGTTGACAGAGGCCTATCGACGTATCCGGAATACATGCCGTTATCTCCTAGGCAATTTAAACGACTTTGACCCTGAAAGTGATCCAATTCCCTATCAGCAGATGGAAGAACTCGACCGTTGGGCCCTGAACCGCCTTCAAGAGTTAAACGAACAAGTTTTAAAGGCGTATGAGGGTTTCCAATTTCATCTCGTTTATCACAGCCTCCACAATTTCTGCGTATTGGATCTCTCATCTTTTTATCTCGATATCATAAAGGATCGGCTTTACACATCACCCAAGAAATCGGTCATAAGGCGTTCCGCTCAGACTGCTATGAATGAAATCCTGGAGGTCTTGGTCAGGTTGATGTCGCCCCTCCTCTCTTTTACGGCCGATGAAATCTGGCAGCACATGAAAGGAAAAGGGCGTATGCCTAGTGTCCATGCTGATCTCTTCACACCCATCAAAAATGAGTATAGAGATCCGGAACTGGCCGGACGCTGGGAAGGCATCATAGCAGTTAGAAAAGAGGTCACAAAGGCCCTGGAACTTGCCAGGAAGGAGAAAAATATCGGGCACTCCCTGGATGCTTCTGTCCGGCTCGGTCTTTCCCCTGAACTTATGGAGACACTGACTTTGTTTGGGACTGATCAGCTCAGGTCCATTTTTATTGTCTCATCGGTAGAAATGGTGGAGATCGATCCCATAGAAGATGGCCTTGAAAGTGAGACCATATCTGGTATGAAAATAAAAATATCACCTTCTTATGAACAGAAGTGTGAGCGCTGCTGGGTCCATGATCCAACGGTCGGACATGACAGCAGCCATCCCACCATATGCAAGAGATGTTTCCAAGCCTTAGAGGAAATGGAGCAATACAGGGATTGAAAAAACATCATCACTTGATTGCCTGGACTGCATTGGCAGTTGTAGCCCTGGATCAAATAACAAAACTGGCCATTGTGCACAGTCTCAGGATGTATGACTCCGTGACTGTTGTTAAGGGCTTTTTTAACCTGTTCCACGTACGAAACCGGGGAATAGCCTTTGGTATGATGAACCAACATCACATAGGCCTTACCTTCTATTTCCTTGTTGCAGTCAGTCTGGGGGCCATTGCCTTATTATTGTTCTGGTCTCTCAGACTCAAGGAAAGCGACACGCTAACTTGTGTAGGCCTCTCTCTAATATTAGGAGGTGCAATTGGGAACCTCCTTGATCGTATCAGACTTAAAGAAGTCATTGATTTTCTAGACTTCTACTTTGGCGCATACCACTGGCCGGCATTTAATCTGGCCGACTCTGCAATTACAGTTGGCACATTAGGGGTGGCCATAACCCTCTTTTTTCATCGTTCATCAAATGAATAAGTGTTCGATGCATTAATCGGAGCCACGTTCATTCCATGTTTCCAGATTTATTTTCAATAGGGCCTTTGACAATTCACACTTATGGCCTATTTGTGGCTACTGGCATTTTCGTTGGAATAATGGTTACTGTGAGACTTGGGAAATCCGAAGGCATCAGTCCTCAGCAGGTCATGGACATGGGGTTTATTGTAATCCTATCAGGCATCATCGGCTCTAGGGTGGTGTATGTCTTTATGAATATCTCCTATTATCGCTACCAGCCGGTAGAAATCTTTAAGATTTGGCAGGGAGGCCTTGTCTTTTCTGGAGCAATTATTGGCGTAGTCCTGGCTACGGTCTGGTATGCAAAGCATCACAAACTCCCTTTGTGGACGTTATGTGACATATGGGCGCCAGCCGCGGTAATAGGCCAGAGCATTGGCCGGATAGGATGTTTTATGGCCGGGTGTTGTTACGGTAAACCAACGGATTTGAAGTGGGGTGTAGTGTTTACCCATCCAAAGTCTCTAGCTCCGCTTAATGTTCCATTGCACCCAACGCAGATCTATTCCTCAATTAGCGGTCTCATCATCTTTCTGATTCTCTTGCTGTTATATTCGAAGAAAAAATTTGAGGGCCAGGTCTTCCTGTGGTTTTTGATTCTTCATAGTACAGCTCGTCTGTTTCTTGAGCGCTTTCGAGGAGATGACCGAGGAATGTTATTTGGCAGCACTATGACGACAACCCAGTTCGTCGCTATCCTGATTTTGATTGCCTCGGGTGTTGCCCTGATTATCATCAAATCCAAACAAAGCAGGAAATCCCATACCATGCAATAATCCGTGCCCATCCACTTCATCAATTTCTCCCTGTGCAATTCCTTTACCGCAATGGTGTTTAGGATGACCCATCTATAGTCACCTTCCTGTCAAGTCAGAATAACACGGACTGTGTCAAACTGACGCACATGAATTAACCCGTTGTATTTATAAATCATTGGTAAGTGGCCTCGACGTTAACCCCATGTCATAATGACGCATTATGAAACTCCCTTCATTATAACACCTTATTGCCCTCTTCTCATAAAACTATATGTAACT
>CP070672.1:1878854-1890616 GCA_020351895.1 Thermoplasmata archaeon
AGTACGCCAGGTCTATCATGAGCTCTGATGTGTCTTTCAGCTTTAAAAACAGATCCTCTATTTCCTCGGTCATTTCCTTCCCCCCGTTTTAACCTTGGCCTTGCCCAATTCAGTATCTCTCTCATTCCATGACAGCTCACCTGAAGCCAACCTTTTCAGTCGAATAAAACCGTCTTCGACACCTCTTACTATGACCCTATCCTGTGCCTTCAGGCTCATGCTATCCTCGGGATTGTATATCCATTTCTTCTTCCGCCGAATAGCTATGATCCTGACTCCGAGCTCGGATTCCAGGCTAAGGCCTCCCAGGGTCTGGCCTGTAAGAGAAGATGCGGGTTCTATTATTATTGTGTTGATCTTCTCATCTGCATCTTTTAGAATCGATGGAATAAAGGGTCTTGATTCTATGTCGATATCAAGAAGTTTTACGATGTCTCCGGCTCCATTGGCTATGGTCTCAGCAGCGGAAGCCACCTGGAGAATACCTGTCAGCTGTTCCGCCTCATCAATGGATCTTGCGGCAAGCATTGAAGCCAATCTTATCTGGTACATGAGTTTATCCATCTTGGATTCAAGATGCCGAACCTCCTCTCCGATCTCCTTGCTGTCGAAGACCACCGCAGAATAGGCCAAATCAACTATGAGCTCAGATACATCCTTCATTTCGGTTAGAAGCTCCTTCACACTGGTGGGTTCGTATTCAATTTGCTCGAATTCCTCTTTTTTCCATGGCTTTTTCATATTCCGACCACCCCTATCATTATCATTAGACAAATGATCCCTAAAACATCGCATAATGTGGTTACAACCGGAATTACCGTGTTATCTGGGTCAAAACCGTGCTCAAATGAAAATCTTGCCACCAGAACCGAGATAAAGATCACGATGACTATCAACAATAATCCTGTACCTATCATGATGTAACCTGCTTTGAAGAGGATATTAACCCCATCTGATTTTACTCCTATCCCCAAAAACGGGGAAACGATGAGGATAAAAATGGTGAGGGTGGTATAAGAAATTATCCCAAGCAGCACTGTGCTGAGTATGTTTTTTTGCAATTCTTTTCCCTGGTGTTTGGGTTCTATGATTCCCAGATGTAATCCAGAGGACAGCCTCGCACCCAGGATGGCACCTAAATTACCGCCAAGCCCGTTGATTACCGGAATCATGAGAAGAAAAATCGGCGCCTTTAATAGGAGGTTCTCGTTCTGTTTGAGAATATGCCCTGCTGCTATCCCCAAAACCATGAGTAATATGAGCAGAGGCATGCTCTCATTCATGATTCTCTTTGTATTGTAGACTGTTATCTAAATCCCCCCAATGAGAAAAGCTATGCCGAATATACATCCCAGGGTTATCATGTCTCCAACAGTCGAAAGTGAAGGCCCTGTGACATTATCTGGGTCCAGTCCTCTTTTGAAAGCATACAGGATTATTGCAATTGTTATGAAGGCAAGAGCCAATCCTGCAATTGACCCTGCCAAAACTGCTATAACAATTATTTTTAGCATGATACCTACCGACGGATTTCCCACGATAAACGTGGTGCCAGCAGCCAAAAAACCTGCAACAAAGGACATTGATACACTTAAAATCAAAGATGCCTTGAAATTCTCCTTCATCTCATCGTTCCAGAAATCGGAAATCGATATCAGACCCATGTGAGCCGCACTTCCGAGTCTCGAGCCCATGGTGGTGTTTATGTTTCCTCTCAGCCCTATCAGTGCCGGAACCAGGACTATCAACCCTGGCAGCATATCGAGAGCTTCTGCGCTGTGGCCAAGAAATGCTCCTGCGAAAACCTCACCTATTCCGCAGAGAATAAGTAGGGGCAAACTTTGTCTCAGAACAGAGCTGACTCTCATGAGGCACACCTAATTTCAACAGGATGGGGATTAGAATTAATAGTTTTATGGGAGTAAGTCAAATAAAAAAATTCCACAGAATGGGGGAAGAACTTATGGTCCTTTCTTGCTCTTGTTCCTGAACTTGGTTATGTATATATAAGTCAGGATTAATAGTGATATAACCGCTATTATGAAAAAGATGAGCCATCCCAAGTCTTGATCAATTATCTCTTTTTCAGGTTCTTCTATCTGCCCGATGTTGTTCAAATCGTAGGTACCTATGTTCATGTTTAATGTACCACCGCTATATTCCATGGGCTCTCCGAAATCCAACCTTCCTATCCCGGAATTTATTCCCCCAGGATCCACATACGCGGTCTCCCCCTCATTTAGATCGAATGCGAAAGAAACAGTGTAATCGTATTCGCTCCTTAGCTCTTCGGGCTCCTTGTGAATGGGGGACCATATCCCTCCAAATCCCTGGCCCAGAACATCGAAGTGCCAATATTCTCCCCTGTGTGAGGAAAACTCTCCGGAGATAAGGTCCATCTCCTCGTGCTTCTGCCCATTGGGATTGAGAGATAATGAACCTGTGTAATCGAAATTTCCATCCCTATCGTAATCCACGGCAAATGTGAGGTCCACAACCTGGAAATTGTTGGAGTCGATGGCTGTGTAGGACAGATCGAGCACCATCTTCGTGGCGTTTTGAGGGGCAAGAATCTGCCTTGTCTGGTTTGTTTCGAATATCATCCCCGCCTCAGTGTTGTGGTACCTTGACCATTCTCCTCGCCATGATGTCATTAGAGTGTTGGTTCTTTCACTAACCTGCTTTTCTGATATGATGCCAAAGTAGCTATCAAGGGCATCCTGTACAGTTGCCTCATCATTTGTTTTTCTAAGCTCCTGTAATGTGAGTGCAACTCCAACCGCCTTCTCGGCATCTATAACTCCGTATCCCTGTATGTAATCCAGGGGTTTGTCGTACATACCTGTTTCATTCTCCTGGGGTAATGCGTTATCGGGTGTGGGGGATATGTGTTTGGCTGTTGCTTTTAGAATCCATTCCACCTCGTGTATTTGTTTCTCGGTCATGTTCACCTGCTCATTGGATTCCTCAGGTGTATAATCCTCATGCATTTCGGACATGCGAAGCGACGGTGCGGCCTGGAACATCAGAGCAACGGTTCCTGAGACATGAGGTGTGGCCATGGAGGTTCCGCTTATGGCGAGGTAGTAGGCATTCTCAAGCTCGTTTGTCGCACCAATCACGGTTCTTCGGGCCGCAGCAGACCATATATTCACTCCCGGAGCAGCGATATCGGGATAGGTATCAAGCTCGCCTTTCTTCCCTCTTGAGCTGAAGTCCGCCATTCCCATACCGTCCCTCCATGCGGCTGCAACTCCAATTGCCACGGGATTGTTTGAATACCTGCTCGTTCTTCTCTCGCTTCCATCACCGCCATCGTTTCCGGCTGCAAATACGCAGAGTACATTGTTCTCGTATGCCAGTTTATTGGTAACTTGAATGATTGCATCAGATTCCGAATTGGACTCTTCCTCCTCGCTCCCTGGTCCCCAGCTGTTGCTCACTGCCCTTATGTTGTGTGGATTGGCATTGGGACGCGAGTTCTCATAGACCCAGTTTAAGCCCCCAAGAACGTTGAAAAGAAGAGCATCGCCTGTTCCCAGGCCAATGAGGTTGGCTCCAGGTGCAACTCCCCTTCTTGCTTCCCCTGAAGCGTCCCCATTTCCTGCGATTGTGCCAGCACAATGGGTGCCGTGTCCAAATCCGTTGTCAGTGTTGGGCATGTCCTGCCATATTCCGTCGCCGTAAAGCCCGAAATCTGATTTTAGGTTCATAATGGTCTTTTCATGATAATCTAAATCAGGATGTGTGGCATCGATTCCTGTATCAACAACAGCAACAGTGACCCCACTGCCGTCTATCTTGCCCAGTTCATTTCCTCCGGGAGAAAGCACCATGTGCTCCCAGACCCTTGTTGCATTTATTGTTGTGGTGGATACCTCCTGGTAGAACTGAATCTTGTAATCGTACTCCATCCATTCTACTTCTTTATAAGTTGAAAGAGATAGAATTGCGGACTTGGTGCCTATCAATCTAATGCCGTTTATTGCGCTGAATCTCTGCAATGTCTGAAATCCCAAAACCTTGAAGATGGAAAGATCATGTCCGTCAATTGGCTTTTTCATCTGGATGATAATGTCGAAGTTATCTTCAAAATCTGCATTATGGAGTTTCTTTTGAAGGGTGCTGTTTATAACATCCTTATTTATTCTGCTAGGTGCAGTAGAGGATATGCTGAGAATCTGTATACTCAATATGACAAGCAATACCAGAACAATTGTCTTTTTTGTATGCAGAATTCCTTTCTTATGCATCATCTTTTCTTCCAGCCTGCGGTATGTAAATTGAATCCAGACCATTTTAAATTTTCTGTTTATTTGAAGGGATTGAAGGCCCTTTTATAAAATGAGGAATTGGATTGGTAAGAATATTTAAATAAATCCATGTGGTATTAGGGCTATATGAAGAGAAACCATATCTTTATCCTTTCAGTTGCATTGATTGTCTTTGTAGTTCTCATACCTCCTGGAAGCTTTTCTGCTCCTTTTTCCCAAACACAGCAAGAGTGTGAAGAATGCCATTCCGAATTCGAGGCTTTCAGGGTCATCATAGATTCTCCGAGAGAAGTTCCTGAGGACTACGAATTTGAATACAGGGTTATTGTAAGAAATGACGGGGAACATGAGGTGAGGGATCTTGAGGCTGTAATCGATCTTTCGGAGGCCCCGAATTTGATACCTGCCATGGGAGGACGGGAGCCATATCATGAGGAAATAAGCGGCTCTGTTTCAGTAGGTGGAACTGCAACCTTTAAGTTTCCTGTTTTGGAGGGTGCCACAGAGGCTGTGGTAATTTTAGACGGGGAAGAGGGCCTTATAGGAATGAATGATCTCGATATGACTGTCACAGGTCCAAACGGAGATTCAAAAAGCTCTGCTGATTCGGGAGCGGACGAGGCTGTTAAATTGAATCTCAGGGAGATCAGTAGGTGGGGTTATGGCGAATATTCGATAGAAGTGGTCTGGTTCGTTGGATCTCCCAGCATATCCTTCATATTGACAATAGATGTGGAGTACGGTGTGGATCAAATCTACCTTAAAGGCGAGGATTTGGCTCCCGGAGGTAAATTCACATTTGTATTGCCTATCAAATCCACAACAAAGGGAGAAAATATAGTTGATGTCGCTGTTAAAGGGACGGCCCATTACGAACATGGAGAGAATGACGATCCGCTAACCTCGGACAACCATGATTACACAATTGAAGGCTCCTCTGGTGTGCTCATAGGTGATAAACTGGTTTATGAACCTCCGGATGAGGATTTTCAGGGATCAATCGGTATATTGGTTTGGGAAAGGGTATTTGGGTTACTTTCCGGTTTGCTCCTATTAATCTCTGTTGGATTTTCCGGTTTAATAAAACCAGTGTCCACAATAGCCGAAAAGATCGTTGGGGGAGCCGCAAAAAGGGTGAAATGGCATTGCAGGGTGTCGCTGATTCTGATTATATTTTCCTTGATACACGGAGTAATGCTGCCTTACAGCCCCCATGCCTCGTCCCTTAGGGGTTTGGTACCCGGGACCTTGGCCATGATATGTTTCGGTATATTGGGTTATATTGGCTGGCAGCAGAAGCCACTTAAAAAGCGCTGGGGAGTAGAAAATTGGCGCAGACTGCATCTGATATTGACAATTGCCGTCGTCGTGATAGTACTCGTGCATGCCATTATGGATGGCTCGGATTTTGCATGGCTGAGATAAATATTTTTTTTTAAAAAAGGAGATACTCGTACTTATCTAACCAATTGATGTTGGGCTCTTTGTATTTTCCATTCAGTATCTCTTCTATGGAATCTGCAACCTTCTGGGGAGGTAATAATGTTGTATCCACTTCAAAGACCCTCTCCATGTTTTCCAGGGCCTCGACTTTTATTACATCGAGAATTTCGGCTCCTATATTTTCCTTGACTTTTTTCTCTGACCATCCCTTGCCTTTCAACCTCTCTTTCAGAACAAAAGGATCGCATCTTAAGATAATTGTGAGATCCACAGAAAGCAGATGGGAGAGATGCCCCTCGATTATGATGTTATCATTTTCGAATTCCTTAACAATAAAATCATCAAGTGCATCTACATCAATTATCTTGGTTTCTCTTTCTTCATCATAACCCACAACGAGGTTATTTTCCTCTGCAACCTGATTTATAGCCAAGACACGATGTCCTCTCTCTCTAAGTATTTGGGTTACCGTGGTCTTTCCAACCCCAGGTGTTCCACTTAATGCCACCAACATCATCCATCCCCAAACACTATGAAGATAAATCATTAACGGTGGTGTTTTATTTTCCCAAAATACACAAACAAGGCCCCTTGGAACCATCAATGTGTCAATTCCTCAAAAGCTCTCTATACTGACCTGTCTTTGGGCTCTTTTTTCGTCATAAGAAGGTATATTATCATCCAATTCATATTTATCAACAAGTAACCTTATCCTGCTCTTTATCCTTCTCGAATATCTTACATCAGGAGAGGAGCCGATTTCGTACAGCCTCCTGTATTTTATGACAAGCTCTGGAAAATGTCTTTTTATGTCGTCTATGATCCTTGCCCGAAACTGATCCTCAAGTTTGAGAAGCCCAGTCAAAACATAATTTGCCCTCATCTCCTTCGCATGTGAAATAACCTCGTCTAGTTGCTCCTCTGAGTCAGTTATATAGGGGATTACGGGAGAAAGAGCAATGCCTGTTGAAATTCCTGCCTCAGCGACCGTATTTAGTGTTTCGAATCGCCCATTTGGTAAAGGGGAATCTGGCTCGAAGATTTTTGTTATGCCTTCATCCAGGGTGTTGATTACTAAGGTGACGGTGCACCATTCCCTATCTGCGATCCGTAAGAGCAGATCCAAATCATCCAATATGATATCAGATTTTGTTATAACATGGACTGGGAATTTTCTACTGCTAAGAACTTCAAGGGCCTTTCTTACCATCCTGTATTCCCTTTCAACAGGTTGATAACCCCATACACACACCACCTGTTTTTGGAGGTTTTTCAGTTCTTTTTTAAGGATATCTGGGGCATTCTCCCTTACCTGGACCACCCAAGGGGATCTTTCTTTTTTTCCTCTTTTTACACATTGGCTGCAGTATAGACAACCATATTCACATCCATTGTAAGGGGACATGTGCAGGCTGCACCGGAAGATGGAGGGCCTACTTTGCTTGGTTAATAATCGTTTACTTTTTATTGGTAGATATTCTATATTCATCCTGTCCCTCACTTGAATTTAGGTTTGCATCTTTAAGAGAGCATTCCAATTCATCAAATCTCATACTACCTCATCTTCATTATCCTAACTCATCCAATGCCAATCCAATATTTTCAAGGCCAGATTTCAGTATTTCTGAATCTTGGCCGTATCCGATACGAATGTGTTTTTCGGCTCCAAAGAATTGACCGGGAGAGATCAGTGTTCTGTACTTTTTGAGTAGATGCTCAGTGAGTTCTATCGTGTCAATATCCTTTTTCAATCTGGGAAATGCAATTACACCGTATTTTGGCTCCACCCATTTAAGGTCATCTCTTTTTTCCATCCAGCTCTTCACGATTGGTAGGTTCCTAGAAGTTGTTTCCTTCACCTTGTCCAAAAACCAGTTTCTTTTTTCGAGCACCATTGCTCCGTAGAGCTCTCCCGCACAGGAGTTTGTAACCAGGAGGTAATCGTTCAATAGCATGGCCTTTTTTATTAGCTTAGGTGTACACATGGCCCAACCGATTCTTAGGGCCCCGGAGCCGTAGAATTTTGAGAGGCTGCAGTTGGAGATACCATAATCTGTGAATGAGGAAAAAATTGGGGGTGCATCCTCCATCATGAAATCCCTGTAGACTTCGTCTGATAGGGCATAAATGTCATTATCCTCTGCAATTTGGGCTATGGATTTGAGGGTCTCAGAATCCGTCTTATTGCTTGAGGGATTGTGTATATTGGTGAATACCATCATCTTCGTTTTCTTGCTTGCCATTTCATTCAAACGCTCCACGTTCAATTTGTATCCTTCCTCAAAAGTCCTCTTAAGGAGCTTGACATTCGGGGTAAATAGCCTTACCACATCGAGAAGGGGAGTGTATACTGGATGCTCAACAATAACCTCATCGCCAGAAGACAAAAAAAGCGCGCAGAAGAGGTAATTGGCGTGTGTTGAGCCAGATGTGATCAGAACCCTGTCTTTCTCAACCTCATAAATTTCTGATATCAGCTCAACCAGTCTCGGATGGCCGTAAAAAAGCGTCTTTCCCAGGTTCAAATCAGGGATATGGATTGATAGCTCTTTCTGGGTTACTGCATGTATGCCGCTTGTTGCCAGATCGTAATCTATGTCATGCCAGTAGTTTCTGAACCAGTCGATGTACTCGATCCTATTAAAATCCATGATATCACAAACCCCGAATCCTCTTAAAGATAATTATAATTGATGGATGAAAACTGCTCATATAAGGTGAATTGAGTGGAAGAAATGAGGTGTTGCTTTAATGTTATATGGAATAAAGAATGTAAATACGTACTAAATAACCAGACATAATTAATACTTTAAACAAATTAAACTATTGGTAAAAAACTATAAATTATTAATATAATGTATATTCTATAAAATGAACCGTATTATTGTGACGGTAGTGGGCATCACGAAGAAGATAACTTCACATTGAGAGAATATGAGGAAACCATGCAAAAATGACGCTCTTAGGACCTTTCCGAAGGCAAGATACAGAACCTGTTTAAGTGATATGAGGACGGGGAACAATGAAACCCGGAAATACAATGAGACGGTTGCTATCAGTGTATATAACCGTAACAATGGTTCTAAGCGGTATGTTCGGGTTGTTACTTCTTAATATCACCACAATCAGCGCCCAAACCGTGGAACTCTCCCATGACGCTGGCGCTCTGGATTTCAATGTGAACAATCACGCCACATTGCCTTTTTGTATAAAGTACAACAATGTTCAGCAAAGCGACGATGCCGGGGGTTGGCTTGATGATACGTACTTCTTTTTCGATCAGTCTCAGTACGATCATTCAGGGACTGGTGACATAGCAACAGGAGAATACCCCACAGCCCAGGAAGACTGGGAATTTGATACAACAGAATCGGATGTACCCCTTTCATTTTTGGAAAACGGGGTAATCGATAGAAGTTTCGGCTCATTCACGAAAGTTGAGGATATCAACGGTCAAGCAAACGATATCAGGCTCTTTCAAACTGCATGGAGCAAGCAGGGAGAGGATTGGGGCATTATCCAGTGGACCGTACAGAACCTGTATGATACGAATCTTACGAAGGTGAGATTCGGCCTTAAATTTCACGCCTGCATTGATGGTGACAACGCGGATGATAAGGCCTATTGGAATTCAACACATAAGGTCTACTACATCAAAGATTCAGGAAGTGCCACTTACTTTGGCTTCGCCTCTGCGGATTCTGGGGCTCCAATTAACATGTACTGGGATGGATCCATAAATGATCTGGCCTGGGATGGGGATATTTACAGTGCTTCTGTGGCGTCTCCTCATGTATCTGGCTTTTTCAATGACCTTGGCTGTATTATTGGCTGGACAGATGATGAGGTTTCAAATAACGGTCTTAATATTTCGGCTGATGAGAGCATAACAAGACCCTTGATTATGGCTGTGGGTTCATCATATGCCGATCTTCTCACTAAAATCGAAAACGCCAGGCAGTTCTATCTTCCCAGGACATTAATAATAACAGAAATCGCAGACGAGGGGACACCCAGGGTGGAGATACACACCACAGCCAATGTTACTCAAGATTTGACGAACATCGGGCTCTCTGTGGATGGCGGGATTTCGCACTGGTCAGGGGGATTTTGGGATGTCAATCCCATACCAGGCAAAGGATACAGTGTTTGGACTCTAGCCGGAGGGGACGCTTTTGATGGAACCGAGGGAGATACCATTGGGCTCTATAACATATCATCTGGTTTAAAATGCGATGAGGTTGCATTTGGACAGGAAGGTGTTGCGCCTGATCCCATAAACAATCCAACTATCGGTTCGATTTCAAGGGTATTCATGACAGATTGGATTCACAGCCTACAGGGTATGACATTCGGTGCACAGAATAATGAGCAAAATCCAATTAATACGGCCCCAGAGGTTGTGTTAAATGAGGTCATGTTCAATCCTGCGCTGCCAGAATACGGATTCATAGAGCTGATGTATATCGGTGATTCCTCAGTTGACCTGGATGGCTTTGCCATAGTCACGGATAATATTGAGTACATTTCAGGCAGCCATGTCCTGGATCCTGACGATCCCTATTATCTAGTATTCAGAAATGATGCTCCATGGCTTTTTAATAACGGGAACGTGTCCAACTCTGCTGATAATGTCTATCTTTACGATAATAATGGTGCATTACTGGATATGGTGGGTTGGAATACGCCTCATCAGGTGAACAAAACCATGACAAGAGTTCCTGATGGTTTTGGCTCATATCAGGGTTTTAATAATGTGACCTCAGAGGCGGCAGGATGGGTATTCGATCAGGGAGCAACGATACCCCTTGTGAAAGTTTATCCTAAATTTCAATTCGAATACGGTGATCCCAGTGATGAGGTCTGGTACAACTTGACAATTAACAACAGTATGAGTACGGGAGCACTGTTTGACATATTGAACCAATCCCTGCCGGGTTGGATTGTGGAAATATATTCCGATTACTTGGGGACCAAGATTGGAGATTCCGATGGGGATGGTAATCCTGATATCTTCATAAACGCAAGCTCGGAGGTAGACATCTCCATAAAGGTCACGATTCCATCATCTGGGATTGTGGGTGATTACGGTGATGCAACAATAACAGTCATGGCAGATTTCGATCCTTCAATCTCAAATTACGCAATTTTACAAACAAGGTTTTACCCCTATCTGATACCTGGTAAATCCATAATACCATCCCAGATAAACATCAATGGCACGGGATATGGCGAGTTGGCCACAATAACGCTCAATGTCTCAGGAAGCGGTTTTGGTATTGAAACTCTAATGCCACAGGATGTGGTGTTCGTAATTGACAGATCAAGCAGCATGCTTCCCGGCGATATAGATTTGGCAAAACAGGCCATGATAGAGTATGTGGAGAACATGAGCAATCCTGACAGCGGTGCAGTGGTGTATTTTGACACCGATGTCGTTCTCATGAGTTCATTGACTAGCAATTACAATAAGCTCATAAACGACATAGAATCCATACCGGGGCCAGGGGATTTAACTTACATGGGTGAGGCATTGCTTGAGGCATTACAGGAGCTCAACGCAAATGGAGATGCCGACCACAGCCATGTCATAATCCTTTTAACAGATGGTGGTTGGAACGGAAATTTGTCTCCGGAAACAGTGGCCTATTGGGCCAGGGAGAATTACACCTATATATACACAATAGGGCTGGGAGGTGGAGGTGAAACTGTTTTAAGAGAAATTGCCAATATTACTGGTGCGGAATATTATTATGCTGAGACTGCCGAGGATTTAAGGGGCATTTACCAGATCATAGCAACCATAATCGACAAGACGGCAGGGCGTGATTTGGATATTACGGATTCCGATCCCATGATACGGGATGTCCTGCCTCCCTGGATTGATTATGTCCCAGGGAGTTTTTCCATTGAACCTGATCATATCTATGTGAACGAATCAGGATACACAATCTTGGAATGGAATGTAAGCAGAATCTTGATAGACGAGGTTTGGGAAGTCACTTTTGACGTAAAATCTACTATGGCCGGTTATCTTGAGGCGAA
>CP070672.1:1890716-1894549 GCA_020351895.1 Thermoplasmata archaeon
AGTTATTGACATTGAAATAATCGTATATGTAATCATCCTCATAAAATACCACATTTGGAATCTCCATTAAAAGCACTGGAGGCCAGTCATTTGACACTTCGATGTTAATGGTGTCCGATTCAAAATCTACACCATCCGACACAATTATCCTGACCTGGAATGTCATGTTGAGGAATTGAGGGGGATAGGTGATCACCATCTTCAGATTATTTTCTTCGGAAACATTGATATAATCTGATACCACCCATGTTCCATCAGAAAATTCCATGAAAAGTAGACTGAGCTCTGCATGGCTGTTATCCTCATCAGTTATATACGGTGATAGATCAAAGGAATACGAGGCATTGTAATGTACAACAAGGTCAGGTACATTCGATATTGAAGGGGGATCATTTACAGGGAGAACGGTCACCAATATTGTGTCCTCCACTATTGCGAAATCGGGATCGTGAGCACGGAATGTGACTGTTTCCTCCCCGTACCAGCTGCTTTCGGCATTAAAATCAACTGTGTGGTCTTCATTGATTGTGATGCTTATATGGGTATAACCATAGGAGTAATAAATAGCATCACCGTCAGGATCATAGAAGTATTCATCAAGATCAAATACGCCATACTTTATTTCACGTTCATATAAAGTGACGTCTGGCAATTCTTTTTGTAGGGCGGGAACATTGTCATCTGAGATAAAAATGCGGATGAATTCGGAGGTGTTATCTATACCATCACTTACTGTTAGGACAATAAAGACATGTTCGTTCACCATGGATGAAGGATATTGATACATAACCTTATGGTTGGAGATAGACGTATATACATAGTCGTTGGTGGATATTTCAAGTTCATTGATTTCATTGTCGATATCGGATATATAGGGAGTATAGTCGAATGTATATGGAACATCCATTGTTACAGTAAGATCTGGAGGTAGTGGTGAGAAGAACGGTTTATCATTCACAGGAGTTATATTGATCCATAAAGGCTGTGAGTCTGAAAGATCATCGGAATCATGAACCCATAAGGTTACGAGATCGTTTCCATACACATTTGAATTCGGTGTTATTATCAACTTGCTCGATTCTTGACCACTGACGGTATACAAGGTTGAATTTATGCCTGTAATGGTCCAGTTTAAATCCTGGGGAAGATCCTCATAATCTATTGCTGATGCCTGCAAATTCAGGATATAGGGTGGATCGTCCTCTTTTAGCTCAATATCGGAAATGGGTTGGACTATACCTGGAGGAGTCATACCCCTCACATTTATCGTAATTGTTGTTTCATTCCAGTTTCCTCCCCTCTCATCGGTAATATTCAAAGTAACGATATAGACACCGGATGCGCTATATAAATGCTCAGGTGTCGGATTCGAGCCATTGGCAAAGGAGCCATCCCCAAAGCTCCAATTGTAGTAAACAATTGTTCCACCCTCGGGATCATATGAGGATGAGGCATCGAATGTATGCGGTGTTCCTTTGTTTATTGTAGCATCTTCACCTGCATCCACCACAGGTTTTGTGATATCTCTAACAAATAAAATCATGGTGTCTAAATCCCAATATCCATTGCTATCTGTGACATTAAGGGTCACCGTATATATGCCAGGGATTTGATAGGTATGCCAAGGGTCCCAGAGTGTTGAGCCCGAGTAATCGGGGCTTTGCCAGTCAACACCGTCACTTGCATCGATATCCCAAGCATAGTTTACGATCCCTCCCATGGCACTGGAGCCTGATCCATTAAACTGAAACGGTATTCCTTCATCGATGTATCCATCCGCACCTGCATTGGCAAGTATTGTGGTATCCCAGTCAATTGCCCAATAATGGAGGATCGGGGAAATGGTCTCGCTACATATAAATTTACCAACCAGTATTATCGATGGATACAATAAGGGGTCCAGTGGTGAGATGTCGATTATATCTTCTGTCAAGTTTGAAAATCCAGGAACGGGAAGGTCTGTTACAATGTCAAGTATAGATACATTGATGAAGGTGTTTTCAGGTTCGGTCCTATCTATGTAAAGAGCGGACCACCTTTTGTCAGGTTGAAGATCAATGGGAATCGACTTGATGTTTCCCATATCACCTACAACAGATAGGTTGATATCGTCAGTCCAAGCCTTGGTGGTTGGTTCGCTGCTATCGCCTTGTCCATCAGAGGCCACACCTATCTTACCTAATATAAAATCATCACCAGGGCTCAAACCAATATTATATGAAACATTGTACAATTCTAAACCGTATGTATCATAAATTCCCATGAATAAAATTTTGTTATTTGCATCATATGAGATACTGAATAAGTACTCTGTATTGGCTGTTCCAATGAATAGGTCGTCAATATAATATAACCCGTCGCTGCCTCGATATCGTAGATGATACCAAGGATCTTGCCCAAGATTCCCATCCTGGCTGCTATAATGAAAGAAAATTGTATTTGGCTGACCCTCTATATCTGTTGTGGGATGGTCTGTTATGAAGATGGGAAACGCAGCTTGCCAATTTCCCTGTTGGCTAGTGCACCACCTGGCAGACAGTGTCCAACTTGGGAAATCGGTTTTAAATAAGATCGGCAAATCCTTCGAGAATATCTCGTCTTCAACATCCTGCCTGTCCGAATTAACGTAGACATTTTTTTTAGCAGAATCCCAAAAAACTTCGCTGAATTCGTAATCGTCATTTTTAGTAAATCCTTCTTCTGAATCATCGAAGTCATGATCCTGGCCCTTGTAAATTAATGCATCCCCATTTATGTACGAAATCTCCTCTATGGATTCGGTCCTTGACATGTCATCAAATGTATCTACCCAATTGAAAACAGAAAGTGTATTACCAGCCAGATTGTTCCATTCATCGATTTCTTCTATGGCGTTGATAGGGTCCACCCAGACGTAAATTTCGTAAACACCAATGTCAGGCGGGATCCATTCAGTTGATGCAAGGATGCTTGAAAAATCTCCTATATCGATTATATCTATTCCTATCTCAATTGTATCAATGTCAATTTCTCTATTGTTGTCAAGATCTGGATCGCCAAGAAAGAACATCACCTCGATGCCATTCAAGGATCCGCCCTCATTGAATATATTTGCATTGATCGAGACCATGGAGCCATCTTCTGTTGGATCCGAAAAGAAACTTATATTCTCTGAGGTCAAAACGAGCTCAGAACCAGCGAGATAAGAATAGGTTGAGGTTTCATTGAAGTTCCCTTCGTTATCTGTTGCATTGATATAGAAATAAACCAAGGTTGGATACATGGGGGCAGGGATTGTAGCAGTTGCATTGGGTGGATCTGACAAATCCATATCTAACATATCCCAACTGGTATTATCATAGCTGTAAAAGAGTTGGGCATTCAACACATCCCCATCATCTATTATCGATATGGAAATGTCAACGTCTTTAAAGGCATCTGGATATTGAGGTTTAATAGTCGGGTCCCCAAAAACGAGATCTGAATCCGAGCCTGTTCGGGCCCTCCATCCGTCCGGCATTGCCAAAGGATATCTATCTGCAGAATCGGTATCTATCTCATAGGGGAAATCATGTATTCCATCTGGACCTGGAATGTCTTGTAGGGGTCCTTTAAAATTATCAATGATTGGTAAATGATTGCTCCAATAATTTCCACCTGAGGGATAGCCATTGTCCCATTGGTTACCGTTACCTGTACCATCCTCGGCTTGGATTGTATTATTTATAAAATTGTTATGATATATTTTGTTATTTGATGAAACGCCCAGAGATATGCCTACATTGATGTTCGAGCTGATATTGTTGTCAGTGATGTTGTTATTCGGTGAAGTAATAATAATTCCGTCATTATTC
>CP070672.1:1894649-1921001 GCA_020351895.1 Thermoplasmata archaeon
AAAAATAATTTATTTACAAAAAATTTAATTTTTTTGGTGTGTGTGTGGGGTAACGGGGGGGGGAAAAATGAAAATCTAAATATGGATCAACCTAAAAGAACCTTGATTATAATTTCCCACGAAAAACCATTGATACATCATAAAATCGGTGACAGCTTTGCCATTTGGTACCCATTGTTTGTGGCCACCTCAAGGGCATAAAGCTCAGTATGGGGTTTTTCGCAATAAACCACTGTGGTACCCCCAATATTCTCCAATTTAATATGGGTCCTGGTTAGATCTGCAAGCCTTTGGGTGGAGGCTGTGGATGGGGTTGTGATACCAACGAATATATCACCCATGCGCCTTATGAAGGTAAGAACATCTGAAAGGTCTTCCACAAGATTATGGGTGGGATATATGGACTCCATGGTGTCGAATCCAGCGAGAAGCAGCACCGGTGATTCGGATTTTGATAGGTCATATTTGGCTGTTCTCCATTCCAAATCCTGGCTCACATCCTTCCCTTCTATTTGATGATATAATCCATTGACACCCCCCTCTCCATACTTCTCGTAAACCCGGACATTATCCTCCAATGCATAATCCTTGAGTTGAGGACCAAGTGACTCCTTCACGGTTTTACTAGTTGCATTTTTTGCAGGTATCCACACCACTCCACGGTTTTTGGAGGCGAAGTTACAAACCATTGAGTACTCTATGATGTCGGCATGCTCTGTTTGTATACTATCGCCAATTTCAATCATGTTCATACTGCCTTTTCTAAGTCCTCCTCCAAGCAACTCGTCAAGCTCCTTACAACCTGTGGAAACCATGTAGTCATTTGGATCAGGTATCGGCTGCCATTGACCAAAAATGCTCTTGCCATTGAACCTCTGAGGGCCAAAAACTCTCAATCTTCCTCCCAATAGAGTGTAGAGGTACTTAGAATGGGGAATTTCGCAACCCCTCAACTTCTGAATATCCATCATCCTGATCCTTCTTCCGTTATTATCACTGCTATGAAACATGGATATTACTCCATCACCAAGATAGTCCATTGTAGATTCCTTTGAACTTTCCAGGACATAAATGACATTAGCCTTCGTGCTCTCCACCAAATCCTTCTGAAAGGTGTTGATGAGCTTAGGTGCTGGTATGCCATATCTCTCACTGAGAGCGTCTATGCTGTCAATAACCACCAAGGTCTTATTAGGGAGAGCTTCTTCAATGGTATCATATATAACATCAACCTCAGGTAAATAAGAACCCAAATCCAGGATTATGCCTTCTTCATCAATCTCTCCATGGAAAGGGCTTCCCAACTCATCTGCCTCACCCAGTTCTATCTGTCCCTCCAATTTACGAAGCTCTGTCCTGTCCACATTGAGTTTCTGAACCCTCTCTGCCACCTTGGCCTGGCTATCTTCTATCTTCTTTTTCAACCACGGGAATTGGAGGTACAAAGATTCGTCAGAAACCCTGGTTGAGAGGTAGTAGCTGTTCTGTAAACCCTTTAATTCCTCAATAAGTTGCAGAGAAAATGTGGTTTTTCCTGTTCCGGCACTTCCCTTAACGATCAAGGAATGACCACCTTCGTTCTGCAGAAAACTGATGATTTCTTCTGGTAATTTTCCATGAACTTCTACACCATTCATAATCGATCACCTACTTTTGCCTTAATCGCAACAATTCCTCTGATTACGATAGAGAACGGGCAAAGAATGAACAGAGACATATTTTATTTGTTTCTGCATTATTATCATTTTTGATAATAACGATTTCAATTATCACTGGAATGGTTAGACCTTTTGATTTAAAATCTGTTTCAATTGAAGGAAATTAATTTCTATAAAGATTCGAAAGTGCCTAACAAATTATAATGTTCCTGCCTTGTTTTTCCTAGATGTTCTTTCACATCAATTCATTAATTTTTTCTTAACAATTCATTTACTTTTTTCATAATTTACAATAGATTTACAATAGACATACATAATACATCAATATTTATATTGTACACTATAAACTACGTATTGAAACATATTATAGGCTAGATCCAAAGTCAACAAGAACAGTTCTCTTGGATGATATTCAAGTCTGATTGTCAGTTTCGATTTGCGGATGACTACTCATATATATCTCGGGAGTGTAACTTATTTTGGAGTAAAGGTATGCAGCCCATAGTACATTTCTTACTATCAATGGTCGCTGGATTAGGAGTAGGACTTCATCTCGAAAATAAAAACAGGAAATACCTCCTGATATTTTTATTGGCCTTTGCTGCAACATGCATAGATTTAGACCACCTACTTCCCATGTATAAAGAAAATGGTATAAAGGTCCTTCACAATTTCTTTGTTTTTATTATGCTGCCCTCAATTCTCTTTCTGGTATTTTATCTGTACGAAAGTGAGAATAAATCCAGCAGGGGACAAAGGGCCTGTCTGCTTCTTTCAGTGATGTTCCTTGGACATATGTTCCAAGATGGAATTTCTGGCACCATGCCTTTTTTTTATCCGCTTCGTTCCGAGATTTTCACTATGTCTAGCATTAGTATCACATTGGATCCCACATTGTTCACCCTTACTTCGGGACAGGTAATCATTATCATTTGGGGAGCCGTTATATTAGGGGCAAACATTTTAGAGACATTGATATACAATGATGTGGAAGGTAATAAGATGTATCATCTCGGTTTGGATAGGCCCAAAGCCCGAAACAATAAGAGAAGAAGTCGTGTTTTTATGGGAATAGGTGGAATTGTCTTCATAAAATTGCATAATTTCCTTCGATATAAAGGTTCAAAGGCGCGATCAAGGGATCATTCCTACCCTTGATCTTTTGATTTAGTCTCGATATTTCTCTTCTCAATTTTCTCTGCTAGAGTCCTAAAAGCTAGATTCACATTTACACCTGTCTTTGCGCTTGAAAGGAAAACGGTTGGGTCCTCATATTTCAATGCAAATTCACGAACATCTTTGAATGACAGCTCTGCCTCGTTCGCCAGGTCGACCTTGTTCCCTATAAAAACCAAGGGTACGCTTTTTGAGGTTTCATAGAGAGAGTTAATCCATCCTTCAAGATCAGAAAGTGTGTCCCTTCTTGTAACGTCACAAACTGCGATTGCTCCCTGTGCTCCGTAGAAATACGCATCTCTCAGAATTTCCCTGAATCCCTTTTGACCCATGATGTCCCAAATCAGCATGGTAACATTGCGATCTTCCTTGGTTTTTGGGTCCTTTATCATAAGATCTTTTTTCGTAACCTTCGTGCCGATAGTTATGAGATAGTCATCTGCAAATTGATCGAATACAAACCTCTTAATAAGGCTGGTTTTTCCAACACCGCCTTCGCCTATAAGGCATATTTTACGCTTCGTGGCTTTATTCATGGCCATCTTCTCGCGAGCTCAGCAGCAGAATTATTTCCAATCCCGAAATCGATTTGGATTATTGTTTTTCCGAACTAATAAGTCATACCGTTATTGTTATATAAAAGTTATTGGACAATTTCTATATATGAATATTGATAATATTGACATATCTGGTGATTGTTTTGGCTTTTGGAGGAAGAAAGTAATTTACTCTCAATTATCTTGATTCTTGTATTCCTTATGCATTTTATGAATTAACATCTCAAAATCATGTCATTTCACTGAAACAAAAATGATAGGTATCTTATCTAATAAATTACCAAGAACACAATTTCGATACAGGGGTATTTTATCATGCTATTATATATAAATTTCGAAAAATCTATATATAACCAGGCTGGAATATACTACCAGTGGAATATCAGAGGACAATTCTATGGGAGAAACATCTGTTATAGACAAGGAATTATACGAGGAGATATTAACAAAAATAACGGCCCTTTGCAAGGGCTTTTTAATAGTGGCCGATAAATCCTTAGAGAAGGCCTGTAGTTTCGCAAGGGGTCTTCTGATACTACTAGAACAGCTTTCTCAGGTCACATAAGGGGCCACAGATTGATTTTTTCGTTTACTTTATTTTTTGGTGTGGAAGGATGGGGCATAGGTTGTGTGAAAGTGAGGGGATTTATCAAAGGGCACCCCTTTTTCCATAAAAAAAATTAAAGAATCGTAATGCATACTGTATAATCAGTTTCGAAAAAGCGCGGCTGTAGTCCAGCCTGGTTAGGACCGAAGCTTCCCAAGCTTCTAGCCCGGGTTCGAATCCCGGCAGCCGCATTCAGTATTTTATAATTATTATATTATTATCTTAAGAGATTCAAACCTTAGAGGAAAGCAGATATATAAACTCCTACAATTTGCCTTTCCTCGCTTGGGGCGAATCCCGGCAGCCGCACTCCATTTTATATCCGACCATCGAAAGATATATAACGGGATAAAAACACTTTGTGTATGTGGGTCAGTACCATGAAAAAGATATTCGGTTTCGTTGTTATTGCACTGTTGTGGATGTCGCTGGGACTTGTATTGACCTTCGATTTCGATGTTCCGCTAGTTGAAGAAGATTCAGTTGATGCAGATTTTAAGGGTAACTATCGGAAATTTCATGGTACAAGAAGCCCTCCTGCTGAGGTGCCTACTTTTTTAAACCTATATTTTCACGAGAGTGGTAATTCCATGAACACAAGCTCTGGTAATAATTTTCTTCCTTATATCGCGTCTGATATCAGCTTCACTTTGCAGGACCCCTTAATCAACGATTTTTTAGTTGAAGAACCAATGGGCGATTACGGTTTGAAAGCCCAGATATATCTCACAGGTTCAGATACTCTCCTTACCGTGAACGTATACGACAACCAGGTGGGTGGATCTTTGGTTGGGTCGGAAACTCACGGGCCTTTCAACTATAACCCTTCAATCCCAACATATGTGGAAATCGGTATACCTATTTCTGGTGTTGCGCATAATTATACATTCGGTCAAGGAAATCATGTTGTTGTTGAATTTGATTTCGAATTAGGTACTGGCACCCTGCATTATGACTATCCTGATCGTCGTTCCAGCCTACGCCTTTACTGCACACCAATAACAGATATAGCTGTTGACACATTCAACTTTCACAATGAGCCATCAGGATTGTTCTATCCTCGGAATATAGATTTCCCAGATGATAGAAAACAGGTTCGGGTGAATGGCAAAGTTACAGATGTATTTGGCAAGTGGGACGGGAAATATATTAAACTCGTTCAAGTCCAGATCCAAGGCCCAGGAGGATTGGATTTCACAGAAAATGCATCTTGGGACCCCCAGACCTCCCATTACAATAACACCTGGTTCTATCCATTTGGGACCCAAAGTGGAGAATATACCATAACAACCCATATTTATGATGAACAGAACAATGAATTCACAGTTTCAAACACCTTCAATATCACCGATTACGGTGTCCTACTGACTTCGCCATCTCAGGTGGGGGGTGAGGGAAGCTATCAGACAGATTTGGCCATTGCAAAAAGAAATATTGTTCTAAATGATATTACAACATATCATATCAATGTGAGGAATATCGGGAATCTTGCGACAGGTATAAATCTAACAACATCCGGCCCGTCTGGATGGGATTGGCGGTTTGAGGGGGAGAACCTGACCTATGAGTTCCAAAAAACCGGAGAAATAACAAACATTGCACCAGGTGATAAAAAAGGCATAAAACTAACTGTCGACTCAATGGAGAACCCTCCAGGAAGTAAGGCAACAATCGCTGTATCTGCCTCCTGCTTTCAAGATCCTACTGAGGTTTCTATTTTGACCACGGTAACCACGGTTATCGTGGATGATTTAAATCCCATTATTTCTGAAGTTTCCGCAACACCAATAGAGCAGGAGATATACAATAATGTGAATATCTCCGCAGTGGTTCTCGATGATTTTCAGATCCATGGTGTATGGGTAAACATCACGGATCCAGGTGGAGACACAATTGGTAACCTTTCCATGATTTACTATGGATCTGGCGACAATTATTACTTTTATTCTAATTTTTCAACTCTCGGAACTTACACATTCACCATTTGGGTTAACGACTCTGCCAACAATTGGAATTCATCAGCTGGCCAGTTCATTATTGTTGATGAAACTCCCCCCTCAATTTCAGAGGTCTTGGCTTTCCCCTCTCCACAGGAAATCGGTGGTTATATGAACATCACAGTTTTTTTGGAAGATAACTACCAACTCTATGGTGGTTGGGTGAACATCACGGATCCAGAGGGTGAAATCCTAGGTAACTACACAATAACACCCGATTCCATAACTGGTAAATATTATCACAATTCCACATACTCGATACTTGGAACCTATACCTTCGTAATATGGGCCAATGATACATCTTTGAATTGGAACTCCACACAATCTACTTTATCCCAATTCATAATTCATGATAAAACTCCTCCAAGAATCATGCATCATGAAGCCCCATCACCTCAGGAAATCGGGGAAAAAGTGAACATCACCTCTGTTGTGACAGATAATGTCAAAGTTGAAGGAGTTTGGGTACAAATATTGAATCCAGATAATACAGAACTTGAAAATATTACCATGAGTAATGTAGACTCAATGGATGATTATTGGTATAATAGAAGATATTCTAGATTAGGCATATATGAATATAAGATTTGGGCCAAGGATAATAGTGAAAATTGGAACTCTTCGGAAGGGAGCTTCGTTGTAAAAGATACGATATCACCCATAGCAAATGCAGGTGTAAATCTGACAATCCTACAGGGTGCGACTGTAACCTTCGACGGAAGTGCTTCCTCAGATGGTGATAAAATAGATAATTACACTTGGAGCTTCGGCTACAATAATGAGACGGTCGCACTTTACGGTATCAGCCCCTCCTTCAAGTTTGAGATAATTGGTAATTATTCTGTCCTCCTTAGTGTCATGGACCCTTCCGGTAACTCGGCAATCCATACGATATGGGCAAATGTCTCTGGGGTGGATAGCGACGACGATGGCCTTACAGATTATGATGAGGAATATATCTATGGAACCGACCCAAACGATCCAGATACTGATAGGGATGGAGTAAATGATAAAGATGAGGTAGAGAAAGGCACAGATCCATTAATCTATGATGAACACGAGAAGAAATCGTTTTTTGAGGAATATTGGTGGATTTTCCTGATAATGGCAGCTATCATTATTCTTGTCGTTCTAATGATGTGGGCCTTTTATCGAAGAAGAAAATTGAAATAATGAACAATAGGTTGGGAGTTTTAAAACTTTTACAAGCCACATACCTATATTTTTAAATAATAGTTCAAAAAGTGCACAAATCTGTATATATAAGAGTTTTGACATACTATAATTTGATGAGATCCACGCCTGGCAATAATGTGACAAGAATGAATAGCCCATTTTTCGTAATTTCTATCTCTGTTACACTACTTGCAATCACCTTCTGTAATGTCCCAAATGAAGTTAATGCGGAAGATGCTGAGCCTGTGTTGAATTTCTACGTTGAGAGAGAGCTTCTAGGTCATTCTGACGATGTAACTGCACTTGCATGGAGTTCGAATGGACAATGGATTGCTTCGGGTTCCTTGGATAATACAACTAGGATCTGGGGTACAGGAACTTGGAGTAATATAAAAACTCTTTATCATTCTGCACCTGTTAGGGGGATTTCCTGGAGCAGAAACACCTTCAAACTCGCTATTAGCCATGGAAATGGCCCAATCGAGATATGGAACAGTATGACTTGGACCCTCATCCAAAACCTTTCCGAACACGTTGATACCGTGTTAGGTGTCAATTGGAAACCTGATGAGACCCAGCTTTCCACCGGTGATAATTCAGGAAATATAAAAATCTGGGATACCACAACATGGAATTCAGTCCAAACTTTGGGGATGCCTGATGGAGTGAAAGACCTCCAATGGAGCTATAACGGAGACAAATTAGCTGCCTGTTCAAGTGATGGAACAATAAGTGTATGGGAAACCTCGACTTGGACAAACTTACAATCCTTTGACGCTACCGCTGGGGATCAGAACATAGAATCTATTGCATGGAGTCCTGACGATTCAAAATTGGCATCAAGTTCAGGGGAAAACGAGGTGAAAATCTGGGATGCCTCTTCATGGATTACATCCCAAAACCTTGATGCGGAAAGCCCAATGAAGGTATCTTGGAGCAGTGATGACTCTTATGTGGCAGTGAGTGTGATTAGGGGGATAAAAGTCTGGGAAACAACGGCATGGGAGGTTGTAAAGACCACCAATCTATCCGAGAATTCCCAGATAGTTGCCCTTTCAATTGATCCGGAAGCGGAAATGATGGTATCAGGTTCTCCGAATGATACGAACAATACCCTTCTTATTTGGGGAAAGAACTTTTCACCAATTCTGGACCCTATCGGGGATTTAACTGCAACAGAGGACGAGGTCAATACGTACCTAATAAGTGCGTCAGATGATGATCAGGTGATTTTTTCAGATGACACCCCGCTTTTTGATATAGATCCCGAGTCCGGTCAAATCTCCTTCACTCCAACAAATGATGATGTTGGAGAATATATGGTTAACATCTCCGTAAGTGATGGAAAGGGTGGTGTAGATAGTGAGATGCTTACGGTTATAGTCATTAATGTGGACGATCCACCGGAACCGGTTATTAAATGGCATTATGGGGCAGACTATATCAACATAACATTAAGAGTAGGGGGGCAAATCGGAAATTCTGTCACACTTGAAATTGAAGAGGATGAATCTCTGATAAATGAGATAATTATCGAGAGAGAGAGTGGGAATTTCGATGAGCAGGAAGTTCATTTAAGTATGAACCTCAGTCGATCCTATGAAGCAGTACTCAAATACTCAGGAAATATTGGCGAAAATCCAGTTTCAGTAACTATGGAGCGAGGAGGATTTGCATTCACGAAACATCTTAGTTTTGATTCTGAGTTAGGAACTGAGCTGACCGAAAACCTGCAGATGAGCGATTTTTTTAAGGCCATGGGGCTGATTGTTTTTGACGCTACAGCATCAATAGATATTGACAGTAAAATAGTAAAGTATTTCTGGGATTTCGGCGACAGTAATCTTGGTGAAAGCGCAAATGTAGTGCATACTTACAGTGAAAACGGTATTTACAGAGTGAACCTTACGGTGGAATCTGACAATGGTATAAAAAATTCAGAGATGACCGATGTTTCTTTGTTTGAAATCCCGGATAAAGAGGTTTTAGAATTCCAATTGAGGAATGAACTAACCCTAGAATATCTTTATTCAACCGACCAAAGAGCGGTTTTTTTAGATAATAGAAGTCACCTGAGATTGATCGATAGTCAGGGAAAAACTTCCGGCTATATAGACGATTCATATAAATTCGAGATCGAAGGTGTATATTTAGCCTACTCTTTAAAATCTGGAGAAGTCTATTACCTTCCCAACGACTTAAAAATAACCTATAATATTGCCGATACCGAGGAAGCTTATGATCTATATATCATCATTCCCAACAAGATCCTTACCAAGATAATTAGCTTTAGCAGCGAGGGTGGAGTAGATACACTGGAGCTTGACGAAGAGGGTAACACATTAATCATCTACACAGAAAAGATGGAAAAAGAATACTCGCTTAGGCTTGAAGTAGAGGGAGTTTTATGGAAGGGAGCCTTTACACTAACAAACGTAAATATCAGTAGTATAGACAAACACCATTATTTTATAAACAATTGGGAAGACTTAACAACTGATGCCAAAGCTGTCACAATGGGCATCGATAAGGGGAGTGACGGTAAAATTGATTTATCCATTGACCTAAGGAATGGTATGACAGGGGAGGAAATCGAATTCATAATAATGAAAAAAGGACAATCGGACTCTTCCCTTCTAACTACCTCCCTTATTTTATTGATAGTAGGATTCGTCAGCATAGCAGGAATCGGATGTCTTATCGGAAGTACTGAGGTTGGAAAGTTAGCATTACTCTCAATAATTCTACCTCTTTACACGAGAATCAAGAAAGAGGAAGTTCTTGACAATGAGATCAGAGGAATGATTCGTGGTTACATTATTGCAAATCCGGGAGATAACTACAATTCCATAAAACGGGCTTTAGGCTTGAATAACGGAACCCTTGCGCACCATCTGAAGGTATTGGAGAAAGCTGAGATCATACAGTCCAAACAGGACGGCATGTTCAAGCGATTTTACCCTGCTGGTATGAGAATTCCTCATGATAACGGCAGTGAAATCAGCGAAATGCAAAGAATTCTGTTGGTTAAAATCGCGGATAGTCCAGGAATAAGTCAAAAAGAGATCGCGAAATTACTTGGAATGAGTAAAGGTGTGATCAATTATCACGTGAAGGTTCTTCATGGTAAACAATTGCTACAAATGAAAAAAAGAGGCAGAAAAACCCATTGTTATGTAAATTCGAAAGTGGTAAAGCGGATCAATAATACTCATGAAAACAAAATAAATGAGGTGTAGCAATGAAGCCAATCAGAATGTTAAGTTGGATTAAGAATGGTGATTACCAACGAACATTTAAATATCCCCGTACTTCTTTTAACGCTGTATGGGCATATATGTGCGCTAGCCCCCATCGAAACCTATATAATGGATTAAATACAGTTACCCAAACTGAGGTAAGATTATGAGAGAAGTCTATGGTCTAATCATCGTTTTGCTCATGTTAGGCCCAATTGGGATGGGAATTCTGTTCAATGTAGATGCTCCCTTGATGCAGGATGCTTCTCTTACTGAGGATGGAAATCAAGTTTCCATCGAGGATCATGGAACGAGAGCGATACCTGAAGGGATACCAACAAATGTAAGACTGTATTTTCATCGCTCGGGTAATACAATGAACACGAGTGACATTGGATTCATTCCTGCCACAGAAGGAGCTGGTCTTATTACCTTTACCTTGCAAGATCCCCTGATAAATGATCTTCTCGTGGAAGATTCCTTGGGTGAGGCAGGGATGGTGGCTGAACTGATGATAAGTGGTCAAGGCTGGGTTGATATAAGTGTATTTGATAATGATGATACCACCCTTGTTGGCTCAGGTAGCTATGGTAGCATCACCAGCCCCTTTGATCATTCTGTCCCAACCGTTGTCCCTATTCCTGTTCCTTTCGAACCTGCCTGGGATCATAATTACACATTCGACGTCAATCATCAGATAATAATTGAAATAAATTTTGGAATATCAGCTGGGCGCTTACATTACGATTCACTTGGAAGATCCTCCAGTCTCCGCCTTTGGTGCACACCGGTAATCGATATCACTGCAGGTACATACAATTTCTTCAGCGACCCCTTGAAGCTATTCTATCCCAATGACATCAACTTTCCTGAAGAGCGAAAAAAGGTTGAGGTCATGGGGGTGGTCACAGATGTTTTTGGCAAATTCGATAAGAAATACATCAGTCGTGCTGAAGTCCAGATTGAGGGCCCTGGTCTGAACCAAACATATAATGCGGGCTGGAGTAGAAATAGAATGGAATACAGTTACACTTGGTTGTACCCCGCAAATCAAACCAGTGGTGAATATATCGCAACCGCCCATATTTTCGATCAACAGAATAACGAATTCACAGTGACAACAGCCTTCAACATGTCTGATTATGGGGTGCTATTAACATCCCCATCACAGGTTGGGGGAGAAGGAAGCTATCAGACTGACTTGGCCAAAGCCAAAAGAAATGTGGTTCAAAACAATGAAACAAAATATCATATCAATGTTTGGAATATAGGAGGTTTTCCAACAGGTGTTTCCCTCACGACTTCTGGCCCTGATGAGTGGGACTGGTGGTTCGAGGGTGAAAATCTTACAGTTGAAAACCTAGATACAGGGACTATATTGAACATAGACCCCGACGACTCAAAAGGCGTAAAATTGGTTGTCGACTCAAAGAACAATCCCCTCGATGATAAGGCCACCATATCAGTAACAGCCACACCAACAGGTGATACATCCCTGGATTCCATTTTAACCACCATTACAAAGGTGGTTCTCAAATACAATGTCGATCTGAGATTCTCTGATGGAACAAACCTACCAAAGCAAAAAACAGTGGAGATCGGGGGTGAGGTGACCTATGACTTCTCGGTCTCAAATACAGGTGGAGCCGACGATTCCATTTGGATCGATTTCGGTACTGGACCCTCGGGATGGCAAACGACTTTGGAGGGAGATGATCTTAAGTCCTCTGTTGGAAGATATTATGTGTATTTGGTATCGGGTCATTCCACGGATTTAACATTGACTGTAAAGGCATCCAGCGAGGGCGGTGATGAAACTGTAAATATTGACATTATTGGAACATCCCAGGGCAGCCAAGACCAAGGTGATGATCCAATTGCCTCGGATAGGTTAACCACGATCACGAAAAAGACCTCAGGCATGAAACTGGAACTGATTAGCGATGGTGTTTTAGAGGTTGATCCTGAGGATCAGGTTTCATACCTTTTCCAGTTAACGAACACAGGCACCTCATCAAATAATTTTACAGCGTCATATACAGGGCCCGATTTAAGCGAGGGCTGGGATACAGAAGACATCTCCTTTTCGCAGAACTCCTATGTACCTGAGCAAAAATATTCCAACCTCGCCCAGAACGCCCAACAGGTGATCACTCTATGGGTGAAGCCAACAATGGAGATTCTGTCTGGAAATTACTCCATAACTGTAAGGGTCGAAAGGGACGATTCCCCACTGACAAGAAACGACGAGAAAACGGTCTATTGCCTCATAAACGAAATCTTCGAGATAGAGCTCATAGATCCTTCACCCTTTCAACCTGAGCTTAATACCGAGGCTGAGCCAGGTGAAGATGTGGAGTTCACCATAAGAATTAAAAACAGTGGCAACACACAAGAGAAGGTCTCAATTCATGTGGATAGACCAAGTGATTGGGATCTGTTCTTTGATAACGCATCCAGTACATGGGAAGAGAATCTTGATCCACAACAGGACGAAGAAATTACAATGGTGCTCACAGTCCCTGAAGATGCTGAAGGTGATAAAACCGTTGACATCACGATTTCCGTGGAACCGGCAGAGAGCGATACAATATTTATTGAAACTCATATCAAGATAAAATCGTTCTGGTATGAGCCTATTATAACCCTTTTGGTACCCATCCTGTTGTTCGTTGTCATAATCGTGATGGTCATCGTAATCTATAAAAGACGCTGATTTTTAGGCATTGGTAGACATATCTTAGGTTAGAATCTCACAGCCATTTTCGGTTATTAAGACAGTATACTCGGATTGTGCCACAGTACCCTCACCCACATCCCGTAGAATCGGATATGAGTATATAATACCTGCCTTCAGTAATTTACGGAGGTGCTGCTTTGCCTTTCTATCGAACCTATGGCACCATCTCTCTGAGAACGGTAGGGTTGAATAGTTCTCACTTATATGCGAAATTAGGGCCCTGAGGTCTTTTCCTCCAATCTCTCTTGGTTTGATCAATCGATATATGTTTCCGCTTTTCTTTCCATCCACCCTTCCAGCACCGTCGGTGGCAAAGGGCTCAATGGCTATCACGTCACCGAGCTTGACAGAACCAGAGCCATCACCCATTACATTTGGTACGCTCAGACCTGCATGGAGTTTGTAACGCTCCATGCTGTGGCCAGTAAGATTTTCCACAGGAACGAAACCGTAGGCTTCTATGATCCTTTGTATGGCAGCGCCCACATCATCCAGTCTCGTATTCGGTTTCATCAGGGACACAGCCGCATCCAATGCCTCGTTTGTGGAGCGTATCAAATCGTTCCAATTATGCGTACCCACCTCGATTGTTGTGGCGGTATCACCCACATAGCCATCAACATGCACTCCCACATCTATCTTAACCACATCTCCCCTGATGAACTTCGCCTTCTCATCGTGTGAGGGTGTGAAATGAGCCGCAGCATCATTCAAAGCGAGATTTATAGGAAAAGCGGGCTCACCGCCCTGCCTGCGTATGAAGTCCTCCACATCTTCTGCAAAATCCAGAAGTAAATAGCCCTCCCTAACCCGTGAAGCCCCGTAATCCCTGGCCATTTTGGCGATTTTTCCTGCTTTTCTGTACTTTTTTAAGGCCTCTTCGTCCATATTTTAAATCTCCTGAGATTTAGGTCCTGTCTATCTCCGTTTATTTGGAAGCTAGAGCAAGAAGCTCTTCGTTGGGAATAACTCCATTTCGTATAATCTTTACGGAGGAACCTGAAACATCCACAATTGTCGAGGGACTTTGGTACTCACACTGACCGCAGTCAAGATAAAGATCGACATGATCTCCTAGCTGGTCGAACGCTATTTTGAGGTTTTTTGGATCTGGATGTCCGTGGAGATTGGCACTGGTGGCTGTTATAGGCCCCAAGGTTTGGATTATCCTCAAAGCTGCTTGGTGTTTTGGTACCCTGATTCCGATCTTATGGCTGCCAAACGTCAATTTATCTGGAACATTATCCTTTTTTTTGAGAAGAAGAGTGACAGGTCCCGGGAGAAGGTGCTGGCAGATTCTTTGGGCGAGTTCATTCACCTCTGCCACGCTTTTCATCATTGCAAAATCTGCCACTGCGATGGAGATAGGCATATTTTTCGGTCTTTTCTTGACTTTATAAACCAAATCTATTGCCCTTTCATTGAAGGGATCAGCACCCAGGGCGTACAATGTTTCAGTGGGATAAACCGAGAGCTTTCCCCTTTCAAATACTTCCTTAATCTCGCCAATATATTCCTCTTCCCTTTGGCATTTTGATGAGCAATCATTCTTTTCAGATTCACAGTGTATTATCTTCGTCCTTCTCACCCCTCATCCCCACATCAATGCAGATTTCAGACCAAGAGCAATGTGCCGAAAGCCCTCATCGATAGAAGACGGCCCATGCCCAGGGTAAAGGGTTTTTACCTCCATTTCAGTCAATCTTCGTATGCTGGCCACAAGCTGTTCATAGTTACCTGTGGGAAGGTCCCATCTTCCGATTCCTCCATCTGTATACACGGTATCACCTGAAAAGATGGTCTTGCTCTCTTCATGATACAAGGCAATGCTGCATATACTGTGTCCGGGTGTATGCAGTACCTGGAGTGTCAGATCCCCGAGATCGAGGACATCACCCTCTTTTAATGCCTTAACATCCAATTTTGGGAAGGACTTACCGAAAGCCCTTGCTGCGGTTGTGACATCATCTCCCTGTCTCAAAGGATCGGCGGCGGTTTCGTGAACCAAAAGATCGGCATCCAGTTCTGATTGTAATCCCTCGGCACCCCCAGTATGATCGAAGTGTCTGTGGGTGAGAATGATGGTTTCGACATCCTTTGGATTTAAGACTTTCTTAAGATTCTTTACAACCTCGTTGTGATGTGAACCTGTTCCCGTGTCTATGACCATGGGTCTCTTAGCCTTAATTAGGTATATGTTGGAATCGTAGAAAGTTCCGCCAATCTGGTGTATCTCCATTTTATCCCACCTTGTATTGGGAAAGATGTATTTGTGTTTTGTGAGGATTTCTATCGGTTTTTACTCGGTATAGTAAGTGTATGGGATAGAAGAGGAGGAATCGTGGTGGAGATATAAATGAGGGAGGAGGAGGGGGAGGAGGGTGGGGATCATTATATGAGATGATATATCGTAATCTGAAAGAATGAAATGTTATGGTGGAAGAGGGGGAGGGCGGGTGGGTAAAAACGATTGAATTCCGAGATAATCTCATAATAACTATTTAATACCAAGTTATCGTTCATTTACTCAATACGAGGGATAGCTATGAACGAAATCTTAAACGTGAAATACGAGGCCAAGATTCCCTGCGAGGGCAGACCGGAAATCGAGCATGCATGGCTCGAAGGAGAGCTTTCGGAAACTGGTGTATGGGTCATCCATATATGCGAGTTTAAGGATGGCAATTATACCAATGAGGCCACCTATCTCAGGGCCTCAGAGCTGGAACGATTGCAGAAGAAAATAAACGAGTTAAAAAGCCAAAAGCAATAGATGGAAAATCAATATTTTATCTCTTCACCTAGAATCCTGTCGATTAAATCTCTCTTCGTGCCTGATATCTTCAAGTTTCTCTCCCTGCATATCTTCATGAGTTCGTCTTTTCTCAGATTCACAAGTTCATCCCTTGTGAACTCGCTCTTTGCTTCACCTATATCTGACTCCACCTTTCCCTCTTGCGTAACCGCAGAGGCAGAGGTGGTGTCCTGTGCTTGAGATGGTGGATACTGTTGTTGTGTGGCCTGATAAGGCTGGGGACCTGGTTGGGGTGCTGCACCAGGATAAGGTTGTTGGGCGGGATATTGAGGCGATTGACCAGGGGAGTAAGGTGCTGGTAAAGGTCCGGTTGGAGGCTGAAAAGCGCCCTGGTAAATTTCCTGTATATCTGTTCTTACCACTGTTGTGCCTGCGAATCTATCCAAAAGACGCTGCCTCGGGTCCCCGTCCGTTAGGAAACCTACTAGCCAATCGAGAAAAATAATTAACAAAAATAATTTTGATAGGTTCCTTATAACGGCCTTTACTATATCCATAGGACCTTCTATTGAGACCACATTGAGGTTGAGAAATCGTTTGCCCAATGTTGATCCCATGAATCCTTCTAAAAATGCACTGTACAAGAACCAGATTACACTCCAAAGTAACGATGATAAAAATCCCACCAAGGGAATCACTAGGGCTGCGATAGACATTATTGCCGTAATGATTATCATAATTACTAGCATAATAAATCCATCGATAATCGCTGCACCAAATCTCCTAACCCAATGGTTCTGAAGCTGACTATTACTTCCTATCAAATCTATTGCCTTGACCATCCTAATCCCTCACTTGGGCATCCCATCCCTAATATACTTCCACAATAAAAAAAGTTTCCCTGATAATCCCAATATTTCCCTCTAGCGCCAAAGCGAGAAAGTGATTTGCGCTTCTCCATCTTTTCCGATCATTGGAAGGGTATAATGGGTGCTGGCCAGATTACTTCTTGGCATCAATTCACCATAATCTGTATTATCGAGTATGGCCTCCTCTTTGGATTCATAATCTGGTACCATGTCTGATATGAATATATTATAGTCTTCATTCTTGCTCTCGTTTGTGAAATGCCCAGAGAGTGCAAAGTGATGAACTGGAGTCACAAGATTTATTATAAGTATCTTTATGTCCTGCTCATATCCTAAAACGAAGTTGTATTTCGGAACACCATCATCCATGAGGTACAGCTCCTCCAAAAGCAAGTATAATACAGTCGTGTCCCCTGGTGGCTTTTTGATTATTTCACCCTCAATATCCTCATACCAAGTTGAATTTAATGTGGCACCCAAAACAACCTCTGCCGTCTCCCTGTTATAGGATTGCATATCCTCCCTTTCGGTCAATTCCACATCCTTGGAGAACTGGCCAGAATAAATATATATCAGGCTTGAGGCTATTATCATAATAATTAGAAAAATGATAGCATCGAAAAGCGCGGACTGGCCATTTTCATTGTCCAATATTTTCTTCAATTTTTCAGCTCCAAATTGTTATAATCAACTGTGCAGCATGGTAGGTCTCATCAACATTTATCAGGACAGAAGTCATGACAGAGTATCTATTTCCCCTGGCAGGAGGATTCGAGGTCTTAAAGCTCAATGTGTAATTTGTACTGCATTGGTAGTCGCTTGTGTCTATTATTGATATCTGGTAGTGAAATCCAAGTACACTAACATTGAAATCCTCCTGCAATGCTTCATTTGTCAAGGAAACTAGCTTATCACCCTCAAAGACTCCTTCCTCCGAGTCTACGGTAAGGTCAC
This sequence comes from Thermoplasmata archaeon, assembly GCA_020351895.1. Next base: position 1,912,378 of record CP070672.1, read on the forward strand.
CATAGCTCCTTATTGCCTTTAAAAGCTCTTTTGCATCTTCGTACATCCTCTGGTTGTCGATTTGCTCCAAATACAGAACGTAGGCATGCACCAGGCTAAAGAGAAATATTCCTGCTGCTATTATCACCACTATCAAAACAGGTATGTCCTCGAAAAAGCCTGCTATGCCCTCCTCCCTAAGCCGTAACATCATGCTTTGAAAGGATTTGTAAAGGTAAATAATTTTGGATTCACATGAAAAAGACATCTATTATTCTTTTCGTTGATAAATACTTGATTAAAATCATAAGGACTATCTTAGAACAACCTATATAAACATCCTTTTCTATTGCGGAATATATGTTTGAAGAGGAATATGAACTTGAGTTTTTCAAGGAAAAAGGTTATGTCAGAAACATATGTAAAAGCTGCAACACTGGCTTTTGGACCCAGGATGCCGAAAACGCAATTTGCGGGGACACGCCATGCGTAGAGTACACCTTCATAGGCGAAAGTCCCATGAACAGGGCCTACAGTCTCGACGAGGTCCGTGAACTTTACATCAAGTTTTTCGAGGAAAGAGGCCATGCAAGATTCGAACGCTATCCTGTCATTGCCAGGTGGCGCAGCGATGTTTTTTTGACAAATGCCTCCATTTACGCGTTTCAACCCTTCGTAACCTCGGGTCTGATTCCCCCACCACATAATCCCTTGGTCATGTCCCAGCCCTGCATAAGGATGATGGATTTGGATTCTGTGGGAAAGACAGGGAAGCATCTTTCCAGTTTCGAAATGATGGCCCACCATGCCTTCAATTCAGATGAAAAGGAAATCTATTGGAAGGACAAAACTGTAAGATTGTGCCATGAGCTTTTGACAGAGATTTTTAATGTAAATGAGAAAGGCATCATATACAAGGAAAAACCCTGGTTTGGAGGGGGAAATGCCGGCCCGTCATTGGAGGTGCAGGTAGGTGGACTGGAGCTGGCCACCTTGGTTTTTATGAACCTGAAAAGGGATGATACAGGTAAAATAGAGATCGAATCCGAAATGTACTCTCTCAATGAGCTCAGAATCGTGGATACAGGGTACGGACTTGAGCGATTCGTATGGTCCTCATGCGCCACACCAACCATATACGATGCAATCTATCCCGAACTCACAAAGGAGCTCTTTGAAGCCTCTGGTTTATCCCATGAGCTTGAGGATGAGAGATTCAAAAGTATACTTGCGGAACATGCAAAGCTTGCAGGGATAATGGATATAAGGACCCACACGAAGCTCCAGGATCTTCGAAAGGAATGTGTAAGAAGGCTGGATGAAAAGGGCCATAAGATCACGGTATCAGAGCTCAACGAGATGATGGCACCCATTGAGAAGGTTTACGCCGTTGTTGATCATACAAGGACCCTTGCATACATGCTCAGTGATGGCATAGTCCCGTCCAACACAAAAGCAGGATATCTGGCAAGACTAATAATCAGAAGGACCCTGCGTTTTCTCGAGGTCCTAAACCTTGATTATTCCCTAAGCGATTTGGTACTGAGACAGATAAAAACATTCGATAATATCCTGAACACGGACTTAAACGATGTCATCGACAAGATGCTTGATTTGGAGACCGAAAGATACCATGATACGACCACCAAAGGAAATAGGTTGGTAAAAACGTTCCTTGATAAGACTGGTCAGAAAAAAGATATTCCTTTGGAGACCCTAATCGAATTTTACGATACACACGGTATCCATCCCAGAGTTGTTCAAACTTTGGCCAGGGACCTGGGATTGGATCTGCAGGTTCCAGATGCCTTCAATTCAATAATCGCATCTCGTCATCAATCTCCCGAAACTGGAAGGGTGAAGACAACGAAAACATACGATCTCCCCCCCACAAAATTTCTGTACTACGAACCATCGAATTTAAAGGAATGTGATGCAGTTGTTTTGCATTCAGATGAAAATGAAGTCGTGCTTGACGCAACAGTATTCTATCCAGAGGGGGGTGGGCAGCCCTGCGATTTAGGCACGATTACCACCTCTGAGAAGACGGTGAAGGTCGTGGATGTCCAAAGACATCAGGATGTCGTGGTGCACACTATAGATGGTATCATACCCAAAGGTGAGATGGTCCATTGCACAGTGGATTGGGACAGGAGGATGGCCTTAACGAGACATCAGTCAGGGACGCATATCATCCTGGGCTCTGCACGTATGGTCCTTGGAGGCCATGTTTGGCAGTCTGGTGCCCAAAAAGGCGTGGATCAATCAAGACTGGACATATCACATTACGAGAAGATAAGTGAGGAAGACATAGAGAAGATAGAACTCATTGCCAATGAAACCATTCTGAAAAATATACCCATCGAAAAGGTCTGGATGGACAGAGGTGAGGCTGAAAGGCAATACGGATTCAGGCTCTATCAGGGAGGAGTGCCTGTTGGTAAGAAGATAAGGGTCGTTAGGATAGGGGATTTTGATGTCGAGGCCTGTGCAGGCACACATTTAAGACAGACCAACGAAGAGGGAATGATTAAGATTCTAAAAACTGAGCGTATTCAGGACGGTGTTGAGAGGATCATCTTCGCTGCAGGTATTGCCTCTGTAAAGCATGTACAAAAACATCATGCATTGCTTCGGGAATCAAGCGAGACCCTCAGGGTCTTTCCCGAGCAGCTGCCAAAAACCGTAAAAAGGTTCTTCGAGGAATGGAAATCCCAGAAGAAACAGATTGAAAAACTCCGAAAACAAGGTGCTACATCACCCATTGATGTGCTTTTAGAAAATGCAGAAATTATGGGGGATGTGAAAGTTTTATCCCAGATTGAGGAAGCGGCAGATAAAATCATCTTCGAGGAACTTATAGCCATGGGCAGGAAAGTTTACGATATGGAAAAAACCATTGCGATCTTAGGATGTGATTATGAGGGGGCAAAGATCATAATAGCCAGAAGCAAGGATATGGACCTTAATTGCGCTGACCTCGCAAAAGATGCTGGCAAGCTCCTCGGTGGTGGAGGTGGAGGAAAACCGGAGTTCGCCCAGGCTGGTAGCGGCTCAGGTGAGGGATTGAAGAAGGCGGTTGCGGAAATAAAGAAGAAGCTAAAGACTTAAATCTTTGTTATTTGGCCAGAATAAGAGATCCTATGGTTTTTTTGTATGAATTTACCAAATTAACCAAAAAGATATAAATAACCTAGATTATTACTTTATATAAAAATAAAAGGGGGGATAAGAAAATGCCGAAAGCAGATGCAAAACCGCATCAAGATTGGCCTAGACGTGGCGATGCAGATGTTGTCCCCGAGGGGGGTACAGCAGTTCTTTTACCTGTTGAGCCAAAGTCGCCAGGAGCATATACAATAAAAAGGTCGGATTATCCAAAAGGAGTCGTTATCGTGGACCCCGCATTTACAACCACACCACCGGATAAAACTATGACATGGACACTGAAAGAATGCAAAGGAACCCAGGAAACTCTTGGACCTGGCTGGTCTGATGGCATAATCATCCTGTTCAAATGAACAGGATAAAAAACTATTTCTTTGCAGGGGGGAGAAGGGCAGCCAACTCCTCCTTTATTTTTAATACCATCTCTTCATTATCCAGTCTTTTAAAGATATTTAGGGACCCTTTCAATTTTTCCTCCGCCTTTTTTCTTTCGCCCTTATCCTTGTGAAGAAGAGCATGCTCATAAATAGCATCACCAAGATGATAGGGAATATCGTAAAATGTGCAGATATCAATGCTCTTTTGGACGTATTCCTCGGATTTTTCCCAGTCCTTTTGTATCCTGTGCAAATAGGCCATATGTGTCAGGGAAAAGCTCATTCCAATCTTCTCGTCGATTTTTTCGAAGATATCTATGGCATTTGAGAGATAACCTGCTGCCTTCTCCAGCTGATTTTTCTTGATGAGAACCTCAGCAACATTGGATAGAGAATATGCCTTTATACGAATATATCCGGTTTTTTCAGCCAGCTCAATGGCCTTATTATGACTCTCAATGGATTTATTAAGATCTATGAAGTAATAGGTGGCCCCCAGGTTCTGGTATGTATTTGCCAGCTCCTCCAATTCCCCTTCCCTCTCGAAAATCGAGACCGCTTCCTCCAATGCTTCAATAGATTCGTTGTATTTGCCTTGTTGGGCGTACACCCGACCCATTCCAGTGTATGCCTTACCAATAATCCTGCTCTCCCCAATGTCCACAGATTTGCTCATTGTTTTGCCGTAATTTTTCAGGGCATTGCTGTATTCACCCTTACGTTCGTAAACCACACCTAGATGATAATGAACCTTGGACATGCTCTTTGCATCGCCTATCCTATCGCTAATTTCATCGGCCTTATTCAAGTTTCTTACGGCGTTGTCCCAGTCTCCCCGCCTCAGCTGGATAAGCCCGATATTTATAAAGGCCTCTGTCAACCTTTTTTTATCATCCCTCTCCTCACCCATCTTTATGAGTTGCTGATAATAATCCAGTCCATCATCCCATTCTCCTATGGTTCCGGATATTTCACCTAATCGGGAAAGTATTTCCATCTCTTTCTCCTGATAATGCAGGGTTTTGGCAATTCGACTGTCCAATTTCCTAAGCGATTCTAAAGCCATGTTATAGAAATCAAAGGCCTTATCTGTTGCATATGACCGAAGAGCCCTTTCCCCGGCCTCGATTCCGTAATAAACGGTTTTTTCGGGCTCATTTCCCTGGTTGAAGTGATAAGCAAGGTCGTATAAAATCGGGCGAATATCCTCCAAAAACATCTCCTCCAAGACATTTCCGACTTTCCTGTGTAATAATTGCGTCTGGCTTAGGGACATTTCCTCGATTACCACTTCATAAATTTTAGGGTGGGAGAAAGTGTATCTCTCCTCCCTACCCTTGAAATCCTCGAATATGAGTTTTGCCCTGATCAGATCGTCTAAAATCTTGATCAACTTATCTTCCGGGATGTCCATGACATTCCTAAGAAGCTTTAACGTGAAGTTCTCACCTATTATGGAGGCGTATTTTACGACCTCCCTCTCATCCTTATTTAACCTGTCAATCCTCCTCAAAATTATATCCTTTATCGTGTTTGGAACGGAGATTCTTGATATCTCAATTGTGGTTTTCCAGGTCCCTTCCTCAGGTTTTATGATGCCTTCATCAAGAAGGGATTTTACGACCCCCTCAATGAAAAATGGATTGCCTTTTGTCTCGTCTTGGATCAATTCCACAAAATCTTCTGGAACTTTGGATACACCGATTAGGGAAGAGAGCATTTCCCTTATGTCGTTCTTTGATAACCTCTTAAGAGAGATGGTCTCAAAGAGGTTCTCCCTCCCCATCCTTCTCAGGGTTTCCAGCAAGGGGATCACCTCTCCCTCCCTCATCTCTAGGTCCTCCTGTCTGTAGGCGCCGCATATCATGACCCTCTCGTCCTTTATGACCCTGGCAAGATAATGCAGAAGATGCAATGAGGCACTATCTGCCCATTGAAGATCGTCTATGAAAAGCAGCATGGGATTCTTCTTGGAGATCTTGATTATGAATTGGGACATGGTTTCAAAAACAACATACTGCCCCTTCTGAGGGTCAGTCTCCCAGAAACTCTCCTTGCTCTCTGGTGGTAACTTTTCCTCAGATTCCCCGAAGGGTATCAGACCCAAGGGCAGATTCTTCAGGGTATCTTCTTCTAAGGATAAATCTTCTAATAATTCAGCACCTGATCCTTCCTTATCCCCCAAGAAATCCTCAAGCGCACCGACGAATGGAAGATATGGATCCGTTTCCTCCCTGTACAGGCAGTTGCCTTTGAGAATTATCACTTCTTTGTCGCCAATGTTCTCACTCATTTCCATGACGAGCCTGGTCTTGCCGATGCCTGCCTCACCTTCAATAAAAATTACTTTACCTTGGCTATTATTCGCGCTTTCCAATCCATCCATCAGGGTTCTTAGTTCTTCCTCTCTGCCAACTAGTTTTGAAAGATAGGCCAAATCGAATCCTCCTTGACTATCGCCAGGGCTCCAGCGTAACATGTCGATAATGCGTTCACTTATCATATATATTTTGTGGTGTGAAGGGGGATATTGTTACTCCATTTCGCTATCTTTCCATGGCAAATTATTAGGGTGGGAGGAGATGGCATGGATGGAGGGGAAATAGATACACCTCCTCATCCTTAGTTTATATTTTTAGGGTGGGCGGAGGGGGAATGGTGAAGGGTGCAGAGAGATGTGAGTATTATCATAGTAATCCATAATTTGACACAATGATGTTAACAGTCCTCAAGAATTTATTCAAAACCCTTATTTACCCCTCCCATCTTTATCGTATGTATAATGACTGAGCAAGATAGAAAAATACCTTGGCCACCTGGCTATGATACCCCTGCTCCTTCCCCTCCGCAACAGACTCCAGGTCAGATTCCCCTGCCAACACCCGAGGACGAGATGAGGTTGCAGAGGGAGATAGAGGACCTCAAAAGAAAGATCGGCAGGTTTTTTTCGGTCTATGAGGTAAGAGTGGGACTGGATGCCGTTGCATTCCACTGCAGGGTAAATGAGGTAACTTTGGAGGAGAATTTCGAGCTTCTCAGGGGTCTTCTTAAGCCCGATTACATTCCTGTGCTGACCTATGAGGGAGGGGAGCATATTCTTTATGTGACCAGAAAGCCAAAGGTTAAATACAGAGGGACAAGGGTTAATCTTATCCTTCTTATCATAACCATTATCACCACAACAATAGCCGGCTCTAGCCTTTGGGTCTCGTACGATACCATACGCGCCGGTCAGACCACTGCAGACATAGACGTTCTGGCCAGCCTATTCAGCCCCTACAACCTGTTTTTTGGAGCCGTATTCTTTTCACTGCCTCTTTTGTTAATTTTGGGCACCCATGAGACATCCCATTACCTCATGGCAAAGAAGCACGGAGTTGCCGCATCACTGCCTTTCTTTATACCAATGATACCGCCCTTGGGCACATTAGGTGCCGTAATCAGCATGAGGGAGCCCATACCAAATAAAAAAGCCCTCATGGACATCGGCGCAGCAGGCCCTATAGGAGGGCTTCTTGTCGCCATCCCTGTCACCATAATCGGCCTCGTCCTCACGAACTCCTACGGTGTATCTGCGACATCTTCCGAACCAGGTGGACTGTTGTTGTACAACCCGATACTTCTAATGGGACTGAGCAGTGCTTTTCCGATAGAATCCGATCTTCTGGCACATCCGACTTTTTTTGCAGGATGGGTGGGTATACTGGTTACTGCCCTGAATCTACTTCCAGCAGGCCAACTGGATGGAGGTCATATAGTTCGCGCGCTATTTGGGGAGAAGACGAGGTATATAGGCATGGCAACTGTAATTCTGATGATCTTTATGGGATTCGTATTCAACTATTTTGGATATGTGTTGCTCATCGTAATAGTCATGGTTCTAGGTGGCGGATTGAGCCATCCTCCGCCTCTAAATGATGTTACAAAACTGGATAGGAGAAGGGTCATGGTGGGAGTTTTGGCTTTGATCATATTTGCTGTGAGCTTTCATCCAGCACCCTTTCAAACTGCACCTTTACCGGATTATGGATTTGAACTGAGTGCCGAACTGCATGAAACGGCGATTTCCCCTGGTGGTTATGTTGAATTCAATGTGTCGTTTAGGAACATTGGATCAGAGGAGAACGAAGTGCTCTTAAACGCAACCATGAATCAGACAGAAATAGATGAAGGATGGAACGTCATTTTGTTCTACTCTGATGAAGAGGAGACAAAGATTTACAACATCACTGATGAAGATGATGTTCTATTTCTCGTAGGTGAAAACGAAACAAAGACTGTGACGGCAACCATTTACGCTCCCGCAAGTGCATCTTTCGGAGATAATGTCACAGTCAACGTGAGTCTGAAATGGAATTCCTGGAAGAGGAACCAACTCGATGAGGTTGTGAAGAGGATAAAGCGCACCTCCGAGGAGATTTTGGTAAAGGTAGAATGATTATGATTTTCATCCTCCCTATTGCACTGGCGCATGCCCTATTTCCATGATTTCAAAGAAATTATATCCGAATGTAGATATTTTTTTATATTCTAAAATTCATATTGATATTATATTCCGTGTCGAGGAGATCGAATTCAAATTCGGTGATAAAAAATGTACTATGAAAAATGGGTTGAAGAGAGAAGGGCTCTGGCAATTTTTTTAGGGTTGCTCATAATTGGATTTTCAATGGTACTTTCGGTTCAACGGGAACCAGCAACTGGGAATATCTCAATCAATATTATGATTGTAATTTTAGGGATCCTTACTTCTATCTTACTATATATCGCATTGACATTCACTGGATATAGAGGAAGATCCCTTATAAGAATGAGGTTCTGTGTTGGTTGCGGGAGAAGTATTCCCTTTGAAGCTGTTATCTGTCCCTATTGCAGGCATGATTATGAAAAATAATTATATCTTACCTGCATTTTTGTATAAAAGAGTTAAAAAAAAAAACATACTTTAAAACCCAATACAATAAAATCTACAGGTTGTACAATCCCGAAATTACTTCCCCTCGGTAAATTCAGAAGCTCTATATCTATACATGAGAAAACTTAACCAGAGGAAGGTAAGGTGGATTATTCGGGAGATGGAAAAGGGTAAGATGTCTGTGT
>CP070672.1:1921101-1935429 GCA_020351895.1 Thermoplasmata archaeon
CGATATTCGAGTCTTTACCAGTGGCGGGAGGTATGCTCGCTGTTGGTATTCCAGAGTATAGGCTTCCAGAGGATGTACTTAACCAAGAGGTTAAAAATATTACCTCCCTCGGTGCGGAACTAAAAACCTCGGCTCCCATAGGAAAGGATAATAACTTCAACGAGCTCTTCAAAGAAGGTTACGATGCGATTTTTGTGGGTGTTGGCGCACATATACCCAGAGAAATGAGGGTTCCTGGGGAGGATTTGGAAGGCGTCTTAGCTGCCACCGATCTCCTTCGGGATGTGAATCTTGGAAAAGATGTGAAAATCGGTAAGAAGGTGGCAGTCATAGGCGGGGGCAATGTGGCCATGGACGCAGTTAGAACCTCTCTGAGATTGGGGGCAGAGAAAGTCATGATAATCTACAGAAGAGCTGAGGAGCAGATGCCTGCAGATCCCATGGAGGTTGAGGAGAGCAGGGAGGAGGGTGTTGAGTACCACTTCCTCAGGAATCCCACAAAAATAATCGGTGAAGATGGAAAGGTTGTAGGTATGGAAATTATCAAGATGAAGCTCGGAGAGCCCGATGCAAGCGGAAGAAGAAGGCCCATCCCAATAGAGGGCTCAAACTACACCATAAAGGTGGATACAGTTATTCCTGCTATAAGTCAGTCTCCTGACCTCTTCTGGGTACCCGAAGGAACAATAAACATCACCAAATGGAATTCCGTAGAGGCCGACGAGGAAACCGGTGCAACGAACATGAAAGGAATCTACGCAGCTGGTGATGGGGTAACAGGACCACAAACGGTAATCGAAGCTGTTGCTGGGGCAAGAAAGGCTGCAGTGGCGATAGATAAGTTTTTAAGAAGCGGAGACAGGGTGGCTTCTTAGGTTTTTTATGTGTGGTCTGTACTCATTCGCATAATGGTTAACCACCTACTCAGCATTTTAAAGCAACATGCTGGACTTCATTATCATACAGAAGGAAACCTTCCTTTGATACATATGGATGGTGTTTAAATTCCAGAGAGGATAGGAAACCCAAACAATATTTTTGATATTTAAGAGGATAGATTTAAATCCCAAACCGTGTTTAGAAATTGGAAAGTAGGGATTTTATGCATTTAAAGATTAAAAAAGAGAAATTATGGTCCATTGCAATAACTCTTCTATTCCTGATGAGTTTCAATATCTCCCTATCCATGGTTGTCCTCATTGTTGAGGGGTATCCACCATTTTCGACTAATGTGAAGGTAAATACAGATACCGGAAATCGCCCTCAATCTGGCCCCAAAATCGCGTTGGGCTCCGAAGGCACCATTTATGCAGTCTGGCAGGATAGCCGTAACTGGGATGATGACATCTATTTTGCCAGGTCAACTGATGGGGGTGCCAATTGGAGTGACCCGAACATCAGAGTGAACACTGATCAAGATACAGCCTTACAATTTAATCCCACCCTCGCAATTGATGCTGAGGGTACATTATATGTTGCTTGGGAAGATACCCGTGATGGGGATAGGAATATTTATTTTGCTAAGTCCAAAGATGGAGGAAACACATGGACAGATCCCAATATAAGAGTCAATAACGATCTCGGTGACTTCAATGAAGAAGGACCCTCCATTGCCGTGGATTCAGGTGGCACTATTTATCTGGTCTGGGACGATAATCGCAATGGGGATTATGATATATACTTCGCCAAATCCACAGACGAAGGTGCCACTTGGACAGAACCAAATGTTAGAGTGAATACAGATTTAACCGATACTGGTCAATCAAGACCCACAATCGCTGTGGATGCTACTGGTACCATCTATGTAGCCTGGACAGACCGAAGAAACGGGAACTCTGACATCTATCTTGCATATTCAACGGATGGAGGCTCAAACTGGTCTGATCCAAATGTAAAAGTCAATACTGACACTACCACCTCTGATCAATATAGCCCTAATCTTGTAGTTGACTGCTTCGGTACCATTCACATAAGCTGGGTGGACAAACGAGATGGCGATGCCGATATTTACTATGCCAAGTCAATCAATAAAGGTGCGGATTGGACATATCCCAATGTTAAAGTCAACACTGATTTTGGGACAGAGGATCAATTTCAGCCCACAATAGTCGTGAGTTCCTCTGGAACCATCTATGCAGCATGGCAGGACGATGGCAATGATGAGTATGACATCTTATTTGCCTATTCCACAGATGGCGGAATGACCTGGAGCGAACCCAATTTAAGAGTAAATGATGACTCCAGTGGCTATGCCCAGAGCGCTCCAAACCTTGCAGTGGACTCTTTAGGTGGAGTCTATATAGTATGGGGTGACGCGCGTGATTATTATACAAGTGGCTATGATATATACTTTGCTAACCTGACGGCCGTTGCAACCATCCAGAACAATGCCCCAACAATCACAAACAAAGCTTCAGCATCTAAAACGGCAATTGTGAATTTGACAATGACTTTTAACTTCATAGCCTCCGACCCTGATTCAGATCCCCTCTTTTGGAGTAAGCTCTCTGGACCTGATTGGCTTGTAATAGGTCCAAGTAATGGCACAATTTATGGAAAACCTTCCACAGAAGATTTAGGTTCAAACGATTTTATGATCCAAGTGAGTGACGGGAAGGGGGGGACGGACAGTTACTCTTTTTCCATAACCGTTCAATCAAGCTCTAACGGGGGTGGTGATAAACAGGATGGTGATTCTACCGACTCTGGGGCTTTATGGTTGATTCTTGTCATCGTTATAGTTATTGTGGTTATTGTATTATTGTTCTTCCTCATCCGTAAGAAAAAATAGAAAATATGGGGGGAGGGATCCCAACCCACTTTTTTCATAAAAAAGTGGACAAAATAAAGGGCATCTGCAATTAAACCTTAATTAGAATCGATAGCCCAAATAATGCGGGGGGAGGGATTTGAACCCTCGTATGCCTACGCAACAGGGTCCTAAGCCCTGCCCTTCTTGGCCGACAGGTCAAGGCTAGGGGAAATGTCTTTCCCCGCCGTTTTCCAAGCTCAGGTACCCCCGCTTTATGGTGAAAGTAAACAGATGGGGACCAAGATCATATTAAATGCATGTTCCTCCACAATTGGATATTCAAACTTGTGGGGTGATATATCCTAATAAATTAATAAGTTTTCAGTGAAAAAGGTGAAAATATATAAATCCACCATTCCCAATATAGTGTTTCCCAAGTAAAGGTGTAAATAAATGTATATCCCTACAAAATGTGAGACCTTAGACAACCTCTTAGGCGGGGGAATAGAATCCGGCTCTTTGACCAGCCTATACGGTGAAGCAGGTTCTGGAAAGACAAACGTATGCCTCCAACTGGCAAGAAATGTAGTATTGAACGGTAAAAAAGTGGTTTTTATAGATACTGAAGGCGTTTCTTTTACACGCCTTAAACAAATCTGTGGTGAGGATTTCGACAAGGTTACAAAGGACATTCTGTTCTTTACACCATTTTCCCTGGAGGAGCAGGAAAAGAATGTAGAAGATGCTGTACACCTTGCCGAGGCTAAAGAAGAAATCGGGCTCATTGTGCTGGACTCGGCAACTGTCCATTACCGAGCAACATTCGGTGAAGAATGCGAAGCAGACGGAAGAAAATCCTTGGGAAGACAGGTCAACCTCTTACTTCAAGTCTCTCGAAAAAAAGATATTCCTGTTGTAATAACTACTCAGGTGTACACAGATACCAAAACCAACACTTTTGAGCCCATAGGAGGTCATGTGCTCATGCATTATGCAAAGGCCATTATAAAGTTGGAAAAGCTCGGTGATGGGGGACTGAGAAGGGCCATGATAAAGAAGTACAGGTGGCGCCCGGAGGGAATTTCAGCCGAGTTCAAATTAACTGAAAACGGTGTCGAAGGAGCTAATTGATTATTTTTTTCGTTCAACCATGTAATCCGTGATTTTAATCAGCAAATCTTTGTGCTCAGAATCTGAAAGGACATCCAGCAATTCCTTAGAATTTTTAGCGAAGTCATGGGCCATCTGTTCCGCATATGCTGTGGAACCAACCTTGTCCATGAGTCCTATTGCGTCTATCACTTCCTGCTGTGTTGCCTTTTGATCCCCTAAAACAGATAGAAATTTACTTCTATCCTCCCCTTCCAGTCTCACTAAAGCATGCACAACCATTAAGGTCCTCTTTCCGTTTCTGATATCGCTGCCCACAGGCTTACCCAATAGCTCTTCGTCTGCCTTTAAATCTAGGTAGTCATCCCAGATTTGAAATCCCATGCCCAGCAACCTTCCGTATTCGGCAAGGGCTGTAATTTGCTCTTTTTTACCCTCTGCGATCATGGCTCCCCCCATGGCAGCCATTTGAAATAACCTGGCTGTTTTATATTCGATCATCATCAAGTAATCCTTCTCTGAAATATCGATTCTGTTCTCGAAATCCTTGTCCAACTGCTGACCCTCGCCTATGTTCCTTACCGCCTTCGCTACCTCTCGAACCAGTTCCCTCAATACAGAATCACTAACATCTGTCGTGGATAAAGTTTCGATAGCCCTTGCGAAAAGCACATCACCAGCATTGATGGCAGTTGCTTCGTCAAAAAGTGTATGAACGGTAGCAACTCCCCTCCTCAGCGAATCCTTATCCATGACATCGTCATGTAGCAAAGTGAAGTTGTGAATCAGCTCCAATGTCACCCCAAATGGGATTACCTTCTCGCCTTTTTCTGAGATGGCATCGGCACAAAGCATGGCTAAAACAGGTCTTAGTCTCTTACCACCAGCCATGGGAATATGTTGTATAGCCTTGCGGAGCTTCTCTTGTTCTCCTATATCCAACGCATCCTCAAGTGCTTTGTTCACGGTATTAATCCTATCTTCGAGCATGCTTTTTAAATCCATGTTTATTCCTCTATCTACCAGTAATCTGTTCCATCCATTCTTTTGTCCTTCCAGTGATCACGACTTCCTGTTTCTTCAGCTCTGCTAGGTTCTTTACCCCTGTTAAAAACATGGTAACCTTCAGTTCATGTATCACACCTTCAAGCTGCTCCATTACTTTCTCAGAGCTCTCTGTAGCGGATTTAAGTAAGGCTCCAGCCATGCCTGCGGAATTTGCGCCAAGGGCCAATGCACGGGCAGCGTCAATACCGTTTCTAATACCTCCTGTGGCGATCAATTCCAGCCCTACATTGGCCTCGACCACGCTCACAGGAGTTGGAATACCCCAGTCCCAGAATGTCCTGCCAATGCCCTCTTTCAGCTTGTCTTTCTTATTTATGGCGCGGTAGACCTCCACACCTGAAAAACTGGTTCCACCAAGACCGCCAACATCTATTCCTATTACACCAGCTCCTCTCAAAGCTTGGGCCGTTTTTCTGGATATACCACTGCCGGTTTCTTTGGCTATTATTGGGTACTTTAAAGCCAGGTGCTTTATCTCGGTCATACAACCCTTTGCATTGACATTTCCCTCGGGCTGTACGACCTCCTGCAGGTAGTTCAGATGTATAGCGAGAACATCTGCATCGATCATGTTAAAGGCTTCTTCGATTTTTTCTGTATCAAGACGTTCAGAATCTTCCTGTGAGATGAGCTGTGGTGCTCCAACATTTCCTATGACAAGAGGTATGTCGAATTCCTTTACTACAGAATAGGTCTCTTTCAGTTTCGTGTTCTCCAAGGCAGCCCTTTGACTCCCAACACCCATACCAATTTTCAGTTTGCTAGCAGCCTCGGCCAGGTTTCTGTTGATTTGCTCAGCTTTTGGATAACCTCCTGTGATGGCCGATATGATTATGGGCGCAGATAGGTTTTTTTTCAGGATCCTTGCTTTTGTGTCCAAATCCGAGAAATCAATCTCTGGCAAGGCATGATGTACAAAATGAATGTCATCCCAAAAGTTGTAGTGCGCCTTAACATCCTCATTTAAGCAAATCTGAACATGATCCTCTTTTCTGTTCTCTATCATTCCGATACCTCCTCAGTTTTTACTCACAATTCTGGTGCATGTTACTTCCTTATTCAATAGGGTATCCTTCAGCCTATTCTCCACATTGCCGTTCAGAATCACGGCCTCGTGACCCAATGCCGCAATTTTAAACATTATCTCCAGCTTGCCGTAAATGCTGCCTGTAACATCATCCACATTGCTCTCGCTTTTTTTCAAGGAGGTGAAGGTTTTTTCATCTATAACAGGCAAAAGCACTGGATTTTCGCCAGTTGTAGGGTCGGACGGGAATATCCCATCCACATCAGCCACGAATATAACCTTTTCTGGCGTAAAAACCCTGGCAAGCTCCAACATAAGCTGATCTCCCGAGCAAATGGAAAATTTTAACTTATTGTCGATGACCACATCACCGAATGTTATTGGGGTAAAACCCAGATCAAAATATTTTTTAAATAGTGTCGTATCCATGCTCTTTATTTCACCATTTTCATTGACTACAAATGCGCTTGGTGCAAGGGAAACAGCGCTGATTCCCCGCTCCCGAAAAGCGGATAGTACCATGAGATTCAGGTTCTTGACATCCTTCTGGACCTCTGACAATGCCCGAATCTGCTCCTGATCTTTAAAGCCCATATACAATTTATGCTTCTTGGCAAGGATGTGTCCAAAGGAGCCAGCACCATGAACAATCATGGTTCTTTTTCCAGCCTCTTTTACCTCGGAAACAAGACGCATAGTCCTATCATTTTCGAACGTATTTTTGTTTCTTTTATCGGTTATTACGCTCCCACCGAATTTGATCAAGAACATATAAGTATCAACACCTATATCGTCAGAAAGAAGGTTATACCTTTTGTATGTTTAAATGTTTTGCGTGAAATTGAGTTTCTTTTTAACAATCAAGAATTATCGATAGAGAGAGGACCATCTCTCATAACCCGCAGAAGTAAGGTTATTTATAAAAAAAGGAGATACAGGGGTACTATTTTCTCTTTCTAGTTTCTAACTTATAGTAGACGAACATTCCCACTGTAAGTGTCACGATTGCGAACATGAATGCCATGAACATGACGAATGGTGAGAGTTCCGCTCTCCTTGACTGTCCCTCTCGGGTATCTTGTGGTTGAAAATCGCGGGTTTCCTGGTTCACATCTGGTGTTGCTGGCATTTGTTTTCCATCAATTTCTTTGCTGGTTTCTTGGTATTCCCTATCTTCATCTTCTGATATTTCCCTGGTTTCCTCATCATGCTCCTGGATTTCTTGATCCGCGCAAGAAGTCTCGATTTCAGGTTCCATGTCATGAGATGATACATCCTTTGTCTCTTCTTCAATGGTAACCTCATCCTCCAAGGTTTCTTCTTCAACCGAAACCTCTTCCATCGTAACCTCGGTTTCAATAGATGACTCGGATTCTAAATCTTCACTCTCTGGGGGTAATTCAACCTCTGGTTCTTCATCTTGCACAACAACCTCGTTCTCTGTCACTTCATCAACAGAAGTTGCTACATCTTCCTCTTCTGGAGTAACTTCGTTCTCCACTTCCTCTTCAACGGAAGGCTCAGTGTTCACGTCTTGATCTTCAGTAGGTACCTCGGTTTCAGGATTCTCCTCATCCGAGGTCGTTTCATCTCCCACCTCCTCTTCTTCAGGAATGTCTGATGTAGTTTGCTCAAGAACTGTTGCAATGCTGTTTATTACGGCCTCGTTTCCTGTTCCATCGCTTACGGTTAGGATGATCTCGTACTGTCCAGGTGTATAATATGTGTGCGTGACTTCAATTCCAGATGCGGTTTCTCCGTCTCCGAAATCCCATTCATAGATGAGGGAAGGTAGATCCCAGAGATATGAGGCATAGGCTGTGAAGGAAATAACCTCAGCCTCATTGAAACTGTATTCTAGAGTTGTATCTTGGGTATAGATCATGTAATCCTCCATGGAAAAGGCGGAGAAATGCCCTTTTTTTGCGAATGAGAAGTCGGGTGCGGGGATTTTGACATCTATGGAATCAGCAAGTCGCTCGATGAAGTTCTCATTTGCGTCAGAATAGTCCAAAGTTACATTATTTGTCAACACACCAACATATTGCACATCAGGATCTACTATCATGTTGGAGTATGTGAATACGACATCGTATTGGACAGAGCCAATGCCTCCGGAAGGCACATCTCCGATATTCCATGTTATATTATGACCCACGAGAGAATCATACGGTGGGATAGAATCTGTAATTTCAAAGGATGTGTTAATTGGAAGTGTGTCATTTATTATGACATTAGTTGCATCTCCAGTGCCTATATTCTCGTAGTTGACAGTATACGGAACGAACACTTCGAACGTGAAGGGCAGGCCGAAGACATATGGACGCAAGTCACTTACAAGCCAAGTCCAGGTATCATTCTGTCTTACATTAAAGGTATGATGTATCCTTGACTGGGAGCCATCCTCTGTTCTGAGGATGAGCCAGCAGGGTGTTGCTCCCCAAACCTGCCCGTTGACTGGATCATCCCATGGTGTGTATTTAACAACGGCGGTGTGGGTGTTACTGAGAATGTCGATTTTTACCCCCTCAATTGTCACAGCCTGTTCATCTGGATTACCTGGTATTCGGTAGATATATGCATAGGCAGCAATCTCACCATTTTCATATACTGTGAGATTCACATCATGCCATTTCTCACCTGCGATTCTAAGGGTGAGGTTCACTGGGACATAGGCAGCTTGAACCTGACCCAGACCAGCATCCTTGGACATTATCATCACTGGGGCTGTTACAACAGATTCCGCAGAATCGTACAGCTGCTCTATGAGGTTGCCGTTGGCATCGCTGTAATCTAATGTGACCTCATTAAGAAGTGGTGTCTGATCTGGTGTACCTACATCCACCTTCACATTTACTGTTATGCTTCCTCCAGCTCCTGACTTGACCTCTAAGATATTCCAGGTAACAATTTGTCCGATTACTGAACTTTCTGCAGGTAAGGCGGATACAAATGAGACAACCAATGGTAGCATATCCACTATAATTATGTTGCTGGCGTCGCCTGTACCTGTGTTTTCATATTCTATTGTATAGACAATAGGATCACCTGGATCAGCCTCAGGGACATCAACGGTCTTCAACAACGACATAATTGGTGCAGTGACTACTGAATCTGCAAAATCGTCCAATTGGTCGTAGTAGTTACCGTTGGCATCTGCATAATCCAGTGTTACAACATTGTGTAGCGGTGTCTTATCAGGTGTTCCTACATCGACTGTAACCGTAATTGTTATTGATCCACTTCCACCTGGTTTGAGATCGCCAATAATCCATGTGAAATCATCTCCGCTTGATGAGTTGTATCCAGGTATCGAACTTGAATAGGAAGTATCCGGTGGTATGGTGTCAACTATCTCCACAAGGGAGGCCAAACCGGTTCCAGTGTTTTCGTAGTTGATTGTGTAAACTATGGGATCACCGGGATCGGCTTTTGATACATCGACTGTCTTTGTTATCGACAGAATTGGGGCGGTTACCACTAAATCGGCATAATCGCCCAATTGATCGTAGTAATTACCGTTGGCATCTGCATAATCCAGGGTGGCGGTGTTGTTCAGCGGGGTCTCGTCAGGTGTTCGCTCATCGACCTTAACCCTTAGGATGACGGTTTTTGTTGCACCTGGGCCAACATCTCCAAGGTCGAACTCGTAAACATCTCCCACATTTGAAGAGTACCCTGGAGTTGAACTAACATATGTGGTGTCTGCTGGTATGGTATCTGTAACAAGAACACCACTGGCCCACCCGGTTCCTGTGTTCTTACAGTCGATTGTGAATACGATAATATCCCCTGGATCGGCAGTTGGTTGATTGACTGTCTTGGTAATGGACATGATGGGTGCAGTCACTATAACCTCTGCATCATCGCCCAACGGTGTGTAGTAATTCTCATTTGCATCGGCCCAATCTAAAGTGACCTCGTTATACAATAATGTCTCGTCAGGTGTTCCCACATCAACTCTGACCCTCAATATTATTGTACCGGTTCCATTTGGACTGGGTGCAAGATGGCCAATATCCCAATAGAAATCATCACCGAACGAAGAACTCGGCGGAGGTGTTGAGTTTACAAAGGTTGTTTCTGGTGGTATCGTGTCAGTGATCTTAACAAGGGATGCCCAACCTGTTCCTAAGTTCTCATAAGTGATTGTGTACTCGATCAAATCCCCTGGGTCTGCGTCAGGTACATTGGCAGTCTTAGTGATTGAAAGAATAGGAGCAGTAACCGTGCAATCTGCATAATCGCTTAATTGATCGTAGTAGTTGTCATTTGCGTCGGCATAATCCAGTGTTGCAGTGTTATGCAGTGGTGTCTTATCAGGTGTTCCTATGTCCACCCTAACAACTATTACTATCTGACCACTGCCGTTTGGACCAACATCACCCAGATTCCATATATAGGTTTGGCCACTTGATGAATTAAAGTCAGGAATTGGGGAGCCTTCTAGGGTGGTGTAATCGGGAATCGTATCTTCCACGATAACGCCTCTTGCCACTCCAGTCCCGCTGTTGATATAGGATATCTTATAAGTGATTAGATCATCTGGATCTGCAGTGGAAACATCCACAGATTTGGACATTGTAAGAATGGGTGCTGTGACGATAACATCTGCGAAATCTTCCAATTTTGTGTAATAGTTGCCGTTTGAATCCGCATAATCTAAGGTTGCCTCGTTTCTGAGATGGGTCTCATCATCTGTTCCCACTATGACGCCTACCCAGATTTTTACTTCTCCGGTAAAGCCGGGAGCGACATCTCCGATGTAGAATAGGTAGAACCTACCAATATTAGTGATATATCCTGGATCGGAACTTTCGAATTTCACATGATCAGGTATGGTGTCATTCACAAAGACACCAGTTGCCAATCCTGTACCTGTGTTTTCATACTCTATTGTATACAATATCGTATCGCCTGGATCAGCTGTGGGAACATCGGCGGTCTTGGTCATGGACATAACAGGAGCAGTGACGATCGTATTCGCATAATCACTCAATTGATCGTAATAGTTACCATTTGCATCTGCATAATCCAGGGTTACTTCATTCTTCAATATCGATTCATCAGATGTTCCAACATCCACTGTCACGGTGATGGTTATTGTCCCGCTTCCACCCGGTATAAGATCACCTATGATCCAGGTGTAGTCATCTCCACTGGAAGAATTAGGTGCCGGTATCGAGCTTTCGAAAGTAGTGTCAGGCGGTATGGAGTCCATGATCTCCACAAGTGTCGCCCAACCAGTTCCTGAGTTCTCATACTCTAGGGTATAAACAATAGGATCACCAGGATCGGCCTCGGCGACATCTACCGTCTTAATTATGGATAGAATCGGGGCAGTTACCAATACATCGGCATAATCACATAATCGCTCGATGTAATTACCGTTTGCATCTGAATAATCGAGTGTGACTCTGTTGTGAAGTTTTGTCTCATCGGGTGTTCCGACATCCACTGTCACCGTGATCCTTATGGTCCCTCTTCCACCTGGTTTAAGATTACCTATGGTCCAAGTATAATCATCTCCACTGGAGGAGTTAGGTGCTGGTACCGAGCTTACAAAGGTGGTGTCGGGTGGTATGGTATCCACGATCTCGACAAGTGAGGCCCAACCCGTTCCTAAGTTCCTGTAACGGATCGTGAACACAATCGTATCGCCTGGATCAGCATAATCTACGTTGGCCTGCTTACAAACCCTCATCACAGGTGCCGTGACCCAGACATCGGCATAATCCTCCAATTGTGAGTAATAGTTACTGTTGTTGTCTGCATAATCGAGGGTGGCTCTGTTTCGCAATAGTGTTTCATCAGGGGTCCCAACATCTACTCTTACTGTGATAGTTATTGTGCCTGTTCCGTTTGGTTCAAGATCCCATATCATCCATGTATAGTCATCTCCACTTGAAGAATTAGGTGCTGGAATCGAGCTCACAAAGGTGGTGTCGGGTGGTATTGTATCAACGATCTTAACAAGTGTTGCCCAACCTGTTCCTGAGGTATTATATAATAGCTCGTATACAATGATATCTTCGGGATCATGATTATCATGACATGCTGTTTTGCTCAGGGTCATAACAGGGGCGGTAACCCAGACATCAGCATAATCCTTCAATTGCGTGTAGTAGTTACCGTTTGCGTCTGCATAATCAAGGGTTGCTTCATTGTGTAATAGTGTTTCATCAGGTGTCCCAACATCCACACATACTGTTATTGTACTTATTCCGGTTCCGTTTGGTTCAAGATTCCATATCAACCATATATGCTCATCTCCACTTGAGGATGTGGGTGCTGGAATCGAGCTCTCAAATGTAGTGTCGGGTGGTATTGTATCTACTATCTTCACAAGTGATGCCCACCCTGTTCCCGAGTTCTCATATTCGATGGTATATTCTATCATATCTTCTGGATCGGCATCTGTCACATCTGCGGCCTTGGTTATGGATAAAATCGGAGCAGTTACCATGACGTCTGCATAATCCTCCAATTGCGTGTAGTAGTTACCGTTAGCATCTGCATAATCAAGGGTTGCTTCATTGTGCAGTTTTGTCTCGTCAGGTATTCCCACATCCACCTTGACTGTGATTGTTATTGTACCACTTCCTGATGGCTCAAGATCACCTATTATCCATGTATACACATCCCCACTGGAAGAATTGGGTGCTGGTATAGAGCTTATAAATTTAGTGTCAGGAGGTATTGTATCAACGATCTCCACAAGAGAAGCCCAACCTGTTCCTGTGTTCTCATATTCGATGGTGTAAACGATGGGATCGTCTGGATCGGCTTGGCTGACATCGGCTGTCTTGGTGAGAGATAACACAGGGGCTGTTACAGGTAAACAAGCAAGGGCGTCTAATGGATCAAAAGGATTGCCATTGTCATCCGAAAACTCCAATCTAACATGGTTACGGAGACTTCTTCTGTCTGGTGTTCCAACATTCACCCTTACTGTAATTGTTATGGTTATTGTCTCGTTGTCTTCTACGAGTGCATAGAACCAAGAATAGAGACTGGTAGTGTTGAAATCAGGTGTTGGTGATGAGCTGACAAAAGTGGTATCGCCGGGAATGGTATCGTTTATCCACACGTTTGTTGCGTTTCCTGAACCAGAATTTACGAATTCAATGGTGTAAGTTATCTCATCATCGGGATCGGCGCTTGAAACATTGGCGGTCTTTGTAACATTCATAACAGGAGCAGTAACCGTAACATCCGCATAATCGGTTTCTTGATCATATGGATTCCCATTTGCATCATCGTAGTCGAGTGTTGCCTCGTTGTGAAGGGGTGTTCCATCCGGGGTGCCCACATCGACGGTGACTGTTATGATGATGACACCACCGGAATTGGCACCAACTGTCCCAATAATCCATGTATACGTATCCACGCTAACATTATCATAACCAGGATTGGAGCCATCATATGTTGTGTCTGCAGGTATGGTGTCAGTGATAACCACATCGGTTGCAACACCACTTCCGGTATTGTTATATGTTATCGTAAACACAATGGGATCGCCGGGATCAGCGGTATTTACATCCGCAACCTTACTTATTTTCATCACAGGAGCTGTGCATGTTACATCCGCTGTGTCATTTTCTTGGGGATACGGATTTCCATTTACATCATCATAATCTAGGGTTACCTCGTTGGTCATGACGATTCCATCACCAGTGTAGGCATCAACCTCCACGACTATTGTTATTGTCCCACTTGTTTTTCCAGGAACGAATGAAATATTCCATGTGTATGTATCTCCGCTCTCCATATTGAAACCTGGAGTCGCGTTCACTAAAGTCGTTTCTGCGGGAATTGTATCGATTATTACGATGCCAGTTGCCTCACCAGATCCGGAATTCTCGAAGTCAATGGTATAGGTTATATAATCACCTGGATTGGCTGTACTTTTATCCGCTGATTTCTGAATGCTCATTACTGGAGCCGTGATAGTCACATAGTTTTCATCGAAGAGTTGATCGTAGAAATTGCCATTATCATCTGCATAATCCAATGTGGCAGTATTATGAAGAAGTGAACCATCATCTATACCTGCTTTTACCATCACATATATTCGGATGGTTCCACCGGAATTGGATTCCACCAACCCGGTATTCCACGTGTATGTATTACCGCTTACGCTATCCTCTTTTGGTTCCGAATAAAGGAAGGTCACATTCTCAGGCAATGTATCTTTCACCACAACGAGTGTTGCATTTCCAGATCCAGTGTTTTGATATGACAAACCGTACATGATGGTGTCCCCTGGATTTGCCTTTTTATGGCAAACACATTTGCTGAATATCATCACAGGAGCGGTAACTTTTACTTCAGCCTTATCATTCAGTTGTGGATAATAGTTATTATTTGC
>CP070672.1:1935529-1939344 GCA_020351895.1 Thermoplasmata archaeon
ATCCACTCTTTCATGGCTTCAGGGTCATTCATGAGTTCCCTCATCCCTTGCATCACTTTGATGTGCTCCTCGTCATCCTTTTCGTACATCTCAATCCCGTGCTTTCTACTCATTTCTGCCATTTTCTCGAAGGTTTTGGCATGAAATTCTTTATCGCAAGCTCCACCGAGTTGCTTACAAGTCATTGTTTTCATAATTTATCACCTGTTTCAGTGACATACTCCCAAGGTTAGATTCCAGTCTCCAGACAATCATTTTCAATCTTATAAATCTATGGTTTTGGTGGGAACAATCCAATTATTTAAGTTTCCATTTGAACTGGAACTCGATCTCCTCTGTGGTCTTGCCGCGCTCATGTTCGATGTTGAACACCGCATCGGAAGGTACGAGAATCCTTTCCCCAGCGATTTGAATGCGGAACTGTTTGCACTTCTCCAAATCATCTGCAAGCCTTCTTAACTTGGCTGCCATCTGTTTGTTCGTATAGCCCTTTTCGATATCTCTCTTGCCTTTCTTTTTCATGATCTCGCCTCCTTTAAGCCCCGACAAACGGGATCTCACTCATACACCTCTCCGCTATACTTTAGATACTTATAATCACTTCGGCCATCCATCTTCCCTTTTCGCCCCTTCGCTGGTCATTCCCTACCTTCTTGGAACGCTTAAAACGGGGGGGTAATCCCCTCATACCTTTCCTACCATTAAATAAAAAAGTATTTCATGTAACCTACATTTTATATCAAATTAACCACATGTCTCGCGACACCCTCTATCCCTTCAAAAAGGCTAGCTGAGAAACATGCTTTAATGATATTATATACATCATCACCCTTTTTAATGGTTACTCTTGTCTTATGGATTATTCTAACATATCTGCGCTTAGTATCAGGTGAAACCGAGATTCGATCATTGGGCCCAAGCGATGTTAAAATCTTTTGGGTTGTAATTACGTCATTTGAGAGCAATTGGGCGAGTTTGCCCCCTTTCCATTCAAGGTTTGTTATCTCTCGATTGGAAAAACCTGGAGTCTTTTTTTTAATTTTCGCCTTGTAAAGCCCTGGGACAGGTGTAGGATTCTTTATAACAATATAGTGGATTTGGAGAATTAGAGACTCAGATTTTATATCATACTCTGAACCATAATATGACGCTCTCCCTGTCTTAAATATGACTTGGGAGATATCGCAATCATTAAGCTTGAGGTAAAAATAGTTCTCAGGGGTAACATATTCATTATTCCAATCAGGATCACCATATTTAATAACTTTAACTTCAACACCATTTTTTCGCAATGTATCTGCAATATAATTTGAAAGCATGTTGAATGGATTATTGGGATCCTCTAGCAGTAATCGAATCCCTTCTGAGTAAAGATTCCGAAGGTAGTTCATGCTAGAGATTCGAATAAATTAATAGATTATCAAATTTTCTATATTCAATTTCTTGAGATGACATTTCAATTTGCATTATTATCCAATCTGATTTAAATACTCATTTTCCGACAACCCCTTCTTATCACTTCAAAACAGAGGCAGACCTCAGAAATGGATTTCTGCTATATACCGATGTGCCATTTCATAGCTCCACCCTCGGTAATCCTCTAGCTTTTCTATCATTGTCGAAAAGATCCATACTGAAGAATTATAATATTTTAATGAAAGATTGGTATTCCTGTTAATTCGGAAAGCAATTGAAATATTGTATTCCACGGTTCTGGTAGCATTACTTGGGAGATAATTAAGCCTATCACGATATCACCCTTCAGAAAATGAACTGTTTTCCTCTTACTTATGTTTATTGGTTGATCTACATATTTTTCAAAATATACATTTACTTTAATGTGTTCGCCGCCTTCAAGCCCCATCCCTACAAACCTTTAATGCATTTTCATACTTATACGGTTTGCGCCATCCCCTCAGTAGGCCGATTGCTCCTTGTTCCCGATATAATTCGCAGGGAAAATAACTCTAGCTCCCATTGCAACACCTTGTTCGGGCCGTTTCCCTCACTCGGTTCTTGGGTCAATCTAAGATTGACCCTGGTCCTCAGAAATCTTCGATTTCTTACGGGGAGGAGCATCCTCAGATGCTTGCGTCGGTGGGATGACGTTCTCGCATCGAGGGCGAGGCTCAGTTCATAATTCCAACCCTTCCTACCTTCCGCTGACCCTAGGCTTCGCCAACCCGCTGCTTGGGGCGAATAAAATACACAATTTATCTAAGGATTATGACATCTTTGGCTTTTATAAAGTCGGTGTCTTTGCTTAAAAGAGTTTGATTGATTGATCTTGCACTGGCAAGAATTACACCATCAGCAAGACTAAATTTATTCTCGCCTTTTTTACACATCTCAAACTTTATTCTTGAAGCATCCAAGCAAATATCCTCACTTAATGGTATTATGTTCATTGTTTTTTTCAGCTGTTTAAGGGGTTCAATGGGATCTATTCTATTCAGCAAACTCCAATCAGATATTTCTCCTATTTGAAATATCGATATAAAGAGTGGATCATCTTTTATCAATTCAAATATTTTCTGAAAGTTTTTATCCTTCTCATCATATCGGAATATATCAACAATGATGCTGGTATCAAGGAACATCAGTACCTATCTCCCTTATCCCTCTTAAAAGGTGATTTCTTCTTGTATATTCCTGCCATTTTTAATATCTGCTCATTTCTATTATTTCCATTAGCTGGAGGGATTGCTATTTGAACGATATCTCCTTTTTGATATCCTAGTTCCTCGATTATGCCTGAAGGGATAATAACACCCAAAGAATTCCCGATCTTTCTTAATTTAGCTTCAAATACTTCTGTCATCAATATGTTACAACGTTATAACCTTATAAAGCTTTCGATAAATTGTGTTATATATGATAATATTCGCTTTCGCCTCGCCTTCAAGTGAGGACCCCGTCCTTCACTCAGTTGGCCATCACCAACATACGTTAAAGATTGCTCCCTATTTTATTCTATCGCCCCAGGGAGTCACTCCTCGGCTTACGGCCCTTCGTCCTACCTCCAACTGAGGAAGCAAAGCTTCCTCTGTTTCCTCGAAAAGCTTCGCTTTTCTCAGGGGGCGAGGATTCACTTTCCGCCCTCTAGCCTTTCGCTCCTTCGGAGGAAAGCAGGTTTCCTCCTCTTGCACGAATTTCCTTTGAAGTTGGTTCGAAATTCCTGCAATGCACTGGACCAGGGTATGTTGGTTAGTCCCTACCGGTTCGGATCGGGCTCGGTTTACTCCTTTTGGATTTTGTGACTCTCAATAACTTTCATAAAATTTTTGTTCAATATTTTAAGAAACTTCAACCCGGTGTATAGTAAAAAAATTATTGCTATTTCAGATGAAATTAACATAAGGTGAAAATCTTGTTCTGCAGTACCCCAAACGAATATAAATGTTAATAATGACATTATTGTAAAAAAGATAATTATTATCAAAAAAATTTTAATAGCAATTCTTATTCGGGCAATTTGCAGTCTGAATTTTAATAATTTTCGCCCTTTTAGTTTTCCTTTCTGATAACTTTTTTCAAGATAAGTTAATTGCTTTTGCTTCCCTTCTTTTGAAGATGAAAAAAAGAACAGAATCAATCCACATATGAATATTAAAGTAACCAATATCCAACCAACAGTAACAATATCCATATATTATCCCTCAGTCGTCATTCTCACCTTCAAGTGAAGACCCCGTTCTTCTCTCAGTAGTCTAACACCGCAACCGCAAACGATTGCTCCCTATTTGGTTTTATCGTTGTGGGAGCAACCCTCCGGCTTACGTGCTCCTGCGGAGCACTAACTTGTAAACTTACTA
>CP070672.1:1939444-1942723 GCA_020351895.1 Thermoplasmata archaeon
CACATGAAGTTTTATCTCCATAACCTCCGAAATAACATTCATCGATATCTAAATTATGACCAGCGTTTTGTAAATCAACACAACATTCATATTTACATAAATATGCCTGACACAGGGGTTGGTCACACACATCACCTATATCGTCACTGTTTGTATCTTCCTGATTCATACTACAGGATCCATATTCACACTCTTCATTACTCATACAAGGTTCACCTCCACATACACAGGTACCTCCATTTGGACCATTTGGTGTTTCGGGACAGTTGTCGCAGGCATTCCCCACGTCATCTCCATCACCATCTTCCTGAGCAGGGTTATAAATTTCAGGACAATTATCTTCTTCACAGGTATTACTAGGAAATCCAGGATTGCCATAGCCATCCCCATCCGTGTCTGTGCAAGTATCGTCAATATCAAGAATGCCATCACAATCAAGATCATCTACACATGGAGGCTGCTCACAATAGAGGTCAAGTACCTCTTTAATATAGTTCTTAGAGCCCTCTACCTTGCCGTCCCAACCCCAGCTTCCGTTGGTGATCTTAATTTTAAGACCATTGGGTGTATTGGTGCCATCATATCTTGGATCTCCTATATCATCATAAATTGTAGTGAGGGTTACATAGCAGCCCTCGGGCATATCGTTATTACAGGCGGGGTTGGGATTGTCATGCCCGAAATCCCAGCAGGGGCCATAGGTTTCAACTGCATCTTCGGGTGGGTAGCAGTACTGTTCTGGAATGGCCAGAAAGTTTTTCCAGGAGTTGATTTGTGCTGGATCATCGAAGAGGGGATTTGAGTACACAAGCATCAGCCCAGCCAGGTATTCCTGCTCAGCACAACATTGGTCAGGGGTACCACAGCACTCCAGCTCCTCACCATAGCCAATATACCGGTGGTCCCACAGCAGATCTGATGACTGGCCCATGAACCGGAAGAGGAAGTCTATTATGTGAGTGATATTCCACTCTGGGGTAGGATTGAGAGTGTCCATGATATGGTTGATGGCTTCCCGGCCATTCATTGCTAGTCCGCTTGGATCATCGCCATCATGGCCAGTCTGGGCCTCATTCTTGTAAAATACTATCCTGCGGCCTGTGTCAAGCACAACCTTGCAAAGCTGGATATCCTGATCAAGGATTGTAAGGTCATCATTATCTGTTACGTATTGCAGGTCATCGGCTTCTGCCTGAGTTAAGGCGTATGGTTCATAGGCCTTAGAAACCACATTCCCGAAATTGGCTATAAAGGTTGAATCACTCACGAGGCCTTCAACAATCCGCACAAAGTTGAGCACGTTACCGGGGTGACCGCCGTCGTTTAAAGGATCTTGGCACCAGGTAGCCTTTTTAGCAATGCCGTGCTCTGATACAAACAGGGCGATATCATTTGCTAAATCACTAGCGGCCCAGCTAAGCTCAGAATTTAGCTTCGGATTTATTTCAGCCCTGAAGGCAGCCGTTTGGGCAACTCCTAAAGCATACTTCTCAGTTGAGACTAGATATGGGGAGTCACCAGGTAAACATTGACCATTAGGTAATTCATCGGACCAGATTGGACCTGCGGTCCCTCTACACAGTACCAGTTCTCGGATATCTTTGGTGCCCAGGTAAAATCGCTTATAATAGTCTTTATAAGGACTCATCGCCAGATTCCCAGCAGCCCTATCCATAGGGTGGCCGGGGGCAAAAATCGTATCATTCATCATGGAGAATGACCGTCCGGTAGCCGTATTGGCATCGGCTATGGCATGCATTATTATCATCCAGCCCATGTCGTCATTCATCATCTGGGAATGCCCGACGAAGTGATCGTGGATAATGATTTTGTCATTTCCTCCATCGGCTTTCCCTAGAAGCCCTTGGTTCACAATCAAATTATAAACCGCATCGTATAGAGACTTGCCATGGGTTGCACCTGTTGGGTTCCTTGGATCCACGCCGTCGCAAAAACAGGGATCAATCATGTAGGTTGGTATAATCCAGTCTTCCTTCGCACCACCAGCTCCGCCAGTGATTGCAACCTGATAGTGGTCCCATAACCAGTCTCTAACGGAGTTCATCTGTCCGGTCACCTCTTCCATGTAAACCTCTCTGCCAAAGGTGAGCTGATGGGCATATCTATCAAATCCAGCGAATTCCCAGAAGTCATGCTCCTCCCAGGCATATATGGAAAGGTCTTGAACGCCAGCGAAGAAATCGGCGCAATCTGGAGGGACAAAATCATAATTAGTATAATACTCCCAGCCTAACATATCACTCCATCCGTTATCAGGATAGTTGGCTAACTGAGGAATTACAGGTCTGTAGACTATCTCAGCGGTTTGGGAAATGGGCCCTTCCAGATAGGACTCTCCACCCGGAAGATCCCTGGGTCCGTAACCAAGACCTCCCCCACCATCAAAGTTTAAATCCTGATATTCATTCATCACATCACGGGGAAGAAGATAAAAGGGTACACCTCCAATATTTAATGCCCCCTTTGCAGCTGGATAATCTGAATCCCCGGGGTAAGGTAATGGCTGCGCCCAGATATAAAGGGGTGTTCCATCGGTATCGTTAAAATTCATGTATAAATCTGTGTAAGATATATAACCTGTTATAGGGTCTGCGCCAGGGATGGAATTGTCAACTTTGATGCCCTCTCTTAACCAGGCATCGACCAGGGTGGGTGTGTAGGGAGTACCATCGAAATAATCGGCGTCATCGACAATCTGTGCTGGGTTGTCTTTATCCATTAAAACAATGCCCTGATGGTGGGCATTTTTATGAAAGGAGTCGATAACAAAGCCGGGGATATTTGAGAACATGTTCGCCATATGTGCCAGAAAGTATTTCATCGAGAAATAGACGTCAACCGAATGGTCGTATCCATCGGTATAAGGCTGTCCTTCATCTGCACCGCATGCGGAACACTGCATACCATCTGGCCTTGCCGGATAATACTCTGGCCCAGAGTGGTCGTCCATGATGACCCCACATTTATTGCCAGCATTTGAGGGACTGGCCGGGAAAGACAAACCGAGACCCATGGATAAAGCCAATACTAGAAAAAATCGTAATGATTGATTGATTTTCATAATAACTCCTCCTCTTTTTTATGATTTTAGTTTTCATTGGAATGACCTTAAAAATTTGCATCAATCACCCCCTTTCGATTTTATATTTTTTATTTGCCATTTCCCCCTTTTATTTGTTTACTTAAGCAGCGTCTGAACTTTTCTATCTGAAGCCAAACCTTAAGACATCCCACTTTCATCTTTTCAAAAACAGGATA
>CP070672.1:1942823-1948388 GCA_020351895.1 Thermoplasmata archaeon
AAAATGAGATTTACATCATGGTTGATGAAACCATCTGACCACTAGTTGGTTTGTATACTAGCCTTATGGTGTCACCTATTTCGCCTCCTGTTATTGTAAAAATGTCCTCAGGTCCGAGCCTTTCCGTTGGTTCTAGATCCATGAATTCCAAAGTCAGATCTCCTACTTGTAATGGAGGTTCAAATTCGTCAAGATCTCTTGAACCCGATTGACCACCGTGGGTCACTGTAACAACTACATCATCTGTGTGTATGGAGCTTACACCACTTATACTCACTACATTTCCCCTATATGTACCCTGTTCCTCGGGATCTTCGTTCCAATTCATGCTTACACCGGGAGTGGTTGTCGTTGATTCAATCATACCCTGATCGGCTACTAGAAACATAAAAAATATACCTGCGATGGCCAAGATGACCACAAGGACCACGACCACTACGATAATTATTGGTAAAATCGAATTATCCTTTGGGGGAATGTATTGTGGTGGAGGCACAGGTTGGTACTGATAGGGATAGGGCTGCATTTGCTGTTGAGGTTGAACAGGTACTTGAGAAACATTCTGACCGCAGTTTTGACAAACCGTACCACTTACAGGACTACCGCATCTTGGACAATTTGGCATTTTTATCGCCTTCCTCAATGCACAAACATGATATTAAGATACAATATAATGGTGATTATATAAATATATTTTTAAGGATCGCCCAATGAAATGGGAATATGGAGGAATATGAGCATAGAAGTTCGTGAAAAAGGGATTCATGTTAGGGTACTTGAATGCATCATACTACCAGTGGGTATGTATACAAGGTTAATTGTATCACCTGAGTCGCCACCGGTTACCGTGAAGGTGTCTTCTGCTCCGAGTCTCATAACAGGAGGAAGATCCTCATAGTCTAAAGTCATGGTTCCAACTTGCATCGAATCCTCTCCTGCTAGATCATCAAGGGTTATTGAATCAGATTGACCAACATGGGTTACGGTAACAGTCACATCATCAGTACGTATCGTTTCACTTCCACTGATGCTCACTACATTTCCCATGTAATTGCCCGGTTCCTCGGGATCTTCGTTCCAATACATACTTAGGACGGGAGTTGTGGATGCATCTGTTAAGGTTCCCTCTTCGATTGCTCGAAAAATAAAAAATGCACCTACAAAGGCCAAGATAATCATGATGACCACAAGCACAAAGATAATTATGGGCAATATCGATTTCTCAGGTGGGGGAACATATTGTGGAGGGGGATATTGTTGATAGGGATAAGGCTGCTGTTGTTGTGGAATTTGTGTAGCTACCACCCTCTCGAATCTCTGTCCGCAGTTCGGACAAACCATTCCACTTACAGGGCTATCGCATCTTGGACAGTTAGGCATTTTTATCACCTTCCTCAATGCACAAACATGATATTAGGATTCTATATAATGATGACGATATAAAAATATTACTTTTAGATGGAAAATGGGAATGGATTTTATTCAGGGTAGAGGATAACCAACCATTGACCCACTAGTGGGCTTATAAACAAGTCTTGTTATATCTCCGGTTTTACCTCCATATATTATGAAAATATCGTTATTTCCGAGTTTCCCGAAAGGCTCCAAATCGATAAAATCTAAAGTCATATTTCCAACATTCATTTGTGTTTCTTTAGCTAGAACATCAAGATCCTCTGAGTCTGAGTTTCCACCATGGGTGGCTGTAATTGTAATATCTTCAAGAAGTAAGGTACTTTCAATGTCATCAATATTTCCAACATAATTACCAGGAATCTCAGGATTTTTCCTCCAATTTATTCTTCTAGATGGAATGTCAGTGTCATCCTCTTCCGAAGAAATAATAAAAATGTATATTGAGGTCAGGACGACAGCAATGATGATGATCACGAAAACATATTTCGGTATTAAAGGGATATTTCTATTTGATGGCCCTGACTCCTCTAGGGGTGGTTGCTGCATCCGTTGATTTTCAAGTTGCATTTCCGTCACCTCCCTCGAATTTTCCCAGTGGAATTATTAATAAATATGATTTTGAGGATATAAAAATATTATCTTGGAAACAAATTTCAAGAATCTTTTGGAGGGATATTATTCAAAAGATGGAAAAAAACAAGAAGAAAATCAGGGGAAACATCAAGGATTCTCTGCTTCTTGGCGTAATGAAATGAGTGTATCAAAATCAAATTCTCCCTTATTGTATACCTTTAAAAATGTCTTTGTATCAACAGAATACATCTCCTCTCCGCACATCTGGTGATACTCGACACAGGCATTATTAGTGATTTCGTCCAAAACACTCTCTGTTATTTTGGAGGTAAAATGAAAATCCTCCGATAGAAAAAGATCAATTCCATTCTTAAGGCCGGTCACGAGAATGTTGCAGTCATTAATGACATCCTTTGGCTTTGCACCCAGATGCTCCCCCATGGAAGCCACACATTCCTTACCGAATTCCGAGGAAAAAAACCTATTCTTAAAATCAATGATCTTTGAGTTAACTCTTCTAATTCTTGAATACGCCCTCTTATAGACCTGCTCGTCAATCCGTCCCCATACCTTGAGCTGCTCCAATTCGGAGATAACGGTGGAGGTCACAAAACATTCTATTTTATCCTTCTTCAACTCCTTGATTACTCTATCAACATCTGAATCATCCCTTAATAGAAATGAGGTGTCGAATGAAACACTTCTTATGTCCTTCATGTCAGTTGTATTCCCTCTCGAATTTTTAAATGTTGTGTTGGAAGGAATGAGGTACATGAAAAACCTTCAGACGAGGAGGACCGTATTAAGTCTCCTAAAACCTTCCTGTATGATTTGTATGATTTGAATGATTCTAATGAAAAGTATTATATATGAGTTCTAACTTTTCTCCCTCTGGTGTAATTTT
Organism: Thermoplasmata archaeon; assembly: GCA_020351895.1. The sequence goes on from CP070672.1 coordinate 1,945,717, forward strand.
ATGTTCCCGAAACCCGAATTTCAAGGAAGTACCACAGTTGGGGAGAGAGGACAGATTGTCCTCCCTGCAGAAATGAGAAAGAAACACGATATAAAACCCGGAGACAAGCTTTTGGTCATATCAAATCCTTTACCAAATGGTGCCTGGGCCATCATGCTCATGGAAAGCAGTGTTTTGAACCAGTTTCTTTCAGATATGACCGAACAAATCGGACAGATTCTGGAAGCACATGGTAAAGAAGAAAATGACGATACTTCAGAGTAATTCCGTGACTATGTGGAGGTGGTTTTTATGGTTATGAAATCCTTAGGCCAGGCTGTATCAGCATTTCCGAAGGTGACGATTGCGATTTTAATCGTAGTATCAATCATTGCTTTGGGATTCATTATAATTCTTGGAATCGATCAGGAATTCTCGGAATCCTCTTTTATGCCTGAGAATGAGGTTGTTATAGCACAGGAAGAGGTTGCAGATCTATTTAGGACATCTAATGTTTACAGCGTCTCCATCCTTGTCAAGGATAAGAATCAGGATGTCTTGACATCGGGTGCAATGGTGGAGATGCTAACAGTGGAGAGGGATATTGTAAATGACTCTGAAATTGTGCCCACTTTAATGTATCCAGACAATCCTTCGACCAATGCTAACTCGGTGGCGGACATCGTAGCGCAATCCGCTTTAGCAGCACAGGGCAACATGGCGCCTACCTTCGATGAAAAGATCGCTGCCATCCAAAACATGAACGACACTCTCATCAAACAAACTGTCACGGGAATCCTATCCTCCAACTTCACCCCTCCCCAGGTTAAAGGCATGTTCTCCATGCTGCTAACCAGTGACTTCTCTTTCGAAACTGGCCATATTCAGGCTAAAGGAACCATGATACTCTTCACCTTGAATGGTTCCCTCGGAGAGGATGAAACAGGAGAACACATGACCACTGAAGAAAGTCCCTTGTCCAAATCCGAAGAACGTATGGATGTCATTGTAAGGGGAATGGCCCTGGAATCCACAGAAATGCGGGTTATGGGTATGAGCATCATCATGGACGAGATCATGAACGCCATGAATAATGATATGGGTGTCCTATTACCAGCTGCATTCATATTGGTTATAATAATCTTGGGATTTGTGTTCAGGAACGGATGGGATATGGCAATCAGCCTCACAGCACTTGTAATGGGGATTCTGTGGATGTATGGTTTTGGAACGGCTTTGGGATTTTCGTTCAATCCAATGACGATAGTGGTTCCCGTCCTTATAGTGGGTTTGGGAATAGATTATGGTATACATCTGACCATGCGCCATCGTGAGGAGCTAAGTAAGGGAAAGGAGGTGGATCATGCCGTGGAAAAGACTATCAGTCATGTAGGGACAGCCCTTTTGCTTGTGACTGTCACGACCATGGCCGCATTTCTATCGAATATTGCTTCCCCCATGGATCCGCTCAAGGATTTCGGTATCATCGCTACCATCGGAATTGTAAGCTGTTTCTTCACTATGGTCACCTTCGTTCCGGCCTGTCTGCATATCAAGGATACAAAGAAGGCGAAAAAACTTGCAGAGAAGGAAAAAAATAATAAGGAACTTAAGCCAAAGCAAGAATCCAAACTGAAAAAAGTAGCAAAACCTGGATTGGACAAGGGTATTAGTGCTGGTGCAAAAGTAGCGGAGCGGGCGCCAATTGTAATCATCGTTGTCGTGCTTTTGATTTCAGCTGGGGCGATTATAGCTGCTATGAACCTCAAAACAACTTTTGAATTTGAGGATTTTCTTCCTGATGATCTAGAACTCACTGAGGATTTAAATTACATGCTAAACGAATTCGCTTCAGTTGGAGGCGAGGGTACCGAGGTGCAATTGTTGATCAAGGGTGATATCGCAGATCCAGAGCTGTTTCGGAGCGTGGACACGACCATCGACAACATGGTAGATGATGAATACATTATTCAATCAGGGGGAGATCCTTCTGTTGAATCCATTAACTCATTGATACGAGATTGGGCAACAGACAGCACCATATACGGATTTTCAGATGACAATTACGATCCTGGTTTCCATGCATTATACAACAGCACCTTTGAGGCAGACGGATCTCTTTCCGCAGATGCTACTAGGGGTGAAATCCTTGTACTTTACGACTGGCTGTACTTGAATCCTTCCTCGGCAATGGATGCAATGTCCCTCATTCACAGGACTGAAGATGGAAATTATGATGCCGCTGTTCTTCGGATATCCATTACTCTTATCGGGACCGAAAGTGAAGAGATGAAGGAACTCATGGAGGATGTTGATAGTGATAAAGCTCCGCTAGAATCAACTTCAGATAAATCAATATTGACAGGTGGGAGCATTGTAGGTGTATTGATGCTTGACCTTCTCAACGAGAGCCAGACAAGAACGCTCATTCTAACCCTCATTGTCTGTCTTGTTTTCATGGTCATTGTCTTCTATATTAAAGACCGGTCCATCATGCTCGGAATAATGACGATGTTGCCTGTGATATTCTGTGTGATATGGATATTGGGAACCATGTATATCATGGGTATATCATTGAATATCATGACCCTGATGGTCACTTCTCTTACTATCGGCATTGGAGTGGATTATGGTATTCACATCTCCCACAGGTTCGGAGAGGATATTGGTGTGTTTGATAACGTATCTGATGC
>CP070672.1:1948488-1951436 GCA_020351895.1 Thermoplasmata archaeon
AAGGAATTACTCAGCAAGCCCAGCAGTCCATCCAGAGGCATCACTGTAGCCATGATTGTTGATAACGGGGCTCCAGTTGAGTTCCTTCAATTCGACGGCCCTGAATTCGAGGTGTGGCCACATAATGCCAAATTTCGGCCGGTTTAGCTGTTACCCACAAGGACTAGTAGGCTCAAAAACAGTTTCTTATTACTATGGCTGAACAGACATCCCGATGCTTGTTCAAAGATAACAATCAAGTCTTTTATTGCATCGAGATACAGTTACTCGCTTTGATCACAACGAAATGGCTTACTGATTTTTATCTGGTTGAATTAACATAGTCTCTGATTATATTAAGCTCTGATTATTTCCAGACTCGATAGCATTAGGATGATCATAAATTCTATGCTATATACGAATAGATTGGTACCTTAATTATCTTCCATCTCGCTCATCATCTCGTCGTACATAACTCCGATGGTGGACCTGATTTGCTGTGTGATTAATTCATTGGTTGGCACTGATAAAATGTCAGCCACCTCTATCTTTTCCATGACCTCTTTTCTATTTGCTCCCATATAAATGAAGCTTTTTACACGACAGCGCAGTGCTTCAAAATATAGGCGGGTTTTTGTAACCGCTTCTTCATCACAAATTATTCCATGCCCTGGAATTATTTTGTCAACTTCCATTGTTTCAACACAATGCAAAAATTCTATCCATTCATTGAATCGAGAATTTGGTGTCACCAGAGGCATACCACTAACAATGTTGTCTCCTGCAAATAACACCTTATCTTCTGGTACATGAACGGCTAGTGAACCTTTGGAGTGACCACCTGCATGGAATAGCTTAATCGTCAAGTTTTCCATATGGAGTTCCAGCTTCCCTTCAAAAGTGATTTGTGGCAAAGCGATTTCTGTGCTATCAAAGGCTTCCTTATATTGTCGATAAATATCCGGAAAGTACCGATTTACCTCTGCTGACAGATTTGTTTTCAGGTACTTAATTTCATCTATCGAGCTCTGATGGGCAACTATCTGCCCCATAAAGTGATTGCCACCGATAAGATGATCAAAATGTTCATGTGTGTATATTAGGTAAGTGATATTGAGAGGCGAAATTTGATTTAGTTCGTTAGTCAGGTCACAAATCTCACCGGGAATAGCGGGAGTATCGATCAGTACCAGCCCCTGCTCCGTAACGATAACACCAACATTAGAAGCCAGGTATTCTGTTCCGACGTATATATGATCTGTAATCTTAATCACTGTCACTACTTCGAATATTCTTAGGTTGGGATTTTATCAACCTGAATTTGAAACAAAGAAATTATGCTGCCAAGCAATACAATCTTATATAATATACTTTCACTCAATGAAACATGCCGCTGATTTTATCCGATTCTTAATTCTGTGTTAACATCAAACAGACTATTCCAGGAGGGAACTGATGTCAATACCAGTCCTCTCCATGATGAAGTCGCTTGGTATTGATTCATGCACTTCAACATCTGGGCGTTTACTCATGTCAAGAGCTCTACCATCCTTAAGGGTGATATACTCCCCCAAGCGTCGTGCGCCCGCCATCACCTCGTAGAACGTTAGGTTCTTCAATTGACGACCACTCTTCTGTCTGTATTCTTCGATGAATGCTTTGTCGAGTCCCGGAATACAGAGGATGGCAACAATCAGACTCGCCCAAGTCACATCTATAGTGGCATCACCAATCCGTGCTTCTCCCCAATCGATAACAGCTGTTATTCTGTTGCCATCAACCATCACATTTTGTGGATGGAAATCCATGTGCAATAACACTGGCTCGGAGCAGATTACCTCTTTACTCCGAACTAGGATCCAGTCACAGAGTTCTCTGAATTTCGGGTAACGTCGGGCAGGGCCACCAATAAAAGGCCATCTAATGAAGTCGTTAACCAGATTGTAATTGCCCTGATCGTGGTCCATAAAATCAAGCCCTAGAGCTCGCCAGTCCAAGGAGTGGATTGTAACCAGAAGTTCCGCCAACTTGCTAACCCACGGCATCAAATTCCGAATGGAGAGATTGGAAAACTCTAGATCCATAGTACGCATGACAGCTGCCAACATGTTCTCCCCCTGGATTCTCTCCATAATGACGAAAGGTTTACCAAGATGTGTGGCATCCATTTCCAGGGCAAAGACTTCTGGTACTGGTAATTTGCCTCTACCGAGTTTTTTAATAACATTGTACTCGTATTCGGCATCATATCTGGCCCCTTCTCCATCATATAAGCGCAATACCAGGGGCTGACGATAAGAAATCTTCCCTTTACCCTCAACCGTGGTGAAATAATACATCTCTCGCTGGTTGCCCTCGCCCACGCGTTCTACTTCGGTGATCTGAATAGGTTGGTCAGAACATTGTTCGGACCGGTAATAAGTATTTAATGCCTCTCGGATTTCATCCGTCCTTGCCAACATCGTCTTGTCCCCTCCCTTCATTCTATTGCTAATTCCAGTCTACACTACTGAAGTTATGTACAGGTTAAGCTATATCCCCAAAGGTTAAAAGTAAGTAACAAAACACTAGATTGTCTCAAAAGAGGAGAATACTTTACAATAGCCTATTCTACCATCTTATCAGATATCCTACTGATTTTTTCATGTTTCCCTACTCGCATTGACAAGCCACAGTAGATGGTTAAACTCGAATCCCGGTGAGTTGAAAAAGGAAACATATCAAACATTAAAGAAGAATCATGAAAGCAGCAATTGCCAAAGATATGCTAGAGCTGTGCATGAATCGTAACTCTCACGTGCACGCGGTCAATAAAAATTCATTTTGTGATATTCATTTTAAATAATTAAGTAAGATAAGAAGACATTCTCTCTCTTAATTATATATGTAGATATCCCGACTTTTATTCTACAGAAACAAAATGGTTCAATTGTTATCTCCAATGTACTATAATACGAATCTAACAAATG
>CP070672.1:1951536-1956971 GCA_020351895.1 Thermoplasmata archaeon
ACTTATAGAACTTCTAAGAATTGACTTTGAAAAGGGAATAAAACTCGGTCTTATGCAGATTACTGTTAAGGATGGATTTGTACTAAAGGATGTGGATCTACCTGAAAATGTGGAGATCTCCAATGTACTGAAATCCGAAGGCAACAAATATGTTTGTATCGTTAAAGTAAAAGTCCCAAAGGAATTCAAGAAGATGTTGAAGGAATTTAATTTGGATCTGATATGGACCTCCCCATCCTTTATGTCAGCAGATAGGACCATCATAAGCTGTATAGGAGAAGATGAGGATCTTCGAAAATTCATGGACATTGTAAAACAATTAGGGCTAATTATAAATGTGAGTTTTAAAAAGGCAGCGTACCAAGAGCACGATATCCTCTCTGTTCTAACAGATAAACAAAGGGAAATAATGATTGCAGCCAAGAAGAATGGATACTACGACATGCCCAGAAAGATATCAAGCGAGGATCTTTCTAAAAAGGTAGGTATCTCCAAAGCCACCTTGCTTGAGCATCTGAGAAAGGCAGAGGTCAGGCTTATGGAAAATATTCTATCCGGGTATTGATTATTTTCTACCTCTGATGTTTTCAGTTTCTTTTCGATCAACCTCAAAAGTCTCAGGGTTCACATCGACACCGTAATCTTCTTTTGCGCATTCAATGGAGATTATGCCGTTTTTCACTTCCTCCGCCACCTTTTCAGCAGGTCTTTTGAATGGATCTCCATATCCTCCTCCTCCACCAGCCTGCTGAAATAGAATTGCCCCGGCAGGGACCCTTTCAACAAGATCCTTTGTTGTGGTTTTGTAGACCTTCCCATCCGGATACGTTATTTCGATTTTATTTAGAGTTCCTTCCTTTCCTCCGAAGAGCCCAAATGCGGCCTCCACATCCCCATCACCGAAGGTTACAACGTTTGTCTCTTTTCCCCCAATTTTAAACTTGGTTTCCACACCCAATCCTCCTCTAAAATGTCCTGCCCCTGCAGAATCCTTCCAGAATTCGTGCAATAATAAAAGATGGGGGGTCTGTTGCTCAAACATCTCGTAGTCCTGATCCAAAACTCCTCCTGAGGCATCTATCATTCCGATATGGTCATACCCGTCTACACCTTTTGTTCCTCCGGAGCCTCCTTTCAATCCCAAAAATCCGATATCCACATATCTATCGTTCTTTCTTGTATCGATTCCTGTTGTAAGGTAACATAAGAGCTGGTTCCAACCAGCAGTAATCCTTTCAGGTATAACGTCAGATAGAGCCCTTATTATTGCATCCGCGTTGGGAGGACACAGATGATTCCCGAATGTCGTGGCTGCTGGGTATTTGGCATTCAGGATGGTACCTTCGGGGATTATGATATTCAGTGGCCTGATCATACCATCGTTGTGGGGCATGTTCGGGTTGACCATCTGTAAAAACGTGAGTGTTGTTGCCGAGGCAGAGGAGGTATATGTCCCATTCACAAAACCATCTGTCTGATCATCTGTCTCAGAGTAATCGAAGGTTATTTTCTCATCTTCAACAGTTATCTTTACACGAATCTTATATGTGGATCCTGGGGTTTTACCGTCGTAATAAACCGTGGATTCCCCTTTGTAGATCCCATTCGGTATGGTCCTGATTTCGGCCTTCATCATCTTCTCAGTTGAATCGAAAAGATAATCCTTATGGGATTCGAAGGTCTCTTTACCGTACTTTTCAACCAGTTTCAAAATTCCTCTTTCTCCAACAACGCAACTGCCCATTTGCGCACGCATATCCTCTGCTACTATATCGAAGCGGATGTTGGCGAATATGAGGTCCCAGACATCCTTTCTCAATTTACCTTTCTCATACACCTTAACAGGTGGAATCCGCAAGGCCTCCTGCCAGACCTCTGTTGCATTTGGATTGTAACCTCCAGCAACGGCACCTCCGATATCGGCCTGGTGCCCCTTGCATGCCGACCATGCAATGAGTTCGCCTTCAAAGAAGATGGGCTTGTAAACTGCCACATCATTGTTCTGGTTACCCAAGGAGAAAACATCGTTGTGGAATATTACATCTCCATCGTAAATCTCATCCCCGAAGTACTTGACTATGTACTCACAAACTGGACCCAGGGAAAAGGAAAGAATGGGCAAATTCTCGGTCTGCTCCAGCATCTTTCCCTTGGCATCGTAAAGACCTGTTACAAAATCTTTTGCCTCGCAGAGAATGGGAGAGCGGGTAGTCTTGGTGAGGGCAATGCTCATCTCCTCTGTTATGGACTTGAATCTCCTAGCAAATACGGAGGCCAGTATTTTGTCTATCTTTTCATCACTCATTTGATTACCCTCTCCAAGATTTCTTTCTCTTTTGTCTTTAGATACATGGTGTAACTACCGTACTTGTCACATATCACGTTATATTCAGGAGACAAGAACGTGGTTGTGTTCACCTGTTCTATGATGGCTGGCCCCTCAATTCTGTTTCCGCATTTCAATGTAAAACCATCATACACATCCAGCTCCTGGAAATCCTTTTTATTAGGGAGGTAGACATTCCTTCTACCCTTTATGGCACGTTTTGCATCCTCACCCTGGTTTTGCTCCTCCATGAATTTGGGTTTGTCAGTTTTTCCGATCAAGGTAAGTCTCATATTGATTAGTTCAATGGGAGTTCCCTCTTCCTCCAAAGAATACCCATACAATCTGTTATGCTCGGGGTGGAATTTCCGGGCAATGGATTCAAGATCAACATTATAAACCTCTTTTTTGGTGATCACAACGTTGACTTCATGATATTGTTTGCCATATCTCATGTCCAGGGAGTACCCCGGCTCGATTCTTTCCTTTGGTATTTTCTCGGAGGATAGAAGTTTTGTTCCCTCATCTTCCATCTCCTTAATAAGAGTGCCAAAGACACTGGAATCAACATTATCAAAAGAAGTGGCATAGGTCCTGACAAAGTCATGTTTAAGATCTGACATGAGCATACCGGCGGCACAGAAAATAGAACTTTCTTTCGGTATTACCATGACTGGTATCTCCAGTTCAAGTGCGATCATGCAGGCATGAACAGGGCCTGCCCCTCCTGCCACGACCAGTGGGAATTCCCTTGGGTCGTATCCCCGTTTCACAGACACCTCCCTCACACCAGAAGCCATATTTACATTGATGACCTGATACATACCAGCAGCTGCGTCAACTATTCCCAGGTCCAGTTTATCTGCAACATGCTTTTTAATGGCGGCTTCGGCTTTCTCGTAATTTAATGGAATTTTACCCCCTGCAAAGAAGTCCTTGTCCAGGAATCCTAAGATCAGATCGGCATCGGTTGCAGTAGGTAGCTCTCCTCCTAAATCATAGCAAGCAGGTCCTGGCTTGGCTCCTGCGCTTTGTGGACCCATACGAAGCAGGCCGCCTTCGTCTATCCACCCGATGCTTCCTCCACCTGCACCTATTGTTACTATCCCAAGCATTGGTAGAGCAAGTCTGAGACGGTTGATTTCACCTTCTGTTGTGACCAATGGTGTTTTATCCTTTATCAGGGCCGCATCAAAACTCGTTCCTCCCATATCCACTGTTATACAGTCATTGTAACCCTGAATCGATGTATATGCAATGCCTGCAACAGGTCCTCCTGCCGGTCCTGAGAGTAGCGTCGCTGCGGCTGTGTTTGTTGCTATTTCGGGTGATATGACACCACCGTTGGACTGCATGATGAGAAGAACACCTGAAAAACCAATATCCTTTAGCTTCATTGTTAGAGAATTTAAATAGCTTCTTAAAATGGGACCCACATAGGAATTGAGAACAGTTGTGCTTATCCTATCATAGAATCTAATGGAAGGTAACAATTCACTTGATACCGTTAGGTATGCCCCAGGTATCTCCTTTCTAACAAGATCAGCTGCTCTCTGTTCGTGCTCCTTATTCGCAAAGGAATTCATGAAACAGATTACCACGGCTTCTATATTTTCTTTTCTGAATTTATCTAGATTATCAAGAACATCAGATTCCGAAAGAGGAACAATAATGTCTCCTTTGTAATCCAAGCGCTCCTCTATCGGGAGTCTTAGATATCTGGGAACAAGGGGGGTGGCATTCGTGAATCTATTGTTGTACTGCTCCTCTCTTATCCCTCGCCTCATCTCAAGGGCATCCCGAAGGCCCTTAGTAGTTAGAAGTCCGGTTCTTGCTCCGTTACAGGTGAGTACCGCGTTGGTTGTCACGGTTGTCCCATGAACTATGGTCTCCACATCCTTGATGAAATCATTTAACGTAACATGCTTGCTCTCCGCCATCCTGGTTAGGCCGTCTAAAACTCCAATTGAGGGATCATCTGGTGTGGATAGAACCTTGTAAATCTCTGATGTACCGTCTTCCTTTGTGAGAAGAAAATCTGTGAAGGTACCTCCTACGTCGATTCCGATCTTTATACGCAATCCTCCTATGGTTTAATAATATGAGAATGGGAAAGTTTTAGGTGATATTTGTAGTTAACTAATGGGAATCAGTGTCGATTTCGATTTCTCATATCTTCTTTTCACCCTTTTCTTCAGGTTCTATTTCATCTCCAAACGAATTATTCCTATTTCTTATCTATATTTTTACTTCCTATACCAGAAATTAATCGGCTAATGAAAATGGGAGAATAAACGAAACATTCATAATTTCCAAAAACGATATCGTGAAGGTGTGATCAGATTAAAATACCTAAAAAACCGGGTAAATAATGTAATCATCTTTAAAATAGATATTACGTACTTATTTCATATTCAAGAGGTATGATATCATGGCCTGGAAGAAATCACCTAAGGAATTGACCGATTTATTCGAAAAGGGTGTAGAAGATATCGATTGCCATAAGAAAAATATGTTTGGATTTCCCGCGTATTTTATCAACAACAACATGTTTACAGGGACCTTCGAGGGGAATCTATTCATAAGGCTATCCGAAGATGATCGATAGAAAATCATGAAGAATTATAAGAGAGTGAAGTAATTTGAGCCCATGTCTGGAAGGCCCATGAAGGAATATATAGTTCTTCCTAAATCGATTTATAATAATAAAAAATCATTTTCCAAATGGTTGGAAAAATCTGTAGGATATGTTTCTTCTTTACCTCCTAAGGAAAAGAAAAGGAGGAAAAAGTAAAAAAGATATCTAAATCCTGAACTCTCGAGGATAACCTCGAACATACATTTTATTTCACCGAGGATCGTTTAATCCTAAAATACTTACTTACTATCATCAAAAACAAACAGATTATCAATTGATGTCTTTAATGCCTTGGCTACATCATGAGCCAATTTTAAAGAGGGATTGTATTTCCCTTTTTCCAGGTAAATGATGGTCTCTCTTCTCACCCCCACCATCTTAGCCAGATCTTCCTGGGTTAAATCGTATCGTGCCCGGAGTTCCTTTATTCTTGTTTTCATTTCATTTACCTAGCCTGTCATAATAAAATAG
>CP070672.1:1957071-1960257 GCA_020351895.1 Thermoplasmata archaeon
ATGTTTTCGGGGATAAGAGCTTCACAGCCGGAGGGGGAAGGGGTGTCATTTGAAAGAGAACTAAAGTCAAAAAAGCAATAATGGGAAAAAAGAGAGGAAAAGATAATGGTTCCCCCTGGATTAGGCCTTTTTTTAGAATCAAGGCTATGAGTATCGAAAAAACAGTAAGTTCCATAATGCTAAAAGCCCACACATATACGCTTCCAAAAGCCAAAGGAGTAAAGAGGATTAAAAAGATAAACCCGAATTCGATAATTTTATCGGAGACAGATCTCAATTGCTTCTCAATTAATTTGCTGTCATCCACACTCCCAGGATTATGAAGACAAACCCCACTACCTGGATTGTTGTTATTGACTCTTTCAAAAACGCCCAAGAGGCCAAAATGACAATTATAAAACCAAGGCTCGTCATCATGGGATATGCAACACTGAGATTGAGTTTTGAGAGAACGTACAAATAACATATCAATGCCAAAATAAAGGAAATGATCCCCAAGGGGATTACCGGGTGAGCGACAGATTTGGACACCACATGAAAAATATTCTCACTACCATATACCTTCAACATGCCTATCTTCATTAAGATGTTGGCTATAGCATTGAAAATTATGGCCAGTCCAAGCACTATGTAGGTATTCATAAGAATGTTCTCCCAAAACCATTCTTTTGGCCTGAGTTTAAGTCATTCATATTTTCTAAAAAGACGGCCCCAACTAGTTTTCATTGCTCGTTTAATTCGTCTTTTGCCGATGAAAGGATACCAGTAACAATCATGGTAAGCTCTAGAAGCGATGTAAGACCAGGGGGTGATAATAGTCCTAAGAAGCAACTTCTCGATTGGTTTCAGGGGCCCCCAATAAATGAGTTTTTGACCCCGGGATGCAAAGGTATTTTTGTTCGCACTAAATCGAAAGCTCACATGGGACACGTCTTCTCCCACGATGTCGATTTCCTTTAGATCTCCGCATCCTAGACCCCCCTCGTGTGCGAGTTCAATAAATTTGATAGACATGGGATCAAAACCCATCATCTTGGCCGCAACGGCATCAATGGCCACTTGGTCCCCGCTGGCTAAGATGTAATTCTTTGCGTGGGGGACCATACACCTGGGACCAGGACCGTCCCCAGCAAAGGTACCGTCCATCACCGCGAAAATGCCCGAGTGGATTTCCTTCTGAATGGTGAGAAGGTCTACCAATGTCTCATGGATTACAGAATGAGTCCAATGTCTTTTCTCGTGGAGCAATCCACCGAAGGCATTTTTCATCGCCCCCGTCATCGTCGTGAAAACATGAGTTTTCATCTTGGGAAGGTGAATTATGTTTTCCCCTATCATCCGTTTAGGGATCTTGATCCCATCGGGAAAAATTTCTGGAAGCACAAGCATCCTTCCCTTAGGTTCATAGGTAATCCATTCTTCATTTTCATAGAGATGAATATTTCTCAGGCCGTATTTTTCTATTATCGGCTTGTGTTTGTTTGCTATTTCACCCTTTTTGGCGCTCACAACAACGGTCCTATTGTGACAGGCATGAATGAGTTCCTTCCTGTAACCGTTGGCCAATAGTGTCTTAATAACCCCTTCCAGCTGCCAGGGTGTAGTAGAACACGCCGGGTAAAAGTAGTGCCATGAAATATTAATCTTTAGTGCCGTATCCTTGTCCTTTGGTAAATATTTCCAATACTCGGCCATATGCATAAGCTTATATATATCCTTTGAAACGGTTTCCGGTTTAGTTCTTAGGACGGCAACTGTTGGTCGAAAATGAGTACGCTTATAGTATTCTTTCATTCTTGAATGTGACCTTAGGCCAAAGCTCAAAAAAATTGCACGCCAGGCCATTTTAAGGCGGAGTGCTCTATTGGCTACTAATCTAGGAGGAATTATCTCCGTTCGACAAACTAAGGACACGACCTAAGGGACGAATAATATATTTTTCACTGAACGTACCCCAAAGATTTCAACCTTTCTATTGTTTCCTTATCAACCTCAATTGTTTCCTTTTTAAATATCCCGTAGTGTTTCCTCAATTTTTTTGCAGTTTCCTTATGTTCTCTCAATATATATCCTATTCTCTGGGTTTTGTTCGGAAACAAAGATGCAATACAATTCTTTTCTTTCGGATCCGAAGCTAAATCATAAAGTTCTTCATGATTTGTCACAAGGGAGCGGATATATTTTAGCCCGTCAAAAATAACAGATTCTTGATCTTCATAATATAATTGTCCTGTACTAATTATTGGCCCTGGTTTGAAGCCATCAGAATTCATCTCCCACAACGGTGAGAGTGGAGCTGCACTAAGAAATCCCTTCTCATAGCCGATTCTGCAAATATCCAAGATTGTTGGGGTGATGCTTGTCGTCGTTATAACTTGTGATACTACTTTCTTCGCCAGTTTCTTTGAAACAGATAGAGGAGGCTTTATCATCAAAGGAACCCAAAGGACCTCATTGTATAAAGTGTGCCCGTGTTCGAATCCACCATGTTCCCAAAACTCCTCTCCATGGTCGCTCGTGAAGATAATGAGGGATTCCTCGTATAAATTTAGCCGCTTTAAAGTATCCAAGAGGCTTCCAAGACTGTTATCTACATATCGGACTTCACTGCCATACAGTTCCCTTATCCAATCTCTTTCAGCCAAGGACGGCACAAAATATCCTCCCCTAACTTCATCCAATTTTGAAAAATTTGTACCAATTGCTTGGGGGGGCGCCGATTTTTTTATAAAATCAAGCGGGGGCGCGTATGGGAGATGTGGATCGAAATAGTGTATCCATAAGAAGAAATCCCTTTCATAGTTTTCTTCGATCCAATGGCAAGCTAATTTAGTTAAGTCATGAGTTGACACTTTCGCTCGAAATCGGCTAGGAACTACTCGTTTAAGAAGCCGCGCACCGAAAGATTTGCCAATAGAAGGTTTTGGAAAGAAATTATATTCGATAAAACCCTGTGCAATATTACGTCTGGAGGTAAGAAAATCATTCGATCCAATGGCAGCAGTGAAATAACCAGCATCGAGCATATATTCAGCCAAAGTCCGGAAGCTATCTTGAAGTTTAGATTCACGCCCTATTGTCATGTGAACCGAAGGGGAAAGTCCGGTCATTATCGACGCGACTGAAGGTAATGTCCAAGGAGAAGGCGAAATTGCTTTCGTAAAGAGAATCCCGTCCCTACCTAAT
>CP070672.1:1960357-1976016 GCA_020351895.1 Thermoplasmata archaeon
CCAGTTATACTCAGAAGAGCCGCCCTTGGATTGTTCTTCATCCTCAAGAAATTCTCGAAAAGCGGTTGGGTGCTTAAGGCAGAAAGTGGAATAGTTTCCTTTGTCGATTCCTTCAATGATGGGATAAACAGCATGAAATCTAATCTGAGACTCAAAAAGAAGATCAGCGTTCTCTTTATCATACTTTCACTTCTTATTTGGCTTAACGAAGCTGCAAGGATTTACCTGATATTACTCGCATTGCCAGGAATAGATGCCCCTTCATTTGGAGCCGTACTCATCGCATCCAGTGTGGCAACCGTTTTCGGAGCCGTGCTTCCAATAGGAGCCATGCATGCCACATTGATATCCTCTATTTTCACGGCACTTGGTGTTGATATAGCTTCTGCAACCACAGCTGGGATCCTGGTGATCATGACCACCATATGGCTTTCCATTCCACTTGGTATTATTGCAATGTTCGTGGTGGGTATGAAGATGGATAGAATAAGTGGTGAAGTCGAGAGCAAGGAAGATGATAAAGAGGATGAAAAATTAAAAAGTCTTCATGGTAATGATTATGAAAATACCAAATAGTAAAAAATGGAATCCGTTTTTATATCTCTTTAAATCATCCCCCATATCTAGAATCATCCTTCTATTTCTTTATGTGTTATTACTGACTTTCACGGCTATCTTTGGAGTTTACCTAATAACATATTTTCTATTTATCTTTGTTTTTCTCTTAATAGCCTCGAATATGGAGGGTTTTGGGATAATCAAAAAACTCGAAACCCTACCAAGATGGCAAAACATGGCCTTGATATTTGCATTTGCACTGATATTGCGTGGGGTAATTCTCCTTCAGACGCAGGTGATCACCCCTGATTTGGATAGATTCGTTGCAAGAAGTCAAAACATGCTTGATGGACAGTTACCTTATCGGGACTTCTACGGTGGTAATAAACCGCCGCTTTATGAATTCATGCTGTATCTTGTGGGCTTTCTCTTCGGCCCGGGGGCAGTCCAATTCAGGGCGGTATTTTCAGGCTTCGATGCCGCAATTCCGGTTCTTATTTTCTTGATTTGTATAGATAGATACAACACTCGTTTTGCATTGATATCGAGCCTGACCTATGCAATATTTCCAATAAGCATCATATGCATGGGACTGTCAGGTCATTATGACTCTGTGGTCGTGTCATTCAGCCTATTATCCATCCTATTACTGTTACAAAATAGATTTAACTCATCAGCCTTGTCTTTGGGTGTGGCCTTTGCACTCAAGATATATCCCATTGTTCTTGTTCCCTTTTTTATCTCAACAATAAAGACTTGGAGGGCAAGAATATTGTATATTCTCTTGTTTTCAATACCAACATTAGTGGTTGATGGGATGCTTTATTTGCTGTCTCCCTCCGCCTTTTTCGGTTATCTTACCGAAGAATCAGGATGGATGGGAGTCACTTCAATTCCCATTACCATAGAGATGATATTCAATGCAACAGAAATTTTTGGAATTAAAATCTCCTGGGTGGTGTTGGGTATTTTCGGGCTCCTCATACTTTGGTTGATTAAGGATTGGTATTCCCCAAAACGAGACGAAAATCTTATAAAATGGTTCAAAATCATAATCCTGCTCTTCGTAATTCACTATGGATTCTATATATTGTTCGGCCTCCTGTACTACGATGTTTCGCTTAATTTGGCCTTGATTGTCGTGTTGATATTTTTTTCCTTGATGTTTCTTGTTCTTCCTAGATATCTTTTTAAAATTGTTCCGAAATCATTGGTGGAACCGAAGTCAGAGGGCCTTTTTGTGGTCTCCACATTTGCAATAATGTTGTTCCTATTCGGGCTTCCAAGCTACGCTCCCTGGTACTTCATCTGGTTCTTCCCGTTTCTTTTGGTAATTAAAACAGATAAAATCAGATATTCGTTGCTATGGATCTTCCCATGGCATGGAATCGGTGAAAACATGAGCTTGCTTCCTGGGACTCCAAAAGTAAATTGAATCACAGTTTGTCTGGTGGGATGTAATCCCCTAGCTCATCTTTTCCTTTTTTCAGTCTAATCTTCTGCTCATTAAGGACTTCAAAAACGATTTGGGGTGTATCCAGTACCCTTTTTGTAAATATCTCCATCAACCTCGCTATCTTGGCCAGGTTCTCGGTAACTCGAATGGTAAACTGTTTTACATAGTCGTCTTCAGAATAATCCTTGTCATAGACCTCTTTGAACAACCTCGCAAGATCATGGTATTTTGGTATGAATCCTGTTGGTGTTCTTATGGCATCAACTTCGTTATTGACCCGTAGCTCCATCCATTTTAGCCATATACGCTTGTCGTTCTTATGATTCAGCCAATTCCCATCAGAGTCCTTTAAGAAGTAATTCACAGAAAAGATTTTAGGTTGGTTTACCAGATTCTTCCCGAAATCAAGGTTGTCCTGTATGTATCTCCCGATGGGTATGGAGAGAAAATCCAGATTCGACATAGGATTGAACACCCTCACACCTTCCCCTCCCAGGGTTGCGGCAGTTGTTTCCGATTCCAAACCTGCTCCTTTCGTGATTATGCCATGAATCCAGTCGAAGGCCTCCTCCACAGGAACACAAGTATCCTTATCACGGCCTCCATAGATGAAGCCGCTGATAGGCACACCCTTTGCATCGTGGAGGGTTGGATCCACATTATCAAGGATGCTCAGGCGAATTGTGAACCTTGCGTTCTTGTGAGATGGTGTGATCTCCTTACCTTCCTCGTCCTTTTTGCCCTTCCACCAGGATCCGGAATGATTCACGCCAGAATCGGGCACCTCACTGGGCTTGCCATTCCAGTACACATGCTTATCTTTTGTTACAAGCTGGTTGCTGAAGATAATCTCTTCATTGGAGTTTAAAGCCTTCCACTGTAATAGATCGTCTACATCGTTGATTCCCTCTATGATACCAAATATACCAGATTCCACATTCACGGCCCTTGCTCCTCCATCCACCTCTCTGATGTAGGCGATATCGTCACCCACTATGGTTTCACCGTCGATCATTGCTGTGGATGTCTTGCCGCACATGGAAGGAAAAGCCCCTGTGAAATAACTTATTCGATCCTTTGGACCGTGAACTCCCATGATCAACATGTGCTCTGTAAGCCATCCCTCTTCGGATGCCCTGTTAATGGCAAGACGCATGGCCAATTTCTTAAGACCGATTGTGTTTCCTCCGTACTGGGTGTTGGCCGAGTAAATCACCTCATTTTCAAGGTCTATATAAATACGCCTTTTATCAATATTCTTGCTCACCCTAAGACCCAGTCCGACCTCTTCTAGCTCACCTGCAGAATGTACGAACTTGAAGAATCGCGCAGAATTCCCCTGTCTTATAAACTCCTTGTATCCCTGTCTATAAAGTAGATCCTCGCTGTGGGCCACATATGCCGAATCAGTAAACTGAACACAGGGTGTGGAGAATGGGGAGTTCGTAGGTCCAAGGCAGAAGAACTTGATGTGAAGTTCATGACCTTTCATGATGTCTTTTAGGATATCATGGATTTCCGCAAGCCCCTCTTCCCTATCCATGGCATTGATCTCGGGTCCAAGTTCTTTGCCAGGGGGCACCAAGAACTTGGTTCGGGGCTTGTCCCTGGCCTGATCGTAAAATCCATCGAAATGGATGGTGTGGTTCTTCTCTGCAAGCCGTGCTTCTTCGTGAAGACGTATTGCCGCCTCTCTCGTCCTTCTGATATCTTCCTCAGAATCGGAATATACATTCACTTTATCTGGATTGGTCAATTCAATGTATTTGGCAATAAATTCGTGGAGCTTTGGGTTTTCTATTTTCAAGAGTTTTGCATATCCCTCTTCCCCCAATTTCGATTCGAGTATATCTATTAGATTTTGCACCATTATAAACTCCCCCAATCGGGTGTTGACACTTAGATGGCAAAATCCCGAATATATTCGAATATCATATACTTTTGGATTGATTTGAGACGGATCTCGTCAAAATTTAATAAATTCAAATATTTTTTATATATTTATCCTAGTATTACTTATATTATAATTATAGATGAAAAAAGCGCTTATAATAACCCATGTGAGGAAGATAATGATGGCAAGGTCTATCATAATCTCTTGAATACTCTGTTGGAATCCAACAATCGGTATTGAAAATATAGTAGTGGTATCAGGTGTTGTTTGTGACGCATAATATTCATCAATATCATCTGTGACACGAGTTACAATACTCTCTCCAAATTCCGAATTTGGTCCTCGCTCACCGATTTCGTTGACCATAAAGTGGTAACTATATTGAATATTTTCTGTGGCATTTTGAGGAACGTAATTTGTAAATGTAATTGACTTTCTTTCATTTGGCCCAACAATTATTTCTGAGGGACTTACACTCCAATTCCCAGAACTTGATGTTTCAATTACTACGATTTGAGTTGTTCCTGGCCCATCTCCTACCTCCACTGTTAGGTTAAACGTGACATTCATTCCTGGGAGTGCTACTTTTTCTGCCTCTAAAGAAGCTGAACAAGGAGTGAGAGGAACAATCTGTGCTAATACAAATGTCATAAAAAAACTGATTAAAGCTAATCCAAGAAAAATTATCGTGACCAACTTATAATTAAGCACTCTATTGTCAAGGAGTTTCTTTTGACTCATGTCGTTTCTTAAATGGCTCCTGTCTTCAATACTGTTAGATTTATATAAATATACAATGACATAAATAGAACCGCAAATCACGACCACAGCCGATAAAATCCCAAATGCAGGGCCTAATATCTCGTATCTTCCAAAGAATTCATGAGCAATTATGAAGCCTATCGTGAAGAGCATGATAAAAACAAATGTCCAAATGGTAAGCCAGAGCGAGATACGGTCAACATATTTATCTTCAATCCCATTTTTGACCCGCCATTTTAAAACATAAAGTAGAATCGTACCGAGTAGTAGTAAAATTATTATTTCGGGGATAAATACCTCTGGATGAAATAATTCGGGTTGAAACTCTGAGGTGTATGTCCATTGAGGATTGAGCCTTTGTTGGAATATTAAATAAAGTAGTCTTACATGTTGATAAAATAACATTAAAATCAAGAACATGCCGCTTATTATCGATAGAACAGCAATACAAAATTTCATGGTATTAGGCAATCTGTTATCGATAAATAAACTTCTAATTCTCATCTGTCCTTCCTCAATTTATCTGTCTTATTAACATTATTAAACTCAGGCATTATGAATTTTTCCTATTTTATTAATATAATTTGGAGGAACTCTCTCACCCTTCCCAATCATTTATCGAATATTCAACATTCTGCGGCACTATGCCTTTACAGTTTCCCCTCAAGAATGAGATCATCTCTTTGGTTGTCAAACCAAGACGAATACCTTCGTTCACACTCCCTTTTGATATTTTAAAAACACTCATTGTATCCAACTGGGAGGGTTTAGAGAACATGGCCAGCTCCAGTAAGACCTTTGGATTGACCTCTTTGGAAACCAATGTAACTTCGAAGTTTGGATGAACCATGATCTTTCCCTTTCTTGAAGACATCATTTTAATGATCTTCTTCTCAGAAGTCTTATTGAGCAGGTAGCTACCAAGAACCGTGGATCTAAAGAACTTTGTTTGGTCTTTGTTATGGGCTACTTCCACAATGCCAAGCATGCTAAGTTTGGTGTTCATTATATCCCAAATCTCATCTTCATTGAAATGGATCCATCTATATGGCTGTTGACATGAAAACAGGGTCGATTGTGCATTTTTCACGAAATCGGAAAGTGAATACCATCTTTCGGTTTTCAGGGCGGCCAATTCCTCGAAGAAGAATTCCATGTTGTCTTTTCCAATATCGTCTCTGCCCAGCTTACCCCCTTCTCTTAATGCATCGAACATAATATTAAAAATCTCTCTGATAACTTCATGTGGTGAATTTAGCAGATCGCTCCATTTTTCGTACCCATTTTCAGAAAAGAAAGTGTTGGTCGAAAGGCCTTTAAGTATGGTGATTAAGAATCTGACACGCCCACGGTCCATTACCAATGACTCTTCCACTTTTTTTTCAAAAGCTCCTCGTATTGTCTCTTCTGTTTTAGGGCTGAACAATCCATAACCTATAATCGTATCCAACTGCATCAGATACCAAAGTATGGAATATTCCCCACAAGGGGGGATAGACACGGGTTGAAGGTACTCTTTCGGGGAAAACCATTGAGGTTTTGATACGAAAGCCTTGGATAAAGTAGAGACGAATTCTCCTGGCACAGTATATTGCAATGCATCCTTGCCTTCGTTACCTCCATTTTTCAATAAAAGACCTTTTTCGGAGAGTTTCTTCTCTGTATTCTGCATTTCCCAAAATGTGTATCTCTCAAGATATATCCTCTTTAATCTCGGGCCTGGAATCTTACCATTATTCATGAGAATGATGGATATGAATGCCTTTTCCTCGTCCTTTAGGGACGAAATTATGCTTTCACGTCTCTTTTGCGATTTTGTGATTCTAACCATCCTTTTGCCTCTTAAATCGTAAGCCATCGCTTATTGTGTATTTATAACCTTGCTCAGTCAAAAAAAGCTGTCTCTTTTCTGCATAGTCCTGATCCTTTGTACCTCTTGTGACTATGGAATAAAACCTGGCTATGCTACCATCCTTCTTTGGCCTTAATATCCTGCCCAATCTCTGGGCCTCCTCCTGCCTTGATCCGAAGGTGCCAGAAACCTGAATTGCGATATTGGCATCAGGAAGATCCAGGGCAAAATTCGCGACCTTTGAGAGTATCAAGAGGCGAATCTCCCCGGATTTGAAGGACTCATAGAGTCTTTCCCTCTCCCTTCTCGGTGTCTTACCGGTGATTATTTCTGCATCAAACATATCTGCGATTTTCCTTAACTGGGCAAGATACATTCCAATAACCAGTATGTTGCTCGCTTTATGCTGCTTTATTATTTTTTTGACGATGTCGTATTTTACTGGATTTTCTGCGGCGATTCTATATCTCTTTCTTTCATTTGCCAAAGAATAGTTCATTTTCAAGGAAGCCGTCATATCCACCCTGATTTCTATACACTCTGCCGTTGCAATCCATCCCTCTCTTTCCAACACCTTCCAGGAAATATCATATTTTTTTGGCCCGATTAGACTGAACACATCCCTCTCCTTCCCATCCTCCCGTATCAATGTGGCGGTTAGGCCCAGTCTCCTTCTTGCCTGCAGATTTGCAGTGACCTTGAATATTGGTGCAGGAAGAAGATGCACCTCATCGTATATGATCAGTCCCCAGTTTCTCTTTTGGAACAATTCGAAATGAGGAAATTCCTCGGTTTTAGAAGGACGCCAGGTGAGAATCTGGTAAGTTGTGATGGTGATGGGTTTTATTTCTTTTTTTTCTCCGGTATATTCCCCAATATCTTCACCTTTCACATCTGTTTTATCGGTCAATTCATCGATCCATTGTTTTACGCCTATTACATTTGGACAGAGTATCAGGGTGTTCGTGTTCAATAGGCTCATGATTCCCAGGCCCACCATGGTTTTCCCAGCGCCGCATGGCAGAACAACCGTGCCGCTCCCACCCCTTGGGCCAGCATTGGAATGAAAGACTGCGACGGCCTCCTCTTGGTACTTCCTGAGTCTGAATGATTTATTATTTTTTGTGGTTTTAAGAAGCTGGATTGGAAAATGATCCCCTTCGATGTATCCTGCCAAATCCTCCACAGGATGTCCTATTTCCATGAGAACATGCTTTATCAACCCCCGTCTTGAGGTCTTTACTAAAAGGGTTCTATTGTTCAATCTCCCAGCTAAATTCACCTTCGCCATCTTGTTCCTCCAGATCTCTGCAATCAATGTAACATCATCTGATTCAAGGTGGAGCTCACCATCGATACTTTTCAATTTCAGTTTACCGTATCTTGAGATGTAATCGTTCACCTCGAACTCGATATTACCTGGAATGGGATATTTGGTGTATTTTCTCAGCACCTTCATAATCGCCTCGCTGGAAACTCCTGAGGCCGCGGCATTCCATAACGAGATGGGAGTGATGCGGTATGTATGAATGTATTCGAGGCTCTTTTCCAGTTCAGCGAACTTGCTGATTTCGTCCCTTGCAATCTCGTAATGAGTGCTTTCCACCTCCAAGAGTAAGGTTTTATCGCTCTGAACTATCAAAGGATTCTGGGATTTGGAGGGCATTACTATCAACCTGATGGTTCTTCTTATGAAACTGAAAAATAATGCATTATCAGTATAAGTACTTTGCCCTTTATTTATCAAAATGAAACTTTATTTCACCATAAAAATTGAACAGATGAATTGGATTTAATACAGAGAGAGATAAGATGTAATTCCCCTTTTCTTAATTGGGGATTCAACACAATTTTCTGGATAATATTAAACGAGCACACTTAATCTGATTCAGAAAGAAATCAGTCACCAGTCATGGGTTCCGTAAGAATTTCGCCGTTTTTCTCGACGAGTTTCTCCACCTTTTGTTTTGTCTCTGCAAGCTTCTTGTTACACAGCCTTGATAACCTGATCCCCTCTTCGAATTTCTTCAAAGACTCATCCAATGACAATTGTCCTGTTTCAAGGCTGTTTACTATCTCTTCAAGTCGTTTTAATGCTTCCTCAAACGATATTTCTTCTTCCATTTTTTGCCTCCATATTCATTTTTTCTAACAATTATTCCTCCTTACGTTCCCCATATTCCACCTAAGCCTCCTTCTTGTTTTTCAATCTCATATCCCCTCCTCATTTTCTTTAATATCAGGGGGTTTAACCATTTTTTCTTTATCATTCTTTTTGACATAATCTACTGTGCATTTTAGCTCACCATCTTGTAATATTACCTTCAACTTATCATTCATTTTTACTTTTTTAACTGAATCCAGGGTTGTCTCTTCAGGTAATCGTTGGGTTATGCTGTATCCTCTTTTTAGAGTGGCAAGAGGACTTACGGCATCAAGCATTTCTGCTAGGGAGTTGAGCCTACCATTAATCAGTTCCAGGTTGTGTTCCATTCGCATAAGGAGTTTTAAGATGAGATCATCTGTGCGTTGTTGATACTGAATGACCCTATCAATGAGCAACCCGGGTCTTAACGCCTTTCTTATCCCTTCCAATTGCTTCTCATGCATCATGGACATTGCACTTAGGTTCTGTAAAAGTGCATCCTTCAACCCTTCAATTTGCCTTATGACCTCTCTCTTATCTGGCACAACAAGCTCTGCTGCAGCAGATGGAGTTGGGGCCCTTAAATCGGCAACGAAATCCGATATTGTGAAGTCTGTTTCATGTCCCACTGCAGATACTATGGGCACCTGAGAATTAAAGATCGCCCTGGCCACGATTTCCTCGTTAAAAGGCCAAAGATCCTCTATTGAACCCCCACCTCTGCCAACTATGGCCACATCTACATCTTCAAATTTATTGATAAGTTGAATCGAATTTACTATGTCCTCTTTCGCGTTCTCTCCCTGAACCAAGGTCGGAACTACTAAGACCTCTGTTGCTGGAAATCTTCGTTTCATTATGTTTATTATGTCCTGAATCGCTGCTCCCGTGGGGGAGGTGATGATACTAACCCTCTTTGGGAACCGTGGTATCGGTTTCTTGAATTCGACATTAAAAAGCCCCTCTTTAGCCAGCTTTTCCTTCAGCTGGAGGAACCTAAGATAAAGCTCCCCAATACCCTTGGGCTGCACTTCAGATACCACGAAATTGTATCTTCCAGAAGGAATGTACAGGTCTATGCTGCCTCTTGCTATGATCTTCATTCCTTCCTCTAACTTGAATTTCAGGGCTTCATTTGCCCATCTGAACATTGCACATGGAAGTTGCGAGTTCTCGTCCTTTAATGTAAAATAGAAATGGCCGGATGTATGATGAACAAAATTGGAAACTTCACCCTTAACCCAAATATCCACAAGGGAAGTATCAGATGTCAATTTATTTTTTATATACAGGGTTAATTCCTTGACCTCGAAGATCCGGAAACTTGATTCTGGCAAGCAGGCACCTATCTCTTGTCATCGAAGTAGAAGGTATTAAAAATTAATGTTAGGGGTGAGTGAATGTATATTTTCGTTCAAATATCTGTTTTATGTGAGTAATATTCCCGGGAAAATAAATGTATATCACCACGAATTTATGTGATGATGGTGAAAATAATATTATATAATAGGATAACATATATGGGCTCGCTGAGAAGATAGCTGAAATGAGTCCTCGGCGTGCAGAAGGAATACAAAAGAGGTGAGCACATAGGGGAATTGGTCAAAAAGAAGGTCGTATTACTGGGCGACAGCGCGGTGGGAAAGACCAGTTTGATTAGGCGTTATGTCATAGATGAGTTTCACGACCATTACATCGAGACCATAGGGACCAAGGTATCCAGAAAGGATCTAGAAATTGAAATCGATGGAAAGGAGTTCTCATTGAGTATGCAGATCTGGGATGTTTTGGGTCAGAAGGCCTATAGTGCCGTTCAATCCAAAGCACTGGTCGGAATGAACGGTGCCTTATTGGTTGCAGATATCACAAGAAAAGAAACCCTTGATAACATTGAGAGCTACTGGATACCCACATTGAAAAAGGTGGTTACAGATGCCCATTTGATATTTTTGGCAAATAAAGAGGATTTAAAAGATACCAAACAGTTCAACTTGGATGAATTGATCCAGATTTCCTCGAAATACACCACTTCGGATGAGCATGGTTACTTTTTGACGAGTGCAAAAACCGGCGAGAATGTGGAGGAGGCCTTCTTTGCCATAGCTAGGATGATGCTTTCGTCTCAGGTACTTGAGGATCCAACTAAAGAGATTTTCGAGGAACTCATGGCTGAGAGCGTTTTAATGGAAAGGGACAAGACATCCATAATAGGAGTGACAGATACCATCATAACCGATTTTTGTTCCGATTACGAGGACAAGGAAAAGGGAATGAAGGTCTTACAAGATCAATTCGTGAAGGCGGGAGTGGAAATATCCAAACCCACAAAGCAGGGTATGATCAGGGCCATAGAATATCTTGCTGAAGAAGAATTAAAATTCATGGACGAGGCCGCAGTAAACCAGAGGAAGGAGAAATGGCTGCGGATGGTAAGGGGAGTAAAAGAGGATTAGATAGGATTTTTTTTAATTACGATCTTTTTTTCGTGCAATTTTTCAATGAATACAAATCTCTATCGTTTTATTTTCCGTTCCTCTTACCTAACCAAAAATCCGCTGGTAGCCTTGATTTCTTCCTCTAGATTTTCTTTGATATTAAGCCTCCTCTCCATCAACCTTTTTTTGAATGTAAAGGCCCAGAATCTCAGCTCCTTTTCATCGAATTCCTTTGTGAGAGCCGAATGGAGTATTGCCAGGAAAATAGGATTTTCCAGCATGTACTCGATTTCCCCCAGTTCTTTGTTGTGTTTTAAAAATTTCTCAGGGCTCTGAAGGTAGGTGGTGGTGTAGAAGTTTTTGTACCTCTCTTTCATATCCTTTTTCAGATCGTTTATAGCGAGGTCCATTTTCGCCTGAAATTCGTGCACCTTTTCGGTGAGTTCCATGAAATCCCAGAAATGGATGTACTTCTGCTCTGGCTTGGCGATGTCCTTTACCGAGATTATCTCAATCTCGCTGTATTCCTCTAAAATCGATTGCTTTGTCCTCATAGGAAGGTGATAGTCTTAGGACAATATGAATCTAACCTAGGGGGATTGATAAAAGTACTTCTAATGGTATTTGTTGGCTTCTCGTATTGATTAGTACTTCCGCATGTGTTTTAATATTTTCAATCAAAAAAATATAGTGCCAGTTGCGTAATTCCTCCTTTAATATTATCGGCCATAGGCCGAGGAGGGAATGGGATGCAACAGGCAATAAGAGGTATAGAAAAACGGTTTAATAGACATTTTGAAAGGATTGTAGGGAAAGGTATTGTGACAGAAGGCAATTATAATGTAAGATACCCCTCCAGAGAGATATTATGAGTGTTAGTGTTCACAGCGGTATTATAGACATTTGTTGAAAGTGCAGTATCTCGATTGAGAGATGTCCGGCATAAGACGGTTCCCGATGCGGATACGATTTTTCGGAGATTGAAAGAAAAGAGAGAGGAGTCGCTTAACGCTCTCCTCTCAATCCATAGAGAGATTATTGGCGATGTGAAACGAAAGAGATGGTTTCGAAAATAGGTCACAGCGGCTATCGACTTTTAGGATAGGGAATACTATGGCAAACAGTGAGATATAAATTGCTCGACACGTAAAGAAAAGAACGGAACAAGGTACTTTCATTGGGTTGCTACATTGGCGGTAGTAAAAGATGGTAAGAAGTTGGAAATGGCCACGATCCCAGTATCTCTCTTTGCTTCAAAGGCAAAGATTGTAGAAACTCTACTAAGGGAAGCTAAGAGAAGTATATCAAAATCCGTTTCGTTCTTCTAGGCCGGGGATTTAACTCTCTTGGCATAATTCGTGCTATTGAAGAGCTGGGCCTTAATTACATCATGTCTATGACTAGGAACAATCAAGTTAGAAGGGAGGTAGATTGCACTTTGGGGTTATATTACAAAGTAGTCAGAGATTATCAATTTAGACTCCGACAAAAAATCACCGTTAATCTACTGGTAGTAGATTCAGAGTTCTTAAGAAAAAAAACACAGGATTATTACCTCACATACATCATTAATATTCGAGTAGGAAATTCTAAAGGTTCTGTTTCGACTATAGCTCAATATTTCGAAGCACGATGGGGAATAGAAACTGGCTATCGTGGAAAAAAGTGGGAATTCTGAACTAAAACATGCTCAAAATCTGTAATTGTAAGGTTCTTCCTCATCCTACTACCAATCATCCTTTTCAATATCTGGACTTTACTTAGATTCGATTGTCAAGACAATTACAAGGATGGTAGACCTGTTTACATTCTTAGAGAAATCTATATCCAGGTGACCATAAGAAACACTGACTAAATTTAAGCTTGTTGCGCCCCTCTCGAATCTCTTATAGCCTGGAGATGATATTGGTGTACTCACACTCATTTATAGAACCAGTGAAGCTTATCTACATAATAAAGTAAAATACAAATTCTTGTCGAAATAGGAGCTAAGGAATAATTATGGAAGTACTACAATTATAGAAAGATTTATAAGGACTTAGTCAATTTTAGTTTTATCTCCTCTCAGGAAGAAGAGTATCGGGATCATTTAGCTGTATAAAAACTCCCATTCTTGAAAGGAATAAGGCCCCGAGGTGGGGGACTCTAAATATACCAATAAGGACATGGGAGGTGATAAAAGTGAGGAAGATATCACAGGTAATCTTTTCGGTGTTTACAGTGATTATATTCTTACTGTCGACAAGTGTAAGTGTAACAGCAGGCGATGAAATTGACCTTGGAGATTTGATAACAGAGGCCTACGATGGGGAAGATTGCGTGGCGGAATTTGACCCAGATCAACAGCTTACCCAAACAGGTCCAGATACCTACACACTTTCCTTAGAAGTCCCCGAGGATGGAAATATACATTTTTGGATCGGGTGTTATTGGTACGACTATCACCCACCACCTCCAGGAGACTACACAGGCTATCACGAATATAGCCTAAAGGGGTTCCCTCTTCCGGATGTGGGCCCAGGTTACCTGGATGTATATACTAAAGCGGGTGACACAGGCTATGATAATATTGGTATCACATATCTAGATTTAAGAAATAAACCAGAGCTAATATATACTATAACTATTTATATCTATGGCTATGCAAAAGATCTCGATGGTGATTCCGATGAATGCGACCCAACTGTAACAGTCACCCTTATTTATTAGTCCAAAATATCTTTTTTATTTTTTTATAATTGAAAAGATACATTTATAAATATCACTTGAAAAGTAGGGAGTTTTTAGACTCAAAATAGGATTTGGCCATATTATTTAATTATCAATTCTATATCTCAAATTAATATGCATATAAATTTAAGTAAAAACGTCGAGTTTAAAAATATATGATAAGCTGATATAAGCTTAAATTGTAGAGTTAAAGTACATAACTTAAAAATGTCATATCAACGGTTTAATAATGCCATTTCCAGGGATGCACCAATTAAAAAAAGTAGGGGATTGTCAATAGAAATTAAAGATATAATTCCTTATTATTATGGCGGCCCAATCACCCTTATCTCGTCGCTATATCCCTCAAACACCGTTCCATCTGTAAACTCTCCAGTAACCTTTAGATTATAAGTTCCTGGTGACAGCATATCCTCCACTTCGCTTCTGTCGAACTTGACCATGAGGGTAGTGTTTTGGATGTCGCCCCATTCTGAGGGGATTACTTCCTCGAGAATTACTGTTTCGATCTCGATATCGTTAACATCGTAGCCAAAAGGCAGGTCGATATAACATGTTATCCATCTTCCTTTTGACTTAAGATTTAATGTATCGGGGTCGATATCAATTGAGGCCTTGGGTCTCACCCATGGATGTGAATATTTTATCGTAGCACAGTCCAGTGATTCCCAACCCGATCCACCACCTGAGCTTCGCCCTGTTACATACACGTTTCCATGCACATCCAAAGCCATGTCGAATACCTCATCCCTGTCATTTCCTGGTCCATTATAGTTCGCCACCCAAAGCTGATTACCCAAACTGTCATACGCGATGGTAGTATAATCAGAGTCCTGAGTTTCCCCACCATCTCCAGTTACATAGATATTTCCTGAAGAGTCCGCGGCTATATCTTCGGCACGCTCATAGGTATTTGTCGGGCCATTGTATCTTGCAACCCAGAGTTCGGTACCAGACGGGTCATAAGCTACTGTGGCGTAGTCACGATATGTCCCGTTTCCATGACTGGAACCTGTAACATAAATATTGCCGAGAGAGTCCAAGGTCAAAGCCACGCCATAATCGTTGTCATTACCGGGGCCATTGTATCTCGCAACCCAGAGCTGGTTGCCATTTGAATCATATTTTATTGTGGCATAATCCGAGTTTCCATTGGGATACGGCAATGGTTTGCTATCGCTATACCCGGTAACATAAATGTTATCAAATTGATCTATAACTATGGCATTTGAGTAATCCCGACCGTTCACAGGACCATCATATTTTGCCGTCCATAGCTCGTTTCCGTCGGTATCGTAGGCTATGGTCATATAGTCGTAGTCCGAACCCTCGGAATCAGTATACCCTGTCACATACACGTTTCCCATCGAGTCTAAAGCGATCTCCTTAGCGTGGTCATTGTGATTTCCGGGGCTATTGTACCTTGCCACCCAGAGCTCATTACCTGATGGGTCGTATTTTATTGTGGCAAAATCATCAAGGTATTCGTAACTACTTCCAGTTACATAGACATTCCCTAGCAAATCAACTGCAATGGCATTTGGCGAATCACTAGAATATCCCGGGCCGTTATATCTAGCTGCCCATAGTTCATTGCCAAAGGGATCATATTTTATTGTGACATAGTCACTCATAGGGTAAAAGGGCCAAATATCCATAGGATCCCAGCTGTCCCCCGTAACATATACATTTCCAATGGAATCCAATGTTATAGCCAATGCTACATCCTCTAAATGCGCAGGTCCATCATATCTTGCCATCCAGAGCTCATTACCTGACGGGTCGTACTTTATCGTGGCTATGTCACTGGTGGAAAAATTGGAACG
>CP070672.1:1976116-1978643 GCA_020351895.1 Thermoplasmata archaeon
ACAGATGTTGGATCAGGATATATTAGACGAAATAGCGGGGATGAATACAAGCATTTCAGACCAACTGACATATACAAAAAATAGTATTGAAAGCCAATTGAACGACCTAAATGCCACGATCCAACAATTCTGGAGCGATCTTAAGGTTGATTTAGGAAATGTTGTATTATCCCTTCAACTGCACGATAATGTTACTGGTGAGAACCATTCAGAAATGATCACTTTTCTGGAGGATTTGATAAATGGCCAAATCGAGCATGAAAGGATAGACGAACTGAGAATGAAACTGATAGACCTGGCAGATACCCTTTCATCCCATAACCAATCGATCGCCAACGATGTCATGGAAGTCGTTAACGATATTGACTCATTTGAATTAGATGTACAAAACAGATTAGTGGATATAAATCGTACTTTAGATGATTTGGCTAAATTGGAAGATATTATAGATGCCATAAATACTTTAGATCAGTCATTACTGGAAATGGAAGATGATTTACAGGATTCAATTGAAGACAAATCCAAAGAAGAGGAAATTGAAGAGCGAATTATGTTTCTAGAAATTTTGTTGTTTATCGTATTAATTCTTTTAGTGGTTAATTTGGTATTGACGCTAATTCTTGGTAGGCAAAAAAAGCGTCGAGGAAGTGCGATGTCTGAAGCTAAGGTAGATCAAGAGAATAATAATGAAGCTCCTCCGCCTCCACCGACCCCTTGAGAAAGATTTAAGTCGATATAAATCGACAAGCAAGGTATATAGGGAATTATTAAATAACCCCATGAACATATATTTCTTTTAAGTGCAAAACAGAGCGGGGTGAGGGGCAATAAGGTATATACACCTCGTTTTAGTGATAAAAGCTGGTACTAGGAATTGATGAAAGGTAAAATAAAGAGGAAGGAAGCTAATGAAAGATTGGTTGCGCATTAAAATTATATTCTATATTTTCGTATTGTTCTTCGCTACAATTAATCCTTTTTCAATTCAACTTGCTAAAGCAGATAACTTCGATGGACTGAGTTGGGTAAAATACGCAGATGAAAATGGAGCGATACCAGTGGTGGACATCGGAAATCCGGGAGATATGGATCATCCATGGGTTCTTTCAGCTGGAGTTTTAAGGGATGACGATGTTCTTTTTGACAATGACACAACTAATGACTGCGAATTGTATAAGATGTGGTACAGCGGAAACATGATTGGGCAGTATTATACCTTTAGAATATTCTATGCTACATCTTTGGATGGCATTCGATGGAATAAGTATGTTGATGACTCAAACTCTGCAATCCCGGTTATCGACCTAGGCTCTGCACCAGGCGGAGCAGATGATGCAAGTGCTTATGCTCCATGTGTGTTAAAAGAAGGAGGATTATATAAAATGTGGTATAGTGGCCAGCAACATACAACAAGTTCCTATAAGACGTTATATACCACCTCAACAGATGGGATTAATTGGACAAAATATGGTGTTGTTTTAGATGTTGGAGCACCTGGTGAAAGGGATGAGAGGGATGCATATGCCCCAGAGGTCATTATTGACGACAATGCTCCATCAACTGAAAGATACAAAATGTGGTATACTGGCCAGACTCAGTCAGGTCCGTTAAAAATATTCTATGCAATCTCTTCTGATGGTGTCAATTGGATGAAATATAGGGATGCCGATGGAGCGATCCCAGTACTGGAACCTGGTGGAGCACCAGGTGGTTTGGATGATAACGCTGTTGCGCATCAATGTTTAGTAAAGGACAATGATGGGTCATATAGAATGTGGTACAATGGAGTGAGCAATATTGGTCAAAAGATCCTTTACGCCAATTCCTCCGATGGCATTAAATGGCAAAAGTATGGTTTAGCAATTGATGTAGGTAATCCGGGTGAATTGGATGATAATAGTATCGGAGCTCCAATTGTATTGATCGATGATAATGAAACATATGAAATGTGGTATTCCGGTGCTGACGGCGATTATGTGAGAAATTTTTATGCGTATTCCGCTTCTCCCAAGAACATTCCACCAGTTGCAGACGCTGGTCCTGATCAGGTTGCTTATGAATATGATGAGGTAAAATTCAATGGTTCAAACTCATATGATCTTGATGGTGATATAGTAATATATAAATGGGATTTTAATGCAAGTGATGGTTTGTGGTGGGAGACTGGGGCTCCACCTGATGCTGTTGGTTTAACACCAACACATATCTACAACAATTATGGAGTATATATCGTTACTTTAAATGTGACAGATAACAATGTTTCCTGGGACTTGGATACATGTGAAATAATTGTTCTTGTTCACCCGCCTCTACCTCCTACCCCTTATATAAATGTGAGTAAAAATAATAAAGATGTGGTTCTTTATTGGGAACCTCCTGTAAAACCAGGAATTGAATATTATTTATGATATCGTTCGACATCTCAGATTGACTTCGATTTTACCACCATATGGGTGAACACATCGATAAATAAAGAGCTAGGTGAATCAAACCCTCGTCCCCTGAGAACCGTGTGGAACGATACAAA
>CP070672.1:1978743-1981399 GCA_020351895.1 Thermoplasmata archaeon
AGCAAGGACACCTTCCGCTGCCTCGCCTGCCTGCTCGATGTTCTTGGTGCTCCCAAAACCATGGCTCTGAAAAAGAGGTATCTTGATGCCGAGCTGATGAACATTCTTAGTGACAATAACCTGAGTAGGACCAATGGACCAGTTGACGATGGCTTGTGCATCCGTCCCTTTAATCTTGGTCAACTGTGCGGTCATATCCGTATCCTTGCCGCTATAACTTTCTTTGGCCACGATCTGGATTTCCTTCTGCACGGCAGCATCCATAAGGGCTTGTTTTCCGCTATCGCCAAAACCGCTGGACACGGTGATGATGGCAACCTTTGTAATACCCTGTTTCAGCATATATTCAAACATGGCTTCAGCGCATAAAATGTCAGATTGCGGGGTTTTGAATATCCATTTTCTTTCCTCTACAGGTTGAACAATTTTTGCAGAGGCCGCACAAGAGATATTCGGAACCTTTGCCTCTTCAATGGTTGGTATTATGGCAAGACTGGAACCGCTCCTGGAAGGGCCTATGATGGCAAGCACCTTGTCTTTTTCTATGAGCTTCTTTGCATTTAGAACGGCCTTTGTCTCATCCCCCTCTGTGTCATATACGATTAATTCAATGGGATGGCCGTTGATTCCCCCTGCAGCGTTCACTTTATCCACAATCATTTTAGCCGTATTCCGTTCCGGCTCCCCCAGCCAGGATGCAGGCCCTGTAATGGAAAAGATAGCACCAATTTTGTAAGGTTCGGCTGCGTGGCTGACCCGGCAGATACCAAAACAGACGATAACCAAAAAAACTACTAATAAAGCGGTTTTCTTTTTTACCATTTCTCCCCCTTTCCTCCTTATGCTATAGGATAAATGTTGGATTGATAAATACTAGAGGCTGTAAACCTTCTCGTTTTCCAGAACAGTTATGCCTGCCTCCTTTAAAAGGGTGATCGCCCTGTCAATAAATTGATCATCAAACCGGAAAATAATAACCGCATTATCCTGGCTTCGCTCCACAAAGGCATACATATATTCCACATTAATATTTTCCTTATTGAGAATTTCGAGGACACTGGCAAGCCCGCCCGGTTTGTCATCTACCTCTACAGCAATGACCTCTGTCTTTCCCACTGTAAAACCGTTTTCCTTGAGAACCTTGTTGGCTTTATCCGCATCATTTACGATGAGCCTTAGAATGCCAAAATCTGTTGTGTCTGCCAGAGAAAGCGCCCTGATGTTTATACCATTATCACCTAGAATGCGAGTGACCTCGGATAATCTGCCAGACTTATTTTCCAAGAAGATGGAGATTTGTTGAACTTTCATTTTTCCACCTTTCTTTTAATAAATTGGTATAAAGGAATGATAGTTTCGAAAAAATCAATCTTGATGGATTCTTAAAAAGATTCCCTTAAATCTTCCTTTTATCTATAACCCTTTTTGCTTTACCCATGCTCCTTTCAATGCTCTTAGGCTCAACAAGTTTTACCTTGGCTGTTACACCGAGCATCTCCTTAATATCCTTTGCAATCCTTTTCTCCATGGCCTCCAAGGTTTTTATTTCGTCTGAAAAGAGCTTTTCGTTAACCTCTATCTGGACCTCAAGGGTGTCCAGTGAGCCTTCTCGGTCCACAATAATCATGTAGTGAGGTTCTAAACCCTCTATTTCCATTATTACACTTTCAATTTGGGAAGGGAATACATTGACTCCCCTGATAATCAGCATATCATCCGAACGTCCGCTTACTCTGTCCATACGAACCAAGGTCCTGCCACATCGGCACGGCTCAGGATGCAGGGCGCTTATGTCTCTGGTACGATACCGGATAAGAGGGAATGCCTCCTTCGTGATACATGTAAATACCAATTCTCCCTTTTCTCCATAAGGAAGCACTTCTTTAGTTTCAGGATTTATGATCTCCGGTATAAAATGGTCTTCAAAAACATGGAGACCTGATTTTGCCTCTTCACACTCAGAGGCAACACCCGGACCTATCACCTCGCTTAAGCCATAAATATCGATGGCGCTTATATTTAGTTTCCCTTCAATTTCCTTTCTCATGTTATCAGACCAGGGTTCTGCTCCGAATATTCCCACTCTTAACTTAAGGCCTTTAAAATCAACCCCCATCTCCTCTGCTGTCTCAGCCAAAAAAAGAGCGTAAGATGGTGTGGAAGTTAGAACAGTGGAGCCAAAGTCCTGCATAATCATTATCTGTTTTTTTGTATTGCCGCCTGACATGGGAATAACCGAAGCACCAATCCTCTCCGCGCCATAATGTGCACCAAGACCTCCAGTGAAAAGACCATATCCATATGCATTTTGTACGATATCTCCCTTTGTTACACCCCCGCAGGAAAGAGTCCTTGCCATCAATTCAGCCCAGGTGTTGATGTCCCTTTTTGTATAACCCACAACAGTCGGTTTACCGGTTGTGCCTGATGAGGCGTGGATTC
The DNA here is from genome assembly GCA_020351895.1 of Thermoplasmata archaeon. The sequence continues at coordinate 1,981,186 of CP070672.1, forward strand.
TAACTACTTCATTCATGGGTACGGAAAACATGCCGAATGGATAGTTTTCCCTAAGATCATCCTTTATAGTGAAGGGAAGTTTTGCTAAATCTTTTAGAGTCTTTATATCATTCGGCTTCACCCCTGCCTGATCAAAAGTCCTCTTATAGAAAGGGACAGTATTATAGACCCTCTGGACTACTTGCTGGAGCCGTTTCAGTTGAACAGCCTGCAT
>CP070672.1:1981499-1994435 GCA_020351895.1 Thermoplasmata archaeon
ACATTCCAAAAGCTAAAATCGCCTTTCCACACAGGATGTTCACACATTCCTGATTTCTAGGGATTTTTTCTAATTTCAGAAGCTCGGCTGTTATTTTCGAGGTCAATTGTGGTTTTGCACAGGCGATTTTACCGGAATTATCGATGATGTGAGCAGCTGCAACCATGGACTCATCAGAAAGCATTCCAATGTATTTATCGAAAATGTCTTCGATTCTATTTTTCGTATCGACCCTGGCTAGATTGGCAACTATATCTATTGCATTCCATTTGATTATGTTATTGGGAGTGTCCAAAAGCTCGATAAAGAAATCGATTTGTGAGTATATTTCCTCTGGTTTTTCTGCGCTCACGGTTCTTAGAATTTTAGCGCAGCCAAATTTTATTTTTGAATTTGATGAGGATATGCCCTCAAATATCTTGGGAAGTAAATCGAGATCCTCCAAAACCTCCATGGCAAGATCATCCGGTGTTATAGCCTTATTTCCGAGTTTTTCCATTATATCGGTCTTATTCATGTCAAAACCCTGATGTTGATTATCTGGGGACCATTTAAGTATTTCTCCTTCAAGAGATTGGGGGGAGATTTTTTCAAAACAAATCCTCACACTCCCATCATCATCCTCAGCATATCCCTTGTCCCAGGAGCCAAGCCCAGCACAATGATGGCGATTTTTATCAGTCCCTTTAAGATCGGGTATTTGGTCAGCTCCTCTTTAAACGAGATATCTATCAGGTAAACCATTACACAGGCTAAAATCAATTTTATTGGGATGAATACCGCTGACGTGCCGAATGTTTGAAAGAAAAATTCTGGGATCGGATGCTTTTCCGAATATCCATAGAAATCCACACCAACGAATGTGGCTGCGGCATCGAACATCTGACCGAAAATGATGAGCAGGTTGATGGGATTCGTGAATATCGCCATTATCTTGTGTTTGTTCTCAAGGAGCTTGGGCACAATGTATGTGCAAAACGTGACGATAATGGATATCAAAATGACCAAAAGACCTGCAAAAGGTCGAATTGTCACCTCATCCCTTACCTGAGCCTCCAGGTATGCCTCCTTCCATGGATCAATGGATGGCCATAATAGGATTACAAATATCGAAAAAGTCAAAAGGAAGAGACCGAATAGGAAAACCGATAAAAAAGCGTTAAATTCATGTTTTTTCTGGGTATCCCAAATCAAAAAAGAGAATGTGAAAATAGAGAATATTATGGGAACCAGGGGATGAATCATGTAATTGAAGTTTCCTGAATTGAAAAAGTAAATAAATGCATATATCAAATCGAAAATTAACCAGGCCATTCCTGTTAAAACGAGTTTCATTTTTAGCGAAAAACTTCCTCTCCGCTCAACAGTAACCATGAAAATAAGAACACCCAATATCAAAGCACCGATAACAAAGTAAATCAAAGGCGAGATGAAAAGATACACATAGGGCTCTTTAAATAGCTCTGCATCCTCCAAAACCCTAAGGGATCCACCTAAAAAGAAATACGGCATTACAGACAACACGAATCTCAGATCGATTTGAATCTTCAAGCGCTCTAAAACCTTGTATATGCCGAATAGCGCCAAAATCAGCACGATTCCGTAGGTTATCTCGCTGATTAGGGTATAACCTTGATTCACCTCATAACCGTCTGATTGTATCTTTGGCCCCGATTCTAAGGCATCCACCTCCACAGGACCCCAATAATATCTATATATGAATTTATCCCAAAATATATCTGGAAGCAATAGGTAGCCTATAGTGATAAACGCTATGATTCCAAAAATCAGAATCAACCAAAGTTTTAGGCCGTGTTGCTTATAGAATCCTTTAAAATCCTTCAAACCTATCTCCACTCCTAATTCAACCGATAATTTGAAAAGGGTAAAGGCCTATATTAACCTCTCTATCAAGCGCTGAGGCGAATTGCGATGAATGAGACTTTCACAAAATCAAAAACCACTGAATTGCCCAGGATAATCATGGTTGGACATGAGGTAATAAACGAAAGCGGCAACGTTTGTAAGAATCTGCGCCTTGAAAGCCCAGGATTGATTGTATCCGATGAGATTACAAAGAAGATCGCAGGCGATATTGTTTATGGAATTCTAACAGATATTGGATTTGATGTACATCAAACTTCAATAAATGAGGCCAATAAGGAGAACATAGCCGATATAAAGGATAAAATCAAGGAGTTGAAGGCCCAGTTCGTTTTGGGTGTGGGTGGGGGCAGACCCATAGATGTTGCAAAATGCTCTTCTTTTGAGAGCAACATACCATTTTTGAGCATTCCAACTGCAGCTTCACATGATGGGATAGTATCCTCCAGGGCATCGATAAACGTTGACGGAAAGAGAAAATCCCTAACTGCCCAAACTCCATTGGCAGTGGTTGCAGACACCAGTATCATCGCCTCATCCCCATACAGATTGTTGGCTGCAGGTTGTGGCGATATAGTGGCAAACATAACCGCCGTCATGGATTGGAAGCTGGCTCAGAGGCTGAAGAATGAAGAGTTCAGCAGCTCAGCCTCCATGCTTGCAGATCTAACGGGCAGGTTCCTCCTTGATAATTCCGACATGATAAAACCAGGTATAGAGGAATCGGCCTGGTATGTGGCCAAGGCTCTTGTTTCATCGGGTGTGGCCATGAGTATAGCTGGCTCTTCAAGGCCGGCAAGTGGTGCGGAGCATAAGTTCTCCCATGCACTGGATGAAATCGCAGAAAAACCCGCGCTACACGGAGAGCAGTGCGGTGTGGGAGCCATAATGATGATGTATCTTCACGGTGGAGATTGGGTTAAGATAAAAGATGCCTTGCTGAACATCGGAGCCCCCACCTCTGCCAAGAGACTTGGACTTGACGATGATGAAGTGATCAGGGCCCTCACTTATGCCCACGAGATAAATCCTCAGAGGTACACGATTTTAGGGGACAACGGTCTAAGCCATGAAGCTGCGGAAAATCTGGCCAAGATCACTAAGGTTATTTGAATCGACAAAGGGGTGAATTTCATGGTAGTTAGTCTGGTTGGAGAAACACAAGCAAAGGTCGGTACAACCTTCATTTTTCGCGGCCCTCTCTCCGAATGCAGGGACTGCAAGAGAAAGACGGTCTGCTTCAATCTCGAGGAGGGTACCCTATATGAAATAGTGAGTGTGAGGGATAAAAAACACGATTGTAATGTCCACGAAGGAGGGGTGAGGGTTGTAGAGCTGAAAAAGGCGCCCATTGAAACCACGCTGGATTCAAAACATGCAATCGAAGGCTCTACTGTGAGCCTCGATAAAGACGAGTGCTTGAATATGGGTTGCGATAGTTATATGATGTGCTTTTTAATGAAGCCGAAAGGCAGCAAGAAATTTCGCGTCACTAAAGTAAAAGGGGATGTGAGTTGCCCTGAAGGAAGGAGCCTGAAGCAGGTTGTTTTGGAGATGTGAGAGCTCTTTTACTTGAACTTCTCAAAGAACCCGCTTTTTTTCCCCTTCGCACCCTTAAGCAACCCTTCAAATTCCAATAGCAATTGCTTCTGTTTCTCAGTGAGTTTTGAAGGTGTTTTCACTATAACCCGAACGTACTCATCGCCCCTTCCTCTGCCGTGCACATCGGGAATACCCTCTCCCTTAAGGCGTAAAATCGTATGCGTCTGAGTACCTTTGGGAATCTTCAACTTGGCCTTACTATTTAGGGTAGGTACCTCGATCTCGTCCCCCAGCGCAGCTTGAACAAAACTTATCTCAGCGTCGTATAAAATGTGATTTCCTTCCCTTTGGAAAATATCGTGGGGTTTGACGTAGATTATCACAAACAAATCACCTGACAGACCCTGACCACTGCTGGCCTCTCCTTCTCCTGCAAGTCGTATTCGATTCCCGGAATCCACTCCCGGTGGGACTTCTACTTTGATTTTCCTGTACTTACGAACCTTCCCCCTTCCATGGCAATCAGGGCAGGGATGGTCTATCTTCTCACCGGCACCGTTGCAGCTTCTACAGGGCGTTATCCTCACAAATTGCCCGAAACCGCTTCTTTTCACGTCCCTTATCTGCCCGGTCCCACCGCAGGAGGGACATTTCTTAGGAAAAGTCCCTGGCTTGGCACCTGTTCCATTACATTTTGAGCAACTTTCGATTCTTGGTACCTTGATGGTTTTTTTCGTTCCAAAGGCTGCCTCCTCCAAACTGATTTCGAGATCTTGATACAGGTTGCTGCCCCTTGTTGGCCCTCTACTCCTCGTCCTTGCCCCTCTGAAAAACGTGTCGAAGATGCTGTCGAATCCGCCAAAACCAAATCCCATTTCACCAAAAATGTCGTCGAAATTGATTGTCCTGAATATATCTTCCTGAGAGTATCTGCCCTCTATTCCCGCATGACCGTACATGTCGTATTGTTTTCGTTTTGTTTCATCACTCAAAACGCCGTAGGCCTCTGAGATCTCCTTGAATTTTTCCTCTGCTTGCTTTGGATTTTCCTTGTTCATATCGGGATGGTATTTTTTTGCTAGTTTGCGGTAGGCCTTCTTTATTTCCCCCTTTGAGGCTTTCTTATCGACATCGAGCACTTCGTAATAGTCCCGTTTTGCCACCAGTCAAACCTCCTGCCTTCAAATGCAGGTACCAACACCTAAGGTGTTTTCATCTTCCTTGAAATTTGGATGTGTTAAAGACTCGCAACAAAAAAATATTGCGGTGTGAAAAAGCTCATTTGTCCTCTTCTTCCTCATCAACTATTTTATAATCCGCGTCCACGTACTCCTTGTCATCTTTACTCTCAGTACTTTCCTCGGGTGCCTCGGCCTGCTCTTTTGCCTGCTTTGCAGCCTGTTCTTGCGCCACCTTCTGATATATGGCTGTTCCGATCTTCTGAACCTCTTCTTGCACCTTCTCTATGTCTTTCTTCAATTTTGGTATGTCATCGCCTTTCATGGATCCTTTCAGTATTTCAATGGCTTCTTCTATGCTCTTTTTATCTTCGGAACTCACCTTGTCGCCATACTCCTTTAAGGTCTTTTCCGCGTTGTAAACGAGGCTCTCGGCCTGGTTCTTGGTCTCGATGGTCTCCTTAAGCTTCTTGTCCTCCTCAGCGAATTTCTCTGCGTTCTTTATCTTCTCTTCAATCTCCTCTTGACTGAGATTCGTGCTGCCAGTAATAGTGATGCTCTGCTCCTTGCCTGTTCCCAAATCCTTGGCCGAAACGTTAACAATGCCATTTGCATCTATATCGAATGTGACCTCCACCTGGGGGACGCCCCTTGGTGCAGGCGGTATGCCTGCCAAATGGAATCTGCCAAGACTTATGTTGTCTATGGCCATGTCTCTCTCCCCCTGAAACACGTGGATTTCAACACTGGTTTGAAAGTCTGCGGCCGTGGAGAATATCTGGCTTCTTCTGGTTGGAATCGTGGTGTTCCTCTCGATTAACTTGGTAGCTATACCTCCCAGAGTTTCAACTCCCAATGAAAGTGGTGTGACATCAAGCAGTAGAAGATCCTTTACCTCACCTGCCAAGACGCCTCCCTGAATGGCAGCCCCCATGGCAACGCACTGCATCGGGTCAATTCCTCTTTCAGCTTTCTTACCTAGTATCTTCTCGAACTTGTCCCTGACTATGGGCATCCTGGTCGGTCCACCTACGAGTATGATCTTGTTGATGTCCTTGTACTCCAATTTGGCATCTGAAAATGCCCTTTTAATGGGTCCCTCGCAGCGTATTAGAACAGGCGCCACAAGCTCTTCCAGCTTAGCCCTGGTAAGTTTCATCTCCAGATGCTTCGGGCCCTGTGAATCAGAGGCCAAAAACGGAAGATTCATTGTCGTGGAGAGGGTGCTGGAAAGCTCGATTTTTGCCTTTTCAGCGGCGTCTCTCAACCTTTGAAGCGCTGCCTTATCCTTTGAAAGATCTATTCCTTCCTTATTCTTGAACTCGGATATCATGTATTCTATGATCCGATCATCCATATCTGTTCCACCCAGCTGGGTGTCCCCTGATGTGGATGCCACTTCGAAAACACCTTCCCCTATGTCCATGATAGTGACATCGAATGTCCCCCCACCCAAATCCAAAACCACTATCTTCTGATCCTCGCTCTTGTCCATCCCATAGGCCAATGATGCCGCAGTAGGCTCGTTTATTATTCTCAGGACTTCCAAACCTGCGATGGTGCCTGCATCCTTGGTTGCCTGTCTTTGGTTATCGTTGAAGTAAGCCGGGACCGTAATTACGGCCTGCTTCACCTCCTCTCCCAGGTAGGCCTCCGCATCTGCCTTTATCTTCTGGAGAATCATTGCGGATATCTCCTGTGGAGTGTAGATTTTATCGTCTATTGTTACAGTGTAATTGGAGCCCATCTTCCTCTTGATGCGCATTATTGTCCTTTCGGGATTGAGTACAGCCTGTCTCTTTGCAGGCTCTCCAACAAGCCTCTCCCCATCCTTCGTGAAGGCGATCACGGATGGAAACATCTTTCCTCCGAAAGTGCTACCCTCTGCACTTGGTATGATGACAGGTCTGCCCCCTTCCATATAGGCTGCTTCAGAATTCGTAGTTCCTAAATCTATTCCTATGATCTTCGCCATATTCGCTCACCTCATAATTCATTATTTTCAGTATTTTCTTCGGTATCCTCATCTTCAATCTCATCCAATTCTTCTTCCTTTTCGTTCTCATTTTCTTTCTTTTCGTCACTCCCAGGTAATGTTGTCACCCTGACCTTTGCAGGCCTCAATATTTTATCCTTGTATTTGTAACCAGGTTGAACCACACCCAACACAGTGTGTTCGGGATAGTCATTTGTGGGTACCATCTCCACGGCCTCATGCTTCCATGGATCGAACTTCTCGGATTCGGCGGATATCTTACTTAGACCTTCTTTTTCCAGCATCCCTAAGAAGTTCCTGTATATAAGCTCCATGCCCTCCATGAACTTCTCATTTGATCCCTTTTCTTCCACTGCCAGGGCGCTTTGAAAATCGTCTAAAACTCCAAGGAGATCTTTTATCAGTTGAGCATTCGCATAAATTTTGAACTCCTGCAGCTCCTTTTCTATTCTTCTTTTATAGTTGTCAAATTCGGCCTGGCTTCTCAGCAAACAGTCGTAGTATTCCCGAACAAGTTTATCCTTTTCCTCTAAAGAGGACTTCAATGTCTCCAAATGCGTGATATCCTCTTCCTGAGCCCCTGTTTCTTCTTTCTTTTCATCTGAAGTCGATTTGCTGCCCTCAATTTTCATCAATGGATCCTCTGATTGGATTTTCATGGCATCGGTTTCTTTATCATCCGATGCATCTTTACCCTTTTTTTCAGATTTTTTATCTTCTTTATCTGCTTCCGGAACTTGCTTCATATTCATTCCCATCAAAAATGTGTTTTTCCAAAAGAAATTTGGGTTCATAAAGCTTACTCTATCTTCACTTTCTTGCCCTTCTTCTCCTTGGTCTGAAGCTTTTTTAAGATGATGTCCAATACACCATTTTTATATGTGGCTTTGGAAGTTTTCGGATCCACCCTCACCTTGAGTGGTATCTCTTTGAAATACTTTCTCTGCGGAGCATCAACATTTATCCTGACATCATCCTCCTCCACCCTTAGTTCTATCTCGTCCTTATCAACGCCTGGTATCTCCAAGGTAATGGAAATGGAATCATCGCTTTCTATTACGTCGGTTAAGGGCTCTCTCTCTGCAACTTCCATCTGCTCGGTCTCACCACTCTCCAGCCTCTTTGGCGGTTTAGTGTTGCCGAACTCCTCTATCCTTGGCTTTCCATCAGGGCCCAGGCGCATTGAAAAGCCGTATACATATGGCCCGTATTCCTCTTGGCTCAATTCGCCGCGCATTGCCCTTTTCGTGATCCTATCCATGAACTCCCTCATGCGCTCGAACTCACGATCGATGTCTCCGAACTCAAAAAAATCGTCGAAAAAAGAGTCGCGCCCGTGCCAGTATTCATCATCATCATAATCCTTCTTTTTTTTCTTCTTGCTCATTTCTCCTCACCCAGTGCCTATTTTTCAAAGTTTTTTATCAAGGATTCGTTTCAGATATATAAGTTCTTCTATATGAAGATTACTAATTTTTAAGATTCAATATTTTGATTGCTCCGAGGAGATTTTCATTATCTTGGACCCACCACAATTACGAATATCACAAGCACAATTAAAACAACGGACAGATAATATGACCAATTAATTGTCCTTTTTAATGTCATCATATCATCGTGTAGCATGTCTATACCATCCAATACAACTTTCACCCTCTTGTCAAACAATCTCTGAATCTCATCTCTCTCATGTTTCTCCATATAGGATCCTCCACATTTGGTGAAGTGTTTAGACTGGTAAATAATTTGTCATCTTTATGAAACACACAAAACACCTTTACCTTTCTTTATAAATTATTTTTCTGGAATCTTATTTTGGAATATTTAAGAGAAACTAATAAAGTATTACACATATTACCTAGAATACAACGAAATCAACTAGGATGTCATAGCAATGAAAATCGCCCTCACCACAGAATACTTTCATCCCTTTACAGGCGGAGCAGAGCAGAGTGCATTGGAGCTTGCAAAGGCACTGAAGAATAAAGGACATGATATGATCGTCTTTACACGAGGTGATGGGGAAGAGGATGAGGTGGAAGGAATACAGGTAAAAAGGATCTTCTGTGATCTTTTAAAGGGCACTATCAAAAGGGATGTTCCCTTCCCAAGGCTTGTTGATAAAAGGGAGGAGGAGCGATTTTTTAGAGAAATTAGGGGTGAGGCCTTTGACATACTGCATTCCAATAACAGGGATACAGCAGTTTTTACCGTCAAGGTTGGAAAGGAACTAAAAATTCCAGCTGTGGCCCACATAAGGGATTACTGGCCCATTTGCCCGAAGCGGGATTTCCTTCGCCCCGATGAAATCTGTGAGGGACCAAGGCTATGTGGGAACTGCATGGCAAGGTATTACAATGCATGGCATAAGATAGCATTCTACTATAAAATGTGGAGCGACACTGGTTACAGATATCAAGAGATAAAGAAGAATGCAGATTATTTCATCTATAACAGTTCCTACACCCAAGATAGAATTGGACTGGAACCCAAAGTGGTTGTCTACAATCCTGTGGATGTGGATAAAATAAAAGGTGGAAAAAAGGAGCCTGGTAAGATATTGTACATAGGAAATGTGACAAAAAGAAAGGGTGTAGAAATGTTATCAGAAGCCGCATTAGGGCTTAATGTCACCCTCCATATCCTTGGAGATGGATACCTCCTTTCTAAAATACAAGGAAAAAACATAGTAAAACACGGCAGGGTTGAATACCCTGAGGTGTTAGAACACCTTTCTAATTCCGAGATGCTTGTGGTGCCGAGTCTATGGCCGGAGCCCTTTGGACGTGTGGCTGTTGAGGGCATGGCAGCGGGCTTACCTGTTATAGTCACTCCAATTGGGGGGCTTCCAGAGATTGTTGGGGATGCTGGAATCGTGTTAAAAGGAATGGGAGAAAAAGAGCTGCGTGAAGAGATTCAGACATTGCATGAAAACGAGCAACTTCGTAAGCAGATGGGTGATAAGGGAAAATTACAGAGCAGAATGTTTCATCCAAAAAAGATAGCAGAAGAAACGATATCTGTTTATGAGGAGGTTCTTGATATCGTATAATAAATAGGAATTTTGTTCCTTGAAATTATTCATGTGTTAAACGAAGAATCCATTGTATTTTTACATTATCTAACAGAACCATAAGCACCTATGACCCCATTATAGACATTCATGAGTTCTTTCAAAAGAATATCATTGTTTAACTTATTCTCCACAATCCTTCTTCCTTCATTACCCATGGCTTTTAGTTTGGCTTTGTCCTTCAAAAGGTCTGAAATAGCCCGTCCCAAAGCCTCAGGATTTTGAGGAGGCACGATTTTACCGTTTTTTTCATCCTCGACGATGTCCACACTTCCTGAGATGTTTGTTGTTATAACAGCCCTACCACAAGCAGCAGCCTCGGTCACAGCCCTGGGAAAGGCCTCTACTCTCTCAAAAGGAGCCACAACAACCTCTGAATCTTGGATTAAGCCGGACATTTCGGAATAAGGTACCTTCCCAATAAATTCTGCAGATACATCATGCCGGACTGCAAATCGCTTATAAAATTCGATGTTTCCTGTGCCTGCCATGATGAGATTAAACGATATATTCTTCTGGGCTATGCCTGTAGCCTCAATTAGGGTCTCTATTCCTTTTCCTCTATCGAGTCTTCCTATATAGAGAACATTACCCGTTGACTTAAATTTCTTGGGCTTGAAGGCTTCTAAATCAACGGGATTGTTTATGACATTCACGTTGTTAAAGCCATTCTTTTTCAGTATACGTTTTACCCAGTTGGATACTGCAATGAGCTTACCACATTTGCGCATAGAGTGCTTTCTGAGCCTCATTGTATAAAGAATATAAGGAAGTGCAAGAATACTCACTTCGTTTCTTTCAAGGTTTCGTTTAAGTACCGATGATGGGCACACCTCCCAGACCTTTCCTTCATGAAAATGACTTCTAAAATAGCATGTACCCCAATGATCATTAACTGTGGCAATAACCGGGATCTTCTTTCTTTTAGATGCATACACTGCAGGAGGTATGCTGATCATGTTGAATGCATGGATGATGTCAAATCTTTCATTCTCAAGTAATTTCACAAGGGACTTATAGGCATTAATGTAAAATATCTCGTTGTTGTGGAGATCCAAGGGCCAAGTGTTTTTAATTGGGGGTATCAGTCTATGAACCGATATTCCATCTATGTGTTCTTCTCCCCTACTGGAGGTCAATACATGAACCTCGTTATTTTCAGCTAATAGTCGGCACCACTGATATACACTTATCTCTCCTCCACCAAAAATTTCCGGAGGAAAACGCCTACTCACCGCCAATATTTTCATTCAAAAAGGGTAAAACACCCGCAGTAATTAATTTTTATTACCAGGGAACGGTCATTAAAATTCATTCGTTTTTCTTCTATAACCAAAACCTTGAAAATACATTACATTATTCACTACATAATGAAAAACATAGCCAACTTGATGCTCAAAGGCTCAACCTGGGTTTTCATAAGTCGGCTTGTTGACGGAATCGTTGCCTTGCTTTTTTCGATTCTCCTGGCAAGGATGTTGGGTGTGGATCACTATGGATTTATCGGGGTGACCATGGGGGTGGTGGGTCTGATTGGAATTTTCACACATCTGGGAATTCCCCACGCCACAACAAAGTACGTTTCCGAGAGCCTGGCGAAAAAAGACAAAGCACAACTCAAGGGCTTTATCTACGCAAGCCTTCTTTTGGAGTTGATTGTTGGAGCACTTTTGGCACTGGTTCTTTTCTTTTCCTCTGATCTTTTGGCTGAAGAAGTGTTCCATAAGCCTGAGTTGGGTCTATTTCTTAGAATCGCCTCCCCTATAATATTTCTTGGCGCCATATCAAATACATTCATGAGCACCCTTGTGGGCTACCATAATATGAGGGGCTTTGCCTTAATCAACATATCAAATTTTCTGGTGAGATTGGTACTGGCCGTTCTTTTGGTCCTTTTAGGATTTGGTGTGGCTGGAGCCTTGCTCGGATTCGTTTTCGGCTGGCTTGTTGGCTCAGTTCTTTCTGTTTTCTACTATTTATTTATAATCAGACCGCATCTTAAAAAAATCCGCCCAGCCGATGTTTCTTCCCAATCCAAGAAGATGTTAGGATTCGGGATACCAATGGCCCTCTCAATAGGCAGTATCATGATATATGAATGGGTGGATAAGTTGGTTTTAGCCGCATACTCCCCGGATATAAAGTACGTTAGTCTTTACAGCATAGCATTTGGAATGGTGGCGCTTCCCCTGGTGATCTCCCGTTCAATTAACACCTCCTTCTTTCCCATTGTATCTGCCCTTGATGCAAAAAAAGAGAAGAAAAAACTCAGGGAAACATATCAGAGCGTCGTGAGATTGACCATGCTGATATTAAATCCTATCTTGGTAGGAATGATTGTATTAGCCCCTCAGATCATCGAACTTTTATACGGTGAACAATACAACGAAGCTGTTTATCCCTTTATTATCCTGGCACTCTGGGGATTCTTCCGGCCGGCCCATACCTTCGGAAGCTCTGTTCTTGCAGGCACTGGGACTCCCAAAACCAACGCCAAGGTAGATGGTTTTACTGCAGGTTTGAACCTCTGCCTCAACATCCTGCTCATCCCCCTTTTCATCTCCATGAATAGAGGATACGGACCCATTGGCGCCGCTTTGGCAACAACCTCCTCATACATAATTGGTATGAGCATGATGGTTCATTTCGCAAATAAGAGAATAAATGTAAAACTTCCGTTGCTTCATATCTCTAAAACCCTAGGAGCTGCAGTTCTCAGCGGATTTGTCATGTTCGTCTTAATGAAGGGGATGATATCCTTGAGCTTTGGATCTGGAATACTTACACTATTGTTCGCACTTGTGCTCGCCTTCTTAATCGGGTTCTTTTACTATGTTCTCCTGCTTTCTGCGTTTCGCGCATTCAAGGAAGAGGATATAGCGATCCTAAGAAATCTGGAAATCCCAATGAAGCAGCGGATTATTTCTATCTTTCTAAGATTAAAGAGATGAGAAAACTCCCAAGTCTTTTACATCAATTCCTCATAGACGGCTATCATCCGCTTGGCTGCGCTGCTCCAGCTGTAATTTTGTGCGATTTCCCTGGACTTAAGACCCATTCGCTTTCTCAGTTCATTATCCCTTAAAAGCCTAACAATCGCTTCTTTCATGTTTTTGTAGTCCACTAAAAATCCGTTTCTCCCGTCCTTTACAACATCCCCCGAAATCCCTGTTCTCGTGGCCACTATGGGCAGTCCAGATGCCAAGGCTTCCAAAAGCACTATCCCGAATCCTTCTTATCTTGAGGGTAAAACAAAAACAGAG
>CP070672.1:1994535-1998434 GCA_020351895.1 Thermoplasmata archaeon
ACGATGGTTTTCGGTCTGATTGTGATTATAGATGTCACTGTGGACATTTCTCTCAATGTTGGAGGGACCACACTTTATGTCAATACCACGGGTAGTGGTGGGGCTTATACGAAAATACAGGATGCGATTAATGCGAGTAATAATGGGGATACTATATTTGTTTATAATGGAACCTATAATGGGAATTTGGTGGTGAATAAGACTATAAATTTGAATGGGGAGAATAACAATAACACGATAATAAATGGAAGTGGTTTTGGTGATGTTGTTACTGTTATTGCTGATTGGGTGAACATAACAGGATTTGCTATCACAAATAGTGGTGATCGCGGTTATCCTGTTGATGCAGGTATAGAACTATACAATGTGACTAATTGTATGGTCCTAAATAACAACTTCTTGGGTAATTGCTTTGATGTCTATCTATATAATTGCAGTAAGATTAATGTCTCATTCAACGCATTATTGGATAATCAGATATATCTTTATAATTCCCATCGGAATGAAATCATCGGTAACTATGGCATAGGTAACTTTTTTTATGGTCGGATTAGAGAATCAAATTATAATAAATTAATGAACAACAATGTTTTTAGCACCCATATCGAGTACTCGTCCAATAACATTATTTCCAATAATACAATGGCAATATGGGGCATAACCATTTGGGGTAATCTTATCGAGCATTGGAATACGCATATTATTGACGCTTCTAACACCATTAATGGTAAACCTATTTATTATTTAAAAAATCAAACAACTGGTTCTGTTCCGAGTGGGGGAGCACAAATTATTCTAGCAAACTGTACTGCTATGAATGTAAAAAACCATGATATCAACTACGGCTACAGCGGTATTCGACTTGGTTTCTCATCAAATAATACGATTCAAGATAACAATGTTTCCTCTGCGTTATTTGGATTCTCTATCGATCACTCTGATGGAAATAACATCTCATCCAATAATGCATCTAATATGAAACGGGGCATCACTCTTTATCATTCGAATAGGAACAATTTATCTTATAATATACTTACAAATAATTCATTTGAAGGATTGAGTATCAATTCTGGTTTAAAAAACATCATATTTAACAATACCATTTGCGCAAATAATTATTCAGGTATACTCCTATTAGGTTCAAACAATACCATTTCCTTCAATAATATTTCAAAAAACGGCGATGGAATACGAATCGGTTCATGTTACAATAACACTGTGATTAATAATACTATTTCAAATAATGGCAAAGACATAGATACAGGAATTGGTATATATCTTAAGTCTAGTTCTGGTAATAATATATGTAACAACAGCATTTCATATAATGGTAATCTAATAATTGCTACGGGAATTGGTATAAAGATAAGAACAAGTTACAATAACATAATATATAATAACAGCATCCATTCAAACTTTCGTTACGGAATAACTCTAGAATCAAGTTCGAACAATAAGATATTCAACAACAGTATTTGGGACCAAATTGCAATTGGAATAGAACTTTATTCAAGTTCAAACAACACCATATCTAAAAATTATATTTGGTATAATAGTTATGGTATTTCTCTCGAAAATAGTGAAAACAATACACTACTTAAAAACGAGATTTGGGACCATTCCGAAGCTATCCATTTTGAGACAAGTTATTATAATACAATATCCAGCAACCTAATTTGGCAAAATAGCTATGGATTGCTTATGGATTCAAGTTCAAATAATCCAATAATTAATAATGATATACTATACAACGGTTATGGAATACTTATTTGGTCAAGTTCAAGTGAAAATACAGTATCCAATAACAGTATTAATTGGAACGAATATAATGGTATAGAGTTATCAATGAATTCAAACGCCAACACCATAACCTATAACACCATCTCCCACAATAATGATTATGGGATTTATATTACTGGTTCCGTACAAAACCGTATTTACCATAACAACTTAGATACCAATACGAATCAAGCCCTTGATGATACAAATAATGGAAATCAATGGGATAATGGATATCCATTAGGAGGTAATTACTGGTCTGATTACAATGGCATAGATTTGAACAGCACACCCACCCAAGATGTGCCCCCTCCTGATGGAATCGGAGATACCCCTTATATTATCGATCCAGATTCCCGGGATAATTATCCATTAATAGCCCCAATAGAGAATTATATTTTCTTAAAATATGGTTGGAATTTTATATCAATCCCCCTAATTCAAGTAGACCAGAGAATAAATAAGGTTCTAGATATAATCGATGATTATTATGATGCAGTCCAATGGTATGATAACACAGATCCTAACGATCCCTGGAAGCATTACAAAGTCAACAAGCCCATCGGAAACTATCTTTCTGAAATAAATGAGACAATGGGTTTTTGGATTCACATCACCCAACCAGGTGACACCATCTTCTTATATAACGGTACTCAACCAACTCTAAATCAAACTATCGCCCTCCATCCAGGATGGAACATGGTAGGTTATCCTTCCATCACAAGCCATAACAGAACAGAGGGTTTAAACAACCTCACCTTCGGCCAGGAGATAGATCTGATCCAATGGTATGATGCAGGAACCAAAACATGGCATGACATGGACGAGAATGATTATTTTGTTCCAGGAAGAGGATACTGGATTCACGCCAAGGCTGAATGCGAGTGGGAAGTTCCGTTGTAAATGGTTGCCGCATCCCCCCCAGCTCAACCCCCACCTCCGCGCTCACCACCAAGCTTAGCTGCACCTACCACCCAAATCCATCAAGCACAGAGCCACCACAGATCAACAGGAATAAGGGAGGGTGAGCGGAAGGTTCGAACAGAGCGGAAGGTATTTAACTGGCTTTCACAATAACTTCGAACCATGGGCAGGAAGGTAATTGCGATTTGGCTAAGTCTGATTATGATTGTGGGCTTTGTTGTTATTGTGGATGTGGGTATGGATATTTCTCTTAATGTTGGAGGGACAACGCTTTATGTTAATACGACTGGGAGTGGGGGAGCTTATACCAGTATACAGGATGCTATAAATAACGCCAGTGATGGTGATATTGTGTTTGTTTATAACGGGACATATTACGAAAATATTGTTGTGAATATTACCATTAATCTTACGGGAGAAAATAGGGATACTACTATAATTGATGGTGGAGGTAATGGTGATGTCGTCAAGATAACGGCAGATTGGGTCAATATAAGTGGGTTCGCTATTACCAACAGCAGTGTATTTCCACTTGACGCTGGTCTAAGGGTAAGTTCGAATTTTAATTCAATTTTTAGAAATAATATATATTCAAATGAATGGTATGCCATTATTGTTGAATCTAATTGGAACAACATCGAAAGTAACAATATCTCCAACAACGAACATGGCCTCTTCTTTGATTATTCAAACAGCAACACTATTTCTAACAACAACATTTCTTCGAAGAATTTGCATAGCATACGTATCCAACGTTCTGAAGGTAACACCTTTTCCAAGAATGTCCTAACAGAAAATGGAATATTCTTCGGAGGAAATCTTCAACATTGGACTTTAAATTCTATCGATACTTCAAACACGATTAACGGAAAATCGATTTATTACTGGAAAAATAGAACATCCGGTGCAATTCCTTTAAATGCCGGTCAAGTGATTTTGGCGAATTGTACTAATGTAACTGTAGAAGATCAGGTCATCACTAATAGCTCAATAGGTCTGCAACTTGGTTATTCTTCAAGTAATCAAATATCTAACAATATTATCTCTTCAAATATTTGGCATGGCATTTCCCTTTTTCGTTCCTTTGGAAATAAGATCACAGGTAACAACATTTCAGCCAGCCCTAACGGTATCTATAGCTATCTTTCTAATGAGAACAATATAATAAATAACAATATATCAAATAACGGTTATGG
>CP070672.1:1998534-2001246 GCA_020351895.1 Thermoplasmata archaeon
ATGTCAGAGAAGTTGATGATGGACAGCGTGATTCTTTACCTTTCTCAGGAAGATGGTATTCTTAAGGATATCAGTAGGGAGGTTTCAATATTCTTTGCTGTGGCAGCCTCCCTAACAGGGAAATCGATGATGATCCCAGATTTTATTGAAGAAGATGTGGAATACTATGTAGAAAAAATATTGAATGCCACCGATATCGTGCTTGAATACACATATGATGGCAAAGAATACTATGCGGATTACACACAGTACAAACCTCGGGGCCATTATGCAGGTGACGAGACTCTTGAACTATATTTTAGATGCATGATGTGGTACGGTAGAAAATCCCTTGATATGAACCTATCCAATGATATCAGAGAAGCTGTGATCATTACGAAATTACTGGAAGACAATGCTCAAGCAAAGCAACTTTGGTGCGAGATCTACAATATAACGAGATTTTTGATTGGAGCCTCAGATTCTCTATCCTTTAATGATATTAAAAGGGCGGTTGTGAATTCTACTGGGGAGCTTTCAATTGAAATGTTGGAGGGCAATGAAAAGGTGCAATTGATAAGAGATGAGCTCCAAAAACCTGATTACATTTCCCAGAGGATATTATCCACAGTCGTTGTAAAATCCCCCTCTCAGGCTTTCGAGCAAATGGATTTCCCAAAGATTTTTCAATTCATGGGTCAAAGGTATGTACCAGATTCGGAGGTAATCCAGAATGTGATATATGATAGGGTACCCTTATATGGTGGAAAACGAAGAGGATTGGCAAATGGCTTGGATGTGATGGCTTCTTTGGGATCATACAGGGCAGTTGAGCGTTTGGAAGCCGAGTTAGCATACTTCAATTACTCAACATATTTAGAATACTCATACAATTTAATGGATAGCATGTCTGATGAGTTTTGGAATGAAACTACCTATAATGGATGGTTGGATTCTTATTCTACCCTTGTTTCAAATGAAGAGAACAGCACACAGCCTTTTATGAGAACTGAAGCCT
This sequence comes from Thermoplasmata archaeon, assembly GCA_020351895.1. The sequence goes on from CP070672.1 coordinate 1,999,532, forward strand.
GGGCGGACGAAAAGCTGAACTCAGTTTTGGGTTCCTGGGCAGAATTGAGGCATGATACCATACTTTATGCGAAAAAACCTTACTCAGCTTCCATTACATGTAGCACTCCAGATGCCTGGGTTGAACCTTACCCCCATTTTTACAGCAAAATCTCAGATTTGTGCAACAGAACCATTGAGATTCTAATACAAAATTCGTTGGGAGCCAATGTCACCCAACTTTTTACGAAGGTGTTCTCAGATTTTGAGAGGATTAACATCAATCTTTCTGTCATATCTGAGAAGGAATTGAGATTCGAAGAACTAACCCAGGAATAAAAGAATTTTCTAAAAAGCATATTCCGAATAGATTATGTGGGCTGTGGCCGAAAGGTAAAATACGGTTGGCTTCCTGAGCTACTGGAAGAGGCGGAAGTTGAAGAAAAGACCATGGATACCAGAATAATTGCGGATGTGAACACTGATCCTGGGTCAGAGATTCCTCCTATGCCTCCAAGGGTACTGCATGTAGGAGTTGGTTACGTCGAGAATTTAATCGTTCTTTTTAAAAAACCAGATGGTAATTTCACATTCGCAGTCGGCCCTGTTTACTCCTATTATGAGTTTGCTGAGCAAGGATTAACAAGACTCACAGATGATGAATGGAAAGATCAAGTTGGATCGGGAACACAGAAAAGGCCTTTTTGGGCCAAGAGCTTCCTTATAAGTGAAGAGGAATGTATGGTAAGGGAATACGAATAATTTTTTTAATTAGCCAATCCCCCTTACTCTAACCTCATTTAATCCATCTTCTTCTTTTACATCGAACTTCACATCCAGGAACTTCTCGATGAGCCACATGTTGGTTTTAGCATGGTTTGAAATTTCTCTGGCTAAAAACACGCTCTCCCCTTCTGCCAGGGCCATATAAGGAAGAAATTGATCAGCGGCGTGTACATCCAAGGTGGCCTTGGAGTTCATCTCGGCATGTAATGCTTCACATGCACTCTGACCAACCCTCTCCGCAGGAACACCCTTCTCCCCGAGTCCATTGGCACCTAAGATCGTGTTCTCGTAATTGGCCCAGAGCACTATTCCTGTCCCAACGCCGTGGGCAGGATCCTTGCCTTTAGGATAATGCTCGGAAGACACGTTCACATCCTTGGATCCAACCATCTTCAAAAGTGCGGTATGTTTCATTCTCTCTGCTATTTTGCCTGGTAGGTTGGAAACATGGGCTATGCCTTTTATGGATTTTAAATCCCCTCTTTGTTCGAGAGTCAGGGATTTTAATTTCTTCATAGGATTTGCATTTACCATGATTTCCCCGCCGCCCTTTGGGTAATGCCCTCTTCTTCCTAATACGATGCTGACCTCTCCTCCCATTTTGTGCAAAAGAGGAGCAAATACGAACCTGAAATAATCAACAGGAGGAGACCATTTAACATCTGTACCCCCGGTTATCCTGAATTCTGTTCTGTCATCTGCGAAAAGACTCGGGAGCAGGCAAGCTTGAAGTACCAATGTGGTGCTTCCAGCTGTAAGGATGTCGAAGTGAAATTTTCCACCCTTTATCTCTTGGGGGTGAAAAACCACCTCAGAAGAGCCCTTGCTCAATCCTTTTACATCTGCACTGCAGAGCTCTGCCCCGGATTTGATTGCTATAACATGCTGATAGTTCAAGCCGGGATTTGGTCTGTTGGCTCTAATGTTGTTTATTCGAATAGGTTTCTTCGA
>CP070672.1:2001346-2007241 GCA_020351895.1 Thermoplasmata archaeon
GAAATCCCGTTTCGCCTCCAAATTGCCCACACGGATCAAAGGTGCCCTCAATCCTTTCTCTATCTCAACGATCTGCTTTGCAAAGTTAGAGGTTACGAAAACCTCCCCTCTTCTCGGTCCAGTATGGTTAAAGGACCTCGTGACCACTATCTTCATTCCATAGGATTTATGATATTGATAACCAAGCATGTCTGTGGCAACTTTTGACACACCGTAAGGGCTTAAAGGCCGAAGAGGATTTGTTTCCTTTATTGGGACCTCATCAGGATAGACAAGGCCATATTCCTCACTGGAACCAGCCATTTGAATGGCCGGGTCGATTCCTACCTTACGGACAGCTTCTAAAAGGTTTATGGTGCCAACTGCGTTGGTTTCCATGGTGTCAGCTGGTGCTCTCCATGAAGTTGGAACAAATGACTGAGCAGCCAAATGGAAGATATAATGCGGCTTCACCTCCCTCATGACTTCAAAAAGAGAGTGTCCATCCCGTAAATCCGCTTCCCTTAGATGCAACTTCTCCATAATATGTGTTATGTTCTCAATCTTACTTCTCCAGCGCTTTGTTCCATAGACCTCAAGACCCTTTGCTAATAATAAATCTGCTAAATGGCTTCCGACAAACCCAGTAATTCCGGTAATGAGTACTCTCTCGGCCATTGCCTCACCTCATGATCCTTGGACCATATAATTCAGCAACCTTATTGTCCCACACTTTATTATGTTTTCCTTTAGAATCCATGTTAATGAAGGTTAAAACATCAATCTAATCTCATTCCTCCACATCAATCCATATATGGTTGGTAGAGTAAGGCGTGTTTTCGTTCTCTTTGAACAATTCCACCAACAATTTGAATTTGCCACTTTCGTTTATGCTGAAGTCGATCTCTTGTTGCCATTCCTCATCATCGGTTAGTGAAAAAGAATATTCAGCCAGAGTTATATTATCTCCTGTCTCGGGCTCTAAATTGACCTCTATATTATAATATGTTTTTTGTCCTTCATGAGAAACCACTGTGATGATAATGGATGAGCTTTCATTCAAATCAAGAATCGATGGGTAATTCTCGGTTGTTCCATTTTCATCGAGTATATAAAGCTCTGTAAACCGCTCAGTGGGAGGATTTATAACGATATAAAACAGCATTGCTCCCCCAATTACTATGACAATTGCAGAGATTAATACTAAAATTTTATCAGATGAGGAAATAGCATTTATATTATCGGAAATGATGTCTAAAGGTAATGTGAATCTTTCCTCGGGCTTTAGTTGTGATCTTCTGAACCAGGTGATACCAACTAAAATTAGGATCAGGGAAAAGATGCTGATTAAAATTGAAGTAAGGGTTATTCCCCATGGAGTGTAATTCAGACCAAGCCCAATTAATGGCACCATGGCAATGCTCAAACCAAGACTAAGAGCCACTCTTTCAAGCCCATCAAGGTCAGTTTTTTTGGACCACAAGGCACTTACCAAAGAATAACCAGGCAAGAATAATAGAAAAGGAAGGCCAAAGACGATTCTCAGAATATTACCGTCCGGAAGTGTGAGGGCAAATATTAAAAGAAGAATGGCGAGTATTACAACAATGGCGAGATCTAATCCAAAGGTATCCTGAATTTTATTTGTCATTTTATTTAATGGAGTAATTCTCAGGCCTCCTTGTCACATTATTTATAAATCTATAGAAGCTTCCCCTCTCATTTTTCGGTTTAATTCACCCATTGTAATAACAAGCAGCTATGTATAACTATCCCCTATTCTTGCGTGGAGCCCTTAAAAATATTCCCATTCCTTAATGTATATTTTGTATGCACATGATTATCAAGATCCAAATCATGAGAGGCTATAATTACGGTTGTACCGAATTCGCGATTCGCCTTTTTAAAGGCCTGTGTTACAATATTACAATTATCCATATCAAGGGAACTTGTGGGTTCGTCCGCTAAAAGTATGGAGGGATTATTGGCAAGGGCCCTGGCAATGGCAACCCTCTGCCTCTCACCTCCACTGATTTCCGCGGGTTTCGTGTTGGCAAGTTCCAGAATATCGAAAGTTTCAAGCAATTTGTTTACCCTTTTTGTCCCATCTTTACTCTTACTAATTTTCAAAGGCAAAAGCACATTATCGAAAACAGTGAGATCATGAATTAGATTGTGAGACTGAAAAACTATACCGATTTTATGTAATCTGATTTTTGCCAGCTCCTTTTGGCTCAACTTCGTAGCATCGAAACTGTTTAGGAAAACACTGCCCTTCGTTGGAGTGTCTATGCACCCAATTATGCTCAACAGAGTCGTTTTTCCGCTTCCAGATCTGCCTCTGATGAGAATCATTTCCTCAGGTTCAACAGTAAGGTTTACGCCCCTCAATATCTGCCTATTCCCGTCGTAGGTTTTCCAGAGATCCTTTATTTTGACGGTAAATGCATGCATCCAAATCTCCGATACGCAATTATAATATATTAATGTATGGTTTTTCCCCGTCAATAGGTGTCCCTGTTTATTTAAACTACTTAACATCGTTATATTACAAAAAATTATAGACCTATATTTAATCGACAATTCTATAAATACATTCATCCATAATGGCACTGATTTCTAAATGGTGTAGTTGTAAAACCAGTAATATTACAAAATGGGCTTAAAAGGTCGAGGGAATGCGAAACATCCTTGCCAAAATGGTAATCAAGGTGAATAAAAGGATATTTGCCACAACTATAGGCATAGCCCTCTGCGTGATGTACCTTGTGGGTACCATGTCCATGGTAACAGGACTGCATACAGGCACAAAAAACGCAGCAGACCTTTTCGACAAGGGATTCTTGGTGATTTATGATGGATATAGCCTGAGTGAAAGCGAGATCGATTTAACGGTAATTGATGAAATTCCAGGGGAATTCGCGGCATGTTTAATTACGGTGGCCAATGTATACGAGATCGAGACAAGGGTGTTGTCTCTCGAAGATCCCCATAACATCTTGGGTGGGGGGAATATTAACCTTGTAGATGAGGTTCTTCCTGGAGCAGGATTCGATATAGGAGAAAACACAACTGAGCTTGAGATAACCACGGATCATTCATCAATTTCGATTAACATAACCGAAAGATATAACCCGTACACGTCTGTTATTTTTCCAGATAACTGGATCATCGCATCGGAAACAACGGTAAGAAACTTGAATCCTACACTAAATGAGGGATATTCCTTTGTTGTAGTTCCGGGAAATAACACCATGGCAATAGAATACCTCGAAAATAAAGGTTATAATGTCATGGAATCTGTGAGCATTGTGGAGTTTTTTGAACTCGGTTTCTATCAGGTTGAAGGTAACCTCTGGGGAGTTGTAATTTCTTCGGCCATCATCATAGTGATACTAGTTTACAATGTCATGAGGATAGAGACCGAGTACAGGGTGCCGGATATAAAGATCATCAAATACCTCGGCGCCTCCCCATGGACTGTTATGTATGTGTTCATTGCCCAGGCATTGTTCATATCAGGGATAGGGGCGATTTTCGGATTGGCCATGGGAATAATCGCTGCAAATGCAGTGGTCTCTTTGTCGCAATTGATGGGTCTCACATCTGTATTAGTTCCACAGGTCACACCTTATATAATCGGTATACCGATTATTATGACGGTCTTTGCGGGATTGATCGGGGGTTTCTTTCCAGCATATAGGGCATCCAAGACCACCATCAGAACATCCAGGGAGGTACTGTAGTTGCTGATACAGAAAAAGAGCATCATCGGCATGGTTCTCTGCATAATGCTCTTCAGCGTCTCAGTTCCCGTATTGATGGGTGTCAAATCCAGCCCAGATTCCATGTTCAAAGGCGAGGATGTGATAACCCTTTCTCAGACCAATGTGAACACGCCCATCAGGGTAGGCTTGGCTCAGAAGCTCAATGAAGAGGATTTCGTGGAGGTCGCAAGCCCAGAGATATACGCGTTTTCCTACATCCTGAGCAGAAAAGGTGGGGGATATGAACCAGTGATTGTCAGAGGTGTAATGCCCGAGAATTTTTTGAAGATCGAGGACGCACACCTTTTGGAGGATGATTATAATGATAATTTTATGCTAATCGGCGAGGATCTCTCAGACAGGTTGGGTATTAAAATCGGTCACCCGGTAACCATTACTGGATCTATTGCACCAGCCATTTTAGAACTAACTGTCACAGGTATATTCTCGAGCCCAACTTCCTCCAATGATCAGTTATTAATTCCATTGAGTTATGCGGGTAAACTAATGGGTCTAAAAAAGGATGATATACTATCTATAAGAGTTAAAACGGAAGATCAAGAAAAACTCATAGATTTTTTGACAGATCAGGAATATAGTGTATTAGTGAGCACCAAAAGTGGGCTCTCCATCTCCGTTAACGAAAATAAGACCTACGAAGAAAGAATTGCAGAGGAATTGGCCATTAAATACACAGATGTGGGGAAATTCAGCGCATCAAATCAGAGCTTTGTATCCACATTTGTCCAAAAGGGTTCAGACACTGTGGGGGTTGTGATCCTGGGATTCATTGCCTTAAACGCCATACTCACCTTCATAGGCATCACCGCCATCCTTGCAAGGGCAGTGATTGAAAGGAAGAAGGATATCGGAATTTTAGCGGCAATCGGCGCCGACAAGAGGGCGATTTATCTGCTCATTCTAAAAGACCTGCTCATCATCTCGACAATTGCTTCTGGAATTGGTGTGGTTATCGGATTCATATCCGCCGAAATCGTAAAAAATATGGGTCTGATTGTAGCCTTCGGAATTACTATCCAACCTACAATAGATCTCATGTTGTTCATTATCACTTTCTTTGTGGCGATAATTATTGGATGTTCCTCCGGTCTTTTGGTGAGCTCAATAATACTGACAGAGAGGCCAAGTAAGCTCATACGCGAAATTGAAGATGTTGAGGAGGCTGCGGAGCAGGAGACTTTGGCAGAGGCGATAGGTGTATAGAATATGAGGGTAAATAGGCATCTTCTCGCGATTTGCGCCCTTTTTATCATTAGCCTTGCTGTTCGTTTCGTGCCTCTTCTGTATTCGAACCTTCCCTTCAATATTGACGGTTTTCCTTTGGTTCGGATTTCCGAGGACATAATTGAGACTGGTAGCTGGTCCCTTTCTTATGATGATGGCACTCCAGAGAATGTGCTCTACAACTCGAAGATGCCTGTTCTCTCGCTATTGATTTCGAACTTCGCTTTAATATTCGGAAAAACGCCCATGGAAGTGGTGCAATTTGTTATACCTTTTCTCTCCTCCTGTGCAATAGTATTGATCTATCTTATCACATTCAGAATTACAAAGAACGGATTAGTAGCTTTTTTTGCCGGGCTCGCTTTGGCCTTAAACGGTTTTTATGTTTATCTGGGTGCAGCCATAATGAAGGAAACCCTGGGATTGGTTTTACTCTTACTGGGTGTATATCTATATCATGGTCGTGAAGACCCAAGAAAAAGGGCATTGGCTGGGATGCTACTTTTAATTTTGGCCCTGACGCATCATCTCACGGCATGGATCGCCTTTGTCATGATTTCCCTTCTTTTCCTTTCCTCCAATGTATTGCATTGGCACCATGGCACATTTCTAAATAGACGTTTTATTATGGACTTCCTTTCTGGTCCTTTCCTATTCACTTTCACGGTCCTCTACTACGAGATTGTGGATTTGGCATTTTTCAATAGGGTATCCAATATCAACGATGTCGCATTATTCGCCTCGGTATTCATGGTTGGGGCGATTTTCTGCATTATCTTTTCCCTTCCAAAGAAAAGAAGGAAGCCAGGCAGAGTCCTTCTGAACAAGACCCTCTTAATCCCGATAGTCGGAGGGGGCCTTTTGGTTTTAAATCATTACAAAAGGCTCTTTCCGGGCACCATCC
>CP070672.1:2007341-2013718 GCA_020351895.1 Thermoplasmata archaeon
GATTATGTTCACGAAGATAAAAATGAACTGTTCCATCACAGGTTAGAAAAGAAGAATTTACCTATCATGGCAGATTATTTTGAGAAAATTATTGCACAGGGCGTTACCGAGGGATTATTTGATACAAAATATCCCCGTGAGGCAGGAATCGCGATAATGGCGGCATCTTCTATTCTTGGACATGGGATGGACCCGAGAGATACTCCCCGAGAGGAAGTCATACGGATGGTTATGGTTGTGACAGACATAATGGAAAGGATCCTCGGTGCGAAGCCGGGTACCTTTCAGGAAGTATTAAAAATGTTGGAGGAATCTAAATGAACAACGGATCGTTTATTAAAATCAGGAACATGTCTAAGTCTTACAAGATGGGCGAGGTAACTGTTCATGCATTAAAGGATGTATCTTTGAATATCGAGCCTGGTCAGGTAACCATTATTCTGGGACCCTCAGGCTGCGGAAAAACCACACTGCTGAACCAGATCGGGGGAATCGACAGCCCTACCAAGGGTTCAATAATCGTGGATGGTTCCGATATATCCAAATTCAATCAAAAAGCCCTCACTAAATATCGACAGGAAAAAATTGGATTCGTATTCCAGTTCTTTAATTTGATACCCAACCTTACCGCAAGTGAGAATGTGGAATTTGTACTGGAATACGTAATGGATCTCCAGGGAAACCAGGTAGCCAAAAAAGCATCTGAACTGCTGGCGAAGGTGGGATTGGCGGATAGAGGCAGCCATTATCCTTACCAGCTGTCGGGTGGAGAACAGCAGAGAGTATCAATTGCCAGAGCACTGGCAAAAGATCCCAAGATCTTTCTGGCGGACGAACCCACTGGCGAACTCGATTATAAAACCGGGAAAATGATTCTCTCATTATTGACATCTCTGGCTGATGAAGGTCGAGCTGTATTGATAGTAACCCACAACAAGGAACTCTCAAAGATAGGTAACAGGGTCCTCTACCTCAGGGACGGGAGTATATTGAGAGAAGAAAAGAACAAAAAACCTATGAAGGTCTCTCAGCTGGAGTGGTGACCATGAAAAAGACTTTTGTCAAGAAGGGTTTTAGAGAAATCAGAAAGAATTGGGCACAATATCTTTTCCTGATTATTATTCTTGGCATCGGTGTTTCATTATACAGTACCATGTATGATCTGGCTGACTCACGTAAAGCTACCCTGGATGCGATATATGAAGAGAGTCTATTCATGGACATACAGGTTTCAACACTTTATGGTGAGATGGTAAATGAATCTACATTGCAGCAGGTTCTGGCAAGACCGGGTGTGGGAGATAGAATCGAAGATATCGAGGTACGGCTTTATTATGAAGTATTCATCGATCATTCCTCGGATGGTGAAACTAAAACCTCCAGGGGTCTTGTAATAGGTTATGAAGCATTTGACGCAGATAATAGTATACGACAAAGTACCGTAAACAGACCGTTATTCTTTGTAGATGATCCACCGGAATTCTCACAAACAGATGCCAGGGAGTGTTATATAGAACGAAAATTCTCAAAGGCTCATGAAATCGGGGGGGATGGTCAAATTACTGTTACCAAGGGCCCCCAGGAATTTGAATTTGACATTCTGACCCAGGTGAATGTCCCCGAATATTTTTTTGTGGTCGAAGAAGGGTCATTATTCCCCAATGAGCGCTCTTTAGGTGTTATGATTATTCCAATAGATACCGCTCATGAATTATTGTTTGGTACTGAAGCCGTTGAGCGACTTACAAATGATTATGTAATAAGATTAAAAAATCCAGATGAACTTGAAGATTTCAGGGAAACCATCACCGAGGAATTCGAAAATGTTGGAATCGCAGTCAAAACGATCAGCAAGGAGGAGAATCCGGCATATCACTTTCTGTGGACGGATTACGAAAATGACAAAGAGAGCATGAATATCTTCCCGTTCATGATATTCTCGGTTGCTGTTCTCGGGTTAATAGTGGTATTAAGAAGAATGATAAGGGTTCACCGATCTCAAATAGGTATATTCAAAGCAATTGGTATACCTGATAAGACCATTTTGCTGTATTTCTCGGTAATTGGTGTTTTCATCGCTATTTTTGGTATAATTACATCCTTGATTGTATCACTCTATATCAATTACCAATTCAACAGCCTCCTAAATAGTCTATATGATTTTGCCATTATGAAGAGCTCAATATCATGGCTTTATTATGTTTATGGTGCCATAATCTCGGTGATACTCTGTGTTGGCTGCACACTCATTCCCACATGGTTTGCTCTGAGAATCAAGCCGGTAGAAGCAATTCAAAACAAAGAGGATATTACAACTACCAAAGTCAATAAAATCTCAAGTAAAGTAGGCCGCAGCAGAAAAATGCCCGTTCCTTTAAAACTTACACTGCGAAATTTTCTAAGAAGGCCCGGGCGGAGTGCAACATCAATCTTTGGTGTCGCCATTGCACTGGGATTATTCATGGGATTCGCCATCATAATGGATACCGTGGTTGTCACACTGGATCAGCAGGTAGAAGACAGTAAATGGGATTATGAAGTTACCACAGATGGTTTTTCTCTTGTCAACATCACCGAAAGCTGGACCAGTTCGTATCCTGAAATCGAAAATGTCAATCCCGGGATAATACTGCCGGCAAAAATAATAAAGGATAATGATGAAGAAATCGGTTTGATCTATGCCCTCACTGAAGTTAAGTCAGCTTATAGAATAGAACTGGGTAAAGGAGGATTCAGTGATGGTCAAATGGTGATATCCGAATATCTTTCAGAGAATTTGGATGTGGATAAGGGTGATGAGCTTACTATGGAACTTCCTTATCTCGACATGGAGACCGGCTATTCTATGGTTGATGTAGAAGTAGAGATATCAGGTATTCATTCCAATCATATGGGATTATATATTTTCATGGATCTTTCCACAATGCAACAATTGACAAATCTACATGGAATGATTAACATAATATATTTGAATACTGAAGACGGAGCATCGAACCAGGACCTGGAAAATACCATTGTAACAACCCCGGGAATTTCTTCGGTTACATACATTGAAGATCAGGAAAACATACTGGAACAATATTTTGACCTCTTCCTGGGAGCAACATTTCTGTTTTTAGTACTGAGTATAGTCCTGGCAGGGGCGATTGCGTACAATTTGTTCATGATCAATGCCCATGAGAGCAGGAGAGACTATGCCACCATGAAAACCCTGGGGACTTCACTCAAGAAATTAAGCTACCTTATCTTTATCGAAGCTGGATTTATAATGATATTCGGTATACTTCTGGGAATTCTTGTGGGGTACGGTATGGCTGCGGGAATGTTTGCAAATATCGAAGGATTCGATGTTTACAATTTCAATCTGGTCTTCTCCTGGGTTTGGTTCGCAATCGGTTCCACAATGATCATTGTCGTACTCCTGTTGGTATCATGGAGAACAATTCGGTATATCGATAGGATCAACATAGCAGATGTCATACGGGAAAGAAGCACGTGATAGCTGTTATAGGCAGTTACATCCAAGTGTATGAGTGAAAAAGTGGAAAAGTAGAAAAGTGGAAAAGTGGAAATGTTATAGTCGACAGTCGGCAGTCTTAAGTCGATAGTCAAGGACTAAGTACTGACGACTTTCGACTAACGACTTCTTTTGTAGTATTTGATTTTTGAGTTTCCCCGAAGGGGTGCCTCCCGCCTCCTGATTATATTGATATCTCAGCTGAAGTTATACCGTGATATTTATAAATACGAGATTATGTATCTCCCTTCCGTGATAACATGTCATCGAAAAGCCAGAAGATTGCAGGAGAGAATTTCATTCACGTCAAGGATTTCATCAGGTACAAATGGGGCAGTGACGGCCTGGAGTCCTATAATAATCAGAGTAAAATTGACTTTGAAAATATCTATGAAGAAAAATTGTATCCATTCGATGATTACATCAATGTTTTGAAAACCGTCCAGGAAGTATTTAATGATGACTCGCTGGCATATAAAATTGGCTGGCACCGAGCCAGGAATCTGTTACTAACACGAGGTAAGGGGCGGGTAGGATTGGAAATAGTGGATAAGGTAGCCTCCGCCTGGCCCCGGTTCAATAATTTTGGAGATATTAAAGTAAACAAGCAGGATGAAAATTCCATTTCCGTTCTTATTTCCAATTACAATTCACATGAGCTGTATTGCGAGCGAACCCTCGGATTTTTCAACGGACTTGTTTACGGTATTGAAAATAAAAAATGCAGTGTCAAGGAAGTCAAATGCATGCGTGATGGTGCCAAGGCTTGCGAATTTAAAATCGAGGCAGCCGAATAGCTCGTCATTCTATAATGATCATTTTAACTCATTTTCTGTCTCTTTTAAATAATCACCAAATGCAAGATCCTTTTCTTTTATATGTAAAATCAGCCAGTCGATAAGATAGCGCTGAACTGAATGGGATGTGCTTTCTGATAATTCTTCTGACTGCAATTCATCCATCAATTTTGAGACAACACCCCTGAATCGTTCATGCTCCTTCTTCTGCTCCTCCAAACCCGAATAATTGTGTTCCTCCATAAATTTCTCTTCCGTTGAAAAGTGTAACTCTGCATAATTCTCCATAAATCTCAGGGTTTTTATTATCGTATCTTTGCCTTTTCGCTGTAATACAGCCTCTGCAAGGTCATTGATTTGTTTTACAAGGTGTTTATGTTGCTTATCTATCTCTTCGATTCCAAGTTTCAAATTGTCGTCCCATTCAATTATCGTCATCAAATTACCTGAGTTACTTTATTATATTAATTTATTACTAAAATGAGGACCTGAATAAAGGAGGTGGAGTTGAATTAATAGCATCTTTTATTTTATTTTTTATCTTTTAATGCCGTTTTGTAGCTTTTTTTAACAAACGGCATGGTCTTATTCAAATCTGTTTTGTTCTCTACCGGGATTCTAATCCAGGCCTGGACTGTTTTTTTACCTGCCTGGAACGGCTCGGTAGGAAATTTTTTATCAATTGCCCCTCTTTCTTTTTCATCCAATTTGGTAATAACAACACCTTTGGTTACTAAAAACGAAAATAATTTGGAATCTGCCTGGTAGCACGGGCACCCGAACATCTTCTTGGTGGAAACCTCCGGCCAGTCCAAAACCTCCTTTTCAAATGCACTTCGTATATCCTTTGTTTCTTCCTCTGAATAATATTTCATTTATATCACCAGCAATTGTATGATCTAATTTCGGACTACTTTATACTTCAGCCATATATTGCCACCTTCAAATTTCTCAAAATGGAACAGTTTGAGCTGGATTGCACCTTTATCGGGGGGCGGCTCGATCTCATTGAAAATTGATTTAATCGAACTGCCGCCCACCAGTGTCGGATCGATGAGCACGCTTACTTCATCCACCAGACCGGCCCGCTACACTATACCGTTGAGGGTTCCTCCGCTGTCAACCCTAACAATCTTCACACCGTACCTCTCATTAAGTATTTCAAGTGCCTTTTTCAGATCAACCTTGTCATTGCCACAAATGATATGCTCAATATGCCTCTTATTGAGATAGTCCAGATATCCTTTCGGTGTTGATTCAGTACAAAACGCAACAAAATCCCGCCAGTATCCCGCTTTTCGTAGTACATGCCAGTTGCGCACCCGCCCTTTACTGTCGGGTACCACCATCAGCGGCCGTTTATCATCAGGATCCCTCTTTGGTTCTGTAAAAACATCCTCTCCCTCCTCTTCGTATTCCTCCCCCGGTTTGTATATGGTTCCGCTCCCTGCCAGCGTTGCATCTTCATTCCACGATGATGCTAGTTTATAATAAAGCTCGAGATCTGGTTGAAATCCATCGATTCGGCCGTCAGCACTGATGACATTATGTATGATTACTTTTGGTAGCATTACTTACCACATCTCCAGGATTTTTTTAAAATAATTAATAACTTCAGTATTGTTTTGGCGGATATTGCTGTTGTGGATATTGAAGTTGGGGAGGATACTGCTGTTGGGGTGGATACTGTTGTTGAGGGGGCTGCTGCGTGGGATACTGTGGCTGCTGGGGATACTGAGGTTGTTGAGGTGGGTATTGCGGTTGTTGTGGATACTGCTGCTGGGGCGGGTAATACGGCTGAGGTGGATACTGTGGTTGAGGAGGGTATTGTGTCTGTGGGGGATAGGGTTGAGGAGGTGGTTGTGATGGCACACCTTGTGACGGACCAGCAGTGGGCTTACTCTTTTTCTTCTTTTTCATAAATAAAAACAATCCCATAATGATACAAATAACAATTATAACAACCGCGATAATGATCCATATCAGATTATCATCATCGGAACCGCCCAGAAGGCTTCCGTCACCATTTTCGCCGCCTTCATTACCGGAGCCCTGTATAGAAA
>CP070672.1:2013818-2020809 GCA_020351895.1 Thermoplasmata archaeon
CATTGCCTATATCGCGACACTGATATTCACATTCTATCCAAGCATCAAAGCCGCGAAGGTTCCACCAGCAGAGGCACTCAGGTATATAGAATAATCAAAGGGAAGAACAGTTTCACGATTAATTCAAATAAAAAATGGATTAAGCGAACATCACGCCTGATTCCTGAGCCTTTAGTAACTCTCCGCCTCTGACCTTATCCACCGCTTTTTCAAAATCACCCATATCCACGGTGTCCCTGCCCTCTCTTATTGCGAACATCCCTGCCTCAGTGCATACCGATTTTATATCCGCACCTGTGGATCCATCACATTTTGCAGCTAGAGCCTCAACATCTACGTCTTTAGCAATGTTCATCTTACTAATATGGATCTTGAATATCTCGATTCTAGCCTCTAGACTTGGTATCGGGATTCGAATGATTCTGTCAAATCTTCCTGGGCGGAGCAAGGCCTCATCGAGTATGTCGGGTCTGTTGGTTGCTGCAATCAGTTTCACATCTCCGATTGGATCGAAGCCATCCAACTCTGCAAGAAGCTGCATCAATGTCCTTTGGACCTCCCTATCCCCAGATGTGGCTACCTCCAATCTTTTGGCTCCTATTGCATCCAATTCATCGATGAACACTATTGTTGGTGATTTCTCCTTTGCCAATGCAAAAAGTTCTCTCACCAATCTTGCCCCCTCGCCAATGTATTTCTGGACCAATTCCGAGCCCACAAATCTTATGAAAGTGGCATTGGTTTTATTTGCCACACCCTTTGCGAGCAGGGTTTTCCCCACACCGGGCGGGCCAACAAGTAATACTCCCTTGGGTGGATCTATTCCCACTTTCTTGTACAATTCTGGTTTTACCATTGGCTCCTCAACTGCTTCTCTTATTTCTCTAAGCTGTTCTTCTAGGCCTCCTATATCTTTATAGGTTACTTCTGGCTTTTCTATGATCTCAGCGCCTATGACAAGGGGATCCTTGGATGGGGGGAGTATGCTCATTATGGATAGGGTTTGTTTATTCAATGCCACCTGTGAACCCACTATTACAGTTTCCCTTGGAATATGACCAGCACAGCTCACAATAAAAGTCGGTCCTGTAGTGCTCTTCACCACCACCTTTCCATTATCCAGCGTTCCTCTGATGGTGCCGATTATCAATGGCGGAGCCTTCATTCGTTCGATTTCTGCTTTCAATCGTTTTACTTCACCCTGCAAATGGGTGAGCTCGCTCTCCAAGTAACGCTTCTCGTTTTCGATCTTCTTTGCCTCTTTCATCAGTTCTGTATTCTGTTTCTCGAGGTTGATGATTTTTTCTTGGTGGTTGTCAGAAGTCTGCTTCGTCTCTTCATCATCCATAATGCGCACCCCTAGCCATTATAATAATTTATATATGGAGTATGGCTCCATAATTAGTTATATATGGTTGCAATGATATATATCTTTTGTTCGAATTATCGAGGTTTCAGCATGATTTGTGAGATGTGTGGGCAAGAGGTGCCAAAGCTCAAAAAAATAACGATTGAGGGCTCAATTCTCAGCGTATGTTCAAATTGTACCAAATTTGGGCTCGATTATACCCAGAAGAAGGGACCAGAGGAGGTAGTCTATACAAACACAATAGATGAAAGGCTCCAGCAGAGGGAGAAAAGGCTCAGGACAAGGGATGTATTTGAGGAAAGCAAGGATGAATTGGCATTAGACTATCCAAAACGGATTCGTAAAGCGAGGTTATCCAAAGATTTGAGTCAGGATGATTTGGCAAAAAAAATCAATGAGAAGAAATCCGTTGTGGCGAAACTTGAAAATGGAGACATGATCCCAGACAACAATCTCATAAAAAAGCTGGAATATGCTCTGGACATATCATTAAAAGAGAAGATAAGCAGGGTTGAGACGCCAAAACAAACCCCTTCTGGAGAAAAAATGACTCTTGGTGATTTTATAAAGATAAAAAAAGAATAATGCCATTACCCGCGTTCCTTAGCGACTTTATTGTAGAGATCAACCTCTGCCTCCTTTAAAAATCCTGAAATATTCACACCATATTTTTTGGCTACCAATATGGCGGCAACTTCGATTTCTAAATCCAGTAAATTCTGTTTTTTGTTTATCTCTGCCATGATAATACTACGTTCTAGTCCTGTTTCTTCATGGATGTTCCTTACGATAGATAGAAGCAAAGGTTCCTGTGATTCAAGTTGTAAAATATTCTTTGTTGGTGTAAAATCTATAGGGATGGATAGAGCCTTATAATCGAAACATGGTTTTATATCGTTTTCTTCCCTGTCAAGAAGCTTCAATTCCAAACCCACCTTGATGAGCTGTTTTGCCTCATTAGGGGAAAACCAACCTAAGTCCATGGATGCAGAAAGGACCAGCTCATTCTCGGAAAGGACATCTTTTCCCTTTCTTTGAAATAGATAACCCAGGGCTTCCATTAGTTCCTCCATTTTTTCACCTAAAAATCCTCAAAGGAGTGTCTCCACCTCGATTATCACTCCCGCCAAATTTAGATTATAAAGCAATTTTGTTCCACTGGTGAATCTACCATGAAAGTAGATATTCAAGTCGCTATTTATCAAAGGCGTCCCGATATCTATACTAAAGCTTGTATCTGAAGCTAGGTGTTTTAAATCCGTGAATATTATATCTTCTGTTCCTAGGTTTCTTGCCTCCTCCAACAAATCAATAGGGGTCATATCTCTTAATTCCTTTTTTGGACTCACAATACCGTCATCGTAGTCTATTTGGAGTACCACATTTTCAGAGAGCTCTACAGCCTTTTCCAATTCCTTTAGATTCCCAAGGGTTTTTGTGCTTAACACAACCTTACCTGCTCCCGCCACAAGGACATCGATTGCCCCATCCCTTGATCTTGAACCTGCGTCAACCCATAGTTCCATTTTGGTGGATATGCTTCTCAGAAATTCGAGTTGCGGTCTATCCCTGATTATTCCATTTATATCGGTTATAAACATCTTATGAAAGTGCTCTTTTAGCTCGTTCATCACTGCCTGAATATTCGTATCTTTCCCCTCTTTATCCTGCAGGGGTTCATATCCTTCTGTCTTTTTTATTATAGGTACGCCTTTGAATATATTAATAGCCGGAATTATTTCCCAGTTCTTTTTTTCAGCATCAAGATTCTTTGAATCAATAATATCCTTCGAGTCTAAGTCCATATTAAATCACGGAAAGGGAATTGTAAGAGTGGTAAATAAAACATGCGGTGAAACTCGTAAAAATATCTTAGACTCGCATTTTATGAAAAGGGAATTAAAAATTTTTATATCGATACAACATTATAGGGACGATGCTAAAAGAAGATGAAACATTTACGTTTGAGACAATAGCACAGGTTTTCAGGGAAGAGCGCAACTCAACAATCCTTACGAAATTGCCAATTCACTTCTATAAACAACTTATAGATTACATGGAAAGATTGCAGGAAAGTTATTTCGAAGAACGTGACAACGATCCTATCTCTTCAAAAACTATGATGCTTGAGGATGAACTCAATAAAGCGCAAAGAAGAGTCTCGCAAATTTATGAGTACAGAGAAAGAAAGATCGTATTGCTCGCCCTTCAAGCTGCAAATGGCGGTGTACCGGACCTTACATTTATTACAGGAGAGGAAAAGAAAGTTTTCGAAGCCCTTGTTGATCTCCTTTCAGATTCTCGTTCGCGTATCCTTTTAAAGAAGGATGAAGATGTCTGTAAGCCAAAAACATTCCTCGCGCCCGATGAAAAACATGTAGAAATCGTAGCAGAAAAAGAATCGAATGATAAAAAGGAATCTCAAGATAAAGAGACAATCAAAGGGAAAGAAAAAGAGGAATCCGTGACGAACAATATGACAAATAATTTCGATCAAGAGAATTCTGTACTTTTAATTTTGGAAGACATTCCTTCCTTTGAAACAGAGGAGAGGACTTTTAATCTCAAGAAGGATGATACTATAACGCTGTCAAAAAAACTTGCCAAAATCCTATGCAAACATGAGAAGGCCAGAATAATTGAGGGTTGAAAATTATTACCATAAAAAATGAACATATCTATTAAAAAAACAAATGAATTATCTTGATTGAAACCATAAAAAATATTTTTTTAATGAAAAAAAACGTAGAAAAAATATGCGATACTAACAAAAAGATTTTAAACCATTAAGTGATACCCATAATCAATTGCATCTCGTCATGCATAAAAACATGTGGTGAGAGAGATGGCGAAAAAGAAGGCAACAAAGAAGAAGAAGAAGAAAACAACCAAAAAGAAAACAACCAAAAAGAAGAAAACAACCAAAAAGAAAACAACCAAAAAGAAGAAAACAACCAAAAAGAAGAAGAGCACAAAAAAGAAAAGAAAAAGATGAAAGGCTCTTCTACCTCAACGGTCCAATATTTGGGCCTTTAACCACAATGGGGAGGAGGTAATTTTTATTTTATTTTTTTATTTCTTTATTTTTAAATCTATTTGTATTCATGAAAAACCTTGTGTTATATGATAAGTTTTGCTCACAAAATTAAATACCCTCTATAACTTTAGGGTTGATGATGAAATGGGCGTGTGGCCTAGTCTGGATAGGGCAACGGCCTCCTATGTGAAACAGAAACGAGTTACCAAGATATGTTGGCACAGAGAAAGCCGTGGGTCGGGGGTTCGAATCCCCCCACGTCCGTTTTTCGGGCTATCGATTTCAATTGAGGTTCAATCTAAGATGCCCATTATTTTGTCCACTTTTTTATGAAAAAAGTGGTTTGGAAAAGATTTTTAAGCTATGCATTATTACCTGAGACTAATGGCAAAGAAGAGAAAAAAGGAGAAAGAGGATGGAGGCTACGAATTCAAGATGCCCGAGTTCGATGAAGAGGAATATCTTAAAAAGGAGGTAAGGGATGCAAAGGCTCTCTTCGTAACCTTTGGTTATGCCGTGCTCATTGGATTGGCGTCTTTTGGGTTGACTTTTGTGGATATAGCGTTGGCAGCCTTGGTTGGTTTCATAGCAATTGTTTTCTTAAGACATATATATCCTCTTGTTGGTGTTGATACAACATCACTTGAAAAAAAGCAATGGGCGGGCAACATCATAATGTATATATTCACTTGGCTCGCGGTTTGGATTCTTCTATCCAATCCTCCGTTCAGTGATATAGCAGATCCAACCATTAAGGAGGATGCAATTTATTTCGGAGACTCAGGGAATTGGACAAAGCTCAACGATACCAACAGGGATGAAATACCAATGGGGACGAACATTAGCATAAATGTGACCATCGTTGATAATGTCAAAGTTGATGAAGATACGATCAGGATTACAGTTAAAAGAGGTGAAGAGGAGATAACTCCATCAGGGGGTGATCATATGGAGCGTATAGGAAAAAATAGATATGCCTATGTTTTTCCTGCTAACCCCCAAATAAAATATGATTACACCATTTCAGTTTCCGATGTGAACAATCATAAAGCAACTTTCACAAGGAGCCTTCAATTATAATTGATATCAATAATCCCATCTAAATTTTTTATCTAGAAACATCGTGAGCCAAGATGCGTAACGATCATCAAGTACTTCTAAACCTACTAAAGTTTTAAATCCTGTATTCATGGATTCGATAATATGTCTGCCAAGGCTCAAGGTATCCAATTTGATTTCTATAAGTTCCTTTGGATTTCTGAAATCTCTTTTAATGTCAACGTACCAATTTCCATTTTTTATGTAAGGTCCCTTAATGAGATTCGAAGATGTGGTCCACTTACTTAGAAAGTCTGAAGCGTTATCGTGCCAAACAGGGGGACCTTTATGAGGTTTTGCCATAGGAAGTGAGAAGACTTCGAATTCCAAAAGAAACATCACCTCATCATTGACAAAATAGTCTGAATCTATTAATCTGAAGCCGAACTTCTCACAGAGCATTACAATGGATCTTAGGGATTTACGAAGTTGAGAATGTAAAATATCAGGAAGGGTTTGCGGTTTCTTAAACGTAATACCAAGGAGGGTTGTCGCTCTATTTTTTATGGTCGTCTCGATTTCAGAAATGTGTTTAGGAGTTATGATGTTAGGAAAGAAGAATTCTATCCTTGGATTTGCGTGGTACTCTCTGCAGGCATGAATGAAGATGGCGAAGTTCTCTTTCGATAATGCAGATGCAACGTTCCTTTTAGGATCAACAGGATCCACCACTATCAAGCAATCATCAAATTCTGCATGCTTTCTATCATCAAAAGTTATCAGAATGCCTTTACTCCAATCTCTCGCCCCTTTAATGACGCCATTAAAATCCTCATAGTGCAAAACAAGTAATTCACACAGATAACCAGAAAATCCTTCTATCTCTGCCTCAGCACCATAGATGCCTATTCCTTTTAAGAATTGCTTAAGCAATCTCACCTGGTCCTTTTGACCATCATTTAGATTTTCGATGATAAAATTTGTATGGAAAGGAGTCCTGTCCACTGCACTCATCTTTTGAGAGGGATCTTGGATTTTATAACATGGTACTATCTCAACATTCATGCCTTCAAATTTTCCGTAAACATAAGGATGTTCGGCATATTTCTTCTCCCACTCCCCCAATACCTCCTTTCCTATCTTCAATCCAATGGATTCCAAATCCTCCCTTGACGTTGTTGATGGGAACATGACAAATATATCTATATCAGGATCCTTTAGATGGGTGCCCTTAGCAACGGAACCCACCAGTATTGGTGTAACCTCTAAATCCATGGGATTCACGATACTGATGACCTTTTTCCCAACCTTTTCCACAATCCCACGCAAGAGTTTATTCTCTCTTTCATTTGGAGCTATCCGTCCTAGAACCTCTGCTTCGACATCCATAATAAGTGGTGTAGAGTGTATGGGGATAAAATATTTTCTAGTTAAAAATTGAATTTCCCATGTGTCTTTACGAACCTTTTGTCTTAATCAATTAAGTTCACATTATTAATCGTATCCAAGTAAATCTATAATATCACATATTGATTTTTAAAAGAACA
>CP070672.1:2020909-2027223 GCA_020351895.1 Thermoplasmata archaeon
GCGATCGGCTCTTATGTGCGTTTCTTTGTTCTGACAAAGAAACCTGGCGTGAATTCCAGCCTAACTTCGTTGTTGGGGCATTGGCCACAGGGACACCGATCGGTCACGGGTTCGAATCCCGCCAGGCCCGTCCCTTTTATCCATATAGATTAGGGCTCGATGTAAGTAGGGGGGGTATATGTTCCTCCGAGGGATTGCTCCCTCTTCCATTGGTCCAATTGCTCGAAGGCATTTGTCATGTGGTCCAGGTCAACACCTATGTATGTGAGTGTTACCCGTGTACTGGAATGTCCAAGTATCCTGGCAATTGTCTCCACGGGGACCTTGGCTTCCCATAGGAATCTTGCTCCCGTTCTACGTAGGGTGTGCCAGGAGAAATGGATTCCCGCTCTATCGGACAACCTCTTAAGCCTATCATCGAGAGCCGTGTTCTTGATGGCTGTAAGGCCCCATCGTGGGCAGGCTGTAAGGAATACTTCCCCAGGGACCTCCACCACTTTCCTTTTCTGTGTGGCTTGTCTGATGATGTTCTCCCGTCGTTCGAGCTGGTCCCGTAGGGTTCTCCTTGTGTCCTTATGGAATGATATGGTACGTGGCTTGCCTCCATTCTTACCCTTTCCCAGTATCCGAAGATATCCGTCTTGGATATCCCCTGCCTTTAGCCTCCTTATCTCCGATCTCCGCAGACATAGGTCAAGAGCCAAGTGAAATAAGGCTGTCTCTTCATCCTTGGCGACCTTCCTGATTGCTTCAGTCTGGCTTAGGTCCAGCCAGTCTACGTTTATCCTGGCGAGCCTTGGAGCCTCAATCTCCTCGGTCTCTACTATGTTATTTCCAACAGTTTTCAGCAGGCTATTGATTGCTGATAGTTGGTGATTTCTGCTCCTGGCTGGTACTATTTCCAAATATCCACGGATTGCTTCTTCCCCGATTTTACGGGGATTGGTCTCCTGGCTGGTGTCCTTCAGGTAGTCATAGAATTTGCTGGTTATCCGTCGTAGTTCCTGGATATGTCTCTCGGTCCTACCAGATTTTCGTTTCTTGCGTATGAGTAGGTTCTGCACACGCCTAAACTCATTTCTGGGCATGGCAGTTACCGAGGGGGAATCGTCCTCACAACGTTTAAATGTTTCCTTTTCAGCCAAGAGCCTTTACCTCTCTTAAATCTTCTATATTGAGTTGGAATGGGGGGGATGCAAAGGGGGTTGCGTTATTGTGATTGTACTCTCGTAAACAGGGGGTTATTGTATAGAAAATCTGTAAACTTTTGTAAAGTTTTTTCCAGAAGCCAGATAGTAGATTATGTGTTACCTTACATGCACAGTTTTGCACAGTTTTTTTTGTATCAAAACTACTCATTTTCAGCCCCTTTCTTGGCTTGCAGTATTTTCATGACCAGCTCATGAACCTCAAGCAGAACCTTATCCAGGTGTCGCCTTTCCTCCCTTTGCATCCGTAGGGCATCCTTTAATGTTCTCTCCAGGGCTTCTATCCTGTGTTGCTGTTTGGCCCAGCCTGGAGGTCTATCTCCCCCAAGCCATGCAAGTACATCAATTAAGGTGATGTTACTCAATCTGAGTTCCTTCCTTAAGCCAGTGCCCCTTTTATTATACACTTGGATAAGGATATCCAAGTCTCGTAATGTGACACTCTGGAGACCACTTAGGGACACAGTTCTGTCATCTTGGTTGATTTCGACATTGACCACTTCCCAGCTTTTAGGTGCCGAGTAAAGTTCGAGATCGTACTGGCTGTCCAGTAATTTTAATGCCAAGTCAAACTCCCTGGAGGTCATTGGATTTTTGGACATTCCTATCTGGACCTCAATGGTATGTGCTGAGATCCAAAATGTCGCATGTCGGTTTTCCCCCAGTTCAAATACATGTCTTATCCTGTTACTTTTCCCAGTTGTGGGGGGATGTCCTTCCTTTTGTTTAATACGTTGAAGTAAAAGAGTCGCCTGCTCCTCTGTAACATTCCTCTTTACCATGTGAAAGGCATGGAACATTAGTGGTGAACCTTCAAACGGGGGAGGGAATTCTGGGCATTTGTTAAGTCTGTATATACCCCGTCTCACCCTCAAGATTTTACCGTCGGTTGTGAGCCTGGATAAGGTCGTCCTTACAACTGGTAGTTTGCCTTTAACTGCGTCATGTATTTCTACAACCGTCCATAATCGGTTCGGTTCTCTCTCAAGAAATGAGAGTATTCTCTGGCTAATACTGTTGTACGTTTCATTTTTGTTATTTTCTTTTTTTCCACGAGTCATTTTAACATCTCAGTTATGAGACCAACTAAGAGCTTTTAATGCTTTCTAATTACATTTAACATATTTAATGTTTCATTATTATTATGTTATATATTGAACTGAAAAGTTAATTATCAATGTAAAATAAAGGCTTAAATTTTATTAAATGTATTAAAGGTTTTCCTATGGTGTGAGGGGTAAATCAAAGATGGTATTATAAAACTTTCGGATGGGGATTGAAATTTTTCATTACGAAGCACTTAAATTACATTTCACCATTTTATTATTCAATGAAAAACTGGGCCCTTCGAATGCGTATCCTTTTTATATCTGGCTGTATTGGTATTACCCTGGGATTGATCCTGTGGGGGAATTGGTTACAATCATGGAGTAATTTTCCTTGGCCTTGGTATCTTCTGTATGTTCTTCTGGACTTTCATTATGATTGTGAATCCTGAGTTAAAGGATTATGGAAGGGAGAGAGGGGGAAAGTAAAATTATTTATAAAAGGCATCCTATTGAGAAATTGACTAAATAGATTGGAGAGATAAATAAAATGATAAGGGTATTCATAAGTTATGCAAATATTGATCGAAAACTTGCGGAGAGATTTAGGGATTATTTGATAGATGCTGAGCCTACTAAGTTCAAACCTATATTAGTTGAGTTAGTAAAAAAACCAAGTGAATCATTTAATGAGAAAATGGCCTATTACTTAGAAAACTGTGATGTATTCATCCCTTTAATAACAGAGAATTCGTTAAAAAGTAGATGGGTAAATCAAGAGATAGGATTTGCATATAGCCTGAGAAAGATATATCAAATTGACCTTATCCCCATCGTACATAATAGGGAAGAGATGGACAAAGGCTTCATTAATAAATACGTTGGTCTGGACTTCGTGTGGGATGAAAAAGATGTCACGAAAACATTTGAAGAGGTGAAAAATTATATGCTTGAAAAAGTCCCTTACCCGATTGAAATACATCATCCAAAAATAACATTTCATTTTGAGGGGCATTCTCCTGAAGTTACAACTTGCCCTGCAAATAAAAATATCCATGATATAAACGCCGAATTATTGATTGAGAATATTGGAAAACGGGAAATTAAATACCTACAACTTGGTATTGTATATCCACCCTCTTTCTATTTAAGTCATTATAATATAGAGGATAAACACACTGAGATCGAAAGAGTTCCTAAGGTACTTGAACAAAATTTTCCTGTGAATGTTGCTCTCACTCTATTTGAAATTAAAAATTTCTATCCAAGAACTTTTAAAAAGATTTCTCTCTCTTTCTATCGCCCAAAACAATTTTTCCATAGGGGAGACCGTTTAAGTTTTGGTATATATGTAGCCCCTGAAGGATATGACCCATTAACTTACGAGGTATCTTGTGGCCTTAAACTTAAGGATGATAATGTAACGATTTATCTTTATGATTGTTACGCCAATGATGAAGTAGATGTATCTTACTCTTCTACCTTTTTACTCCCTAAGAAAGTGATAAATGAGAAGAAAGAGATGGAGTAATAGGGTATGAGTGAAGCTATATAATAGTCTCTATCTTTTTAGTGCCTGATATCTCTTGAACAGGGACATCCATCTTATTTCCATTGTCATACATTTCGAGTGTTAACGTGTCTGTATTACCATCGTAGGGGGCTATCACAAACATGATATAATCTCCCGTGTCGAGTGTCCTTATATAGGTTTCTCTTCCTACTCCACTTATGTTCTCTTCCCCGTATTTCTCGGTGATTATCTTTCCCCACCAGGCTGTAGGATTGTCTATGACCATTTCTATTTCATGTGTGTCCCTACCCTCGATATTATTGTCCTCCTCTTCTGGGCTTATGTACATCATACCGAATATTGCAACGATACTTACCATCACTATGGCGATTAGTAAAATTAGAACCTTCCCCTTCATAGTATCAAACCTCCGTAGAACTTCATAACGAATAGGTAAATATACTTTTCGATAAAAGAAAGAAAAGAAGAGATGGGCTAATTATTATGCAAAATATGTTATCGCAATCTATTTATCTCATTTAATTCATAGCATTTATAGATGTATAATAAGAGGATAGCCGTAACCTGGTTAAGTTTGGCGATGCTTTTGAGCCTAATTGTTATTATTGTAGAGATTGCACCAACTGTTGAGGCTCCAACTACATGGTATGTAGATGATAGTAATCCTGGTCCTGGAGACGGATCACTGGGTAATCCATTCAAGATGATACAGGCTGGTGTGGATAATGCAACGCCTGGGGATACTGTTTATGTATTCAATGGGACTTATAATGAGGATGTTGAGATCAACATAACTATCAATTTAACGGGAGAAAGTAGAGATAACGTAATCATAAACGGAAGTGATTCAAACGCTGCAATCTATGTAAACAATGCAGATTATGTAAATATCACTGGGATTACAGCAGAAGATAGTGGAACTGGGATATCGCTCTATTGTTCCAATAATAGCTTAATAAAAAATAATAAAGCTATAAAAAACAAATATGGTATTATCATAAATAGTTGTAATAACTCTATTGTTAAAGAGAATATAGCATCAAATAATAGTGATTATCATGGGATACATATTCATTATACAACAAACTCAACAATCGATAATAATTTCTGCTTCAATAATGATGTTGGTATTTGGATTCAGGATGACTCCTACTTTAATGAATTGATTAATAACAATTGCTCCTATAACGATATCGGAATAAATCTTGGTTTTTTAAGTCACCATAATAATATCACCAACAACAATATCGATTTCAATACATGGTATGGTATCTGGGATGTTTCAAATGGAGGTAATCTCTATATTAATAATACCATCCAAAATAGTTGGGTAGGATTCTATTTAGTTACCTTTACAAAGGATGTTCAAATAATAAACTCCTCCATAAACAACTCTTCTAACTTTGATATCAGCCTTAGTGGATCAGACACATATTTAACTTCAATTAATACGACATTTAATAAAAACAAAGTTGAGTTAGATCAAATTACAAATAAATTAGAAGTTAGATGGTATACTCATATAATGGTTATAGACTTTTTAGGCAACCCAGTACAAAATGCAAATATAAAAATCGAAGACAACATAAATGGTTCATATAGTGAATCTTATATAACTGATATGAATGGCTATGTTAAATGGAGCTTAATGACGGAATATATTGAACAAAAATCTGGAAAGACTTATATTACTCCACACAAAATAGTAGCTTGGAACGATACCTTAGTAGGTTATTCTCAACCAATAATGAATATGAGCAAAACCGTTACAATCGTTCTTGGAAATGGCACATTAATAGACTTAGAACCCGGTTGGAACTTAGTATCCCTACCCAGAATCCATTCAGATACCTATCTACCTACCATCCTACAATCCATCGAAGGCCGATATGATGCAGTTCAGTGGTATAATATAACTGATAACAACGATCCTTGGAAGCACAATCATATCTCAAAGCCATCAAATTTGAATGATTTGAACGAGATTAACCATACAATGGGCTTATGGGTACATATTACCGATCCAGGAGGGACTACATTAGTGGTGTTTGGGGATGTGTTGACCTCCACTCAAAATATTTCATTATATCCAGGATGGAATCTTGCAGGTTATCCATCTACCACGGATAAAGTTCGTATCTCGGCATTAAACAATGTCCTCTTCGATACAGAAGTTGATGCGATATGGACATATAATGCCACTACGCAGAAATGGAAAGAGATTACTGCGTCAGATAATTTCGAGGTGGGGAGGGGATACTGGATACATTCGAAAGTAACGAAAACCTGGATTGTACCCCTATAAAAAAAGAAAAGAGGGGACGGGCCAATTTTTGTGCAAAACTGTGCAAAACCTACTCATTTTTCATTCTATCTGGCTTAACTGAATCCCGCCAGGCCCGCTTTTTATCTATCTCGACAAGGTAATATATCGTCTTTTTTCCCTATTTCATGAAAAAAACTTTATAGTTGAGATGTATTGATTAGATATAGAGGGATATTATGGGTCTCATTTCAAATATGGAA
>CP070672.1:2027323-2029921 GCA_020351895.1 Thermoplasmata archaeon
ATCCACAAATTCAAGCGTGAGTGACGACGAGTATATATTCTCACATGTTGAGGTTTATGGTGACGGACCCGGCATTGCATTCGGACCCACTGACGACCCAGAGAATGGCGGACATCCTGATGAATTGAGATTATATTATTCCAATAGTACCCTTGTGGAAACAGAGTATTACAGTGGAACCGATGTAGTGGACCAGGAATACCATTACCTTGTTATAACAAGGGACAGCACACGAATAAAGGTTTATGACAACAGCAATATGGAGAGTAATACATCAGACGCCAATGCAGGAGTGGTACTACATGTGGATATGCCCTCTACCGGACCTTATATTGGCGATTATCCTGGAGAAACAGAACAGGTTGATGGTATAGTTGACGAGCTTAGAATTTCTATTGTCTCTCGTTCAGCCGACTGGGTGGCCACTGAATTCAACAACCAGAACGACACAAGTACATTCTATAGTGTGGGCAACGAAGAAATTATTGCCAATAATTGGCAATATCGAAAACCTATTACAATCAATGCCTCGAAGGTGGCAGGAGACCTGACCGATTTTCCGATGCTTATAAACATCATAGATTCCGACCTGAAAAACAAAGCACGCTCGGATGGATATGACATCGTTTTCACTGAATCGGATAGGATAACCAGGCTCGACCATGAGATTGAAAATTACAACAGCAGCTCAGGGGAGTTGATAGCATGGGTGAAAATACCTATGTTATCCTCTATTACTGATACTTTAATCTATATGTGTTACGGCAATAGTGAGATTTCTTCTCCTACGGAGAATCCAAGTGGAGTTTGGAGCAATGGCTACGAAGCGGTTTGGCATTTTGCTGAGGAAAGCGGTAGTGGAGCGTATATTAACGATTCCACAGGTAATGGTTATGATGGTACGCCAACGAATACCCTCTATAACTCATCAGGCAAATTTGATGGTGCGAGAGAGTTTACCAACGGTAACAGCGATCGTATAATATTCGCTAATTCAGACATATTGTTTGACACCTGGGATAATTTTAGTATGGAGCGATGGTGGTACCCAGATTATATCTCAGATGCAGCTTGGGATTCTTCGACCAATAATCCTAGCGGTCCTGATGAAATTATGGCTACGGGCTTGGGTTCCATTAGAAACGGTAGAACTTGGTGGGCTGGTGGTTCATCTGATGGAGCCTTCCAGGTGGACTTCTATTTTGAAGGCGGAAATCAATATAACAGGATAAATAATATTGATCGCCAGGCGTGGAGCCACCTTGTCTATACTTATGATGGTAACAATTTACGACTATATCAGAACGGGGTAAATGTCTATACTTTCTCTGTGCCGAACGATAGACTTACCTCACATGGATGGCCGTTCCAAATAGGGACTCCTGGTACCGATGCATTCAATGGAAGTATAGATGAACTGCGAGTTTCTCGCAATCCTTATTCAATGGCATGGTTCTCAACTCAGTTCAACAACACGAACGATACAAGTACATTCTACACCGTAGATAACGAAGAAATTATCCCCGTAAATTGGCTATATCGCAAACCTATCACCATTAATGCCTCGAGGGTGGCAGGAGATCTCACCGATTTTCCGATGCTTATCCAAATTACGGACACTGACCTGAAAAACAAAGCTCGCTCTGATGGATATGATATCATGTTCACGGGTTCAGATGGAAGGACAAAACTCGACCATGAAATCGAGAGATACAACAGCAGCTCAGGAGAACTGATCGCATGGGTGAAAATTCCTTTCCTTTCCTCTTCATCAGGTACCCTCATTTACATGCATTACGGCAATCCAGATGCTCTTGATCAACAGAACATCGAGGGCGTATGGAGTAATGGTTTTGTTGGTGTGTACCATATGGTGGAGGAAACAGGCAACATTAATAATTCCGCTTCATCCACCAATGATGGTACAAGAGTTGATACACCTACAAGAACCTCGGGTCAGATCGGTTATGGTCAGGAATTTACCGGTACTGGTGCAGACGATTATTTCAATGTTGGGAATTTAGGTATAACCGATGGTGTAAATGAAAATGTTACTATGTCTTTCTGGGCATGGATTGATAACTCAGCAACTGAAGATAGTGCTAAGCCTATTTGTAAACGAAATAATGATGACACTGAAAGTGCATATCAAATTGGTTTTGATAATAATCCGATAAGTAAGAAGATTGAAATAGAAATCGAAGGGTTCTCAGCTTCTCCTGTTGATGTTGATAAAAGCTGTTGGGTATATCTTGTAGGAACATATAATGGCTCTGTACAAGAATTATTTATAAATGGACGTTTAGAACAGTCAGATACATTTATAACCGGTCCAATAGCAAATTCGAATTCAAATGTTACGATAGGATCCAGACCTGCTACCCAGCACTTCGGCGGTATCCTCGATGAGGTTAGGTTTTCAAAAGCAGCACGCCCAGCTTCCTGGATTATTACGGAGTTCAACAACCAGAACGACACCAGCACATTCTACTCGGTAGGTAGCGAAGAGTTTTTAAGTGGTGATAATTACGATGAAGTTATAATTGGCGCATACGGTTATGATAATGAGCGAGGGAGAGCCTACATATTTTCTGGAGC
>CP070672.1:2030021-2038865 GCA_020351895.1 Thermoplasmata archaeon
GATAAGCCATGAAGGAGCATCCGACTCAGCATATTCGTCGGATTTTGGTGTTGATTCCAACGGAAATTTAATTGTCGTATGGCAGAACAACCGTGATGAGGGGCTAAACAATTTCAGTATCTATGCTAATAAATATACCGAAGGTGATATTACAGGGAAGGCCTACATCTACTACGGCGGTTCCTCTGTGGATGACACACCCGATGTAAATCTAACTGGCGAGGCTGAAGGTGACAAGTTCGGATATTCAGTTTCATATGCAGGTGATATGGATGAGGATGGAGCCCCTGATGTGATCATCGGAGTACCCTTCTGGGATAACGGTGCCACCACTGACTGCGGTCAAATTTTAGTTTTCAGAGGCGGTTCCTCCATGGACACCACAGCTGACTATGTCCACAACGGAACTCAGGCCAACGAGCATTTTGGATGGTCCGTATCACTTGCTTTAAAAATGGATGGCGGCAGCAACAATATGGTTGTGGTAGGGGGACCGCATTACGATGGAAGCACTGATATCGGTGAGGCAGAAATATTGTATATCCCGGAATATACCACAATAATTATGCCATTTGTTGGGACTATTATTTTATTCGCCATATATAGGAGAAAAAGGAAAAAAGGAGGTGGTAGGTAAAGGATTGGGAACTGTAAATTTTGAGGGCATCAAATCCAAGCTTGCTGTGACTATAAAGCCCCAGGAACGCAACCAAGGAGCTATTTAACCAATCCTTTAACCGGTGTGAAGTTTAAGCTTGATAATTTTATAATAATGCTTATATCCGAGAACATCTGGGTAATTTAAATTTTTTCTTAATTATTTATCAATTTTGATTTTAATGTAAAAACAATAAATAGGGCATAATATAGATTCCTCTACAACCAGAAAGGAATGGGGAATTAATGGAAAAAATCAAGTCTGGGGTTATCGGAATAAATTCATTGTTAGACGGCGGTATAAACAAGAACTCCATTACAGCAGTGATAGGTGCCGCAGGATCTGGTAAAACAACTTTTGCCACTCAATTCCTGAGAAGGGGTCTGGAAACCGGATGTGACGGACTCTTTATCAGCCTCGATGAGAACAAGAGTCAATTGATTACAGAGGCACAGGAGATGGGCTGGTACAATATCAAGGCTTATTTGGAATCGGAATCATTGATATTTATCGACGCAAACGGCAAGAATTTTTCGGACTTCGTTCGTGAAGAGCTACCCAATTTCGTGTCTGAATGGGTGGGTAGCAACACTAGGATAGTGATAGACCCCTTAACTCCCATCATCTGGGCCAATGATAATAGGTACACACAAAGAGAGCTTCTTATGCTTCTTTTCAAGGAGATAAAAAAAATCGGCACCTCTGTTTGTACCTTGGAGGAACACGGTTTAAATGGTGATCTGTCTGGTGATGAGACCTTCATACCCATGTATCTGGCTGATGCTGTTGTACATATTAGGTTCGTGAGAAATAATGCTCACACTCAGAGAAGGTTGGAGATATTGAAGTGCCGAAACAGCAAACACAGCAACAGATCGCATTATTTTAAGATAATCAAGGGATTCGGTATCATAATCGAGAGCAATAGTGGAGGAAGAAATAAGAGCAAAAAAATATCAAAGAACATACCTAAAATCCTGAAGGCTAACCTGGAGGACAGATTGCAAGAGATCCCAAATGTAGCAAAGGAAAGAATTCAGAAATCCCTGGATCGTCTAAGCGATGAGGATTTCGAAAACATAGATATCTCATATCTAGTTGATGGGATTCTAGAGGATTACACAGACTAGGAGAACAACGTATGAAGAAGATGATAACAGAGCTTGACAAGCTACTTGCGCAGGGTAAAGATATCACAAAAGATGATTTGAAAATAAGAAAGAAATCAACGCTTATGAACGCATCAAGATGCATTATATTCGAGTTTCTATGCCTTCACCCATGTAGCTCGGTAACAAATATTGCAAAGGGCCTTGATATTTCTGAATCCAGGGTGAGGTGGCATCTTGAAAAGCTCATTTGGGATAGATACGTTTCAGCCCAAGAGAACGGGAGCACGATTTTCTTTCCCTCGAATATGATAAATCCTGATCATGTAAGAATCTTCAGGTTGTTGGCCCAAGAAAAGAGCAGTGCGATTCTTACCTCGATAAAGTCAAGGGAGGGTTTGTACCTGAGCGAACTTTCAAGGGAGCTTGATCTGAATATAAGAACAGTCATGAAATATACCTCCGATCTTGAATATTTGGGTATAATTAGGGGTGCTAATGACGGAAAGTTCAAACGTTATTATCTAACTGGCCTTTTGGATGAATTAAAGGAGTATTACAGAAAGAACGCCAAGAATTTCAGGGATTATTTCCTGAAAAAGGCAAAAATGGACGCACTTCGGCCGAAAATAATCCTATCCACGCCCGAACTTTTAAGGTTAGAATTGGTTGTAGGAACAAAAATAAGGGTGTTGAACATCCCCTTGATACCTTTTAGTGAGGTAAAACAGGGTTTAAGGGATATGTGGAAGGAAAAGTTGACACAAAAAGGGAGCCTCATATCATATACATGATGGTGATTTTCAGGTTTTTTTCATTCAGATGGCTTTCGATCCCTTCTTATATCTTTAAGAATTCTTATAATTATTGTATAATTCGTACAGATTATTGGATTTTTACTACATAATCCATTTATTAGTCTTTTATACGTACTTATATAGAATATATTGAGGAGATAATAATAATTATTGAGGCCAAACCTCAAAAACTGCAATGCCAAATTCAATCTGAAGGAGAAAACGGTTCAGAAGAAAATCATTAGATTTAATCTAAGGACTCGAAACACAAAATTCTCTTCGGGTTTTAGGAACCGTAAAAAAGGAAGCCAATGGAGAGGAACCTGATTACGGTGTGTAAATGGAAGAAGAGGAAGAATCGGTGCAAATATGTCCCTTATGCGGGACAAAAATGAAATTACCTTCGTACAAATGTAAAAAATGTGATGTTTTCCTAACAGAAGATAAGATAGTTAAAGATAAAGGTGATAAGGCTAGGTGTCCAGAATGCAAATTTAGGGTGAAACAAATTTCAAGGGAGGAGGCTGTAAAGGATCTCAAATGCAGGGATTGTGGCTTCCATTTTGAGGATATAACAGATTTGAAAGAATTAACAAAAGTTCGTTCAAAAAAGCGTTCAAAGAAGCCAGAAAAAGAGGAATTTCATATACTTGAAGATGAGCTTATTACCCTATCCAAAGAGCTTGATAGGATCCTCCTGGAGGCTGAAGGGGATGAAGCCGAGGTTTACAGGTGCCCTGAATGTGGTGAGGAGGCAGAAATAGACGCTAAATCCTGTTCAAACTGCGGTCTTATGTTCTTTGAATTGGATGAAATTCCAGAAGAATTGCAAGCCGAGGAGATAGTAGAGACATACGAATGCTCTGAATGCGGGGCTATCATAGGTACAGAATCCACAAAATGTCCGATATGTGGCACAATATTCGAAGAAGAGCAAGAAGAATTGTATGAGGAAGAGGAATTGTTCTCGTGTCCTGCATGCGATAAATTGGTAGAACCAGCAGCATCGTCCTGTCCGAATTGTGGTGTGGAATTCATCACCGAGGAAGAGGAATGGGAGGATGTCTTAGATGAAATTCTTGAAATGGAATCTGCTGAAAGTCTCGAGGCTGAAAGACCAAAGGGGATCGAAGTCAGAAAATCAATTGGTTTAACAAAGGGCTTGACCAACGGTGCTAAAAAAGAAAAGCACGGTCTTACTAATGGATTGACTAATGGTCTTACAAATGGGCTTGAAAAAATCAAAAAAGGATTAACAAATGGTCTTACAAATGGCCTAACAAATGGTTTAACCAACGGTCTCACCAATGGCCTTCGAGCTTTGAAAGCAGGAATGACAAACGGAATAACAAACGGTAATGGAATAACAAATGGCCTCAGGACAAGAAGAGGTATTTTCGAATCAAAAAGAGGTATATGGAAGGTTTTTGTTGTACCGATAATAGTATTCATCTTAGTTCTTTCTCCTTATTTATTTGTTAACATGTCAAAACCTTCTGGGGGAATTAAAGTCGACGGTATGTTCGGAGATTGGAGCGAACTTTCTGCAAATTCTGATAATAATGAAGCTGCTCCTTTCAATCCGAATATTGATATAATCGATTACAGAGTGGATGGTAGAGAATTAGAGCTTTCATTCTACTTGCGTGTTGAGGGCGATATGTTGGCAGGAGAACCTGATGAGCCTGATGGAGGAAAACATGTGGACACCGCGTTTATTTTCATAGACACCGATCACAGCTCGGATTCTGGTTATTTCATCAAGGGCTTTGGTGCTGACTATCTGTTAGAGGTGTACGGATGGAATAAGAAGGTTCTTGGAAGCAGCCTTTTTAGATATGATGTAAAGGAGCAGGACTGGAATTTATGGAAATTCGAAGGAGCCATCTCATCTGCAGTTGGTGGATCGGAGCTGGAGACCAAGTTGTCTTACAGCGCTTTGTTTTTACAAAAGAATGATGTCGTCGATGTTCTGTTCTATATGCAGAGTTGGGACAGATTTGAGGATTTCTCAGACACCGAGATTAGTAATGAAGATGGTGTACTTCATGTGGTGCAACAGGCTGTGGGCAAAGATGTGATAAGTGGTAATGGCAACAAACTACTTAGATTGGATCTTGAGGCAATAAACGCAGAAATAATCATAAACGAGCTGAGAGCAACGAGAACGGGTTTGGGGAGCGATACAGATATCCTTGGGATAAGGCTTGAGGATTGGAATGGTAATCAGATTGTAACGGGTACTATGAATGATGGTGTGGCTACATTCCTACCGGATATAGTGTTACTAGGGGGGGAATCAAAGACCATTTATGTCGTGGTGGATATAGATGAAGGGGCTTTGGCAAGGAATACCATTGGATTTAAAATCGGAAGTAAATACGATATAATGACAGATTTAGGTAAAGTATCTTTGGACCGAGTAAAACCAACCCAGAATCAATATGAATGCAGTTATATTCACGGTATATCTGATTACGTAACCATAGATGGCGCTTTTGCAGATTGGGAAACAAATAACATAACAGTTGGTGACGATGTCAATGGTGATGTCAGTAATAAGAACCTTGACATCGTGAAGTATAGTTTATTTATAAATTCTCAAGATGTGAGTTTCTATTTGCGTGTGGATGGGGAGATGCTTGGTGGAATCGCTGTTCCGTACTGGAACAATAAGAAATATTCCGAGCGAAGATTGGATAACAACAATATCACAAATGAATCCAATCCTGCACCTCCAATACCTCCTAAATCTGGTGAAGATGTGGTTTACATTTTCATTGATAACGATAAAAGCAGTATTACTGGCTATTTTCTTGGAAGCTTAGGTGCAGATTATTTGTTAGAGTTTAGAGGCAGGCATGGAGTAATAATCTCTAAGAATTATTATAATTTTGATGGTATTAGCCAACATGCTTGGTCATGGGAAAAGAGAGGAGAGGTGGAGAAGGTAGAGACGGACTCGATACAGCTCGAAACTAAGATAAAGATGGAGGATCTAGAGCTGGGTGCGAATTTTACCTGGGGTGTCATGACCACAAACTGGGCAAATGAGACCAGAGATTACTCGGACGATTCAATCATAGACTTAAAAGGCACACTTACTGGTTCCCCCTTTGTGAGGGGCGAAGATGAGGAAGTAAAAAATGAAGTTATCCCTGAAGGGCTTGTAATGCTGTCAGGAAGCCAAGAATTCCAGAGTGATGCATCAAGAATACATTATAATGCCACCATCGTCTCTACAACCCTGAACCAATTTGCCTACACAGCTGAAAACACCTTCTATCAGCTATTCTTCAAGGAGCGTAATGGGGCAGAGGAGCAGGTAAAAATTGGGCTCCCAGGACCGATAGATTCTACTCAAAACATTGCCTTGATTTTTCAACCTCTGAAAATGCAATACAGCAACAATTACAATGAATCAGATGAAATTACAAATGTGAATGATGTTCCTTCATTTATAGATGCCTCTTCAATTCAATGGAATGAGAGTTTTACTGTGGGCAACTCCTCCACCACTCTAAGGTATGTTGTGGAGGTTGATCGACTAAAAGAGTTTCTCATTCTAAGCAAGCTTCCAAGAGCTCCAGATGATTCGCTTAATTGGGTAAATATTACCCTCGATTACGGTTTTAAAATTGATGTTGGCGATAATATTATATGGGCCGATGGAGAGGAAAAAAACATAGATTTTACGACAACAGGTGCAATAGAATTTCGAAATATATTTGGAGAAGTTCGATACACCATGCCAGAGCCTTTTGCTGTAGACAGCAATAACATGATAACACCTTGCAGTTATTATGTATATTTTCAAGATGAGGGTGCTCTCTTGTATATCAAAACACCCTATGAATGGTTATCAGATGAAGCCAGGGCTTTTCCTGTCACAATTGATCCCACAACTATTGCCAATTCTGGAATCGACGCTGAAGATGCCAGGGTATGGGGATCCCAAAGGACGCTTGTAAGGGACAGTAAGGGGTATTGGTACGCATTTTGGCAACAGTACGAAAGCACATCTGGTCAGTACTGGATCAATGCATCGAAGTCCTCAAACTATTTTGGCAGTGCTTGGGGAAGCGAGATGTATCTAATTTGTCATACATCGGTTGGAACCAGCGTGCTCCCAGGATATGGGGATTACCCGGGTAGGAATCCGTCTGTGGCAGTTTTCAGAACAGGCAATATAAACAATGATAGGGTCCATATTGTATGGCAGGGATTTGATGGCTTTAGTTACAAGCTTATGTGGTCTGAATGTACGGACCTAGAGGATTTCGGCAACTCAAATAGCTGGACAACTCCAGAATCTTTTGGTCAGAGCAGCTCCGCAGCCGAGAATCCGTCCATTGCTGTGGACTCAAGTGGTATACCTCATGTGGTATGGCGTTATGATCAAATATACTATAACAAAAGGACTGGGGGCAGTTGGCAATCAGAGCTAGATATCGGTGCAGGGGAAACTTGGCTTGTGTTAAGGCCTACCATTGATATCGATCCTGATGATAACCTTCATGTGGCTTGGATAAACGGAACTGGATTGAATGTTCACGTTTCTTACAAGTTGTGCGATAACATCGCAAATAGTCTGTCCTTTGATGAATGGCATAAAGCAAACGGCGATCCTGGTGTAGATGTTGTTTTCAGCACCACTGTGTTTCCTGGAGATCATAGCATGGTGGCAGACAATGACGGCAACGTTTGGGCAGTGGGGAGGGCCAGCGATGCCAAGCTATACTGGAACAAAATGACAGATGGTTCATGGGGCTCTGAGACACTACTAATAAGCTCTACAAGCAATATACCATCCATTGGAGCTAGCTGTGACGAGGTCAGTGGAGCGGACTATGTACATCTAGTATGGGAAGATGCAATATCAAATGATATTTACTATGCCTATAATTTCAATGATGGAAATGGTTGGGACTATGCAGATTATGATGATGATTATCTTTCAGAGAGTGAGATCTTAGTTGGCACATATTCCTATCCGAGCATGGAAAGACACATTTATAGCACCCACTCAGGATTCATTGTGAGGGACGAAACAGCTGGAGAAGTAATTTTCGATTGGCAGCCTTTGCCTAAATTGATTGATCCGAATGCTGATTCATCCTCGGGTACACGCACCGTCCCCGCTCTTGTTCGGGATAGCAGCGGGTTGTGGTATACAATATATAGGTATACGAATAGTAATGCATATCATGTAAGAAGTGCCAACACTGAAGGAACCCATTGGGAGAAGGCTCCTCAAAAGGCCATAGCAGGTGGTGCAGATATAACAGGTGGCTCGGCAGATGAAAATCCTTGCGTAGCGATCTATAGGACGGGCACGGTGGCAAATGATGTGATCCATGTTGTGTGGGTGGATGGTAACGAGATATTTCATTGTAGTTTGACGAACCCTGTCAACTGGGAGACAGGCTGGGGTTCCAAAACTCAATTAGATGACGGTGGGGTGAATTGCTACAGCCCCCAAATAGCTGTGGACGGAAATGGTGTTCCACATGCTGTTTGGCTTGAGTACAATTCAACTTCAACAGGCTATGACATCTACTATGCTAAACAGGTCAGTGGAACATGGCAAACCGGAGTATCAGTGACTCCTGGTGGATACTCTTATAATTATCCCTGTGTCGACACCGACTTAAATAATTACATTCACATTGCCTATCAAAATACCAGTGCAGCAGGATCTCCAATAGGTTACAGGATGTGTGACAATCCAAGTTCGTCTCTGACTCCTTCGGAATGGCACAAGGCAAATGGCGATCCCGGTGATGATGTTATCATCCAGGATTCAAATGATATGAGATTCCCATCAATTGTGGCGGATTCGGATGGTGATGTATGGGTTGTATGTTGGGATTTCTCAGACAGGGATATCTGGTACGCAAAATGCGATTACCCATCCAATTACTGGGGGGATGATGCCATAATTGCGGTCAGTGGAGTTGCAAGCTTTTACTATCCAACAATTGGTGCTGATTCTGGAGGTTGGGTTCATGTAGCTTGGGATAGTAGCCTAACCAGTGATTCTTATTATTCAAGAAATAAAGACGATGGGAATGGATGGACCATTTGGACTGTAAGTAATGTTGAGATTACAGAACAGTTTGCCAGCAAATATGGCTGCAATATGGAAAAGCATGCCCTTAATAGCTCTACAATCATTGGGCTTTTAGTTACCTCTGGTACCTATGATGATTTGTATTTTGAAAGTAAACCAGCATGCATCCCAGAATTTCAGGATCTTATCATGCCTGTGATTGGCACA
>CP070672.1:2038965-2045712 GCA_020351895.1 Thermoplasmata archaeon
AATCAGCAGAAGAACTCCCATCAATGCGGGTAACATTAACCCAGATGTAACTGTATCCTGATGTGTCCCATTTCTCGATATGGTATTTAAGCTCAGATGTTCCATCCTCATCAATAAAACGCAGATCGGTGCCATCTGATTTCGCCTTGGAATAATCGAAATTTGCCGAGCTCAAATTTATCAGAACTGGGAAGTCTGTAAGATTCTCAGTTTGTCCCAAGTTGTCAAATGTCAACCTTCTACGTAAGTTCCAGCTGTTGTTCCACCAGTCTAATCCACTGAAGTTAGGTGCTCCAACCAAAACCTCGTTGTTGTTGCTGTTGTCGGTATCCTGGGCACCTGAAACCGAAAATCCGAATTTATCACCGTATCTTTCTCCTGTAATAATGACATCAGTAGAGGAAGCAACATAGCTTGAGCTCCACGAAGCCCTTCCATAGAAAACATAGGCTTTTCCGTTTCCTGCATCAGGAGCACCTATTATCACATCATCCTTTGTGTCAGAATCCACATTTCCGAGATCCGATACACTCCATCCAAAATGATCGCCAGCAGCTTCACCATAAATGGTGACATTGGCGTTGGAAGCATTGATATAAGTTGAGTCTATACCTGAATATCCAAAGAATAAGTATGCTGCACCTGCGTCTTCACCAATGCCGATTTTCTGGGTGTATATATCATCGTCGCTTGCACCGTTTCGCTCATCATCCCAGACTATGATTGCATAATCGTCCGAGCTTATAGTTACATCTGAGAACTGTTGGTAGGCGCTATCCAAGTTTTGATTGACCTTTATATCCAATCCTCCCCACTGATAATTTCCATTAGAGTCAAGTTTCTGGGCATATATGTCGTAATGACTCTGACTCCGATAATCGCGCCATGCTACAACAGCGTGCCCACTTGATTTTACGGCTACAGCGGGATAATCCTGAAGAGGCACGGCTCCTCCATTTCCCGCTTGATTGACGAGTTTATCTGAAGAACCCCACTGATAATCACCAGTGGCGTTGAGCTTCTGAGAATAGATATCAAAATTGCGGCTTTGATCATACCAAACGATAATCGAGTTTCCACTTGAATCACAGGCCACAT
Source organism: Thermoplasmata archaeon (assembly GCA_020351895.1). Next base: position 2,040,064 of record CP070672.1, read on the forward strand.
CTGTCTGCGATTGATCACCAGACGTGTACCGATTGACTCGTTTGTCTGAGGCACCCCATTGCGCATCTCCGGTTGAATTAAGTTTCTGCGCATAAACATCATAATTCGAACCACTACGATAATCAGACCAAGAAATGATTACATCTCCAGAAGAATCTATAGCTATTGCAGGGTCAGTCTGAGATCCTGTGGTGTACTGGTTAACCGGTTTGTCCGAAGCACCCCATTGTACATCTCCGGCAGAGTTGAGTTTCTGTGCATAGACATCCCAACCGCTGCGAGAATCCTTCCAGACAACAGTGGCATTACCCGTGGCATTGACAGCAACATCAGGCAAATCCTGGGCACCCAATGTATACTGATTGACCCGTTTGTCAGAAGAGCCCCACTGAGGGTCTCCAGTTGAGTTGAGTTTTTGGGCATAGATGTTCCAATTGCCATCGCGATAATCAGTCCATACAAAGTATGCATTCCCAAAGGAATCCACATCAACAGCTGGATATTTTTGATCTGCGCTGTCCGAGTTCTGATTAACCTGAATATCTGAAGAACCCCACAATGTATTTCCGTCGGAGTCAAATTTCTGTGCTGAGATGTTCCAATCGGTACCACGATCATCGGCCCAAACAACGATTGTATTTCCAGATGAGTCATTAGCTACTGCAGGATACTGCTGATTATCGGAGTTCGAATACTGGTTGACCTTGATGTCGCTCGAATCCCAAAGATAGGTAGAATCGGGATCATAGTACGGTGCACCAACTATGATATCGGGGTATCCATCATCATTTATATCCCCTGCATAGGATACATTCCACCCGAATCTATCGTTATCCTCGGACCCTGTACCAGTTACGACCTCAAGTAAAGTCTCAGCCCTGGTTCCTCTCGGTCCACTTATCGCCCCTTCGGTATTGGAATAATCCATGCTTCTTTTCTCCCAGTCGGTTGCCAAAAAATAAACCTCGAAACTTTCGTTAAACGGGTCGATATCAATATCTTCCCAATCAATCCCCACCTCCATTTTAATGGTGTCCAAACCAACTTCCACATTACCTTGCTCAACCCAGCTCCAATCCGATGTGTGCACTCCGGTCCATTCATAGTAGACTTTACTCAACACACTGTTGTGCTTTCCGCTTATCTCGATCATATAGTCTGCTTCTATTGGTAGATCTTTGCTATATCCTGTACCTGTAACAGAATCAATGAAAATATATACAAAATCCTCACCAGTCTTTGGTGGAATAGGTAGCGGTGATCCCCCTCCAGGTCCAGGTTCTCCTCCCTTTTTGGGCTCAGGTTTAACTTTACTGTTCCAATAAGGTACTTCAACTCCACCACATATCTTATCATCTACCTCCAAATAGAAAGCCGGTCCATCGACAGTTTTCGAAACATCGTATTTCAGTATATCCAGGTCTTTGCGATCTACATCTCCTTCTGTATCGTTGCGTTTATTATCATCTTCCCAATCTGCAAAAGCGCCGTCTATACTCACGTTATAGGGGACGCTGAGCAAATAGCTTCTATCATTACGATTTCCCTCGGGCTTTTCGCGCTTCAAAGAAACAGTACCTTTATCTGTCACCACATCGTGAATGTTCGCGATAATAAAGCCAATAGTCTTTCTTACTCCTGAATTCCCACCAACATCCACAGCAATATTAAGGGATCTCGTATCACCTTCTGCCAAACTCAAATCAGGTAAAAATACCACTATACCGCCATTCATTTCCCCTGATACAACCAGATTACCAGTTTCATCCACAAGTCCTATCCCTGAAATATCATTATCGCTTCCTGATCCCGTTCTTGTTGCCCTAATCTCACTGACGATTATATCCGAATTCAGAGCCTTTAATTCGAGCTTGAGTAACTTATTACCATCACCACTTATGACATCTTCGCCCACACCCTGTTGCGTTATCGATAGAATCCCTTCCTCATTGCTAATTACCGTGTCTGAGAAATCCTCGAATCTGTCCCAACTCTGCATATAGAACAGAACATCGACAGCATCATCTTTTCGCAGATACAAAGCGCTGAAGGAAACCTTCGCCTCTAGTTCCGAACCACTTACGGCAGAGGACACAGCACCTTCGATTCTCCATAGATTCCAGTCCTGATCCTCGCCTTCATAGCTGTAAAGGCTGCTGGCAATCACACTGCCATCCCAACCATATATTTCAAGCATGAAATCTGCACCTATTCCTTTGACAAAATAACCCGAATCTGGGTCTTGGTTGGCGTCTATGAAGATATAGGCTGTGTCAACATGTTTTTCACCTTCAGGTTCATCTGGTTCACCAGCCAATATATCTCCTTCAACCTGCAAATAGAATGATAGCTCTAGTTCTCTATCATCCATACGATAATCAATGATGTCCACATTGCGGTTGAAAGACATGACTTCGTTGACATCAGAGGTTACAGTTAGTTTGCTCCAATCCTCAAACCTACCGTCGATTTTAATTCCTTGAGTTGGTTCTATTATATTTACAAACATATAAGGTGAAAACACAAGGATAAGGACAATAATCGGCACTACAACGAGTTTCCATCTGCTTCGTTTGGATTCAAAAACACCTCTTCGTGTTCTAAGACCATTGGTTATTCCATTGCCATTCGTTATACCGTTGGTAATTCCTACCTTTAAGGCTCGAAGGCCATTTGTCAAGCCGTTTGTCAGCCCATTTGTAAGGCCATTGGTAAGTCCATTTGTTAACCCCTCCTTGACCTTTTTAATCCCGTTTGTTAGACCATTTGTCAAGCCATTTGTAAGATCATTAGTGAGCCCATGCATCTCTTTTTTTATTCCATTGACCAAACCGTTTGTCAACCCAACAGGTTCTTTCTTGATTTCAAACTCTTCTGGAGGTTTTGTCTCTAGGCTTTCAGCTGATTCCAATTCAAGTATCTCACCCAACGCATCCTCCAATTCATCATTCTCGGAAACGAATTCCACACCGCATTTCGGACAAGATGAAGCATAGGATTCAACAACCTCATCGCATGCGGGACAGGCAAACAATTCTTCTTCTTCCTCAGCAACAAGAATAGTACCGCAATCCTGACACTCAATTGCCCCGACATCAAGAGAGGCTCCACATTCGGAGCATTCATATTTTTCTGCTATCTCATCTTCTTGGAATTCCTCGGGAATTTCGTCCAGATCAAAGAACTTTAATCCGCAATTTGGACAGGATTTGGCGTCGACCTCTGCTTTTTCCCCGCAATCGGGACATCTATAAATCTCAGTACCATCTTCTCCCGCCTCCAATAAGATCCTGTCAAGTTCCTTGGACAAGGTTTGAAGTTCATCTTCAAGTATGTAGAATTCTTCTTTCTGAGGTTTTTTAGGGCGAGCCTTTGAACGAACTGTTGTTAATTCATTTAATCCCTCTATATCTTCAAAGTTACAGCCGCATTCTTTACATTTGAGATCCTTTAGGGCCTCCTCCCTTGAAATTTGCTTCAGTCTGAACTTGCACTCTGGGCACCTTGGTTTGTCACCTATATCTTTTGATATCTTATCCTCCGTTAGATAAACGTTGCATTTTTTACATTTGTATGAAGGTAGTTTAACCTTGGTTCCACATAGGGGGCAGTCTTTCGTTGATTCATTCTCTTTTGGCATTAGTACACCTTTATTTGGATCCCTATTAATTTCCATTATCTGCACGTCTTATGGCCATCCTTTTTTCCATTATCCTGTGGATTTTGTTTTTATTTTCTTACCATCTTCCTAAATCGTTTTTTTCTCCAAACAGCAACTAATATCAGCATCATGAAAATCGGAATTGAAATCTCTTTGAACTCTGGAATGATAAAGTCTACATTCTGTGCATTCGGAGTGGAGCCGTTTTCAGTGCTTCTGTCAATCCCAAAGGGATCAGCTTTTCCTGCTCCATCCTCCCAATCAGCAGGAAGATTAGTATCATTGGAATCTTGATCACGGCCTAGAGTTTGATTCTCTAAAAGGTCCGAGGTATCCACGTACTCCCCGTCAGTCCATTGACACCAAGACACTGCATCATCGTCGTCCCCACCGGGATCCTCTCCCCATGCCACATAATCGATTATAATAGAGTTGCTATTCATTAAAGATAAATCATCGGAATTACCGAGCATGGGAGCTGTAGTGGTCATATTGACAATCAGCATTGGATGTTTGCTGGAATCGGAATTGTCACTTGAAGTGAAATATTGATATTCAGAACCATCATTGGCCTCAAATATCATACCGTAATTGCTGTATGTTCCATCCTCCCATTCTCCAACCAAATCAGTGACATCCCAGTAGTACCATGCATTAGTTCCGGCGGCAATTGTCTTTGTATCCTCAAATGCAGAATCATAATCACCTCCGGTCTCGGCCCATGAATTTGTACCATCGTACGTTGCCCAATTCGCTCCACTGTTTGGACTTCCGGTCCCTTCAATCCAAGATTGGGTTACTCTATGCAGGTTCACTGTGGCACCGGTAGATGCATTACCATCATTGCGATACAACCAAACCTTTGCATTTTTTATATAACCAGAAGGAAGGCTTGAAAGATCGAATTGGATCAGTGGTCTTTTATAAACGGAAGAGGCATTGGTAACGTCCATCCATGTCCATGTACCTGTATTCAATATACCCAAGGTGCTATCCAGAAAGACATCTTTTCCCGCTGTGGCATCCGGTTGTATCGTGATTTCCGATTCATAGTCAATATAACCATAAACATCTGTTGAGCTATTGGTTCCACTTTCACCAAGATGACAGACAAGATATCCTCCAGGGGGTATACTTCCGGCACCGCTTATATTAAATTTAAATCCATCATTGTCTGTGAGATACCAGCCTGTTAGATCCACTGGAGTATTTCCTTTATTGTACAGTTCCACCCACTCGAAATTTAATGACCCGTTGGCAGATTCTTCGCTTCCTACAGAGTAAAATATACCTGTATCGTTTTGGTTATTGTAAGAAGCGTTTATCCAATCCCAAGGGCGGACAATATCGGATACTCGAACTTCGTCGATTGTACCATTCCAATATGCTCCCCTAAGCCCTATTTCTATGCTATCAGTTGTCCATTGTATTTTTTCTGAGCCTAGATCTTGGGTGTCTTCTAACTCACCATTCACATATATTTTCATATATCTTCCATCAAAAGTACCGACAACATGTACCCATTCACCGGCTGAAATGTAAATATCTGTTGCATGGGTACCCCCGCTCCAGGTGCCTGTTTCGTTGTATATTCCAAAAGACCATGCATCATCCCAACCATGCCAACCGAGAAGCCAACAATTGGATTTTTGATTTCCACCATACCATTGGTCAGACTCCTCTGTTAGATCTATATCGGAATTAAACCAGGCCTCAACAGTAATTGCATCAGTAATATTCAAACTCGAAGAAAATGCCACATCGATGTAATCGTCGATACCATCAAAATCATCTGCTCCATCTATCTTTCCAGTTGCATCTTGGGTTCCAGGTGAATCAATATATTCTGTTCCATTGTTACCATACTGAGTAGAATCATAATGTGTTCCAGAGGTCTCATGTAGATGCTGAACCATTGTATAATTATTATCCCAGACCCCCTCTGGATTTTCAGTGGAAGAGGATTTATCACTGTTTCCATAGTACAT
>CP070672.1:2045812-2053038 GCA_020351895.1 Thermoplasmata archaeon
GAATCACACATCTTACATCGAAAGGACTGCTTTGATTGTTTCGCCCGAAATTCTTGATGGTTGCAGTGATTTCTGCCTGTGTGTCTTTAAGCTGAGTTTTATTTACAATCAAGGTTTCAACACCCACATCATCCCGAAACTGGAAATTGCCTGATATTACAAGGGCATAATCCTGGTCCGGTTGAGAGCCAAGGGATGCGATATTATCTGCCATGACCTTTATTGTATAGATCCCCTCAGAAGGTGATTGAATGTACACACTCTCCACATTGTTGGTATCGTCAAAAACATGGCTCTCATTGGACCAACCGTTTTCGATGTTGTTACCGTAATAATATGATGTTCCGTTGGGAGCAGTTACGTTCAGATTCAGATCATTTACAAGACCTCCTGAAGTAGGTGTCCCAGGATAATCTGTCCATACAAGAGTTATTTTCAAAGCTTCTCCCGTTGCAACCACGTATTCATAGGAATGTACCTGGTCGCTTTGGGTAAATCCAGAACTCACGTCCTCGTATTTCATGCTTCTTGGGGATGATGGATAAATGGAATTTGTGAGATTTACCCTGCCCCAGCCCTCATCGAAGTTGGATATCGAAGCTGTCTCATTGTACTGTCCCAGCAGGTCAACTGCTCCGTTTATAAGGGTGGCTTTCAGAAGGGCTCCAGAGGGGGTGGTATGCCCTTTCTTGTCAACATAATACTGCCTTGCCAAGGCTGCCGTGCCTGCAACCAGTGGAGTGGACATGCTCGTTCCTCCAGAGTACACGTAATAGGCGTTGTATACACCCCAAAGAGTGCCAGTAGCCAGACTTGAACGGGTAGAAAGGACATTGGTTCCCGGTGCAACTACGTCTGGTTTAATACGTCCATCATCGGTAGCTCCCCGGGAGCTGAATGCAACCATACCATTGGAATTGTTTGACATGAGATCGGAATTGAGAGGGTCTGCGGGAAAATCTGAGGGCCATGCAGTACCGTAGGACATCTGATAGCCCCCTGACGATCTGTAGTTTTCTGATGCTCCAACTGTAATGCAGTTCTTTGCAGTTGCGGGGGCGTTAATAGAATCCAAATCCACGATGCCATCGGAGTTGGAATCTGTACCCTCATTGCCTGCAGAAAATAGTATTGTCATGTCCCTATTGGCCCAAACAAACTCATCCACGTTCTGTGAATCGGTTGTGTACTGACCATTGACATCGGAACCCCAGCTATTTGTATGAATGCGGGCGCTGTCATTGTATGCCGGCCAAAATAGATCATTTAAATCCACGGGAATTCCGGAAAGCAAACCGGTTTGATCGTCTTCCGCCGCCTGAAAAACAAGAGAAGCTCCATATGCCATACCCTTGATCTGTCCAGAGGACATTGTGCCGTTTCCCAGAACAGAGCCTGCAACGTGGGTTCCGTGACCTGAGTTCAAATCACCTGCAGTTTCCCCTCCACCTCCCACTAGATCATAGATTTTAACTATTCTTCCCTCGAAATCGTCATGCATGGTGGAGTCATTTACACCTGTATCCAAACCTGTATCGCAAACCGCTACAATCTGTCCTGTCCCGTTGAGATTGTATGGTGTCTTCCATACAGTAACCACATTTAATCTTTCGAAATCATCTGAAACATTATTGGATAACCTGTACTCAGGAGTTTTTTCCACCCATTCCACGTGGGGCATGTATAGAATATCTTTTATCTTGCTTTGATTTATGGAGACTCTGAGTTTTGATGAAGAGTATGAATCAATATTCCCACCTAACTCCTCTATTTGGGATGCCACTTCCTCTCTATTCTCAAATACCAGAACATCGACAATTACATCATCGGTATCTTGGGATAAGAGCCCTTCCTGTGCTTTATAGGCGGGTTGATAAATACCTAACCATCTCACATATGATAGGTTTGTCAGTTCAAGCAATTTGGACCGATCAATTCCCACGATAAAAGCGTACTTTGGGATATAGCCGTAAAATTTACCACCCAATTCTTGAATTTCATTCTTCCAGAACTCCTTGATGGGACCTGTAAATTGTACTATGTAGTATCCACTGGGAATATTCGTAATAAGTTCAGAATCCACATCCGGTAACTCGGTGAGGGGATCAAATACACCGGCCTTTAAACGCAGCTGCGGTTTTAAGGTATCTTCATAAGACCCGAAATTATCCTGGGAATCATAGGACCTACCCCCTCTGGCCTGCAGTTTATCATTGGAATGATCCTCACTTCCCTTGTTCCAATCATGAATGTATATTGCCACACCTAGTCCACTATCGCCCTGAAAGCCAATTCTTTCAAACTCAATCTGCGTCTCAAGCTGGTCTGCATCGTTTGCCGAAGTGACTGTATCTACAAATTTCCAATCCCATTGAGAAGATTTAAAGCCATTGAATATAAAATAACCGCTGTTTCTTACGGAATTGGATCTTCCTGTAATTTTAATCAACCAATCGGCTCCAATAGAAAATGAAACATCGGTTGTAATCGATACTTTGTAACCAGTGCTTGAATTATCATCGGTGTCAAGAAATATATGCGCTGTATCCTCTCCTGCCAATTCACTCTCCAAAGGTCTTGGTTTGAGTGGTGGAGGTAATGGTTCAATCATATCAGGAGGTTCTAAACCAGGAGGGGAGGGGTCGGCAGAAGGCTTGTACCTAATTGGAAAATCTCCAGGTGCTTGAGGTATCACGGCTCCCGCCATTATCCTTCCCTTCACACTGAGGTAGAAAGATGCGCTTTCATTGTTCATGACGATTTTTGACTGGGCAAGATTGACATTTTCATTTTTCAGTTCCTCTGAATCCGTATCTACCTGTCTTTGGCAATCCGCCCCTTGAAAAGAGAATATCTCATTGGGATTTGAACCTTTAAAAATAGTATCCCAATCTGCAAATGCACCATCGATCACAATCCCCTGAGGTATGGATTTTATATAGCTGATCTCATAGTTGTCTTGAGAAGGATTAGAGGTCCTCAAAGTGATTGTCCCCTTGTTTGTAATGACATCATGCATTTGTGCTATCTTCAATCCTACACTGTTCCCAGGCTGTGAACCAGAGCCCACATCCACTTCCACATGCAAAATCTTATTTCTGCCTCGGGTAAGTGTCATTGCTACCTGGAGGCGGGCAAAGCCCCCATTTAAGGTCGTTTCTGCAATCAGGAGGCTTCCATCCATAAGCCTTACTGTATCTATATCTGAATCGCTTCCAACTCCGATCCTTGTCAGTATTATTTCTTTTATGACAATATCCTCATCCTGAGCTGCAAGATCCAATCTCAGAAGGCTGTTTGAATCCCCTGTGATATATCCCTTTCCAAGTCCCTGCTGTTCGACAATCAAAACGCCTTTCTCGCTGCATATAATGGTGTCCGAGAAATCCTCCTGCATGTCAAAGCTTTGGGTAAGGAACAGAATGTCAACCGCATCGCCTTGTTTCAGGCCCAGGGTTGCAAAACCCACCTGGATTTCAAGCTCTGAACCGGATGCCGCGGATGAAACTCCCCCCACATTATTCCAGAGGTCCCAATGCTTTATATCGGATGTGAATTCATAAAGATACTGCGAATAAATATTACCCTTCCAGCCCTCCACCTTTACCATGTAATCTGCTCCTATGCCAGAAATCTCAAAGCCTGAATGAATAAATTGATCTGTGTCTATGAAGATATAAGCAGTATCCATTCCCCTACCGCTGATTTCTGGCTCACCTTGGAAAATATCTCCCTCGACCTTTATAAAGAATGAGAGCTCCATTAATCTTGAATCCATCCCATATTCTATGATATCGATATTGGAATTAAATGATGCTGCTTCGTTGGTATCCGAAATTATTTTTACATTGTTCCAATCACTGAAATCACCATCTATTTCGATTCCTTTTTCGGGGATGATTACGACATTCAAAAGAAAAGGGGATGTGATCATCAACATAATAAATATGAAGATTGCAAATATCTTTAAAAGACCCCTCCTCCTTACCAAAGCAACCTGACGGGTGTCCAATCCGTTTATAATGCCGTTTCCGTTGGTGATGCCGTTGGTCATTCCGTATCTCAGGGTTTTAAGGCCGTTAATAAGGCCATTTGTAATGCCATTGGTAACTCCATTTATAACTCCCAGTTTCTCCCTTTTTGTGGATTTTTTCAATAAAACAGGCTTCTCTATTAGTACATGCGGTGTTCTTTTTTCAGACCTGGTTTCGAGAGGTTTCATTGCACTTGTTTCAAAGCTGATTAGCTCTATATCTTCCTTCTTTTCTGACCGAGCAGATATCTCTTCTACACCCTGCTTTTGCACTTCTTCTTCCAGGAATCTCAAGCCGCATTTTGGGCAGGATTTATCAGTGTAAAGAACTTCATTCCTGCAATATGGACATAGGTAATTCTCAGTATCTATCAATCTAAGATCGATGTCATCTAGGTCTTTATATTCTGCCAAGGCGGCAAGTGATATTAAGGGAAGCTCCTCCTTTCCAATCCTCCCCCATAACCTGTACAAATCACGGTCCTTGTCAGGGACTTTTACAACCTCGCCTATGAATTGAAGATATCTCAAATGGCGATTGGCAGTTACCTGATCTATACCCATTGCCTGGGCAATTTCTTCTATGGGCACTTTTCCCTTGGCCCTTAAGTATTCTCTGATTCTCTGACTGGTAGTATCCACGTACAGTTGCCTCCTATCGATACGACCATCTATTCTGCTTTAGGGCATTTCCCTCCATTATGACCTATAATCTCCCTCCCAGATAGGTTATATGATATAAATGGCGAATCAGTAATAAGTAATTAATGGTCGTTTTCCAAGGTTTATAGGGCCTTAACAAGAAATATTGTACATCACAAGGCCGATATGGGACATATGTCAAGAGCTTCAAATTATTCCCCACATAAAAGCATGCGGAGGGTGCGAAAGTCAAAGTCCTATGCTCTAAATTTTAACTTTACAATTTTAAGAACACTTCCGAAGACCTTAACAAAGAATGAGGTTATTAAAATAGAGAAATTGTATAAAGATAAATTAGGATCAAAAGCGTTTGGATTAAATATCAATTAAATGGTACTATTTTCACAAAGGTCTCCGCCCTTCTAATCCCTAAAACAAAATTTAAAATCACTAACTAGCCTCGCAGAGACAAAACCGCCCCCACCTCACGAATCCGGCAAAAACCCCCAGATTTCCAACACACATACCCCCTCTGCTCGGCTAAAAACACCCTAATTTTGGGGATTATTCGGGGCAGGGCCAGTGCTCCAAAACACCCCATCAAGTCCTGATCTTATAGCTCACACAAATGGCATGCCAAATACGAGCGTTGAAATGCCAAATCCATGTGCCAAATACGGGAGGTAAACCCAAAATCTACCGCCAACTGTGAGCGTTGGATGGCATGCCAATTACGAGCGTTAACTCCCGCAGATGGCATGCCAATTGCGAGCGTTAATATCAAATAATCCCAAGATAATTCCCCATCATGGCCAAGAAAAAGACCCTGGAAACGATGTTCGAGGATTTTCAAGAAGAACGCCTCTTATGCCCGAATTGCTCCTCTTCAAAATCCGTGATCAAGTCCGGCAGCAGGAAGATTCAAGATGAGTCCGTACAGTTATACTTCTGCAAATTCTGCCAAAAGCGTTTTTCTGACCGCAAGCTCAGCCACACATCCTATTCACCAAAGCTCATTCTCTCTGCACTTACCTACTATAACCAGGGCCACACCCTGGACATGGCCATACGAACCATGCGCAGAAAGTACAAGGCAAAAATACCACTAACAACTCTTAGAAATTGGATCAACCGATATGGAGAAGAGCTCCCGGCAACAAAGCTCAGAAAGAAATACGACCTCGATCCCAACCAGACAATTAAAACAAGAAAACTCTTTCACCCTCAACCCTACCTCTTCAAAGTACATACCCTCAAACTCAACATAAAAGGCAAGCAGTTTCCGCAACTCAGGAGATACATCCACTACATGTTGAACAACTCAATGGACCACATATTCCAGTCAAAGAAAGTCCTGAGGGTTTCCGAGTTAGCGAACGCGATAAACCTACCGAAGCCATCAATCAAGACGGTTAAAAACAGCCCAGCATCCAGAATGACAGACCTGGCACTGGAGCTTGCTAAAACAAAGTCTGAGCGACACATCAAGGTGGAGGAGTTCTTTTTAGTAAACGATTCCGCAACTGTGGCAGTTGAAGTTCCAGTTTACCTGACCGAGAAAGAGTCAGGATTCAAAAAGCCCCTCACAGGCCATATCGACATCATCCAGGTAAGATCCAATCGAATACATATCATGGACTACAAGCCGGATGAGAGCGGGAACGTGGTAAACCAGCTCCAACTCTACGCAAAATGTCTAAAGAAACGAACAAAACTGTCAAACATCACATGCGCATATTTTGACGAGAATGCGTATTTTCAGTTTCTCCCCAATTTGTAATATTTTCATTATACCAGATGGTATAATACCAAAAGGTATAAATATATGTATACCTATCAGTATAACCATGGCTCACAATCCATTCAAATACGGCGTCGTAGTGACAGGGGAAGATTTTGTTGATAGAAAGGAAGAAATAGACATTCTTTACAGGGAGGTATCCAGTGGAAAGAGCATTATTTTGTACTCGCAAAGGCGCCTTGGCAAAACGTCGCTTCTGATCGAGTTCATCAATAGAAAAGCCAAGAAGATGATACCGGTCTATATAGATCTGTACGGTATGACCACAAAGGAGGACCTTGCCATACAGATGGTGAACAATGTTATAAATGCAGCATATACCAATTTGGATAAGATAAGGAATGCTATAAGGGATTTCTTCATCAACCTGAAACCAAAAGTAATCATATCGACGGATGGTAAGATCACATTGGACCTTTCGACAAAAAAAACCTATGATGAAGAGGAACTAGTTGAAATTTTCGACTTCGCAGAAAAGGTGGCAAAGGAAAAGAAAAAACAGATCGTGATGATATTCGATGAATTTCAGGAAATCGCAATGCTGAACGGTCTAAATATGGAGAAACTTATGAGGTCAAGATTTCAACATCATAAAAAAGTCTGCTATGTTTTTTCTGGAAGTAAGGAACACTTACTTCGCCAGATGTTCGAAGAAAAATCACGTGCATTTTTCAAATTTGCCCGGCCGTTATCCCTAGGTCCAATTCAAAAAGGTGAGTTCACTCCTTTTATCAAAGGCAAATTCAAGAC
>CP070672.1:2053138-2058310 GCA_020351895.1 Thermoplasmata archaeon
AATGAACTTTGGGTGGTAAGATACAATGGCCCTGGAGATAGCACTGATGCGGGGTCTGCTATAGCTATAGATACTTCTGGAAATATCTATGTGACTGGAGTGAGTAAGGGAAACGAGACGGGATATGACTATGCAACAATAAAATATTCTTCCTTAAGTTATTACGAATATCCTGAAGGCTCCTCTGCAACATTCACAGCAATTGCTAATGATCCCGGCAGCGACGATTTAACATTTACTTGGAACTGGGGTGACGGAACACCTGATAATGTAACAACATACTATAATGACGGCATAGGTCCAGAACCTGTTTATGATCCAACTATTAACGAGATTAAAAGTCCATGGGGAACATATTCATTCAATGCCACTGACACTGTAAGTCATATCTATGGTGATGATGGTGTATTTACGGTTACCTTGACAGTTGAAGATGATGATGGTGGCATCAGCGTATATAAAACTAATATCACGGTTCTCAATGTAGATCCGAAAGTAACTATCAAATCCGCAATCATGGATGTCGAAATCGGCTTAAGAGTCGCAGGAAGAAAGTATAACAATGTGAGCATGACATTATACGAGGATGGAAATCCCATCGGAAATGTATCTATTGAGCGCATGCCCGGGTCTCCAAACGAGCAAATGGCCTGGATTCCTGTCAGCATTAACTTTTCAAAATCCTATTCCGCAACCGTGACCTATACTCCTGAGGACCCGCCGAATATCGGGGCTAATCCAGTTTGGATATACATAAAATCCCAGAACGGGAGTATTAAGAAGATTCACCACACCTTCAATGTCCAACAATCCAAGAAAAGGGACAGCGACCATTGGAATCATGTGGAACCTTGGGAGGTTGATTTGAACGCTCATTTTATTGGGCTCCTATTTGAAATAACCTCGCATATTACAGATCCTGGTAGCGACGATGAAACACTTACTATTACTTATGGTTCTCAGGTTAAGATAGTTACATATCTGAATAATCCACCAAATCCTGATCCCTATCCATCTCCAGAAGTCAAGCCAATAGATATAATGGTAACGACAACTCTGGTTTATGAGGGCCCGGGAACTGTGACTTTGGTTGTTAAGGATGATGATAATATCAGGTTGGGGGTTGGGGAAGGGACTGATTTTTTAGATGTCGGTTGACGAAGATAAGCCTCCTTTTAACAATAAAAAGTAGTAAACGATTCAGAAAAAATCCACTGATTTGAACCTTCCAGATTTATATGATGATGGAACATAGATATTACGCAGTAATATCTATTTTCTATTCAAGCCCAATTTAGTGCAAAAATAAGAAAACTATATATATATGTATTGCGTATATTTGCACTTATGTTTAAAGATAAACTAAACAAAACAGAGCTAGAAATTCTATTGTCCATTCTTAAAAAGCCGCAGATGATATCGCAGTTAGCTGATGCTCTAGGTAAAGATATATCATGGATTTCCAGAAATGTCAATCACCTCCAGGAGTTTGGTTTTGTGTCGATGAAAAGGGAAGGGAAATCAGTATTCGTTTCTATTGTCAAAAATCCTTTAGGTGACAGTTTCACCACTCTCATCTCAGAGGAACCCATGCTTAAAGTTGAAAAAATACTCACCGGTTCAGGGTTAAAGATACTGCCATTACTCTTAAATCCAGGGAACAGGGCGAATGGAATTGTCCAAAGATCGTCCCTTTCTTTAAGAACAGTCAAGGGTCTAATAAGCCAATGGAGGAAAATGGGAGTCGTGACTTTAGAAAAAGGAGTATATGTCATAAACGAGAGACATAAACCGCTAATTAATTTTATCAAATATTATTCATATAATACAATAATAAAACATCTAAAAGAGTCTTATCCCGATGCAACGATAGTGTGGCATTGGCGGGACGAGTTCATTTTCGCAATAGAACATACCATCCATGATAAACGATTCATTTCAGCTGCAACAACGAGACTTTATGAATTGAATTACGACATCGTTGCTGGAAAAGAATATTATTTCCATAACCCAATAATGAAAACACTATCTGAGGAAGAGGCCTTAATTCAGAGCTATCTTCTAAACCCTGGAAATCCGCGTATTCCTCGATTGATTATAAGAGCAATGAACAAAGGAAAAATAGAAAAAAAACCTTTACTTGAATTTGCAAAAAAATATGGTTTAAAGAAAAAAATTGAGGAGGTAATTTCGAATGCCCGTTAGAAAGATGTTCGAAAGGGACAAACTCATTAAAGCTTTGGATGACATCTCAAAACATCTTAAAAAACCTATAAAGGCTTTCTTAGTAGGTGGCCTCTCAATGATTTTCCATGGGGCAAAATTGGCAACAAAGGACATCGATATCGTTTTTTCAAATCAAAAAGACGCTCAGGCTTTTATCGAAGCTGCTAAAGAAATCGGATTCAGTGAAGCAAGTAATCTCGGGAATGAATATATTGATTTGAAAGCAAGATGTGTTCTTGAAGGTAAAGATGAAATTCGCTTTGACATATTTATTGAAAAAGTGTGTAATGCCTTAAGCTTCTCCAAAGGAATGAAAGAAAGGGCTCAGAAAATGTATGAAAGGGATACCTTGAAATTATATGTAGCTTCAGTTGAAGATATCTTTCTCTTCAAGGCAATAACCAGCAGACCTGATGATCTAGCAGATATGGCAACTCTCGCCGGAAAAGAGATTCGATGGAAAATAGTTGAGGAGGAGGCGAGATCACAATATGAATCCTGGAAATGGATCGGGCGTTTATATGGCCGTCTTGAAGAACTGGAAGAAGAGTTTGGAATTCCATCTCCACTGAAGAGCAGAATTAGGGAGGAGGCTGAGATTGCCCAGGCTGTCGATATACTTGCAGGAAGATTGAAAAGTGGTTCTATTTCTCTGGAAAGTGCAGCTGAGGCTCTTAAGGAAGAAGACTATGATTTTGTAAAGAAAGTCATAAAAGAAATGAATCGTTTGAAAATGGTTGAAGAGAAGGACGATCTTATCTATTTATCAAAATAGTAAGACGAAAGCGACGGGTGAAGGATATAAGCCCCCTTACTGCGAAAAAATGTATGCGATTCGGGAAGATATTTCCAAATCTTCTTTTATATTTGACCATAAGCCAAATAGTTGTTTTATAACTTCAATTATTTCCCCTTTTCAGAAGGTTTTATATGCTTTTAGACCCATTTATTCCTCAAGGAGAAGGGGGGCAAGCGTGCGAAGGAAAGTAATGAGTATTATAATATCGGAGACGGATAGTAATGAAAGTATTATTGTCGATTAAGCCAAAATATGCTGATAAGATTTTCAAAGGAGAAAAAAGGTACGAATATAGGAGAGTTATTTTCAAAAGAAAAGACATTACTACAGTAGTTGTTTATGTAACGGCTCCAGTATCTAAAATTGTTGGTGAATTTAAGATAAATGAAATACTGTTTGATGATATATCTAGCTTATGGCAAAAAACCAAAGAATTCGGTGGAATATCTGAAGAACTTTTTCATAATTACTTTGAAAATAAAGAAAAAGGATATGCGATTCATGTTGGAGAAACTGAAGTTTATGAGGACCCGATATCTTTGAGGGATGAATATGATTTAAACCCCCCACAATCCTTTGCTTATATTTAAAAGGCGCATCTCCGATTCATAGTAGAACGACTGAACGTCTCGAGCAGATAGGGTCTCACTTTCCTTCTCTATGGTTTATTTTCCTCAATAAATTCCCAATCAACTTCATAAAGCTCTGCCCAGTGCTCGCCATTCTCGCTCTCCGATCGATAGATCATACTAAAAGGAGGGGTCTGGAACTTCTCATACGATTCTAAGGTCATCGGCTGCGGAGTCTCGTTTATATTCGATTGTACACCCTGATACCGCATCACATCATCAATCAATACATACTTTATCTGCGGCATAGAGCCATTGGCAGTTTGAAGTTCTTCTAGGCAACCTGTCCAATTTTCGCAGAACCAGATTATGTAGGCTGCGTCAGAGGTTGCGTTATAACCTTCAGCCCACAAAATCTGGCTTATTCGGTGGTCACTTGCCACGGAGAAGTTGGAATCAGTAACATTACCCTTCATCCAGTTTAACACATCGAATACTTGCTCCGATATCGATTCCTCATATTTGCTTGTGGTGCGCTGCACTGCATATGCAGAAACCAGATTTAATATTAGGATCGCGATAACCAGATATTCGAAGGTTTTAGAACTGAGTCGCTTCTTTGGATTAGAACCCAGATTTTTTTGAGATTCTGAGTTCTTCAAAAACTTCCAGTAAGTGTATACTCCTACCCCCGAAAGTATCGAGAGCGGATATGCGATGTATTCCAAATGTCGAAATGGGAATAGGGTTTTGTGCCATGTGAGGGTGGTGACGAGGAAGGATATGGAGATTGGATAGAGCCAGCCAAGGATGTAAATCCTTTTTCGACCTTCCCCAAGAACAAAGCCTCCGTAAAGCGCCAACCCAACCGCAAATATTTGTGGCAAAAGAAAGATGAAGGCAGTTTTTTCGAACATGAAACCCGTTCCTGGAATGTTGATGAAAGAGAATATCAGCAAAAAGGAGGAACATCCTAAAAGCGATATGATTAGACATTGCGAAATGCTAAGCTTCATTCTTCTTGGCTTATCTGAAAATATGTTTAGCCTTCTTCTCAAAAGCACTAAAAGGAAGAGGACCAGAAGGCCTATGTAAAAAAGGCAAACAACTACCCATGATGGAATTAATAGGCCAGAACTGATGAATTCACGAAAAACAAGTGTTGCGATGAGCAGCCAATAAATGAATGTGAAAGCTGATATTGAAAGGATGTAGAAGATATCGCCTCTCAAATCCTTAGACCATTCCTTTGAAGTGAAGTTCCTGTAAAATGTGATGAAGGTGATGGTGATAAGATAAAAAAAGATAGTGAGATGGTGACTTGCAACTAGCAATATGGAAGACATATAAAGTGCTCCAATCGTAACACTGGTTTTCTTCCTCTGCACAAAGAAATAGAGGCTCAGAACCATAAAGAAGTGCCCAACTGTCATAGGCGCAGCATGGCTTGTCTGATAGATGTGAAAAGGATTCACAGCCAGAAAGGCTGTGGAGAGAAGGGCTAGTCTCTTGTCAGCCACTATCTCTTTTATCATGAAATAGAAAACAAAAACAGTGAGGCCACCGAATATTGGGGCG
>CP070672.1:2058410-2061268 GCA_020351895.1 Thermoplasmata archaeon
ATAACAGTATAATAGCTTGTTATGGATGATATGGTTCTTATTCAACAGGATTGCTTCCATAATGTATAAACCGGGCTCTCGAATCGCACCTACCCAGCACTCGCTTGCCTCCAACTTTTCATTATTTGCCATGAAACGAACATCCGGAAAGGAGTTCTCAACTTCAATACTAAGCCCCTCAGGAGGAATCCTAAGTGACAAATTCCATGCCCCAAAATACCTCTCTGGAAAAACAGGTCTTTTTGCTGGATAAACTCTTAAAGCCAAACATGTCTCCTGATGCCTCCTGGTCAAGTTATTTATGTGGATATGTAGATACTGAAATTGGGGATTAAATATACGTTTAAATTCAACGATTTCCAATTTCACTCGCCCTCTCATTATCTTCTTAAAAGTCTGCATTTTGCATATAAACCTCAGGGTATTAACAACAAAAAACCTGAGGATGGTTGGACACTTTCGCAGGATTTTGCTCCGGCTGCATGATCTGATAAATCCCCTGGAGAAAAACTCATGTCTAGTCATGCCAATCAGGATATTCCAGAACAGAGAGGTTGAACTTCTCTTTCTATCCAGCGACATTCTAAACTGATCTATTGCCTTTGTGTTTGCTCCTTCAATATCTTCTTCTGTGATTAATCCATCTTTTAATGCTTTTTCTGCAAGCTCAGTCTTGGGGAAAAAGCATAAGGAGTGAATATTCAAATTGAAAGGTAGCGGAAGGTTGAGGAGTAGCTCTAAAGTCGCTCGAAAGTCTTCATCATTCTCATAGGGATTGTCGACAATTAAGTCATACCATGGCAGAAGATTCAGCTTTTTTAATAACCTGGCCGAATACAATATCTTTTCATTACTCGTCTTGCGACAATATAAATCCTTATAGATACGCTGACTTCCGCTCTGGATGCCCATGTTGATACATTTCAATCCAGCGTCCTTTAACCTCTTAAGTATCGTGTAGTCAGTGTATTCGGGGTGGGCATAGCAAGTAAACGGCAATCCAATCCTTCTCTTATACTCCTCTGAGAATTCCTCTATCCACTTTTTATCAAAGGTAAACACATCATCCCAAAAGTGGATATGATTGATCCCATCCCCGAACTTCAAAACACTGGTTAACTCGTCCACAACACTCTTTGCGCTCCTACGTCTCACATAAGGCCCTTTTCCCTTGAACATCTTTCTAAGGATGTGGACACAGCAATAAGAGCATCTATAGGGACAACCCCTCGAGGTCATGATATTGAATGCTTCATTTGAGTGTTCTTGTTTTTCTGGGGGGGATTTTGTACATGTTGAATCTTCAATATAATATTTGTGGTCATCGTCTGAGAAATCTGGAAACCCTAATGAATCCAGGTCTGTGATGAGTGGCCTCAGTTCGTTTCGCAGTACCTTTCCTGCATCTGTCTTTATCCATAAATTTGGAATGCTCGATATGCTTCTTCCCTCATAAAGCGCATCGGCCAAATTCACGATCGCTCCTTCCCCTTCCCCAACACAAACCATATCTGCATGTTTAATACATTCCTCAGGAAGAAGAGTCGGGTGGACACCACCCCAGATTATGGGGATATTTATTTCCTTCTTGATCGCCTCGGTAATCTCGACAGCCAATCTGTAAAAGGGGGACATCAAGCTCAATCCAATAAGATCTGGTTTTAAATCTCTCAATGTTTGTGTCAGAATATCAATCTCCAGTGGAGTATGTGGTTCACAGAAGTTTGAATTCTGAACCAGTTCAAGGCATAGCGCAGCATCGGAGATAGAAGTCATTTGTTTGAAAAAAACGATGTCACTCCGGTGTCCACGTTCCTTTAATGTTGAAGATAAGTATCTAACTCCAAAGGCAAATTCTCGATTATATAGCGATACCAAGGCTACTTTAGTCTTCATTTCATGATCCATTTTCGCTAACGCTCCATTCTCCCTTCATATGAATCACCCCATGATCAATCTTGTCTGACCAGACCTCAAAATCATACTTCTTGTAATGAATATCTGCCGGATTATTCAATAGAATTTGATCCTGCCCGAGGAAAACGCCTACAGATAGACTGTAAGTCCCCTTGTTCAGGTTGAGCTGATTTATGGTGTACTCAACACAGCCCTCACCCTTTAGCTTACCGAAATCAAAGGGATCAATATTATAGTTGGTAGTTGCAAATAGCACAGTTCCATCTGAACCGTAAACCATAAGGAGAAAAACAGGATTGTTGATGGGCGTACTGGCGTCATAATAAAGGCGGATTCTCACCTTTTCTCCTGGGGTAAAGCGCCACTTGAGCTTGCCATCTTCTCCTGCTAACTCAACTTTGATTATCTGAATCTTTTCCATTTCCCAACCGTTCTCAATCATCTTAGAGTATTCTCCGTTGTCCTCTTTAGCGGCTGCCATGCCGATTGGTTGGACTCCATCATCCTTTCCATCAAACATCACCTTTTCTCTTCTCTTCAAGAATAACTCATACTTATTTACGACATCTTTTGTCTTTCCAAAGGCCTCGATTTTTCCCTCATTCAACCATAGAGTCTTGTCGCAGAGGCTGCGTATAATCAGCATCGCATGTGACACAATTACAATGGTTTTTCTTGATCTCCTGAAGGATTCTACTCGATTTATGGATTTCTTCTGAAAGTACGCATCACCAACTGAGAGGACTTCATCAATAATTAAAACATCAGGGTTGACTCCGGCGGCAATGGCAAATCCTAGCCTGACATACATCCCTGAGGAGTACGTTTTCATAGGGAAATCAATGAAGGTCCCAAGTTCAGCAAATTCTATCATCCCTTGGAATCTGGCTTTTATTTCTTCACGATTCAATCCTAAGAATTGTGCACTCAAGGCTATGTTC
>CP070672.1:2061368-2066140 GCA_020351895.1 Thermoplasmata archaeon
CAAGGATACTCCTTAATATCTCTGGAAGTGACCGTTATGGAAGGCAAGTTTACGGCTGTGTTTGAAAAGGATGGGGAATGGTGGATTGGATACATTGAAGAGTTGCCTGGAGCGAATACCCAGGGTAAAACATTAGATGAGGCTCGTGAAAATCTTAAAGAAGCCGTAACTTTAGTTATAGAAGCAAATATTGAACTAACAAAGCAAGAAATTGAGGGAAAGGAAGTCATTCGAGAGGAGCTATCGGTGGCTACTCAATGAAGCGGCGAGCTTTATTAAAGCATCTTAAAAAAAATGGATGCAAATTTTTACGTGAAGGTAAAAAACATACAATATATTTCAATCCAAAATTGAGAAAGGTATCAACGATTCCGAGACATACAGAAATATCCGATAAACTTGCCAGAAAAATCTGTAAGGATCTTGGTGTGCCCCCACCGTAAATTTTCTTATAAATACATCCCAAAAGGCCCATACAGTAAAATTGTTTATGGATTTATATCATATATTTATTAAGGGTAAACTTCAAAGTATGGTTACGAGAGTAGTTAACATGTGATTGAGGTTGAATGCCCAGTTCCCACCCCCACTTTCTATACTCTCCACCCAAATCTGGCCCCATCAAGCCTTTGCTTGAGCCAAAGACAGGTGGGTGTGGTTTTTGGTGATTGGAAAAGTGGATGGGGGAACTGCGGAGGTGGGGGTTGAGGCATAGGATTTTTTAAAGTAATTTAGATTTTTCGGGTGGAGATACTTTTATAGTGAGAGAAGTGACTAGTGCTATTTAAAATTCATTTTTTTCAGAATAGAATAACAATTTTAAGTATATCGATCTAAATTTAAAGTGCAAGTATAATTCGGTAAGCTATAATCATCATCTGTTCCTAATGCAAATTTACCATTCACCCATACCTCTATTTTAATTGGATTCCCTCCACTTTCCACTGCTTGGAAACTGGCGGAGAGATATTTCTTATTTGGTATAGAATATCTGAGGACTTTATTACCAGACCCACTTACCTCATCATAATCACCAGATTCCACTTTGGCATCCATCTCGATGAATGTATCATAGAACATTACAGTGCCTTCCCAGGGTCCATCATAGAACACCTTGATTTCTATTCCTTCTTCCTCAGAGAACAGCAAAATGTATGCAACAGACACGAAAATAAGAGCAACGATAATAATTATAGCGGTTATTATCATGACTTTTTTCTTACTTCCTCCTTTCGTCTGGTAGACGGTGGTCATTGGAGAGGTTACAGAATCCTCCAATGGCTGTTTGCATTTCCAACACTTGTTTGCATACTGTCCTACTTTAGCTTTACAATGCGGACATTTTCTAACCATTACTATCCCCCTGCTAGTTTTACATGCATTTTGGATTATATAAATTTTATTTACAGCTTTAATATGAACAAACTAGAAATTGGATCTATAGAATCATAGGGGCGAGCAAATACGTGTGTGTCGGTCAACAGGTTGAATGACCAGTCCCCACCTCCTTGTTAATCCTCTCCACCCAAATCCTGCCCCATCAAGCCTTTGCTTAAACCAAAGACAGGCGGGTGTGGTTTTTGCACTCAGAGAAGGGATGGGATGAACTCGAAAGGTAGGTTACGAGTGTGGTTGACGTTCTATTGAGGTTGAATCAGCAGTTCTCATCAACAGCCATATCCCCTTAAGCCAAAGACAGGTGGGTGTGGTTTTTGGTGATTGGAAAGTGGATGGTGGAACTGTGGAGGTGGGGGTTGAGGGGAGGAGTAAAAAAGATGAGAAAAAGGTCTAACATGATAATTTGATATAAAACACACTTTAAAAATCATTTTTCTAAAAGTTCTTTAAACTCTTTTACTGATAAACCAGCATCCTTGATTATCTTTCGCAACAACCCTGGTTTTATAGATTTATGAAGTGGAACCGTTACTGGTTTATGGGAGGGATTGGCTGGATCTTTTAGACGTAAATGACTCCCCCTTTGTCTGACTACATTATAACCTATTTTTGTAAGAACTTTTACGACAACCTCACCGGATATTCTTGGTAACCGCTGACTCATACGGCCACCGTGACCGTGGCTATCAGGGAATTTGACGGGTCTGGGATCTTCTCTCCTTCGGCCTCTGCTTCCTCTATACAAAGGAGTATAGCTTCCTTTATATTTTCTAAGGCTTCATCGATTGTCTCTCCCTGACTATAACAACCTTGAAATGAGGGGCAGGTCACCACATAACCCCCGTCCACGTCAGGTTCCAAAATCACCTTATAGCCATAGGTCTTCATTTCAACACCATTAAAGTCTATCTTCTTCTTTCTTTATAAACCTACCGTTCATATTTCTGGATCTAAATTTCCGGTCGTAATGACTGAGGGGAGACAAATGGGGTATAATGGTGAGGGATATGGTTCGATATATAAATCGAATTTTATATAGGGATCCACAGAGTTTCATATTTCTGTACACCGAACTTAATATAAGAGCATACACCGAGTTTCGTATAAATTGAACAAAAATTAACCGAGTTTCCACTGGAAATTGAGGTTGACTGGCTTGGGTGATTCTTGGGAAGTGGTTGGTGGCTTGGTTTACGGATTACGAAAACCCTTATACGCCTATTATCCAGATGGAGATCCTGGGCCTATCCTCTAAGGTGAACATGTCCTTCAAGGTAAACTCCTTCAACAATTTGTTGAGTCTACTTTGAGGGGTGTATCGGTGGGGTGAAGTTTAATATGAGGGGGAACTGTGGAAGTGGTTATGGGGGTGGTTGACGTGTGGCTGAGATTGAATGACCAGTTCCCACACTTGCGTTCACCGCTCTCCACCCAAATCTTAGAGCATCAAGCCTTTGCTTAAACCAAAGACAGGTGGGTGTGGTTTTTGGTGATCCGAGAGAGGTGAGGGGGAAACTATATAAGTTGGATACGAGTGTGGTTGACGTGGGGTTGAGATTGAATGTCCAGTTCCCACACTTGTGTTTAACTCTCTCCAAAAAAAATCTTGGAGCATCAAACCTATGGTCAAATCTGAATGCTATATCCTCTTAAGCCAAAGACAGGTGGGTGAGGTTTTTGCATCCAGAAGGGGATGGGGAAACTGCAGAGATGGGGGTTGAGGGGGGAAGGAGATATTTCAAAAAATCGAAAATGTTATATCTGGCCATAATAATTACAAACTCCATGAATAGGAAGATAGTCGCAATTTGGATGAGCTTAATAATGTTGTTGGGTTTTATTGTGATTGTGGACATCACTATAGATTTTATTCCAACTTCAAAAGGAACCACTCTATATGTCAATAAGACTGGCAGTGATGGGGCATATACGAGCATTCAGGATGCCATAAATGCCTCAAATGACGGAGATAGTGTATTTGTCTATAATGGAGCTTATTATGAAGACGTGATTGTGAATAAGACAATAAATTTGACTGGAGAGGATAAACACACTACAAAAATCAATGGTAGTGGGCTCGGTGATGTAATTGATATTATTATGGATTGGGTGAACATAACAGGCTTTAATATCACAGGGAGTGGTTCGGATCCTGGAGATGCTGGTATTCAGCTCGACAATGTCCAATATTGTAGAATAGACAATAATAATCTCTCAAATAATTGTTATGGGATATATATTATGAACCGATCCTCAAATAACACGATTATTGATTGCAGAATATCAAATAGTTCTTCCTTTGGAGCGGGTATATATATCTCTAACTCCGATGATATCTTCGTAACTAACTGTAGCTTTTACAACACAAGCATGCGCGGGATTGAATTATTATATTCATCTAAAGCAAGAATATCTAATAGCACGATCATAAATGGTTATTACGGAATCAGTGCATATGACTCCCCAAACAATACGATTTTAAATTGCTCATTTAAAGATGGAACAATCGGAATAAGGCTATCTTTATCACCAAACTGTACACTTAAAAACAATTCAATTTCCAATAATATGTATAACCTAGAAATAGCCGGTGCCGAGCTATATGATTTCTTTCAGGATATTGAAGGTACAAACACAATTAACGGCAAGCCAATATATTATCTCGTCGAACAAAGTGATTTGGAATTCAATGAGACAATGAACGTAGGATACTTAGGATTGGTTTCTTGTGTCAATATCACAGTAAGGAATCTCACTCTATCGGGAAACGGTCATGCAGTCCTTCTTGTAAATACTACAGATTCATTGGTGGATAACACAGGATGTTTTAATAACCGTTGGGGAGTATCCATCTGGAAATCATCAAATAACAGGATTTCCAATTGTAGCTTTGATTTTAACTACTGGGCAAATATCGGCATAGAACATCAATCAGTTAACAATACTGTATATAATTGTACCGTGGAAAACAATCCCAATCAATTCGGTGGAATACTCATTGAAGATTCTCAGAATAATCAAATATTACAAAGCACGATTTACAACAATAAATATGGGATATATATTGCTGGATCCTCCGTTAATAACATTCTACAAGCAAATACAGTTACATGGAACGACTATGATGGAATTCACCTTGATTCGGTAACGAATAACAGTGTAATAAGCAATAATATCTCGAAAAATAGAAATGGTTTATGTCTCATCTCATCATCAAATAATAATATTGCAACTAATAACATTGTAATGAATGATGAAAGGGGTATCTCTCTTTCATTGTCAAATGACAACAATTTCGATAATAGTAATATATGGAATAACACAATTGGAATCTATCTGGATTCATCTCAGAAAAATAATATAACAAACAACAA
>CP070672.1:2066240-2087513 GCA_020351895.1 Thermoplasmata archaeon
CAAAAGATCGTTCCGCCGGCTGGCCCGCCAGTACCACCCCGAGGTGAACCAGAGCCCCGATGCCGAGGCCAGGTTCAAGGAGATCAACGAAGCCTACGAAGTCCTGAGCAACTCCGAGAAGCGCAAGGCCTACGATCGTTTCGGGCACGAGAGCCCGGGCGGCTTCCCCGGATTCGAGGGATTCGGAGGAGGGGAAGGTTTCTCTCCTTTCGGCGATGTTTTCGAGGATCTCCTGGGCGGTTTTTTCGGCGGCCGCCGGGGAGCGGGACGCCGGGGACGTCAGCCCGGAGAGGATCTGCGCTACGACCTGGAACTCTCGCTGGAGGAGGCGGCCGCCGGAGGCGAGCGAAAGATAACCTTTGAGCGGATGGAGCGCTGTGAAGCCTGCGAGGGCAGCGGCGCGAAGGCCGGAACGAACCCCCAGACCTGCCCGACCTGCAACGGACGGGGACAGGTCCAGGTATCTCACGGCTTCTTCGCCATAAGCCGCACGTGCCATCGCTGTCGCGGGAAGGGTTCGATCGTGTCCACCCCCTGCCCGTCCTGCAAGGGAACCGGGCGAACCAGGATCGAGCGGACCCTGACCGTCAATGTCCCCGCAGGGGTGGACTCCGGCATGCGCGTCCGGCTCGGAGGAGAAGGAGAACCCGGGGACGCGGGAGCCGCGCGCGGCGACCTCTACCTGGACATAACGGTGCGCAAGCATGAGCTGTTCGCCCGCGACGGCGCGGACATTATCCTGGAACTGCCCGTTCCCTTCCCGCTGGCGGCCGCCGGGGGCGAAGTGGAAGTGCCGAGCATCAACGGGACCGGCCGGCTCAAGATCCCGGCGGGGACGCAGTCCGGGCAGGTGTTCCGCCGGCGCGGGATGGGCCTGGCCAACGTCGAGCGCCGCGGGCGCGGCGACATGATGGTGCGTGTCTTCGTCGAGATGCCCAGGCGTTTGAGCGGGCGACAGAAGGAACTGATCCGGGAATTCGAGGGGGAATCATCCGCCTCCGACTACGAGGAACTGCTCAAGTACCAGGAGAAGACTAGACGCCTGAGGAAGCCCTGAAAGGCTAGGGTGGCAAAGAGAATCTCCTCCCTCGGCGAAGCCGGAGTGGTGGACCTGATCAGTGGCTTGCTGGCCGGGCCGGTACGGCACCCGCGCCTGCTCAGAGGAATCGGCGACGACTGCGCGCTCATCCGGCCCGGCCGCGGGCTCCTGTTTACGGATGACGCCTTCATCGAAGGCATCCACTTTCAGCAGCGACGGGTTCCGGCCAAACGGGCGGGGTGGAAAGCCCTCGCGGCCAACGTCTCGGACATCGCCGCGGGAGGCGGAACTCCGCTCGCGGCGCTGGTGTCGCTGGAACTGCCTCCTTCCCTGCCCGTGCCCTGGCTTAAGGCGTTTTACGCCGGCGTCCTGCGCTGTGCGCGCCGCTTCTCCCTGGCGGTCGCCGGCGGCAATATCGCCCGCGGCACGAAGTTCGCGGCCCACATAGCGCTGACCGGCGACGCTCCGGCAAGGTACGCCGGCCGGGGAGGGGCGAGGGTGGGGGACCTGGTGGCGGTGACGGGAAGCTTGGGCGCTTCCCGCGCCGGGCTCATGTGCCTTGAACGGGGGCTGCGGTCTCCGGAGGCGAGGGGAGCCGTGAAACGCCATCTCATCCCCGAGCCGCGCGTCGCGGCGGGCCGTGCCCTGGCCCGCGTGGCCGGCGCCATGATAGACGTGAGCGACGGCCTGATCCGGGAAGCCGGCCTGATCGCCCGCGCTTCGAAGGTCAATCTCGCCCTGGTGCCCGGTGCCGTGCCGGTGCATGAGGCCGCGGTGAGACTCGCCCGAAAACTCAACGCCGTTCCCGCGGCGCTGGCGCTGGCCAGCGGGGAAGAGTACGAACTGCTCGCGTGCGTGCCGCGGCGCCGGTTTTCGCGGGCGGCCCGAGCCCTGGCGCGTCTCAACCTGCCCTTCACCGCGATAGGGGAGGTCAGGCGCGGCAGGGGAGTGACGCTGGTGGGCGGCGCTCCCGGCAAGATTTCCGGCTTCGACCACTTCCGGTAGCCGAGATCGTGATTCGACTCGGAAAACTGGCGCCTGCCGGGATCGTGGCCGGCAACCTGGCCCTGTTCCTCGCCAGCTCGTCCTGGTTTCTGGCCGGGAACCCGCCGCTGACGCATCACTGGCTCCTGCCGTTTCACGAGGCGCTCCTGCTGGGCCAGGCCAGGCTCCTGCGCAAAGTCTGGGCCGGCACGGGGCTGACAATCACTTCCTTAATCATACTTTTCGTCGGGCTAATTCGGATCGAGAGCATCTACACAGCGCATCACCTGATCCATTTCTCGATCACGCTCGCTCTGGCGGCCTTTCTGCACGAAATCCTCCGCCGGCGGCTCACCGGCGCCTGGAAGCGCCTTAACGGCGTGCTCGCCTCGGCTTGCTTCCTCCTGGCAGCGGTCTCGACCATGGCCGTCGTGCGCCGCGAGATCTGGTGGGACCTGGGCTGACCGTCCGCACCGCTCCCTTCGCCGCGGCAAATTCCCCCTCCTGCTCGGGAGATACGAGTAGGGACGCTTGAGTAACGAAGCCGACGATTCAGCGAAGAAATCTCTCGCGGCACAGCGCTGGGATCAGGTCATCCCACGGCTGGTGGAATACGCACGGGCGCGGATCAGGATCCGGATCTGGGCCGGACGAAAGGACGGCCCCCTGCCGGGCGGGAAGGAGGCGGAGGACATGGTTTACGAAGCGATCGAGAAAACTCTGGACGGCCGGCGGGCCTGGGATGCCCGGGCTCACCCGGACCTGGAAGCGTATCTGCGGGACGTGATCGAGAGCGATTTGAACCACCTCGCGGTCGGCTTCGAGAACCGACGTTTTCTGCCCGCGTCCCAGGTCGGTTTCACCATGATCGACGACGAACCGGTCCCCCTGGTCGAACGCGTGCCCAGTCCGGTTCCGGGCCCGCAGGCCGACCTGGAACTCGACGACGAACGACGGGAAGCCCTGGCCTTTCGCGACGCCTTCATTCAATCACTGGGCGACGAGCCGGAACTGGCGGTCGTCGTCCGGCACATCATCGAAGGAGTCGAGCGGCCGGCGGAACTGGCGGAGAAAGCCGGAGTGCCCGCGAAGGACATCTACAACATGCGCAAGCGGCTTCAGAGACGTCTGCTGGAATTCTACGGAAAGTGGTCACAGACCCTTGAGGAAATGGGTATCAATCCCCACTACATCGATATGGTGCGGGAAAATGTCTATAGAATGGCTAAAGAATTGGATTTAATGCTTAAACCACCTCCCAAGGTATCCAATTCCAAGATGGCACTTTTACTCTGCGAGTATGTCAAGGACCTTGAAAAATTTAACGAGTACCATACCGAGGTTTTTAAGGCGTACTGGCAAGACGGCAAGGACATCGGAAATCTCGATGTTTTATTGAATATAATCGAAAAACTCGGCCTCGATCCCGAAGAAGCAAGAGCTTTTCTTGATAATGAAAGAACCTCAGAGAAAATGGCTGAGTTCCTATTAGAGGCAAGGGCCTTTGGAGTCGATGGGGTTCCCACTTTCATTATTGGCAGCATCATAATCGAGGGGGCCCAGCCCTATGAAGTCATAAAAAAAGCTGTGGAGCAGGTAAGGTGCTGAGTTATATTATATTTTGTTGAAGCGTGCAATATAAATATAGCTAAGCATCAAATGAGATTAGTTTTGCACGACTATTACCATTTTTCATTTATCGTGGTTGAATAGGCTGTTGATATGGTGGTTGAGGGTATTGTGGTTGTTGGGGAGGTTGTTGGTATTGTTGCTGTTGATACGGCGGCTGAGGATATTGTGGTTGCTGTGTAGGTTGTGGATGTTGTAATGTCCTATCTGATAAGAATAGTCCAACACAAAAGGCGATTATGCCACCAGCTGTAACATATACCCCGACATCTTCCAATCTCAATCCGGCATGCATACCCTTTACATCATCGCTTTCTGTTGCCAGATTAACACCTATACCCAATAAAACTACTCCAATTACGATCAGTACTATACCACATATAACAATGTTTTGTCTCATCTTATCCCCGCGCTTTTATTTATTTTAAATTATTTAAACAAACAGAAGTAAACATATAATAATGTTTTGTAATAATTATGTAATTTGAATACTACGATGGATGTAAGACAATAAAATGTAATATTCATGTCCTCTTACTTCTGTGTCCAAGAAGAAATACACATCCTTCACCAGGCACTTATTTCCCATCACAATCTATAAAAATTCTGAAAAAGCCGCTCTGATATCCCAGATTCTTTGGCCTCAAGAATAGCCTGGTCCAATTCTTTTTCCATATGCGGTACAATTTTCTTAAGATCCATGATGAATTTCTTCCCAGACTCCACTTCTATTTCGGGATGAAACTGTATCCCCCATATTGGTGCATCCCTAATTTGAAAGATTTGTACATCACACTGCCCAGAGTATGCAAAAACCTCGAAATCGAAAGTGAGGTTGCAAACCTCATCAAAATGCGAGTTGAATACCAAAAAATCCTTTTGAATTCCATTGAGAAGTGGATTATCTTTATTTATAGTCACTTGTTTCCAACCTATCTCTGGTTTATGTGCCCTTTTCACCCCCTCTAATCCCAGGAGGGCCTTGGCAATAAGCTGATGACCTAAACAGATTCCCAGGGTTGGTATATTCTTATCGATAATCTGGCGTACCAGACTCATCTCTTTCTCAATCCATTTTCTGTCATTTAATATGGAATCCTCAGAACCGGAAAGAATAATGTGATCATAATCCTCGATATTCTCGGGAAATTCGGATTTCGAGGCTCTGAACACATCCAGATCCTTTTGGAAGTAATTAGAGAAATATCCTGAATATTTATTATCCAGAAAATTGTCAAGAACCAGGATTGTCATGAAACCCAGACTTTATTAATATTATTAAAATATTTCTTAGGTATTGGTTCAAAAAGGGACCTTTGTTAATCATCACGTTCCTGATACCTAAATGAATTATGTGATTTGAGAAGGGGGAAACATTTATTAGATAAAAATTGTGTATTAGGCAATAACAAAATCTAAAATATGGTCATTGGAGTTGGTCTCATAAGGAAATTTGTAATGTCAATTACTGTTTTATGCATTCTATTTATCTCTCTCCTTGCAGGCTGCATACAGGGTGACAACCACAGGGTAATCGTAACCATATCAAATAACAGGGACGTTTCTCAGAGAGTTCAATTATATATCGATGGTTCTTTACAATTTACAGAACAGATAGAACCCTGGGCCAGTATAGAAGAAGAATACGAATTTCAACCTGGTGATTATACGTTTGAACTATATCAAGAGGTTTCTGGAACCTTTGAATTGTATAAGACAGAAACCATTAATCTGGAATCTGACAGTAGCATTTTCTTTGAGCTCGAATGATTCACTTCAGATAATCCCAAATATATAAAAAATAGATATACATAAGAACTTTTATATTCAGAGAAGGGATATGCACATATCAATAAATAACAAAGATATCACATACTGGGGGCATGAAATTGGGCGTAGCAAGTGAAGAAGATGTGGATAGATGGCTGAGAGGGATTGGACTTAAATCTCTGGAGAAAACCGACACTGGCAACTGGTACTTTTTGCAGAAGTACAAGGATTCGGAAATACAAATAAACATAACATATGATGAAAACGAATCCCCCATCCCGCCAATGGTTGGAGTCGGATGCTTTTTCTTAGAGCAGCCGAAAAAGAATCAGTGCGAGTTGTATAAAAAACTCCTGGAATTTCAGGCAGGGAGCGTGGATACGAAATTCGTAATGATAAGCAGCGGCGCCATCATTCTTGTAACTCAAAGAAGTGCAGTGGATTTGGATCCCTCGGAATTACAGGATATGATAGATATGATTCTTATCATGTACAATCAATATCATGAAGATTGTCTATCAATTATTTCCTAAATGGATGGCTTTGTGCCACATAAGGAATAAAATAGACCTACCCAGTCAAAATTATTGATTTTGATATTGACAGGCCAAGTTTTAAAGAAAAGCATTTGATTTTACCTTTACAGATTCATTTAGTGGTCATGCATGGATGAAGAAGTGATTCTACCCGGGGGAAAGCCTGTTAAACTGAAAATCTGCATGGTGGGGGAGCTTGCCGTCGGAAAGACATGTTTAGTAAAAAAATACGTGTACGACAAGTTTGACAATAGATATCTCACAACAATAGGGACCAAAATCCTAAAGAGAGAAATCAAGGTTAAACACCCCAAAGAAAAGGGATTGGTGGATGTCCACCTGTTGATATGGGACATCATGGGCACAAAAGGTTTTCGCCAGCTTTTGCAGCAGGCATACTTCAACGGGCTTCAGGGAATAATCGGAGTGTGTGACAATACAAGGGAAGATACACTATCTGACCTTCATGACTGGGTGGATCTGGGGCAGATGGTTGAAAATGAGGTTCCTGCCGTGTTTCTCGGGAATAAATGCGATTTGAAAGATGAGCAGGAGATCGGATTAAGTGAGCTGAGAAGCTTTGCCTCGGAATATGAAAAAACCATACCCTATCTCTCCAGTGCAAAAACAGGTAAGAATGTAGAAAAGGCTTTCAAGAAGCTGTGCGAAAAGATACTTGAGGATATGTTTTAATTCATTCTTTTTAATTGTTTAGTGAATAATTTGAGGGAAAAAGGGAACATATGTCCTTAATGTTTCATTATTTGTTCTTTTTTTGTCGCTTATACCCTTTAAAAAACCTCCCCAAGTCCACATTTCCCCCGCTCAAAATCACTCCCACCCTTAGATTATCCGCATCCACTTCCTCTTTTAATAAACCAGCCAGGGACACCGCACCCGAGGGTTCCACCACGAGCTTCATTCTCTCCCATAAAAACCGCATGGTCTCAACGATCTCTTTCTCGGACACCAAAACAATATCATGTACATTCTTTTTTATGATCTCAAATGTCCTTTGGCTCAAAGAGGTTCTCAGGCCGTCGGCAATAGTATCTGGAGAAACACTGGGTACCAATTTCCCGGAGGTGAATGACAGATAAGCGTCATTGGCTTTCTCGGGCTCCACACCAATGACCTTAATCCTTGGAAGCAAACCCTTTGCCGCAATTGAGGTCCCTGAAATGAGACCGCCGCCTCCTACAGGGCAGAAAACATAATCCAGTTCCCCCACCTCCTTAATCAACTCATATGCGGCAGTTCCCGCCCCTGCTATCATATTGTCATTGTCGTATGGATGAATCAGCGTGTATCCATTTTCTTCCATCAATTTTTGGGCAGTTTTGGCCCGATCCTTGGGATTTATACCGCACAAAACGATTTCTGCACCGTAATTTGCTACAGCATTCATCTTTACCTTGGATGAGTTCTTTGGCATTACAACGATACAAGGGATATTGAACAATCCAGCTGCAAGTGCCAAGGCCTGTCCGTGATTTCCACTGGAATGGGCGATGACTCCTTTTTCCCTTTCCTTTGATGAAAGCTGGGATACAGTGTTATAGGCACCACGAAACTTGAATGAGCCGGTTCTTTGGAAATTCTCGCATTTTAGATATATGGATGCATTTTTGAGTTCATTTAATGTCCTGGATTTCGCAACCGGTGTTTTATTTACAATTTCCCTCAATCTCTGGTATGTCTTTTCGATATGTCTTAAATCCATCAATCTCATCATGCTCCTTTTAATCATCATATTCTTTTTTGGGATACAGATAACAGAAAGGAAAATGGCTTTTAAGATTTATTTATTTGCATTATCCCAAAAGATCATGATATCTTTCCGTTATTATGTTATTGTCTTTCTATGCATAAGAATATTAAATCCTAAACACAATTCACACCCTGTTGGAGGACTTATTGATGAGATTCGAACAGATAAATCCCCACTCGTGCAAGACATATGTGATGGGTGAGGATGATTCAAAGGAAGTGGCCATGGTAGATCCGGTTCTGGATCATTTTAAAGATTACCTAGAATACTTGAAAAAGTATAATTTAGAACTTGTTGGGGTAATCGATACACACACCCACGCCGATCATATCTCCTGCTGCGCTGCTTTAAGGGATGTCACTGAATGCGATTATTTGATGCATGATCTGGCACCTGCGAAGTGCGTGACGAAGAAGGTGGATGAAGGCCACAAGTTCACTATAGCTGGCATCCCAGTTGAGGTGATTCACACCCCAGGACACACAAGGGATTCTGTGAGCCTTATTCTTCCTGGTAGAATACTCACAGGTGATGCCCTGTTCCTAGACGATGGTGGGGCTGGCCGAGATGATCTGCCTGGAGGAGATCCTGCACATCACTGGGAAACCCTAGAGAAATTTAAAACCTTACATGAGGACCTTATGGTCCATCCTGCCCATGAATATCGAAACAGAAAGCCATCATCTTTAGGCAATCAGAAGAAGACCAATCCACATCTTATAAATCGGACAAAGGAAGAGTTCATCAAGTATCTGGAAGATCTTCGACTTGGACCCGCAGAATGGATGAAGGATGTGCTCAAGGCGAACTATGCATGCGCAAGGGATCCGAAAGCCGCTTGGATACCAGTTGATATCAATGCATGCGAAATAAAGGGTACTTTAGAGCATGGAGTAAATGATATCACAGTTGAGGAGATATCCCCTAAAGATCTGAAGGAGATGTTGGATTCTCAAGAGGACTTGATACTGCTCGATGTCAGGCAGCCTAAGGAACTTGAAGGTGTGCTTGGACATCTTGATGGAATAAAGCATATACCAATAGATGAACTGACAAAACAACTTGGGCATTTGGAGGATATGAAAGATAAAAACATCATCACTATCTGCCGCTCAGGTGCCAGAGCCCATACAGCAGGTCAGATTCTAAAACAAGCTGGATTTAGTGAAGTCAAAGTCCTTGCAGGTGGTATGATAGCCTGGAGAGATACATTTAATGAGAAGAATAGTTGAGGTACATAAGAAGTGATTAATGATATTATTATTCACATCTCAACGAAATTACCTTATATTTTCCCTCATTTTAATTGCAACAAAGTATAAGGCTCGATACGACATACCCAAATAAGAAGGGGCAAGATATGGCAAAGTTCATTGAAGCCGAATGTCCGAAATGTAAAGCCGCAATGAAATTCCCTGATCACCTGGAAAAGGTCTTTTGTTCACGCTGCGGAAGTGAATTCATTGTTGCCGAAGAGAATTATGTACCCCCTGAGACGAAGAAAGTGAAAACCTGTCCATACTGCAGCGGAAAGAGAGTTACAATATGCACAGGAATTAGAGCCGACCAAACAAAAGGAGTGCTCAGATCGTTCGAGCTTTTTGCCGAGTCTTGCACTGGAACCGGTAAATGTATGGTCTATTGTTATCCCGAGATGATGGAACCTATTTCCAATTACTGTAATCATGGAAAATGTGCGTGGTGCAAAGGTACAGGCAAAGTCTATTTACGGACCTGCCGGTTCTGCGAGGGGACAGGAAACTGTCGATTCTGTCATGGCTCCGGCAAATGCATTATATGCAACGGTAAAGGCGAAATCAGATGTAAGGCATGTGATGGCAGGGGTGTCATGCCTCATCAAAAATCCCATTGATCCACCACTAACCTTATATAACAATCTTTTAATGGTCCATCAAACACGGAGGTTTTTGAAATATGGGGCTGTACAATTTACTCTCAGAAACAGTAAAAAAGTATCCAGATAATTTAGCCATGATATGTGGTGATGAGCAGTGTAACTATGAACTGTTAAAGGAACTGGTAGATAAACTCGCTTTGAATATGAAAGCAATCGGCTTAGGAAAGGACGATAAAATCGCCATGATTTCAAAAAACTGCCATCGTTTTCTGGAAGCCTACTTTGCAGCAGCCAGACTAGGAGCCGTCTTAGTTCCCATAAATTACAGGCTGGCTCCAAAGGATTTTGTTTATATTCTTAACAACTCAAAATCTAGAGCCTTGATTGCTCAGCCTGAGCTAATCTCTTGGATTTCAGAAAGAAGGAAAGATATCCCTATGGTTGAAAATATAATCGTAACTGGACCACAAGAAACACAAGAAAAGGGGTATTTGGAGTACGAACCTTTGCCAGATGGCGTAGGTTTTGAGGAGGAAAATCATAAACACGTTGAAGATTCTGAAATTGCCCAGATTTACTACACAAGCGGAACAACCGGTAAACCAAAAGGCGTTATCCTCACCCATAAAAACAATAACGTCCATGCCGAAGGAACCATAGTGGAACTTGGATTGTCCCAAGATGACAGGTGGCTTCATGTATCTCCAATGTTTCATTTGGCTGATTCCTGGGCGGTTTGGTCGATCACAAAGGTTGGGGGAACCCATGTTATAGTCCCGAGTTTCGAGCCCAAGATAGTTTTTGAGGCAATTGAATATCATAAAGTCACACTGAGCAACTTCATACCTACTATGTTGAACATTTTAGTGAATTTCCCCGGTGTTGAGAGCCATGACTTCTCCTCTCTGAGATTGATAATGAGTGGAGGGGCACCCATTGCAAAGGAGGTGGTGAGGAAGGTTATCAATATATTCGGATGCGATTACATCCAGACATATGGTTTGACAGAGACCAGTCCTTTTTTGACAATGTCGATTCTGAAAGATGAGATGAAAGACCTTCCATTTGAAGAGAAACTAAGATACATGGTGACCACAGGCAGATCTTTTTACAACGTAAAACTCAAGGTGGTGAAGGATGACGGAAGAGAGGTGATTCCAAATGAGGAGGATGTGGGGGAAATAATTGTTTGCGGCGATACCATCACTCCCTATTATTGGGAATTGCCAGAGGTAACAAAGGATCGGATTAAAGATGGCTGGCTCTATACCAGAGATCTGGCTGTTATGAATCCTGAGGGATACGTCATTATTGTCGACAGAAAAGACGACATGATCATCACAGGCGGTGAAAATGTCTATTCCATAGAGGTTGAGGATGTGCTGTACTCTCATCCTTGGGTCCTCGAGGCAGCGGTAATAGGCCTTCCTGATCCCGTATGGGGAGAGAAGGTCACTGCAATTGTTGTCCTAAAAGAAGGTAAAGAAGAGAACGAAAAGGAGATAATCGACTTCTGCAAAGAAAACCTTGCCCATTTCAAGGCTCCCAAGAACGTGATATTCACAGATCAGATACCCAAGACAGGCTCTGCGAAAATATATAAATATAGATTAAGAGAGAGGTATGGGAAGGAGAAAAATGAATAAAGCAGGGTGCAAAACTACAAGAGAAAGAGTGAATCAACATTACGAAGAGCAATGGCAAGGTTATACTGAAGAGGATGTGTTAAAGAGGGTGAACAACCTCAGCGAGGTTCTGGATTCGATAATATCTCCCCTCATCTTAAAACAAGGAGCAAGAATTCTCGACCTTGGCTCGGGCCCTGGGATTATACCCATCAGAATTGCCCAGATTTTCAATAAGAATCTTGGAATAAGGTCATGTGGAATAGACATCTCAGAAAAGGCCCTTAACCTGGGAAACCGATTCATAAAAAAAAGAGGACTTGCCCAATCAATTCAACTCATAAAAGCAGATTGCGAGAATCTTCCCTTCAAAAACGACACTTACGATGCCGTGGTTTCAAATGCAACTATCAATCTTCTTTTACACAAAGAAAACGGATTTTCTGAAATAGTGAGAGTCACCAAGAATAAAGGAGATGTCATAATTGCAGATTGCTTGGCAAGGGAAGGTAAAACTTGCGATAGGGACACGGAATCCGATGATGATCTTTGGAGTGCCTGTGTTGCGGGAGCACCCACCAAAAAAGAGATTCATAAATATGCAGATGAAGTGGGTATGGAAGTAATCAGTACAAAGAACCTCACTGATGAGGTGACACGACTTGTTAAAAGCAGGCTCTGGGATTGGCCCGAGTTTTTAGAGCATGATCTTGAGTATTTTGTATTTAAAATCAAGAAGAGAGAATAACGAATTTTATGATCCTACCCTTCAACTTTGAGGCTTCTGTTCTCCTTTGCACTTTTGAAAGCGATTTCGATCATCTCGACAGCCCTTTTACCTGCATACATGTCTGAAAGGGGTCTTTCTCTAGATTTTATGCATTCCACAAAGTGCCTCATCTCCTCCTTTAAGGGCTCTTTATAGGGGATGGGTACAGTATACGAGCCTTCATATTCAGCCCTATATGCTCCCTTTCCACCTGGGATTATCGAAGCATCGAAAAGCTGCAGCTCCTGGGGCTTCAAATAATCAACCTTGGCGCTCATCTTGCTACCGATAATGGTGAGATCACGTCTCTTTCCATCCACAGGGGTCATCCAGCTCTCGAATGCATAACCAAGGGTGTCATCCTCGAATCTCATGATGAGAAGGGCCACCTCCTCGATATCCTTCTGTAGAAAGCGACTGGTCTGAGCCGTGATTTCCAAGGGATACTCAGTATTCAAAAGATAACAGAATATATCCACCTCATGTATGGCCAAGGCGAACATAACACCCATATCACTTCTTGGCTCCCTAAATGAGAATCGCGTGCTCGTCAGATAGTAAATCCTTCCAAAGTCCCCTCTTTCGATCCTCTTTTTGATCTCCTTAACCGCACTGTGATGCCTGAAGATATGACCCACCATGAGGAGTTTGTCGCTCTTTTCGGCGATTTTGATGAGCTCTTCTGCCTCCTTTGAATCTGTTGTCATGGGTTTTTCAACAAAAACATCCTTTTTTGCCTCCATGAACTTCTTTGCCAGTTCAAAGTGTGTTTTGGTGGGAGTTGCAATGCTCACTCCATCCAAGGTATCATCATTCAAAAGCTCGTTGTAATCTGTCACATATGGTATATGGTATATCTTGGAGAATTCCTTGGCTTTGGCCTCATCCACCTCACAGATTGCAAGCTCGTCTATCACACCTTCGCCCTTCAGTTCATTGAATGCCCTCACATGGTTCTTGCCCCAATATCCGGTGCCAATGACAGCTATTTTAACCATATTATTCCTCCATTAACCAGTAAAAAAGGCCTTGACCTCCCGAGCAACACGCTCAATCTCCTCAAATTTGATTCTAGGATCCAAAGGTAAGGACAGAACCTCCTCTGCGCATGCTTCCGTATTCTCAAGAGTCACAGATGGGAAATTGTCGAGAATGTAGGGTTGTTTGTGCACAGGGATGTTGTAATGTATGCCGGTTGCTATGCCTTTGGATTTCAGAAATCTTGCAAGCTCGTCCCTTCTTTTTGTTTTTATTACATAAAGATGATAGGCATGCTTTGCCCACCCCATCTCAGTTGGTATTACTATTTCACTCAGGCCGTCAAGAAGTTCTGAATAATGTGCTGCATTCTTTCTTCTAGCCTCGATCCACTCCGGAAGATGCTTCAATTGAACCCTTCCAATGGCTGCATGAATCTCACTCAATCTGAAATTGAATCCGAACATCGTACTTTTGTACTTATCGGTCCTGCCATGGTCCTTCATCAGGGCCATTGTAGAAGCCAGTTCTTCGTCATTGGTCGTGATCATGCCACC
Source organism: Thermoplasmata archaeon (assembly GCA_020351895.1). The sequence goes on from CP070672.1 coordinate 2,079,757, forward strand.
TTCACCGGCAACTGTCATGTTCTTGGAAGGAAAGTAGCTGAAGCAGGTGATATCCCCTATTGTACCCACCATGTGCCCAAAGGCCATGGCACCATGGGCCTGACAGGCGTCCTCTATCACCTTTAAATCATGTTCTCTTGCCAAGTCCATTATGGGCTTCATCTCGGCAGGATGCCCGTATAGATGCACTGGGACAATTGCCCTGGTTTTCGGGGTAATCAGTCTCTCTATTTCCTCGAGTTTAATGGTGAAGGAAATCGGGTCTATATCAGCAAAAATTGGTGTTGCACCCAAAAGGATCACAGGACTTGCCGTAGCTATGAATGTGAAGGAAGGAATTATGACCTCATCACCACCCTTGATATCTAGGGCTTTTAGTGCCAAGAACAATGCCGCCGTACCGGAATTTACACTGACACCGTATTTTGCAGTGCAAAATTTGGCAAATTCCTCCTCCAGTATCCTTGCGTTTAGGCCTTTAACATACCAGCCACTTTCTATGACATCCAATACGGCTTTTTTTATCTCCTCGTCCACAAACATAGTGCATAGGGGAATCTCATCCATAATCAATCACTCTCCCATTCGTATGGTACACCATAATATCCCAATTCACAAGTTAGATCTGAAACATTTTTGATGACCCTTGCAGGGTTTCCCACTGCAACTGAATCATCTGGGATGCTCTGAACGACAACAGAGCCGCATCCCACAAGGCTGTTTTTTCCTATTATCACCTTTGGCCCAAGTGTCACATTGCTCCCTATCTTGGCGTTCTCCTTTATAACAACACCTTTTGCACACTCATTGAACTTAGGGCATGGAGGGTGGCGCATATTCAAGATTGTCACACTGGGTGCCAGCCATACCTTATCCTTTATATTTACAAATTCAGGAACAAAACAATTGGAATGGATCCTCACCTTATTTCCTATGACATTCTCCCTCTCCACAACAGAGTGGGAGCCAATACTCACATCATCTCCTATTAGATTGTTCTCACGAATAAGCACTCCATGGCCGGTTTGAAAGTTATTTCCAATCTTGTTTCCTCGGTATATCACGCTGTGTGAACGGATTTTAGCATTATCTCCAATTATCAATTTACCTTCATGCGGTGGATTTATGGGAGGCTTTGAGGATTTCACGCCGAGGATCACGAAATCCTCCAAATTCGAATTATCGCCAAGTTCCACATCATCCATGATTTTTTGGGTCATATCCGATTTTCTCCAGCATATCAACCTTTAACAGAAAGGTTGGGAGACTGGTAGGTCTATCTATAATTTAAAAGTTACGATATAAAAGATTTCATTTCTCCAATAGAAAATCCCCGATTATAAGCACATCCATCCCGCTTCCGTAATATGTTGCCAGGGCCTGATAAGGTGTGTTCACAATGGGATCGCCCTTTACGTTGAAACTCGTGTTCAATGTGATTCCATGACCAGTTTCATTCTTCAACTCTTGCAGGAATTTGTGGTACTTTTCATTTTGCTCTTTGGAAACTGTTTGTATCCGGGAGGTATTATCAACATGGGTGACTGAGGGTATGATATCCCGACCCCCTTCCTTTACATCGAATGTGATGGTCATATAAGGGGCAATTTTTGATTTCCCAACAAAATAGAGTGGGACATCCTCCTCTAATACTGAAGGGGCAAACGGTCTGAACTGCTCCCTGAATTTTATTTTGCTGTTCACGATATCCTTCATGTCGGGATTTGTGGGATTTGCTAATATGCTTCGATTGCCAAGGGCCCTTGGTCCAAACTCCATTCGATCCTGATACCATCCAACTATCTTGTTCTCGGAAACCTTCTGGGCTGCATAGGATGCCTTGTCGCTCAATTCGGAATACTGCACTCCAGCCATGTCCAAAGCATCCCTGATCTCGTCATTGGAATATTCAGGTCCCAAGAAGACATCTGGAAGTGCATGGATCCTATGACCTTCCCGCCTGGCTATCAGGTAACATGCTCCGAGGGATAGCCCTGCATCGCTTGCCGCCGGTTGAATGTAGAGATTATCAATAAAATCGAGATTCATGAGCCTTTGATTGACCACGCAATTGAGGGCAACACCGCCTGCAAGACACAGTTTGGAAAGTCCCGTTTTCTTGTGAAAATTTTCCACCATATCAACGAATATCTTCTCCAAATGCTCCTGCCCACAGGCGGCTATATCCTCATAGTAGGAAGTGACCTCGCCATCAGGCAGCCTTGGGGGCCCCAACTTCTCTATCAGTTTTTCGTTGTAAAAAGGCTCCTGCTTGCTGGGATTCGGTTTGCCTGGCTGGGGTATCTTGATGTAATCGGTGTTCATGTTGTATCTTCCGTCCGAATAGCTTACCAGCCAGCTAAAATCATATTTTCCCCTTCTCCCATAGGATGAAAGACCCATTACCTTGTACTCATCATTATCCCTCTGAAAACCCACATACTGTGTTAGCACTGAGTAGAAAATTCCAAGGCTGTTTGGTTTCGGAATCCTTTCTTTAACCTCTATGTCCTTGCCGTCTCCAACACAAAATTCTGTACAAACACTGTCGCCTGACAAATCCGCGCTTATGATCATGGCGGAATCGAATCCTGAAGCGTAATATGCACTTGCACAGTGGGCATCATGATGGTTAACGAGCTCGATCTCAGGGATGCATCCGAACTTGCTCTTTATATAATCCCCTAGAATCTTTTTGAAGTTCTGATAGGTCTCCCCGGGAAAAACCAAAATATCCACATCCTCCATTGTGATTTTTCCGCGACTTAAAACAAAGCGCATGGCCTTTTCCGGAAGGCGGCCGGGAGCGTGTTTGATTCTAAGAAATCTCTCCTCCTCAGCTGAAGCTATGACATCTCCGTCTTTAAGCAACGTGGCTGATCCATCCTGATTGCCCCCTCTGACTCCACCAGAGATTCCTAAAATGTACATTTTTATTCCCTCCAAAGTCTGTTTTCGGATACCTTAAATTTTGGATTGTATTCAGATTTTGCTCTTTGTCTCGAATACTCAGCACGAGATATAACCATGGGCATCGTATGTGCATTCACCCACGGAACATGTGAATCTTCGCATATTATTCTGGACTAAATAAGCTTTTCTGAAATTAAATTCTGATAATCATTTCAAAGTAAGAATTTAAATGTTTTTCAAATAAAGTAAATAAATATGTTATTCTTAATCAGCTTCATGTGTTTTTCTTTTCATTGGATTTATTCTGTAGCTTCCTGTACTCCATTATGAATCTGCCTTCCAAAAGCGAGTTCAGCATTGCCTTTATATCTGGGAAGGCATCTATGGTTCCTGTCCAGTTCTCAAGCTCTCCTTTATATCTTTCTTCAATATCCTCAACAAAATCCTTCATCTTCCTGTAATACGGCTTGGGGAGGCGGCCCTGCATAAAGGCGGCAAGTATAACGAAATTTCCTCTGTAAATGTACACCATCTTATCTCCATAATCCATGCGTTTTAGGTGCTCTCCCTCCTCTCCACCAAAGGAATCTCTGATGAACTCCTGAACCGCAACGAACATACCTGCAAGGATGTCTTCATCCTTCTCACCTCCTTTTTCGTAGCTCATTTTAACTCCTGCGTGTTCTATAAGCAGTCCCGATTTTGTTATTAGGAAAATATCCTCGATGGCATAGACACCTTTCCAGGCCAAAAGAAACGATATGAGGATCGCTATCAGGACGAATGGTAGGATGTACACCATCCAGGTCTCACCCTTTAAAACGGATGAAGGGGGCAATATCTGTATCTCAACAGGAAGTGTCGTTTCGTTCTCCCCATCGCTTACAGTTATCCAAATCACATCTTCAGAGATATTACCAGGGTACCTGAATATTACAAAATGACCCACTATATCGACATATGTACTGTTTACACTCACAGATAAATTGACGAGTTCACTATCTATGTCTGAAATGTATTCAGTCAGATCCAGAATCCAATCTTGATCCTTTTCCCCAACCTGTATCGGGATGCCTGCAATAAGTGGCGGATCGTTTACAGAGAGGACAGTTACGATCAAGGTATCCTCGTAATAAGCTTCCTTGTCGTCTGTGGCTCTGATGGTTATGGATTCACTACCGAACCAATTTGGTGGTGGTATGAAATCGATGGTATTATCATCATGAATGATTACTTTGATGGAATCATTGCCATAGGTGTAGTAGATGGGGTCACCATCGAAGTCAATGAAGTGCTCATCAAGATCATAAGCACCGATAATTTCTTGATCCTCGAATATCAGAATGTCGGGAAGCGTGATCAGAATCTCGGGAGGATAATTTTCATCCACTGTAACTGTTGTGGCTTGAAACGTTGTGTTGAGGCCATCAGAGACGTAAACTGTTAATGAGACGGTGTACGGATACCTTTGTCCTTCCCAATATTCAGGATAAAGCAAAAACAGGTGGGTACCTTCAACGGTTACGTTGTCAGGATTAGATGTGAAAATAACGAGATCTTCAATATCGTTGTCCTTATCTGAAATGTACCATCCCAAATCGAATTTATAGGTGTAATTGTAGCGAATTTTCAAAGGATCCAGGGGCTTGATTTGTGGGGGATCGTTTACAGGTATCACTGTGATATTGATGGTCTGCTCCGCAATACCACCAATCGGATCTTCGGCCCTGAAGGTGACCCTCTCTGTACCACTCCATTCCCCTGACGCCGATAGGTCGACGGTATGGTTGGAATTTATTGTGATGTCCACCTGGGAATACCCATGGCTCATTTCGAGCCTGTCACCATCCGAATCAATGAAATGGAGGTCCAAATCGAAAACCGCAAGTTTTGTTTGATTCTCGTAAAGTGTCACATCAGGAATCCTGGCAATCAAAACTGGAGGATGGTTTGATGTTATCTTCACCCTTATTAACTCGCTATCGTTCCCCTCACCATCGGACACTGTCAAGGTTACATAATCCTCACTGCCCAACATGCTCTCAGGATAGTTGTAAGTCACCTTAAATCCATTAATTGTGGTATATGATGGCTCATCTGAGGCGAGGGTGAGCTCAGAGGGTAGATTGTCGATATCATGTATATAATAGCCATAGTCAAACGTATACGGTGTATCGAAGTGTACATTGATATCTGGGCAGTTTGCGATTTTGGGATCATCATTTACTGGGGTCACATTTATCCATGCTTTCTGAAAATCTAGGTTTCCATGGGGATCTTCAAGCCAATATGTGACCTCCATATTGCCATATTTATCGTCTTTGGATATCAAGGAGATGACTTGATTCCCCGTGCTATTTTCGGAATAGGCAATAAGAATGGAGTCATCAAAATCTGTTAGGTACCATTTTAGCTCGGATACCAGGTCCTGAGGATCACTTGCATAATTTGAAAGATCGATAGAATGAAGAATAAAATCCTCTTCGATCTCGATATCGGGTATTGTTCCTACGATCACTGGCTCCTGTGAGATTTCAATGTCAAATGTCGAAGAACTCTGTATATTTTGTCCGATATCATATATTGCTAAGATTGTGACCCTTCCCAGACCCACAGCCGTGAGTATGGTCCTGGACCCCCTAGATGGGTTTACGATTCCCCTGCTTGCGTTATTGCTGATCCAGTCTACTTCCACCTCCCCTATATAACCTTCTGAATGATTATATGCGGAGGCGTAAAAGGTATCTGTACTTCCCAAATAAGAAGTTTCCAAAACCAGAACTTTCCCATTATTGTCGGGTTCGCTGCGAATCTGTATATAATCCACTGTGGGAGGCGGTGTTGTTATTTCGAACTGATTGAGTGATGATGAGTTAAAGTTATCGTTGGTGTCATTGACCCAAATCGTGAAATTGTAGATTCCTGCCTCATTGTAGGTATCTGTGTGGAACCATTCATTGCCACTGCCCATTTCCATATTTACGTTTACCTGGCTGTCATCTGGATAGGTAATTATTATCCAGACCTCTTGAATACCAAAATTATCTTCTATTTCAACTGTGACGTTAACTTGGCCGCCAATGTTCTGTGATAGTGGATCAGCAGAGGCATTGGTAATAATGGGTAGATCGTCATCCTGAACAAGAATATTTTTTTCTCCTGATTTGTTCAAGTTGAAAGATGTGTCACTGGCATAAATTTCGTAGTTTAGAAGGGTTGCATTGGAGGTGATGTTAATAGGAAGCTCGTATTTTCCATTACCTACGGAGTTCATTGTTATATTGTAGGGGCCCTCCATTCCTCCTTTATCGAGATCGAGCCAGTAAATGAGGCGAACCTCATCTATTTCGATGTTATCAGTAACATCGGCAATGATGGTGAAAGCATCACCTGTTGTCGGGGAACCAACGACATCGTCCACTATTTCGGGTAGATCATTATCCTCTACGTCTTTCGTGAATTCAATTGTCTCATTCCAATTAAAACTCGTGTCATTAGCAGAGATAACATAGTATAATTTTGTGGCATTGTCTGGAACATTAATATTTTTAAAATATTCAGGATCCATGGTCACATTGTCGGGCCCGTCAATTCCTCCATCGGCAAGGTCGTACCAATATAAAAGATGAACCTCTTTCACAGCGAAGTTATCTGTAGCAATTGCATCTATCCGGATGGATTCACCAGTCGTGGGAGGGCCAATTGGTGGAGCCAATATCTTCGGCGGTTCTGCCTCCACCCTTGCACTTGCATTGATTGCATCTTTTTGGGCTGTATTGTTTTGGGATATCACACTCACCAAAACCCAACCTTCCTCTCCACCAATTGCGAAATCAGGTGAAGAAATATTTAACGTATAATTTTTCATTTCAAAGGGATCGAGAAGGATCATGTTACCATGGCTAATTTTAGACCATGTTTCGTTGTCCCTCAGTTCCCACGACCAAGCTCCAGCAATATTCGATGTGATCCTAAATTCGAATGTATCCATCATATTACCATCGTTTTGCAGGGCAATCCACCACGTGGCATTCATTCCACTTGAGATGTAGGTAATATTCTTCTGTATGCCACTGGGAATGATCTCATACACATCATCGACATTGCCGTTTATCCACAAATCTGGCTGATGATGCAGATGAACAACATATACCTTTCCAGAATCGGATTTGGCAACATCATCAAAATAAGGAGAGCCTATGATTGTCTCAATATAGCCTGATGTATCATTGTCCACATTATTCGCGCATGAGACGGAAAAACCGAAGTAATCGAAATCGTTCTCTCCCATCATCATGTAATCAGCATCAGATGCCAGGATATTGGGATTCATTGAAACGTTGCCATAAAAATAATAGATATTTCCTTTTAACTGAGCATATGGCGCCCCAACAATCACATCATCATAGCTGTCAACACTGAATCTCCCGGCACATGAGACTGAATAGCCGAACAGGTCACTTACGGATTCTCCTGCCAAGGTAACAGTGGCAGAATCTCCCTGGGTAAGATCGATTTCGCCATCATCTGCGCTCTCGGAAGTGATGTATTCGCCGTTGAAGATATAGGCTGACCCTTGTCCACTGTTATTTTGCGGTGCACCTATGATGACATCGTCAAAGCCATTTAGATCCAAATCTCCAGCAGAGGAAACAGACCATCCGAAATCCTCCCCAGGAGTGCCTTTGATTATTAGATCAGGAAGATTCAGTTCGATTATCACAAGAAAAAGGGTAGGAAGACTCATGATATCAGTTGTTTCGAGCCAAGCCTGGTATTGGATAAAAACATTCTCAGGGCTCGTTATTCTTCCACTATTGTTGTACCACTCTGACCATTGGCTC
>CP070672.1:2087613-2091805 GCA_020351895.1 Thermoplasmata archaeon
CAATCTCGGAAAAGTCCGCCAAAAAATTCCCAGCCCGACATACTGGCTATATACGGAATCCGAGAGCCAACCCCCGCAAACCGGATCCGAAATCCGTGTGTTGCGCCCCAAAATCCTTCCGGAATGCGGGAGGTGATCCGGATCCGGAATTCGTGAGGTAACACCCGGAAACCGGATACCAAATTTGAATGGTGACTTCTCATCAAGCCAAGATTTCTATTATATATATTGACCTGAAACCTCCCCCTCAAATATATCACACTCTCCAAATTCCTCAGAATACTCCTCACCCCCAAAATCTTTCCCCTTTTTGGGCCACAAAATCCAACCCATCTCATGCAGATCGTATAAAAACCCAAAAAATATCATCAGCTCGACCTACTGGCTCTATACGAAATACGAGTGATAAATCCCAATTCTGGTTTACGAAATGCGAGAGATAAGCCTCAATTTCCTTTCGAAATGCGTGCCATGCTTCGTATACGAAATACGGGCGATATCTCATGAGGATTGTATACAAAATCTCTGGGATAAAAACCCGATATTTGGGGTAACATTCATACAATTATTACACCAGTTAGGATTTCAAAATGCACAGCAGGCTGCGCAAATAATAACAAAGATGCGCAATCGATTGCGCAAACTATATAAAGGAGCTTTACATTAACATTATAGGATACCATGGTCTCAAAGGATGTTCTCGAGGATGTAATAGATGAGTGGGCTGAAGAAATAACGAATGAAAATGTTATCCATAGGGACATCACGGACAAAATCGAAAAAACCCTGAATTATGAGGAAGTAACAATAATAAAGGGGGTCAGACGATCGGGAAAAACGTTCACCATTTACGAACTGTTTCAAAAACATAACGGAGTTTATATCAATTTTGAAGATGACCGTTTATATGATTTTACAATAGATGATTTCGAGAAGGTCATGGATATAACCAAGAAAAATAATCAGAAAACATTATATCTAGATGAAGTGCAGGAAGTTTCAGGCTGGGAGAAATTTGCGCACCGCACACATAGAAAGATCAAGATCCTGGTAACAGGTTCCAATTCCAAGCTACTTTCATCGGAATTTTCAAAATCCCTTGTTGGGAGAACCAAGAGCTATTCGATATATCCCCTATCCTTTTCGGAATTCCTAAGATTCAAAAAAATGAAAAGAAGTAGGAACTCTCTTGCAGACTACATGAAAATCGGAGGTTTTCCTAGGATTGTTCTCACCGATGATATGTCACTTACCAATGAATATTTTGAAAGAATAATCTATAGAGATATTCTCGGCAGGGAAAAGGTCATGCATCCCGAGGCAATGAAGATACTGGCATTATATTTACTTTCCAATATTGGAAAGGAGTTCTCTTACCGCTCACTCAAAAATATATGCGGGATAAAACATGAAAATACAATAAAGGATTATATTGGTATGCTTAAAGAAGCTTTTTTGATACATGTAATAAACAGATTCCATACATCTTTAAAGGTTCAGGAGTCGTACGGTAAAAAGACATACGCAATTGATCCATCATTCATTCATCTAGGAAAAAGAGGAAGTCCAGATAGTGGTAGGATACTGGAAAACATGGTCTTTCTTCATCTTCTGAGAAAAGGACACGATATATATTTCGAGAAAAACAAAAAAGAGGTAGATTTCGTAGTCTGTAAAGGTCTTAAACCACAAAAAATATTGAATGTAACGTATGAAGCAGAGACAAAAGAGACGAAAGAAAGGGAAATTAATTCTCTTTTACATTTTCAAAAAGAGATCGGAGTAAAAGGTGAGATATTATCAATGTATCCTTTTAACGTACCCAAAGATATAGAACTTATTCTTGCACATAGATTCTTAGATTAGGTTTTTACAAAGAACCCTGGTCATTTTAATCTCCTTTTAAAAATCCTCAACTTTGTTCTACATTTCATAGACCCGCCTGAACTATGTTCGGGCCCGCCATGAACCCCCTTCACGCCCACCCCTTCGCCCTATCTCACACGATCGCCCCCATCTCACGAATCCCGAATTAATCCCCCTCGGAAGAACCCACATATACCCACTGGCCCCCCACGGAATTCGTGTGTCAACACCCACAAACCGGATCCGAAATCCGTGAGTTGCACCCCAAAATCCTTCCGGAATGTGTGAGTTGATCCGGACCCGGAATCTGTGAGGTAACACCCGGAAACCGGATACCAAATCCGAGTGGTAAACCTTCATTTAATTTCCAGATGCAAGGGGTAATCTGTATACAGGATTCGAGGGGTGAGTACCTAAAAGTCAATCCAAATGCGGGGAATGAATAAAAATTCATTAGGTTCTTAGATAATCCAAATGTTTCAGATCGAAAAACATGGTTCTGGTACCTCTCGCCTTGTATCTTTTTCTTTCCCTTTTTGTATCCAGTACGAATTGAAATCCTATTTTACTGTAGAAGTCAAATGCATCTTTTTTAGCTTGGACAAGTAAGAGTCTGATCCCAGCGTATTTAGATGCATTTAAGGCATGAATTGAAATTCTTTGCATGATTACTCTACCAATTCCCTTGTTCTGCCATTTCTTGTCCACGGCAAGACGACCTATTGTGATAGCTGGTATTCCTTCAATTCTGTATTCATCTAGCTTTGAAAAACCATGATAAGTCTTGATATAATCCATTCTTAATAAATCGTTGCTAATTGTATAATAAGCGACTAATTCTCCATTGTAATATACCAAGGTGGTCTTTCCAAGTTGCTCTTTCTCGTAATTCTCTACCTCATCAGTACATAAGAAATCATTAAGATCCTTGTTTCCGCAGTCAAACGATTTTACATCCATTGTTTCTTTGGAATAGGGTTCAAAGCGTAGTCTAAGCGGGTCAATTTCTGATTTATGATTGAAAAGTCGTGAAATGTTCCCCCTCCTCGAATGTAATAATATTATTCTTTGAATGTCTCCTTACCTTTTTTGTAGAATTCTTTTTGAGCTTCACTAAGTTTAAACTCGGCTAGCCTTTTTTCAAATGCTTCTGCGTCTTTTGCCTTCAAGGCCGGTATTGGTTCTGGATATGCCATATTCCCCCTCCCTTTGGGAATGTTCTGTCGAGGGTATATCGTACTTTATATTAGTATTTTCTTACTTTATATACTATTTCTATATTCTTCTTTGAATTAATAAATCTTGTGGTATTATTTATAATTAATGAATCTTGGATTTTACTAAAAAACTGCTAGAAACGTGCTTAAAAATACCTGAAATTAACAAAATTGTTGCATTCGATTCAACATGGTTATTATAAATTTATTCACCCATTAGATCGTGATAGAATCTCCCCTCCATTAGACTATCTATTTTGGAGATACATACATTTTGCCATAAAACACTTCCTATGCGCAGACCTTTTTAAAGCTCGTTTTCCTCGTATTCATTTCACATTTATCTAGAGGAGACAGGTTTCGGATATTCATTTCACAAAGAGCTTCGCTCTTTTAATCCCGTTTTCTTAAGAACTTCCCATTCCAATTGGAATGGCTAGCCCTTTCTCCCTATTTAATCTCAAAGAGGAAGTATATACTTCCTATTTCACAAAGGAACTTCACCCTTTTACTTCCGAAAATCCAAATTATTTACTGTAACTTTTTGATATCATATCATGAAGGGTGCCACCCTTCTAAACCTGGAAAATTATTAATGCTTGTTAGTGATACATCATCGAGGTGACCGCGTTGTTACTTGATCGATTAAATCAATATGAATTTGAATCTTTAAAAGATGTATTATTAGAGGTTGGGGAATATGTATTGGCATTGGAAAAACGAGTTGAATATTTAGAGAACGAAATAAAATCCGATATCCATGAACATGTCAAGTCATTAGTCAATCAGATTCAAACATTAGAAACCGAGATTAAAACTCTTAAATAAAAATAGCATTTTATATGTCCTTCCGAGGGCTCCGCCCTCTAACCCTGTTTAAAAACGTAATTGGTTAATGTCCAGGGGGAGAAATCCCCCTGAAACCCCCATCTTTTTTATCATTCTCTCCTCGGTTGTCTGGAAAGAAAAAATTCACAAAGGTTCCCCCCCACCTGCCTCGCAGAGCCACCAAACCCCACCCCCACCTCTCAAATCCCGTACTAATTCCTCGAGGAAGAATTCACCTCTACCCACTGGCTCCCTGCCAAATCCGTGATATAACTCTCACA
>CP070672.1:2091905-2100641 GCA_020351895.1 Thermoplasmata archaeon
ATAAGTGTCGCAATCCTGAGTATGTGGATGACTACATGGTGTGGAAGGCCTTAAATGAAGAAGATGCAAGGCTCACGGAGAAAATCGTCTTAAAAACCCTGGGAATATACGAAATGGTCAGTCCTAAAAGGATGGAAATCTTGGATTATCTCTCCTCCCATACCACGAAATCAATAAAAACCCTGGCAGGAGAACTTAAAAGGAATTATAAGAACGTTTACGATGATATAAAGGCTCTTGAGAAGTTCGATCTTGTTGAGTTAATGGATGATGGTCGAAACAAACGACCAATAACTAAAATAGACAGCATAACCGTGATGCCAGATAAAAAAACAGGACCCTCTTAAGCTTTGTTTACCAATTATACCATATACCTTTAAAAAACATGCTGGCTATATTTAGTTACGAATTGCACCATAAATGGATTTTTTACAAAAATTAAGAATTTAATAGAAAGTTATTTAAGCCATAAATTTCATTTGCTCAATCCTAGGTGAGAATTAGATGGAACTATATAAAATCGAAGATGTGGATTTTAGCATAAATCAGGATTTAGATAATGATGTTAACATCAATTTGATATGGAAGGAAGGGGAACTTTATCTCTCGCTCAAAAATCTGGTATTAACCGATAAAAAAAGATGGTATGATATCCCATTAAAAGAACTCGAAAATGTCCAGATCATCTCAGAAAATCCTACAAAACTGAAGTTCGAATTACCAAACCTTGAAATCATTGTTACAGGTAGGTACGCCGAGCGCCTTCTGGCCTTAAGACACTTTCTCCTGCCCTATATCCAGCCTAAACGAGAGGAAATAATGAAAAAGAGCATGGACATTCTAATAAAATTCTGGCATTTGGGCGTCAGAAATCCTGGGGCACTGGCTTCAATTTTACCCGTGACCACAGACGAGATTCGGAAACTCATAACATCGGCTAAAGAGAAAGACCTCATCGATAACGAGGGGAGGCTTACAGAGAAAGGGTACGAGAGATTTATTCCAGAGGAGAGGGAGTTATTGAGGAAATTGGTGATAACCAATGGATGAGATCGAAAATCAAAATACTGTTCGATTTCAAAGTTTTGCCGAGGCAATATCGTCTTTAGAGAAGTTAACGAAAATAGAGACAAAGATAACAACGGCTTTGGAAAGAGCCCGTGTGCCCTGGAAGGAATCAAGAAAGCTACTAAAATGTATGAATCCTGCCCAAGCATCAAATACAAGTCTCTTTCAATTTATGCAAGATCTGTTCCTCCAAATGGGTTTGGGCAAGCTTGAGATAAGGGAAGTAGGTAGGTTTCTATTAATATTCGGTATTACGGACTGTGAGATATGTAAGATTTATCGCACCAAAAAAAGCAATAAGATATGTTTTATCACATCAGATGCACTTTTGAAATTCTTTGTTAAGGACCTCGATCTCCCATGTTCTGTTGAGGAGACCAAATGCCTCAAGGAAGGCAACGATTATTGCGAGTTCAAAGTGGATATGCAACCCCTAGGAGTCTATAAGATAGCATTGGATGAAATAGATGGGGCAATGATAAACGATATCATCGGCTCCAAGTTCGAGATAAGTAAATTTGCCGAAGAGAACCTTATGGAGGAAGATGCTGTGGAGTATCGGTTGCATGTTTTGGAAAGCTATCAAATCGTTGATTCCAATCATAAGATAACTGAAATAGGGTCAACCTATCAAAAATTCGCACAGGGGCTCAGGGCTCTTGAGGAGGATTTCGATCCCCCATGGAAGAGCTTACAGGAAATAACCTCTGCAATCGCGGCTAAGAACTCTTTTGCAGAGGCAATGAGCGAAACAATGAATCCCGAGCCATTCTTAAAGGTAGATTCATCAGAGGTGGTTAATTTAGCAGAGGAGGCGAAGAAGAGTAAAAGCTTTGCCGAACTTATCTCGAAATATATGAAATTAGTAGAATGAAAGAATTGGAGGAATGCAAAATGCCTGAGAAAGGTGAAAGATTGAGCACAGGGATATTTGGACTGGATCAAATAATTGAAGGCGGATTTAGAGATAAATCGTCAATTGTATGTGTTGGCTCAAGTGGTACAGGAAAAACCACTTTCGGAATGCAGTTCTTAATGCACGGAATAGAGAATGGAGAGCAAGGGCTATACGTTACAATGGAAGAATCTCCAGAGCAGATAATGAGAGAGGCCGAGTGGATGGGTTGGGACATGAAGAAACATTTTGAAAAGAGCCTGTTTTTCATACATCTCAAGGGAAAGAATTTCAAGAAGATGATAGATGAGCAATTACCTCAATTGGTCAAGGCACGAAGCGATTATGATATAAAAACCCGTGTGGTGATTGATCCAATGACACCAGTCATATGGGCAACCCAGGATAGACTGTTGCAGAGAGAGCTTATCGGAAAGCTATTTTACACCCTAAAAGAGTTGGGGGTTGTTCTGGCCACCGTAGAGGAACATTCAAGACCTGGAGAAACCATTGGAGAGGATGTCCTCTTACCGATTTATCTAGCAGATGGTGCATTACATTTAGAATATTATCCCATCGGGGGTGCATTCAACAGAACCCTGAAAATCATCAAGATGCGCGGTACTAAACACGGCGAAAGTGTATATCCATACATTTTTGCTAAGGGTCTAGGTGCTATAATAAGAACCACTCCCATCGAGATAATCAAGGAGGAATCAAAAGATTTTGGATCTATCTTTGATAGCGCCATAAAAACCGCAAAGGATTTGAAGGCATCTGAATCTATAATCAAGCAACTGCAGATCACGAAAGAGAGCTGGGCATACGATTATTCACCAGAAGAAATCCTGCAGATATTGTTTGATTCGTTGAATTTAAAATAATATAATCAATTGAATAGGTCATGATGAGATCTCTAAGGAGGAAACAAATTGGCAAAAAAGATGGAGAAAACCTTAGAAGCTGAGAACATCACCTTGTTGAAGCACCTATTGGGTATAGAGCTAAGGAGGCTCTGCAAAGAAAACAACATTGATATGGCATTTTTCATGGGAATCGATGGGAGAATCTTCTCTTCACACATACCAGATTCCCTTACACCCTTACAGTACCATCTGATGAATCTCATAAAAACGAATATTCCGCATATTTGTTTGCAACTTCAATCAGAGAATATGAGGGTCTCAATTCAGCAATTCAAAGAGGGCACCATAATGATTTCAGGAGTGGGTGATAACGCCTTTTTGGTGTCTATTATCGGAAAAAATGTGGAGGTCTCTCAGATTAGGGATGTCATCGATGGAGTTACCGTGGCAAGCGATGTATTAAAGCACATTTTAGAGGTTAAACCTATAAACGAAAAGATATTGGCAGAGTATCCTCCTGCGGTTTCTGATGAGCTTAAGAAGTTGAGCAGACTTCTTTTCAAAGAGCGTTTTGAACATACAAGAGAGTATAGAAAGAACATAGAGATATTGAACTTTTTGAAGAAGAAAATCCAGAGCGTGGTGGGTGTTGGTGTTGTTGATGAGATCATCACCTTAGTCTTTAATGAGTTAGGCACTGCCCCTGCCTACATGAATGATAAACAATGGAGAACGTTCATTGATAAGGTTATAAATGAGCGTATATCGGAGCTTAGGGGAGAAATCGTGGCTGAGGAGTGCCTAAAGACCTGGGTTCCAGAAATGGAGAAAAAATTGAAGTCCTTTGTGTGAGGCTGAATCAATGACCGAGGTCTGGGAGGAGAAATTAAAGACTGGTTCTGAAAATATCGAAGCTGATGATAAACTAAAGCAAGGTACCGAAAAGAATGACAAAAAGGATGCCTCTTTCGAAAAAACCCATGAAGAAGAAATTGTCTGTGATTTGTGTGGCAGAATTTTTAAGAATCACCGTGCACTAAAGATCCACAAACGGGCCTGTAAAAGAAAGAAAGAGATGCAAAAAAAAGAAGGTGAGGGAGAAGCAGAAAAGGGAATAAAAGAGGATCATGCAGATGAAATATTCCATCTCAGAAAAAAGATGATGAATGAAATGGAGGCCATTAAAGAGGAGAGAAGAAGTCTAGAGGAGGAAAGATCTACCTATAGAACCCAACTAAGAAGAGAACTGGAAAAATTAAGAGAGGAAAAATTGAGGATGGAGATGAAGCATGATACAAACTCGAGCCCCACTTCAAAAGACTTACATGAAGGTAAAAAAGCAGGCTTAACAAATCTTAAAAGAGGCGTGATGGTATTGGAAGAAAACGAAGATTTTGTGGGTGAAGAGGGATTGGATGAAATGGAAGAGGATTTGGACAGGATAGCGCCTGATATTGCAGCTATGGGGAAAGGGATTTCTACCTTAGAATTGGAGGAAATCACGGCGGAATTGGAGGCTATCGAATCTGACCTAAATACAAAGGTAGATTTTGCCGCACTGACAAGAATGTCAGAAGATTATGAAAGCTCCATGGGCCAGATGGAGGAATCCATCACAGCATTGAACCTAAAGATAGACAGTGTGATAAATAGGATGGAAGAAAGCGCAACTAAATACGGCACCTATCAAAACGTGGTGAAAGAAATAGGAAAGCTGGATGATAAGACCACTGAAATCCTTGAGGAGATAGGATTCGGAGAGAGCTTGAACGTGGCGAAAATACCCCCGAATATACTTGAAAGTGTATATGAATCCACAATTGAAGGGGTTGTAAATGATATTCACAGAAATTACGGTTCTCATGACGCTGAGAACATTATTTCCCGCACCTTGGAGGACATAAGAACGAGGACCAGTGGTAGCGAGCTTTTTTATTTTGATGGTAGATATCTCAAAACAAGAAATCTTGCCAGATCCATTCAGAATAAACTGATTTCTGCAAAACAAGTGCAAACAACGTATGATGAACTTTTAAGAAAACTTCTGGAATACCTCCCAGGCTATAAGGCAAAGAATTTCAGGGCAATGATAAAATTAAAAAGCCAGGAGTATGCTGTGGATAAAACCACCCTCCTTTTAGAGAGTATTGAAACCCTGAAAGAGCATATCGATAACCTCAAGAATATGGTGGGGAGCGTTTCGAATCGCCAAAACACCATAGAGGTGGAAATAAACAGAATTAGAGATGCAAAGGCAGCAAAGGACGATCTAAATCAAATCCGTACTTCCCTTGAGGAAATCAAGACAAAGCAAAGTGATTTGGATGAGGCGCTAAAGGGTATGATAGAGGAGCAAAAAACCGAAAAGAAGACCTTCTCAGATGCCTTGGTGAATATACACACAAAATTAAAGGATATAGAGGAGTCCTTGCATGAGGGGAAGAAGAAGGGACCTTCGAAAGATAAGGAGAAGAAAGAAGAGGAAGAAGATATCGAAAAAATCACAGACGAATTAGAGGCCGAGCTAAGCGAAAATGAGATCAGAATCGTCAAGATAATTCCGAGTAATGGTTGTACAAAAGCAAGGATAAAAAAGGAATTAACCGATGAAATGGATGATAAAAGGATAGAAGAATGCTTGCAGATATTGATAGATAAAGATATTATGTCCACCGTAAAACGAGGTAGACATACAATCTATTTGATTGAAAAAGAAAGCAACGGAGGTGAATAAGAATGCTAGACGTGGCATTGGTATCGCTCATCCAGGATATGAGTGAGAAAGCAGGTGTAGAGGGGACGATACAGTATTGGGCAAGAGTAGGTGAGAGCCTAGCAAAACGTATGGGAAAAGAGGCTTACATGGGATGGCCCTCTTTCAACGTTGCACTTAGAGAGGGTAGGACAGCTTTCTCAATAGAAGGCGATGTGACAGCGCTCACCGACCTGGCGATTACAGACAGTGATGGAGATGTGGTAGGCTATATCTATGCACTAAAGGAATGCGTATTCGTTCCAACGATATTGAGAATAAGATACAGTGTCGGTGAAGTTCCCAAGGCCGATCAGGCGGTGGCTGAAGAGTACAACAGCAGTATTCGAGACACGGCTGTATGCAACTTCTGTGTGATACATCAGAGGTTCAGAGAGGAGGTCTCAAAGAACATTACTGTGGGAGACCAACCCTTGGAATGCTCTCAACTGGCTGCCAGAGGATTCACAGGTGAGACCAAGATAGCAGAGGACAGCTTGAAAAAGATCGGAATCAATCCTGAATACGTGAGAAGCTTGCTTCGGAACTACACATGCGTGTACGCCATACTGATGAGAGGAGCAAGGTTGAGAGGCGAGGAGGTGGAAGAATGAAAGATAAGGAAGAAAGAGGCACGACCCTCATAGAAGATAATCCCCTAGTGGATGTGGCGGCATATCTCTTTTTGGAAGATATCGCCGATAAACAGGGCGCGGCAGGTATGAATACATATCTTATGAGCCTGGCAACCTCCTTGGCCAAGAGCATGCCTGAGGAGGAGTACAACACATGGGAGGATTTTCTTGAAGCACTGAGGAAAGGCGAGTCTATCATATCCTCCTTTGAGGTAGTGAAGACGAGAACCGAAAACTGCATGATAACACAAGATTGTCCGTTTGCCAGGGGTTGGAGCGAGTATACCCAAAGGATAGGGAGCTTCTCCAACGTACATTACGATGTTGCGGAATATTATAACAGCAACGTTAAGCCTGGCGCCATAAACACATGCTGCATCATCCACCAGACCTTCAGAAATGCAGCAGCAGAACGTATAAAGGTTGGAGGAAAAACCATCAAATACGCCCAAATTGCAGCGATCTGGAGCGATGGAGTGAAGGTTATAGCACCGGATGAATGGCTTCCAATCCTCCTCGATAAAGCAAAGATAACCAGGACAGAAATGAACATGATTCTCAGAAACAATGCCGATATCTTCGTGCTTTATATTTAATAATATTAAGCTATCTGCAGCAACTCAATGCCCTCCTCAAACGTGATATTCTAGTTCATACATATTGAAGAAATTAACAGAAGGCGGAAACAGTGAAGGAACTTGCTAAAAGTGGTGTATACACATTTATAAAATTGGAGAGCGTGGAGGATGTCGATAAATTCCAAATAGAAATTGCAGGTGAAGAATCTGACGATAAGTTCGGATTTTTCAAGGGTCTTGGCATGGTGGAATATTCAAAGACCTTCAAAACCTGGTTAAGAGAATTTCCCAGGCCGATATTCATTGTGGCAATGAAAGAAAATGCCCTTGTTGCATGGGTCTATATAACGAACTGGAACGAACCCTCCAAGGAGGGCGATTCTATATACGTTTTAAGGGCCATTGAAACTTTAAAACGATTTCGAGGGAGGAAGCTGGGTTTCAGGCTACTTGTGCTTGGTTTGAACCAGACCTCAGGATACATGGTCACAAAACCCGTTAGCCAGAAGTCGGAGAAATTCTTTAAAAAGGCGGGATTCATGGGGGAGAACGAGTTCAAGCGATGTCCCGTGGATTTATCCAGTCATCATGGTTATCTTATTTTACCACCTTTTAAAAAGCAGAAGATATTGGAAAACTCGGATCGATACTTTACTAATGAGAATGAAGGTTAGTCTCTTTCTCTTTTTGTTCGTCTTCATTCATTCTTCTTCGGATTTTTCTTCTTTATCGGGGGAATCAGTGGAATGATCCGACTCCTTTCCAACCTCGGATTTTATGGTTTTCTCTTCAGATTCATTCTCCTCTTCTGGAGATTCACTTTCAATTGCGTCCTTATCCTCCACCTCCCATTCCTCGATCATCTTTGACAGTTCTTCCTTTTCCTCGGGTGATAGGGATTTTGTCTTGGAAATCGTAGCCACGAAACCCTCGTACTCTTCCTTACTTATCTTACCATCCTTTAGCATTTCATCCAATTCCTTTACCACGCCTTCTGGCAGTCTATCAAACCTCTGCGTGATAGCCGCCCTTCTTACCTCCCCCCTCCTGTTAGTGAATATTTCTTGTAGCATTAAATAATGTAAGTCCTCTAGTTTACCCTCCATAAACTCCTGGTTTATCTTCTCTTCCAGGTCGCTCAGTTTCTGTTGGTAACCTTCTGGATCTTCATCCTCTTCAGCTGAAATCTCATCAATTTCTGACATGTATATTTTGAGTGCCCCCTTCTTTTTTCTTACTCTAAAAAGACCCACTATCGATATGAGAATAGCTGCAATACCCGACATTATGGCCAATACCAGTCCCCAGAAGTCATATGAGAAACCCAGGAAAGTCTCCCTTCCTTCGGTTTCCTCCACATCTGCAACATCCACTGTCCATGCATATGAGGTATTTTCACCTGACTCTGTCTCATATACCTCAGCAGTTATGATGTGGCTTCCACTAGAATAGTAATCTGGACTGTAGGTATATTTATCAGAACCCTCCCAAACCTGCGTTCCATCAAGGTACCATCGCACATCTAGTGTATCACCATCTGAATCTGATTTCGTGATTGCGAAATTGAGAGTCTCCTTCTCTTTTATGCTTGCGGTCTTTCCCTCGGGCTCCACAACCGTTATGGTGGGTAATCTGTTCTTTTTTTGGACATTTACAGTCCAAGTTGTTTCATTAAAGTCATCCCCATCAGAAATCACAAGCCTTAGTATGTACTCACCCTCAGAATCGTAATCGGTTTTCAGATGGTAAATGGAGTTAGAAACGCCCTCTTCAAAAAGGACTATCCTTCCATCATATGTCCACCTGTAAGATAGTATGTCACCATCGTTATCTTCGGCAGATACGCGGAGCTCCATGGATTCTGTTTCGGTAATTGTAATATCCGTATCCTCATGGCTCAAGTTAATGTTCGCAGGGGCACTGTTTTCGATAACCGAGGTTG
>CP070672.1:2100741-2105745 GCA_020351895.1 Thermoplasmata archaeon
AAAGTTTGACTACTTCCTGTTTCTATTATGTCCGTATTCTACCCAAAGGTAATTGCCCAGTCCTTTTATTTTCTCTTTCAATTTCAATCGGTATAATCCAGGTAAAGCTGTCTATTTCGGAATATCAACCATTACTCTGTATTTACCTTAGCTATTAATAAACATGAAATCGAAAAGCTTCAAAAACCAGACAAAAAAACCTGTGGGCTTGATGTACGACCATATGATCTTCCATACAAAGTATAACAGGAAGGTTTTGGTTGATAAAATTCGCAGAAGATGCGAAGAGATTATTAGATATGTTCTCACCGACATCGACTGTGAATGCGTTGAAATCAACGTTCAACCGAACCACGTTCACCTCCTAGGTCGGAATCCCATTTACGAGGACGCCATCCAATGTTGCCATGAAGGTAAAAGGTGTTTCTTCCTACCTGCTTCGCAAGGAATTCCCTGAGCTCAAAAAACAGGTTAGAGATCACCTATGGGCTCCCTCCAATTATCATGGTTCGGTTGGACAGGGATTCGAGGTCGTCGAGAATTACATCAAATCTCAGGATGATCATCATCGGAGATGACGGAGGGCAATTGGACTTTGTTCTTTAGCGTTTAATTCCTTATTATTACCTTGCTTTCTACCACAAATAATAGCCAAAGTATCTGGCTGCAAATATAAAACCAAGGATTATCACTATTATACCAAATATCTTTGTTATCCACTTTCCTATAGAAATATATTTTTGGCCGATATTCCCCCTTACGGTCCTGGAAACGGTTGAGATCGGAATTATTGGTATGCCATGCCCCAGCCCAAAAACGAAGAGCATTAGAGCGCCCATAATAAGGGAAGTGTCCTGTGATACCATCCATATAAGCACAGGAAATACGAGTGATATCGCACAGGGTGCCCAGCCCAGTGCAAAGAAGATGCCCAGGAAGAACGCTCCGAGAAATGTGGAGTGACGAAACAGAACAACAGTAACATTGGTGATCCTTCCCATGAAGCCCTTTTTCTCATTTATCTCCTCAGTGTTCTCAGCCTTATTACTTCTTTTGAATAAGTTACGTAATGGTTCAATCATTTCGTCTATTGATTTGATGTTATTTACACCAAATATGACCAGGAGAATGCCTGCTATTAAATAGAAAAATGGAGACGCTCGAACGAATACTCCTATAAAGGATATAAAAAGGCCAATGATAAAAAAGACGAGAGCCATCCCAAGAGTGAAGGCGACACCTATGATCAATCCCTCTCTTGAGGATGAACTATCCTCCTCCCCATTCTCTTCCTCTTTCCCAGAAGAGCTTATAATGTAAGAGAACATGGTGATCAATAGGGCCACGGAACACGGCGATAAGGATGTGATAATCCCTAGAACGAACATTCCGAGGAAAGAAATACTTTGTTGGGATATCTCTCCCTCAAATCCTTCCCATTCCCCCCGTTCTACTTTTTCGATTTTGTCAGATAGTTCTTCGGCATCCTGGACCCCGTCTATTTCACCTTTTCCCATTTGATAGACGTGATATACGCCCACGATATTCTGCTCCTTATCGATCAGAAGAATGGTTGGATTGGAGGCTCCTCCCTCTATGTTCCAGTAATCGAGGTATTTGCCTGCTATCGGATACGGGTCAAAATCCTCAACCCAATACCAGGTTGCATTCACGCCCCAATTCTGTTCCGCTATGTCACAACCTTCAGTGGAATAAGGGTTCTTGCGCAGGTTAAGGGTCACCACGGCTACATCGGAGCGCTGGACCCTTAGAAGCTCCAACTCCTTCACCTGTGAACGCATCACATGCTCACATTCAAAGCAGATAGGCTCTTCTATGTTGGTTATGTGTAGCACCACCACCCTTCCCGCGAGATCGCTCAAATTGACAGTTTCAGTTTCATTGCCTCCTATACTGAAGTCAGGGGCAGGGTAGCCGTCTTCATGCTGCGTAGGGCCGGTATCGGGCAGGAGAGCCACGGCTATTATGGCAGCGAGGATGACTGCAACGATGAAGGGAACAGCTGCGGCGAGGCGATATTTCTTATGTGCGAAGAGCGCAAAAGCCAGGATTAGGAGGCAGACAATCGCCAGGATGAGGACGGGTGTGTATGGGGCCAAGGTCTGTTTTTCACTCGCCTCGCCGTTTCCGTTGTCTGATTCCCCGTCATCGTTGAGGTAGGATGCCACCGCGAGAATAGTCACCTTACTGGAGAAGCCAGGGTCGGCGGGCATTGTAGCGGTCACAGCAATCTCGCACCTGTCACCCGGTTCCGCCTGGCTAGGACAGTGGGCCCGCAGTACTAGCCCCCTACTCTCTCCCGGTTGGAGAAGCATGGTTTCGTTATTCAATTCGACCTCCCATCCGTCTGGGGTTGCGTTCAACCCTGCGGAAAAGTTCGCAGCCAAGGGCTCCCACCCTGTATTCTTCACTACAATCTCGTAGTCGGCCCAGCCTCCCATGCTCACCGAGAAGCTTCCTGCCTCGGCATCCAGGGAAAGCCCGTGCTTGCTCCTGGGAAAGGACAGGTACGCTATCTGATATACCTCCCCCGTGTCGTTGTCCCTTACGAAAACCGCAAGCGAGATCTCGTTTTGGTCTAAGACATCGCCTGTGATGGAAAAGGGCATGGACAGCATAAAGCCGCCCGTGTCATTTAGGACAAGTGGTGTCTTGTTGAGGATGTCGCGGACGATGTAGTGCCTATATGTGTAGTACGAAACGTTCTCTTCGTAGAGGACAAGGAAGAGTGTAGTGTTGCGCGACAGCACATCTTCACCAGCCCCGGTAACGATATCCACCGTCGCTTCCCCTGCCGTACTATTGTGCCACCCCTTCAGGGATATGATATAGTCAGAGGTTTGGTTCAACATGGGGAGTAGCGTTCCTTTATACCTTTCGTAGGTCTCATTTATTGCCTCAGAGCCTTCCACATGGACCTGGCCGTTCATGATGAGGGCTGGATGATCGTGGATGGTGTAGAGAGCTTCGTGGGCCTCAGTCTCAGGCGTGGCCAGTCCGTCCCATTGCGGGAACTCGATAGGTACGAAGGCCTCGCCGAACTCGTCCTTTAGGCGGTACATGGCCTGCTGACCATAGAGGCTACAGTTGCAGATATAGTATGCGCCAGAAGCGAACAGTTCCCCCAGCACGAGCCTGGAGAAGCTTCCCTCCTTAGAGGCCTCAACGGCATTTGGCGGGGCCTCGGCATCCGCTGGAGAGATGATTGTAGTGGCATCCTGACATATCACCACGGCCAAGACGAACAAGAAGATGAGGCATTGAAGATGTGATCTTTTGTATTCCATATTATCACTAACCTGGTTTCATTCATTATCTCTAGACGAACTCTAGGCATGATAATAATATATCGAATCTTTCATAAAGGACCTGATCCAGTCCTCTCCGGTTGCACCCTCTGCACTGTGCCAGGCAACTTTGACATTTCCGCTACCGTCTTCTATGAGAGTCACAAATACGGTCAGCGGAATATAGGATTGTTCATTATCAGGATCGTAGACGTTGAATACCTCATAAGCCCTATCGTCGCTACCATTAGCTGGCAAATCGTAGTATACAACCTCCTCTCTATATTCCTCTAAGACACTCTGCATGTCTTGATATTGCACATTACAAGTATAACATTCGCTGTGGATCAAAATTATAACCGGTTTGTTTGTGAGGGAATCCAAGACCCACCCTGTATGGTTTACAGCTGAATCAGAATCTGGATGTTGGTCGGGATAGTCTATCCACCAGTCATCATCGCCTGACCCCTGAGAATATTGAGGACTGTAGCTCTTCCACCATTCTGTATTATTATCTAGAGGGGGTTCATTAGGTGGATTATTATCCATGCCGTTATCAGTTTGCCTATTCTCCGGAGAGATGAAAAACACGTAACCCAAAGCACTGACAGCAAGAATTATGACTATCACGAGCACGGCAATTGTCTTTATGTTCATGCGTTGGTACGTTTTCTCAATATACAATTCCCTGTGATGTACCCGTTTGGCATGACGGGCAAAATTTTTGGATTTGACCCGCTTGGAGCAATGGGGACATTTTACCCATCCACGTTCCATCTTCTCTTCGCCGACAACAATAACTCCATCAGTACTCTGGGTTTTTTTGTGAGTTTTCGCCATTTATATTGCCCCCATCATTTCTTAAATCTGTGAAGATACCTGGTCTATTACATAGTCTATCTCTTCCATATCCATCATGAAATCGTGTGCTTTTTCTATACCAAGCTCGGTAACTACAACGTGGACATTAACATTGAAATCCGCATGTTCCAGTGTCTTTTTAGCGCATTGCACAGGGCAGCCGTCGATTGCTATTATCTTTTTTGCAGCTTTCGTGGACTCTATTAAACTGCTGATATGCCCGCCAATGCCTGCAAGACAATACATCTTGCCGTTTCCTAATGTTGTCAGGCTCTTTGCGGCCTCATTCGCAATCTGACCCACATTTGAACCGCCTGAGCAGGGGAAAATCAGGATCTCAGTAGGTTCACAAAGGCATTTTTCTACCATATATTCACCTTTTTGTTTATTTAGGACAACACTGGATGTTGCTCTTCATCGGCTCTTTATAGTCACCTAGGACGTCGTGCACCCAGCAGTCATCATTCCCTGCACTTTCACGAAAGACCAATGCCATAATAATATAGGCCAGTTCTTTTACCGTTGCTCCTGCTTCAAGTGCTCCCAAGAAGTGTTTCCTCACGTAGGGTGCGGACCGACCTTTTATCGCCATGGCAAAGCAGATGATCTGATAGGTCTTCTCATCTATCATCCGCTTATCTTTGTAGAGCTCATCTACCTTGTCCAGCTCCTCTGCAAATTCCGGGAACCATTCGGCCAACAACCTCATTCTCTCACATCATGCTGTAAGTAATTTCTTTATTTCTTTTACATTCGGGACCCTGCCAACAGCTTTCGCTTCACCGTCAATGAACAGCGCTGGTGTCATCATGATACCACGGTTCACAATTTCCTG
>CP070672.1:2105845-2109607 GCA_020351895.1 Thermoplasmata archaeon
TATGAGAGAAAAATATGGTGAAGAAGAGAATAAAATACGGGAAAATAAGCCGCTTCTCGAGTTCTTGGTTCACAAAAGCGGCTTGATTGAAGGGAGCAAGGGCGTCGAAGGAAAGTGGTGGATAGGCGAACGCTATCAAGGTAAAGACGAAACAACAGAGGTGCAAGAGGAAACCGAGGATAGAGAGAAGAAACAATTGGATGAACTTTGCGAGATGCATTTTCGGGCCTTAAGGCACATTTGGAAAGATGCTCTTAAATGGACTAACGAAAATCTGTTGCCTTAAGAAAAAGGTGAACAAATGAAGAACTTGACAGTTCCTGACTTGCTTTCCAGATATCAACGATGGGTCGAGACTGGTGAAATCCAGTTCCTGACAAAGGGCTCTTATCAACAAGAAAGAATCTTGAAACTTCTGGAAGAGATTCATTCTGACTTTACTGAGGCGCAAAAAAAGGGAAGCATTAGTGATAATCTAGACTGGCAAAAAGCGCACAAGACGGGCCGAGACTTGTGGCATGAGCTGGCAAGTTCTGCGTTAAATGCTATTGACGCCGGCTCAAAGGGAAACTCGAAGCTATTTCAATACCTAGACGCTGCCACGAATTTTGAAGATACATTGTATGGCTTAGAGGATTATTATCGGGATCATACGCTTCACTCATTGTGGGTATATTTCATAGGCGAACATATCCTTAGAGATCACCTACCTGAGAAACAAGACAGTCTCAACTGGTACTTGTTCAATGACATTGAAAGCGAAACCTCCTTGGACATGCGTGGCCTTTTGGCGGAAGCTAGAGAAAGGGAGGAGGAAATCTGTGAGAAAGTCAACAATAGGAGAGATGCCATATGGTGTCTGATGGCGCTATGCCATGATTTGGGGTATTCTCTTGCTAAGCTTGATAAGCTCAACGAAAAAGTACAAGGGGTCCTAGACTTCTTCGACATTCCACGATTTAGGCGCATCGGATATACGTTAGACGTTGAACATCATTATATAGCCTCGCAGTTCCTTGAACTGATGGCAATGGACGTGAGAATTGTGCCCAGCAGTGACGCAAAGCAAGTGCTGATAAAATGTTATAGAGATGATTCAACGTATTGGCGGCTTTGTCGAGCACTTGAAAAAAAGCAGCATGGTATCCTGAGTTCATACCTAATTTACAAGATTCTTGGTATCTTTGCGGATACGTCAGTGCGAGGCCCTGCTGAGGAGTGGGGTTTAGAGGACGAAGAAGCGGTAGATAACATAATACGCGGTGACATTCTCTACGCGATTGCACAACACGAGTTCGATTTCGCCCACTTGGATTGCCTAAATAGCCTTGCCGACATTCTTATCATTGCAGACCAATTAGAGGAATTCTCTCGGTACGGGCGCCCAATGTTAACTCGAAAATACCATGACACAACAGCCGAGGCATCGATTGCATTCGACAGATCAAGCAATGGCAAAGACATCGACATCTGTGTTGGATATGAAGTTGCTGAACACCACAATTTAAGTGTATTTTTCAAGAGGAAAGCAGAGGAGTTGTGTAAGTTTTATTCACTGAAGCAGTCTCATAGTGAAATGCCCGGTAAGCGCCAAGTTTACGCAATAAAGAGTATCAAGATGACCGCCGAGCAGAACGAGAAGAAACACTTCATTCAATTTTTCAGAGATTTGGGCGACAAGGCCTTTTTGCCCGCTGTTAGCTTTGAGGAACAGAAGTTAAGCGAGGGCGAGTATCCGATTGAATGTATAGATGATAAAATCTATGTCGAATACGCCAAAGGCAAAAAAATGTCACTGGATGAGTGGTTTGATAAATATATTAAGAAATGATGATTTTCTATTAAACACCTTAACAATAGGATTATTTTGATAATATGAAACCATATGGAAAGGTATTAATACTGGATCTACTTCATTGTGATTCTATGACGTTTACATGAAATATAATTAGAAATTATTTTCGTGAATTATGCGAATTAATCGATATGGAACGTTGTAAGTTGTCTTGGTGGGATGATTATGGCCTACCACCTGAAGAATGTCAGACTGATCCACATTTAAAAGGTACTTCTGCCATCCAATTTATCTTGACGAGCAATATTACGATCCACACTTTAGACTTGTTAAACAATGCTTATATAAATATATTTTCATGCAAAGATTTCGACGCAGATGCTGCAATGAAATTTTCTGCTGATTGGTTTAAGGGTAAAATTGTCAACTCTCATTTGATAGAAAGGAAATAAAAAATGATCCTGAATGAAAAGGAAATTATCATTCCAAGAAATAAAAAAAATAACATCTTAGATTACTTCTCGAATGAAATATCAGAACAATTGACGCAAGATAAAATTCCTGTTCGATTTGTTATTACACAAACAGACCGGGATAATTATTATTGTGAGTTAGGGGTACTTTCAGATTTTGATAAATATAATATTCCACCCGAAAATCATATTTTCAATTTTCAAAAACGTTATTTTGAAGACGTAAATCAATTTAATGTGGTTTTACTTGTTCCAACAGGTATTGGTGCTGATGTCGGAGGACATTCCGGTGATGGTGGTGCATTGGCTAGATATATAGCCTCGGCATGCGACAACCTTATTACACATCCCAATGTAGTCAACGCAGCCGACATTAACGAATTAACGGAGAACACACTCTATGTTGAAGGGAGTGTAATTACACGTTTAATGATGGGAACGATTGGTCTTCAAAAAGTACGCTCTAATCGTATCATGTTGGTTATTGATGACAATCCGGATGCATTTTTCCATGAAGCGGCCATTAATTCGGCATCAGCGGCCAGAGCAGCAATGGGCCTTGATTTGCCTCTTGTGGTAAAAATGGATGACAAGGTGCTAATGCGATCTCTTTATTCTAGTTCTGGTAGAGCGGTCGGGCGGATAGAATATCTTGAATATTTATATGAAATCTTAAAAGAGCATAGTTCACAATATGATGCTGTTGCATTATCTTCAAATATCAAAGTTCCTGAACATTTTCATTCAGATTATTTTCGTGATGAAAATAGTGATATGGTAAATCCGTGGGGAGGTGTTGAAGCCATGCTCACTCATGCAATATCGCTAATGTTCGATGTCCCTTCAGCCCATTCTCCAATGGCAGGTTCACGTGAAATCCTCAACTTAGATGTAGGCGTTGTCGACCCGCGTAAATCTGCAGAAGCTATATCTACAACTTATCTTCATTGCATCTTAAAGGGTCTCCACCGGAGTCCGAGAATTATTAACAATCCTGCGGCACATGGTAACCCCGACATTCTAACCGCCACAGATATTTCCTGCCTCGTCATCCCGGATGGTTGCGTGGGTCTGCCGACTCTGGCAGCGATTGAACAAGGCATCCCGGTTATAGCTGTAAAAGAAAACAAAAATCGAATGAAGAATAATCTGGAAGAATTGCCATTTGCGCCCGGCAAATTTTTTGTGGTTGAAAATTACTGGGAAGCGGTTGGGGTGGTGAGCGCTCTCAAAGCCGGAGTAACGCCAGAGTCAGTACGTCGTCCTCTCGCACGTACAAAAGTCATTGATGCGAATAACGCCCATATGACTTTTACTTCTCAGCCAAAACGGATTGATAAGCAAGAGACTAACAATAAACCCTATCCTATGACTGCTTCTTCAGCTGACAAGTAGTGGCAAAGGGCCGATATGAACTGACTGCGGGGTCGGACGACGATAACTACCCGGTCTCACATGATAATCCTGCAAAATTGCCCAGAATTTTAGGGACGA
>CP070672.1:2109707-2113403 GCA_020351895.1 Thermoplasmata archaeon
AGATGAACTAGACAATAACAATCATACTGAAAAAACTTACTATCTCATCGTCTACTCCATGGATTTGAGAACGGAGACTGAAGATATGCAATTTATTGTAGACCCTGTATTTCTGAACGGCACGGCGATATACAATAACAACGAAACAGCACATGCAATTCACTCACCAATCACAATAAGAGTTCAGGGTCCAGATCTGAGTATGAGATACTTCAATACAACCACAGACCACGAGGGAAACTTCAGCCAGGAGATACCATTCCATGCCGCCGGCGAGTACCAAATCAATACGACCGTGACCAATAGAACCCTCACGGCATATGATGAGAAGAGCATCATGATAATCGATATTACATACCTCAGCCAAAAGCTACAAATGACGACCTGCTATCCAGATCAAGAGTTATGGGTTAACGGAACCGCCAGATACAATACCCAAGAACCTGTGGGAAACTCAGAAATAAAGATCAGGATAAATGAAACACTATCTTGGACAGGGATGACTGACAGCAATGGGAATTATTCTGTCCTCATTACAGCCCCCGGGGAGATAGGAACATACGATGTGAATGTCACGGTAGAAAGCGGACTACTTGTACATTATAATGAAACCGCAATTACTGTTACAGAGATATCCTTCCCAGATCTGGCCATCAGTTCCGACGATATCAATTTTATCTCAGCATACACTCCTCCTACGGTTGATAGCGAGGTAAATATTACCGTGTTAGTTCACAACTCCGGCTCTGCAGATTGTTTGAATGTTGAAATCTCTTTCTATCTCGAGGACCCTATTTCTGAAAATCTCATAGGAACCCATGATATATCTCAAATCTATGCAGGAAAAACACGCACCGCCGTGGTGAAGTGGACCGCAGTAAACGGCACCCATGACATCTGGATTGTGGCGGATCCATTGAATACAACAGAAGAATCCTTTGAGGACAACAACAGGGCTAAAAAAGCCATTTTCGTGGATTTGGATTTTGATGGTGATGGCATAGGCGATAGTGCAGATCCCGATGATGATAACGATAACTCGGATGATGAGGATGATGAATTTCCTTTCGATTCTTCGGAATGGCTTGATACAGATTCGGATGGCATTGGAAACAATGCTGATTTGGATGACGATGATGATGGCTTACTCGACATTCAAGAAGACATCAATGGAAACGGTGTAAGGGACTTTGGAGAAACCGATTTCCTATTATGGGATACAGATAACGATGGCAAGAGCGATTACGAGGATTATTACCCCTTGGACAACAAGAAATGGGAGGAACCAAAAGAGGATGATCCAATATTATTTCTATTAATTCTCTTGGCTGTCGTAATAGTGGTTGTTGTCGTTGCAGTCCTTATTGTTTGGAAATCTGGGAAGAAACCTCCTGAGAAAATCCCACCCGAATCTGAAAAACCAGAGGAAGTTGTCTCCAAGCCCCCGCCCAAGGCAGCTTCACCCCCTCCCCGTCGATCCCCACCAGGAACTCCAAAGCCAAAAGCCCCGAAGGAAACAAAAGAAAAGAAGATACAACCCCCGCCTCCACCATGAGCTTTTCTAATTCGTCAATATCATGGTCTTTTTCGTTGATATTTTGTTCGATATTACTATCATTTAAGATATCCAGTTAGATTTAATCCGATTTTCAGTTGCGATATATTTATAGGAGTGCGATGCGATATCCACTCAACCCTTAAATACCTGAATATATGTACATATAACGGAATATAGGTGTAGGGGCCTGGTATAACTATAATGGGTGACGAAAATGAACGAAAAAGCAAGATTTTCAAAAATACCCGTGTTATTGATGAGCATGGTTCTATTGTTATCTACCATTGGAGCATTGGCTTTAATGGATTTTAGGACTGAGCTTCCATCATCTCCCACTGATGAGGCCATTTTGGAGGAAATTTCCAATGAAGCCTCAAAAATACCGATGGATGATGGAACGAGGTCTCCTGCAATCACAACAAGGAGCGTGTTAGCCGAACTATTTACCGGGACCTGGTGTATGTATTGTCCAGGTGGAGAAGGAGCTTTAGATAGATTGGCTGATGAATATCCACGAACGCAGCTGTCCATTTTAGAATATCACGTAGCGTTTCCTCCAGGAAGTCCGGACCCTTTTGATGTGCCAGGCAATAGTGCAAGGGCGGGTTATTATGGTGTTGGGAGCTACCCAACTTGCGTTTTCGACGGTATCGATATAAAGTCAGGTGGCTCCACGGATCCAAATTCTCTAAGTGTCTACGATGACTACAAAATGAGGATCGATAACAGGTTACCTGCTTTCAGTTTAGTGACGATAACGCTCACAGGCAGCCTTGGTGCCTCAACAGGATCGATTACAGCAAATATCACGGCAATTGATGACATACCACCGAGTCTTTCCAATCTTAAAGCCAGATTTGTGGTATACGAAGACCATAACTATAGCTATTATACTTCCTACGAATATAGATTGAGATTTACGGTTGTAGAAAACCTACCTGAAGAATCCATCACCCTCAACAAAGAGGACAATCTCGAGTTCACCAAATCATTCAGTCTTGATCCTAGTTGGGATAAAAACAAATTAGGTGCCTGTGTATTTGTACAAGCCGACAGTACAAAAGAGGTGTTACAATCGGTCTCCTTAAACCTATCGGCCCTATCTTCAAAGGTTGACCTGGCAGTCACACCAGTCGATATCTCATTTTCTGATCCCACCCCGAATGAGAATGAAATCATCACAATTTATGCTGAAGTCCATAATGTAGGGACAATAACCACCCCATCCGATGTTCTTGTCAGATTCTACGATGGAGACCCTGCTATGGGTGGTTCCCAAATTGGGGCAGAGCAGAACGCAGGTGTAATCGTGAGTGGGGGCTCATCTATAGTGCAGGTAAACTGGGACACAACAGGTCAAGCCGGAGATAATGAGATCGTCGTTGTTGTGGATCCTGGTGATTCCATTTCCGAGCCGGAAAACGAGAACAACAATAAGGCACCAAGAACCATAACAGTCAGCCCTGGCCCTCCACCTGTTGTGGACTATATTCAAATAAGAGATGCTCCTGGTGGAGGGGGAAAAAGTCTTTGCGAGCCTGCCAATTATCCAAGCTATCCTGTTGGTCATGTCATCACATTTTATGGAGCAAAGTACAATTACACATTGGGTCACCTTGGAGACGTTCCTGCAACTTCGACATGGAATAGCATCAATCCCAGTGTCGTGACCTTAACATCACCTGGAAGCTCGTCTACTATAACTTGCGATAATTCGAATTGGGGAATGGCCATGATTATCTTAGAAGATGATGAGGGCAATATTAACACCACACAGGTCACTGTCTTGGAGCCCACAGTGGATTATATTCTTATTCGAGATGCTTCTGGTGGAGGTGGGAATAATCTGTGTGATCCTGGGAACTATCAAAGCTATCCATTGGGTCATATTACCACTTTTTATGGTGCCATGTACAACTCTACAGCCGGTTACCTAAGTGACATACCTGCAACAGCCACATGGGTAAGCGGTGATCCAAGTATAGTGGATGTTTCCTCACCAGGAGCCTCCTCAACAATAACATGTAGCGATACGAATTGGGGTACAATAACGATAACTTTGAATGATGGTGTATATTTTGCTTCTACTGATGTCACAGTTATCGAGCCTGGTTTAGATTACATCCAGATACGAGATG
>CP070672.1:2113503-2116461 GCA_020351895.1 Thermoplasmata archaeon
AAATGGTCCCTGCTATTTTTATCCTCTGCCTCATCCCCTTGCTGTAGCCTCCTATCTTTCGTCCTATAGCATTTGTCATGCCAACGATTTCTGAAACCTCAGAAATTCGTTTGTCCAAAGGGGTTCCGGACATGGCGTGAAGCCCTCCTGAAAGTTTCAGGAATTCCTTACCTGTCATATCATCCGAGAGGTTGTCAAAATCCGGGCACAGGCCCAGTTTTGCATGCATTTGTGTGTTCATCCACGGTTTCTGGCCGAGAACCTGCAGCTCACCCACATTGGCTCTGATCATGCCTGTTACGAGCTTGAAGAAAGTGGATTTCCCAGCACCGTTGGGACCCACAATACCTGTGATACCGGGCATCACATCCAAGTTAAAGTAATTCAATCCTATGACCTGGCCATACCACTTTGAAACACCCCTTGCGGAAATTATGGGAGCAGTTACTTTCCCACCCCCTTGAGATGTATTCTCAGATAGACCAGTATCAACGGGACGACCATGAAGAGGAATAATATTGCACCATGGAGTGTACCGTTTATTCCCTCGGGTATTGAAAAGCCATACAGCACAGCATATGAATAATTGAGCATACGGGTAGGATCAATTAGGATCCAGTTTTTATCGAAGTTAGAGAATATCGTGCCTATTATGGTCAGAACGAATAATGACATGAAGATCCCTATTGTGGCATACGACTTTCTTTTGGTCATGGATGATATGAATATGCCATAGGGGATGAAAATGAATGAAGTGAGCAACCCTGCCAAAATAGTGGAGCCAAGCACATTCAGGCTAGTTCCATAATCACTTCCGCTTTGGGTACCCATGACAGCTATGCAGAAAATGATAAGGGGAAGGAAGCAGAATAATCCAAGTAACCATAAAGCTCCCACGATCTTGCCTGCAAGATAATCAAAGGTTTTTATTGGCCTGGAAAAGAACAGGATAAAGGAATTGTCCCCAAGGTCCGAAGCAATAAGATCTGAACATACAAGGGATACAAGTAAAATGGTGAAGATCACCAAAAGACCGCTTGTGAGATATCCACCACCTCTTTCATTGATCACGACTTCATCTTCCTGGTCAGGTTCTTCCTGAGATAATTTAAAACCCGATGCAAATAGGTCCCCACTTATCATTCCGTTTCCCGTTAAATTACCTGCTATCTCCAGTTTACCTGAAAGTACCATGGTTCCATTTAAAAAAATCATCCCGTTCTGAGTAAAAGTTGTATTAGAGATTATTGTACCATCTCCGGTTATGTTTCCTTCTCCCATTAGATTCCCATCAAGGTCCAAAAGACCCGCATTGGGTTCCGTATCATTTAATCTCATTGTTCCTTCTAGGACAAAAGGAGCATTGATCTGGGAAATATCGGATCCAAATACTGTGTAGTCCCCCTCAAGATATCCCATCCCAGATACACCACCTAGGAGATTCAGTTCGCCATCGAGCAAGATAGTTCCGGTGATCAAGATGAACCCCGAATCTGTTGGTACCATACCCGAGAAAGTATCTCCGAATCCAACCAAAGTACCAAACCCGTAAACATCCCCCTCTAAAAAAAGCGAGCCATTTAAGGTTACTATCCCCAGGAACCTAAAATTGCCGCCTGCTTCCTTAGGTCCCTCTTCTTGTGTATCTTCAGGATCATCTCCCACCATCATCTCGGGGTTCAGTTTCTCATGTGGCAATATGGTCATGAATATTATGGAAAATACGTGGGTTAAGATTATTCCTATTATAAGAATGGCCAGGATCCATTTGGATTTCAATTTTTGTCCGAAGACGTTCTTAGAGATCACCAGGAACCTGCGGTAATATTCGGTCCTTTTCCCATCCCATGGTCTGTACTCAATGGGGGTTATACCCAAGTTATGCCCCTCCTTTTTTGAATGCCTCGATAAAGATATCCTCAAGGGTGCGGGTGGCCGGTCCAAAATCCCGAATCTGTATGCTTTTCTCGGATGCCAAGGCAAAGACCTTGCTTTCGTCCCCCTTGGCCTTGAAGACCAATGTTTGCTGACCCTCTTCACCCTCAGTGGAAATCACATCAAATTGTTCCTCTAATGCCTTTTTAAATCCAAATATACCTTCCTGCGAGCCCCTGATCTTTATTCTGAAAATGTTCTTCTCACCGATCATTAATGTTTTTATGGGACCTTGTTTTATCAGTGCACCATCATTGATAATGATAACATGCTCACCTACCTTCTCAACTTCTTTAAGGATGTGGGAGGATACAAGTATGGTTTTACCAGAGGCTCCGATCTTTTTTATCAGCTCCAGCATCTCTTCTCTGCCCTGAGGGTCCATGCCGTTTGTGGGTTCGTCGAGAAAGAGTATCTTGGGGTCATGCACAATGGCCTGGGCAAGTTTGACCTTTTGTTTCATACCTGTGGAATAGGATGAGATTATCCTATACCGTTCCTCGCCCACACCCACGAAGTCCAAAACTTCGTGAGTTCTCTGTATCGCATCATTTGAAGACATTCCTGAAATTTGCCCCATATATGATACGAGCTCTACCGCATTCAGGTAGTTTATTAGGCAATCGTGTTCAGGTAAGTAGCCTACCATGTCCCGAACTGCGGTGGTATCCCTTCTGGGATTAAGACCATCAATACTTATTGTACCTTTTTCAGCATTAACAAGACCCAGAACAGCTTTTATGAATGTACTTTTTCCTGCACCGTTTGGGCCTAGTAGGCCTACAATACCCTCTGGAACGCCAACGGAAAATGAGTTGAGTGCCACAATAGAACCGAATCTCACCACAAGGTCTTTGGTATGAATGCGAATCTGTTTTGGTGCAAATTTTTTTTCAACTTTTTCCATATTAGGTTCTGAATCCATATTAAGACACTCATAAATGGTTATATATAACTATTATTTTTCTCAATACGAGGCTACTTTTCCTTTTTAACCTTTTTTGTGTCGACTTTCTCAAGGGA